>NZ_JAFFOB010000002.1 GCF_016918935.1 Roseitranquillus sediminis
CTGAATGCGCCGAGGATGGCGGCGATCAGGAGAGCCAAGAGCGCCCTGAGGTGGGCGAGGATCTTGCGGAGGTTGTGGTCGCAGGCGCAGAGGACGGCGAAGAGCGCGTCGCCAGTGGTTCCCTTGAGCGGGCTGCGCGTCAGCCGGCCGTCGGTCTTCATGTGGCCGGTCGCCAATGAATGCGCCAATGATTCGAGCATCATTGGCGACGGCTCGATGGCGCTGCGGCGGCGCAGGAGCCTGGCCAGTGACGGCGTGATGCCCCTGCGGGTGCCGCTGATCAGCACGCGTGTGGTCTCGACGCCGTGCCCGCGGTAGCCGCGGTCGACGACAGCGAGAACGGGGCGGCGATCGGTCAGCACCTCGACCTG
>NZ_JAFFOB010000026.1 GCF_016918935.1 Roseitranquillus sediminis
GCAAGATATTCCATTGCGGCGCGTGCGCCTCCTGTCTTGTGTGGGACGCCGGCGAGGTCGAGGCCCATTTCGACGCCGGAGAGGGTGCCCATCAGCATGAGGTCGTTGAAGTCGCCGAGATGGCCGATGCGGAAGATCCTGTCGGCGAGCCTGGAGAGGCCGGCGCCGAGGGACATGTCGAAGTGCTCGAGGATCACGGCCCGGAGCGCGTCGCCGCCCTCTTCGCCCGGCATCACCACCGCGGTGAGCGAGCTGGAATGGTGGCGCGGCTCCTGGCAGAGGACCTCGAGGCCCCAGGCCCGCACGGCGCGGCGCGTGGCCTCGGCGTGCCGGTCGTGGCGGGCGAAGACGTTCTCCAGCCCCTCCTCCTCCAGCATGTCGATCGCCTCGGCGAGGCCGTAGAGCAGGTTGGTCGCCGGCGTGTAGGGGAAGAAGCCCTTCGCGTTCGGGCCCAGCATCTCGGACCAGTCCCAGTACGAGCGCTTGAGACCGGCCGTCTCGTGCGCCGCGAGCGCCTTCGGGCTCAGCGCGTTGAACGACAGCCCTGGCGGCAGCATCAGCCCCTTCTGGCTGCCGGCGACGATGACGTCGACGCCCCACTCGTCCATCCGCATGTCGATCGAGGCCAGCGACGAGATGGTGTCGACCATCAGCAGCGCGTCGGTCCCCGCCCGGTCCATCGCCGCGCGCACCTCGTCGATGCGCGTGGCGCAGCCGGTCGAGGTCTCGTTCTGCACGACGCAGACCGCCTTGACGTCGGGATGCTCCTCCAGCGCGGCGCCCAGCGTCTCGGGGTCGACGCCGGTGCGCCAGTTCGACTGGATCACCACCGGGTCGAGGCCGATCTTCTGCGCGAGCTTCTGCCAGAGCATCGCGAAGTGCCCGGTCTCGACCATCAGCACCCGGTCGCCCGGCGAGAGCGTGTTGACCAGCGCCGCCTCCCATGCGCCGGTACCGGAGGCGGGATAGATCACCACCTGGCCTGCCTCGGTCCTGACGATCCGCTTCATGCCCGCGAGCACGCGCGTGCCGAGGTCGGCGAAGGTCGGGCCGCGGTGGTCGATGGTGGGATAGTCCATCGCGCGCAGGACGCGGTCCGGGACGTTGGTGGGTCCCGGGATCTGCAGGAAATGCCGTCCGCTGCGCATCGGATATCGCCTCGCTCGTCCAGGTCGTCGTTGCGCACCTTAATTTTGAATGCATAATGCAAGTCAAGAGCTTTATGGCCGGCGGGGCGGGAATGGCGGACTGGAAACGGCTGGCGGACGAGATCGAGGGCGCGGTCCTCACCAACCGCTTCGACCGCGGACGCTACGCGACGGACGCGTCCTTCTACCAGATCGTGCCCGAGGCGGTGGTGGTGCCGCGGCGGCACGACGACGTCGCCGCGACGCTTGAGGTCGCGCGCGCGGCCGGCGTGCCGGTCACCGCCCGCGGCGGCGGCACCAGCCAGGCGGGCCAGACCATCAACCGCGGCGTGGTGATCGACTACTCGAAGCACCTGAACCGGGTGGTCGACCTCGACGTCGCGGCGCAGTCCGCGACGGTCGAGCCCGGCCTCGTCCTCGACGAACTCAACCGCCAGCTGAAGCGGCACGGCCTCTTCTTCCCGGTCGACGTCTCCACCGCCTCGCGCGCCACGATCGGCGGGATGGCGGCGAACAATTCCTGCGGCGGCCGGTCGATCCGCTACGGCCGGATGCGCGAGAACGTCGCGGCCATCGACGCGCTCCTGGCCGACGGCACCCGCGCCCGCTTCGGCGAGGTCGACCGCGCCGCGCTGATGTCCAACGCCGGCGGCCCGGTCGAGGCGCTGATGCGCGACATGCTGGCGCTGGGGGAACGCGAGGCGGCGGAGATCGCGGCGCGCTTCCCGAAGGTGCTGCGCCGGGTCGGGGGCTACAACACCGACGCGCTGGTGCCGGACGGCGCGGCGAACAACCTCGCGCACCTGCTCGTGGGCTCGGAGGGCACGCTGGCGCTGAGCGAGACGGTGGACATCCGGCTCTCGCCCCTGCCGAAGCACAAGGTGGTCGGCGTCTGCCACTTCCCAACCTTCCGCGAGGCGATGGCGGCGACGCAACACCTCGTCGCCCTCGGCCCCTCGGCGGTGGAGCTGGTGGACCGCAACATGATCGAGCTCGGGCGCGAGATCCCGGCGCTCGCCCCGCACCTCGCCGACTTCGTGCGCGGCGACCCCGCCGCGCTGCTGCTCGTCGAGTTCGCCGAGGACGATCCGGAGGAGAACAGCCGCCGCCTCGCCGGGCTGCACGACACGATGGC
>NZ_JAFFOB010000027.1 GCF_016918935.1 Roseitranquillus sediminis
GCTGCTGCTCGTCGAGTTCGCCGAGGACGATCCGGAGGAGAACAGCCGCCGCCTCGCCGGGCTGCACGACACGATGGCCGGGCTCGGCTTCCGCTGGGACGATCCGGCCAGGCGCGAGGGCGGCGTGCTCGACGCGCCCGACCAGGCGCTGCAGGCCAGGATCACCGAGGTCCGCACCCAGGGCCTCAACATCATGATGTCGATGAAGTCCGCCGGAAAGCCGGTCTCGTTCGTCGAGGATTGCGCGGTGCATCTCGAGGATCTCGCCGACTTCACCGACCGCCTGACCGCGCTCTTCGCGCGCCACGGCACCACCGGCACCTGGTACGCCCACGCCTCGGTCGGCCTGCTGCACGTCCGCCCGGTGCTGAACCTGCGCGAGGAAGCCGACGTCCGGGCATTGCGCGCCATCGCGGAGGAGGCCTTCGACATCGTCGCCGAGTATCGGGGCAGCCATTCGGGCGAGCACGGCGACGGCATCGTCCGCTCCGAGTTCCACGAGAGGATGTTCGGCCGCCGCATGGTGCAGAGCTTCGAGGCGGTGAAGGACCGCTTCGACCCGGACGGCGTCCTCAACCCCGGCAAGATCGTGCGCGCGCCGAAGATGGACGACCGCAGCCTCTTCCGCTACCCGCCGGACTACCGGCACCAGCCCGTGGAGACGCGGCTCGACTGGTCCGGCTGGCCCGCGGGCCTGCACGGCGCCGTCGAGATGTGCAACAACAACGGCGCCTGCCGCAAGCTCCAGGGCGGCGCGATGTGCCCCTCCTACCGCGTCACCCGCAACGAGCGCGACGTCACCCGCGGCCGCGCCAACACGCTCCGCCTCGCGCTCACGGGCCAGCTGGGGCCGGACGCGCTCACCTCCGACGACATGGCCGAGACGCTGAAGCTCTGCGTCTCCTGCAAGGCCTGCAAGCGCGAATGCCCGATGTCGGTCGACATGGCCGCGATGAAGGTCGAGGTCGCCGCCGCGCGGGCGAAGAAGCACGGCCTCTCGCTCCGCGACCGCCTCGTGGCGCACCTGCCGCGCTATGCCCCCCTCGCCGCCCGCGCACCCTGGCTCGCCAACGCGCGCGACCGGCTGCCCGGCGCCGCGGCGCTGTCGCAGCGGATGGCGGGCCTCGCCGCCGACCGGCCCCTGCCCGCCTGGAGCCGCCGCCCGTTCCGCGAGGATGGCGGCGACGCCGAGCCGGACGTCATCCTCTTCGCCGACACCTTCAACCGCTGGTTCGAGCCCGGCCACCTGCGCGACGCGGTGACGGTGATGCGCGCCGCG
>NZ_JAFFOB010000028.1 GCF_016918935.1 Roseitranquillus sediminis
GGGAAACGCCCCACTGGGGCCTTTCCTTTTCCTCCTCACTCTTGGTCAGCAGCCATTCGACGCCCTCCTCGCCGATCCGCTGGCGCCAGCGGGTGAGCGAGGAGGGATCGATCGGCGGGCGGTGCTGGAAGAAGGTCTCGCCGCAGAAGTGCTGGTAGTACGGGTTCTCGACCCACCGCGCGACCACAGCCTCGTCCGAGAGGGCGAAGGCGTGCTGGAGGCAGAGCAGCCCGCCACCAGCCGCGGTGACGTCGCGGGCCTCCCGCTTGCCGACGGGAAGAACCCGGCCCACTCCCGCTCGAGGAACTCCCAGTCGATCACCGCCTCGAGCTTCACCAGCTCATGACGCATGTCGATCA
>NZ_JAFFOB010000029.1 GCF_016918935.1 Roseitranquillus sediminis
TGAACTATCCTGCGATGATCGACGCGGCGCTTCAGCGTCTGCATGACGAGGGGCGGTATCGGACGTTCATCGACATCGAGCGGCGGCGCGGGTCGTTTCCGCATGCGGTTTGGCGCCGGCCGGACGGGGCGGAGCGTCCGGTGACGGTCTGGTGCGGCAACGACTATCTGGGGATGGGGCAGCATCCGGCGGTGCTGGCGGCGATGCACGAGGCGATCGACGCGACGGGCGCGGGCTCGGGCGGGACGCGCAACATCTCGGGCACCACGGTCTACCACAAGGCGCTGGAGGCCGAGCTTGCGGACCTGCACCGGACCGAGGCGGCGCTCCTCTTCACCTCGGCCTACATCGCCAACGACGCGACGCTCTCGACGCTGCCGAGCCTCTTCCCCGGGCTGGTGATCGTCTCGGACGAGCTGAACCACGCCTCGATGATCCAGGGCATCCGGCGCGGCGGCGGCGAGAAGCACATCTTCCGCCACAACGACGTCGGCCATCTGCGCGAGATCCTCGAGGCGATCGAGCCGGGGCGGCCGATCCTGATCGCGTTCGAGTCGGTCTACTCGATGGACGGCGACTTCGGCCCGATCGAGGCGATCTGCGACCTGGCGGACGAGTTCGGCGCGCTGACCTACATCGACGAGGTGCACGCGGTGGGGATGTACGGCCCCCGCGGGGCGGGCGTGGCCGAGGCGCAGGGGCTGATGGGGCGCATCGACATCGTCAACGGGACGCTGGCCAAGGCCTACGGGGTGATGGGCGGCTACATCGCGGCGAGCGCGCGGCTGTGCGACGCGATCCGCTCCTACGCGCCGGGCTTCATCTTCACGACGTCGCTGCCGCCGGCGGTTGCGGCGGGGGCGGCGGCCTCGGTGCGGCACCTCAAGACGGACCAGGCGCTGCGGGCGCGGCACCAGACCCAGGCGCGGATCCTGAAGACGCGGCTCAAGGGGCTGGGCCTGCCGCTGATCGACCACGGCAGCCACATCGTGCCGGTGCATGTGGGAAACCCGGTGAAGTGCAAGATGCTGAGCGACATGCTGCTCGAGGACCACGGCATCTACGTGCAGCCGATCAACTTCCCCACGGTGCCGCGCGGCACCGAGCGGCTGCGCTTCACGCCGTCGCCGGTGCACGGCCCCCGCGAGACCGACGCGCTGGTGCGCGCGATGGACGAGCTCTGGTCACACTGCGCGCTGAACCGCGCAGAACTCACCGCTTGAGCAAACCGGGC
>NZ_JAFFOB010000030.1:0-118502 GCF_016918935.1 Roseitranquillus sediminis
GATCGCGCCGATCGCGATGGAGGAGAAGCTCCGCTTCGCCATCCGCGAAGGCGGCCGCACCGTCGGCGCCGGCGTCGTAAGCAAGATCATCCAGTAAACGAGAACGGCCTCGACGTGGGGCGCGGGACCGCCGCGCTCCACCTCTCGAACCGCCAAGCCGCGAAAGGCAAGACAAGATGGCACTCCAAAGCCAGAACATCAGGATCCGGCTGAAGGCCTTCGATTACCGCGTGCTGGACGCCAGCACGCAGGAGATCGTCAACACGGCCAAGCGGACCGGTGCGCAGGTACGCGGGCCGATCCCGCTTCCGAACAAGATCGAGAAGTTCACGGTCCTTCGCGGCCCGCACGTCGACAAGAAGTCCCGCGACCAGTTCGAGATCCGCACGCACAAGCGGCTCCTCGACATCGTGGATCCGACGCCGCAGACGGTGGACGCGCTGATGAAGCTCGACCTCGCCGCCGGCGTCGACGTCGAGATCAAGGTCTGAGGGAGGGCAGGACGATGCTGCGTTCCGGAGTGATCGCAAAGAAGGTCGGGATGACGCGCCTCTTCCTCGAGGACGGGCGTCAGGTTCCGGTGACCGTGCTGCAGCTCGATGGGCTGCAGGTGGTGGCTCAGCGCACCGCAGAGCGCGACGGCTATTCGGCCGTCCAGCTCGGCGCGGGCGTCGCGAAGCCGAAGCGCGTCTCCAAGGCGATGCGCGGCCATTTTTCGGCCGCCAACGTCGCTCCCAAGCGCAAGATCGCGGAGTTCCGCGTGGCGCCGGAGAACCTGATCGGGGTCGGCGAGGAGATCACCGCCGACCACTACTTCGAGGGTCAATTCGTCGACGTCTCGGGCACCTCGATCGGCAAGGGCTTTGCCGGTGCGATGAAGCGGCACAACTTCGGCGGCCTGCGCGCGTCGCACGGCGTCTCGATCAGCCACCGCTCGCACGGCTCGACCGGCCAGTGCCAAGACCCCGGAAAGGTGTTCAAGGGCAAGAAGATGGCCGGCCACATGGGCGCCGCCCGCGTGACCACGCAGAACCTGCAGGTAGTGCGCACCGACGCCGACCGCGGCCTGATCATGGTCAAAGGCGCGGTGCCGGGCTCGAAGGGCGGCTGGGTCACGATCAAGGACGCGGTGAAGAAGCCGACGCCCGAGAACCTGATCTATCCCGCCGCGCTGAAGTCCGCGGCCGAAGAAGCCAAGCGTCTTGCCGAGGAGGCTGCCGCGCAGGCAGCCGCCGAGGAAGAGGCGGCCGCGAAGGCGGCGGCCGAGCAGGCTGCTGCCGAGCAGGAGGCCGCGCTGAAGGAAGCCGAAGAGGACATCGAGGCGCAGAAGGCCGCCGAGACGCCCGACAACCCGCAACAAGAAGGTGGCGACGATGAAAAGTGACGTCATCAGCCTCGACGCCAGCAAGGCGGGCGACATCGAGCTCTCGGACGAGATCTTCGGCCTCGAGCCGCGCGCCGACATCCTGCACCGCGTCGTGCGCTGGCAGCGTGCGCGCGCCCAGCAGGGCACGCACAAGGTCAAGACGCGGTCCGAGACGAGCTACTCGACGAAGAAGATCTACCGCCAGAAGGGCACCGGCGGCGCGCGCCACGGTGACCGCAACGCGCCGATCTTCCGCAAAGGCGGCATCTACAAGGGCCCGACCCCGCGCAGCCACGCGCACGACCTGCCGAAGAAGTTCCGCAAACTCGGCCTCAAGCACGCGCTGAGTTCCAAGGCGCGGGACGGAAATCTCGTCGTGCTTGAGAGTTGCGCCATGGACGAGGCGAAGACCAAGGTGCTGGCCAATGCGGCGAAGGAGCTGGGTTGGAAGCGGGTCCTCGTGATCGATGGCGCCGAGGTTGACCAGAACTTCGCCCGTGCAGCGGCGAATCTGGCCGGTGTGGACGTGCTCCCGTCGATGGGCGCAAACGTCTACGACATCCTGAAGCGCGACACGCTCGTCATCACGCGGGCCGGTGTCGAAGCCTTGGAGGCCCGACTGAAATGACCGCGAAACCCCAGCATTACGACGTGATCCGCAAGCCGGTGATCACCGAGAAGGCGACGATGGCCTCCGAGGCCAACGCGGTGGTTTTCGAGGTGTCGATGGATGCGGTTAAGCCGCAGATCAAGGCGGCGGTCGAGGAGCTCTTCGGCGTCAAGGTCAAGGCGGTCAACACCACCGTGACCAAAGGCAAGCAGAAGCGCTTCCGTGGCATCAAGGGCCGCCGCGCCGACGTGAAGAAGGCCTACGTGACCCTCGAAGAGGGCAACACGATAGACGTCACCACGGGCCTCTGATACGAGGCGTCGAATCTTCGGCCCCTTCGCGGGGCCGAAGTCTTTCAAGGCCGGGCCGGTGGTCCGGAAGAAGAAACGGACCTTTAGGTCCAAGGCAGACGGAAGACAGGAAGCATGGCACTCAAGTCGTACAATCCGACGACGCCTGGCCAGCGCGGGCTGGTTCTGATCGACCGTTCGGAGCTTTGGAAAGGCCGCCCGGTCAAGTCGCTCACCGAGGGACTGTCGAAGAACGGCGGACGGAACAACACCGGACGGATCACGATGCGGCGGCGCGGCGGCGGGGCGAAGCGCCTCTATCGCGTCGTCGACTTCAAGCGCACCAAATTCGACGTCCCCGCTACGGTCGAGCGGATCGAATACGATCCGAACCGGACCGCGTTCATTGCGCTCATCCGTTATCAGGACGGCGAGCAGGCCTACATTCTGGCGCCGCAGCGCCTCGGCGTGGGCGACACGGTCGTGGCCGGCGAGAAGGTCGACGTGAAGCCGGGTAACGCGATGCGTTTCCAGGGCATGCCGATCGGAACGATCGTCCACAACATCGAGCTGAAGCCCGGCAAGGGTGGACAGCTGGCGCGCGCCGCCGGCACCTATGCGCAGTTCGTCGGCCGTGACGGCGGCTATGCGCAGATCCGCCTGAGTTCGGGCGAACTGCGTCTGGTCCGGCAGGAGTGCATGGCCTCGGTCGGCGCGGTGTCGAACGCCGACAACTCGAACCAGAACTTGGGCAAGGCGGGGCGGAACCGGCACCTCGGCAAGCGCCCGAGCGTCCGCGGCGTCGTGATGAACCCGGTCGATCACCCGCACGGCGGCGGCGAGGGCCGCACCTCGGGCGGCCGTCACCCGGTCACGCCGTGGGGCAAGCCGACGAAGGGCGCCCGCACCCGCAACAAGAAGAAGGCGTCGTCGCAGCTGATCCTGCGTTCGCGCCACGCCCGGAAGAAGGGTCGCTGATCATGACACGTTCCGTTTGGAAAGGCCCCTTCGTCGACAGCCACGTGCTGAAGAAGGCGGAGAAGACGCGCGAGAGCGGCCGCAACGAGGTCATCAAGATCTGGTCGCGCCGCTCCACCATCCTGCCGCAGTTCGTCGGCCTCACGTTCGGCGTCTACAACGGCCGCAAGCACATTCCGGTGAACGTCACCGAGGACATGATCGGCCAGAAGTTCGGCGAGTACGCGCCGACGCGCACCTACTACGGCCACGCCGCCGACAAGAAAGCGAAGCGGAGGTAAGGGCGATGGGCAAGCAGAAGAACCCCAGCCGTACGGCCGAGAACGAGGCGATGGCGAAGGCGCGCATGTTGCGCGCCAGCCCGCAGAAGCTGAACCTCGTCGCCGCGCTGATCCGCGGAAAGAAGGTCGAGCGCGCGCTGAGCGACCTCACCTTCTCGAAGCGGAGGATCGCGCAGGACGTCAGGAAGTGCCTGCAGTCCGCCATTGCGAACGCCGAGAACAACCACAACCTCGACGTCGACGAGCTGGTCGTCGCCGAGGCCTATGTCGGCAAGAACCTGACCATGAAGCGCGGGCGCCCGCGGGCGCGCGGCCGGTTCGGGCGGATCATCAAGCCGTTTTCCGAGCTTACCATCAAGGTCCGCCAGATCGAGGAGCAAGCGTAATGGGTAATAAAGTCAACCCGGTCGGCATGCGGCTCCAGGTCAACCGGACCTGGGACAGCCGCTGGTTCGCCGACACCAAGGAATATGGCGACCTGCTGCTCGAGGACATCAAGATCCGCGAGTTCATCAAGCGCGAGTGCAAGCAGGCGGGCGTCAGCAAGGTCATCATAGAGCGTCCGCACCGGAAGTGCCGGGTGACGATCCATACGGCACGGCCGGGGGTCATCATCGGCAAAAAGGGCGCGGACATCGAGACGCTGCGCAAGAAGCTGGCGTCCATGACGGACAGCGAGCTGCACCTCAACATCGTCGAGGTGCGCAAGCCGGAACTGGACGCGCAGCTGGTTGCGGAGTCCATCGCCCAGCAGCTCGAGCGACGGGTCTCGTTCCGGCGCGCGATGAAGCGGTCGGTCCAGAACGCGATGCGGATGGGTGCGCTCGGCATCCGGGTTAACGTTGGCGGCCGTCTCGGCGGCGCCGAGATTGCCCGGACCGAGTGGTATCGCGAAGGCCGGGTGCCGCTGCACACGCTGCGGGCGGACATCGACTATGCGCTGGCCGAGGCAAAGACGCCTTACGGGATCATCGGGATCAAGGTCTGGATCTTCAAGGGCGAGATCCTCGAGCATGATCCCTCGGCCCGCGACCGTCGCCAGCAGGAACTGCAGGAAGGTCCCGCCTCGCGCGGCGGCCGGAGGTAACGAGAGATGCTGCAACCAAAGCGCACTAAGTTCCGCAAGCTCCACAAGGGCCGGATCCACGGCGAGGCCAAGGGCGGCTTCGACCTGGCGTTCGGCACCTACGGACTGAAGGCGACGCAGCCGGAGCGGATCACCGCGCGGCAGATCGAGGCGGCGCGCCGCGCCATGACCCGCCACATGAAGCGCCAAGGCCGCGTCTGGATCCGTGTGTTCCCGGACACGCCGGTCACGTCGAAGCCGACCGAGGTGCGGATGGGCAAGGGCAAGGGCTCGGTCGATTTCTGGGCCGCCAAGGTAAAGCCGGGCCGGATCATGTTCGAGATTGACGGCGTCACTGATTCTGTGGCACGGGAGGCGCTCCGCCTCGCCGCCATGAAGCTGCCGATCAAGACGCGCACCGTGGTCCGCGAGGACTGGTAAGAATTTTCCCGAAGCCCCGCGGCATGACGCGGGGCTTCGGACGTTGTTGGAAAAGCGGAGGGCGTGCCCTCTGACTTCTGATCGAGAGGACGCGGCGATGAACGCCCAGGAACTGAGAGACAAGACGCCGGATCAGCTGCGCGACCAGCTGACGACGCTGAAAAAGGAGGCGTTCAACCTGCGCTTCCGCCAGGCCACGGGGCAGCTCGAGAACACGGCGCGGATGCGGCAGGTCCGCCGCGAAACCGCCCGCGTGCTGACGATCCTGAACGAAAAGGCCGTTGCCGCGGCCGCCGAAAAGACGGAGGCCTGAGATGCCGAAGCGTATCCTGCAGGGCACCGTGACGAGCGACAAGAACGACCAGACGGTTACCGTCCTGGTCGAGCGGCGCTACGCACACCCGCTTCTGCACAAGACCGTTCGCGCTTCGAAGAAGTACCGCGCGCACGATCCGAAGAACGAATTCAAGGTTGGCGACAGCGTCCGCATTCAGGAATGCGCGCCGGTCAGCAAGACGAAACGCTGGGAGGTCGTGGCGCAAGCCTGACATCCCGGTGCGATCGAAACCCTGGGGGCGCGCCCCCAAAGGTCGGGAGACACCTAAATGATCCAGATGCAGACCAATCTGGATGTCGCTGACAATTCCGGCGCGCGCCGGGTTCAGTGCATCAAGGTCCTCGGCGGGTCGAAGCGGAAGTACGCCAGCGTGGGCGACATCATCGTCGTCAGCGTGAAGGAGGCGATCCCGCGCGGCCGCGTCAAGAAGGGCGACGTCCGCAAGGCAGTCGTCGTTCGCACCGCCAAGGAAGTTCGGCGCGAGGACGGCACTGCGATCCGCTTCGACCGGAACGCCGCCGTCATCCTCAACAACAACAACGAGCCCGTGGGCACCCGGATCTTCGGCCCGGTCGTGCGCGAGCTCCGCGCGAAGAATTTCATGAAGATCATCTCGCTTGCTCCGGAGGTGCTCTGATGGCTGCCAAGCTGAAAAAGGGCGACAAGGTCGTCGTGCTCGCCGGCAAGGACAAGGGCAAGCAGGGTGAGGTCACCCGCGTCATGCCAAAGGAGAACAAGGCGGTCGTCGACGGGATCAACGTCGCGATCCGGCACCGCCGGCAGAGCCAGGCCGAGCAGGGGGGCCGCGTGCCGACCCCGATGCCGGTGGACCTCTCGAACCTTGCCCTCATGGATGCGAGCGGCAAGCCGACGCGCGTCGGTTTTCGTTTCGAGGACGGCAAGAAGGTCCGCTTCGCCAAGACCACGGGGGACGTGATCTGATGCTCGACACGACGAACTATACGCCGCGCCTCAAGGCGCTCTTCCAAGATAGCGTTCGCCAGGCACTGACCGAGGAGTTCGGCTACAAGAACGGCATGATGGTGCCGCGGCTTGAGAAGATCGTGCTCAACATTGGCTGTGGTGCTGAGGCGGTGCGCGACTCGAAGAAGGCCCGTTCCGCGCAGGAGGACCTGACGCAGATCGCCGGTCAAAAGGCCGTCATCACCAAGGCGAAGAAGTCGATCGCGGGTTTCCGTGTCCGCGAGGACATGCCGCTTGGTGCCAAGGTGACGCTGCGCGGGGACCGGATGTACGAGTTCCTTGACCGCCTTATCACCATCGCCATGCCGCGGATCCGCGACTTCCGCGGTGTCTCCGGCAAGAGCTTCGATGGCCGCGGCAACTACGCCACCGGCCTGAAGGAGCACATCGTCTTCCCTGAGATCAACTTCGACAAGGTCGACGAGGTTTGGGGGATGGACATCGTCATCTGCACGACCGCGAAGACCGACGCGGAAGCCAAGGCGCTGTTGAAGCACTTCAACATGCCGTTCAACAGCTGAGCCTGGGGGATTTCATGGCCAAGAAAGCAATGATCGAACGCGAAAAGAAGCGCCAGCGCCTGGTCGCGCAGCATGCCGCCAAGCGCGCGGCGCTGAAGGATGTCGCGAACGACGAGTCGAAGCCGATGGAGGAGCGCTTCAAGGCGCGCCTCAAGCTGGCGAAGCTGCCGCGGAATTCGTCGCCCAGCCGCCTGCACAACCGCTGCCAGCTGACCGGCCGGCCGCGCGGCTATTACCGCAAACTCAAGATGAACCGGATCGCGCTGCGTGACCTCGGTTCGAACGGCCAGATCCCCGGTCTGGTCAAGTCGAGCTGGTAAGGAGGGCGATGCGATGAACGATCCCTTGGGCGACATGCTCACCCGCATCCGCAACGCGCAGATGCGCCGCAAGTCCACGGTAGTGACACCCGCGTCCAAGCTGCGGGCCTGGGTCCTCGACGTGCTGGCGGACGAAGGTTACATCCGCGGCTACGACAAGACGACGGACGAGCGCGGCCACCCGGCGCTGGAGATCAGTCTCAAGTACTATGAGGGCACTCCGGTGATCCGCGAGGTCAAGCGCGTCTCGAAACCCGGTCGCCGTGTCTACATGGCCGCGCGCGACGTCCCGCAAATTCGCGGCGGTCTCGGCGTATCGATCGTGTCGACGTCGAAGGGCGTCATGTCGGACACGGCCGCACGTCAGGCGAACGTCGGCGGCGAAGTGCTCTGCACCGTATTCTGAGGAGGGACGCATGTCTCGTATCGGCAAGAAACCGGTCCCGCTTCCCTCGGGCGTCGAGGCGAAGGTCTCGGGGCAGCAGATCGAGGTGAAGGGGCCGAAGGGCACCCGCCAGTTCACCGCGACCGACGACGTGACGCTGGCGGTCGAGGACGGCGCGGTCAGCGTGACGCCGCGCGGCAACTCCAAGCGCGCACGTCAGCAGTGGGGCATGAGCCGCACGATGGTGGCGAACCTGGTGCAGGGCGTGACCGACGGCTTCAAGAAGGAGCTCGAGATCCAGGGCGTCGGCTACCGCGCCCAGATGCAGGGCAACGTCCTGAAGCTGAACCTGGGCCTCAGCCACGAAGTTAACTTCGAGGTGCCGCAGGGCGTGACCGTGACGGCGCCGAAGCAGACCCAGATCGTCGTCGAGGGCATCGACGAGCAGCAGGTCGGCCAGGTTGCCTCCAACATCCGCGACTGGCGCCGCCCCGAACCCTACAAGGGCAAGGGGATCCGGTATGCGGGCGAGTTCATCTTCCGCAAGGAAGGCAAGAAGAAGTAAGGACGCGACAGAAATGGCGAACACCAAGCGAGATTTGTTCCTAAAGCGCCGCCTGCGCACCAGGAACAAGCTGCGCACCCTGGCCGCCGGGCGTCCCCGCCTGTCGGTCCACCGCAGCAGCAAGAACATCAGCGTGCAGCTGATCGATGACGGCGAGGGACGGACCCTCGCCTCGGCCTCGACGCTCGAGAAGGACCTCGGCGTCGTCGGCAAGAACAACCTCGAGGCGGCGGCGACGATAGGTGCCGCGATCGCCGAGCGGGCGAAGAAGGCCGGTATCGAGGAGTGCTACTTCGATCGCGGCGGCTTCCTGTTCCACGGCAAGGTGAAGGCGCTTGCCGACGCCGCCCGTGAGAACGGCCTGAAGTTCTGAGGGAGACGAGAATGGCAAGAGAACCGCAAGGTCGGGGCGGCCGTCGCGACCGCGACGAGAACCCCGAATTCGCCGATCGTCTCGTGGCGATCAACCGCGTGTCCAAGACGGTGAAGGGCGGCAAGCGCTTCGGCTTTGCAGCACTGGTGGTCGTCGGCGACCAGAAGGGCCGCGTCGGCTTCGGCAAGGGCAAGGCGAAAGAAGTCCCGGAAGCGATCCGCAAGGCGACCGAGCAGGCCAAGCGTGGCATGATGCGCGTGCCGCTGCGCGAGGGCCGCACCCTGCATCACGACATCGAGGGGCGTCATGGCGCCGGTCGGGTCGTCATGCGCACAGCGCCCCACGGCACCGGCATCATCGCCGGCGGCCCGATGCGCGCCGTGTTCGAGATGCTGGGGATCCAGGACGTCGTGGCGAAGTCGCTCGGCAGCCAGAACCCCTACAACATGATCCGCGCCACGCTCGATGGCCTGCGCAAGGAGCAGTCGCCGCGCAACGTCGCCCAGCGGCGCGGCAAGAAGGTGGCCGACATCCTGCGCCGCGGCGATGAGCCTGCGGACGCCGAGCCGGCGGAAGCGTAAGGAGACACGCGATGGCCAAGACGATCGTCGTCAAGCAGGTGGGCTCGCCCATCCGCCGCCCCGCCGTGCAGCGCCAGACGCTGATCGGCTTGGGCTTGAACAAGATGCATCGCACGCGCGAGCTCGAGGACACGCCATCCGTTCGCGGCATGGTCAACTCGATCCCGCACCTGGTGCAGATCATCGAAGAGCGGGGCTGACCGGCCCCGCACTCCTACAAGTTCTTGCAAATCCGGTCTTGGAAACTTGCAGGAAGTTGAAAGTTCACGCCGAGGTCGGCCGCTTCCCGTCGCTTTGGGGGCCGCATCCGGCAAGAGGAGAAGCGACATGAAGCTGAACGAACTGAGCGATAATCCGGGCGCGACAAAGCGCAAGAAGCGCGTCGGTCGCGGTCCCGGCTCGGGCCTCGGCAAGACTGCCGGCCGCGGGATCAAGGGTCAGAAGTCCCGCTCGGGTGTCTCGATCAATGGTTATGAGGGCGGCCAGATGCCGCTCTACCAGCGGCTGCCGAAGCGCGGCTTCAACAAGCCGAACCGCAAGCGCTATGCTGTGGTCAATCTTGGGATGATCCAGAAGTTCATCGACGCTGGCAAGCTTGGCGAGGTCATCACCGAGAACGAGCTCGTCGACAGCGGCCTGGTCCGGCGCAAGCTCGACGGTGTGCGGGTGCTGGGCGCGGGCGAGCTGTCGGCCAAGGTCGAGATGACCGTGACCGGGGCGTCGCGGTCCGCGATCGAGGCGGTCGAGAAGGCCGGCGGCTCGCTCACCGTCACGTCGGCGGCCGAATAAGCGGTTGTGGGCGGCGCTGGCGCCGCTTACATCGATCGCTGTGTTTTCCAAGCGCCGCCGACCGGAAGACGGTTCGGCGGCGTTTTCGCGAGTGGGCCGCGACGCGCGAGCGAAACTCCGTATTGCGGAGCTTTGCATCGGCCGTGGAGCGGCCGAGGCTCGCTGAATTGAACGAATGCTGACTCGCCACGCCTCGGTGACGGGCGCCACGATGAAAAGGAACTCCTGATGGCATCGGCAGCAGAACAGATGGCTGCGAACCTCAGCTGGGGGACGCTGGGCAAGGCGACCGAGCTGAGGCAGCGGATCCTCTTCACGATCGGCCTGCTGATCGTCTACAGGATCGGGACGTACATCCCCGTGCCCGGCATTGACGGCGGTGCCCTGCGGGACTTCATGGACCAGGCCGCCACCGGCATCGGCGGGATCCTCAACATGTTCACCGGCGGCGCGATCAGTCGCATGGGCATCTTCGCGCTCGGGATCATGCCCTACATCAGCGCCTCGATCATCGTGCAGCTGATGACGGCGATGGTTCCGAAGCTCGAGCAGCTTAAGAAGGAGGGCGAGCAGGGGCGCAAGAAGATCAACCAGTACACGCGCTTCGGCACGGTATTTCTTGCGACCTTCCAGGCCTACGGGCTGGCGGTCAGCCTCGAGGCCGGCGACCTCGTGACGGATCCCGGCTGGTTCTTCCGCGTCGCCTGCGTCATCACGCTAGTCGGCGGCACGATGTTCCTGATGTGGATCGGCGAGCAGATCACCGCGCGCGGCATCGGCAACGGCATCTCACTCATCATCTTCGTCGGCATCATCGCCGAGGTCCCGGCCGCGCTTGCGCAGTTCCTGAGCCAGGGCCGGTCGGGCGCCATCAGCCCCATCGTCATCATCGGTGTGCTGCTGATGGTGATCGCTGTGATCGGCTTCGTGGTCTTCATGGAGCGGGCGCTCAGAAAGATCCACATCCAGTATCCGCGCCGGCAGGTCGGGATGAAGGTCTACGACGGCGGCTCTTCGCACCTGCCGGTCAAGGTGAATCCGGCCGGCGTCATCCCGGCGATCTTCGCCTCGTCGCTTCTTCTTCTGCCGACCACGCTCGCGACGTTCAGTGGCCAGCAGACCGGGCCGGTGATGTCGACGGTCCTGGCATACTTCGGACCGGGCCAGCCGCTCTATCTGCTGTTCTTCGCCGGCATGATCATCTTCTTCACCTACTTCTACACGTTCAACGTCTCCTTCAAGACGGACGACGTGGCGGACAACCTGAAGAACCAGAACGGCTTCATCCCTGGCATCCGGCCCGGCAAGCGAACCGAGGAATATCTCGACTACGTCGTGACGCGGGTGCTGGTACTGGGCTCCGCCTATCTGGCGGCGGTCTGCCTGCTGCCTGAAATTCTGCGTTCACAATTGGCGATCCCGTTCTATTTTGGCGGCACCTCGGTGCTGATCGTGGTGTCGGTGACGATGGACACGATCAACCAGGTTCAGAGCCACTTGCTGGCGCACCAGTACGAGGGCCTGATCGAGAAATCGCAGCTGCGCGGCAAACGACGCGGCAAGAAGGGGACAGCACGCAGATGAACATCGTACTCCTCGGGCCGCCGGGCGCGGGCAAGGGAACGCAGGCCCGACTTCTGGTGGACGAGAGGGGAATGACGCAGCTTTCCACCGGCGACATGCTTCGGGAGGCCCGCCAGAGCGGGACCGAGATGGGGCGCCGCGTGGCCGACGTGATGGACCGCGGCGACCTCGTCACCGACGAAATCGTCGTCGGACTGATCGAGGAGAAGCTCGAGGCCGATCCGGGGGGAGACTTCATCTTCGACGGCTTCCCGCGCACTCTCGCTCAGGCCGACGCGCTGGCCGATCTGCTCGACCGGCGCGGCCTCCGGCTCGATGCGGTGATCGAGATGCAGGTCGACGACGAGGCGCTGGTCCGCCGCATCTCCGGGCGCTTCACCTGCGCCAGTTGCGGCGCCGTCTATCACGACGAGACGAAGCAGCCTCGGAAGGCTGGCGTCTGCGACGTGTGCGGCGGCACGGAGTTCAAGCGGCGCGCCGACGACAACCCGGAGGCGCTGCGCACGCGGCTCATGGAATACTACAAGAAGACGTCGCCGCTGATCGGCTACTATCATGCCAAGGGCCGACTCGTGCGGATCGACGCCTTGGCGCCGATCCCGGAGGTGGCCGAGCGGGTGAGGGACATCGTCGAGGCACCGCGCGCCGCCCTTGACGAGCCGGCGCACTCTCTCTAGGACAGCCCATCTCGCAAGAGAATCGGTCGCTCGACCGGGCCATCGCATATCGCAAGCCCGTGGCATCAAGCCTCGGGCTTACGTTGTGAAAAAAGGTTCTGGCGCTACGGAACCGCAACGAAAGGAACAGACGACGTGGCACGAATTGCCGGCGTGAACATCCCGACTGCAAAGCGGGTTCCCATCGCCCTCACCTACATCACCGGAATCGGCGCGTCGACGGCGCGGGAGATCTGCGAGGCGGTCGGAATCGACCAGTCCCGGCGCGTGAACGAGCTGAGCGACTCCGAGGTGCTGCAGATCCGCGAGCACATCGACGCGAACGTCACCGTCGAGGGCGACCTGCGTCGCGAGACCCAAATGAACATCAAGCGTCTGATGGATCTTGGCTGCTATCGCGGCCTGCGCCATCGCCGCAATCTCCCCGTGCGCGGCCAGCGCACCCACACCAACGCGCGCACCCGCAAGGGCCCCGCGAAGCCGATCGCCGGCAAGAAGAAGTAAGGGGAGAGCTCGAATATGGCACGTGATCGTCGCACGACGACCCGCAAGAAGGTCTCGAAGAACATCGCCGCCGGCGTGGCGCATGTGAACTCGTCCTTCAACAACACCAAGATCCTGATTTCGGACGTCCAGGGCAATGCGATTGCCTGGTCCTCCGCCGGAACGATGGGTTTCAAGGGCAGCCGAAAGTCGACCCCGTACGCGGCGCAGATGGCCGCGGAGGATGCGGGCCGGAAGGCGCAGGAACATGGCGTCCGCACGATCGAGGTCGAGGTCCAGGGACCCGGTTCGGGTCGCGAGAGCGCCCTGCGTGCTCTGGCCGCCGTCGGCTTCAACATCACGTCGATCCGCGATGTGACGCCCATCGCGCACAACGGCGTCCGCCCGCCGAAGCGGCGCCGCGTCTGACACCATATCGCGCCGAGCGTCCCGCGCTCGATCGCTCAACGACATCGTCACCTCGGGAGCGGGCCGCTTACGGACATGGGCGGCTCGCAGGCATTGAGGAGAGCTACATGATCCACAAGAACTGGCAGGAACTGATCAAGCCGACGCAATTGGTCGTCCGCCCCGGCAACGACCCCGCCCGGCAGGCCACCGTCGTGGCAGAGCCGCTGGAGCGAGGCTTCGGCCTGACGCTCGGCAACGCGCTGCGGCGTGTCCTGATGAGCTCGCTGCAGGGCGGCGCCATCACCAGCGTCCAGATCGATAACGTCCTGCACGAGTTCAGCTCAATCGCCGGCGTCCGCGAGGATGTGACCGACGTCGTGCTGAACCTCAAGGGCGTCGCGATCCGGATGGAGGTCGAGGGGCCGAAGCGCCTTTCGATCTCGGCCAAGGGGCCGGCCGTCGTCACCGCCGGCGACATCTCCGAGAGCGCGGGCATCGAGATCCTGAACCGCAACCACGTGATCTGCCACCTCGACGAGGGCGCCGACCTGTTCATGGAGCTGACCGTGAACACCGGCAAGGGCTATGTCGCAGCCGACCGAAACCGGCCGGAGGATGCGCCGATTGGACTGATCCCGATCGACGCGATCTACTCGCCGGTCCGCAAGGTCAGCTACGAGGTCACGCCGACCCGCGAGGGCCAGGTGCTCGACTACGACAAGCTGACGTTGAAGCTCGAAACCGACGGCTCGGTCACGCCGGACGACGCGGTCGCCTATGCCGCGCGGATCCTGCAGGACCAGTTGGCGATCTTCGTCAACTTCGAGGAGCCGGAGAGTGCGCGCGAAGCCGGCATGGACGACGGGCTGGAGTTCAACCCGCTCCTGCTCAAGAAGGTCGACGAGCTGGAGCTGAGCGTCCGCTCCGCGAACTGCCTCAAGAACGACAACATCGTCTACATCGGCGACCTCATCCAGAAGACCGAAGCCGAGATGCTGCGCACGCCGAACTTCGGCCGCAAGTCGCTGAACGAGATCAAGGAAGTGCTCTCGGGCATGGGCCTGCACCTCGGCATGGACGTCGAGGAGTGGCCGCCGGAGAACATCGAGGACCTGGCCAAGAAGTTCGAGGACCAGTTCTGAGACCGACGCCAGCGGCCGCGCAAGCGCCGCTGGCGACCCGACCCCGGGCAACCCGCCCCAAGGTGAGCGGGCCGCACGCACGGCCCGCCGGACAAAGCACAAAGGAGATACATCATGCGTCACGCAAGCGGTTATCGCCGCCTCAATCGCACTCACGAGCACCGCAAGGCGCTCTTCGCCAACATGGCCGGGTCGCTGATCGAACACGAGCAGATCAAGACGACCCTGCCCAAGGCGAAGGAGCTGAAGCGGGTCGCGGACAAACTCATCACGCTTGGCAAGCGCGGCGATCTGCATGCCCGTCGGCAGGCCGCGGCCCAGCTCAAGCAGGACATGCACGTCGCGAAGCTTTTCGACGTCCTCGGCCCGCGCTATGCGGAGCGGCCGGGTGGGTACGTCCGGGTTCTGAAGGCTGGCTTCCGCTACGGCGACATGGCCCCGATGGCGATTGTGGAGCTTGTGGACCGTGATCCCGAGGCCAAGGGCGCGGCGGATCGCGCCAGGCTGGCCGAGGAGGATGCCGCCGAGGACTGACCTTCCGGCGGAGCCGGTACGTTATTTCGGCCGTTCGCCCCGCGCGTCGCGCCGAAGTCGGATCGAGGCGAAGATCGCTTCGAGGTTGTCCTCGAGGCGATCTTTTTTTGTGTTCGCCGTCAGCAGGTGCAGAAGATCGGCATGATCCTCGGGGCCGAGGGCAGCAAGTGTGTGGGTTAACTGTGCCTTAAACAAGCTCTTAAAATCCCTCGGAAATTGGTTAGCTTGACCCTTCCTGCATATAGTGGATCGTTAACCAAACAACTTGTCTAAAAGAGCATGTCGGTCAGATCGGATATCGAAGCGCAACTGGATCAGCTCGCGGGCATGGCGCCCAGCGGCTTCTTCTTCGCCCTGCACATCAGGTTCGCGCTGCCCTTGCTGCACCACCAGACCTACGATCCGGGCTGGACCGACCATTATACCGAGCAGGCATACGCCCTTCGCGACCCGATCATCGCGTGGGGCTTTTCAACGACGGGAACAGCGCGGTGGAGCGAGATCGAGATTCCGGACCCCTTCGGCATCCTGGAACAGGCGAAGGACTTCGGCATGGTCTATGGCTTCGCGGTATCCTGCGGACCGGTCAAGTCGCGGACGATTGCATCCGCGGCAAGATCCGACCGCGAGTTCACGTCGGAAGAAATCGACCGCTTCGCGCACATCATCTACGCGCTGCACGACCGAACCGAGCCGCCGACCAGCCTGACTAGAGCCCAGATCGACGCCCTGCGCCTGATTGCGGAGGGGGACCGTCATGCAGCTGCCGCGGCGAAGCTCAAGATCTCCGAAAGCGCCCTGAAAGCCCGCCTCAACTCGGCGCGCCAGCGTCTGCTCGCGCGGACGACGGCCGAGGCGATCCAGCGCGCGCGCGACTACCGGCTGATATGACATGCCCCTCCGGCGCCGGGCTGAACGTTTCCTGACCCCAACCCAACCTCAGCCGGAGTAGTAACGATGCAAACCACGACGCTTTCTTTCGAGAACATGCACAACTATGGCGATCTCTTCGCCAACCTTCTTCGCGCCCGCCGACAGTCGTTCATCGTCCAGAACGAGTGGGACCTGCCCGAAGCCATGGGAATGGAATACGACCAGTACGACACGCCCGCCAGCCGCTGGGTAGCCGTCCATGACTTCGGCAAGGTTCTGGGCGGAATGCGCCTCACGCCGACGACGGCCCGTTGCGGCATCTACAGCTACATGATCCGCGATGCGCAGAAGGGCCTCCTGCCCAGCATTCCCGAGGACCTGCTGGACTGCGAGGCGCCCGTTGCGCCGCACATCTGGGAGGTCACGCGCGGCTTTGTCGCCCACGACGTGCCCGCGAATATCCGGCGGAGCGTGCACGCTCAGATGGTGGTGCAACTCTCGACGGCCGCGCGCGAGTTCGGCGCCAGCCAGATGCTGGCGCTGCTGCCCGCGAACTGGACGCGGTGGGCCCGGCGCTGTGGCCTCGCGATGAGCGCCGGCGGCAGGGTCATGGTGATGGACGGCATTCGATACCAGGTGGTCTCGATGGATTTCTCCCGTCGGCTCCACTGACACCGGACGTCGATCGGCCACGTAGACGCGGTCGCGGCGCCGTCCCACCGCAGTTGCGGCGGGCGGCGCCGAAGCGCACGTTGGGGCATGGCCGATCTCTTCGAAACGACCGCAGCCCCGCCCTCCGAAGCGCCGCGTCCGCTGGCGGACCGGCTCCGCCCCCGGCGCCTGGCGGATGTCGTGGGCCAGGAGGCGCTGCTGGCCCCTGAAGGTACCCTTGGCTCGATGCTGGCCGCGCGGCGCCTCTCGTCGCTGATCCTCTGGGGGCCGCCCGGCGTCGGCAAGACCACGATCGCCCGGCTGCTGGCGGACGAGACCGACCTCGCCTTCATCCAGATCAGCGCGATCTTCACCGGCGTCGCCGAGCTGCGGAAGGTCTTCGAGGCGGCGCGGATGCGCCACGCCAACGGTCGCGGAACGCTGCTCTTCGTCGACGAGATCCACCGATTCAACAAGGCCCAGCAGGACGGCTTCCTGCCACACATGGAGGACGGCACGATCCTGCTGGTCGGTGCCACGACCGAGAACCCGTCCTTCGAGCTCAACGCCGCGCTGCTCAGCCGCGCGCAGGTGCTGGTGCTGAACCGGCTGTCGGCGGACGATCTCGAACGTCTGGCGCAGCGGGCCGAGGCCGAGCTCGAACGCCCGTTGCCGCTGACGGAGGACGCGCGCAGCGAGCTCATCGAGATGGCCGACGGGGATGGGCGCGCACTTCTGAACCTCATCGAGCAGATCGACGGCTGGGGGGCGGAGGGTGCGCTCGACCGCGCCGCGCTGTCGAGCCGGCTGGCGCGGCGGGCGGCGCAGTACGACAAGAGCGGCGACGCGCACTACAACCTGATCTCGGCGCTGCACAAGTCGGTGCGAGGCTCGGATCCCGACGCCGCGCTCTACTGGCTTGCGCGGATGCTCCAGGGCGGGGAGGATCCGCGCTACCTGATGCGGCGGATTACGCGGATGGCGGTCGAGGACATCGGCCTCGCCGACCCGCAGGCGCAGCGGCTCTGCCTCGACGGGTGGGAGACCTACGAGCGGCTGGGCAGCCCCGAGGGCGAGCTGGCGCTGGCTGAGGCAGTGGTCTACCTCGCCCTCGCGCCAAAGTCGAACGCCGTCTACACCGCCTTCAAGTCGGCCATGGCCGCGGCGAAGTCGACAGGGTCGGAGCCGCCGCCGCGCCACATCCTGAACGCTCCGACGCGCCTGATGAAGGAGCAGGGATACGGTGCCGGCTACCAGTACGACCACGACGCCGAGGGCGCCTTTTCCGGCCAGAACTACTTCCCCGATGGGATGAAGCGCGGCGTCTACTACGTGCCGCCCGAGCGCGGCTTCGAGCGCGAGCTGAAGAAGCGGCTCGACTGGTTTGTCAGGCAGCGCGCTCGCCGGAGCGAGGATTGACAAGGGCGTGCCCGGCGACGACAGAAGCGCCATGTCCGCTACGCTCGTGCAGATCGCCGCCGGCGGCGCCGCCGGGGCCGTCCTGCGATACCTGACCGGTGTCGCGGCGCTCCGCGCCCTCGGAGCGGGCTTTCCCTGGGGCACGCTCGTGGTCAACGTGGCGGGATCGTTCCTGATGGGCGTCTGCGTCGTCTGGCTGATGACGCGCGGGCTGCAGGTCCTGTCGCCGCTGCTGATGAGCGGCTTTCTGGGTGGATTCACCACCTTCTCGGCCTTCTCGCTCGATACAGTCAGCCTCGTGGAGCGCGGGGAGCCTGCGCTGGCGGCGCTCTACGTCGTGCTCTCCGTGTTGCTGTCGGTAGGCGCGCTCACGCTGGGCCTCTGGCTGGCGAGGGCCGCGGGATGAGCGGCGTGCAGACCCTCGTCGTCGGCGCCGACGAAGGCGGGCAACGCCTTGATCGATGGTTCCGGCGCCGGTTCGAGCACGTGCCGCAGGGCCGGCTCGAGAAACTGTGCCGCAAGGGCGAGATCCGCGTCGACGGCGGCCGAGTCAAACCCTCGACACGGATCGAGCCGGGGCAGGAGGTGCGCATCCCGCCGCTCCCGGACGCCGAGGCGCCAGCGCCGCGGCGGCAGGAAGTCAGCGAGGCGGATGCCGAGATGATGCGGCGCGCGGTCATCTATCGCGACGACCACATCATCGCGCTGAACAAGCCTCCGGGCCTCGCGGTGCAGGGAGGCAGCGGCCAGCGCCGTCACGTCGACGCCCTGTCCGAGGCGCTGCGCTTCGATCGCGAGGAAAAGCCGCGCCTGGTGCACCGGCTCGACAAGGACACCTCCGGCCTCCTGCTGCTGGCGCGCAGCAGGAACGCGGCCGAGGCGCTGACGCGGGCCTTTCGCGCGCGCGAGACCCGCAAGATCTACTGGGCCGCGGTTGCCGGAGTGCCGCAGCCACGCATGGGGACCATTCGCTTCGCTCTGGTCAAGGCGCCCGGCCACGGCAAGGGTGGCGAGGGCGAGAAGATGCACTGCGTCCACCCGGACGTTGCGGACAGCACGCCCGGCGCCAAGCGCGCGGTGACGGACTACGCCGTCCTCTCCTCGCTCGGGTCGCGTGCGTCTTGGGTGGCGCTGGTGCCGGTGACCGGCCGCACGCACCAGCTTCGCGCGCATATGGCCGCGCTCGGCCATCCTGTGGTGGGCGACGGAAAGTACGGCGGCTCGGGCCAGGAGAACTTGGGCGACGGCTGGGGCGCGCAACTCGGCGGCGAATTCAGCCGAAAGCTCCACCTCCATGCGCGCGCGCTGCGCCTGACGCACCCCTTCACCGGAGCGGTGCTCAACCTCGGCGCGCCGCTGCCGGAGCACATGGCGCGCACCTGGCGCTTGCTCGACTGGCGCGAGAACGACGTACCGGGCGACCCGTTCGAGGGCGAGGTGTGACCTTGCGCCTGATCGTGTTCGACGTGGACGGCACGCTGGTCGACAGCCAGCGGCAGATCGCGGCGGCCTATACGGCAGGGTTCGCAGCCATCGATCGCCCCGCACCGCGACTTGCCGAAGTGAGGTCGGTGATCGGACTGTCGCTGCCGCTCGCCTTCACTCGGCTGGCGCCGGATGCAACGCCGGGCGAGGTGGAGCGCGGCATCCTCGCCTATCGCCGAGCCTTTTCCGCGGGTCCCGAGGCGCCGCTCTTCCCGGGCATCGCCGAGATGCTACGCCGGCTGGGGTCGCGGCCGACAACGCTCCTCCGCATCGCCACCGGAAAGTCGCGGCGGGGCGTCGACCGCCTGCTGGCGCATCACGCGCTGGAAGGCCTGTTCCAGACGGTACAGACCGCGGACCTGCACCCGTCGAAGCCGCACCCGGCGATGCTGACGGCGGCGCTGGACGCCGTAGGCGTGACGCCGGAGCACGCCGTCATCGTCGGCGACGCGACCTTCGACGTCGAGATGGGTCGCGCCGCCGGCATTGGCGCCTTGGGTGTCGCCTGGGGCTATCATCCGGCCGCCGCCCTGCACGGCGCGGGCGCCATCGGCGTCGCGGAGGACGTGGCGGCTCTCGAGGCGATGCTCGGCGCAGGCGAAATGGCGGTCGCATGAGCGAGTGGGCTGTCAAGCGCTTCTGGGCGACCGCGAGCGTTCGGCGTGAGGGCGCGGACTGGTGCGTCCTCCTAGACGAGCGGCGGCTGATGACGCCGGGCAAGCGGCCCCTCTTGCTGCCGACGCAGGCGATGGCGTCAGTCGTGGCGGAGGAATGGGATCGGCAGCGTGAGCACGTCGAGCCGGGGACGATGCCCGTCACGCGGGCCGCGAACGCCGCGATAGACAAGGTGGCGCCGCAGCATGCGGAGGTGGTGCAGGCGCTCGCGGCCTATGGCGAGACGGACCTGCTCTGCTACCGCGCGGAGACTCCGGAGGGGCTCGCCCGCCGGCAGTCGGAGGCCTGGGACCCGCTGCTCGAATGGTCCGCGCAGGCGCTCGGGGCGCGGCTCGTCCCCATTGCGGGCGTGATGCCGCAGCCGCAGCCGCGCGAGGCGGTCGCGCGGCTGGCGGCGCAGGTCGAGGCGATGGATGCCTTCGCCCTGACGGCGTTTCACGACCTCGTCATGTTGTCGGGCTCGCTGGTGCTCGGCTTCGCCGTCCGGCATCGCCACCTCGACGCGATGGCCGCGTGGGAGCACTCGCGCATCGACGAGAGATGGCAGGCCGAGCAGTGGGGCGAGGACGCCGAGGCGGCGGAGGCCGAGGCCGTCCGGTGCGAGGCCTTCCTCGCAGCCGAACGCTTCGACGCGCTGGCACGGGAGCACGCTGCAGCCGGCGGTTGAGAAGGTTCCGTTACATCACGGTCCCGGATCACGGCCTTGACTGCATGGAATGAATACGCCCAAACTTCCGGCACCGAAGGGGATGGGGAAGGACCTCCCTCACCATAGCGCGTTCACGTCGTGGACCGGGCGCCCAGCCCGGTTTTCGGGTGGGCTACAGGAAGAGGTAAAGATGAAGAGATCCGTATTTTTCGGCGCAATGGCCGCAGGTCTCGTCGCGGGGGCCGCGTCGGCTGCGACGCTGGACGACGTTCAGTCGCGCGGAACGCTGAACTGCGGCGTGTCGACCGGCCTGCCCGGTTTTTCGTCGCCGAACGCCCAGGGCCAGTGGGAAGGCTTCGACGTTGCGGTGTGCCGTGCCGTTGCCGCCGCCGTGCTTGGCGATCCGCAGGCGGTCGAGTTCGTGCCCACCACCGGCCAGACCCGCTTCACCGCCCTCGCCTCGGGCGAGATCGACATGCTGGCGCGGAACACGACCTGGACATTCAGCCGCGACAACGACCTGAAGTTCGAGTTCACCGGCATCAACTACTACGATGGCCAGGGCTTCATGGTGCCCAAGGCGCTCGGCGTGACTTCGGCGCGCGATCTCAGCGGCGCGACAGTCTGCATCCAGACCGGCACCACGACCGAGCTGAACTTGGCGGATTACTTCCGCGCCAACAACATGGACTACGAGCCGGTCCCGATCGAGACAAACGCCGAGGCGCAGCAGCAGTACCTCGCCGGCGCGTGCGACGTCTACACGACCGACCGGTCCGGCCTCGCCGCGACCCGCGCGACGTTCGAGAATCCCGGCGACCACGTCATCCTGCCCGAGACCATCTCGAAGGAGCCGCTTGGACCGCTCGTGCGCCATGGCGATCCCGAGTGGGGCGACATCGTGCGCTGGACGCTCAACGCGCTCGTCGCCGCCGAAGAGTACGGCGTCACCTCCGCAAACGTGGACGAGCTGGCGCAGGGGACGGAGAACCCCGAGATCAACCGCCTCCTCGGGACCGAGGGCGAATTGGGCGCGATGATCCGGCTGGACAACAACTGGGCCGTCAATGCCATCAAGGCCGGTGGCAACTACGGCGAGCTGTTCGAGCGTTACCTGGGCGAGGGCACGCCCATCGGCCTGCCGCGGGGCCTCAACGCCCAGTGGCAGAACGGCGGTCTGCTCTACGCACCGCCGTTCCGGTAAGCAGAAGCGGTGAAGGGCGCGGCAGGTCCGCGCCCTTCGCACATCCACCAGAGGCCTTGACCGTCCGCAGCGTGCAAACCGTGCGAGGCTGGTCGATCATGGGCGAAACGGGGGAACCGCCAGAATGACGACGACCGCAGCCGAGCCACCGAAGCAGTCGTTCCATCTCGGCCAGCTCATATACGACACGCGCTATCGCTCCCTCACGATCCAGATCGTGGCGCTGGTCCTGCTCATGCTGTTCTTCTCCTGGCTGGTCTCGAACACGGTCCAGAACCTCGCGACGCTCGGCAAGGACTTCGACTTCAGCTACCTCGGCCAGCGCGCAGGCTATGACATCAACCAGCGACTGATCGACTACTCCTCCGAAAGCACCCACGCGCGCGCGGCCCTCGTTGGCATCCTGAATACCCTGCTCGTGGCCTTCATGGGCTGCGTCGCCGCGACGATCATCGGCGTCATCGCCGGCGTGCTGCGGCTCTCGTCGAACTGGATCGTCTCGCGCCTGATGACGGTCTATGTCGAGGGCTTCCGCAACGTCCCCCTGCTGCTCTGGATCATCGCCATCTTCGCGCTGATGACCGAGGGCACGCCGCAGCCGCGCGACTTCCGCGAAGGCGGTACTGCCTCGATGCTGCTCTTCGACAGCGTGGCGATCTCGAACCGCGGCGTTTACGTTCCCGCGCCGGTCTGGGGGCCGGGGTCCCTCGCGCTCGGCATCGTCTTTGTTCTCTCAATCGTGGGGATCTGGGCCTGGCGGCGCTACGCACACGCGCGCCAGGAGAGGACCGGCGAGATTCTCCCGGTCTTCGCCGTCTCGCTGGCACTCCTTCTGGTTCCGTCGGTGCTTGCCTACTTCGTCCTCGGCGCACCGATCGGCCTCGACTACCCCGAGCTGGGCGGCTTCAATTTCGCCGGCGGACTGCACCTGCGGAACTCGTTGATCGCTCTCTGGCTGGCGCTTTCGCTCTACACCGGGGCGTTCATCGCCGAGATCGTGCGCGGGGGCATCCTCGCCGTGTCGCGGGGTCAGACCGAGGCGGCCTTCGCGCTCGGCCTCAGGCCGCGTCGCACGATGAACCTCGTCATCCTGCCGCAGGCGCTGCGCGTGATCATCCCGCCGCTCATCTCGCAGTACCTGAACCTCACCAAGAACTCATCTTTGGCCATTGCGGTCGGATACATGGACGTGCGCTCCACCCTTGGGGGCATCAGCATCAACCAGACGGGGCGCGAGCTGGAGGGGATGCTCCTTCTCGGCGGCTTCTACCTGCTGCTCAGCCTCGTCATTTCCAGCGCCATGAACTTCTACAACTCGCGCGTGAAGCTGAAGGAGCGGTGAGATGAGCGACACGCACGCGCAGACCGTCGCCTTCGTTCGCGAGAGCATGGTGCCACCCGCCGACCCGCCGCTGGGCGAGACCGGCATCTTCAAGTGGGTGCGCGAGAACCTTTTCTCGTCGTGGTTGAACGTGCTCCTCAGCGTGCTGTCGATCGCCTTCGTCGTCTGGGCGCTCGCGCATCTGCTGCCCTGGTTCCTGCAGTCGGTCTGGGACGCCGGCAGCCTCACCGAGTGCCGCGAGATCCGGGACGCGCGCTATGGCGAGGGCGCCGCATCCGCGTGCTTCGCCGTGATCACCGAGCGCTGGAACCAGCTCCTCTTCGGCTTCTACCCGCCCGAGCATTACTGGCGCCCGGTGCTGGCCTTCGTGCTCTTCCTCGTCGCGGTGTCGCCGGTCCTCTTTCAGGGACTGCCCCGTCGGCTGCTCGCCTTCACCGCGATCTATCCCTTCATCGGCTACTGGCTCCTCTGGGGCGGCACGATCTGGGGCCCGCTCCTGGTCATCGCGGGCTTCGTGATCGGGTGGGGCGCCTTCCGCCTCGCCGAGCCGCGCCTCGGAACGCTCGCCGCAGCGATCGCCGCGATCCTGCTGCCGCTCGCCTGGTGGTTCTTCGCCGTGGGGCCGATCGCGGGGGACCTGGCGCAGATTGCGCCAATCGGTCTCGTGCGCATTGGATCCGGGGATTTCGGCGGTTTCATGCTCGCCTTCATCATCGGCGTCGCCGGCATCGCGCTGAGCTTCCCGCTTGGGATCCTTCTCGCGCTCGGGCGGCAGTCGCATCTCTTCATCATCAACAAGAGCTGCGTCGGCTTCATCGAGATCATCCGCGGCGTGCCGCTGATCGTGTGGCTCTTCACCGCGTCGCTGCTGCTAAACTACTTCCTGCCGCCGGGGACGAACTTCGACCTGATGCTGCGGGTCATCATCATGGTGACGCTCTTCGCCGCCGCCTACATGGCCGAGGTGATCCGCGGCGGTCTGGCGGCGCTGCCGCGCGGCCAGTACGAGGCGGCCGATGCGCTCGGCCTCGACTACTGGAAGGCAATGCGACTCATCATCCTGCCGCAGGCGCTGAAGATCTCGATCCCGGGGATCGTCAACACCTTCATCGGGCTATTCAAGGACACGACGCTGGTGGTCTTCATCGGCCTGCTTGACCCGATCGGCCTCTCGAACGCGATCCGCGCCTCGACCGAATGGAACGGCATCTACTGGGAGCTCTTCGTGTTCATCGGCCTGCTGTTCTGGATCTGCTGCTTCAGCATGTCGCGCTATTCCATGTACCTCGAGCGGAAGCTCGAGACCGGCCACCGTTGAGGAAAACGCCATGACCGACGCCGCCATCGACACCGCGCCTCGTTCTCCGCGCCTCAGCGTCAGCGACGAGGTCGCGATCTCGATCCAGCGGATGAACAAGTGGTACGGCGCGTTCCACGTCCTGCGCGACATCGACCTCACGGTCTACCAAGGCGAGCGCATCGTGATCTGCGGCCCCTCGGGCTCGGGCAAGTCGACGCTCATCCGCTGCATCAACCGTTTGGAGGAGCATCAGAAGGGCAAGATCATCGTCGATGGAACCGAGTTGTCTTCGGACCTCAAGAACATCGATCGGATCCGCTCCGAGGTCGGGATGGTGTTCCAGCACTTCAACCTTTTCCCGCACCTGACCATCCTGGAGAACTGCACGCTGGCCCCGATCTGGGTGCGCAAGACGCCGCGGCGGGAGGCGGAGGCCGATGCCATGCACTACCTCGAGAAGGTCAAAATCCCCGAGCAGGCGCACAAGTATCCCGGCCAGCTTTCTGGCGGCCAGCAGCAGCGAGTCGCGATCGCCCGCGCCCTCTGCATGCGCCCCAAGATCATGCTCTTCGACGAGCCCACATCGGCGCTCGACCCCGAGATGATCAAGGAGGTGCTCGACACGATGATCGAGCTCGCGCAGGAGGGTATGACCATGCTCGTCGTGACGCACGAGATGGGCTTCGCCCGCCAGGTCGCGAACCGAGTCATCTTCATGGACCAGGGTCAGATCGTCGAGCAGAACGAGCCTGAGGAGTTCTTCAACAACCCGCGCTCGGACCGGACGAAGCTGTTTCTCAGTCAGATCCTCGGCCACTGATCCGATCAGCGGGGCGATCTTCTGGTCCGCAAAAGCACGTTGGCCCAGGCTCTCTCGATCATCCGCGCGCCATTGCGGCGGCAGCCCCTCGAACGCTCGGACCACGAGCATCAGGCCCATCGGGAACACCGGCTGGTAGCCTGCGAAGTCCTGTCCGACGGGGTACCTCTGCCCATCCGGCCGTGCTGGCGCTGGTCGCGGTTTTCGCGCTGGTAAGGCCGCTGGGGTTGCCGCTACCGAGCGCAGACTGCGCTGGCTTCACCTCGTCGTCGTCCTGCTGGTCGGCTTCACCGCCAACGTCTTGGCGCTGATGGACGCGGGCGATACGAAATTCCGCGCCGTTGGCGCCGTTGGTCGCGCGCGAGGAGGCAATTCTTTTAGCCTCGGCCCTCGCTGCGGCGACCGCCGTCGGGCTGGCGCACGACCCAGCGGGAAAAGCTGGCGCTGCCCTCGCGACTTCCCTTTGTTCTCGCCGTCACCGCATCAGTTGACGACGCTGGCCTCGAGCGCGTCGAGCGACCGCGCGGCCGCCTCGAAGTACTGCGGGTGCGTCTCGATCGCCTGCGAGAGCAGCGCGCGCCCGGTCGAGACGTCGCCCTGCTTGATCGCGCTCAGCGCGGCGGTGTGCAAGAGCATCGCCCGCTCGGTCTGGGTCATCTGCACCACCGGCAGGTCGTAGGCCCGCCGCGCCCCGCGGGCCATGACGAGGTTGTTCTTCGCGGTGAAGAGACCGGGGTCATAGTCCAGCGCCCGGTCGAACAGGCGCTCCGCGCCCGGCGCGTCGCCCCGGCTGAGCTTGGAATAACCCCAGTTGTTGAGCACGCCGGCGGGGCGAGTCGTCAGGCCGGCGGCGGTCTCGTAGAACGCGTCGGCCTTGCTCCACTCCTGATTGCTGTCGGCGATCATCGCGGCGAGGCGGTAGCGCTGGTGCGTCTCGTAGGTCGGCGGGACCGCGTCCAGCACCGCCTCGGCGCGCGACCAATCCCCGGCGCGGATCAGCGCATCGGCGAGGTCCACCCGGTCCTCGTTCATGGCCTGGGGGTGCGCGGCGACCTGCTCCCACGCCGCCACGGCCTGAGCCGGCTGCTTCGCGCGGATCAGCGCGGCGGCAAGGCCACGGCGCAGGTCCAGACGGTCGGGCTTGGCTGCGGAGGCTTTGGCGAAATAAGCCACCGCCTCGGCCGGGTCAGCCGAGGCCAGCATCACGTCGTTGAGGTTCGCCTCGTCGATGACGCTCACCGCGTCGAGCGCGCGCTCGACATCCGCGTCGCGCCCGCGCTGGCACCCGGCGGTGAGGATCGCCGCGGCGGCAAGCGCGGCGATGAGGGGGTGGCGCATCAGACGCTCCCGACTGCTCGATCTCGTCCGCTTCAGTCCGGGTGGGGCAGGATCAGGTAGTCGCCTCTGCCGCGTCGAACGAGTGCGAACTTGCGTTTCTGCAACTCAGGATAGTCGCGCGCCTCGACCTTGGACAGGGCTAGGCGCAGGTTGTCGCGGATGGCGGCAGATCGGCCACTGTCGAGCGCATAGGCCCGGCGGAAGACGCGCTCCGCCTCGCCCGCGCGCCCCTGCTCGATCAGCACGACGCCGAGATTGTTCCACGCGGTCACCGCCTCGGGCTCGGCCTCGACCGCACGGCGCAGCAGGCGCTCGGCCTGTCCCAGCCGGCCGAGCCGCAGGTTGGCCGAGCCCAGCCCCGCCAGCACCTCGACCGACGGCCCCTCCTCGAGCGCAGCCCGGGTGTAGGCACGCAGCGCCAGCTCGTGCTCCCCGGCCTCCATCAGCCGGTGGCCGGCGGTCAGCTGGCCCGACGCCTCTTCCCCCGGCGCAAGCCCCGGCGCCCACGGCCCCTCTGGCGTCTGCCCGGCGCACCCCGCGAGGAAGAGCGCCAGGATCGCGGCGCGCGGGTCTATCGGCGTCAGAATGCTCCACTCCCGAGGGTAACGAAGATGTCGTAGATGGTCGGCGCCAAGCGCTTGATGAGCAGCGGCGGCACCGGCGGCATCATTGTGACGAGCGTCATCGTGGTCGGCAAGGTGTTTGCCGCCTCCTCGGCGGCATCGACCGGCGAGCGCGTTGGCGAACGAGGTGCCGAAGGACCGGCGCCTGCATCAGCGCGACCACGACGCACGTCACGTCCGCCACACCGGTGCGTTCTGCGAGATCGCGCGGCACGGCGAGCTTGCAATTGCCGACGCGGATCTCGTGCGAGGCTGATCGACCGGCCGAAGGCAACCAGGGTAGATGCCCTCGACCACCAGGAAGACACCGACGAAGATCGCGCCGCAGATCGGGATTTCCTCGAAGATTTGCGGCGGCAGGTCTAGGCCCCACATCCGGAAGCGTATGTTCCTCGGCGCGGGCGGCGGTGCGGCGCCACTGGCCGTCATTGCCCGACCTCAAGGAAACGATGGCTCTATTCGTATGTCGTCGTCTCGGTTGCACTGGCGGTCGGTGCCTGCGGCACCGCGCTTGCCACATACTCGCGCATGATGACCTGCGCGTATTTCCCGTTGAGCACCATCGGATGCGATCGCACAAAGCTCGAGACTTCTGTCACCGTGCGGCGGTTGCGCATCTCCGGGCTCTGGACCGGGACGAGCGGCCGGGTTTCCCCGTAGGAGACGAGAGCGCGGAGGCGGTCTCGCGATACGCCCTGGCTGGCGAGATAGGCGACGGCGGCTTCGGCCCGGCGCCGGCCCAAGGCTTCGTTATAGGCAGCGCTGCCAACGAGGTCCGTATGGCCGTACACGCTGAAGCGGAGCTCGGGGAACTGGCGGATGAAGTCGGCCTGCCGCCTGAGGATCGCCTGCGCCTGCGGGGTCAGCCTCGCGCTGTCGAACGGGAACATCACCATCGTCGGCACGCTGGCAGCGAAGCGGGCGTTGAGATCGGCGACGTAGCCCTGCTCGCCCGTCATGGAGAGGCGGTTGTTCAGCGTGGCGTTGCCGAAGCTGCCTTCGTCCAGCTCTGCGCCAGCGACGCGCGAGCCCATGTCGCGCGCGCAGCCGGCGACGAGGACGAGGCCGGCGAGGGCGGTGATGCGGAAGACGCCCCTCATTCCATCACGTATCCGTAGGAGCCGCCGAAGTCCTGCCGCGCCACCTCGGCGGCTGGCCCGCTGGTGGGCCGCGACCCGACGCTGCCGCGCAGGAAGAGCTCGTTCTCGGTCGGCGGGCGGATCCGGTCGGTGGGCAGCGCCAGCGCCTCGCCCCTGACCGGGCTCACAAGGTGCGGCGTCACGATGATGACGAGCTCGCTCTGGTCGCGCTCGTACTGCGAGCTGCGGAAGAGCGCGCCGAGCACCGGGATGTCGCCCAGCCACGGGACCTGTCCGACGAGGTCGCGGAAGTCGTCCTCGAGCAGGCCCGCGATCGCGAAGCTCTCGCCGTCGCGCATCTCGACCGTCGTCGAGGTCTCGCGCCGCCGGAAGGCATTGACCGCAAAGGCGCCGTTCTGGAACGTCACCGCAGTGTCCAGGCCCGAGACGGCAGCGTTCAGCTGCAGGTTGATGCGATCGCCGTCGACGACGCGGGGCGTGAAGGTCAGCTCCACGCCAAAGGGTTTGTAGGTGACGACGATGCCCCCTTCATCGTCGAGCGTCGGGATCGGGTACTCTCCGCCCGCAAGGAAGGTCGCCTCCTGTCCTGAAAGTGCGGTGAGATTGGGCTCGGAAAGGGTGCGGACGAGCCCTTTCGACTCCAGCGCCTCCAGCAGGACGGAGAGGGCGAGGTCGCCGATCTCGCCGCCGATGGCTACACCGCCCACGGCGTCGGGTGCGAGGTTGAGCAGGGTTGAGGCGCCAGACCCGATCGCCGTGCCGGGCACCAGCGAGCCCGCGCCGCCGGCGGCGGAGATCGCAACGTCGCCGCTCGCGCCGACTATGGTGATCCCCGACGAGAGCCCTTTGCGGACCGACCGCTGCATCTCGGCGAAGCGCACCTTGAGCATCACCTGCTGCGTGCCACCCACCGTCATCAGGTTCGAGATGCGGTCCGGCGCGTAGCGCTGCGCAAGGTCGAGCGCCCGGTCGAGCGCCGTGATCGACGAGACCGTACCCGAGAGCACGATGCCGTCGTTCGCGGTGCGGACCTCGATCGTCTCGCCCGGCAGGATCTGCTGCAGACGCTCCTTGAACTCTGCGATGTCAGGGACGACCTGCACCTCCACGTTCGTGATCAGACGCCCGTCGGCGCCGAGCAGCGTCAGCGTCGTTCGCCCCGGCGACTTCCCCAGCACATAGATGGTGCGGTCGCTCAGCGACGAGATGTCGGCGATGTTCGGGTTGGCGATGGACAGCTCGACGAACGGCACGTCGGATTCAACCACCACGGCCCGGCTGGTCGGTACGACCAGGTCACGCGAGGTCGCGTCGTTCATCACGGTGAGCGTCTGCGCCGGTGCTTGGCCTGCGGTGGGACAGGCGAGGGTCAGGGCCAGGACAGCCGTGGTGATCCAGCGCCTGACTCCCATGCGATCCCGCCCCTGCCGCCCGTAGTTGTCCGCGCATCTAGTGCGAAGTCTTGCGGCGGATCATGCGAGCGGCGGGGAAAGCGGTCAACGAACAGTAAGTTGGAAGCCGCGCCTCATGTGGGCAAAATGCAACTGACGCGAGAGCGCCGAACGCGTTCGCCCAAGCGTGGGAGTTCGAGACGCAGGACGCGACGTCGACGCGGAGCGCGAAGGCGCGCATCCCGCAGTCGAGCCGCAAGCGACGCTGATATCCTCGCCCGCACGTTCAGCTTGAACTCGAGCAGCAACTCGTTCGGCATAATAGCGCGCAGCAGGGCGCGGGGCGTGTCGTGCCCCTTCGGAAGGAGCTGTTTCTCGGTGAGGACGGCTATTTTGGGTGCGGCTTTTCCGAGCCGGCGGACCGCCCGCACGTCCCCAGGCATCAACCGGTCGCAATGGCGCAGCGTGCGGGCCGCGAGGTGGAGGTCGACCCGTGCCGGCCATCTCGGGAGGTGCCGCGCGGCGCCGGAGGTTGACGGGCGCGCAAGTCGGACGTCGTGAAAGGGCGGCATCCCCGATGCGGCCCCTCCCATGCGTCTCTAGAGCGCTCGTTACTCTGTCGTTCCCTCCGTTCCGCCGCCGGACGTGGGATCGGAGGTCAGGAGGGTGGAGCCGATGCCGTTGGCGAGGGGCAATGGGCTCGACTTGAAGGTGGCGAATAGGCCGACCGAGAGGCCGACTAAGGCAGCGGTCAGCACGACCCAGTCCACCGTGACGGCGCCGTCTTCGTCCTTCGCGAAGCGAACGAGGATGTTCTTGAGGTTCATGTCTTGTCTCCGAGGTCTGCTGGCTACGGGCAGCGTCATTCCGGCGCGGCCGGTGCGGTCTCCATTCCCGTGGCGATGGTGTCGTTCGCGGCGTCGGGGCCGCCGCCGATGATGGCGATCATTCCGAGGCAGAGGCCGATCGATCCGGCGGCCGGTGTAGGCTTTCCCGTTTGGCCGCCGCGCTCGCATGGTCGAAGCTGGCCGGCGCATCCAGGCAAGAGTGAGGCGGAGATGGTACAATTTGCGGTCGCGGCTGCCGTTGCCCGTAATCCGCACCACGGGAACTTTCGCGCCGCCGTTCTCGGAAGGGCCGCGACGCGTCACCCCAGTCGCGGACTACGATGGCGTCATGACGCGGCGTCTGGCCCTGCTGATCTTCTTCACGACCTTTGCGGCAGCGTCGGTGCGCGCCGAGGGTGACTTCACCTTCCGGCGCGTTGGTCTGCCGCCTGCGGGGGCGGAGCGGCGCATCGACGTCCAGATCGCGTTGCTGCCGCAGATGCCTTTCACGGAGGCTCCGACCGACGAGGCGCCAGGCGCCGTGCCCCCTCCGCCCGAGGCCGGCTACCTGGCGCGCCTGGCCGCGCGCTGGGGGCGCGAGATCGCCAGCGCCACGGCGGGCACGCGCGTCTCGCCGGCCCTTGCGCTCGCGGTGATAGCCGTGGAGTCGGGGGGGGCGGCCGGATGCACTGAGCTCGGCCGGTGCGCAGGGTCTGATGCAACTCATGCCCGCGACCGCCGCGCGCTTCGGCGTGCCGGACCCGCTCCGGCCGGCGGAGAACATCCGCGGCGGCGTCGCCTATCTGGACTGGCTCGCCGAGTTCTTCGCAGGCGACCCGCTGAAGGTCCTCGCGGGCTACAACGCGGGCGAGGGGGCGGTCCTGCGGCACGGCGGCGTCCCACCCTACGACGAGACGCGGGACTACGTGCCCAAGGTGCTCGCCGCGTTCGATCTCGCGCGCACGCTCTGCGAAGTACCGCCGGCGAGCATTGCCGACGGATGCGACTTCGCGCCATGGCCCTGAGGCGCCTGCGTCAGTTGACGATCGTGGCCTCGGTCGCCGCGCGGATCTCGTCCTCCGTCACGCCGTCGGCCGTCTCGACGATCCTGAGACCGCCCTCGACCACGTCCAGCACGCCGAGGTTGGTGATGATCCGGTGGACGACGCCGGTGCCGGTCAGCGGCAAGGTGCACTTCTTCAGCACCTTGGACTCGCCAGCCTTGTTGGTGTGGTCCATCACCACGATGACCCGCTGCACGCCGGCCACGAGGTCCATCGCGCCGCCCATGCCCTTGACCAGCTTGCCCGGGATCATCCAGTTAGCGAGGTCACCGTTCTCGGCCACCTCCATCGCCCCAAGGATCGCGCAGGCGATCTTGCCGCCGCGGATCATGGCAAAGCTCTGCGCGCTGTCGAAGTAGGACGTGCGCGCAAGCTCGGTGATCGTCTGCTTGCCGGCGTTGATGAGGTCGGCATCGATCTCGTCCTCGGTCGGGAAGGGTCCCATGCCGAGCATCCCGTTCTCCGATTGGAGCGTGATGTCCACGTCATCGGGGATGTAGTTCGCGACCAGCGTCGGGATACCGATGCCGAGGTTGACATACATCCCGTCCTCGAGCTCCTTCGCCGCGCGCGCGGCCATTGCGTTCCGGTCCCAGGGCATGGTCAGCTCCTATTTCACGATTTCTATCGCCGAGGCGGGAAGGTCCAGGTTCACGACCGTCCCGACGGGCCCGCGGCGCACCTCCAGTTTGCCGTCGAGCCCCTCGACGAGGCCCACGACGATGCGGCCCCCGAGGTTGCTGGCGTTTGGCCAATCGACGTCATCGGGCATCCCGATCCCGTCGTCGGAGACATGGAGCTGGAGGCCGTCTCGCTCGCGCGACGTCACCCGCACCTCGATGTTGCCTTCCGCGCGGCCGGTAAAGGCGTGCTGGAAGGCGTTGGTAAGGACCTCCGACAGGATCAGGCCCAGGCGGAGCGCAGTGTCGGTGGCCACGTAGACCGGCGCCACGTCGATGCTGACGCGCACGCCGGCGCGGCCGTCGAGGTGCGAGATGGCCGACGCGACGCGCCCGAGATAGGAGCCGAGCGAGACCCTGCGTTCGCTCTCCGCCCCCGGAAGGCTCAGCTCCTCGTAGAGAAGCTGCAGGCTCTCCACCCGGTGGGCGAGGGTGTCGAAATCCTGCGGCTGGGGAGAGGTGCGCGCCTGCATCCGGATCAGCCCCACGATCATCGCGAGGTGGTTCTTTACCCGGTGCTGGATCTCGACCATCGAGCGGTCCGCGGCCAGGCGCGGGCGCTCGGCATCCTCCTGCGTGATGTCTTTCTGGATGCCGAGGAAGTAGGTCACCTCCCCCTGACCGTCGAAGATCGGCGTCATCAGGAGACGGTTCATGAACGTCTCGCCGTTCGCGCGATAGTTCAGCAGGTCGATGGAGACCTCGCGCTTTTCGTGGACCGCACGCCGCAGCGCCAGAACGTCCTCCTTCGATGTCTCGGGCCCCTGCAAGAAGCGGCAGTTGCGGCCCACCGCACTCGCCCAGGAATAGCCGGTCACCCGCTCGAACGCGCGGTTGACGTAGACGATCGGGTTGTCGTCCTGATGAGGGTCGGTAAGCACCATCGCGACGCTGGAGCGCGAGAACGCCAGCAGCGCCTCACCTTCGCTCAGGTCCGAGAGCGGGTCCTTCTGGGTGTCCGCCATGTCGTTCTACCGGATCAGGTTCAGGCCGCCCGCACCGTGCGCTGCTCGATGCGCTTCTCGTGCTCGCCTTGGATCAGGCGGTGCACGTAGATGCCGGGCAGGTGGATGCAGTCGGGGTCGAGCGAACCACGCGGCACGATCTCCTCTACCTCGGCGATGCAGACCTTTCCGCAGGTTGCCGCCGGGGGGTTGAAGTTCCGGGCGGTCTTGCGGAAGACGAGGTTACCCGTGTCGTCGGCCTTCCACGCCTTGACGATCGAGAGGTCGGCCACGATCCCGCGCTCAAGAATGTAGGTTTCGCCGTCGAAATCCTTGTGTTCCTTGCCCTCGGCGATCTGGGTGCCGACGCCGGTCCTGGTGTAGAAGCCGGCGACGCCAGCGCCACCCGCGCGCATCCGCTCCGCAAGGGTGCCCTGCGGGTTGAACTCGAGCTCGAGCTCGCCCGAAAGGTACTGACGCATGAATTCGGCATTCTCGCCCACGTAGGAAGAGATCATCTTCTTCACCTGCTTCGTCTGGAGCAGGATCCCGAGCCCGAAATCGTCCACACCGGCGTTGTTCGAGGCGACCGTCAGATCCTTGGTGCCCGCGTCACGTATGGCCGCGATCAGCAGCTCGGGGATGCCGCAGAGGCCGAACCCGCCTGCCGCGATCAGCATTCCGTCGAAGAGCACGCCGTCGAGCGCCGCCTCCGCCGATTCGTAGACCTTTTTCATGCGTCCCTCGCTCGCGTCGTCGCGCCTCATTTATTGGTCGGGGCACGCTGAAGTCAAACCTTGGCCATGCGGTCAGCCGGCCGTACCGCCTTCGCCGTCGTCGAGCAGGTTCGAATCGAGCACCGGCGCCGCGTCGAAGTCCGTGGCGTCGAGCATCGCCGCCACCCGCTCAAGCGCGGCCACGATCATCGCCTGCTCCCAGTCCTGGAGCGACTCGAATTGACTGACGTAGCGCTGCTGCAGCGGGTCGGGCGCCCGGTGAACGGCGTCGCGCCCTGCGCGGGTGATGACGACGTTCTTCTGCCGGCGGTCCACCTCGGACTTCTGCCGCTCCACCATCCCCTTGGCGGCGAGCCGGTCGAGGAGCGACGTCATCGTCGGTGGCGACACGCGCATGCGCTGTGAGATGTCCTTCGGCGTCGCCGCGCCCGTTTCCGCAACGATCTGAAGGACGCGGATCTGCACCGGGGTCAGCCCCGCGGCCCTGGCGAGCTCGCGGCCATAGGTCTGCGTGGACCGCAGGATCCTGCGTATCGCAATCAGGCTCTGGTCTGTCCGGTCCATCTGTTGCTCCTGAGCCGCCGCTGTCGAAAAATCCTTAGTTAACTATCGTAATCTTGTCGGGCGCTTTGCGCCTTGTGGGCATTGCTCCAGCCTTGTGGGGGTGGTTCGGCATAGTTCGCTTCAAGGGGCTTGATCCAGCGCACTACATGATTTACTTAGTGACACTAATCAATACGGAGATGTATGGACAGTGTTTGAGAGCCCGACACCGATCAAGCCCGCAGCCATCGAGCTGCGCAAGCCGACCGATGCCGACGGCGCCGCCGTGTGGTCGCTCATCAAGGAGTGCCGCCCGCTCGACGTGAACTCGATGTACTGCAACCTCATCCAGTGCGACCACTTCGGCGAGACCTGCGTTCTCGCGGAACGCGCGGGCGACGTGGTCGGGTGGATCTCCGCCTACATCGTGCCCGACGACCCCGAGACGCTGTTCGTCTGGCAGGTGGCCGTCTCTGAGCGCGCCCGCGGCCAAGGTCTCGCGCAGAAGATGCTCAAGGAACTGCTGGAGCGTCCGGCCTGTGAAGGCGTGCAGCAGCTGAAGACCACGATCACCAGGGACAACGAGGCGTCCTGGGCGCTTTTCAGCCGCTTTGCCGAGCGCGAGGGGGCCGAGCTGGACAGCGAGGCGCACTTCAAGCGCGACGAGCACTTCGACGGACGCCATGCGACCGAGCACATGGTCACCATCACATTCGCAGAGGCGATGAGCGCGGCCGCCTGAGGCCCCATCGCCCTCGACCTTGCTGAACCGAAATTCGAGAGGTACCTCGATGTCGACTGTCACGACAGCCGAACCCACGATCTTTTCCCGCCGCGAGAGCGAGGCGCGCAGCTACTGCCGCGCGTTCGACGCGGTCTTCACCCGCGCCAGCGGCTCCACGCTGATCGACCGCGAGGGGCGCGAATACACCGACTTTCTCTCGGGCTGTTCGTCGCTGAACTACGGGCACAACGACCCCGACATGAAGGCGGCGCTGATAGAGCACATCACGAACGACGGCATCGCCCACGGCCTCGACATGTATACCGAGACCAAGCAGGCGTTCCTCGAGGCCGTCGAGCGCGTAGTGCTCGAGCCGCGCGGGATGGCGCACAAGGTCATGATGACCGGCCCGACCGGCACCAATGCCGTCGAGGCGGCGCTCAAGCTGGCGCGCAAAGTCACCGGGCGCAAGAACGTCATCGCCTTCACCAACGGCTTTCACGGCATGACGTTGGGTGCCTTGGCTGCGACCGGCAATTCCGGAAAGCGCGGCGGTGCGGGCGGCGTGTCGCTGAACGACATGACCCGGATGCCCTATGACGGTTCGCTCGGCGAAGTGGACACGCTGCAGGTGATCGAGGCGATGCTCGACAACCCGTCGAGCGGCGTTGACGCGCCGGCCGCGTTCCTGGTCGAGCTGGTGCAGGGCGAAGGCGGCTTGAACGCCGCGCGTCCCGAATGGGTCCGCGGCATCGCAGCGCTCGCCAAGAAGCACGGCGCGCTGCTGATCGTCGACGACATCCAGGCTGGCATTGGCCGGGCCGGCACCTTCTTCTCGTTCGAGGAGATGGGCGTCGAGCCGGACATGGTCACGCTTGCCAAGTCGCTCTCGGGCTTCGGCCTGCCGTTCGCGGCGCTGCTGATCCGGCCCGAGCACGACATCTGGAAGCCGGCCGAGCACAACGGCACCTTCCGCGGCAATACCCATGCCTTCGTCACCGCGCGGGTCGCGTTGGAGAAGTTCTGGGCGGACGATGCATTCCAGCGCGAGATCGCGGAGAAGGCCGAGGTTCTGACCGACAGTCTGCAGCGCATCGCGGACCGCATTCCGGGTGCCCGGCTCAAGGGCCGCGGGATGATGCAGGGCGTCGACGTAGGCTCGGGCGAAGTCGCCGCCGACATCTGCGCCGAAGCGTTCCGCAACGGGCTCGTCATCGAAACCTCGGGCGCACACGATGAGGTCGTGAAGGTACTTGCACCGCTCACCACGCCGATGGAGCAGTTCCGCGCCGGCCTCGCCACGCTCGAGGCCGCTGCCGAGACCTGCCAAGTCACGCCGATCGCCGCGGAGTAACAGACATGATCGTTCGCGATTTCAACGAGCTGAAGAAGACCGACCGTGCCGTGTCGGACGCCCGCTGGACCTCGGTCCGGATGCTTCTGGCCGACGACAAGATGGGATTCTCGTTTCACATCACCACGCTCGAGGCCGGGTCGGAGCACACGTTCCACTACAAGAACCACTTCGAGAGCGTCTATTGCATGTCGGGCAAGGGGTCGATCACCGACCTCGGCACCGGCCAAACGCACCAGATCCGGCCCGGCGTGATGTACGCGCTGAACCTGCACGACAAGCACACCCTGCGCGCCGAGGAGGAGCTGGTGATGGCCTGCTGCTTCAACCCGCCCGTCACAGGCACCGAAGTCCATCAGGAGGACGGATCCTATGCCCCAGCCGATGCTTGAGACTGTAGAGACACCTGCCGAACGCGGCACCCACACCGTAGAAAAAATCGGCGGCACCTCGATGTCGCGCGTGTCAGAACTGGTCGAGACGCTGTTCAAGCGCAGCCGCGAGGGCTCCGGCCCCTACGGCCGCATCTTCGTCGTCTCGGCCTTCGGGGGGATCACGGACCTCCTGCTCGAGCACAAGAAGTCGGGCGAGCCAGGCGTCTACGCGCTCTTCGCCAGCGCCGAGAGCGACCATGGCTGGTCCGATGCGCTGAGCCGGGTGGCCAGGGCCATGACCGAGGCGCACGACCGGGTGCTCGACCATCCCGCCGACCGCGAGCTCGCCGCGACCTTCGTGCGCGAGCGGATCGAGGGGGCGCGCAACTGCCTGATCGACCTGCAGCGGATCTGCTCCTATGGGCACTTCCGCCTGTCGCAGCACATGCTCATCATCCGCGAGCTGCTGTCGGGGCTGGGCGAAGCGCATTCGGCCTTCGTCACCTCGCTGCTGCTGCGCCGCAGCGGCATCTCGGCGCGCTTCGTCGACCTCTCGGGCTGGCGCGACGAGACGGAGGTAGATCTGCAGGAGCGTATTCGCGAGGGGCTGGATGGCATCGACCTGACGCAGGAGATGCCGATCGTCACCGGCTACGCGCAATGCACCGAGGGCCTCATGCGGCAGTTCGACCGCGGCTATTCTGAAGTGACCTTCAGCCAGATCGCCGCCCTGACGCGGGCACGCGAGGCGATAATCCACAAGGAGTTCCACCTCTCCTCGGCCGACCCGAAGCTGGTGGGCGCGGATGCCGTCCACAAGCTCGGCCACACCAACTACGATGTGGCGGACCAGCTCTCGAACATGGGGATGGAGGCGATTCACCCGAACGCGGCCAAGGCGCTGCGCCAGGCGGGGGTGCCGCTGCGCGTGACCAACGCCTTCGAACCTGACGATCCGGGCACCCTGATCGACGACGAACCGGCCGGCCAGCCGGCGGCAGAGGTCGTGACCGGCCTCGACCTCAAGGCGCTCGAGGTCTTCGAACAGGACATGGTCGGCGTGAAAGGCTATGACACGGCCATTCTCGAGGCTCTGACGCGGCACAACGTGCGGATCGTTTCGAAGATCTCTAACGCCAACACGATCACGCATTTCGTCGATGCGCCGCTCAAGACGATCCGGAGGGTCGAGAACGACCTCAGGCAGCGCTATCCGCAGGCCGACTTGACCGTGCGCTCGCTTTCGATCGCCTCGGTCATCGGGCGCGATCTCGCTGGGCTGCGCGTGCTCTCGCGCGGGTTGGCGAGCCTCGACGAAGCGGGCATCGATGTCATCGCGGCGACGCAGACGACGCGCGGCGTGGACGTCCAGTTCGTCGTGAATCAGCAGGATCTCAAGGGCGCCATCAAGGCGCTACACGCCGCTGTCTGCGAAGGGGGCACGGAGGCAGCGGAACGACGCGCCGCCTGAGGGATCGTCGTAGGACCTGCAAGGAGCCGGCCGCCGTCGAAGCGGCCGGACCCATTTCCGTATGTGCTAGCATCTCGCCCTCGGCGACAATCCGCTCAATCTTATGGTTCTCGGCTTGATCGAGCACGTCCACCAGAGGTTGAATTAGGTGAATCGTCTGGGAGGAATCGATTTGGCGCTCGCGATGATCTTCTTCGGCGGCGTGGTCGGGTTGACACTTGCCTCGGGCATGGCCGCACTCGCGCATGTCGGGGTGCTGGGCTTCGTCGGGATCTGGGCCTTCGGAAGTGTCCTCGGCACGCTCGGCAGTGCGATGCTGGTGGTGGCTTTCAGGCCGGGTTCTTCGACGAAGGAAAACGGCGCGCCGCACACGAGTCTGACGGGCCGCATCAACGGGACCTGGCGCGGAACGTGAAGCTTGCGCGACTCACGACCTCGCGCTAGGAGGCGGGCGCTACGCCTACTCTATCGACCACTGTCTCCCTAAAGGCTTCAGTCCCTCGATGACGCAGACGAAGCCGGCCTGCCGCAATTTCGCGGGCAGGAAGACCAAGGAGACGACGGATGGCCAACGGCACCGTGAAGTGGTTCAACAGCACCAAAGGCTATGGGTTTATTGCGCCTGAGGGCGGCGGCAAGGACGTGTTCGTGCACATCTCGGCCGTCGAGCGTTCGGGCCTGCAGACCCTGAACGACGACCAGAAGGTGACTTTCGATCTCGAGACCGGCCGCGATGGCCGCGCCTCGGCGACCAACATCTCGGTCGCCTGATCGATTGACGATACTCAGCGGGGCGGATCAGTCGATCATGCCCCGCACTTCGGCCCAGAGTGCGCGGACCTCCTCGGCCGCCTTGCCCGCTCGGGTCATCTCCACCACGCCTCGCCCCTGACCGGTTGCTTCCGCGTAGACCACGCGGTTTCCCAGCATCGTCACCAGGCGCGGCGCCTCGATGTCCCCCAACGCCGCAACGACCTCGTCCATCAGCCGCGCGCGCGGTGCGGATCGGTTGAGCACGATCGCCGAGCGCCGCTTTTCGCGTGCGGCCAAGTCTAGGACGCTTTCCGTGGCCCAGAGGTCGAGGTGGCTCGATGCAACGGGCACCAGGATGAGCGAACTCTCCCTCAGCGCCGGGCGCAGGTCCGCGTCGACCTTCGGTGGCGTATCCACGATGACGATGTCGGACTGTCCGCGCAGCTTGTCGCACTCGTATGCGACGCCCCAGGCGCTCGATGTCGAGAAGCTCATGCCGGGGTCCATCGCTTGGCGCCGACGCATGAACCACTGGCCGAGGCTGCCCTGCGGGTCGGTGTCCAGCAGCGCCACGGACATCCCGTCCTCAATCGCGGCGCAGGCGATATTCAGAGCCAGCGTCGTCTTGCCTGACCCGCCCTTCTGCTGAGCCAGGCTGATTACTTGCCCCATGCGCCTCCGCCCCGTTCCATGCCGCGACGCAGCGTAACCGCGGGGGCCCGCCACGGCAACCGGCTCAGAAGGCGGCGGCCGTCCGGCTTCGCGAGGACATGAGACCGCGCACCACTACCACGAGGTCGTCGGAGAAGACGGGTCGGCCGAGCGCGCTCCAGCCTTCCCGCTCGGCCGCAGCGCGATCGGCATCAAGGCAGATGATCCAGCCGCCCCGTTGGCGGATCAGCTCGGGCAACATCGTGTCGCGCAACGCATCAACGCCGACGCCGATCACCGCCCCCTCGAGGCGGTCCCACTGCTCGACCTCGTGTTCGGCAGCTGACAGCGACTGGAGGCGCGCGACCTGCGCGTGCGGAACCAGCTCTTCGAGCGACTGCGCAAGGTCCATCTGCACCAGCGTGTGCGGCTCGACGACGAGGAATCTGACGATGCCGTCCATGTCGCGTCATCCTTGGTTTGCGGCGAATGGCGTTCGTCTTGGGGGATTGGCCGGAGCGTGTCATTAACATACGACATACGCCGCAGCGGAGTCCTTGATGAATATCCTCTGCAGGTCCTGCATCCTGCGCGGCAGAGCCCTGTTTAATCCGATGTCCGCCGAGGAAGTCGACTACATGCAGGAGTTCCGCAGCGGCTTTCTGGAAGTCGAGCGGGGGACGTCGCTCTTCGAAGAGGGCGCCAGCAGCCATCAACTTTATACGGTCATCAGGGGGATGGGCCTGCGCTACAAGACGCTGCCAGACGGTTCGCGGCAGGTCCTCAACTTCGTCTTCCCCGGCGACTTCCTCGGGCTGCAATCGGGCCTGATGCTCGAGATGGGACACAGCGTCGAGGCCACGACTCAGATGTCGCTCTGCGTGTTCGAGCGCAAGGCGCTTTGGCGGCTCTTTCGCGACCAGCCCTCGCGTGCGCTCGACATCACGTGGCTCGCCGCGACGAGTGAGCACTTTCTCGGTGACGCCCTGACGGCGGTGGGGCGAAAGGATGCGACCCAGCGCGTCGCGTGGGCCCTGGTCCGTATATGGGGCCGATGTGAGGCACTGGGGCTGACGCAAGGCATGAGCTGCCCGATGCCGTTTCGTCAGCAGGACCTCGCCGACGCCTTGGGCCTGTCGCTCGTCCATACGAACAAGACGCTCGGACGGTTGCGCAAGAGGCAGCTCGCAGACTGGACCGAAGGCAGGTTGCAGATCATGGACCTCGATACGCTCGCTGAGATCGGGATGGTGGAAGAGGTGGTGCCCGCGCCGCGGCCACTGATCTGATCGCAGGCGAGGCTGTCCCGGAACCGGCGCGGGAAAGGCTTCGTTCTGTCGCAAAGGGCGCCAGAGCGCCTAGAGCACTGCCAGGAGCACCGAATGCGACAAGGCTATGCCCGGCGCGCGCGCGCCGGCGGCGGCGAATTGCGGTCAGTTCGATGGCGCCGGCTCGCGACCCGCCTCTGTCCACCCGGGATGACCAGATGACCCGGAACGACAGTATCGCCATCGTTGTCGGCGGCACCGCCGGCGTGGGGCGCGCCGTTGTCGAGGCCTTCCTCGCCGAAGGTTACCGCGTCGGCGTGGTGGCGCGCGGCGAGGCGCGCCTGCAGGCGATGGAGAACGAATTCCCCGGGCGCGTGAAGACAGCGTCGGCCGACGCCGGGGTCGCGGAGCAGCTTGACCGGGCGACGGACAATCTCGTGCAGGCTCTGGGCATCCCTCGGGCCTGGATCAATTGTGCAATGCTGACGAGCTTCTCGCCGTTCGAGATGATGGAAGTGGAGGAGTTCGAACAGATCACACGCGCCACTTACCTCGGCCAAGTGAACGGCACCCGTGCAGCGTTGCGTGTGATGGGGCGCGGAAACATCGTCAACGTAGGTTCCGGGCTCGGTTACCGAGCAATCCCCTTCCAGTCGGCCTATTCCGGCGCCAAGCACGCGATAAACGGCTTCACCGCCGCCGTGAGGTCCGAGCTGATGCGCGACGGGCATCCCGTTAAGCTGAGCCTCGTCCAGCTGCCGGCCATGAACACGCCGCAATTCGACTGGGCTCGCAATAGGCTTCCCGAGCGGCCGCAGCCGGCGCCGCCGGTATTCCAGCCGGAGGTCGCGGCCCGCGCGGTGCTGCGCGCCATCGAGACGGGGCCGAGAGAGCTCTTGGTCGGCAAATCGGTCCTGCAGCTTGTGTTCGGCGACATGGTTCTGCCGGACTGGCTGGACCGGAAGCTGGCGGACGAGGGGGTGGAGATGCAGAAGTCGGGCGAGCGCGACAGCGGCAACAGGCCCGACAATATCTACGAGCCTGTCGACCATCCCAGCACCGCCCATGGCCGGTTCGAGAAACGCGCGAAGGACAGCGGGATCATCGTCGACGGAGACGTGGCACGAAAGGTGGTCTTCTTCGGGATTCCAGCCGTCGCGTTCCTCTCGGGCGCCGTGATCTTCTGAGTCCAGCCGTTTGGACATGAGCCGCCTCGGCGGGTTGCTTTCTGGCGCGGGGAACGGCAGTCGCGAGCCGCGCGTTTGCTGCGCATGGACGGAGGCTCGATCAACACAGTGCTGATCTTCATCGGCCTGCTTGCCGCGAAGGGCGCGGGCAGGCCATGAGTGACGGCTGCCTCGTTTCGCGACTGCGGCGCTACATGGCGCTCACGCCAACCGAATGTGCGGTGCTGGCCGACATGGAGCGAGAGGAGGAGCAGAAAGAGGCCGGCAAGATCGTGATCCGTCGCGGCGACTCCTCCGAAAACGTCCACGTTCTGAAGAGCGGGTGGGCCGTCTCGCGCAGTGTCGGGCCCGAGGGCAGGCTGCAAATCCTGCGCATCTTCCTGCCGGGCGACATCGTCGGTCTCGCCGAGGTCGGGCCGCCGGAATCGCCCCATGAGGTGGTGATGCAGACGAGCGGCGTTCTCTGCTCCTTTCCGCGCGCCGGCCTCTCACGTCTCTTCATCGAGACTCCCCGCTTGGCGGCGCTCTTCTTCGCGCTGGGGAGCCTCGATCAGGTTGCGCTTCGGGACCGGGTAGCATCGCTCGGTCTGCATTCGGCCGAGGACCGGATCATCCACTTCCTGCTCGACCTGCGCGCCCGGCTGGCGATCACCAATGCCCAGCTCGAGGACAGCTTCCGGCTACCCTTCAGCCAGGCCGAGATCGGCCAGATCGTTTCCCTGACCCCGGTTTATGTGAACCGCCTGCTGAGGCGGATGGCAAGGGAGGGCCGCGTGGAGATAGACAAGCCCTTCATCCGCCTGCTCGACCGCTCCGGGATGGAGCGCCAGATCGGATTCACGGATCGCTACTATACCGCCGACACCTCCTGGTTTCCGCCCCCTGCCTAAGGCGACAGGCGCAGGACGGCGCGGCTCTCGCGGCCATAACGACAGCAGCCGCCGGGGGGTGCCAAACACGCGTCGTTGCTTGCCGGCCAGCGGGCCTCTACCTTTCGGCGGATGACAGAGCCCTTCCTGATCCGCCACGGTCGCGGCATCGCAGTGTGGCGCGACGCCGGGTCTCGAGGCCCCGCCCAAGGCTGCGACAGCTGCCCGATCCGGCGTCGGACCGTCTGCTCGCTGTGCGAGCCGGAGGAGCTGAGGCGCCTCGAGAAAATCAAGTACTATCGCACCTACGAGGCTGGCCAGCCGATAATGTGGGCCGGCGACCGGATCGAGTTCGTGGCTTCCCTCGTCTGCGGTGTCGCGACGCTGAGCCAGACGATGAAGGACGGGCGTACCCAGATGGTAGGGCTGCTATTCCCGTCCGACTTCCTTGGGCGGCCGGGCCGCACGTTGGCAGTCTTCGACGTGGTGGCAGTGGCGGAGACGACCCTCTGCTGCTTTCGACGCCGGCCCTTCGAGGCGCTCATGCGCGATACGCCTCACATCTCGCAGAGGCTCCTGGAAATGGCGCTCGACGAGCTCGACGCGGCGCGGGAGTGGATGATCCTCCTCGGGCGCAAGACCGCCCGCGAGAAGATCGCGAGCTTCGTGGCCATGACAGCGCGGCGGCAGGCGGCACTCGACGCGACGGCGCCGCGACCAGGAATGGCGGTGACGATCCCCCTGACGCGCGATGACATGGCGAACTACCTGGGACTGACGCTTGAGACGGTGAGCCGGCAGATCTCGGCGCTCAAGCGCGAGGGGATTGTGCGACTGGATGGAAACCGGCGGATCGTCATCCCGGACTTCGATCGCCTGATCGCGCAGACCGGAGACGACCCGGAAGACGGTCTGCCGGTCTGAAGTCCGGGCCTGGCAGGGGCGGAGGGGCTCGAACCCCCGACCCTCGGTTTTGGAGACCGATGCTCTACCAACTGAGCTACACCCCTAGGCCGTGCGGCTGATTACGCCGCTCGTTTCTTTATTTCAAGCGCGAAACGGGCGGTGGCGCGCGGGCGGAGACCCGCCGGTCCCGAGGCCGGCGGTTGAAAGCCGAGCGCGCACTCACAGGTGTAGGACACGCCGTCGGCCGGTACGCCGGTCGGCAATGGAGAAAGCAACGAAAGGAGGTCGCGATGCACCTCACCAACCAACTCGCCGCATCGGCGGCAATGCTGACGATGGCGCTGGGCGCTCAGGCGCTGGCCCAGACGACGCCGCAGACGCAAGGCGGGGCGCAGGCCGAGACGCAGGCGCTGGAGTTCAACGACGACAAGCTGCGCGCCTTCGTGAACGCCGCTCTCGAGGTCGAGGCGGTGCACCGCGACTTCGCCGCTCAGGCCGAGGACGCCGAGGGAGACGAGGAGCTGCAGAACATCGCCGAGGAGGCGAACCAGTCCATCATGCAGACGATCGAGGGCGCCGAGGGCATCACGATGGACGAATACGTCGCCATCAGCGAGGCGGCGAAGACGGATGAGGACCTCGTCCGTCGCATCGCGCTGCTGCTCCGAGAGTCCACGGGGGAGCCGAGCGGCGGCTAGGAGCGGTCCCTGAAACGCGAAACGCCCGGCTTCGGCCGGGCGTTTTTTCTTTTCCGATCAGCGGCTTTCGCTGTGATCAGACGGCCGAAAGGTTCGCCGCCGACTCGCGGCCCTGGCGGTCGCGCTCGAGGTCGTAGGTGACCTTCTGGCCGTCTTCCAGCGAGGAGAGGCCGGCGCGCTCGAGCGCGGAGATGTGCACGAACACGTCGCGCGAGCCGCCCTCGGGCTGGATGAAGCCGTAGCCTTTGGTGGTGTTGAACCACTTCACGGTACCATTTGCCATGATTTTGTATCCCTTTAAAGATCCGCCCGCGGGAGTGCGGCGGCTTGGCTCAGTCGGTCGCGATCGAGACTGAAGCCGGTGAGGGAGACAGCGGTTCGACAGAGATAACGTAGCGAGGAAGCATATGCGCGCTCCACCGCCGCGTGGCAAGGGGGAACCGGGTTCTTGCAACTTCGTGCAAGTCCACAGGCCCGGTCTTGCAAATACTTCAACGACATCGGCGGCATCTTGCAAGAACAGGTATGCACGTACATGGCGCGCCTCGCGGCATCACCGTGCATCGTCGCACAGCCTCCGCGATTGGCGGGCGGCGCGACGCGGGTCCACTTCCACTGGCCGGCGAGGACCGGCACTGGCGGGAGATCGGACCGATGGCACCGACGCAACGCAACAGGCACGGGTTCGTGGAGCGGCCCGAGGCGTGGCCGTATTCGTCGGTCCACGGGGGCGATGCGCGAGGGTCGGTTCGAGCCGTAGGGCGGGGTTCACCCCGCTACCGCGCACCATCGTGGTCCGGGACGCGCGGGTGGAGGCGGAGGAATGGCGGGGTAAACGCCGCCCTACGCCTTGCTACGACTTACTTGCATGGTGCATGCACGCAGCCGCGAAGTCCTCACCAAAGGCCGTAATTTGATAGCTGCAATTGAACGAAGTCTGCGCGAAGGAAATGCTGAGCTCCGGATCTCCTTGCCTTGAATTCAGGTATTCCCTGATGCTGCCTACCCACTTGTGCAAATCGACCGCAAGCTGAATTGCGATCTTGTTTACTTCATCTCCTTCGAGCTTAAGGAAATCACTTGCGTCGATGCTGCCGTAACTGTAATCAAGCCGATCCACTAAATCTCTATAGGCCGGAGAAAATTTCCAAGACTCGGCGCGATCGCGGAATCCTGGTGGTCCTCCTGAAAACCGGGATTGAATAAGGTCAAGGCGCGTCAGGTTCAGGCGAATCTGCCGAAGCTTTTCTCCTACGTCTTTCTCGAGTGCCTCCCAAACTTCACGCAGCCTCCCGAATTCTCGCGTGGCAAAGTCCTTTCTATCCTCTCTCAGTCGCTTGTTCTCTTGGTCGATGCTATCTTTCTCTGATGCGAGGCGGGACTTCTCCTCTCCATCATCAAGAGCTGCATCAATCTTCTTCTGTATTTCGAAACTTGCCTGATAGAGCTCTTTTTCTGTCGCTGCCTTGAACTCGCGCACAGCCTTGCTGATGCGCTCAGCTTGAACAATGATTTCTAGCACTCTGGCATCAATGGGGGCGAGACCGCGAAGCACATCGCTATAGATATTCGTTCGTTCATCAGAGAAATCTGGATCCATCGACGAGGCTAGGAGGTGCGCCCACATCTCGGAAAGATGCTTGTCTTCGGCTGTGGATGCTCCATTGAAAATCGCATAAAGCTCGCCGTTGGGCAGCTGTCTCGCATCGTTTAAGGGTATTCGGCGCTCCTCAAGGAACTTCGCGGTCTTTTCCAAGCAACCGACTAGATTGCGTGTTCGCCACTCCCGTAGCGGGTCGCCAACAAGACCACCCCACAAGTCAGAAGCGCTTCTCCGAACACCGCCAGACAGCCCTGCTGTCGCCGCGTGGAGAACGGTAAGGGCGCTGGGAGTTAAGCTGCCGAGTACGGTTGGGGAGGCGGTGCTTTCGTCGTCTCGAGCGTCCGAGCGAGGGGTCATCTTGCGAACTTCTTGTACTTGATCCGCTTCGGCTCGACCGCGTCCGGGCCCAGGCGGCGCTTCTTGTCTTCCTCGTAGTCCTCGAAGTTGCCCTCGAACCATTCGACGTGGGCCTCGCCCTCGAAGGCGAGGATGTGGGTGCAGAGGCGGTCGAGGAAGAAGCGGTCGTGGCTGATGATCACGGCGCAGCCGGCGAAGTCCTCGAGCGCGTCCTCGAGCGCGCGCAGGGTCTCGACGTCGAGGTCGTTGGTGGGCTCGTCGAGGAGGAGGACGTTGCCGCCGGACTTCAGCAGCTTGGCCATGTGGACACGGTTGCGCTCGCCGCCGGAGAGGAGGCCGACCTTCTTCTGCTGGTCGCCGCCCTTGAAGTTGAAGGCGCCGCAATAGGCGCGGGAGTTCATCTGGGCCTTCCCGAGCTCGATGATCTCGGCGCCGCCGGAGATTTCCTCCCACACGGTCTTGCTCGGGTCGAGGGCGTCGCGGGACTGGTCGACGTAGCTGAGCTCGACGGTGTCGCCGTAGGTGATGGTGCCCTCGTCCGGCTGCTCCTGCCCCGTGAGCATGCGGAAGAGGGTGGTCTTGCCGGCGCCGTTCGGGCCGATGACGCCGACGATGCCGCCCGGGGGGAGCGAGAAGGTCAGGTCCTCGATCAGCTGCTTGTCGCCGAGGTGTTTCCTCAGGCCCTCGACCTCGATCACCTTCTGGCCGAGGCGGGGCCCGTTCGGGACGATGATCTGCGCCTTGCCGACGCGGTCGCGCTCGGACTGGTTCGCGAGCTCTTCGTAGGCGTTGATGCGGGCCTTGGACTTGGCTTGGCGGGCGCGGGGGGAGGCGCGCATCCATTCGAGCTCGCGGGCGAGGGTCTGCTGGCGGGACTTGTCCTCGCGCGCCTCCTGCTCGAGGCGCTTGGCCTTCTGTTCCAGCCAGGAGGAGTAGTTGCCCTCGTACGGGATGCCGCGGCCGCGGTCGAGCTCGAGGATCCAGCCGGTGATGTCGTCGAGGAAGTAGCGGTCGTGGGTGACGATGAGGATCGTGCCCTTGTAGTCGATCAGGTGCTGCTGCAGCCAGGCGATGGTCTCGGCGTCGAGGTGGTTGGTGGGCTCGTCGAGGAGGAGCATGTCGGGCGCCTCGAGCAGGAGCCGGCAGAGGGCGACGCGGCGCGCCTCGCCGCCCGAGAGGGTGTCGGGCATGGCGTCGTCGGGCGGGCAGCGCAGCGCCTCCATGGCGACGTCGATCTGGCTGTCGAGGTCCCAGAGGTTCTGCGCGTCGATCTCGTCCTGGAGCCTGGCCATCTCGTCGGCGGTCTCGTCGGAATAGTTCATGGCGAGTTCGTTGTAGCGCTCGAGGATGGCGCGCTTGGGGGCGACGCCCTCCATCACGTTGCCGCGGACGTCGAGGGCAGGGTCGAGCTGCGGCTCCTGCGGGAGGTAGCCGACGCGGGCGCCCTCCGCCGCCCAGGCTTCGCCGGAGAAGTCCTTGTCGATGCCGGCCATGATGCGGAGGAGGGTGGACTTGCCCGCGCCGTTGGGGCCGACGACGCCGATCTTGACGCCGGGCAGGAACGACAGGCGGATGTTCTCGAACGTCTTCTTGCCGCCCGGGTAGGTCTTGGACACCCGGTCCATGTGGTAGACGTACTGGTAGCTCGCCATGATCCGCTCCCTTGGGTTTCGTCGGTCTTTTAGAGGCGCGGGCGGCAGCATTCAATTCGAGGGTCGGGATGCTTCGATCGGCCGGTATCCGCCTGTTTATACCTGCGCGGGAACCGGTTGATGATGAAGTTGTTGACAGTGGAAATCCGCGGATGGCGCGGATCCGAATCGGAGGATAGACGATGCGGAAACTGTTGCTCACGACGGCGCTGATCATGCCCATTGGGGCCGGCGCGGCCTTTGCGCAGGAGGCCCAGACGCAGGAAAACGAGACGGTCATCATCCAGAGCGATCAGGCCGAGGCCGGTGAAACCGTCGAAGGCGCCGCCGAGGAAGCCGGCGCGGCCGTCGAGCAGGGCGCCGAAGCTGCCGGCGAGGCCGTGCAGGAAGGCGCCGAGGCCGCCGGAGACGCGGTGGAAGGCGCGGCCGAGAATCTCGAGAGCGAGATGCAGGAGGTCGAAGTCGAGACCGAGACCGTCGAGGGCGAAATGGAGGCCGAGACCGTCGAGGGCGAGATGGAAGCCGAGGGCGAGGCACAGTTGTCGGCCGAGGCCGAGCAGTCGATCTCGCGCGAGCAGGCGCCGAACGAGCTGCGGGTCGACTGGATCACCGGCGCGTCGGTCTCGTCGCCCGATGGCGAGAACATTGGTGACGTGAACGACCTGATCCTCGACCGGGAGACCGGCCAGCTGACGGCGGCGGTCATCGGCGTGGGCGGGTTCCTCGGCATCGGCGAAAAGCAGATCGCGGTGAACTGGGACGATCTGCAGGTCGACTATGACGCCAACGAGATCACCTCGAACCTGACGCGCGAGGAGGCTGACGCCGCGCCGGAGTACGTGTTCCGCGATCAGGAGGACGCGCCGGCAGCGACGGGCATGGAAGGTGGCGGCACGGCACCGCTCAACGGCATGGCGCCGGCACCGGCTGGCGGAGTGGCGCCCGCCGATGGAGCGACCCCGCCAGGCGGGATGGTGCCGGCCGATGGCGCGGCCCCGGCGGATACGCAGCAGATAGAGCCGGTCGAGACTCCTGCGGAAGGCGAAGCGCCGGCCGAGGGCGAGGAGATCGAGGAGGTCGAGACGCCACCGGCCAACAACTGATCCGTTCCGTCTGAACCGGGCGCCGCCGGCCATGTGCCGGCGGCGCGATTGCCGTCAGGCGACGCGAAAGCCGGGCCGCTTCGCACCGTGGTCGAAGAGAGCCATCTGCGCGCTGGCCCAGGCGCGGATGTCATAGCGCTCCACCGCTTCCCTGAGACCCGCGAGTCGCGTACGCCGCTCGTCCTCGGGCATGACGAGAGCCTTCTCGAGCGCCTGGTCCATCGAGCGGTGCGAGTAGGGGTTCACGATCACCGCGTTTCCGAGCTGGACTGCCGCGCCCGCGAACTCCGACAGGATCAGGACGCCGTCACCGTCGAGCCGGCTCGACACGAACTCCTTGCAGACAAGGTTCATCCCGTCGGCCAGCGGCGTGATCCAGCAGACGTCGGCCGCCTGATAGTAGGCGATGAGCTGGTCGAACGGAATCGCCCGGCTGATGAGCGCGATCGGCTGCCACTCGAAGGTGCCGAAGCGGCCGTTGATGCGACCCGCGACCTGCTCGATCTCGTTCTGGATGTCGAAATAGACGCGCATGTTGCGGTTGGCGCTGACCGAGACGTGCATCAGGCGCACCTTGCCGCGCAGGTCGGGGCGGTTCTCGAGAACACGCTCGAAGCTCTCCAGCTGCTGCGCGCCGCCCTTGGTGTAGTCGGTGCGGCCTACCGACAGGACCATCTGCGCCTCGCCGACTTCTTTCCTGATAGCGCGGGCCTGCTCCGTCGTGCTCTCCTCGGACGCGAGCTGGCGGATGTAACCGACGTCGACCCCGACCGGCGTCGCGGCGACGGCGATCTCTCGCCCCTCGTAGGAGATGCGGGTGGGCGAACGGCGTTCGGCCAGAGCGCTGCGCTCGTCGAGCTCGCTCTCGGCCACGTACTGGCGCTCGACCACTTCGATGTCGAACATCGACTGCGCCACCTGCACGAAGTTCGCCACGAAGCGCGCGATGTGGAAGCCGACGACGTCGCAGGCCAGCAGGCTCTCGACGATCTCGCGCCGCCACGGCAGCACGTTGAACATGTCGGCCGCGGGAAACGGTGTGTGGTGGAAGAAGCTGATGCGCACGTCGGGGCGCAGCTTGCGCAGGTAGCCCGGCACCAGCCAGAGGTTGTAGTCGTGGACCCAGACCACGGCGTTCTCGGCCGCCTCCGCGGCGGCGGCCTCGGCGAAGGACCAGTTCACCTCGCGGAAGGTCGGCCAGTCGACGGGGTCGTAGTTATACTTCTCCTTGAAGGAGTGCAGGATCGGCCAGAACGCCTCCTTCGACGTGACGTGGTAGAAGGACGACACCTGCGCCGGCGTCAGCGGCAGGCGCGAGACCGAATAGTCGCCGTAGCTGTCGGAGATTTCGACCACGCGTTCGAACTCGGGATTCGAGGGATCTTCCGCGGCCTTCCAAGCGACCCAGGCGCCGTGATCGACGCGGCCGAAGAAGCTCTTGAGGGTGGGGACGATCCCGTTGGGGCTCGCGTTCTCGCGGAACTCGATCTTCCCGTCGACCTCGACCTCCTCGTAGGGCTGGCGGTGATAGACGATGACCAGGTCAGAAGGCATCTCTCGCTCCTTTCGGCAAAGGGTGGAGGTCGAAGGCGGCGATGGCTTCGAGGATGCCGGCGGCGCCGATCGCGCGCGCCTTGTGGACGTGCGCGAGGTGCCGGACGCGGGTGAGGAGCGGCTCCTCCGAGCCGCCGACGGCGACGGCGGGCAGGCCGAGCTCGAGCATGGAGAGGTCGTTCATCGTGTCGCCCGCGACCAGCACGCGGTCCTCGGCAACGCCCATGTGCTTGACGAAGCGGCGCAGCGACGGACCCTTGCTGACGCCGCGCGGCAGGACGTCGAAGTAGCGGTCGGCGGAGATGAGGGTGTCGAGGCCGAGCTCGGCGATCGCATCGTGCGCGCCGGGATCGAACTCGTCCGGCACGAGGTCGTAGCTGACGCGGTAGCGGAAGTCGGTCGGTTGCAGCGTCAGGCCGGGATGCTCGTTCAGGCGCTCGCGCACGCTCTCGCCGGCGTCGCTCCAGCGCTCGGCGATGTCGGCCTCGAGGTCGGGGATCGGGACCAGGCGGCCGCCGGGCTCGACGTGGGCGATGGTGGTGCCGACGTCGCCGACGACGTATTCGGGCCAGGGCACGAGGCCCGCGCAGAGGTCGCGGATGAAGTCGGGATCGCGGCCGGTGACGAAGACGAGGCCGACGGTCGCGCGGTTCCCTTCGATCCAGTCGTAGAGCCGGCGGCGGTCCTCGTCCGAGCCGCCGAGGAAGGTGCCGTCGAGGTCGGTCGCCAGCACCATGCGGCGGTCGGCGAGCGGGGGCAGGTCGGCGAACTGGTCGGGCGTCACTGGAACCTTTCCGTATAGGCGTCGATCGCCTCGCGATCGGTGGGCTGGGTGAGCGAGATGTCGAGATCCTGCGGTTCGGCCGTGATAGGGCGCGACCAGACCTGGGCGAACGCGACCTTGAGCGGCACGCCCTCGTGCAGGATGGCGTGGACCGCCTCGCAGATCGGCATCGGCACGTGGATGCGGCGGGCGAGCTGCACGACCGAGACGGCGTTGACCTCGCCCTCGACCACGACAGGGCGGCCCTCGAAGCACTGGTCGCGCGGGATGCCCTGGCCGAGCTGGACGCCGAGCGACATGTTGCGCGAGGTCTGGCTGGAGCAGGTGAGCACGAGGTCGCCGGCGCCGGAGAGGCCGGTCACCGTCTCGCGCCGGCCGCCGAGGGCCTCGGCGAGCTTCTTCATCTCGTTCATGCCGCGGGTGATGAGGGCGGCGCGGGTGTTCTCGGCGAAGCCCGCGCCGGTCATCATCCCGCAGGCGATGGCTATGACGTTCTTGACGGCGCCGCCGATCTCCACGCCGATGAGGTCGTCGGAGATGTAGGGGCGGAAGCTGTCGCTGCTCATCGAGACGGCGACGCGGGCGGCCACGGAGCGCGACGGCTCCTGGCGGTCTTCGTGACCGAAGGGGAATGCGACCGTCGCTGCGGTGGGGTGCCCGAGTGCCGTCTCGTGGGCGAAGGTCGGGCCGGAGAGCGCGCCGATGGAGTGGCCGGGCAGCTCGGCGCCCGCGACCTCGGTAAGGAGGAGGCCCGAGCCCTGCTCGATCCCCTTGGCGCAGAGCGTGACCGGCACGTGTGGACTCAGGTGCGGCGCGATCATGCGGCAGATGTCGCGCAGAGTCCGGGAGGGGGTCACGATCAGCACCGCCTCGGCGCCGTCGAGGGCGCTGGCGATGTCGGTGGTGGTGCGGATGCCGGCCGGCAGCTCGATACCGGGCAGGTAGCGGGGGTTCTCGCGCCGCGTGGCGATCGCCTCGAGTACCTCGGCGTCGCGCCCCCAGAGGGAGACCTCGCGGCCGGATCGGCGCGCGACCCCGGCCAGCGCCGTGCCCCATGCGCCGGCGCCGACGACGCAGACCCGGGAGTAGGGCTCTGCGCGTATTGAGAGGCGTTCGGTGGCCATGTCGCCCGCTTGATAGCAAGTGCGGCTGTCGCCAGAAAGGCCCGACACCTGCTGGCTGTGCCGAGCTCCAAGAAGTTCACCTGATGTCGGTGCGTGCGCCAACCGCGAACGGCCGATTCGCGCCGTCTTGGCGCCTGCCGCCCAATTTAGTGGCACGAGTTCAACGGCAGGTAGTCGTTCTACTGTTGCATATCCATCTCAGAGGTAGACGAAATGCGCTGGCGCACGCGCAAGTGTCGAGGTGGTTAACGGGAGCTGCAGGTGCCGAGCGTATGCTCCATCTGCGGGCGATTGCTCAATCCGGCAACTGCCTCAAGACGTTGCGGAGATGCGCTGTGCGGCGCTTTCACGGGTCGCGCGAAATAGAGCCAGATCATACTCGCACTACGCGCGTGGCGCTGCGGAAGCGGCATCCAGGGCTGGTCTTGCCGGGCTGGACCGAAGGCGGATTTGCGTCATGATCGGCACCGCTGCAGTGCAAGGCCGCCTGTCAATGAGTCGGCAACGTCCAGATGCTAGCGCTCGCAGTCAATGGTGGGTCCGTACAGCCCTGGTAACGTTAGGAGCGCACATGGTCAGAGTTCGGCTCAGGGATGCGGTGCCCGATCACCTGAAGTACGCGATCGGCAAGGACCCGAAGCATGCCAACCTCTATGACTGGCGGATGGCGTTGTCGCTGTCGGTGCGTGACCGGATCGTCGACACGTGGTTCGACTCGACGCGTGCCAGCTACGCGGCCGGCAAGAAGCGCGTCTACTACCTGTCGATGGAGTTCCTGATCGGGCGCCTGCTGGAGGACGCGATCAAGAACCTCGGGCTGCTCGACGAGGCCGAAGCGGCGATGCGGCCGACAGGTCTGTCCCTGGAGCAGGTGATGTACGACGAGCCCGACGCGGCCTTGGGCAACGGCGGCCTTGGGCGTCTGGCGGCCTGCTTCCTCGAGTCGCTTTCGTCGCTGGGCGTGCCTGCGATGGGCTACGGCATCCGCTACGAGCACGGCCTCTTCCGCCAGCGCTTCGACAACGGGCGCCAGGTCGAGGAGCCCGAGGACTGGCTGCGGCAGGCGCATCCGTGGGAGTTTGCGCGGCCCGAGGCCGCCTTCGAGGTCGGCATCGGCGGCGAGGTCCGGCAGGAGGGGCCGCGCACCGTCTGGCAGACGTCGCGGAGCGTGCTGGCGCAGGCGTTCGACACGCCGGTCATCGGCTGGCAGGGGCGCTGGGCGAACACGCTGCGCCTCTGGGGCGCGCTGCCGACGCACCTGTTCGACCTCGGGCGGTTCAACGCAGGCGACTACGTCGCGGCGGCCGAGCCCGAGACGCTGGCGCGGACGATCAGCCGCGTGCTCTATCCGGACGACAGCACCGAACGCGGCAAACAGCTGCGGCTGGTGCAGGAGTACTTCTTCACCGCCGCCTCGCTGCGCGACATCCTTCGCCGATTCGAGAGCGAGTATCAGGACCTGAGGCTGCTGCCGCAGAAGGTGGCGGTCCAGCTCAACGACACGCACCCCGCGATCGCCGGTCCGGAGCTGGTGCGGCTCCTGCACGACGAGCGCGGCATGGGCCTCGACGAGGCGATCGAGACGGCGCGGCGGTGCCTCAATTATACGAACCACACGCTCCTGCCCGAGGCGCTGGAGAAGTGGCCGGAGCAGCTCTTCTCGCGGATGCTGCCGCGCCACATCCAGCTCATCGAGCGGATCGACGACGCCCACGCCAAGGCGCACCCCGACCGCCGCGCGCGGATCCGTGACCATGGCGACGTGCGGATGGGCGACCTGAGCTTCATCATGGCGAACCGGGTGAACGGCGTCTCGGGGCTGCACACCGAGCTGATGAAGAAGACGGTCTTCGAGGACCTGCACCGGCTGCATCCCGAGAGGATCGTGAACCAGACCAATGGCGTCACGCCCAGGCGCTGGCTCCTGTCGTGCAACCCGCGGCTCTCGGCGCTGATCACCGACTCGATCGGCACCGGCTGGGTGGACGACCTGGAGGAGCTGCAGCGGCTGGAGCAGGTGGTGGACGATCCCGCCTTCCTCGATCGCTATGCCGCGGCGAAGCGGGCCAACAAGTCCGACCTCAGCGACTGGCTGGCCGACACCCGCGGCGTACGGGTCGACCCGCAGGCGATGTTCGACGTTCAGATCAAGCGCATCCATGAATACAAGCGCCAGCACCTCAACATCCTGGAAGCGATCGCGCTCTGGCTCGAGATCCGCGACAACCCGAACGGCAACTGGGTGCCGCGGGTCAAGATATTCGGCGGCAAGGCGGCGCCGGGCTACTTCTACGCCAAGGAGATCATCCACCTCATCAACTCGGTCTCGCGCGTGCTGAACGCGGACGCGCAGACGAACCAGTACCTGCAGGTGGTCTATCCGGCGAACTACAACGTGAGCCTGGCGGAACGGCTGATCCCGGCCGCGGACCTCAGCGAGCAGGTCTCGACCGCCGGCAAGGAGGCGTCGGGCACCGGCAACATGAAGCTCGCGCTGAACGGGGCGCTGACGGTCGGGACGCTCGACGGCGCCAACGTCGAGATCCGCGAGCAGGTGGGCGCCGACAACTTCTTCCTCTTCGGCATGACCGCCGATCAGGTCGAAGAGCGGCGCCAGGTGCACGACCACGCGGCCGAGGCCGTCGCGCGGGATCCGCGGCTGCAGCGTGCGATCGAGGCGATCCGGAACGGTACCTTCTCGCCCGATGAACGCGACCGGTTCGCGAACATCGCGGACGACCTGGCGCGGCGGGACTACTTCCTGGTGAGCTCGGACTTCAGCGACTACTGGCGCGCACAGCGCGAGGTGGATGGAGCGTTCCGCGAGACCGGCCGCTGGACGCGGATGGCGGCGCTCAACACCGCGCGATCGGGCTGGTTCTCGTCCGACCGCACCATCCGCGGCTACATGGCCGACGTCTGGGGCGCCGAGGCGGTGGGTCTCGGCGAAACAATCGAGGCTGACGGCTTGCCGTCGGAACGCAATGCCATACCCTTGGAGGCATGAGCCCGGATAACTCGGCAACGGCCCCCGCCCTGAACCTGTCGTCCGATGTCATCGGTCGGCTCGACTCGGGAATGCATGACGACCCGTTCGCGGTCCTCGGCCCTCAAGGCCAGGGGCGCGACCGGATCGTGACCGCGCTCGATCCCGGTGCCGAACGGCTCTGGGTCCTGACGCCCGAGGGTGAGCACGAGCTGGAGCGCGTGGGCCAGATGGTCTTTTCCGGGTCCGCGCCGGGCGAGGGCGCCTACCGCCTGAAGGGCGAAGGCCACGGCCGGACCTGGGAGTACGAGGACGCCTACCGCTTCGGCGCGGTGATGGGCGAGCTCGACGAGTACCTTCTCGGCGAGGGCACGCACCTCAGGCTCTGGAACGCGCTGGGCGCCCACGTGATGGAGCACGAGGGCTGCCGCGGCACGCACTTCGCCGTCTGGGCGCCGAACGCGCGACGCGTGTCGGTGGTGGCGGGCTTCAACGGCTGGGACGGGCGCCGCCACGTGATGCGCAGGCGTGGCGCGACCGGCGTCTGGGAGATCTTCGTTCCCGGCATCGGCGAGGGCGAGGCCTACAAGTACGAGATCATCGGCCCGGACGGCAGCCTGATGCCGACGAAGGCAGACCCGGTTGGCTTCGGCAGCCAGCACCCGCCCGAGAACGCCAGCGTCGTGCGCGACATCAAGGGCTACGGCTGGAAGGATTCCGGCTGGATGGACAAGCGCCAGGAGCGCAACGCCCGGACCGCGCCGATCTCGGTCTACGAGGTGCATCTCGGCTCGTGGCGTCGCCGCGTAAACGAGGGCAACCGTCCGATCAGCTACAAGGAGGCCGCCGAGGAGCTGATCGGCTACGTCAAGGACATGGGCTTCAGCCATATCGAGCTGCTGCCGATCAGCGAGTTTCCGTTCGATGGCTCGTGGGGCTATCAGCCGGTCGGAATGTTCGCGCCAACGATCCGGTTTGGTCCCCCGCACGAGTTCCGCGACCTGGTCGAGGCCGCGCACGCGGCCGACATCGGCCTGATCCTCGACTGGGTGCCGGGGCACTTCCCGACCGACCCGCACGGCCTTGGTCGTTTCGACGGAACCGCGCTCTACGAGCATGCCGACCCTCGCGAAGGCTTCCACCAGGACTGGAACACGCTGATCTACAATTACGGTCGCGTGGAGGTCGCCAACTACCTCGTCTCCAATGCGCTCTACTGGCTGGAGGAGTACCACATCGACGGGCTGCGCGTGGATGCGGTGGCCTCGATGCTCTACCGCGACTATTCGCGGCAGGAGGGCCAATGGGTTCCGAACATCCACGGTGGGCGTGAGAATTACGAGGCGATCGCCGTGCTGCAGCGGATGAACGTCGAGACCTACGGCAACCATCCCGGCATCATGACCGTGGCCGAGGAATCGACCAGCTTCCCGGGCGTGTCGCAGCCGGTGGACTGCGGCGGACTGGGCTTCGGCTACAAGTGGAACATGGGGTGGATGAATGACACCCTGAGTTACATGCAGAAGGATCCGCTCTACCGCCGGCACCATCACCATCAGATGACGTTCGGCCTGCACTACGCCTTCAGCGAGAACTTCATCCTGCCGATCAGCCACGACGAGGTCGTGCACGGCAAAGGTTCGATGCTCAACAAGATGCCCGGCAACGGCTGGGAGAAGTTTGCCAACCTGCGCGCCTACTACGGCTTCATGTGGGGCCATCCGGGTAAGAAGCTCCTGTTCATGGGGCAGGAGTTCGCCCAGGCAGCTGAGTGGAACCACAACACGCAGCTCGACTGGCACGCCGCCCAGCAGCCGGCAAACGCCGGAATCCAGCGCCTGGTGCGTGACCTGAACACGCTCTACCGCGACCATCCGGCGTTGCACGTCAAGGACTGCGAGCCGGAGGGATTCCGCTGGATCGAGGCGAACAACGCCGATGAGTCGATCTATGCCTGGTGCCGCTACGGCGACGAGGGCGACCCGCCGGTGGTGGTGATTTGCAATTTCACTCCGGTCGAGCGGACCTGGCGCTGCGGCCTGCCGCTCGAGGGCCGCTGGAAGGAGGCACTCAACACGGACGCCGATATCTACGGCGGTGGCAACCGCGGCAACATGGGTGGTGTCGATGCCGCTGCCGAAGAACATCATGGCCAGCCGGCCTCGGCCACTGTTACGCTTCCCCCACTGGCAACGGTGATCCTGACCTACGAGGGCGCCTGAACAACAAGCAGACCGGGGGGAAGCAATGGTACATCCGACGCAGCGGCTAACCAGCCGCAGCATGGCGTTCGTGCTTGCGGGCGGACGCGGGAGCCGGCTCAAGGAGCTGACGGATTACCGGGCCAAGCCGGCGGTTCCCTTCGGCGGCAAGGCGCGGATCATCGACTTCGCATTGTCGAACGCGCTGAACTCGGGCATCCGCAAGATGGCGATTGCCACGCAGTACAAGGCGCATAGCCTGATCCGGCACTGCCAGCGCGGCTGGAACTTCTTCCGCGCCGAGCGGAACGAGTACCTCGACATCCTGCCGGCGTCGCAGCGCGTGAGCGAGACGCAATGGTACCTGGGCACCGCCGACGCGGTGACGCAGAACATCGACATCGTCGACAGCTATGACGTCGACTTCATCGTCGTGCTGGCGGGCGATCACGTCTACAAGATGGACTACGAGGTCATGCTGCAGCAGCACTGCGACAGCGGCGCCGACGTGACGGTCGGGTGCCTGACGGTGCCGCGCATGGAGGCCGTGGCGTTCGGCGTGATGCATGTGGACGAGGACGACCGCATCACCTCGTTCCTCGAAAAGCCGGCCGATCCGCCGGGCACGCCCGCCGATCCGAACGTGGCGCTGGCCTCGATGGGGATCTACGTCTTTGCCTGGCCCTACCTGCGCGAGCTGCTGCGCAAGGACGCTGCGGACCCGCAGAGCAAGCACGATTTCGGCGGCGACATCATTCCGGACATCGTGAAGCACGGGAAGGCGGTCGCGCACCGCTTCGACGAGAGCTGCGTGCGGCCGGACGGCGACCCGGCCTACTGGCGCGACGCGGGCACGGTCGACGCATTCTGGAAGGCCAATGTCGACCTGACCGACTTCGATCCCGATCTCGACCTCTGGGACCGGGAGTGGCCCATCTGGACCTATTCTGAGCAGATGCCGCCGGCCAAGTTCATTCACGACCAGGAGGACCGGCGCGGCGTGGCGATCAGCTCGCTGGTGTCGGGCGGGTGCATCATCTCGGGCACTGAAGTGCGGAACTCGCTGCTCTTTACGCAGGTCCACGCCAATTCCTACTCGACGCTGGAATACGCGGTCGTGCTGCCGCGCGTGACGATCGGGCGCCGGGCGAGCCTGAAGCGGGTGGTGATCGATTCCGACGTCAACATTCCCGAGCGGCTGGTCGTGGGCGAGGATCCCGAGGAGGACGCGAAGTGGTTTCGCGTCACCGACGGCGGCGTCACCCTCATCACCCAGGACATGCTGAACAGGCGAGCCGCCGCCCAATGAGGGCGGTGCTGTCGGTCGCATCCGAATGCGCGCCGCTGGTCAAGACCGGCGGTCTGGCGGACGTGGTCGGTGCGCTACCGGCGGCGCTCGCCCGGCAGGGCTGGGACATGCGGGTGATGCTGCCGGCCTATCCGCAGGTCCGCGCGGCGGTCGAGCCGGGCCCGACGGTGATGGAGGAGGACGACCTCTTCGGCGGCCCCGGCCGGGTCGTGCGCGCCACGGCGGCCGGTCTGCAGCTCTACCTCGTCGATGCGCCGCACCTCTTCGAGCGGGAGGGCTCGATCTATCTCGGCGCCGACCGGCGCGACTGGCCGGACAACCCCGAGCGCTTCGCGGCGCTCTCGTGGCTAGCCGCGCGGCTGGCGCGCGAGGGGGACGGCGAGTGGCGCCCGGAACTGGCGCACGGGCACGACTGGCAGGCGGGGCTGATGCCGCTCTACCTCGCGCGGCACGTGCCGACGATCATGACCGTGCACAACATCGCCTTCCACGGCCTCGCGCCGGCGGACCGTCGCCACTGGCTGAGGCTGCCGGAGGCGGGCTTCAACGCCGACGGCTATGAGTACTGGGGGCAGGTGAGCGCGCTGAAGGCGGGGCTGGTCCATGCCGACCGGCTGACGACCGTCAGCCCGACCTATGCCGAGGAGCTGCAGACGCCCGAGTTCGGGATGGGGCTCGACGGGCTGATCCGGCACCGGGCCGGCGCGCTCCAGGGCATCCTGAACGGCATCGACACCGAGGCGTGGAACCCCGCGATGGACCCGGCGATCGCCGGCTACGACGCGCCTGAGGGAAAGGTCGCGGCGCGGCGCGACCTGATGATCGAGATGGGGCTGGAGGAGGGGACGGGTCCAATCGCCTGCGTCGTCTCGCGGCTCACATCGCAGAAGGGTCTCGACCTCTTGCTCGAGGCGCTGCCTGCGCTGCTCGAGCGGGACGGGCGGCTCGTGCTGCTGGGCTCAGGCGACGCTGAACTCGAGGACGCCTGGCGGCGGATGGAGGAGGCGCATCCGACGCGGGTCGCGGTGCGCATCGGCTATGACGAGGCGCTGTCGCACCGGATCATCGCCGGCTCGGACGCGATCCTCATCCCGTCGCGGTTCGAGCCCTGCGGTCTGACGCAGCTCTACGGCCTGCGCTACGGGACGGTCCCGGTCGTGGCTCTGACTGGCGGACTGGCGGACACGGTGATCGATGCCAACCCGATGGCGCTGCGCAGCGGTGTCGCGACCGGGCTGCAGTTCCGCCCGATCACCGCGCTGAAGCTCACGAACACGCTCTGCCGTCTCTGCGACCTCTTCGACCGGCCGGAGCTTTTCCGCGAGATCCAGAACAACGCGATGCGCCAGCCGGTGGGCTGGGACGCCTCTGCCGCCGACTACGCGGCGCTCTACGCCGAGGTGACGGCGGCCCCATGACGAGCCACGCAATCAGGGGCGGGCGGCCTGCGCCGCTCGGCGCAACGTTTGAGGGTGACGGCGTCAACTTCGCCGTGTTCTCCGTCCACGCAACGAGGATGGTGCTCTGCCTCTTCTCCGACGACGGACGGACCGAGGTGCAGCGGATCGACCTGCCCGAGCGCGACGGCGACGTCTGGCACGGCTTCATCCCGGGCCTGCGCCCCGGGCAGATGTACGGCTTCCGCGCCCACGGCCCCTACGACCCGCGGCACGGACACCGCTTCAATGCCAACAAGCTCCTGATCGACCCCTACGCCAAGCGGCTGACCGCGCATCCGCGCTGGCACGACGCGCTGATGGGATACCGCGTCGGCCACGCCGACGGCGACCTTTCCTTCGACACCCGCGACAGCGCGCCCTACATGCCGCGCTCGGTCGTCGAGGACCCGACATTCTCGTGGGGGCGCGACAGGTCGCCTGCCATACCGGCTGACCAGACGATCATCTACGAGGCGCACGTCAAGGGACTGACGGCGCGGCACCCGCGGGCGGCGCATCCCGGCACCTTCCTCGGGCTCGCCTCGGACCCGATGCTGGAGCACCTGACGGACCTCGGCATCACGGCGATCGAACTCCTGCCCGCGCAGGCATTCCTCAACGACCGTTTCCTGGTCGACAAGGGCCTGACCAACTACTGGGGCTACCAGACCTTGGGCTTCTTCGCCCCCGATCCGCGCTACCTTCATGCCGGGCAGATCGCCGAGTTTCAGCAGATGGTGGCGCGGCTGCACGCGGCCGGCATCGAGGTGCTGATGGACGTGGTCTACAACCACACCTGCGAGGGCGATGAGCGCGGGCCGACCCTGGCCTTCCGCGGCCTCGACAACGCCAGCTACTATCGCCTGATGCCGCAGGACCGGCGCTACTACGTCAACGACACCGGCACCGGCAACACGGTCAACGTGGATCATCCGATGGTGCTCCGGATGATCATGGACTCGCTCCGATACTGGGTCGAGGTGATGCATGTCGACGGTTTCCGCTTCGACCTCTGCGCCACGCTCGGCCGGGTGAACGAGGGCGGGTTCGACAGCGGCGCGGCGTTTTTCGATGCAGTGCGGCAGGATCCGGTCCTGACCCGCGTCAAGCTCATAGCCGAGCCGTGGGACATTGGGCCCGGCGGCTATCAGCTCGGCGCCTTCCCGCCGCCCTTCATGGAGTGGAACGACAAGTTTCGCGATGGCATTCGCCGCTTCTGGCGTGGCGACAAGGGCATGGTCCCCGAGGTCGCCGACCGCCTGACAGGTTCGGCCAACCAGTTCGATCATTCGGGCCGGCCGGCGACTGTGAGCGTCAACATGCTGACCTCGCACGACGGATTCACGCTGACGGACGTGGTCAGCTACAGCCGACGGCACAACCTCGCCAACGGCGAGCAGGGCCGCGACGGCCACCCGGAGAACTTCTCCGACAACATGGGTCACGAGGGGCCGAGCCGCGATCCCGCCATCGTCGCCGCGCGCGCCCGGCGCCGGCGCAACATGATGGCGACGCTGCTCCTCAGCCAAGGCACGCCGATGATCCTGGGCGGCGACGAGATCGGCAACAGCCAGCGCGGCAACAACAACGCCTACAACCAGGATAACGCGACGGGCTGGATCGACTGGACACGCGCCGACGACGCCTTTCTCGAATTCACAAGGAAGATGATCGCCTTCCGCAAGGAGCAGCCGATTCTGCGCCAGAAGCGTTTTCTGCACTCTCGCGAGCGAACCGAAGACCGCATCGAGGATTTGTTCTGGCGTCGTCCCGATGGAAAGAGGATGACGCGCAAGGACTGGGAGGATCCCGAGTTGCAGATCGTTTGCGCCGAAATCAGGACCGCCGGCGGATCGCCGTCCTACGCCGCGCTGGCCGACGCGGTCTTCGCCGTCTTCAACGCAGGCGCGGAGGTCGAGGTGACGCTGCCCGAGCCGACCGAAGGCCGTCACTGGACCTGGTGCATCGACACCGCCGAGCCCGAGCGCGAGGAGGCCTCCGTCTCGGGAAGCGTGACCGTGGCGGGGCAGTCGGTCGCAGTCTTCGTCAAGAGCGCCGACGATGACTGAGCCGCTGGAGGATCTGGCCCGTGAGGCGGGCGTCGCGGTCTCCTACGTGGATCAGATGGGCGACATCCGGACCGCCTCGCCAGAGACGCTGCGGGCCATTCTCGCCGCACTCGAGATGCCGGCGGCCACCGACGGCGAGGCAGCCGAGACGCTTGGCGCGCTGCGCGAGCGCGATGGGGCGCGCCGGGTGCCGGAATGGCAAGTGGTGGAGGCGGGGCGACTTGCCCCGGCCGAAACGGACTGGGCCGTCACCACCGAGGCCGGCGAGACGGTCGAGGGCGGAGCGGCTGACACCGTAGACTTGCCGCCCGGCTATCACCGTCTGCGGGTCGGGTCCGACACCTGCCTGCTGCTGGCGGTGCCGCCGCGCGCGCCGCTGCCCCAGCGGGACTGGGGCGTCACGTTGCCGCTCTACGGCCTGCGGCCGGCCGAGGTGGGCGGCATCGGCGACTACGCCGACCTTGCCAGCGCGGTGCTGGCGCTCGGCAGGCAGGGCGCGAGCTTCGTGGGCATCAACCCGATCCACGCGGGCTTCCTTGAGGATGCCGGCGCGGTCAGCCCCTATTCGCCGTCGCACCGCCGGCGGCTCAACGCGCTGCACGTGGCGGTGCCCGAGGGCGACCATCCCGGCTGGAGCCTCATCGACTACGACGAGGCGGTGCCGGCCAAGCGGGCGCGGCTCGCCCGCGCCTTTGAGCGCTTCCGCGCAGGAGGCGGAGATGCGGAATTCGACGCCTGGGTGGCCTCTGAAGGCGAGCCGCTCAGGACATTCGCCGTCCACCAGGCGCTCTCCGAGGTCCACGGCTCCTACTGGTCCGGCTGGCCGAAGGCGCTGCAGGATGCGCGCTCGCCCGAGGTCGCGGCCTTTGCCAACGGAGCGGGCGATCGGATCGTCTACCACCAGTTCCTGCAGTGGCGGGCGGCACAGCAGCTCGGCGCAGTGGCGCGGGCGGCGGACCAGGTGGGGATGAGCCACGGCCTCTACCTCGACCTCGCGGTCGGCACGCACCCGCACGGAGCGGAGACCTGGACCGACCCGGGCGCCTTCGCGAGCGGCGTCTCGCTTGGCGCGCCGCCCGACGCCTTCTCCGCCGAGGGGCAGAACTGGGGCCTGGCGCCGCTGTCGCCGCGGGCGCTGGTGGCGGATGGCTTCCGGCCGCTGATCGAGACGCTGCGAATGCAACTCAACTACGCGCGGCTTCTCAGGATCGACCACATCCTGGGGTTCGAGCGCGCCTTCTGGGTGCCTCAGGGCGCGCCGGGCACCTACGTCACCATGCCCAAGGCGGCGATGCTGGCGGTGGTGCGGATCGAGGCCCATCGTGCGGGTGCGGTCGTCGTCGGCGAGGATCTGGGCAACGTGCCCGAGGGCCTGCAGGACGACATGAGCGATGCCGGGCTGCTCGGCTGTCGCGTCGCGATGTTCGAGCGGGACGAGGAGCGGTTCCGCCCGCCGCCGGAGTGGGAGCCGCGGGCGCTGGCCTCATTCGGCACCCATGACCTTCCGACCTTCGCAGGATGGCGCCGCGGCTGCGACATCGACTGGCGGCACCGGATCGGCGACATCGACGGCGAGACTGCAGCCGAGGCGCGACGCGACCGCGCCCGCGACGTGGAGGAGTTCGCCACGCTGGCCGGGGGCGAGGGGGTCGACGAAATGCACGCGCATCTTTCGCGCACCGCCTCGGCGTTGGTCGCTCTGCAGATTGAGGATATCCTGGAGCTCGAGGAGCAGCCGAACCTGCCCGGCACGGTGGACGAGCATCCGAACTGGCGCCGCAGGCTGCCGCTTGGGCCCGAGGCGCTGGCGGACGACGTCCGGGTGGCACGCGCGGCCGGGATAATGTCCGAGAATGGACGCTAGGAGGGACAGATGCACGGGATCACGGTCCGTACCGAGCCGATCGAGGGGCAGAAGCCCGGCACAAGCGGCCTGCGCAAGAAGACACGGGTGTTCATGGGCCGCCACTACCTCGAGAACTTCGTCGAGGCGATCTGGCGCGGGATCGGCGGGGTGGAGGACGCGACGCTGGTCCTCGGCGGCGACGGGCGGTTCTTCAACGAGCGCGCGGCGCAGGTGATCCTGCGGATGGCGGCCGCCTCAGGCGCGGCCAAGGTGATTGTGGGCCGAAACGCGCTGCTCTCGACGCCCGCGGCCTCGAACCTGATCCGGACGCGCCGCACCGACGGCGGCATCATCCTCTCGGCCAGCCACAATCCGGGCGGGCCGGACGAGGATTTCGGCGTGAAGTTCAACATGCCGAACGGCGGCCCGGCGCCGCAGGACGTGACCGACCGCATCTACGAGGCGTCGAGGACGATCGACAGCTACGACATCGTCGAGTCGCACGACGTCGACCTCGCCACCCCCGGCACCCGGCGCCTGGGCGAGATGGAGATCGAGGTGGTGGACCCGGTCGAGGACTACGCCCACCTGATGGAGCGGCTCTTCGACTTCGACGCGATCCGCAGCCTGCTGGCCGGCGGCTTCCGCATCCGGTTCGACGCGATGCATGCCGTCACCGGACCCTACGCGACGGAGATCCTGAGCAACCGTCTCAGCGCGCCGGAGGGCAGCGTGGTCAACGCGCGGCCCCTGCCGGACTTTGGCGGCGGGCACCCGGACCCCAACCCGATCTGGGCCAAGGACCTGATCGACGCGATGATGGCGGACGACGCGCCGGACTTCGGCGCGGCCAGCGACGGCGACGGCGACCGTAACATGATTGTCGGGCGCGGCGTCTACGTCACGCCGTCCGACAGCCTCGCGGTGCTGGCGGCCAACGCGCACCTCGCGCCGGGCTACCGGGACGGGCTGAAGGGCGTTGCGCGCTCGATGCCCACGAGCCGCGCGCTGGACCGGGTGGCGGCGGCGCGCGGCCTCGACTGCTACGAGACGCCGACGGGGTGGAAGTTCTTCGGCAACCTCCTCGACGCCGGCCGCATCACGCTCTGCGGCGAGGAGAGCGCCGGGACGGGCAGCGACCATGTGCGGGAGAAGGACGGGCTCTGGGCGGTGCTTCTCTGGCTGAACATCCTCGCGGTGACGAAGAAGTCTGTGGCGGATCTGATGGCCGATCACTGGGCCGAGTTCGGGCGAAATCACTATTCCCGCCACGATTACGAGGGCGTCGACGCCGACCGTGCGGCCGAGATGATGGACCGTCTGCGCGGGATGCTGGGCGAACTTCCGGGCCAGGTCTTCGCCGGCCGGACCGTCGAGAGCGCCGACGAGTTCGCCTATGACGACCCCGTCGACGGCAGCCGCGCAGAGGGTCAGGGCATCCGCGTCGGCCTCGATGGCGGCGGCCGGGTCGTCTACCGCCTCTCGGGCACCGGCACGGCCGGAGCGACGGTGCGAGTCTACCTCGAGGACTACACCGACGATCCGGCGCAGGTCCGCACCGCGCCGGAAGAGGCGCTGGCCGGCGTCGTCGCAGCCGCCGAGGAAATTGCGCAGATCCGCGAGCATACGGGCCGCACCGAGCCCGACGTCCGGACGTGAGTGCGGCGGAGCCGCTCGCCCGCCGCGCCCGCGCGCTGCCCGAGGTGGCGTCGGCGATGGCGGCCAATTGCCGCCGCGCCATCAATACCGCCGAAACGGCCTTCGAGGCGCAGCGGGAGATTTCGCGCCATCTCGGCGGCCGCTGGGTCAAGAACCGCGCGGAGTTCGGCTTCTGGACGCCCGAGCTGCTGGACCACCGAGTATCCGACGGCGACGTGTTTCTCGAGGTGCTGTCGCCGGTCGAGCCTCTGGACCTGACGCGCGCGCACCAGGAGGTGCGGTTCGAGCGGCAGTTCCTGCCCGTCGCGCGCTACGAGGCCCACACCTTTGCGGCCGCCGAGGGGCTCCGGCCGGGCCGTCGCGACGCCATCGGCGACTTCTACGCGCTGGTCTGGCGTGACGCGCACGACGTGTGGCACCGTATCCTCGACCCGCTGGCGATGTCGCTGCCCTTCGGCGCGTTCGCGCCGGCCGAGCTCTACGACGTCGAGGCGATGCAGGCGGCGCGGGGCGATTCCGCCTACTGGGCGAGCGTGCGCGGCGAGGCGCCGCACAAGTTCGGGCCGCCGACGAACATCCTGCAGATCCACGTTCCCACGGCCACCGCCGGCGGCACCATCGCCAGCCTGACGCGACAGTTCGAGCGGCTGGCCGAGCGGCTGCGCCACGACCTGCCCAAGGAGCCGCTCGACGAGCTCTACCTTGGCTACGACGCGGTGCAGCTCCTGCCGGTCGAGCCGACGACGGTCTACGAGACTGGCCCCGACTTCTGGAGCGAGGAGCCCGTCGAGGGCAGCGATGCGCTGGCGGTGCAGCTGATCCGGCCCGACACGACGAACTGGGGTTACGACGTGGTGATCGCCGGCATGGCGACGGTCAATCCGGTGCTGCTCGAGTCCGGGCGGCCGGACGAGCTGATCGACCTCGCCGCCGTGCTGCACGATTTTCCCACGAAGCCAAAGATGCTGGTCTTCGACGTGGTCTTCGGCCACTCGGACAATCAGGGCCTCAACACGCTCAACCCGCACTTCTTCGCGGGCCCGAACATGTACGGGCAGAACCTCGACTATCGGAACCCCGCGGTCAGGGCGATCCTGCTCGAGATGCAGCGCCGCAAGGTCGATTTCGGCGCCGACGGCGTGCGGGTTGACGGCGCGCAGGACTTCAAGTGGTGGGACCCGGGCGAGCAGGTGATGCGCCACGACGACGAGTTCCTGCAGCAGATGTCGGACATCGTGCAGACCGTCGCCGGCACCGAGTATCGCCCATGGTTCGTCTTCGAAGACGGTCGCCCCTGGCCGCAGGAGGACTGGGAGCTGAGCTCGACCTACCGCGCCGTCATCGAGGGGCAGCGCGACGAGGACGTCTTCCAGTGGGGGCCGCTGACCTTCGCCCACAACACGCCGTTCCTCTACACTTTCTGGCTGTCGAAGTACTGGCGCATCCGCGAGATGCTGGAGCGGGGCGAGAACTGGATCAGCGGCACCGCGAACCACGACACGCTGAGGCGGGGGACACAGGTGAGCCCCGACCTCAACATAAACACCCGCCTCGGCGACACGCGGATGGAGATCCTCGACAAGGCCTATGACAACCCGGCGGTGTCGCTCCTGACCTACTGCGCATTTCCGGGCGTACCGATGGACTTCCTCAACGCCACCTCGCGCGCGTCGTGGGGCTTCATCCGGAACCAGGACGACAAGTACGGCGTGAAGGTGGTCGCGGAAGAGGCGATCAGCCTCAAGTGGCAGGTCGACGAGTACAGCTACTCCGTCCCCTACAACTTCCGCCGCCTGAAGGAGATGGGGTTCGAGACCCGCGCCGACCTCGCGCGGTTCTTCGAGGTCCTGCCGGCGCTGGTGGACGTGACGGGATACGACCTGCTGGAGATCGCCAAGCTGCTCAACGCCGTGGAGCCACCGCTCGTTGGACCGGAACGCTTCACCGTCGCGGTGCTCAAGGAGGTTTCTCGGGCCTGGATGGACGACATGCACGAATACTGCAACGTAGCCAACTCGATCTCACACCTCGACCCGGCGCAGACGGACTTCATGCTGCGCGTCCGCAACTTCCGCCGGGCGAATCCGTGGCTGCGCCGCAATCTCGGGCCGGCCGACCATTTCGGGTACGTCCAGCCGATCGACGGTCGTACTGTCTTTACCTCTCTGCGAAATGCGCCTGACGGTCGGCAGATCTTCGTCGTGACGCACATGGAGGGCGGCGCGACCGCGGACGTGGACCCGCTAGAGCTCGACGTGCCGGGACTCGGCGGCGGGGGCTGGGCGCTGACGCTGCGGACGCCGACGATCGGAGCGGACTACCAAGGCGGTCCGATCGTGCTGCGCGACAGCATGGGCCTGCTCTACGAGCGCGCCGCCTGACGCGTCACGCGGCGAAGGGGTCGTGCGGGTAGCGCACGCCGGTCAGGCAGAGGCCGCCGGGCGGAGCGACCGGTCCGCATGCGGCGCGATCGGCGGCGGCCAGCGCAACGGCCACGCGCGCGGGCGGCCAGGCATCGGCGCCGACGCGCTCCAGCGTGCCCACGAAGCTGCGCACCTGATTGTGCAGGAAGCTGCGCGCCCGGACGTGCACCGCGATCTCGAGGCCGTAGGGCACCTCGCGGGCCTCGACGCGGACCTCGTCCACCGTCTTGACCGGACTCGCCGACTGGCACTCCGTCGAGCGGAAGGTGGTGAAGTCGTGCCGCCCGACAAGGTGCCGCGCCCCTTCGGCCATCGCCTCGGGGTCGAGCCGGCGCCGGACATGCCAGACCGCGTGGTCCAGCACCGGCGGCGCGCGGCGACAGAGGATGCGGTAGGTGTAGCGCCGCTCGACCGCCGAGAAGCGGGCATGCCAGCCATCCGCCACCTGCGCCACCGCCAGCACGGCCACCGGGTTCGGGCGCAGATGGTGGTTCAGCGCCTCGCCGAGCCGGAAGGGATCCCACGCGCGGATCATGTCGGCCTGTGCGACCTGCCCCGTCGCATGGACCCCGGCGTCTGTCCGGCCTGCTGCGGCGACGGCCGCCGGCTCGGGCTGGACACGGGCGAGCGCAGCTTCGAGCGCGCCCTGCACCGACGGATGCTCCGCCTGCCGCTGCCAGCCGGAGAACGGGCGGCCGTTATATTCGAGGAGGAGGGCGTAGCGCGGCATGGGCGGGCCAATATCGCTCCGCCACGCGCGGCGCAACGCGGGCTGGCAGAGGCACCGCGCCGCGCATAGGTTCCAAGCTTATGGACGAGGCGGGCCAGTGATCTTCGGCGACATCGCCGACGGGATGACGCGGGGGGTCGAGCGGATGGGCGCGACCGTCTCGGAGGCATTCTTCGAGCCGGTGGTGCGGCTCGGCGTCACCGGGCTCAGCCGATCGGGCAAGACCGTATTCATCACGTCACTCGTGGCGAACCTGCTCGACCGGGGTCGGATGCCCGGCTTGACTGCCGCTGCCGAGGGCGCGATCCGCACCGCCTACCTGCAGCCGCAGCCCGACGACACGGTGCCCCGTTTCGACTACGAGGCGCACCTGGCGGCGCTGACCGGCCCGACGCCGCGCTGGCCCGCCGGCACGCGGTCGGTCAGCGAGCTGCGCCTGTCGCTGAGGGTCCAGCCGGGCGGGTTGCTCGGCGGCATCCAGGGGCCGCGGACCGTGCATCTGGACATCGTGGACTATCCCGGCGAGTGGCTGCTGGACCTGTCGCTGCTCGACATGGCGTATCGCGACTGGTCGGAGCAGACGCTGTCGCGCGCCGAGGAGCGGGTGGAAGCGAAGGACTTCCTGGCCGCGCTCGTCGCCGCCGACCCCGCGGCACGGCATGAGGAGCCCGCGGCGCGGGCGCTCTCCGACGCCTTCACCGACTATCTGCACCGGGCGCGGGAGGCGGGCTATTCCGACTGCACGCCCGGCCGGTTCCTGCTGCCGGGCGAGATGGCGGGCAGTCCGGCGCTAACCTTCGCGCCATTGCCGGCCGGCGACAGTGCCCGCGGCAGCCTCGCGCGCGAGTTCGAGCGGCGCTACGAGGCCTACAAGCGCGAGGTGGTGAAGCCCTTCTTTCGCGAGCACTTCGCGCGGATCGACCGGCAGGTGGTGCTGGTCGACGTCCTCGGCGCAATTCATGCGGGGCCGAAGGCGGTGGAGGATTTGCGGCAGGCGATGGCCGACATTCTGGGCGCGTTCCGGCCGGGGCGGAACCGCTGGCTGAGCCGCATCCTGCTGGGCCGCCGGGTGGAGCGCATCCTCTTCGCCGCGACCAAGGCCGACCACCTGCACCACCGCCAGCACGGCCGGCTGACAGCGATCATGGACGCGCTGCTGGCCGACGCGCGCCGCCGCGCTGACTTCGCCGGCGCCCGGACCGGCGCGATGTCGATCGCCGCGCTGCGTGCCACCACGGAGGACACCGTGGAGCATCAGGGGCGGACGCTCGACGTGGTGCGCGGCACGCTGGAGGGCAGCGGCCGCAACGCCGCCTTCTATCCCGGCGCTCTGCCCGAGGACCCGGCGCGACTGCTGTCGCCCGCGCGCGAGGGGGCGGAGCGGTGGCTCGACGCGGACTACGAGGTGATGAGCTTCGCCCCCGCGCCGCTCAGCCTTAGGCCGGGGGAGGGGCCGCCGCACATCCGGCTCGACCGCGCAGCGGAGTTCCTGATCGGGGACCGGCTGAGATGAGCGGGCGCGACGGTCCGGTCCTGATCGAGGACGAGGCGCGCGAGCGGCCGGGGCCGGCGGAGGCCCCGCCTGTGCCCGATGCGGTGGACGAGGGACGGCCGTCCGGTCAGGCGATGCAGACGCTCGCCGCGCTCGCCTCGCGCCGCCGGTCCCGCCTCGCGTCCTGGTTCTGGCGGCTGCTCGTGGCGCTGGTGGCGTTCGCGGTGTCGGTCTGGGCGTGGCAGGCGCTGAACGCGCTGATCCTGCAGAACGAGGTGCTGGGCCTGATCGCGCTGGTGCTGCTGGGCGCGTTCCTGCTGGTCTGCCTCGCCATCGCGATCCAGGAGGTGGCGGCGCTGTCACGCCTCGCGCGGCTCGACCACCTGCACCGCGAGGCCGAGGCGGCGCGGGCGGCGCAGGACCTGACCGCGGCGCGGCGGGTGGGGGACCGGCTGCTGGCGCTCTACGCTCCGCGCGACGAGCTGCGCTGGGGGCGCGACCGTTTCGCCGAGCGGCGCGGGGATGTGTTCGACGCCGATGCGCTCTTCGATCTGGCGGAGGCAGAGCTCCTCGCCCCGCTCGACGCCGCCGCGCGCCGGGAGGTCGAGGCGGCGGCGCGTCAGGTGGCGACGGTGACGGCGCTGGTGCCACTGGCGCTGGCCGATGTCGCGGCGGCGCTGGGCGCGAACCTCCGGATGATCCGCCGCATCGCCGAGATCTACGGCGGGCGCGGCGGCACGCTGGAGGCATGGCGGCTGACGCGGGCGGTGCTGACGCATCTTGTCGCCACGGGGGCGCTCGCGGTGGGCGACGACTTGATCGGCTCGATCGGCGGAGGGCACATGCTGACCAAGGTCTCGCGCCGCTTCGGCGAAGGCGTGGTCAATGGCGCGCTGACAGCCCGCGTCGGCATCGCGGCGATGGAGGTCTGCCGGCCGCTGCCGTTCCACGGGCAACGCCGGCCACGCGTCACCTCGCTCCTGCAGCGGGCGCTGACGGGCCTTTTCCCGGGCGCGACCTGAGCGGTGGACGCCGCCTGCAGCCGGACCTATAAGGCCGCCCATGTTCCACGCGGCGATCATCGTGCGAATTACCGGCCCGGCGCTCTGAGACGAGCCGCCGGGACCTGAAGGCGCGTGCCTTGCGCCGACCGCGACGACCAGACCAGCCCGATTTGCCCCCGAGGACGCCCCGATGTGCGCCGATACCGTGACCACGCCCGACTACCGCGACACGCTGAACCTCCCCCAGACCGACTTTCCCATGCGCGCCGGCCTGCCCAAGCGCGAGCCCGAGTGGCTGTCCCGGTGGGAGCGGATCGGCGTCTACGACCGGCTGCGCGAGAAGGCGGGGCGCGAGGCGTTCATCCTGCACGACGGCCCGCCCTACGCCAACGGCCACCTCCATATCGGCCACGCGCTGAACAAGATCCTCAAGGACATGGTGGTCCGCAGCCAGCAGATGATGGGCCGCGACAGTCGCTACGTCCCTGGCTGGGACTGCCACGGCTTGCCGATCGAGTGGAAGATCGAGGAGCAGTACCGCGCCAAGGGCCGCAACAAGGACGAGGTGCCTGTCGTCGACTTCCGGCAGGAGTGTCGCCGCTTCGCCGAGGGCTGGATCGACATCCAGCGCGCGGAGTTCAAGCGCCTCGGCGTCACCGGCAAGTGGGACGAGCCGTATCTGACCATGGACTTCCACGCCGAGCGGGTGATCGCCGAGGAGTTCATGACGTTCCTGATGAACGGCACGCTCTACCGCGGCTCGAAGCCCGTGATGTGGTCGCCGGTCGAGAAGACCGCGCTCGCCGAGGCCGAAATCGAGTACCACGACAAGGTCAGCCCGGCGATCTGGGTCAAGTTCCCGCTGGTCCAGCACGAGCACCAGCCGCCGCTCGAGGTCGAGGAAGGTGCCGGCAACGGCCGCGCGGGTCGGCGCGAGGACACCGACGGCGCCGCAATCCTGATCTGGACGACGACGCCCTGGACCATCCCCCAGAACCGCGCGGTCTGCTTTGGTCCAGACATTGCCTACGGCCTCTACGAGGTGACGGAGGCGCCGGAGGGCAACTGGCTCGCGAAGGGCGAGCGGGTGATCCTGGCCGACGCGCTGGCCGACTCGGTCTTCGGCCAGGCACGGGTGGAGCACGTCCAGCGCCTGCGCGACGTCGATGCCGAGGAGCTGATCCAGACGTCGCTGGCGCATCCGCTGCGCGGTGCCGAGGGCGCGGCGGGCGAGTGGGACTATGACGTGCCGGTGCTGCCGGGCGAGCACGTCACGGAGGAGGCGGGCACCGGCTTCGTCCACACCGCGCCCAGCCACGGCGACGACGACTACCAGATCGGCCAGAAATACGGCCTGCCGATGACTTGGAACGTGATGGAGAACGGCAGCTTCCGCGAGGACCTGCCTCTCTTCGGCGGCGAGGTCATCATCACGCCGAAGGGCAAGGACGGCGGCGCGAACGAGGCCATCATCCGCAAGCTGGCCGAGGTGGGCGCGCTGGCCGCGCGGGCGAAGTTCTCGCACAGCTACCCGCACAGCTGGCGCTCCAAGGCGCCGGTGATCTTCCGTAACACGCCGCAATGGTTCGCCGCAATCGACCGCCCGGTGGGCGACGGGCAGGACGCGTACGGGACCACGATCCGCGAGCGGGCGCTGCGGTCGATCGACGAGCTGGTGACGTGGACGCCGAGGACGGGCCGCAACCGACTTCACTCGATGATCTCTAACCGGCCCGACTGGGTGCTGAGCCGCCAGCGCGCCTGGGGCGTGCCGCTCACCTGCTTCGTCCGCAAGGGGGCGAGCCCCGAGGACGAGGGCTTCCTGCTGCGCGATCCAGCGGTCAACGCGCGCATCGCGGAGGCGTTCGAGGCCGAGGGCGCGGACGCCTGGTTCCGCGACGATGCCGCCGAGCGCTTCCTGCGGCCGGAGCACGATCCGGCCGAGTGGGAGAAGGTGACCGACATACTCGACGTCTGGTTCGACAGCGGCTCGACCCACGCCTTCGTCCTGCGCGACCGGGCGGACGGTGCGGCGGACGGCATCGCGGACCTCTATCTCGAGGGCACGGACCAGCACCGCGGCTGGTTCCACTCTTCGCTGCTGCAGTCCTGCGGCACCAAGGGGCGGGCGCCGTACCGGGGCGTGCTGACCCACGGCTTCACGCTCGACGAGAAGGGCATGAAGATGTCCAAGTCGCTGGGCAACACCATCCTGCCGGAGGAGGTGGTGAAGCAGTACGGGGCGGACATCCTGCGGCTCTGGGTGGCGCAGTCGGACTACACCGCCGACCAGCGGATCGGGCCGGAGATCCTCAAGGGCACCGCCGACAGCTATCGCCGCCTGCGCAACACGATGCGCTTCCTGCTGGGCAATCTCGCCGGGTTCGGCGACGCGGAGCGGGTGGCGCCGGCCGAGATGCCGGAGCTGGAGCGCTGGGTCCTGCACCGGCTGGCGGAGCTGGATCAGGTCGTGCGCGAAGGCTACGCCGCCTACGACTTCCAGCACGTCTTCCAGACGGTGTTCAACTTCGCGACGGTCGAGCTCTCGTCGTTCTACTTCGACGTGCGCAAGGACGGGCTCTACTGCGACGCGGACGACAGCACGCGGCGGCGGGCGGCGCTGACGGTGCTCGACATCCTGTTCCACCGGCTGACGACGTGGCTCGCGCCGATCCTCGTCTTCACGATGGAGGAGGTCTGGCTGGAGCGCTTCCCGGGCGAGGAGAGCTCGGTGCACCTGGTCGACATGCCCGAGACACCCGCCGAGTGGCGCGACAACGCGCTGGCGGCGAAGTGGGCCGAGGTCCGGCGGGTGCGCCGGGTGGTCACCGCCGCACTCGAGGTCCAGCGGCGGGAGAAGGTGATCGGCGCATCGCTGGAGGCTGCGCCGGTGGTGCACGTCGATTCCGCCCTCACGCGTGAGGCGCTGACCTCGGTCGCCTTCGACGATGTGTGCATCGTCTCCGGCATCGAGGTGATGGACGGGCCCGCGCCGGCCGACGCGTTCCGCCTCGACGAGGTGCCGGGCGTGGGTGTCGTGTTCGCCGAAGCCCCGGGCGAGAAGTGCGAGCGCTGCTGGAAGATCCTGCCGGACGTCGGCACGCACCCCCATCCGGCAGTCTGCGCCCGCTGCGACGAGGCGTTGGGCTGACGCCTCAGCCCGCCCGGCCGATCCGGGCGGCGAGACGCAGCGCATGGCTCGGGTCGCTGGCGGCGACCGGCATCACCGGATCGTAGGCGGCGCGAATCAGAGCCGCGATCTCCGGCCGCAGCACCGTCGCCCCGCCCGGCGCCAGAGCGAGAGGCGAACGGTCGCGGAAGGCCGCCTCGGACCAGAGCAGCATCGTCTGCACGACCTGCCCCAGCGCCAGCGTCTCGGCCGGCATCCTCGCCAGCGCTGCCTCCATCCGCAGGAAGACGAACGCCGCCTTGATGGCGCCGTGCTCGTCGAAGCGGAAGGTACGGTACTGGTTCGCGTCCGCCGCCTGAAGGCGCGTCACCAGCGGCCCGAGCTCCGGGATCAGCCGGTCGAGATTCGGCACCTCGGGCAGCTCCGCCCAGTCGCGCAGGAAGAAGACCATGAGGTTTGCGCCGAGCTCGGGGTCGGTTTCCGCCAACTCGTGCTGCGCCAACTGGCAGATGGCCTCGATGGCGCCCTTGACGATGCCGAGCGTCCGCTCGTCGACGCCGAAGACCACCGGCGCGAGCGGACGGCCCCAGCGGGCGAAGCAATAGCCTCCGTCAGGTCCGGCAAAGTGCCGCGCGACCTCGTCGGATGTCATCGCGGGCGCGGTCTCAGCCACCGCCGAAGAGGTCCGACTGGCCCGCCGTCGCCGGCCGGGCGAGGCCGAGGTGGGTCCACGCCTTGTGCGCCAGCATTCGCCCGCGCGGGGTTCGCGCGATGAGACCCTGCTGCAGCAGGAAGGGTTCGATTACCTCCTCCAGCGCGTCGCGCGACTCCGACAGCGCCGCCGAGATCGTCTCGATCCCGACCGGCCCGCCGCCGTAATTCTCGGCGATGAGCGTCAGGTAGCGGCGGTCGGCGCCGTCGAGACCAAGTTCGTCAACGCCGAGCCGGTTCAGCGCATCGTCGGCCAGCGCCCGCGTCAAACGCCCGTCGCCCTCGACCACGGCGAAGTCCACCACCCGGCGCAGCAGCCGACCCGCGATCCGCGGCGTGCCGCGCGCGCGCCGCGCGATCTCGCGCGTGCCGTCCGGCTCGGCCGCGATTCCCATCAGTCGCGCGCCGCGCCCCACGATTTCGTGCAGCTCGTCCACATCGTAGAACTGCAGCCGGATCGGGATGCCAAACCGGTCGCGCAGCGGCGTCGTCAGGAGGCCTAGCCGCGTCGTCGCTCCGACCAGCGTGAACGGCTGGAGCTCGATCCGCACCGTGCGCGCCGCCGGTCCCTCGCCGATCACGAGGTCGAGCTGGTAGTCCTCGAGCGCGGGGTAGAGCACCTCCTCGACCGCCGGGTTCAGCCGGTGGATCTCGTCGATGAAGAGCACGTCGCGGGCGTCGAGGTTGGTCAGGATCGCGGCCAGGTCGCCCGCCCGCGCCAGCACCGGACCGCTCGTCATGCGGAAGTTCACGCCGAGCTCGCGCGCGACGATCTGCGCCAGCGTCGTCTTGCCCAGCCCCGGCGGCCCGTGGAAAAGCGCGTGGTCCATCGCCGCGCCGCGCCGCCGGGCGCTCTCGATGAAGACGCGCAGGTTCGACCGCGCCTCCGCCTGCCCGATGAACGCGTCGAGCGTCTGCGGCCGCAGCGCGGGGCCGTCGTCCTCGGGCAGGGGCTCGGGGCGGAGGGTCGGGTCGGGTTCGCTCATGCGGCCTTGTCTCCCGCCCGCGGCCGGCTGGCAATCCGCCGCCGCCTCACGCCGGGGCCAGCCGCTTCAGCGCGCCGCGGATCAGCGTAGGCGTGTCCTCGGCGCCGTCGCGCCCCGCCTCGGCCACCGCCCGCTGCGCCTCGGCCGCGGCGTAGCCGAGATTGACGAGCGCCGACACCGCCTCGGCCGTTCCGCCCCCGGCGGGCGCCGGTCCGGCATCGGGCAGCGCATCGGCGAGAGCCGGTCCCTTGCCCTTCAGCTCGTTGACGACCCGCTGCGCGATCTTCGGCCCGACCCCTGGCGCCGCCTTGACCGCGCTCCAGTCGCCGAGTGCAATGGCGCGGCCCAGCCCCTCCGGTCCCAGCGCGCCGAGGATCGCCATCGCGGCGCGGGCGCCGACGCCCTGCACCGTCACCAGCAGCCGGTGCCACTCCACCTCCTGCAAGGTGCGGTATCCGATCAGCTGCAGGAGATCCTCGCGTACGACCAGCTCGGTCCAGAGCGCCGCGGCCTCGCCCCGCGGCGGCAGCTCCGCCAGCGTCCGCGACGAGACGTGCACCACGTAGCCGACGCCGCCCACGTCGACGAGGACGTGGTCCGCGCCCCGGTGCTCGACGCGTCCCGCGATGCGACCTATCATCCCGCCCCCCTCATCGCGCCCGCTCTACCGCCGCCGCCAGCCGCGCCGAGGCGCCGGCCGCCCAGGCGTGGCAGAGCGCGACGGCGAGCGCGTCGCAGGCGTCCGGTCCAACGGGCTCGACCCCCGGCAGAAGCATACGCACCATGTGCGCCACCTGCCGCTTATCGGCGTGGCCGACGCCGACCACCGCTTTCTTCACCGCGTTCGGGGCGTATTCCCCGACGTCAAGCCCGGCCTGCGCCGGCACCAGCAGCGCGATCCCGCGCGCCTGACCCAGCTTCAGCGTTCCCGCGCCGTCGCGGTTGACGAAAGTGTTCTCGACGGCCGCCGTATCGGGCGCGTGCGTGCTAACCACCTCGGTCAACTGGCGGTAGAGGCTGAGGAGGCGAGCGGCGAGGTCCCGCCCCTCGGTCCGGCACTGTCCGTTGGCGACGTGGCTGACGCGCCCGCCCTTCACCGCGACGACTCCCCAGCCGAGCGACCGCAGACCCGGATCGATTCCGATGACGCGCATCGCCTGCCTGCCCCCGTTGACGCCGCTGGAAGAGGGCTAGCACGAAACGCGAACGGACGCCAAGCCGCACGGCGGCCGGAGGCTTTAGGCGCGGCGGCGCATCGTCAGGGTGGTCCACTCGCCGATGTCCTCGCGCGCCTCGTCCTCGAAGCCTTGGGCGCGATAGGCCTCGGCGGCGGGCGCGCCCTGCTCGACGAGGAGGCCCGAGAGGATGACCCGCCCGCCGGGCGCAACCACCTGCGCGAGGTCGGGCGCGAGTGCGACTAGCGGCGCCATCAGGATGTTGGCGAAGACGAGGTCGTAGGGTGCGGCGGCGGCGATCTGCGAGTCGGATGTCCCGCTGGCCTCGACGCACGTCACCCGGCCTTGGAGCCCGTTGGCCGCCACGTTGGCGCGGGCGACCTCGACCGCGACCGGGTCGATGTCCGAAGCGACGACCGGCACGCGCCACACTCGCGCCGCAGCCATCGCCAGCAGGGCGGTGCCGCAGCCGATGTCCGCAATCGCGCGCGGCGCGGGACCGTCCGCCAGCCGGTTGAGGGCGCGCAGGCAGCCCAGCGTCGTGCCGTGGTGGCCGGTGCCGAAGGCCATCGCCGCCTCGATCAGCAGCGCGATCCGGCCCTCGGGCACACGGTCCGCGTCATGGCTGCCATGGACGAAGAAGCGGCCCGCCTCCACCGGGGCGAGGTCGCGGCGCACCTTGGCGACCCAATCCGTTTCGGGCAGTTCGCTCACCGCGAAGGGGCGGGCGCCGGTGGCGACGGCGAGCAGCGCCAGCGCCGCCTCGTCGGGGGGCGCCTCGAAATAGCCGCCGACTTCCCAGAGGCCCGAGCCGTCCTCGATCTCGAAGACGCCGACGCCGGTCGGCTCGGGGTCAAGCCGCTCCATCGCCTCGGCAAGTGCGCGCGCCTGCGCTTCGCCGGAGAGGGTGGTAAGGGCGGTGTAGGTGGTCATCAAGCTCTCCGGCATCCGCGAACGGGGCCGTATAGCCGCGTGGGCAGCGGCGCGGCAACCGCAAGCCGCGTCAGCCGATGGCGCGTGCCGGGTTGCCGACGACCCGTCCCTCGGGCGGAACGTCGCGCGTCACCACCGCGCCAGCGCCGACGATGGCACCCGCGCCGATCGTCACCCCCGGCAGCACGATGGCGCCGCCGCCGATCCAGACCTCGGAGCCGATCGTGACCGGCAACGCCCGCTCCAGCCCCTTCAGCCGCTCGGCCCGGCCGCGGTGATGGTCGGCGCAGTAGATCTGCACGAGCGGTCCGAGCATGGTGCGGCGGCCGATGCGCACGGGCGCGGTGTCGAGGATAACGCAGCCGGCGTTGATGTAGACGCCGTCCTCCAGCGTCAGGTTGCGCCCGTAGGCCACGTGCAACGGCGCCTCGATAAAGACGCCGCGCCCGATGCCGGCGAACAGCGCCGCGAGGTCGGGCGCGCAGGCGCCGCGGCTGTCCGGCTCCATCGTATTGTGCCGGTGAACTGCCCGGCGCGCCTCGACGCGCAGCGCGTCAAGCTCGGGCTCCATGCAGTTGTACCAGATACCGCCGGCAATCCGCTGGAGCGCCGGGTGCGTCACGCCATCGCGGCGCCGGTGCCGATCGGGCAGGTCACGCCGGTGCCGCCGATGCCGCAATAGCCGCCAGGGTTCTTGGCGAGGTACTGCTGGTGGTAATCCTCGGCCATGTAGAACGGCCCCGCCGGCCGGATCTCGGTGGCGATGTCGCCGTAGCCGGCGGCGCGCAGCCGGGGCTGGAACTCCTCCGCCGAGCGCTCGGCCGCGGCGCGCTGGGCGTCGGTGGTGGGATAGATGCCCGAGCGGTACTGGGTGCCCACATCGTTGCCCTGCCGCATCACCTGCGTCGGGTCGTGCCCCTCCCAGAAGGTGCGGAGCAGGTCGTCGTAGGTGATGACCTTCGGGTCGTAGACCACGCGCACCACCTCGTTATGTCCGGTCTGGCCGGTGCAGACCTCGCGGTAGGTGGGGTTCGGCGTGTGGCCGGCGGCGTAGCCCACCATTGTCAGGTGCACGCCCGGCAGCTTCCAAAACATCCGCTCGACGCCCCAGAAGCAGCCCATCCCGAAGATCGCCACCTCCATCCCCTCGGGCACGTCCAGCGTCAGCGGCCGCCCCGAGACGAAATGGGTGTCGGCGGTGGGGATGGCCTCGGGCCGTCCGGGCAGGGCGTCCGTGGGCGACACCATCTCGGTCTTTTTCCTGGCGAAGAACATGGTCCATCTCCTGTTCCGGTCACGCGCGATATAGGTCGTCGCGGCGCGGCCCGCTACTCGGCCGGCGCGGGCAGGACGGCGGCGAAGATCGTCTCGTTGCCCGGCGCCGGGTGCCGCGGGATCAGCAGCGCTAGGCAGAGGGAGATCCCCGCCATGGCCGCGGCGAGCAGGAACACCGAGCCCGGCGAGGTGATCCAGAGGTAGCCCAGCAGGGCCGGCAGGAACACCGCTGCGATGTGGTTGATCGTGAAGGCGACCGCCGCGGTGGGCGCGATGTCGCCCGGGTCCGCGATCTTCTGGAAGTAGGTCTTGAGCGCGAAGGCCAGCGCGAAGAACAGGTGGTCGACCACGTAGAGCGTCGCCGCCAGCGCCACGCCCCAGCCGAAGTAGTAGATCCCGCCGTAGAGCAAGAAGACCGTCACCAGCCCGACGTACTCGAACGTCAGCGCCGCCCGCTCGCCCCAGCGGCCGACGGCGCGGCCCATCAGCGGGGCGAAGAGCATGTTAGCGAGGAAGTTCACCAGGAACAGCGCCGTGACCTCGTGCACCTCGAAGCCGAAACGCTCGACCATCATGAAGGCGGCGAAGACCACAAAGATCTGCCGCCGCGCGCCGGACATGAACTGCAGTGCGTAGTAGAGCCAGTAGCGGCGGCGCAGCACCATCCGCTTGACCTGCGGGTTCGGCGCCTCGAACTGCGGGAACGCGATCATGCAGTAGATCGCGATCGCGAGGCACGCGCCGCCGGAGATCAGGTAGACGGTCATGTAGCTGAGGCCGAACGTCTCCCACGTCGCGACCAGCGTGCCGTAGGAGACGAGGCTCGCGCCCGAGCCGATGGCAACGATCCAGCCCAGCACCTGCGGCGCCCGGTCGCGCGGCAGCCACTGGAGTTGCAGGCTCTGGTTCACCGTCTCGAAGTAGTGGAACCCGATCGACGAGAGCATCGTGATGGTAAGGATGCCGCCGAGGCTGGGGAAGAACGCGGTCACCGCCGTCGCCGCGCCGAGCAGCGCGAGGCTGACGAGGCCCAGCACCTGCTCACGCACGAAGATGATGATCGCGATGACGCCGACGGCGAGGAAGCCGGGGATCTCGCGCACCGTGTGCAACCAGCCGATCTCAACGCCGGTGAAGCCCGCCGCGTCAATCACGAAGTTGTTGAGCAGCGCCGACCACGTGGCGAACGCGAGCGGCATGGCCGCCGCCATCAGGAAGAGCAGCGTCGTTGGCCGCTTCCAGAAGGGCAGCCGTCGCGCCTCGGCGAGCGGGACGTATCGCATGGGCAGTCCACCTGGAGCGGTGACGCGGCGGGAATTGCCGCAAACGCACCCGCTATACGACCGCGCGGTCCAGAGTAACAGAGGCGACGCCCGAGGCCGCGTCGGCGGCGATGGCGCGGGCCTCGGCGGCGTTGGTGCGGAACTGGCCCATCGCCGTGGCGCGGTAGCCGCAGAAGTAGAGGCCCGCGACGGGGCCAGGCGCCCCGGACCGCGCCGGGCGGCCGTCGGGCATGAGCGCCCCCGGCACCCCGCCGAAGATCGCGCTCAGGTCCGGCCGAAAACCGGTCGCCAGGACCAGCGCGTCGTACTCGTCCGTCGAGCCGTCGGCGAAGGTCACGCGCGGGCCGTCGAGCCGCGCGATGCCGGGGCGCAAGGCGATGTCGCCCGAGCGGATGCGCCCGAGCGTGCCGATGTCGAGGAGCGGGATGCGCTGATCCTCGGCCACCGCCGTCGCCGGACCCTTTTCCGGGCGGGCGAGGCCGATCCGCGACAGGTCCCCCAGCACCAGCCGCATGAGGGGCGCGGCGACGCGATCGGCGGCGCGTGGGCCGAGGAGTCGCTGGAGCAGCTGAAGCCGGTAGACCGGCACGCCGAAGATGTCCCGCGGCAGGACGTTGACCGGGCGCCGCACGGCCAGGTGGACCTGCCGGCCCGCCTCGCTGAGCTCGAGCGCGATCTCGCCGCCGGAGTTGCCGAAGCCAACGACGAGCACGCGCTGCCCAGCGACGGAGGACGGGTTGCGGTAGTCGGCGGTGTGCGTGACCGGCCCGCGAAACGTCCCCAGGCCGGGCCAGTCCGGCCGGTGCGGGCGTCCGCTGAGGCCAGTGGCGCAGACGACGATGTCTGCCCCCTCCTCGCCCGTGTCCGTCTCGATGCGCCAGCCGGAACGGCCGCGCAGGACGCGCTGCACGCTCACCCCGAGCCGCGGCCGGATTGCGAAGTGGCGCGCATAGCCTTCAAGATACTCGGCGACCTGGTCCCGGGGGAGGTAGCGCGGCCAGTCACGCGGCATCGGCAGGCCGGGAAGCGATGAGTGCGACTTCGGCGTGTGCAGGTGCAGCCGGTCGTAGCGTCCGTGCCAGGCGGCGCCGATCCGGTCGGCGCGGTCCAGCACCTCGACCGCGATTCCCTTGCGCTTGAAGGCGGCCGCGACGGCCAGTCCGGCCGAACCCGCGCCGATCACCGTCGCCCGCATCGTCCGCTCCTCCCGGTTGCGCGCTTGATCGTAGTGGCGTCCCGCAGGTGAGCCAAGTGCCGCGGGACCGGCAAGGGAACGCCGCCTCGTGCCGCCGTTGCCTACGCGGGCAGCGGTGTCAGAGGAAGCTCTGCGGGTCGATGTCCACGACGAGGCGCACGTTCGACGGCAGCTTGATCTGGGCGGTCCAGGTGGCCAGCGCGGCCTGCAGCGGCGCGGCGCGGTCGGCCTTGGCCAGGAGGCGCACGCGGTGCCGACCGCGGATGCGGGCGATGGGCGCAGGGGCCGGACCCCACACCTGAGCGCCGATCCGGCGCAGCGGCTCGTCGCGGCGCGCGAGCTCGGTGCCGGCGGAGAAGACGGCGTCGAGATCGGGCGATGACAGGATGATGCCCGCCATCCGGCCGAAGGGCGGCATGCCCATCGCGCGACGCTCGGTCGCCTCGGCGCGCCAGAACCCGTCCTCGTCGCCCGAAAGAATCGCGCGGATAACCGAATGCTCCGGCTGATGGGTCTGGAGCAGCGCCAGCCCCTCGCGTTCGGCCCGCCCGGCGCGGCCGGCGACCTGGCGCATCAGCTGGAACGTCCGCTCGGCGGCGCGAAGGTCCGAGCCCTGCAGGCCGAGATCGGCGTCGACCACGCCGACCAACGTCAGCAGCGGGAAGTTGTGCCCCTTGGCGACGAGCTGCGTGCCGATCACGAGGTCGGCCTCGCCGCGCGCGATCGACGCGATGGCGGCCTTGAGCGCGCGGGCGGAGGCGAAGAGGTCAGAGGAGAGCACAGAGACCCGCGCGTCCGGGAAGAGCGTGGCGCACTCCTCGGCCATGCGTTCGACGCCGGGGCCGACGGCGGCGAGGCGGCCCTCGACCCCGCAAGTCGGGCAGGCAGTCGGCATCGGCCGGGTCTCGCCGCACTGGTGGCAGACGAGGCGGCCGCGGAACCGATGCTCGACCATGCGCGCGTCGCACTGGCGGCAGGCGATCTGGCCGCCGCAGGCGCGGCAGAGCGTGACGGGGGCATAGCCGCGCCGGTTGAGGAAGAGGAGGCTCTGCTCGCCCGCCGCCATCCGCTCGCGCACCGCCGCCGCCAGCGGGTCCGAGATCCAGCGGCCGGCGGGCAGCGACTGCTGGCGCATGTCGATGGCCTGCATCCGCGGCATCTCCGCTGTGCCCGCGCGGGCCGTCAGGTCGAGCCGCTCGTACTTCGCGGCCTCGGCGTTGACCCAGGTCTCGAGCGAGGGCGTGGCGCTCGCCAGCACCACCCGCGCCTCCTCGATCGAGGCGCGCAGGACCGCCATGTCGCGGGCGTTGTAGAGCACGCCGTCCTCCTGCTTGTAGGAGGTGTCGTGCTCCTCATCCACGACGATCAGGCCGAGGTCGCGGAACGGCAGGAAGAGCGCGGAGCGCGCGCCGACGACGAGTCCCGCGCCGCCCTCGGCCGCCATGCGCCAGCAGCGCCGCCGCTCGGTCATGGTGACGCCGGAATGCCATTCGGCCGGTCGGGCGCCGAAGCGGGCCTCGACGCGGGTGAGGAATTCCGCAGTCAGCGCGATTTCGGGCAGGAGCACGAGGGCCTGGCGGCCGTGGCGCAACGTCTCAGCCACCGCCTCGAGATAGACCTCGGTCTTGCCCGAGCCGGTGACGCCCTTGAGCAGCGTCGTGCCGTAGCCGCCGTCGCGTGCGCCCGTCCGCAGCCGGTCGGCGGCCGCCGCCTGTTCGTCGGAGAGGGCGACGCCGCGGCGCGACGGGTCGAGGCGCGGGTAGGGCAGGTCGCGCGGCGTGTCCTGCTCGACGAGGACGCCCTGCGCGACGAGGCCCTTGACCACGCCCGACGAGACGCCGGCCATGGCGGAGAGCTCGCCCAGCGTGACCGCCGCGCCGCCGAACTCGTCGAGCGCGGCGAGGACGCGGCGACGCGCATCGGTCATCCGCGAAGGCTCGACGGTGCCGCGGCGGTAGACCTTGCGCATCGACGGTGGGTCGCCGAGCGCGGGCGAACGGGTCGCCATCCTTAGCATCGCGGGGAGCGGCGTCAGGGTGTAGTCAGCGGCGCGCTCAAGGAAGAGCTGCATCGCGGGGCGCATGGGCGGGACCTCGAGCACACGGTCGATGCCGCGCAGGCGCGCCGCGTCGAAGTCGCCGAGGCCAGCGCCCCAGACCACGCCGAGCACCAGCCGCGGACCGAGCGGCACCGCCACGAAGTCGCCTAAGGCGCAGCCGTCCGCGGGCGCGCGGTAGTCCAGCGTCCGGTCGAGCGGCTGCGTCGTCAGGACCGCCACGTGGTCGCCGGGCGCGAAGCGGCTCACGCCCGCAGGGCTTTCCGGCGATGCTGTGCTAGGCTAGAGACAGGCACCAGCCGCCTCAGGAGGACGACCATGAAATTCTTCGTCGACACCGCAGACATCGGCGCCATCCGCGACCTCCACCAGCTGGGCGTGGTCGACGGCGTGACGACCAACCCGTCGCTGGTGGCCAAGTCGGGCCGGGACTTCAAGGAAGTGGTGGCCGAGATCGCCGCCATGGTCGATGGCCCGGTGAGCGCAGAGACCGTGGCGCTCGACGCCGACGGAATGCTGGCCGAGGGGCGCGAGCTGGCCAAGATCGGCGACAACATCGCGATCAAGGTTCCGCTGACCTGGGACGGCCTCAAAGCCTGCAAGACGCTGACCGACGAGGGGCGGATGGTTAACGTGACGCTCTGCTTCAGCGCGAACCAGGCGCTGCTGGCGGCGAAGGCGGGGGCGACCTTCATCTCGCCGTTTCTCGGGCGGCTGGACGACATCAACCTCGACGGCATGGAGCTGATCCAGGACATCCGCACGATCTACGACAATTACGGGTTCGAGACCGAGATACTGGCGGCCTCGATCCGCACCGTCAACCACATGAAGGAGGCCGCGCTGGCCGGGGCCGACGTGGCGACGGCGCCGCCGGGCGTGATCCACAAGATGGCCGAGCACCCGCTGACGGACAAGGGTCTGGAAGGGTTCCTGGCGGACTGGAAGAAGACCGGACAGTCGATCCTCTGATCGCGCCGCCGGCGGCGAGGGAGCACTCCCGCCCGCCGCCTGCGCGCTGACGCGCTTGGACGGCGGTTGGGCCGGGCGCCGGGCTGGCGCCCGGCGCGGCATATCCGCCGCACCGTCCGGTTGCGGGAGGGGCCGAAACTCGACAGGCCGCAAACCCCCCGGTAGCGTCACCTGCGACAGGCGCCGCAAGAGCGCCGGGGACTGGAGCAGGCGGAACATGACGGAACAGGCGGTACTGACCCACAATCTGCGCGAGGCGATCATCAGCCGGCCGGAGGCCCTGCTGGAGGATCGCGACCTGATGCGCGCGCTCATCGCGGCCAACGACCGGGCGATGGGCGACAACGTGATCGACCTGCGCGGACTGGCGATGGACCGGCTGGAGCAGCGGCTGGAGCGGCTGGAGGACACGCATCGCACGGTGATCGCGGCTGCCTACGAGAACCTCGCGGGCGCCGAGTTGGTGCATCGGGCGGTGCTGAGGATGCTGGAGGCGGCGGACTTTCTGGCTTTCCTCGCGCTGATCGAGACGGAGCTGGCGGAGACGCTGATCGTCGACCGGATCCGCCTGGTGCTCGAGAACGAGGGGGAAGAGCGTGACGAGGGGCCGCTCAAGGTCGTGCCGTCGGGCTGGGTCGGCGCGTATCTCACGCGCGGGCGGAACGTCGTGCCGCGCCGGGTCACGCTGCGGCGGGTCACTGACCAGGCGCTCTATGGCGACGGGTGGCGCGGCTCGGAGGCGTGCCTCGCGCTGGACCTCGGGCCGGAGCACGCGCCGGGCCTGCTCTGCATCGGCGCGGCCGATCCGGAGCAGTATCACCAGGGGCAGGGAACCGACCTGCTGGAATTCCTGGCTGGCACGGCGGAGCGCATGCTGCGGCGCTGGATCGTATGATCTCCGACGGCCTGCGGGACGCGCTGGCCGACTGGCTCGCGCATCTGCGGGCGATCGAGGGTGCGTCGGTACGAACGGTGGAGGCCTATGGCGCCGATCTGCGCGGGTTCCTGTCGTTCCTCACGTGGCACGAGGGGGGCAGCATCGGGCGCGGCGCGCTGGCGCGGGTGAGCATCGGCGACATGCGCGCGTGGATGGCACACGAGCGCGGGCGGGGCGTGTCGTCGCGCTCGCTCGCGCGGTCGCTTTCGGCGGTGAAGGGCTTCACGCGCTGGCTGGCCGAGCGCGACGGCTTTGATCCGACGCCGATCCTGGCCACGCGGGCGCCGCGCTTCCGACGCAAGCTGCCGCGACCGCTGGACGAGAAGGCTGCGCGGGCGATGCTGGAGACAGTGGAGTTGCAGTCGTCGGCGCCGTGGATGGCGGCCCGCGACGTCGCCGTGGTGACGCTGCTCTGGGGCTGCGGCCTCAGGATCTCGGAGGCGCTGGGGCTGACCGGAAGCGATCACCCGCTGCCGCCGTCGCTGCGGATCCGCGGCAAGGGCGGGCGCGAGCGGCTGGTGCCGGTACTGCCGGCGGCGCGGGTGGCGGTGGAGCAGTATGTCGCGATCTGCCCCTGGCCTGTCGAGCGGGAGGCGCCGCTCTTCCGCGGCGCGCGCGGTGGTCCGCTTTCGCCGCGGCCGGTGCAGAAGGCGGTGGCCGCGGCGCGGCTGCAGCTGGGGCTGCCCGCGACGGCGACGCCGCATGCGCTGCGCCACTCGTTCGCGACGCACCTCCTGAACGCGGGCGGCGACCTGCGGGCAATCCAGGAGCTGCTGGGCCATGCGTCGCTGTCGACGACGCAGGCCTACACCGCCGTGGATGCGGCGCGGTTGATGGAGGTCTACGGCGCCGCGCACCCGCGGGCCCGGCTGGCGGACAGGGGCTGACGGCAGGGCCGGCGGCGGGGCGCGCCCTCGGGGGCATCGAGCCCCGTCGGGCGCGGCCGCAGTCGCGGCGGCCGGCGCGAGCGGCCGACGTGCGGGAGAGGGTAAGGTCGTGGAAATGGCGCGCCGCATGCCAGCCGGTGGCGACGAGGGATGTGGCCCGCGATTGCGCCGTGCGGCGGATTCGTCCATCACCGGGCGATGAGCCCGCGCCTCGCCGCCGTTGCCGTGCACCTGCTGACCGCCTCGGGCGCGGTCTTCGCCATGCTGGCGCTGCTGGCCGCGGCGGATCATCAATGGGACGTGATGTTCGTCTGGCTCGTCGTCGCGTTCGGCATCGACGGCATCGACGGACCGCTGGCGCGCAAGTACGAGGTGAAGCGTCATGCGCCGCAGTTCGATGGTGAGCTCATGGACCTCATCATCGACTACCTGACCTATGTCTTCATCCCGGCCTATGCGCTTTTCGGTTCGGATTTGCTGCCGGGCTGGACCGGGTGGATCGCGATCATCGTGATCACCTATGCCAGCGTCGTCTATTTCGCCGACACGCGGATGAAGACGAAGGACAATTCTTTCGCCGGCTTTCCCGGCTGCTGGAACATGGTGGTGCTGGTGCTCTTCGCCGTCGAGCCGAACTTCTGGGTTATCCTGGTCGTCGTTGTGGTGCTCGCGGCGGCGATGTTCACGAACCTCAAGTTCGTCCACCCCGTGCGGACGAAGCGGTGGCGGGCGGTGACGCTGCCCCTGGCGCTGGCCTGGACCGGTTTCGCGGGCTGGGCCGCGTGGGTCGACTTTGCGCCGGGCAGCTGGGCGACCTGGGGCCTTGTGGCGACGTCGGTCTGGCTGGTGTCGGCCGGCGCGCTGCAGCAGCTGGTGCCTGCGCGTGAGTGAGGTGCACCGCTTTCCCGTGCGCGTCTACTACGAGGACACGGACATGGGCGGGATCGTCTACTACGCCAACTACCTCAAGTTCATCGAGCGGGCGCAGTCGGACTGGGTCCGGAGGCTCGGCATCGACCAGGTGCGGCTGCGGGACGAGGGCGTGATCTTTGCGGTGCGCCGGATCGAGGCGGACTACCTAGCGCCGGCGCGCTTCGACGACGAATTGACGGTTGAGACGGTTCCGGTGGACGTGGGTCGGGCCCGCATGGTGCTGGATCAGCGAGTATCGAAAGATGACGCGAGGCTCTTCGAGGCGCGGGTGACGCTGGCGGCGCTGCGGCCGTCGGGGCGGCCTGCGCGGCTGCCCGAGGCTCTGCGATCGGCGGTCCAGGGGCCAGCTGACAGGGCAGACGATTTGGCCGGCGACCGCCGATGACGTGTTCGTGTTGGCCTCGCGCCTCGACATGCGATACCCTGCGCGGCAATCAGAGCCGCCCGATCATCGGCCGTTGGAACGAGAGCAGGACGCATGGAAACTGAAGCCCTTGCGCTCGCGCAGGAGATCGACTTCTCCCTGTGGGGCCTTTTCGCACGAGCCACGCTGACTGTTAAGCTGGTGATGTTGCTGCTGATCCTGGCGTCGTTCTGGGCGTGGGCGGTGATTGTGCAGAAGTTCGTCGACTATCGCCGTGCCCGCGCCGAGGCGGAGCGGTTCGAGGCGGCCTTCTGGTCGGGCGAGCCGCTCGACGAGCTCTACGACCGGACCGGGCCGAACCCCGACGGCGCCGCCGAGCGGGTCTTCGCCGCCGGAATGGCGGAGTGGAGCCGCAGCCACAGGCAGGATGGGGGGCTGATCCCGGGCGCGCAGGCGCGCATCGATCGCTCGATGGACGTGGCGATACAGAAGGAGGCGGCGCGGCTGAACAAGGGGCTGCCGCTATTGGCGACCGTGGGCTCGACGGCGCCATTCATCGGCCTCTTCGGCACGGTCTGGGGGATCATGAACGCCTTCATCGAGATCGCCGAGCAGCAGAATACCAGCCTCGCCGTCGTGGCGCCGGGCATCGCGGAGGCGCTTCTGGCGACAGGGCTTGGCCTGCTGGCGGCGATTCCGGCGGTCATCTTCTACAACAAGCTGTCGGCCGACGCGGACCGGATCGTGTCGGGTCACGAGGCCTTTGCGGACGAGTTCTCGACGATCCTCGGGCGGCAGCTGGACGAAGCGGCCTGAGATGGCGGCGGGGGTCCTCAAGCGCGAGCGGGGCGGCGGTCGGCGTGGTCGGCGGTCGCGCACTGCGCCGATGTCCGAGATCAACGTCACGCCCTTCGTCGACGTGATGCTGGTGCTGCTCATCGTCTTCATGGTGGCGGCGCCGCTCCTCACGGTGGGTGTGCCGGTCCAGCTGCCGCAGACGGCGGCGGAGTCGCTGCCGGTCGAGCAGGAGGAGCCGCTGACGGTGACCCTGACCGCCGAGGGCGCGCTGCAGATCCAGACGACCGAGGTCGGCGACGACGAGTTCATCCCGCGCCTCAGGGCCATCGCGGGCGAGCGGCGTAGCGACAAGGTGTTCCTGCGCGCCGACGGCGCCATCCCGTACGAGCGGGTCGTGCAGGTGATGGGCGCGATGAATGCAGGCGGGTTCCCGAACATCGGCCTCGTGACCGATGCGGGCGGCCCGCGCTTCGACGGGCCCGGCGGCTGAGGCGACATTCGTGAGACCGCGCGGTGATATCGGCGGCGCGATGACCGCAGGCGCGATGGCGCGCGGCATGGGCGCAGCCGGCGAGGGCACGTTCGCATGAGGACGGGCTACTGGATCTCCGGCATCGGCCACGGCGCGCTGGTGACGTTCCTCCTCTTCGGCGGCGCCTTTACCTCCGCGCCGCTGCCGCCGGTCGAGTTTGCCGAGGTGACGATCATCTCGGAGGAGGAATTCGCCGCGCTGACGCGGCCGGAGGTCGGGCCCGCCGTCTCGGCCGAGACGCCGGCCCCGTCGCCGCCGGAGCCGACGCCCGAGCCCGCCACCCCGCCCGAGCCCGAGACGGCGCCGGAGACCGCGCCGGCGCCTGTAGCGCGCGAGACGGCGGCCCCCGACGCCGCGCCCGAGGCGGTGCCCGAGCCGCTGGCGCCGGAGGCCGAGGTGGCTGCGGCGCCGCCCGCCACGCCCGTGCTGCCCGCGCCGGAGGACACCGGGCCGCGCGTCGGCGAGCCGGTACCGCAGGAGGCGCCGCGTGTCGCGCCCGATGCCGCGCCGCCACCGCCGCCCGAGGCCGAGACCGCGCCTGTCGTGACCGAGCGGGCCGCGCCGGAGCCCGCGCCCGAACCGGAGGTCGTCGTCGAGGACGAGCGGCCGACCGCGCCGGACGAGGCGACGACGGAGATCGTGACGGAAGCCGAGACGCCGGCCGCGCGCGCGCCGGGCGATTCGCCGCGCCCGCGCGAGCGGCCGCAGCGGCTTGCGGCGATCTCGTCGGGCCAGTCGCTGGAAGCGCGCTCGACGCCGGAGCCGGCTGCACCGCCGGAGCCGGAGCCGGAGCCCCAGCCTGCACCGGCGGCCGAGCCGGAGCCGGAGCCGGAACCCGCACCGGTGGAGACGGTCGAGCCGGCGACGCCCGCTCAGCCCGAGCCGGATGCGCTGGAGGCGGCGTTGGCGCAGGCGCTGGGCCAGCCGGCGGAAACCGCGCCGCAAGCCGGAGCCCCGACCGGGCCGCCGCTGACCGAGGGGGAGCGGGATGCGTTCCGCGTGGCGGTGCAGCGCTGCTGGAATGTTGGCTCGCTGTCGTCCGAGGCGCTGCGCACCACCGTCGTCGTCGGTGTCCGCATGACGCGCGACGCCAGGCCCGACACGGCCAGCATCCGCATGATCGGCTTTCAGGGCGGCGGCGAGGCCGCGGCCAACCAGGCGTTCGAGGCGGCGCGGCGGGCCATCATCCGCTGCGGCGCCGACGGCTTCGCCCTGCCGCCCGAGAAGTACGAGCGCTGGGCCGAGGTCGAGATGACGTTCAACCCCGAGAACATGAGGATCCGATGAGACTGCTTCTGCGCGTTGCGCTGGTCCTGCTCACGGCGCTGCCCGCGGCGGCCCAGCAGGGTCCGCTCCGGATCGAGATCACCGAAGGCGTGATCGAGCCGCTGCCGATCGCGATCCCGACCTTTACCGCCGAGACGCCGGCCGCCGAGGCGTGGGCGCGGGACATCACGCGCCTTGTGGCGCAGGACCTGATCGGCACCGGCCTGTTTCGCGAGATCCCCCAGGACGCCTTCATCTCGCGCCCCGGCTTCGACGCGCCGGTGCAGTACGCGGACTGGAAGGCGATCAACGCGCAGGGGCTGGTGACGGGGGCGGTGTCGCTCGACGGCGACCGGCTGACGGTCAAGTTCCGCCTCTACGACGTCTTCGCCGAGCAGCCGCTGGGCGAGGGCCTGCAGTTCGGCGCCTCGACCGCGACCTGGCGGCGTGTCGCGCACAAGGTGGCGGACCAGGTCTACAGCCGGATCACCGGCGAGGGCGGCTACTTCGACAGCCGCGTGGCCTTCGTCGAGGAGACGGGCCCCAAGGATGCGCGGCTGAAGCGGCTGGCGGTGATGGATTACGACGGCGCCAACGTCAGCTACCTCACCGACGCCTCGTCGATCGTGCTGGCGCCGCGGTTCTCGCCGGACGGCAACCGGCTGATCTACACGAGCTACGCCACCGGCTTTCCTCAGATCTACGAGATGAACCTGCAGACCTACGCGGCGCGGCCGCTGGGCGAACAGCCGGGCACGATGACCTTCGCGCCGCGCTTCGCGCCGGACGGGCGGCGGATCGTGTTTTCGCTGAGCCAGGGCGGCAACACCGACATCTACAGCCTCGACCTCGGCACGGGCGAGCGGCGGCGGCTGACCGAGGCGCCGTCGATCGAGACCGCGCCGTCGTTCTCGCCCGACGGTAGCCAGATCGTGTTCGAGAGCGACCGTTCGGGCACACAGCAGCTTTACGTGATGCCGGTCGGCGGCGGCGAGCCGCGGCGCATCAGCTTCGGCGCAGGGCGCTACGGCACCCCCGTCTGGAGCCCGCGCGGCGACTACATCGCCTTCACCAAGCAGAACGCGGGGCGGTTCCACATCGGCGTGATGCGCACCGACGGCTCGGAGGAGCGGCTGCTGACGGCGTCGTTCCTCGACGAGGGGCCGACATGGGCGCCGAATGGCCGCGTCCTAATGTTCACGCGCGAGACCAGCGGCGCGGGCGGGCAGCCGGCGCTCTTCTCGGTCGACATCAGCGGGCGCAACCTGAAGCAGGTGCCGACGCAGGGGCCGGCCTCGGACCCGTCATGGTCGCCGCTTTTGCCGTGACCTCGGCCGAAACCAGGTGCTAACGTCGCCCGCAATCGGGCGGTCAATAACAGGACGATCAGCATGCAATTTCGGACCATCACGTTCCTCGCGGCCGCGACGCTGGCGCTCGCGGCCTGCACCAACCCCGACCGCTTCGGCCGCGGCGGCGCCGATGGCGCGCTCGGCGGCGGCTACGGCGCCGGGGGCGTGCCGGGATCGGCCTCGGACCCTGCCTCGCCGGCCTACTTCCAGCAGACGATCGGCGACCGTGTGCTCTTCGCCGTCGACCAGTCGACGCTGAGCCCGGGCGCACGCTCCACGCTGGATCAGCAGGCGAACTGGCTGAACAACAACCCGGAATATACGGCGGTGATCGAGGGGCATGCCGACGAGCAGGGCACGCGGGAGTACAACCTCGCGCTCGGCGCGCGCCGGGCGTCGTCGGTGCAGGAGTACCTGGTGTCGCGCGGCGTATCGCCGAACCGCCTGCGCACCGTCTCCTTCGGCAAGGAGCGGCCGATCGAGGTCTGTTCGACCGAGGCGTGCTACAGCCAGAACCGCCGCGCCGTCACGGTCGTGGCCGCCGGCCTGATCGGCTGAGCCGATGCGCGCGCTCGCCCTGATCCTCGCGCTCGCGCTGCCGATGCCGTCGGTGGCGCAGGACGCCTCGACGCTGGCCGACATTCGGCAGGAGCTCTCCGTCCTCTACGTCGAGCTCCAGCGCCTCAAGCGCGAGCTCAGCACGACCGGCGCGCCGGGCACCGCGATCGGCGGCGTCACCACGCTGGAGCGGGTCGATGCGATCGAGAGCCAGCTCACCGCGCTAACCGCGCGCACCGAGGAGATTCAGAACCGCATCGACCGCGTGGTGACGGACGGCACGAACCGGATCGGCGACCTCGAGTTCCGCGTCTGCGAGCTGGAGCCGGGGTGCGACTTCGGCGAGATCGGCGAAACGCTGCCGATCGGCGGCGAGGCGCCGGCGGGCGGGCTCTCCAGCATCGTTCCGGCGACGCCGCAGACTGGGCAGGTCGAGCTGGCGGTGGGCGAGCAGGACGCGTTCGACCGGGCACGGGCCGCCTATGACGCCGGCAACTATCAGGAGGCGGCACGGCTCTTCAGCGAGTTCTCCACCACCTACACCGGCGGGCCGCTGACCGCCGAGGCGCACTATCTGCGCGGACAATCGCTGCAGCGGCAGGGGCTGACGTCCGAGGCGGCGCGCGCCTATCTCGACAGCTTCTCTGGCAGCCCGCAGAGCCCGCACGCGCCCGACGCGCTGCTCCAGCTCGGTCTGGCGTTGAACCAGATCGGCCAGCAGCAGGAGGCCTGCGTCACGCTGCGCGAGGTATCGACGCGCTTTCCGCAGAGCCCTGCGGCAAGCGAGGCGCAGGCGGCGGTGGCGAGCCTCGGCTGCTCTTGAACCTCGCCGCCGAGGTCGCCGCGGCGCTCGACGGCTTTCACGACCAGGCGCCGCTCGAGCGGCTGGGCCTCGCCGTCTCGGGCGGCGGCGACAGCGTGGCGATGCTGCACCTGGCTCTGCCGTGGGCGGCGCGGCGCGGCGTCAGGCTGGCCGCCGCGACGGTCGACCACGGCCTCAGGCCCGGCTCGGCCGGCGAGGCGGAACGTGTGGCGACGGTCTGCGCAGACCTCGGCCTTGCGCACACAACCCTGCACTGGAGCTGGGACAGGCGCGGCAACCTTCAGGAGGCGGCGCGGCTGGGTCGGCGGCGTCTGCTGGCGGAGTGGGCGCGGCGGGAGGGCCTGAGCGCCGTGGCGATGGGTCACACGCGCGACGACCAGGCGGAGACCGTGCTTCTGCGCCTCATGCGCGGCTCCGGCGTCGACGGCCTTTCGGCCATGGAGGTCGATCGGCGCGACGAGGTGCGTTGGCTTCGCCCGCTGCTCGGCGTCCGGCGCGAGGCCTTGCGTCAGTGGCTGCGGGACGCGGGACTGAACTGGGCCGAGGATCCGTCGAATGCCGACCGCCGCTTCCGGCGCGTGCGGGTGCGGCAGGCGATGGAGGCGTTGGAACTCGACCAGGACCGGCTGGCGGAGACGGCGGCGCGGATGCGGATGGCGCGCGCAGCGCTGGAGTCGCTGGCGGAAGAGGCGGCCCGCGCCTGCGTCGCGGTCGAGTCGGGCGATCTGCTGATCTTTCTTGGCCGCTTCGATACCTGGCCCGAAGAAACGCGCTTGCGCCTCTTCGCCGAGGGGCTGCGCTGGATCTCGGGCGCGCCATACCGGCCTCGCCTGAACGCTCTCAGGGCGGCGCTGGATGAGGCGCGAAGGGTCCCGAGAACGCTGCACGGGGTGCTGGTCTCGCCGGAGCGCGGGCGGCTGCGGCTGACGCGCGAGGCGCGGGCGGTGACGGAGGCCCGCGCGGCGCCCGGAGAGCCATGGGACGGACGCTGGATCGTCGAGGGGCCCGCCCGGCCGGGCGACGAGGTGCGGATGCTGGGCGAGGCGGGGTTGATCCAGCGCGGCGTGGTACGTCTGGCTCTGCCGCGAGCCAGCCTCGCCGCGTCGCCGGCGGTCTGGCGCGGCGGGGAGCTTCGCGCGGCGCCGCTGGCTGGGTTCGGCCAGGGGTGGACGGTGCGACTGGCGGATCGCCGCGACGTTTTCACCCTGTCCGGCGGAACGCGTTGAACGCTCCTGTCCGATCTCTATGTTAGGAGGGCCGCAGGTAGCGCCGGAGAATCGGCCGCCCACCATGTCTCAAACGGAGTGGCTCTTTGGGAAACGCGCGTAATATCGCCTTCTGGGTGGTTCTTTTCCTCCTGATACTGGCCTTGTTCAACCTCTTCAGCGGCGGCCAGTCCTCGATGTCGTCCCGCCAGATCAGCTATTCCGAATTCGTCGAGCAGGTCGAGGGCGGCGAGGTCTCGAGCGTGACGCTGGATGGCGAGCGCGTGCTCTTCCGCGGCGAGGACGGCAACAACTACGTCACGATCCGGCCGGATGGCACCGACATCACGGACCGCCTCCTGGCCAACGACATTCAGGTCAATGCCAAGCCGCAGGAACAGTCCGGGTTCACCACGATCCTTATGACATTCCTGCCGTTCCTTCTGCTGATCGGCGTCTGGATCTACTTCATGAACCGGATGCAGGGCGGCGGGCGCGGCGGCGCCATGGGCTTCGGCAAGTCGCGCGCCAAGCTCCTGACCGAGAAGCACGGGCGCGTCACCTTCGACGACGTGGCCGGCATCGACGAGGCCAAGGAGGAGCTCGAGGAGATCGTCGAGTTCCTGCGCAACCCGCAGAAGTTCTCGCGCCTCGGCGGCAAGATCCCGAAGGGCGCGCTGCTGGTCGGCCCCCCGGGCACCGGTAAAACTCTGCTCGCCCGCGCCATCGCGGGCGAGGCGGGCGTGCCGTTCTTCACCATCTCTGGTTCCGACTTCGTCGAGATGTTCGTGGGCGTCGGCGCGTCCCGCGTGCGCGACATGTTCGAGCAGGCGAAGAAGAACGCGCCCTGCATCGTCTTCATCGACGAGATCGACGCCGTCGGCCGCTCGCGCGGAGTGGGCTACGGCGGCGGCAACGACGAGCGTGAGCAGACGCTGAACCAGCTTCTGGTCGAGATGGACGGATTCGAGGCCAACGAGGGGATCATCATCGTCGCGGCGACCAACCGCCCCGACGTGCTCGACCCCGCGCTGCTACGCCCGGGCCGGTTCGACCGGCAGGTCCAGGTGCCGAACCCAGACATCAAGGGCCGCGAGAAGATCCTCGGCGTCCACGCCCGCAAGGTGCCGCTGGGGCCGAACGTCGACCTCAGGATCATCGCCCGCGGCACGCCCGGTTTCTCGGGTGCCGACCTTGCCAACCTCGTGAACGAGGCGGCGCTGATGGCTGCCCGCGTGGGTCGGCGGTTCGTGACGATGGAGGACTTCGAGAACGCCAAGGACAAGGTCATGATGGGCTCCGAGCGGCGCTCGATGGTCATGTCCGAGGACGAGAAGAAGCTGACCGCCTACCACGAAGCGGGCCACGCCATCGTCGGCCTGAACGTCCCGCAGCACGACCCGATCCACAAGGCGACGATCATCCCGCGCGGCCGCGCGCTGGGCCTCGTGCTGTCGCTGCCGGAGCGGGACCAGCTCAGCGTCACCTACACGAAGTATAAGTCCAAGATCACCATGGCGATGGGCGGTCGCGTGGCCGAGGAGCTGATCTTCGGCAAGGAGAACGTCACATCGGGCGCGGCCTCGGACATCCAGCAGATCACCAAGATCGCCCGCGCGATGGTGACGCAGTTCGGCATGTCCGATCGGCTCGGTTTCATCGACTACGCCAACGAGCAGCACAGCTATCTCGGCTCGTACCAGAGCGCGGCAAATGCCAGCCCCGAGACGCAGGAGGCGATCGACGAAGAGGTCCGGCGGATCGTCGATGAAGGCTACGAGGCGGCCAAGCGGATCCTGACGGAGAAGATCGACGACCTGCACCGCCTGGCGCAGGGCCTCCTCGAGTACGAGACACTGACCGGCGACGAGATCACGCGAGTGATCTCCGGCGAGCCGCTCAACCGCGGCGATGACGACGGGGATTCACCGAGCAAGGGCAACAGGCCCTCGATCACTGCCATCCCGAAGACGAAGTCTCGCCCCAAGCCCGGAGACGGCGGGCTGGAGCCCGAACCCTCGGTCTGAGGGTCAGCTTTGACGAGGCCCCGGAGCAGGTCTCCGGGGCCTTTCCCTTTGCATTGATCCGAATTGACGGGAGGCGCGGTGTCGGCCACGGTGGCGGCGATGCCGGCGCTTCGCAAATCGAACTTGGTGGCCAGAATCGTCTGGCTCGGAACGGTTTCGGATCGCGGCGCGTCGCTTCACTCAACACCTGCTCGCGAGCTCGACGCCACCTTCGCCGGCCTTGTCGGCGAGGCGCATGGTGGTGCGGTACGCCCCTCGTGCAGTCGCGTGCTCGCGCTCCATCCGCGCGCCACGCCGATCCGCAACGTGCGGCAGATCACCATCCTGTCGGCCGAGGAATTGCGAGAAATCGCGCGGCGCATGGGCATCGGCGAGGTCGCTCCCGGCTGGCTCGGGGCGCAGATGGTGGTGGAGGGGCTGCCGGACTTCAGCCACCTGCCTCCATCGTCGCGGCTGCAGACGCTGGCCGGCACCACACTGGTCGTCGACATGCAGAACCGCCCCTGTCATCTGCCGGTCGAAGTGATCGAGCGCGAGGCGCCCGGCAGCGGTGCCCGCTTCGGCGCCGCCGCCCGCGGGCGCCGCGGCGTCTGCGGCTGGGTCGAGCGCGAGGGGCCGCTGCACGTGGGTGACGCCTTGCGCCTCTTCCTGCCGGACCAGCGCGCCTGGCGCGTCGGGGAGGCACGAGCGGACGATGCGGTGCGGGTCGATGCCGCGAGCTGATCCCCGCACAGGCGTGGCGCTGCACTGATTTCACCGGCGAGCGGGGGACGACGTGACGCACAAGACCGACATCGAGATCGCGCGCGAGGCGGAGAAACTGCCGATCGTCGAGGTGGGGGCTCGGCTCGGCATTTCCGCCGATGCGTTGCTGCCCTACGGCAATGACAAGGCAAAAGTCGGACAGGGCTTCATCGACGGTCTCGCCGGACGGCCGGACGGCAAACTGATCCTCGTGACCGCCATCAATCCGACGCCGGCCGGCGAGGGCAAGACCACGACCACCGTCGGGCTTGGCGACGGCCTCAACCGGATCGGGCGCAAGGCGGCGATCTGCATCCGCGAGGCGTCGCTCGGCCCCTGCTTCGGCATGAAGGGCGGCGCCGCGGGTGGCGGCCACGCGCAGGTCGTGCCGATGGAGGACATCAACCTCCACTTCACCGGCGACTTTCACGCGATCACCAGCGCGCACAACCTGCTGGCGGCGATGATCGACAACCACGTCTACTGGGGAAACGATCTCGGCATCGACATCAGGCGCATCGCCTGGCGCCGCGTCCTCGACATGAACGACCGCGCGCTGCGGAGCGTGACAGCGGGTCTCGGCGGCGTCGCCAACGGTTTCCCGCGCGAGGCGGGGTTCGACATCACCGTGGCGTCCGAAGTCATGGCCTGCCTCTGCCTCGCCAGCGACCTCAAGGACCTCGAGCGGCGGCTCGGCAACATCATCGTGGGCGCGCGCCGCGACCGCAGCCCGGTCTTCGCGCGCGACCTCAAGGCCGACGGCGCCATGTCGGTCCTGCTGCGCGAGGCGATGCAGCCGAACCTGGTGCAGACGCTGGAGAACAACCCCGCCTTCGTGCACGGCGGGCCGTTCGCGAACATCGCGCATGGCTGCAACAGCGTCATCGCCACCCGCACGGCGCTGAAGCTGGCGGACTATGTGGTGACCGAGGCGGGGTTCGGCGCCGATCTCGGCGCCGAGAAGTTCATGGACATCAAGTGCCGCAAGGCGGGTCTGGCTCCGGCGGCCGTGGTCGTCGTGGCGACGATCCGCGCGCTCAAGATGAACGGCGGCATCCCGCGCGAGGACCTCGCCCGCGAGGACGTGGACGCGGTGCGCGACGGCTGCGCCAACCTTGGACGTCACCTCGAGAACATGCGCCTCTTCGGCGTGCCGACGATCGTGGCGATCAACCACTTCGACGGCGACACCGAGGCGGAGACGGCGGCGGTGGTCGAGTATTCCGCGGGTCACGGCGCTGAGGCGGTCGTCTGCCGGCATTGGGCGCAGGGCTCGGTCGGCATCGAGGAGCTGGCGACCAAGGTGGCGGCGCTGGCCGATGGCGGCACGGCGCAATGGAAGCCGCTCTACCCCGACGACATGCCGCTCTTCCGCAAGATCGAGACGATCGCGCGCCGCATCTACCGCGCGGACGAGGTGCTGGCCAACACGAGCGTGCGCAACCAGCTGCACGAGTGGGAGGCGCAGGGATATGGCCACCTGCCGATCTGCATCGCCAAGACGCAATACTCGTTCTCGACCGACCCCGGGCTGCGCGGCGCCCCCGTCGGCCACGGGGTGCCTGTGCGCGAGGTGCGGCTGAGCGCGGGTGCCGGTTTTGTCGTCGCGATCTGCGGCGACATCATGACAATGCCGGGCCTGCCGCGTATTCCCTCGGCCGAGACGATCCGGCTGAACCCGGCCGGACAGATCGAAGGCCTTTTCTGAGGCGCCGGACGAAAGGGAACGCATGACCGCCACCATCATCGACGGAAAGGCGCGGGCGGCCGCGCTGAAGGCGCAGGTGGCCGAGGAGGTGGCTCGCCTCGGCGGCCTCGGTGTCGAGCCCGGTCTCGCCGTGGTGCTGGTGGGCGACGATCCGGCGAGCCAAGTCTACGTCCGCTCCAAGGGCACGGCCTGCCGGACGGCGGGTATCCAGAGCTTTGAGCACCGGATCTCCGCCGACGTGGAGGCGCGCGACCTGATCGGCCTGATCGACAGGCTGAACGTCGACCCGGCGGTGAGCGGCATCCTCGTGCAGCTGCCGCTTCCGCCGCACCTCGACCCGCACGTGATCCTCGGAGCGATGGACCCCGCCAAGGACGTGGACGGCTTTCACGTGGTCAATGCCGGCGCTCTGGCGACGGGGCGCTGGGGGCTGGTGCCCTGCACGCCGCGGGGATGCTTGCTGCTCCTGCAGGAGACGCTGGACGATCTCGCGGGGCGCGAGGCGATCGTGATCGGGCGCTCCAACGTCGTGGGCAAGCCGATGGCGCAGCTGCTCCTGCGCGAGAGTTGCACCGTCACCGTCGCCCATTCGCGCACGCGCGACCTGCCCGAAGTGGTGCGGCGCGCCGAGATCGTCGTGGCGGCGGCGGGACGGACGGGCATGATCCGCGGCGACTGGATCCGTCCCGGGGCGACGGTGATCGACGTCGGCATCAATCGCGGCGACGACGGCAAGCTCAGGGGCGACGTGGCATTCGATGAGGCGCTCGACGTCGCGGGCGCGATCACGCCGGTGCCGGGCGGCGTTGGGCCGATGACGATCGCCTGCCTGCTCGAGAACACGGTCGAGGCGGCGCGGCGGCAGCACGGGCTGCCGGACCCGGCCTGAGCTTAGGCCGGCACGGGGATCATCGTGCCCTGGAGCAGCGCCGCCTGCCTGCCGTCGACGCTGACCTCGGCCGTCACAATGACGAGGCGGCGCCCGGCGCGCACCACGCGCCCCTCGGCCAGCACGCGGTCCCCGGTCAGCGGCGCGATGAGGTTGATCTTCATCTCCACCGTCAGGACCTCCATCCCCTTGTCCATTGCGCTCAGGGCGGCGTAGCCCGCCGCCGAGTCGCCAAGCGCGAAGGTGAGGCCGGCGTGGCCGTAGCCGTGCTGCTGTCGGGCGAGCGGCAGGATCGGCGCGGAGATGCGGCAGAGGCCGTCCGCCGCGTGCTCCAGCCGCGCCTCGAACGTGGCCATCAGCGACTGGCGCGCGAAGCTGTCGAGGACGCGGGCGTCGATGCTCATCGGCTTGCCGCGCGCTCGCCGGCGGGTACGGGGACGGCGCGGGCATGGGTGCCGGTTAGCACGGCGCAGGCCGCGCCGGGAAACAGCCGGCGCAGCGGCGGTGCGCACCAGTCGAGCCCGCCGGTGTAGGTGCCGTAGGCCGGCAGCACGACGCGGGCTGCGTCGTAGAGGAAGCAGGGGCGGTTGATCGCGCGCCCCCGGAGCGCGAGGCGCGCCTTGGGGTGGTAGTGGCCCGAGACCTCGCCCGCCGCGCCGTCCTCGGCAATGTGGCGGAAGACGAGCGGGCCCACCCGCAGCTCGCGCAGGTGGCGGCCGCCGTGCGACGAGGCGCCGGGATCGTGATTGCCTTCGATCCAGACCCAGTCGCGCCCTTCCTGCAGCGCGGCGAGGTCCGTCCGCTCGTCAGGTCGAAGCGAACCGGCGGCGGCGAGATCGTCGAAGCTGTCGCCGAGGCAGATCACCGTGCGCGGCGCCAGCCGCGAGACCTCGGCGCGGAGCCGCGCCAGCGTCGCGCGGGAATCATAGGGCGGAAGCATCGCGCCCGACCGCCGCGCCACCCGCTCGGACTTCGCGAGGTGCAGGTCGGACACCGCCAGCAGGTCAACCTCGGGCCACCAGAGCGCGCCGGAGGGAAGCGCGGCGAGCGCGGCGCCGCCGAGGGTGAAGGCGTGGTGGTTCATGTTCCGTTCGTGCCCGCTCCCGCGGCGCGAGGCAAGAGGCTCAGCGCTGGCGGACGAGCGGCCCGCCGGCCTCTAGCCCCGCCTCGGCCATCAGGCGCGCGGCCTCCTCCTCCAGCAGCCGCTCGGTGCCGCGGCCCTCGACCGGCACCCGGCTTGGCTCGAGAAAGAGCGGCGCGGCGAGCGGAGTGACGCGGTCGAGCGAGACGTGGTCGATCCGTCCGGCGGTGCGCGCCAGCATCTCCTCGATCCGGCCGAAGTCGACGAGGCCACGCAGCGCCTCCTCGCGCGTAACCTCCAGCAGCAGGTGGCCGGGATCGTAGCGCCTGAGCGTGTCGTAGAGGATGTCGGACGAGAACGAGGTCTGCCGCGCCTTGCGCCGCTGGCCCTGCGCGTTGTTGCGCGGGATCAGCCCGGCGATGGTCGCGACGCTCTTGAAGGTGCGCTTCATCACCGCGTTGCCGGCGAGCCAAGTCTCGAACGCCTCGCGCAGGCCCTCGCCCTCGAACAGCGGCGTCGGGTCCTCCAGCCGCCCCAGCCCCCAGATCAGCACGGCGTAGTCATTGGCCACGAAGCCCAGCGGGTCGAGGCCCGCCGCATCCATCCGCTGCGTCGTCAGGAGGCCCAGCGTCTGCATCGCGTTGCGCCCGGCGAAGCCGTAGATGCAGGTGTGCTCGCGGCCCTCCCACGGAAAACTCTCGACGAGGATGCGGTCGGCCTGCGGCAGGTGGCTGACGCGCCGCTGGAGCGCCAGCCATTCGGCGGTGTGGCGGGGCAGCTCGGGCCACGCCTGCTGCTCGAACATCCGCAGGATGCGGTGGCTGAGCTGGGTGGAGGTGGCGAACTTTGTGCCCATGAAGGCGGCGATCCGGGGTTCGCGGTCGGCTCGGCGGGTGACCTCGACGATCATCTCGCGCAGCCCCTCGTAGCGTACGATCTGACCGCCGATCAGGAACGTCTCGCCCGGTGTCAGGGTGGCGGCGAAGCCCTCCTCGATCTCGCCTAGCGGAGTGCCACCGCCACGCCCGCGCAGGCGTACCTTGACGAGGTCGGTGTCCATGATGGTGCCGAGGTTCATGCGGATGTCGCGCGCCGCCCGCGGGTCGCGCAGCTGCCAGAGCCCGTCCGCGCGCCGCTTCAGCCGCTGCCAGCGGTCATAGGCGCGGAGCGCGTAGCCGCCGGTGGCGACGAAGTCGAGGCAGGCGTCGAACTCGGCTTGCGTCAGCGTCGCGTAGGCGCCGGCGGACGTCACCTCGCGGTAGAGGTCGCCCGCGTCGAACGGACCGGCGCAGGCGGTGATCAGGATGTGCTGGCAGAGAACGTCGCGCGGTCCGCGGCCGCGCGGCTCGCCGTCGAGGTCGCGGGCGCGCACCGCCTCGAGCGCGGCGACACATTCGACCACCTCGAAGCGGTTGGCCGGGACCAGCAGCGCCTTCGACGGCGCGTTGTAGCGGTGGTTGGCGCGGCCGATGCGCTGGACCAGTCGCTTCACGTTCTTCGGCGCGCCGACCTGGATGACGAGATCGACGTCGCCCCAGTCGATCCCGAGGTCGAGCGAGCCGGTAGCGACGATGGCGCGGAGCTCTCCGGCGACCATCGCCGCCTCGACCTTCAGCCGCTGCTCGCGCGCGAGGGAGCCGTGGTGGATGCCAATCGGCAGTCCCTCGTCGTTGGCGAGCCACAGGTTGTGGAAGAAGATCTCCGCCTGCGCGCGGGTGTTGTGGAAGATCAGCGTCGTCCTGTGCCGCCGCACCTGCTCGAGCACCGCCTGAATGGCATAGGCCGCACCGCCGCCCGACCACGGCGGCGCGGCGTCGGTCGTCAGCATCGCGATGTCGGGGTCCGGGCCGGGATCGGCATAAAGGATCGGGCAGGGGTCGGGATGCCGCGCGAGAAAACTCGCGATCGCCGCCGGATCCTCGACCGTGGCGGAGAGGCCGACGCGGCGCAGGTTCGGCCTGAGCGTCTGCAGCCGCGCCAGCGCCAGCATCAGCTGGTCGCCGCGCTTCGACTCGGCCAGCGCGTGGATTTCGTCGGCGATCACGCGCGAGAGGCCGGCGAAGATCCGCGGCGCGTCCTCGTAGCTGGTCAGCAGCGCGAGCGACTCGGGCGTCGTCAGCAGGATGTGCGGCGGGTCGCCCCGCTGGCGCTGCCGCTGGGTGTAGGAGGTGTCGCCGGTGCGGTCCTCGATCCGGATCGGCAGGTCCATCTCGGCGACGGGCGCGCGCAGGTTCCGCCCGATGTCGGCCGCCAGTGCCTTGAGGGGCGAGACGTAGAGCGTGTGGAGGCCGCGGTGCCGCCCGTCCGCCAGTTCCGCCAACGTCGGCAGGAAGCCCGCCAGTGTCTTGCCGCCGCCTGTCGGCGCGATCAGCAGGAGCGACGGCGCGTCGGCGCGCTCCAGCATCTCCTGCTGGTGCGGGTGCGGCGACCATCCGCGCGAGGCGAACCAGTCGTGGAAGGCAGGCGGCAGCGTGCGCATCGGCCAGAGGGTAGCGGCGGCCGGGGTCGGCGCAATTGCCTCAGCCAAGATCAGCGGGAATGACGAACTCCGCCACCACGCCCGATCCCCAGCCCACCTCGCTCCAGTCGCTTGTGTCGAAGTCGATGATCGTCGTGGCGCCGGTCGGGTAATCGCCATAGCGCTCGTGCTCCGGCCGGTCGCTCACGATCCGTGCGGCAAAGGCGCCGATGCCTGGGTTGTGGCCGATCAGTGCGACGTGTTGGCCCTGCGCGGTGCGCAAGGTGTCGAGGATCGTCTGCGCCGTCGCGTTGTAAAGTGCCTCCACGTCGGTCGCGGCCGGCCCTGTGCCTGCCGCCGCACGGATCCGCTCCCACGTCTCGCTGGTCCGATGGGCGGGCGAGCAGAAGACCCGTTCCGGCATGCGCCGGTCCTCCGCCAGCCAGTGACCGAGGACGTCGGCTGCCTTGCGGCCGCGCTTGTTGAGCGGGCGGTCGATGTCGTCGAGCGGGTCGGCCCAGGACGACTTGGCGTGGCGGATCAGGGTCAGTCGCAGCGTCAACGGCGGCCCCGGATGAGGCTGCCGGCGCCGTGCTCGGTATAGAGCTCGAGCAGGCAGGCGTTCGGCACACGCCCGTCGAGGATGACCACCGCGCGGACGCCGCCCTCGATGGCCGTGAGGGCCGTCTCGGTCTTGGGGATCATGCCGCCGGCGATGATGCCCTCCTCGGTCATCTCGCGGATCTGCTCGGGCGTGAGTTCGGTGACGACCTCGCCGCTCGCGTCCTTGACCCCCGCGACGTCGGTGAGGAGCAGCAGCCGGTCCGCCCTCAGCGCCGCCGCAATTGCGCCGGCGGCATTGTCGCCGTTGACGTTGAAGGTCTCGCCGTTCCGGCCAGCGCCGATCGGGGCGATGACCGGGATGATCTCGGCCGCGTGCAGCGAGCGCAGAAAGTCGACGTTGAGCTCCACCGGCGTGCCGACGAAGCCCAGGTCCGGATGCGTCTGCTCGCAGACCATCAGGTTGCCGTCCTTGCCGGAGAGGCCGATGCCGCGTCCGCCCTGGCCATTGATCGCCTGCACGATCGCCTTGTTGATCCGGCCCGAGAGCACCATCTCGACGACTTCGACGGTGGCCTCGTCGGTGACGCGCTTGCCGCGCTCGAAGCGGGACTCGATGGCCAGGCGCTTGAGCAGGTCGTTGATCATCGGGCCGCCGCCGTGGACGATGACCGGATTAACGCCGACCTGCTGCATCAGCACCACGTCGCGGGCGAAGCTCGCCAACTCATCGGCGTCGCCCATGGCATGGCCGCCGAACTTGATGACGACGGTCGCGCCGTCGTAGCGCTGCATGTAGGGCAGGGCCTGGCTAAGCGTCCTCGCCTGGCCGATCCAGTCACGGTCCATCCGCTGTGTTCTCATCTCCATCCCTCGTCTCGCCTCGTTATAGACGCGGGGGCGGTGGCCTCAAGCGATGGCGGCGATGGCGGCGCGAAGGGTGTCGATGCCGTCGCCCTTATCGGACGAGGTGACGATGAGTTGGGGATAGGCGGCCGGATGCGGGGCGAGACGCGACCGCACCTGCTCCAGCACCTGGTCCTGAGCGCCGGCCTTGAGCTTGTCCGACTTCGTCAGCACCGCCTGGAACGGCACCGCGGAACGATCGAGCAGCGCCATGATCTCCTCGTCCACGTCCTTCACGCCGTGGCGCGCGTCGATCAGCACGAAAGCGCGGCGCAGGGTGGCGCGGCCGGCGAGGTAGGTGCGGAGCAGGCGCTGCCATGCCTGGACCACCTTCACCGGCGCATTGGCGTAGCCGTAGCCGGGCAGGTCGACGAGATAGCGGTCGCCGAGGGTGAAGAAGTTGATCTCCTGCGTCCGGCCAGGCGTGTTTGATGCGCGGGCGAGGCCGCGGCGGTTGGTCAGCGCATTGATCAGGGTCGACTTGCCGACGTTGGAGCGGCCGGCGAAGCAGACTTCGACCCGGTCCGCCGGCGGCAGCCCGTCCATGGCGACGACGCCCTTGAGAAAGTCGGCTCCTCCGGCGAAGAGCAGCCGGCCCTGCTCCAGTTCTTCGGGCGTGGGGTCGGCGAGGGGGAAGGCGAGGCTCATGCCGCGGCCTCCAGCGCCGCGATGTCGGTCCCGCGGACCGTCGCGAGGTTGCGGGTGATCCGGTCGAGCGGCCAGTCCCACCAGGCGACGGCGAGGAGGCGTCGGGTCGTGTCGGGGTCGAACCTGTGGCGCACGACGCGGGCGGGGTTGCCGGCGACGATGGCGTAGGGTGGCACGTCCCGGCCAACAACGGCCTTGGCCGCGACGATTGCGCCTGCGCCGATGCTGATGCCCGGCATGATCCATGCCTCCGAGCCGATCCAGACGTCGGGGCCGATGGTCATGTCGCCGCGGGACTGTTCGAGGTACTTCGCCGCCTCAAACTCGCCCCAGCCGGCGAAGATGTCGAACGGAAAGGTAGTGAAGCCGGACATGTCATGGTTGGCACCGTTCATCACCAGCCGCGCGCCGGTGGCGATGGCGGTGAAGCGGCCGATGAACAGTCGGTCGCCCATGAAGTCGTGGTGGTGCAGGACGTTGCGCTCGAAGAACCCCGTCGCGTCGTCCGGGTCGTCATAGTAGGCGAACTCGCCGACCTCGACGTTCGCGCGGCCGCGGGCGAGCGGGCGCAGGAACACGACGCGCGGGTGCTCGGGCAGCGGGTGCAGCGTTTCGGGGTCAGGGCCGGTCAAAGGCGCACCTCATCACCCTCGGCGATCTCGCCACCCCGTGTGACGACAGCGTAGACGCCGAAGTCGCGGTGGCCCCAACCGGCCTCGAGCGCGCCAAGCGTGTCCGCGTCGCGGATGCCTGTTGCGGGGTTGGCGGCGGTGGCGAGGCAGCGGGTGATCCTCTCTCGCACCTTGAGCTCCACCTCGCCGATGCGGAGGGTGCGCCCGATCCAGTCGAATTCCGCCCATTCCGAGAGCTCGTCGAAGATCAGGTTCGCGCGCCAGCGCTCGGTCGAGAGCGCGTGCCCGACCTGCCGCTCCACCGCCGCGTGGGAGCCGAGGCCGACGATGGAGATTGTGGGGAAGTCGCTGTCCGTCATCCCGTCCGTGCCGGCGCGGATCAGGTGCGCGGGCGCGGCGCGGTCCGCCGGGATCAGGGGGCGAGTCCAGTCGACGAAGGCCGCGCCGTCGGTGTCGGGATCAAACGTCAGGTCTGGCAGGTCCGGGTGGCGCACTGTGATCTGGCCGTCCTCAAGCGTCTCTGCCGTCACCGCCATGAGCTGCGGTGCCTTGGCGCCGCGGGTGAAATTGACGCAGGGAGACCAGGCTCCGGACGCCGCCTTCGACGCCTCGTGCGCCACGGCCCAGATCCGGTCGCCGGGCATGGTCGTGCCCGGCGACAGCCGCACCCGCTCTAGTCGCTCGCGCCCGTGCGCCTTGATCGGGTGCCGCCAGATCGAGGCGACGCGGGAGATCACTTCTTCTCCGGCGCAGTCTTGTTGCGCGCGAAGCTCCGGCGAATGTTGCCGAACACATCCGGCTTGTGGCCGTGGCTGCGCATGATGACGTACTGCTGGACGAAAGTGATCGTGTTGTTCGCGATCCAGTAGATCACCAGTCCGGAGGCAAATCCGCCAAGCATGAACATGAAGACCCACGGCATCCAGGCGAAGACCATGGCCTGCGTCGGGTCGGTCGGCGACGGGTTCAGCTTTTGCTGGAGCCACATCGAGATACCGAGCAGGATCGGCAGCAGGCCGATGAAGATCAGCGCCAGGAACGAACCCGGCTCGGGCGCCGCCCAAGGAAGGAGCCCGAAGAGGTTGAAGATCGACGACGGGTCCGGCGCCGAAAGGTCGCGGATCCAGCCGACGAACGGCGCATGCCGGAGTTCGATGGTGACAAAGATCACCTTGTAGAGCGAGAAGAAGATCGGGATCTGCAATAGGAGCGGTAGGCAGCCGGACGCTGGGTTTACCTTCTCGGACTTGTAGAGCTGCATCATCTCCTGCTGCAGCTTCTGGCGGTCATCCCCCGCGCGCTCCTTGAGTGCCTCCATCTTGGGCTGGAGCTCCTTCATCCGCGCCATCGAGACGTATGACTTGTAGGCCAGTGGGAAGAGGATTGCCTTGATGCAGAAGGTCAGCAGGATGATCGCGACGCCCATGTTGCCGATCAGGCCGTTCAGCCAGTGCAGGGCCGCGAAGATCGGCTTCGTGAGGAAGAAGAACCAGCCCCAGTCAATGGAGTCGAGGAAGTTCACGAAGCCGCGCTCGTTCTCGTAGGCGCGGATCGTCTCCCACTCCTTGGCGCCGGCGAAGAGGTGCTGGGTCGAGCTGCTCGTCTGGCCCGGCTCGACCGTGACCGTGGGCAGGCGCGCCTCGGTCTGATAGATGTCGGCGCCGTCGGCGTACTTCATCACTGCGGTAAAGGGCTGGCCCGGCGTCGGGATCAGCGCGGTCATCCAGTAGTGGTCGGTGAAGCCGATCCAGCCATTCTCCTGCACCGGGACGACCTCCGCCCGCGCGCGCTCGCGTTCGACGATGTCGAGCTCCGGTATGTCGCCGTAGTCGGTCTCCTCCAGCTGGCCGTCCGCCATCCGTATGGCGCCCTCGTGGATGATGAAGAAGCCGCTCTGGTCATCGGGCTCGCCGTGGCGCGCGACGATGCCGTAGGGCGCCATGCGGATGGCGCTGTCGGTCGGGTTCTCGACCGTCTGCTCGACGGTGAAGAGGTAGTCCTCGTCGACCTCGATGATGCGGCGGAAGATCAGGCCGGCCGGGCTTTCCCAGCGCAGCGCGACGGGCTGGCCCACGGCCAGCGCCTCGCCCGACTCGACCTGCCACTCCGTGTTCGGTCCCGGCACTTCCTCGAGCGGGAGGTCGCCTGTCGGCGCCCAGCCGTAGAGCGCGTAGTAGGCGCCGTCGCCGCCTACGGGCGAGAGCAGGCGGACGTTCGGCGCGTCCGGATCGACCTCGGTCCGATAACGGGTGAGCGACAGGTCGTCGATCCGGCCGCCGCGCAGCGAAATCGAGCCGGAGAGGCTCGGCGTCTCGATCGGAAGGCGCTCCGCCTCCGGCGGCGCGGCCTCGGGCGTGGCGGCAGGTGCTTCGGCGGACGCCCCGACACGCGGCGGCAGCGAGGCAATGCCCTCGGCATCGAGGCTCTGCTCGGCCGGAACGGTGGGTTCGGGATTCGGCGCCCGTTCTTCCGGCGGGAAGAGCAAGAACCAGACGAGGATCACGAGGAAGCTGAGCGCCGTCGCGAGGATCAGGTTCCTGTTCTGATCGTCCATGTAGACCTGCCGCCTGCAATTTCGGGATCAGGGGGCCTTCAACAGGTCGGCAGGCGAAAGGTCAAGCCGTTTCACCCAGTGGGGCAAGGCCAGGCCGGCGCGTCCTGCGCGTCTCGACCGCCGGCTCGATCCCGCTCAGGCGTAGCTTGTGGTCGTGCTCCTGCGCCCACAGAAGGGCGGGGCCAGGTTCCATGGCACGGGCGATCGCGAAGCCCTGGAGGCAATCGCAGCCCAAGCTGGCCACCACCCCCTGCTCGCCGAGGCTCTCGACGCCCTCGGCCAGCGTCTCCACGGCGAGGGTGCGCGCCATGCCGAGGATCGCGGCCAGCATCCGGCGCTGCTCGCCGCAGATGTCGCAGTCGCGGACGTAGGACTGGTCGATCTTGATGCGCTGGACGCCGAAACGTCGCATCGCGCCGAACGAGGCGTGGCCGGTGCCGAAATCGTCGAGCTCGATCACGCATCCGAGCCGAGCGAGCGTCTCGACGTTGCGCACGATGATGTCGTCGGCCTCGCCGGCGACGACCGTCTCGAGCACCTCAATGCCTATGCGCTCGGGCGAAAGGTCGTGTCGGTCGAGCTCCCACCGCACCGTTTCGACGACCGTGGGGTCGAGGAGGACATCGGCGGAGACGTTGATGCTGATCGCCGGCGCGCGGTAGCCGGCCTTCTGCCACTCGGAGAGGGTGCGGCAGGTGCCGGAAAGGATCGCCTGGAACAGTCGCACGCCGAGTCCCTGCCGCGAGACGCTCTCGAGGAAGGCTGCCGGCAGCAGGACGCCGCGCTCGGGGTGGTGCCAGCGGGCAAGCGCCTCGAACCCGACGATGCGCCCGCTCTCCGCCTCGATCTGGGGCTGGAACCACGGGCGGATGTCGCCCGCCTCCAGCGCCGCCGCAACGTCTCCGCCGAGATCAGACTCCTCGCGGGCCTGACGTGCCATCTCGTCGCTCCAGACGCGGATGGCGGAGGGGCCGTGTGCCTCGGCGAAATCCGCCGCGATCTCGGCCGCGCGCAGATAGGCTTCGCCGAGGCCGGAGGGGCGTCGTGCTTCGGGGCAGATGCCGATGGTGACGTCGACGCGCGCCGCGCCGCCCTGCACCGGCATCGGGCGTGTGGCCGCAGCCGCGACGCGCTTGGCGACGGCAACCGCGGTTTCAACGCCCATGTTCCGCCCGCGGGCGAGAATTATCGCGAAGGCCCGCCCTTCGAGCCTGACGATCCGATCGCCGTCGCGCAGCGTGTCGATGATCTGGTCGACCGCGTGCAGCAGCATCCCGTCGCGCTCGCGCGGGCCGAGGCGGCTGGCGCGCACGTCCATGGCCTCGAGCCGAAGCACGATGACGGCTCCGGTGCGGCGGCCGGGCGAGGGCGCGGCGAGCAGTTCGTCGAGATGCGCTACCGCGGTGTCGCGCAGCGGGAGGCCGGTCTGTGCGTCCAAGGCCTCTGTCGCGTCGCGCCTCGAGAGGGCGGTGATGCCAGCCGCCGCGCTTAGCACCGCGGCCGCGGCGGCAAGGGCGGTCTCGCCGCCCAACCAGTACCCGCCCAGCATGACCGACGGAATGCTCGCCGCGAGGATCGGCCCGCCGACAATCCGGCTTTGCGGCAGAGGACGCCGGGAAGCCACCTGCACGCGATGCGACACTGAATACCCCTTACACCGGGGCGACCGACTCGCCCGACAGGCGTGTCTTAGAGGTCGAATCTAAGCCGGAGGTTAATCGACGGTCTCCAGCGCGGGCGCTGTCACGCCCTCACCACGGGCGAGGCCCGCGAAGTCGAAGAGCTTCGGGTCGAGCAGGTGCGACGGCCGCGCGTTCATCAGGGCGCGGAACATTACCTGCCGCCGGCCGGGGCTGTTGCGCTCCCACCCGTCGAGGATCGCCTTCACCTGCTGGCGCTGCAGGCCGTCCTGGCTGCCGCAGAGGTCGCAGGGGATGATCGGGTAGCGCATGGCGCGGGCGAACCGCTCGCAGTCCGCCTCCGCCACATGCGCGAGGGGGCGGTAGACGAAGAGGTCGCCCTCCTCGTTCACCAGCTTCGGCGGCATGGTCGCGAGGCGGCCGCCGTGGAACAGGTTCATGAAGAAGGTCTCGAGGATGTCGTCGCGATGGTGGCCCAGCACGACGGCCGAGCATTCCTCCTCGCGCGCGATGCGGTAGAGGTTGCCGCGGCGCAGGCGCGAGCACATCGCGCAGTAGGTGCGCCCCGCCGGTACCTTCGACGTCACGATGGAGTAGGTGTCCTGATACTCGATGCGATGCGGCACGCCGCGCGCCTCCAGGAACTCCGGCAGGACCGTCGCAGGAAAGCCCGGCTGCCCCTGGTCGAGGTTGCAGGCGAGGATCTCGACTGGCAGCAGGCCGCGCCACTGCAGCTCGGTCAGCGCTGCGAGCAGCGTGTAGCTGTCCTTGCCGCCCGAAAGGCAGATCAGCCAGCGCGCGCCGCGCTCGATCATGCCATACTGCTCCACGGCCTCGCGCGTCTGGCGGACAATGCGCTTCCTCAGCTTGCGGAACTCGGTCGAGGCGGGCGCCCCGTCGAACAGCGGGTGAATTTCTGTATCGTCGGACATGGGCGCTCCTTAGCGCGGAATTGCGCGCGACTTAAGAGGGAAGGCATGCGGCACGACCATCCCAACCGGCCGACGAACCCTTATCCAGACCGCTGGGCGCGGATCACCCACTTCGCCTACCGCAGCGCGCTGAGCCTGATCCGACCACTCAACACCGTGCAGACGCGGCTTGGCGAGGATGGGGATTACATCCTGCAGCGCGACTTCCTCGTGGACTACGCGGTCGACGGGGATGAGCCGCGGCAGATCGTGGTGCCGCGCGGGATGATCACCGACCTCACCAGCGTCCCCGTCCCGTTCCGCGTCTTGGTCGGCCGCGTTGGCCCGTGGCTCGAGGCGGCGATCCTGCACGACTACCTCTACGTGGCATGGCAGGACATCCCGGGTCGCGGCGTGCGCGCCAGCGACAGGCTCTTCGCCGACCGTCTGATGCTGGTTGCAATGGAGGAGGCGGGCGTCGATGTCTTCCGGCGACGCGCCATCTACCATGCCATCCGCCTTTTTGGCGCGAACGCCTACGCCCGCCCCAATCCCGACAGGTACGCCGAGCTTGACGATCCGGGGCTGGAAGGCTCGCTGGCGTTCCAGGTGCCCGATCGTCACTCCGGCACGTCGTCGACGCCCGCGCCGCCCCACGGGTGACACCGCGCGATGCGCCGAACGGTCAGCCAGCCGCCGCGCAGGGCGCCATGCCGTCGTAGCGCCTCGAGCGCGTATGCCGAGCACGTGGGTTCGAAACGGCAGGAATGTCCGACCCACGGCGACAGCAGCAGGCGGTAGGCGCGGATGGGGAGCGAGAGCAGGCGCGCCGCGGGGCTCATCGCCCGCCCCGGTGGACCTCTCGCAGCGCCGTCTCAAGATCGGAGAGCAGCTGGTCGAACGGACGACTGGCGGTGGTGCCGGCTCGGCCGACGAGGACATAGTCCCAGCCGGGATGCCCCAGCGCCGGCAGAACGGCCCGCGCCGCCTCTCTGAGACGGCGTTTGGCCCGGTTGCGCTGCACGGCGTTGCCGACCTTCCGCGAGCAGGTGAAGCCGACGCGAATACCGGACACTGCCTCGTCCGGGCGACGCCGGCGGGCCTGCAGCAGGAACGAGGGCGTGGCACGTCGAGCGGCTCTCGCCGCGCGGAGAAAGTCCGCGCGCACCTTCAGACGCTCGATCCTCGGCCAGGTCGTAGTCTGAGCCTCCATGGGCGCGCGCTCGGCAGCTGCGACGTCATCGATCAGATGAGCGGCGGATGGTCGCGCGGCAAGCCCAGACACGAAGGTCGCGGCAGCGGGCGGCAGCCGCCCGCGCGGCCTCAGGCGCTGAGTTTCTTGCGGCCGCGGGCGCGACGCGCATTCAGCACCCTGCGCCCGCCCTTCGTGGCCATGCGCGCACGAAAGCCATGACGGCGCTTGCGCACCAGGTTGCTCGGCTGAAAGGTCCGCTTCGTCATCTTCGTCTCCGTCTCGTCGGGCGCGCCTCCGGGAAGGTCAGCCGTCTAGTGAGTCGCCGGACCCATGTCAACGGTCAAGCCGGCGGCATCATCAACGAGCCGTGATGCGGCTTTCCCCGCCGCGGGGGGCGCCGCAATGTGTGCCGGACTGAGCGGATGGAGACGCCGGCGATGGCACGACCTACCTCTGCGCCGCAAAAGGGAGGGCTGGCGCGGCGCCTGCCCCTGATTGCAATCGCACTGGTGGCTCTGGCAGGCGCGATCCTGCTGCGCGACCAACTCAGCTTCGACGCGCTGGCACGCAACCGTGAGGCGCTGCTGGCCTTTCGCGACGAGAACTACGCAGGAACGCTGCTCATCTTCATGACGACCTATGTCGCGGTGGTGGCGTTCTCGCTGCCCGGCGCGACGGTTGCGACGCTGACCGGCGGGTTCCTGTTCGGAACGTTTCCGGGCGCGCTCTACAACGTGCTCGCGGCGAGTGCGGGGGCCACGCTGATCTTCCTCGCCGCGCGATGGGGTCTGGGCGACCGGCTGGCGGCGCGGATGGATGCGTCCGAGGGGATGGTGCGGCGGATCAAGGAGGGGATCGATCGCAACCAGTGGTCGATGCTCTTCCTCATCCGGCTTGTCCCGGCCGTTCCGTTCTTCGTCGCCAACGTGGTGCCGGCTCTCGTCGCGGTGCCGCTTGGGCGCTACGTGGTTACGACATCCCTCGGGATCATCCCCGGCGCCGTCGTCTTTACCAGCGTCGGTGCGGGGTTGGGCGAGGTGTTCGAGCAGGGCGGGACGCCGGACCTCGGCATCATCTTCGAGCCACAGATCCTGCTGCCGATTCTCGGGCTTTGCGCGCTCGCCGCGCTACCAATCGTCCTGAAGGCGGTGCGGGGCAGGAAAGGGATCTGAGATGGAGCAGATCGAGACGGACGTCTGTGTCATCGGAGCGGGATCCGGCGGCCTCAGCGTCGCCTATGCCGCCTCACAGATGGGGGCGCGGACCGTCCTCATCGAGCGCGGCCGGATGGGCGGCGACTGCCTGAACTACGGCTGCGTGCCGTCGAAGGCCCTGATCGCCAGCGCAAAGGCGACGTGGGGGCAGGCGCACTCGGGCGTCTTCGGCATCGCGTCTGTCACGCCGCAGATCGATTACGCGGCGATCAAGGACCACATCGCGGGCGTGATCGGGGCGATTGCCCCGATAGACAGCCAGGAGCGCTACGAGAGCCTCGGCGTCCGCGTGATACGCGAGCACGCGCGCTTCGTCTCGGATCGCGAGCTGCAGGCGGGTGAGGTGCGCATCCGCGCCCGACGCTTCGTGGTCGCGGCCGGATCCTCGCCGCTGGTGCCGCCGATCCCGGGCCTCAACGAGACGCCGTACCTGACCAACGAGACGATCTTCGATCTGCGCGAGAAGCCGGAGCACCTGATCGTCGTCGGCGGCGGTCCGATCGGGGTCGAGCTGGCGCAGGCGCACGTCCGCCTCGGCTGCAAGGTGACGTTGATCGAAGGCGCCAAGGCGCTGGGCAAGGACGATCCCGAATTGTCTGTGATCGTACTCGACCGACTGCGGGACGAGGGTGTCGATCTGCGCGAGGGCAGCGAGGTCTCCCGTGTCTCCGGTTCGGCGGGCGCGGTGGAGGTCGAGACTAAGGACGGGCGCAAGGTGGGCGGCACGCACCTGCTGATGGCGGTGGGTCGGTCGGCGAACGTGGACGGGTTGGACCTTGAGAAGGCGGGCGTGAAGTTCGGCCGCAAGGGGCTCGAGGTGGGCGACGACCTGCGCACGACCAACCGGCGGATCTATGCGGTGGGCGACATCGCGGGACGGATGCAGTTCACGCACGTCGCCGGCTACCATGCCGGAGTCGTCGTCCGCCCGATCCTCCTCGGCGTTCGCGCCCGCGCCACGCAGGACCACCTGCCGTGGGTCACCTACGCCGATCCCGAGCTGGCGCAGGTCGGTCTGACGGAAGAGCAGGCGCGCGGTACGTATGGCGACCGGTTGACGGTGGTGCGTTTTCGCTATGCCGAGAACGATCGGGCGCAGGCCGAGCGTCGCACCACCGGCCTGATAAAGGTCATGGTGGTTCGTGGCCGCCCCGTCGGCGCCTCCATCGTCGGCGCGTCGGCCGGCGAACTCATTGGCACCTGGTCTCTCGCTATCGCCAACAAGCTGAAGATGCGGGCGATCAGCAACATGGTCGCGCCGTACCCGACGCTGTCGGAAATCAACAAGCGCGCCGCCGGGGCCTATTTCTCGCCTGCTCTCTTTGATAATCCTCGGTTGAAGAGGGCGGTTCGCCTGGTGCAGAGGCTGCTGCCCTGAGTTGGACGACAGGCGATGCTGAACTCTCTCTCGGGCCGATTTCTCGTCCTCACGACCGTCTTCGTGGTGCTCGCCGAGGTGCTCATCCTCGTCCCCTCGGTGGCGCGCTACCGCGAGGACTATCTTCTGTTGCGGCTCGAGCGGGCGCAGATTGCCTCGCTCGCCCTTCTGGCCGCGGAGGCGCTCGACGAGGAGCTCGAGGACGAACTCCTGCGCACCGCCGGCATCTACAACGTGGTGTTGCGCCGGGACGAGATGCGCCAGCTCGTGCTGGATTCTCCCGTGCCCACACCGATCTCCGATACATTCGACCTGCGCGACCCGGGGCCGATCGAGCTGATCATCGATGCGGTGGCGTGCCTCGTCGACCCGTCGGAGCGGGTCATCCGCGTCATCGGCAATCCCGTGCGGGAGGCGGGCCTCCTGATCGAGGTCACCATGCCCGCTCAGCCCCTGCGCGAGGCGATGCTGGCCTATGGCCTGCGCGTGCTGCTGCTGTCGGCCGTGATCTCGATCCTTACCGCGCTCCTGCTCTTCATCGCGGTGCGCCGAGTGCTGGTGAAGCCGATCAAGGGCGTGATCGATGCGATGACACGTTACGCCGACGCGCCGGAGGACGCGCGGCGGATAATCAAGCCCGAGGCGTCGCTCACCGAACTGCGAGAGGCCGAGGTGGCGCTGCAGTCGCTCCAGACCCAGCTGACTGGCGCCCTGCGGCAGAAGGAGCGGCTGGCTCAGCTTGGCGCCGCGGTCGCCAAGGTCAGCCACGATCTGCGCAACATCCTGACCTCGACGCAGCTCCTGGCCGACCGTATCGAGACCAGCGCGGACCCAGCGATGCGGCGGATGGCACCGAAGCTTCTCGGCTCGATCAGCCGGGCGGTGGCGCTCTGCGAGACGACGCTTGCCTTCGGCAAGGCCGAGGAGCCGCCGCCGATGCTCAACCGCATAGCGCTGTCGCAGGTGGTGGAGGACGTACTGGAGAGCGAACGCCTTGCGGCGGGCGAGGAGCCGGTCACGCTCGTCAACGAGGTGCCGGCCGGGCTGGTGCTCCGCGCTGACACCGACCAGATCTATCGCGTCCTGGCGAACCTCGTGCGAAACGCGCGCCAGGCGATCCAGACAGCGAGGCGGCCGGGAGAGATCCGGATCACCGCGTCCGAGACCGAGTCGGAGTGGGCGATCGATGTCGAGGACAACGGTCCCGGCCTTCCGCCCAAGGCGCAGGAGCATCTCTTCGCGGCATTCTCCGGCGGCGCTCGAAAGGGCGGCACGGGCCTCGGCCTCGCGATTGCGGCCGAGCTGGTGCGCGGCCACGGCGGCCGGCTGTCGCTCGCGCGCACCGGCAAGACCGGCACAACCTTCACCATCCGCCTGCCGAAGGGCACGCTGATATTGGGCACCGCGGCCGAGTAATTCGCCCCTTGCATCCTGCCCGACCTGTGGCTACACCCCGCCTCGGCTCAGCGCTGGTAGCTCAGTTGGATAGAGTACTTGACTACGAATCAAGGGGTCGGGGGTTCGAATCCTCCCCAGCGCGCCAACAAATCCAGTGAGTTACGGGAAAATCCTGCGCTGCTGCGTCTGGTGCTGGCTAGCGCGGGGCTAGCACGCAGCTGTCTTTCTTCGCTTTGCGCGGCGAGTGATCCTAGACCAAGGGAGCGGGTATCCGGCCGTGACTCCTCATCCTGTCGGATCATGATCGGACGGGAAGCGGTAGTCGTGCCGTGTCTCGTAGCCAAGGCGGTCTGTTGGAAAGGTGTTACGTCTGTAGCTCTGTAACCCTACCACTCGTGCTTTGCTCTTGCACGGTTCCTGCGCCGGCCGGAGTTACAGGATCGGTTACGGAGATGCGAATCCTTTAACTTTTTAGGCCGATGTGTCGCGGGCAAATGCTGCCGCGCCAGGGAGCCGGCCACAGTCTGCGAATTGATTGGGGACTCGATATTTGCTCGCGCACGGGCAGTTCCCTAAGCACCGCAGGTCTGCGAGGCTCGGCAACTTGTCCGCGGAGGGCGCGCACCGCTCACGCTTGCAACAGACCGGTTAGCGCCTACTTCGCCAACGCTTTCGAGGAACGCGAAGCGGGTTCGAAACTCGGAACTGCGTTGGTCGGCGAGCCGACCGTGACGGTGGTGACCGAACATATCGCCACTGTCGCTGGCAGGTGGGAGAGCGAAGGCATACACGACAGTCGGTCGGTTGCGCAAACCTCTCGCGTCACGGAGATCGCGCATGACCCGACCCGTGTAGCCCTTCAGTCTTCGCAGCGCGCTTCACGCATCCGTTTGAACTGACGCGCGTGGGCGTAGCGGCCGGCCTTCGCCGCCAGCCGCGGCGCCAGGCGCGCATAGCTCTGGCGCAGCTCGACCCCGGCCTCGGCGGCGAGCGCCACCAGCTTCCGCCGCGCCGTCTCGTAGAGCCGGGCGTCGGTCGGGTGCGCGATGTTCCTTTCCATCACCGTGGTGTCGACCGACACCCGCTCCAAGCTCTTGTCCGCGACCGTGCCTGAGGCGCGGCCGGCTTCGTTCGTCGGGAAACGCCCCACTGGGGCCTTTCCTTTTCCTCCTCACTCTTGGTCAGCAGCCATTCGACGCCCTCCTCGCCGATCC
>NZ_JAFFOB010000030.1:118677-119376 GCF_016918935.1 Roseitranquillus sediminis
GATCTGCCAGGCGCGGCCGCAGCGGATCGTCCTGCCCAGGGTGGCGGGTCTTCGGCTTCATGGGCGGCATCCGAAATCGCAGGGTTCTCGCCGGAATCCTACGAATCCCTGCAATCAGAAACCACCAGAAACGGCCTGTTCTCTACCGAAATCAACAGCATGCGCGTTGTTCAGGCCGAACTAATGATTCCGTTGACCTTCGCGAAATCTGATATGGCGCGCCATGTCTTGAGCCGCTTGTTGGCGGGGTTGAGGTTCATGGCGTCGAGGTGCTTCCGGATATGAGGCTCCTTGAGTGACTTGAATGGCAAGCGCGCAATCGCACCTCCCTTCAGGTCCAGCAGGCGACGAACACCACGGCGCCGGACAGCCTGATAGGATTGAGAAAGCTCGCGGAACCCGAGAGATGCAAGATATCGGTGCGCCACGTCGGCGACCGTGTTCGGCATGATCAACTCCGGCCCCGGGCTCTTCGGAGCAACGCCGGCGCAAGCGGCCATGTAGGCGGCAATGAACGCTGGATCATTCTCAGGAAGGTGGGCAGGGAGGCGGGTGTTCCTTGTGCGGTGGTAGGCGTAGTAATCCGCGGCCTAAGACAAGAGATTGGATTGGAGCAGGAGACTGAACTGGCCCCCGTTTCGACCGGACCCCCAGGCATAGCCATGGAGGCTTAGGCATATGCCTGAGCACGTGCTCATG
>NZ_JAFFOB010000031.1 GCF_016918935.1 Roseitranquillus sediminis
CGCGGCGCGCATCACCGTCACCGCGTCGCGCAGGTGGCCGGGCTCGAACCAGCGGTTGAAGGTGTCGGCGAAGAGGATCACGTCCGCCTCCGCGTCGCCGCCCTCCTCGCGGAACGGGCGGCGGCTCCAGGCGGGCAGGGGCCGGTCGGCGGCGAGGCCCGCCACCCGCTGCGACAGCGCCGCGACGCCCGGCAGCCGGTCGCGGGCGTTGGCGAGCCAGGGGGCGCGGGCGGCGAGGGGGGCATAGCGCGGCAGGTGCGCCACGAGGCGGTCGCGGAGCGAGAGGCCGTGCTTCTTCGCCCGCGCGGCGGCGACCTCGACCTTCATCGCGGCCATGTCGACCGACATCGGGCATTCGCGCTTGCAGGCCTTGCACGAGACGCAGAGCTTCAGCGTCTCGGCCATCTCGTCGGAGGTCAGCGCGTCCGGTCCGAGCTGGCCGGTGAGCGCGAGGCGCAGCGTGTTGGCGCGGCCGCGGGTGACGTCGCGCTCGTTGCGGGTGACGCGGTAGGAGGGGCACATGGCGCCGCCCGCGAGCTTGCGGCAGGCGCCGTTGTTGTTGCACATCTCGACCGCGCCGTGCAGGCCCGCGGGCCAGCCGGACCAGTCGAGCCGCGTCTCCACGGGCTGATGCCGGTACTGGGGCGGGTAGCGGAAGAGGCTGCGGTCGTCCATCTTCGGCGCGCGCACGATCTTGCCGGGGTTGAGGACGCCGTCCGGGTCGAAGCGATCCTTCACCTGCTCGAAGCTCCGGACCATGCGGGCGCCGAACATCTTCTCGTGGAACTCGGAGCGGACGATGCCGTCGCCGTGCTCGCCGGAATGGGAGCCCTTGTACTCGGCGACGATGTCGAAGGCTTCCTCGGCGATGGCGCGCAATGCCCGGACGTCGGCTTCCTCGCGCAGGTTCAGCACCGGGCGGACGTGCAGCAGGCCGACCGAGGCGTGGGCGTACCAGGTGCCGGTGGTGCCGTGGCGCGCGAAGAGCGCGGTCAGGCGGTCGGTGAAGTCGGCGAGATCCTCGAGATGCACCGCGCAATCCTCGACGAACGAGACCGGCTTTCCGGCGGACTTCATCGACATCATGATGTTGAGGCCCTGGGTGCGGACCTCGGTGATCTTCGCCTGCAGCGCCTGGTCGGGCGCGTCGAGCACGCCGCCCTCGCGCCTGGCCGGATCGTCCCAGCGGAAGCCGAGCTCAGCCATCGTGTCGTGCAGCCCGGCGAGGCGGCGGCTGTTCTCCTCCGGATCGTCCTCGGCGAACTCGACGAGCAGCAGC
>NZ_JAFFOB010000003.1 GCF_016918935.1 Roseitranquillus sediminis
TGATCTTGCCCCCGTTTCGCCGGACACTCAGGCGGTTGCGGTTTGAGCTGCGATGAACTCGCGAGGCGAGCGCATCTTCAGCCCTGAGTGCGGGTGGTTATCGTTGTAATCCTCCATCCATCCGCCGACGAGGTCGAGGACAGCTTGAGCGTCCGGCAGCGGCGTGACACGCACGTAGTCGCGCTTCAGGGTGTTCACGAAGGCCTCCGAGATGCCGTTGCTCTCCGGGCTCTTCACCGGCGTAAAGCAGGGTCTCAGGCCGAGCTGGCTGGCGAAGATGCGCGTGTCGCGGGCGGTATAGGGCGAGCCGTTGTCGCTGAGCATCTCGACCGGATGCGGGGCGCGGTGTGCGCCGAACCGCGTTTCCACCGCCTCGAGCATCATGTCGCGGATATCCGATCCGCTGATGCCGGCGTTCGCCACTGCGCGCCAGGCGATGATCTCGCGATCATGCGCGTCGATGATGAAGGCGCCGCGGACGACGTCGCCGTTCCAGCAGGGGAACTCGAAGCCGTCGCTGCACCACCTCAGGTTTGAGCGCATGACGATGACCTTG
>NZ_JAFFOB010000032.1 GCF_016918935.1 Roseitranquillus sediminis
CCATGCAAGCCCACGCGCCGATCCCGGAGCTCTACGTGTCGTCGGAGAGCGCGCGGAAGCTGAAGGCGGAGGCGGCGGAGCTGCCATCGTGGGACCTGACGCCGCGGCAGGTGTGCGACCTCGAGCTCCTGATGAACGGCGGCTTCGCCCCGCTGAAGGGCTTTCTCGGACAGGCGGACTACGACTCGGTGGTCGAGGGGATGCGCCTCGCCGACGGCACGCTCTGGCCGATGCCGGTCACGCTCGACGTGAGCGAGAAGTTCGCCGAGGGCATAGAGCCCGGCCAGGACATCGCGCTGCGCGACGCCGAGGGCGTGATCCTCGCCATTCTCTCGGTCACCGACAAGTGGAGCCCCGACAAGGCGCACGAGGCCGAGGGGGTGTTCGGCGCCGACGACCGGGCCCACCCGGCGGTGCGCTACCTGCACGAGACCGCGGGACCGGTCTATCTGGGCGGCCCGGTCACCGGCATCCAGCCCCCGGTGCACTATGACTTCAAGGCGCGCCGCGACACGCCGAACGAGCTCCGCGCGCGGTTCCGCAAGCTCGGCTGGCACCGGGTGGTGGCGTTCCAGACCCGCAATCCGCTGCACCGCGCGCACCAGGAACTGACCTTCCGCGCCGCCCGCGAGACCCAGGCGAACCTCCTCATCCACCCGGTCGTCGGCATGACCAAGCCCGGCGACATCGACCACTTCACCCGCGTGCGCTGCTACGAGGCGGTGCTCGACCACTACCCGCACGCGACCACGACGATGAGCCTTCTCAACCTCGCCATGCGGATGGGCGGCCCGCGCGAGGCGGTCTGGCACGGGCTGATCCGCCGCAACCACGGCTGCACCCACATGATCGTCGGCCGCGACCATGCGGGCCCGGGCAAGAACAGCCAGGGCGAGGACTTCTACGGCCCCTACGACGCGCAGGAGCTCTTCCGGCAGTTCGAGGACGAGATCGGCGTCGAGATGGTGCCCTTCAAGCAGATGGTCTACGTGCAGGAGCGCGCGCAGTACGAGCCGCGCGACGAGGTCGAGGAAGGCGCCACCATCCTCGACATCTCCGGCACCGAGCTGCGCCGCCGCCTCGCCGAGGGGCTCGAGATCCCCGACTGGTTCTCGTTTCCCGCCGTGGTGTCGGAGCTGCGCCGCACCCGCCCCGCGCGCCACAGGCAGGGCTTCACGGTGTTCTTCACCGGCTTCTCGGGCTCGGGCAAGTCGACCATCGCCAACGCGCTGATGGTCAAGCTGATGGAGATGGGCGGCCGTCCGGTGACGCTGCTCGACGGCGACGTGGTGCGCAAGAACCTCTCCTCCGAGCTCGGCTTCTCCAAGGCGCACCGCGACATCAACATCCGCCGCATCGGCTTCGTGGCGAGCGAGATCACCAAGAACGGCGGCATCGCGATCTGCGCGCCCATCGCGCCCTACGCCGCCACCCGCCGCGCGGTGCGCGAGGAGATCGAGAGCTACGGCGCCTTCGTCGAGATCCACGTCGCGACCCCGCTCGAGGTCTGCGAGGCGCGCGACCGCAAGGGGCTCTACAAGCTCGCCCGCGCGGGCAAGATCGAGGAGTTCACCGGCATCTCCGACCCCTACGACGTGCCCGAGAACCCAGAGCTCAGGCTCGACACCGAGGGCCAGGAGGTCGACTACTGCGCCCATCAGGTCCTGCTCAAGCTCGAGCAGCTCGGCCTCGTCAGGGCATGAG
>NZ_JAFFOB010000033.1 GCF_016918935.1 Roseitranquillus sediminis
CGAGGATCGGAACGACCGGCATGATCTCCCGATAGGCCCAGGCCGCTCGAACGACGATGTTCAGCCATTCGCTGAAGACCGTGTAGGCGACGCCGAACGCCACAGCCACGACCAGAACCCGGCGTACCCGTTCAAAAGGCCACGTCGCATCCCCAACCAGGAAGAGCGACAAGAGCATCGTGCTCATTGCGATGAGAATGTCCCCACCCGTGCAATGCACGATCGCGAAGGCGATCTCGCCCCAGGTTCCCTCCAGCCAGATGGTGTATAAGGGGATGTGGCCGATCTCCCAGACCAGATGTGCGACGGCCGAGAACAGCACGTATCTCCGGAGAACCAGGAGCCAGTC
>NZ_JAFFOB010000034.1 GCF_016918935.1 Roseitranquillus sediminis
CGAGGATCGGAACGACCGGCATGATCTCCCGATAGGCCCAGGCCGCTCGAACGACGATGTTCAGCCATTCGCTGAAGATCGTGTAGGCAACGCCGAACGCCACGGCCACGATCAGGACCCGGCGTACCCGTTCGAAAGGCCACGCCGCATCCCCAACCAGGAAGAGCGACAAGAGTATCGTGCTCATGGCGATGAGAATGTCCCCGCCCGTGCAATGCAGGATCGCGAAGGCGATCTCGCCCCAGGTTCCCTCCAGCCAGATGGTGTAGAGGGGGATGTGGCCGATCTCCCAGACCAGATGTGCGACGGCCGAGAACAGCACGTATCTCCGGAGAACCAGGAGCCAGTC
>NZ_JAFFOB010000035.1 GCF_016918935.1 Roseitranquillus sediminis
ATGGCGAAGGCGAAGTTCGAGCGGACGAAGCCGCACGTGAACGTGGGGACGATCGGGCACGTTGACCACGGCAAGACGACGCTGACGGCGGCGATCACGAAGTATTTCGGGGACTTCCGTGCCTACGACATGATCGACGCGGCGCCGGAGGAGAAGGCGCGGGGGATCACGATCTCGACGGCGCACGTGGAGTACGAGAGCGACAACCGCCACTACGCCCACGTCGACTGCCCGGGCCACGCCGACTACGTGAAGAACATGATCACGGGCGCGGCGCAGATGGACGGCGCGATCCTGGTGGTGAACGCCGCGGACGGTCCGATGCCGCAGACGCGCGAGCACATCCTGCTGGCGCGCCAGGTCGGCGTGCCGTCGCTGGTGGTCTACCTCAACAAGGTGGACCAGGTCGACGACGAGGAGCTGCTGGAGCTGGTCGAGATGGAGGTGCGCGAGCTTCTGTCCTCCTACGACTTCCCGGGCGACGACATCCCGATCGTGAAGGGCTCGGCGCTGGCGGCGATGGAGGGGCGCGACCCCGAGATCGGTGAGAACTCGATCCGCGAGCTGATGGAGGCGGTCGACAGCTACATCCCGACGCCGGAGCGTCCGATCGACCAGCCGTTCCTGATGCCGGTCGAGGACGTGTTCTCGATCTCGGGCCGCGGCACGGTGGCGACGGGCCGGATCGAGCGCGGCGTGATCAAGGTCGGCGACGAGATGGAGGTCGTCGGGCTCAACAAGAACAAGAAGACGACCTGCACCGGCGTCGAGATGTTCCGCAAGCTGCTGGACCGCGGCGAGGCGGGCGACAACGTGGGCCTCCTGCTGCGCGGCATCGACCGCGAGGGCGTGGAGCGTGGCCAGGTGCTCTGCAAGCCGGGCAGCGTGACGCCGCACACCAAGTTCGAGGCCGAGGCGTATGTCCTGACCAAGGAGGAGGGCGGCCGCCACACGCCGTTCTTCGCCAACTACCGGCCGCAGTTCTACTTCCGCACGACGGACGTGACCGGGACGGTGACGCTGGCCGAGGGCACCGAGATGGTGATGCCGGGCGACAACGTGTCGTTCCAGGTCGAGCTGATCGCGCCGATCGCGATGGAGGAGAAGCTCCGCTTCGCCATCCGCGAAGGCGGCCGCACCGTCGGCGCCGGCGTCGT
>NZ_JAFFOB010000004.1 GCF_016918935.1 Roseitranquillus sediminis
TGTGGCCGATCTCCCAGACCAGATGTGCGACGGCCGAGAACAGCACGTATCTCCGGAGAACCAGGAGCCAGTCTGGTGCGGATGCTCCGTGAGTGGCCGCGCTCGTCATCTGACCAGCCCCAGGACACGATCCAGAAGACCCGGCTCGGGCGGGCGGACGTTGCTCAAGCCATTGATGTAGAGGACCATGTTCACATAGCCGAACTCCTCACCGTGGAAGATGCCGGCGTGACGCCCGCCGCGGTCGAGAACATGGGCCTCGGGGCTGATCTCTTCGCGCGAGGAAAGCTCGGCAAAGCGTGTCGCCAGGGAAGCGGCTGTGGCGCCGTTGGACGGGTCTACGGTGATGAGGTTTGACGCGGCCGGCTTCTCGCCGCCGTCGCCGCCCTCGGTAACCGCAACGAACGAAACCATGTCGCGCATCGGTGTGACGTTCACCGCCTCCCGGACCCGAGCGAGCAGCGCCTGCTGCGCGGCGCAGGGATCCCCGCAGCCTTCGGGCACGAAGCTCAGGACCACGATCTGATCCGAGAGACCGCCGAGATCGAACGGTTCGCCGGAACCATCCACGACGTCGAGTTCCGGCGGACGCCGGACATCCGTGGCTTCGAAAGCAGGCTCCTTCTCCGCCACGGCTTCGTCGAGCCGGTCTTCTGGATGGTTGGCCAGGGCCGGCCCGGCAAAAAGCAGCACCACGAGGAAGATTACTGATTTCATGGCCGTTCCTCCGTGGGGCCCATCGCACCGGGGCCGAGGACCGGAACGTCCACCGTCACATCGCCTGTGCCTTCGAAGACCAGCGTCATGGGGAAGCTCTCCCCCTCCTCGAGCTTCCGCGAAAGGTCCATCAGCATCAGGTGCGAGTCGCCTGGGGCAAGCGTCACTGGTGTACCGGGAGAAACGTCCAGTTCTTCGATGTGCACCATGCGGGTGACGCCCGCAGAATCGGTCGCGACTCCGTGGAGCATCACGTGTCCGGCCACCGGGCTCGTCACTTCGAGCAACCGATCGGGCGCATCGCTGGTCAAGGTGAGGTACGCGGCGCTTGGCCGCGAGGCGAGAACGCTGGCGCGGGCCCAAGGGTCGGTGACAATGATCTCGGCCTGCGCTGCCAGCGGCCAGGCGAAGGTAAGGAGGGATGCGGTGAGCAACTTCATTCCTGCTGTTCTTCCTTTGCGATCTGCATGAGGATTTCCTCGGCGACGGCTTCAGGCGGCTGGTCGCGTTCCTGAAAGACAGCCTCGAACCGCCCGTCTGGATCCATCAAGTAGATGTGGCCGGCATGCGCCATCATGTAGCCGTCGGGCGCGGTCTTCTCCTCGACCCGCTCGTACCAGGTTCGGAAGGCTTGCGCCGCCTCGGCCACCTGCGCCTCGGTCCCGGTCAGGCCGACAAGGCGGGGATGGAAGGCGGAGACGTATTCGGCCATCACCGGAACCGTGTCGCGCACCGGATCGACGGTGATGAAGAGCTGCGCCACACGGTCTGCCTGAGGGCCAAGCAGATCAAGCACGCTTGCCATGTAGGCCAGCGTCGTCGGGCAAATGTCCGGGCAGTGGGTGAAGCCGAAGAATACAAGCTGCCATCTTCCGGCGAAGTCGGCCTCCGTCACGGCACGGCCGGTATGTTCCATCAGCGCGAACTCCGAGCGGATGTCCGCTTCTCCGACAGAAGTCGCTCGGGGTGCTGGCGGCGCCATGTACGTGCGCACCGTCAGCGCGCCGCCTGCCAGGAGCAGGAGAGCAGCCGCGCCGGCCCAGAGCGCCAGCCGGACGTGCCGGAGAGTTTGCGTGGTGGGTTTTGAAATCATTGTCCAACTCGGGATGGTCCGCCCGGGCCGGAACCCGGGCGGAGTGGTGTCAGCCGTCCTGCGGCTCGGCTTCCGGGGCCTGCATCTGGTCGGTCTTGGCCTGCATCATCTCGGTGCAGGCCTCCATCATCGGTCCCATTTTCTGCATCATCTCCATCATCGGCATCATGCCCTCCATACCGGACATATTCCCGCCCATCATGTTTCCGGGCATGCCGTCCTGGTTCTGCATCGTCTGACCCGATGGCTGGTCCCCGGCCTCCTGAGCGAGGGCGGCCGTGGTCAGGAGCGCCGCCAGAGCGGTCGCGGCAAAGCCGAGCTTGCGTGTGGTATTCATTGTCGTCTCCTTCAGGGTTTTGGGTTCAGTTCTTCGTCGGGTCCGGCTCTCCGGCCGGATTGCTCTTGCTCGCGCAAGATTTCGAGCCGCCCATCATGCAGAGCCCCAGCCCGCACATCACGGCGCAAGGTGCGAGGCTCAGGATCAGCGGCGCCGCACCCACGGCGGTGAGCCAGCCCCAGTTGAAGGCGATACCTGCGCCGATCAGCGCCATCGCGGCGAGCATCAGGCCTCGACGGCCTAGCGGCAGTCGCAGCGGGACGGCCCGTCGCGTTGCCGGCATGGTTGTCGTCTCGGTCATGGCCTATTGGCTCCTTTCGTCGATGAGGGACTGGATTTGGGCGACGGCTTCAGGGCTGTCCCATTGGGCCGGGCCGGCAAGGCGACCGCGCTCGTGCCCCGCGCGGTCGATCAGGATCGTCGTCGGCAGCCCCACCACGGCGAAGGCAAGCATCGCGCGAATGTTCTCGGCGAAGTACATGTCGAGGTGACGAACGCCTATCTCTTCGTAGAAGCGGCGCACGGGCTCGAGTCCCGCCCGATCGATCGATAGCGGCACGACGTGGAAGTCCGGCCCCCCAAGGCGTGCTTGAAGCGCGTCGAGCGTCGGCATCTCCTCGCGGCAGGGTGCGCACCAGGTGGCCCAGATGTTCAGGAGCACGACGCGCCCTTCGAAGTCAGCAAGCGTCAGCTCGTGCCCGTCTCCGTCCACGAAAGGCGGCGACAGGAGATCGCGCGGAGCTCCATGCAGGGGCATCGTTGGCCGTGCGGCCGCGGGAGTCGCCGCGAGGGCCATCATTCCAGCGAGGAGTTCGCGACGCCTCATGAGCCGCGCTCCGACTGCAACCGGCGCACGACCGGCAGGATGTCGTTCTCAAACACGCGCCTGTCGAAGGGGCCGACGTGCTTGTAGGCGATGCGTCCTTCGGCATCGATCACGAAGGTCTCCGGCAGTCCGTAGACGCCCCAGTCGATGGCTACGCGTCCCGATCTGTCCGCTCCGATGCGCGTGAAGGGATCGCCGAGCTCTTCGAGAAAGGCCAGCGCCTCTTCGGGATCGTCCTTGTAGTTGATCCCGTAGATCGGGACGGTGCCTGCTTCGGCCAGTTCCACGAGAAGCGGGTTCTCCGTGCGGCAGGGAACGCACCACGATGCCCACACATTGACGAGGGAAACCCGGCCCTGCAGGTCAGCCGAGGACAGGCCATCCTGCCGCCCTTCGATTGGCGAGAGCGCGAACTCCGGGACCTGCTTTCCGATCAGCGTCGAGGGCAATCGCTCGTCGTTGTTCCAGAGGCCCCAGTAGAAGGCCGCGGCCAGCACGCCGAACACCGCCAGCGGCAAAAGCAGAACCAGCCGGCTCCCCCGGCGTCGAGGCTCTTGCTCGACATCCTCGCTCATGATCCGCCCTCGTCGTTTGCGGTGACGTCCGCCTGAAAGGCACGCTGGCGGTCCGGCCATGTGCTCTTGATGAAAGCGAGCACCGCCCGGATCTCCGCGTCCGTCAGCACGCCCTCGAAGGCGGGCATGTCGCTCTCGTAGCCCGGCACGACGCCGCCGACCCCGAGCTTCGTGATGGTGAAGAGCTGCCGGTCGGCATGGTGCCAGGTATGCCCGGTCTCGTCGTGCGGCGGAGCCGGCATGCGGCCGCTGTCGAGCCGGCGCTTCCAGTCGGGTTGACCCTCGAGATCGGCGCCGTGGCACGACGCGCAGTTCGCAGCATAGAGGTCCTGCCCAAGGGCGAGTTCGTCCGCCGTCACGGGCTCGCCGAGGAAGGTCACGCCGTCCATGTGCGCCTCGCCACCCTGCTGTTGCGCAAGCGCGGCGATGGCCGCCAGGCCCGCAACAGCGGCGCCGAAAAGGACGGTCGCTTTGCGCTTCATCGCGGCCCTCGCAGGTATTGCACCAGCGCCACGAGGCTGAGGACGAGGACTACGACGACCAGAAGCAGCACCAGCCCGCCACCGATCATCATCGCGCCCATCATTGGCCCGTTCATCATTCCCATGCACTCACTCATCGGAATAGACGGTGACCCCGTCCTCGCCGAAGGCGTAGGTCTTCAGAGTGCCGGTCTTCTCGGGCGCCATGCCGGGCGCGTTCGCCGGCATGCCGGGGAGCGTGATGCCGGCAATCTCCGGACGTTCCGTCACCAGCCGCTCGATGATCTCGGCGGGGACAAGGCCGCTGACGTAGTAGCCGTCGATCTCGGCCAAATGGCAGCCGAGTCCCTGCTCCGGCACGCCTGCCTCGACGGAGCGCCGGTCGAAATTTGGGTCGTCGATGCGCGTCACCTGATAGCCGTTGCCTTCGAGGTATTCGGCGTAGGCGTCACAGCATCCGCAGCTCGGGTCGCGCCAGATCGTGATCTGTTTCGAGGGCACCGCCTGTTCCGTGGCGGCAGCATCAGTGGTGGTCGTCCGACCCGAGTCCTGTGCCGAGGACAGCGTGGCGAAGGCGATGCCACCCGCGACCGCGACGGCTGCAATTGAGGTGAATGCAAGTGCGTTCTTCATGGTGAACTCCTTCAGGTGGCCGCGAGCGCGGACCAGGTGGCGCCGCCGTCGCGGCTCTGCTTCAGGCCGCCATCCAGCGCAGCGACGATGTGGTCGGGATCGACCGGGTGCACCGCCACCGCGACGGCGAACCCGACCGCGAGGTGCGACCAGACGACGCCGCCGTCGCGGGAGGTCCAGATGCCCGACGGCAGGGCGGCATAGAGCATTTCGGGCGCGGCCGGCGCGCTGGCCAGCGCATGGATCGGCTCGCCCGCCGGAAGCGGCGCCTCTGATGGCGGCGCATCGCCGGAAACCAGAGCGTCCATCGCGTCGCCCGGCTGGACATCCTGCCAGCGACAGAAGCAGTCGGGAACGCGGGTCAGGCCCGCTGGGGTGCCGGCATAGATCCAGATTCCACCCATGCCCGAAGCCAGATCCACCGAGGTGAGTGCGAGCAGGTCGCGTTCGGCGTCAGCGAGCCAGGGGCGGTCCATGGCAAGGCTCCAGTTTTGACCGGCGTCCTCGCTCTTCCAGAGCCCGTCGCCCTGGACCGAGGCATAGATCATGTCAGGCTGCCCGGCCGCGATGGCCACAGCGTCGACTTTGCCTTCGGCGAGACCGCGGGAGCGGCCTTCCCAGGTGCGTCCACCATCTTCAGACAGCGCGACGCCGCCAGATGCGAGACCGGCAATGATGCGGCCGGGCCGTTCGGGGTGCGTCGCGAGAGCCAGGACGACGGCAGGGACGGGCAGCGCCGTCCATGAGCTTCCGCCATCATCGCTGCGGAGCAGGTCTGAACCCGCCGCAAGCAGAGCGTCACCGTCGAAGGCGAGCGCCACCATTGCCGGCCTCAGCGGTTCAGCGGAATGCAGAACCTTCGGTAGCGCCAACACGCCGACCGCAGTGCCGGAATACAGAAGGAAACTGCGACGTGTCAGCCTCGGATAAGTTGGGCCGGGCATGGTAACTCCTGATCAAACCCTTGGTCCTCCGCCGCGGCCGGAAGGCACGCGACGCGGGAAAGGACTGCACTTCGGGGCGCATCCGCCGCCGAGGCGCTCGATGACGTGCCGGCTGCGCGCGTGCCGCCGGGCGTCAGATCAGATGAGGGTTCGAGGAGGGTGCTTGGCTGGGGGGCTAGAAAGGCCGCAGAAGTCCTGCGTCACCGCGGGCCCAAGCGCCTCACGTGGAGACGAAACGATGCCGTTTGCCAGCGGCGCAACCACAGCTGCGAAACTGCCGGCTCCGCAGACGAGTTCGCACGCGAGACCCATCTCGCCCGCGCCGGTGTCATCACAGGCGGCGCAGTCGGACATCGGCATCACAGCATCACCGGAGGCGATCATGGCGGCAGCCATATCTGCCGAGCCCGCAGCATGCGCAACCGGACTCACCGCGAACACCGCGAGGACGGCAACGAGAATCAGGCGGGCTACGAACTTCATCTGAGTACTCTATTCTGTATGGAGCCCGGTTTCCACTGCGCGGTGTTCGCAATCGGGTGAATGGCTGGACTTCATCGGTCTTCGGATATTTGGTCCATTCAGGCCGTTCCGGAACGTGCAAGGTCGTTCATGATGGGACAATCGGGACGGTCGTCGCCCTGACAGCGCGTGACCAGATCACGAAGCGTCGCGCTGAGTGCCTGCAACTCACCGATTTTTTGATCAATCCGCGCAAGGTGAGTCTTCGCGAGCCTCTTCACGTCTGAACTTGATCGATGGCGATCTTCGTAAAGGGATAAGAGCGTCCTGCATTCTTCTATGGTGAACCCGAGCGACCGGGCGCGGGCCAGGAAGGCCAGCTTGTGCAGGTCCTGAGATCCGAACTCCCGGTACCCGTTCTCGCTGCGCGAAGGCCGAACAAGCCCGATGTCTTCGTAGTACCGAATGGTCTTGGCCGGCAGGCCGCTCCGTTCCGACACATCTCCGATGTTCATGGCCGCGCCACCTTTCGCTCTGTCCTTGGGCGAGCACATAGGGCTTCCACTTACTGGAAGGTCAAGAGCGCAATTTGAATCTTTTGGCATTGACCTTCCATCCGCTGGAAGGCCTACCTGTCGATGCGATATCAACCGGAGGACCGAAGATGGATGTCGCGCACGCTTCAACGGGAGTGGCCAGAGACCCCGTCTGCGGCATGGTGGTCGAACCGAATGACAGCGCCCTTCATCATGAGCATGAGGGCCACGTCTACCACTTCTGCTCCGAGAAGTGCCGGTCCAGGTTCGCCGCCTCGCCCGACGACTTTATCGAGGCCGTCGATCCGGTCTGCGGCATGTCGGTTGATCGGTCGATGGCTGAGCACCTGTCGAAGCACGCGGGCGAGCGATTCTACTTTTGCTCGGCTCGGTGCAAGGACAAATTTGACGCCGCGCCGGAGATGTACCTGAAGGCAAAGCCGACGCCGGAGCCGATGCCGGCAGGCACGATCTACACCTGCCCGATGCATCCCGAGATTGAGCAGGTCGGACCCGGAGACTGCCCGATCTGCGGCATGGCGCTGGAGCCGAAGGGCGTTCCCACCGGCGAGGAGGGACCGAACCCCGAACTCGTCGATTTCACCCGCCGCTTCTGGATCGGCGCGGCGCTGACCATCCCGGTCGTGCTGCTGGCGATGGGCGGCTATGTCGGCATGCCCATCCGCGACTGGACGGGGGAGAGGCTTGCGCACTGGTTCGAGCTGATCCTGGCCACGCCGGTGATCCTTTGGGCGGGCTGGCCGTTCCTCGTGCGCGGCTGGAAGAGCTTTCGCACGCTGAACCTCAACATGTTCAGCCTGATCGCCATGGGCGTCTTCGCGGCCTGGGCCTTCAGCACGGTTGCGGTGATCGCGCCGGGCCTGTTCCCCGCGGGCTTCCGCGACGATCAGGGCAATGTCGGCATCTACTTCGAGGCCGGCGCGGTGATCGTCGTGCTGGTCCTGCTGGGCCAGCTCCTGGAGCTTCGGGCGCGGGAACGCACCGGCTCGGCGATCCGGGCGCTTCTGGACCTCGCGGCGAAGACCGCGCGTGTCATTCGCCCGGACGGGAGCGAGGAAGAAGTGCCGCTGGAGGACGTCCATATCGGCGACCGCCTGCGCGTCCGGCCGGGCGACAAGGTGCCGGTGGATGGCGAGGTGGTCGAGGGCCGCTCGTCTGTGGACGAATCCATGCTGACCGGAGAGCCGGTGCCGGTCGAGAAGGTCGCGGGCGATCCGGTCACGGGAGCGACGATCAACGGCACCGGCAGCCTGATCATCGAGGCGCGGCGCGTCGGCAAGGACACCATGCTCGCGCAGATCGTCGAGATGGTGGCCTCGGCCCAACGGTCGCGCGCACCGATCCAGAAGCTGGCGGATTCCGTGGCCGGCTATTTCGTGCCGGCGGTGATCGGCATCGCGGTCCTGTCCTTCATCGCCTGGGCCATCTGGGGCCCCGAACCCGCGCTTGCCTACGGGCTCGTCTCGGCCATCGCGGTCCTCATCATCGCCTGCCCCTGCGCACTGGGGCTAGCCACGCCCATGTCGATCATGACGGCCACGGGGCGTGGCGCGCAGGCCGGCGTGCTCATCAAGAACGCCGAGGCGCTGGAGGCGTTCGAGAGGGTGGACACGCTGATTGTAGACAAGACCGGCACTCTGACGGTCGGCAAGCCCGAACTGGCCGCCGTGCTACCCGAGGCGGGGCATGACGAGGCGGAGATCCTGCGCCTTGCCGCCAGTCTCGAACGCGGATCCGAGCACCCCTTGGCCGAAGCCATCGTGCGCGGGGCAGAGGCGCGGGGGCTGACGCTTGCCAACGCCGAGGCGTTCGAGGCCGTGACCGGCATGGGCGTGAAAGGAGTCGTCGATGGCAAGGCCGTAGCCCTCGGGAATGCGAAGATGCTGGCGCAGCTGGGCGTCGAGGCGCCTGCAGCGACTGCGACCGCGAATGCCCGGCGCGACGAAGGCGAGACGGTGATGTTCGTCACCGTCGATGGCGCCGTCGCGGGCCTCGTCGGTGTGGCCGACCCGGTGAAGGAGACGACCCCGCAGGCACTGAAGGACCTTCACGCGCTCGGCTTTCGCATCGTTATGGCGACCGGCGACAACGAACGCACCGCCCGCGCCATCGCCGGCCGCCTTGGCATCGACGACATCCGGGCCGACGTGCTGCCCGAGGACAAGGCCCGCATCATCCGCGAGCTTCAGGCGGAGGGGCGCAAGGTAGCGATGGCGGGCGATGGCGTGAACGACGCTCCAGCACTGGCGCAGGCGGACGTGGGCATCGCCATGGGAACCGGCGCCGACGTCGCCATCGAAAGCGCCGGCTTCACACTGGTCAAGGGCGACCTCGGCGGGATCGTGCGGGCGCGGCGGCTGTCGCTGGCGACGATGCGCAACATCCGGCAGAACCTGTTCTTCGCGATGATCTACAACAGCGCCGGCGTGCCGATCGCGGCAGGGCTGCTCTATCCGTTCTTCGGGCTCCTGATCTCGCCGATGTTCGCTGCGGCCGCGATGAGCCTCTCGTCCGTCTCGGTCATTGGCAATGCGCTGAGGCTGCGGGCCGTGCGACTCTGATCGAGAGCTTCTCGCTCAAGCGCGGGCGCGGGACGGTTCATGCTCTTGCCGGTTCCGGCCTCCCGTGCTCTCGCCGCCGCCGCGGAAGTGCAGCCAGAGAAGTGCCGCGGCCGCGGCCAGGAAGGCGAGGTTCAGGAAGAAGGTGTAGTCGATCGCGAACCGCACCATCTCCTGCAGCGACGGCCGCTCGGTCGGGATCATGCCGAGCAGTGCGAAGAGGTAGTGCACGGTGACGCCTGCCGCGACCATGCAGACGTAGAGCAGGCCCGAAAGATAAAGGGCGTAGCGCCAGCCGTAGTACTTGGCGTGGACCCAGATCACCGTCGCCGCCACGAGGTCGGCTCCGAGGAACGCCACCACGCCGCCGAAGGACGCATCGCGCGACCAGAGCATCGCCGTCAGCGGCACGTTGCCCATCGATCCGATGAAAGTGAAGAACGCCACGACCGGCGCGACGAGTGCGTTCTCCAGCACGATGAGGAATCCCGGGCTGTCCTGCGCGCCGCCGTCGCTGATGAGGAAGATCGCATTCCAGAAACTCTGCGGCACGAAGACCGAGATGAAGCCGGCGATGGTGAAGCCGAAGAGGATCTCCTTCCAGACCATCTTCCATTCCATGAAGAACGCCTGGGCGATCCGTCGCCAGCCCTTGCGGGAGAGGAGCTTGTTCCGAAACGAGCCCTTCATCCCGTGGTCCATGTCCATTCCCTCGCTTTTCTGGGCCTTCTCGCCGTGCTCCTTCGCCTCATCGACGAGGCCCGAGGGAAACCAGAGCGCGGTCAGGATGTAGGCGTAGACGATCATCAAGATGCCGAGAAGGAAGTTCGCGAGGGTGAACTTCCAGCCGAGCAGCACCCAGAGGACGATGCCGAGCTCGATCACCAGATTGGTCGATGCGATCAGGAACGCCATCGAGTTCATCGGATGCGCGCCCTTGACCAGGACCGAGCGCGATGCCGCGAGCGCAGCGAACGAACAGGACGAAGAGATGAAGCCGAAAAATCCGCCGATGCCAGCCTCTTTTGGCCCGCGTTCACCGAGGATCCTGGCCATCTGTTCGCGAGTGACGAGGACCTGGATGCCGGCCGAGATGATGTAGCCGAAGATCAGCGCCCAAAGCGCTTTCCACAACATCCCGGCGCCAGTGGTGAAGGCTTCTACTATCTGATCCACGGCGCGCCGCCTCTATTGCTCATCTATACCTGTCCGGTTAACCCGGAGGGGAACCGCTCCGTTCCTCTGCGGGCCGCAAGGTTCAGAGCATCGAGCCGATGTCCGATGCGCCCGTGGGATATGCGAACATCGTCGATCTCAGCTGCTCGGCCGTCAGCCCATGGCGAATGGCGAGCGCAAAGATGTTGATGACTTCGTCGGCGTGCGGCCCTACCAGGTGTGCGCCCAGAATGCGATCGGTCTCCTCGTCCACCAGAACCTTGAAGCCGTAGACCTTCTCAGCCGCCTGGCGCGCGGTGAACCACCCCTCCGCTCGCTCGCTTTTTACGCGGAAGTTCAAGCCCTTCTCCCGGGCGTCCGCCTCGGTGAGACCGACGGCGGCGATCGGAGGGACCGTAAATGCGACGCTGGGAACCCCCGTGTAGTCGGGCTCGTGCTTGTTGCCCTCGAGCAGATTGGCGGCCACCACCTTCGCGTCGTGGCTCGAGACCGGCGTCAGCGGCGGCCCCATCTGGGCAGCATCGCCGGCGGCGTAGACCGCCGGATTGGATACGCTCTGCAGGTGCTCGTTCAGGACCAGCCGGCCATCCTTGTGCCTCACGCCGCCGGCGTCGAGATCGAGACCGTCGAGAGCCGGCTTGCGCCCGGCCGCATGAACGACGAGATCGGCGTCCACGGTCATCTCGCCATCCGGCCCCTTCGCTGCGACCCGGTAGCCCTCTCCGGCTCCTTCGACCGACGTCACCTCCGCCTCAGTGCGAATGTCGATCCCCACCTCGCCGAACTTGTCCATCAGCCAGCCGACAAGGTCGGGGTCGAAATGCTTCAACATCCGCTCGCCATGCTGAAGGATCGTGACTTTGGCGCCGGCGCGAGCCGCGATGTGAGAGAACTCCGCCGCGATGTAGCCCCCGCCGACGAGCACGATGTTCTTCGGCAGGCTCTCAAGATCGAGGAACGCCTCGTTGTCGATGAGATGCTCCTCGCCCGGGATGCCAAGCGGCACCGGCTCCGCGCCCGCCGCGATCAGGATGTGGTCGGCTTCAACCGCTTCTCCCTCGATGTTCAGCGTGTTCGGCCCTGTGAACCGGGCGCGGCCATGGAAGGTGTCTATGCCTTTCTCTGCGAAAGTGTTCCGGCGCTTTTCGGGCACTGGATCAGTGAAGCCGCGCTTGAAGTCGAGGAGTCCGCGCCACTCCAGATGCGTATCGCCTTCGACCCCGCGCCCACTCATGCGCCAGGCGTGATCCGCCGCTTCGGCGCCGCCGACCATCATCTTCTTTGGGTCGCAGCCCCTGAGAGCACAGGTCCCGCCGAATGGTCGAAAGTCGATAACCGCGACGCTCCAGCCTGCCGCGCGCACCCGCATCCCAGCCACCATGGCCGCCGTACCCGTCCCGACCACCACCAATTGATACTGCTTCGCCATTCGAGTTCCTTCTTCGTACTACCATTTCGGTCCAGGCATCCGGGACGGACCTCATCCCGCGCAGCAGGACAACTTGGCCACGTCCTGCCCGAAACTCTGCGCGGCCAGCTTCAGCCCCTCAACGTTGGTGAGATAGGGAAAGATCGTCTCCCCAAGGGCCTGCGTCGTCACCCCGAACTTCAACGCCATGGCCAACGTCTGGATACTGTCGGCCCCCTCGGGCGCAAGAATCTGGCCTCCGAGCAGCCGATCGCTCCTGGCGTCGGCCACGAGCTTGATCAGCCCGCGCGTATCTCTGGCCGCCAGTGCCCTCGGCACCTGATCGAGCGGCACGATCGAGGTCTTGACCTCGTGCCCCGCCGCGCGCGCTTCCGCCTCGGTCAGGCCAACGCCCGCGACTTGCGGATCGGTGAACACGACCCAGGGCATGGCCCCGTTGTCGTAGACCAGGCTGTCGCCGTTCAGTGCGTTCTTCGCAGCAAGCTTCGCGCCGCAGGCCGCCATGTAAACGAACTGGTCGCGCCCGGTGACGTCGCCCGCGGCGTAAACGCCGGGCCGGGTGGTCCGCAAGCGGTTGTCGACGATGATCGCGCCGCGCCGGTCGAGTTCGACGCCGGCGTCAGTCAGGTTCAGTCCTTCTGTATTGGGATGCCGGCCGGTCGTCGCCAGAACGCGGGCGGCGGTCAGTGTCTCTTCCCCGCCTTCCGAGAGCACGGTGAGCACGACCCCTTCTTCGCGGCGCGCGATGCGGCGGTAGAAGACTCCGGTCCGAACCGTGACGCCCTCATCGCGGAGATAGCGGGTCAGCGCCTCCGTAACCTCGGGCTCGGCTTCGGGCAGCAGTCGCGACCGCGTGACGAGCGTCACCGCCGTTCTCATGCGCGCAAACATCTGCGCGAGCTCGCAGCCGATGTAACCGCCGCCGATGACGAGGAGCGAGGCAGGCCGCTCGGTCAGCTCCAGCGCCGTCGTGCTGGTCAGGACCGGCACGTCCCCGATGCCGGCGATGTCCGGCATGGCCGGCGATGCGCCGGTGGCGATGATGGTTTTTCCGGCGCGGAGCGGCGCGCCACTGACAAGGAGAGCATCGCCGTCGAAGCGCGCCCGGCCTTCGATGTAGTCCACCCCTTCGTAGTCCGGCAGCAGGTCCGCGTACTTCTTCTGCCGCAACGTCGCGACGAGATCGTCCTTCGCTGCGATGAGCGACGGCCAGTCGGTCACGCGAGCTTCGCCGGCGAGCCCCGGAAACCGCGTAGCAGCGCTGGCGCCGTGCAGCGCTTCCGCCGCGCGGATCATTGTCTTGGACGGCACGCAGCCGACATTCACGCAGGTGCCGCCGATCGTTCCGTGGCCGATGAGGGCGACGCGCGCACCGAGATCCGCGGCGGTGATGGCGGCCGAGAACCCGGCCGAGCCGGCACCGACCACAGCGATATCGTAGGGGGAATTGCGCAATTCTGAGCAGCAGGCGTCCATGTCAGCTTCTTTCGTCCAATGGCATGTTCAGGTGCGGCACTTCGCTGCAGCGCAGAACGCCGCGTCAGGGTGTCGCCGAGCCTAAGGAAATCTCGGTTTCCTTATTCGGGCATCCCAGCCGCCGGGGTGGCGGGATAGCCCGCATTCATCGAGGCCGCGGCGATCGCCTCGGGGTCCGTCAGGGCGGGGTCGAAGACCACGGTGGCGGACTTGGTCTCGAAATCGACCTCGGCCGATCGCACGCCTTCGACGCCTTCCATCGCCAAGCGGACGGTGATCGGGCAGCTGGCGCAGGTCATGTTCTCGACCGAGAACGTCGCCGTCCGGAGGGCGGCCTCCGTGGCAGGCGCCTGCGCGAACGCAGGGGTGGTTGCGCTCATCACGAAGGGGCCGAGACCGAGCATCAGAGCGGCAGCAGCGTTTGTCAGGCGAACGTGCATTAAACGGTTCCTTCCAGGGGTTCAGTAGAGGAGAGGCGCCCACCAGTTGAGCGTGAGCGAGGCGATCACGAGCACGGTGGCGGACCAGAGGGCGATCTTGACGACGATGGCCGACTGCGGCCGGGAACAAGAGGATCCGGGGTCGCAGACCGTGTGCGGGCGGAAGTAGATCTGCAGGAATCCCAGCCCGATGAACACGAGCGCGATGGTTGCGAAGATCGGCTTGTACGGCGTCAAGGCGGTCAGGTTGCCGATCCAGGCCCCGGAGACGCCGAGCGACAGCAGCACCAGCGGGCCGAGGCAACAGATCGAGGACAGAACCGCGCCGCCGAGACCACCTGCGGCCAGCCAGCTCCTTTTCTGGTCGGACGGGTCGGCCGCGCCCTCCCTGACGGGCGCTGCTTCGGTTTGCGTGCTCATCCTTGTTCTCCCTCGATTTCGAGTCGTAGGATGCGTAAGGTCTGTAGCAACTACAGGCTCAAGAGGGTTTTTGGCGATGACTGATCACGTATCCGGGAGCGGGTTGCTGCGCGCGGAGCTGGCGCGGCGGACCGGCTGCAACCTCGAGACCATTCGCTACTATGAGAAGATCGGCATGATGCCTGACCCGCCGCGCACGCCGGCGGGGTACCGCGTCTACGACCCGGATCATATCTTGCGGCTGAGGTTCATCCTGCGTGCCAGAGAGCTTGGCTTCTCGATCGAGGAGATTCGCGGGCTTCTCGACCTCGTCGACGGCGGCGACCAGACCTGTGTGGAGGTCAAGGAACGCACCGAACGCCACCTCGCGGACGTACGTGCAAAGATCGCAGACCTCAGGCGGATCGAGAAGGCGCTGTCGGCGACGGCGGCACGGTGCTCGGGCGAGGCAGTCCCCGAGTGCGCCGTGCTCGAGACGCTCGAAGGCCCATAAGGTGCGGCGCTGGGACCTGCCGCATCGGCCTCAGCGACCCGCGGCGTTACACGCCCGCGCCTGTAGTCGGCGGCATCTCGGCGACAGCCGAACCCTGCGGGAACATCGCGAGCTTGTCGGCCGCTCCGGCCTGCTGGAGCTGCAGGAATAGTTGATTGCGCAACTACTCCTGTTTGGCGAGGGTGTTCCTCGCTGCTTCGGCCGGGGCCCGCGCGAGTGCTACTCGGCTCCGGACCAGCACCCACAGGCGGCCGAGAGCCGTTAGATCGAGCGCTGGTTGACGCGCTTCGACAGCTGCTCGGCGCTTTCCACCCGCTCGGAGTAGCGATCGGTCAGGTAGGCCGAGCGGTCGCGCGTGAGATGGGTGAACTTTACGAGTTCTTCCATCACGTCGACGATGCGGTTGTAGTAGGGTGAAGAGCGCATCCGGCCGGCATCGTCGAACTCGCCCCACGCCTTCGCCACCGAGGACTGGTTCGGGATCGTCACCATGCGCATCCAGCGGCCGAGGATGCGCATCTGGTTGACCGCGTTGAAGCTCTGCGAGCCGCCCGACACCTGCATGACCGCGAGCGTCTTGCCCTGCGTCGGCCGCACCCCTCCGAGCGACAGCGGCAGCCAGTCGATCTGCGCCTTCATGACGCCGGTCATCGCGCCATGGCGCTCGGGCGAGCACCAGACCATGCCCTCCGACCAGGTCGCGAGCTCGCGCAACTCCTTGACCTTCGGGTGGTCGGGACCTTCCGCGTCCGGCAGCGGCAGGCCGGACGGGTTGAAGGTGCGGGTCTCGGCGCCGAACCAGCGGAGGAGGCGCGCCGCCTCCTCCGAAGCGAAGCGCGAATAGGAGCGCGTCCGGAGCGATCCATAGAGCATCAGGATGCGCGGCGGATGCGTGGGCGCGTTTGGCCCGGCGAGCGCAGCTACGTCGATCGGCCTGAGCGACGCGGGGTCGATGTTCGGCAGGTCTTCGATCGGGACAGGATGGTCAGCCATGCCGGGCGCCTCCGGCATCCGCGGGAAAATGATGCCGCGTCCGGTTGGCGAAGGCGACCAGCGACAGCATCACCGGAACCTCGACAAGAACGCCAACGACCGTGGCGAGCGCGGCTCCGGATTGCAGTCCGAAGAGGCTGATCGCGACGGCGACCGCGAGCTCGAAGAAGTTCGACGTGCCGATCAGCGCGCAGGGCGCCGCAACGTTGAAGGGCACGCGCCAAGCCCAGGCGGCGGCATAGGCGAGCGCGAAAATGCCGTAGGACTGGATGAGGAGCGGAGCGGCGATCAGCGCGATCAGCAGCGGCTGCTCCAGGATGATCTGTCCCTGGAAGCCGAAGAGCAGCACGACCGTCGCCAGAAGGCCGATCACCGAAAAGGGTTTCACCGCCGCCGTGAAGCGCGCGACCGCCGCCTCGGCATCCGTCCCCCGACGATCCCGCGCGAGCCACTGGCGCGTGGCGGCGCCGGCTGCGAACGGAATGAGGATGTAGAGCCCGACCGACAGGATCAGCGTCTCCCACGGCACCGCGATATCGGTGACGCCGAGCAGCAGCGCCACGAGGGGCGCGAAGGCGAAGATCATGATGACGTCGTTCACCGAGACCTGCACCAGCGTGTAGGTCGCATCGCCGCGCGTCAGCTGCGACCAGACGAACACCATCGCCGTGCAGGGCGCGGCGCCGAGCAGGATCAAACCGGCGATATATTGCTGCGCATCGGCCGGTGCGATCAGGTCCGCGAACAGGACCTCGAAGAACAGGACGGCGAGGCCGGCCATGGTGAAGGGCTTGATCAGCCAGTTCACCACGACCGTCAGCACCAGACCCTTCGGTCGGTCGCCGATATGGCTGAGGCTCGCGAAATCGACCGCCACCATCATCGGATAGACCATCGCCCAGATCAGGACGGCGACGACAAGATTGACCGACGCGATCTCCAGCCCCGCGAGTGTCTCGAACAGGCCCGGTAGCGTATTGCCGAGCAGCAGCCCGGCGCCGATGCAGAGCGCCACCCAGACCGACAACCACTTCTCGAATAAGCCGATACCGGCGGGCGGCGCTGCGATTGCCTCGGCCGTGGGCGCGTAGGTGTCGTCGCTCATCGGGCGGCGCTCTCGTCCACGCGGCGCCCGTCGGCGTCCACCACGAGATCGCCGTCCTCCTTGCGGAATTCGCCCTGCTGCGGATTGGGCAGGATGTCGAGCACGACCTCGGACGGACGGCAGAGCCGGGTTCCGAGCGGCGTCTCGACGATGGGCCGGTTGATGAGGATCGGATGCGCCAGCATCAGGTCGATCAGCTCGTCGTCGGAGAACTTCGGGTCGTCGAGCCCGAGCTCATCATAGGGCGTGCCTTTCCGGCGCAGGAGGTCGCGCACCGAAATTCCCATAGCGGCGATCAGCGCCACGAGCCGCTCGCGGCTGGGCGGCGTCTTCAGGTATTCAATAACCTCCGGCTCCTCGCCGGAATTGCGGATCAGCGCCAGCACGTTGCGCGACGTGCCGCAGTTCGGGTTGTGATAGATCGTGGGGGTCATGCGGTCTCTTTCCGTGCGGCGGCGGTCGGGGGAGCGATCCCGCATGCTGCCGGGTCGCCGGCGCAGCAATGGCGGGTCAGGTAGTCGATCAGGCCTGTCATGGTGGAGAAGCTGGCCGAGTAGATGAGCGAGCGGCTCTCGCGCCGGACCGTCACCAGCCCGGCATGCTTCAGCTCCTTGAGGTGGAACGAGAGCGTGGCTGAAGGGAGATCCAGCGCCTCGCCGATCCGGCCCACTGCGCGCCCTTCCGGGCCGGCCTCCACCAGAAGACGGAAAATGTCGAGACGCGTCTCCTGAGAGAGCGCGGCCAGCGCGGCCAAGGTGTCCTGTTTATCCATATCTCCATGATAATGGAGATGTAAGGAATGATCAATCTCCGGAGTACGGCAGCTCAGTTCGATCTTCAATGGCCCTGCACGCCCGTGCCTGCTCGCGCAGTACGACATAGTCGCTCATCATCTCCGCCAGCACCGAGCGTTCCGGCAGCAGCAAGACCTCGTCGGCCGCACGCGACTGGAGATCGCGACTGTATTCCACGACCGGCGGACATGCAGAGATGCCGCCAGGTTCAGAACCGACCGTCGCGCAGCCGCTCAGCAAGCTCGTCGCGATCGCGAGGGCGGCGAGCTGCCGCTTCCAGCATCTGGCGTTGGACATCATTGGCCTTCTCCGTGGTCTCAAGACGTTCGGCGAGGCGTCCCGCTCGCTCACCGGACCGCCGAAACGAAAGCAGGAACAGGAGCACGGCGAGGACGCTGGCGGCGTAGCGCAGCGTCGCCCGCATCCACGGGCCGGCCGCGATCCCGGTGATACGCGCGGCGATCACCGCCGCCCCCGCTTCCAGTCGTCCAGACGCGCGTAGATCGTGACAGCGATCCCGCCGAGCGCCACTGCGATGAACACCCAGCGGAGCGTATCGAGATACGGGACCAGCGGCAGGACGGCGCTTTGCGTCTCTGCCAGCACCTGCTGGGCCACCTCCACCCCGGCCGCGCCGAGCGTCGCGACACCCGCCGCACCGCCGCCCTTCATGGTGCGGCTGTCGGCCAGCACTTCCCGCGAAGGCGGCGCTTCCTTGACGAACGGCACCGCACGCGGCGGGAACCGCTCGCCCCACTGCCGCGCCGGCCCCAAATCGACATGCATGAAGCCCGAGCGCGGATAGAAGCCGAAGCCGAGGAACCCGACCTCCCGCGCCGCCACCTCGAAGGCCACCGGGTCGTGGTTCGTCATGGCGATGTCGAAGGCGGCGCCGTCGAGGTGCTTGGATCGGGTCGCGCCGCCGACCGCGCGGTTGTGCTCGGGACTGCGATAGGCGGAACGGACGATCAGCGGCTTGCCGAGGCGGTTGCGCAGCGCCTGCAGCTTGTCGAGCGCCGGCTCGTTGACAAGGAGCTTGCCGGTCCCGCGGCAGGCGATCTCGGCCGGGCTGAAGTTGGGCCAGCTCCAGATACGGTCGGGCACATCTCGCCAGTGGCGGTAGAAAGTCGTCGTCATGGGGATCCTCCGGAATCGAAAAACCCGCCTCGAAGGGCGGGTGCGGTCGGTCGAACGGGCGGATGGCGCAGGGTCTACGGGCTGCCGCCGAAGATACGGAGCTTGATGGCGATGCCGGCGAGCAGCGCCAGCATCACGCCTGTGGTGATCATTCGCACGGTGGTCTGCACCGCAGTGCGGCGCACGAGCCGGATGCATTCGACGAGCGAGCGCAGGTCGCGGATGTCCAGCGCCGCCTCCTTGCCCTCGAGTCCGACGTCGGAGAGCGCGCGCTTTGCCCCTTCCTCGGCCGCGCGGGCGAGGATCGTCTCGAACTCCGACTCCGGGACCCGCACGAAGCCCTGATCGTTTCGGCGTACCGTCATGGCGTCCTCCTCGTCAGCCGATCTTGCAGCCCCAGAAGGACGTGTGATCGGCGGCGAAGTAGCCGTCCGCGACCCGGAAATACCCCTGCAGCTCGACGGTATCGCCGGCCGTCAGCGGCACCATGGTCTGCAGCCAGATGGCGGTGGCGAGCGAGACGTGGGTCGCGGAGATTTCGCCGAGGGAGCCACGGATTTCGGTGGTGCCGTTCAGGACAAGCCGTCCGCGCATGCGGGCCGTGGCGCTGGCGTTGATCTTGTAGAGCAGCGTCGCGCCGAAGAGGTAGGTGCCGTCGACCGGCGCCACGAAGTGGTTGTTCGCGGCGTCGAACGCGCCCTGGTCGTTGTAGTCGGTGTTGTTCAGGCCGATCTTCGTCCAGGTCCCGATACCGACATAGTTGTCGTAGTTCGTGTACGCCTTGAAGCGCGGCAGCCGGGGCTGATCGACGATGCCGGTGGTGTTGTCGACGCTGAGCCCGTCGAAGAAGGTGCTGCCGTCGGCCGAGACCGCGAGGCGGAACCTGTCCGAGCCGAACAGCCCGACCAGCGCCTTCGTCACGAAGCCGGTCTGCAGGGTCAGGCCGAGGTCATCGCCTGCCGCCTCCTTGTTCATGGTGTAGAAGAGATCGCCGGTGCCGCCCTCAGCCACGGTCTTCGCCGTCCAGAGCGCGGCGTTGAGCTTGGCCGCGAACGGATTGGCGGCATTGGCGGTAGTGCCGATACCAAACAGCGCCATGTTCTGCAGCGCCGCGGGCGTGGTGCCGACCCAGCCTGCGCCGTCGTAGACCAGCAGCAGCCCCTCGTCCTCGACCCATGCCCGCCAGCCCGTGCGCGGCGGCAGGCGTAGCCAGGCGCCATCGGTCCAGAGCGCAACGTTCAGATCCCAGCCCGCCCAGTCGCCCGTCGCGCCCGAGCCGACGATGTATCGGTCGCCATCGGCAGGAGAACCGGGCGGCGCTGTCAGATCGCGGTCGAGCACGGAAAGCTGGACGAGCCCGTCGAGGATCCGCAGCGCCTCGTTGTGGGTGACATGCTTCTGGGCCTGCGCCGCCAGGATGTAGGGCAGCAGGAGATGGGTCGTGGCGTCGGACATGGGATGGCCTTCAGAGCATCAGCGTGACGGTCTTGGGCGCGCCCCGCCCGACGAGGGCGGAGAGCTGGAAGATGCGGACGTCGAGCGTGTCGCCCGGTCCGAGCGGCGTGCCCCAGTCTTCGGTCTGCTGGGCGGCGGTGTAGACCGAGCGGGTCATGGTCGCAGACAGCACCCGCCTCACCGCGGCGCCGTCGAGGATCTCGACCTCGTAGGCTTCCAGTTCCTCGGCCAGCGGCACCTCAAGCCCGCCCCAGCTGTCCGCCGCGAGCGCGCGCGACCGCCGTGCCCAGCGGATTGTCAGGTCGCCGGGCGTGCGCGGCTTGCGCCACGGCTGCTCCACATGGGCCACGGAGAACGGACGCAGTCCGATGCCCTCGGGCGCGAAGGCCTGCGCGACGTAAGTCTCGTCGCTGACCGGGCGGCTCGCGGGGCCGATGCGCCAGTTCCACGGGATGCCGAGATCGGCCTCAGCGATCGACAGCGATGCGAGCGACGCGTCCAGCACCACGACCCGCGCCCCCGCCGGCGCGGGGTTGCCCATCGCACCCTCGGTGCCGCGCTGACCGCGCAGGAGCCGGGTCAGGAGATACCGGCCGGGCGCCAGCAGCTCGGCCGCGCCCGCCTGGACGATCTCCCAGACGCCGGGCGCGCTCTCGATCGCCAGCGCGTTGGCGCCGCCGAACAGGGTCAGGTCCGTGACGCTTTCCAGCGTGCCGGTCAGCAGATCAACCACCAGCGAGTTGCCGAGGTCGAAGCGCGAGGTGGGGCCAGGATAGAGGTCCGACACCATCGCCCCGATCCGGGCGCGGCCGCCGAAGCTGGTGAGCAGTTCGAAGCCGTCGGTCGACGGACTGCGGAACACCGCGATCTCGCCCGGCCAGGGAACGGCGTGCGCGGCGACCAGTGGCCGGTGTGCGGGCTGGTCCTCGGTGAGCTGCGGCAGGTCCATCAGCACCGCGTCCGGCGCGCCGAAGACGACGGCGCGCGTCAATGACGCCGCGCGGGGATCGCCGGGCGGCAGATCGTAGGTCGCCCTGTCCTGGCGGACCGCCTCGATCCCGCGCGCCTCGGCGTCGGCGATGGAGACGAGCCGCAGATCGACCAGCCGCCCGTCATGCGCGAGCTGGATCGCGTCGGCCGGATCGAGCGCGAGGCGCGACGGCGGAAGACGGAACGCCGCCGTCTCCCGGCCCACCCAAGCCTCCATCAGCGCGCGACGGCAGCGCCGTTCCGCTTCCTCGGGCGGCACCGCCATCGGGAAGGACTCGGAGGCGATGCGCGTGGTGTCCACGGTGATGCGCCGCGCCTCGACGAGGGCTGCGTCGTAGTCCTCGTCGGCGCGGGCGACCTGCCACTTCAGCGCCTGCGGCAGTTCGGTTTCCTGGCCGCGCGTCAGTTCAAGCACGTCGCCTTCGCGGGTGGCGACCAGATCGTCGGGCGCGAGGATGGCGACAGACGCCCGGCCGCGCATCACGAAGCGGATCACCCCCTCGGTTTCCACCGCGTCGAAGCCGAAGTGGCGCGACAGCGTGGTGATCGAGGCGCGCGGGCTTTCCAGCGCCGTGATGGCGTAGCCCTCCACTGCGCCCCAAAGCCCGGTGACGTCGATCCGGGACTCGACCAGCCCCGCACGCAGGCAGAGGTGCCGGACGAGTGCGGCCAGCGACACCGCGCCGAGCCGCCCGGTCAGCCAGTGCCCGAGCCGCCAGTTCGCGCCGTCGGTCCAGACGTCGGTCAGCGCGGGAAAGAACGGATAGGGTCGCGCGTCCCAGGTCCAGGCGGCGCATTCCGGCACATGCACCATCCGGCCGCCGTAGACCGATGAAACCGGGTTGTTCGCGGCGTCACCCCACCAGAGATACGTCGCCTCGAGATAGGCCCGCTGGATCGCGTCGTCCCGCCAGCCCCGCGAGAAATGCGGCGTGAAGCTCTCGGACGATTTCGGGTCGAAGAAGACGTTGGGCTGGTTGGTGCCCCGGTCGATGGCCGGACAGCCGAGCTCGGTGAACCAGATCGGCTTCGACTGCGGCGCCCATGCGGTCGGTGTCCCGCTCTCCACCCCGCCCGGGCGGTCGTAATGCGCGTTCGACCACCAGGCGCGCAGATCCTTGTAGCGGAACACCCACGGCTTGGCCGCCGCGCCATCGGTGATCGGAGTCCGGTCTTGCGCGCTTCGGTCGGAGGCACTGGCGTAGAACCAGTCGAAGCCTTCGCCGCCCGCGATGTTCGCCTGCAGGTAAGCCCGGTCGTAGATCGCGGGCCAGCCCTCGGCCGCGTCGAGATGCTCGAACCCGTCGCGCCAGTCCGAGAGCGGCATGTAGTTGTCGATCCCGACGAAATCGATCTCCGGATCGGCCCAGAGCGGATCTAGGTGGAAGAACACATCGCCGCTGCCGTCGCCCGGTTGGTGCCCGAAATACTCCGACCAGTCCGCCGCGTATCCGATCCTGGTGCCGGACCCGAGGATCGAACGCACATCGGCAAGCAGGTCCCGATAGGCCTGCACAGCCGGGTAGGTGCTGGCGCCCGAGCGGATGGTCGTCAGCCCCGGCATCTCGGTGCCGATCAGGAAGGCGTCGACCCCACCCGCCGCCGCGCAGAGATGGGCGTAGTGCAGCACCATGCGCCGCAGGCCCCAGTCGCCGGGCGTGCCGGTCCAGCTGACGCTCTCGCCCGCCACGCTGAAGTTGGCGGGCGTGGCCGCGCCGAACAGCGCCGCGACCTGGCTTGCGGCCGTGGCGGTCTTGTCCACGGTTCCGGCGAAACCTGCCGCCGGAGAACAGGTGATCCGCCCCCGCCACGGGAACGCGGGCTGCCCCGTCCCGGCTGCGTTGTCTGAATACGGGTTCGGCAGCGTGTTGCCGGGCGGCACGTCCATCAGGGTGAACGGATAGAAGGTCACGCGTAGCCCGCGCGCCTGCATCTCCTGGATCGCCTGCACCACGGCGAAGTCGGACGGCGTGCCGCCATAGACGGGCCGATCCTGATCGTCGCGGCTGACGAGGAAGGCATTAGCGCGGCTGACGCCATTCACCGACCATGTGGCGGGCGTGGTCGACTTGGCCGTCACCTCGACGCCCGGCCGCACCTCGCAGGAACCTGCGCGCAGATCGTCGCCGAACCACGCCACGACGAGGCTGACACTCTCGACCGCAGGCGCCATCGCCTGCAGCCGGTCCAGCGCCTCCACCATGTCGGTGGAGTCGGCGAGCGCGTTCAGGTTCTCGGGCACCGTCGCGCCGCCATCGGTCTTGCGGATCGCCTGCGTCGCGTAGGTGAACTCGCCCGAGGCCGGGATCATGGTGACGGCGCGGGTCAGCCCCTCGGCGGTGTCGGGATCGGCCAGTGGCCGGAACACCTCGAAGGAGAGCTGCGGCAGGCGGTTACCATAGGTGGAAAGCGCCAGCTCCTCGAACACCACATACGCGGTGCCGCGATAGGCGGTCGTGCTGGCAGCCCCCATCTTCGCCGCGATGAACGGATCGGCGGACTGCGCCTCGTCGCCCGGATACCAGCGCCAGGTGACGCCGGAGAGGTCCATGGGCTTGCCGTCGGCCCAAATGCGGCCGATGCCGGTGATCGGGCCCTCGCAGAGCGCCACGGCGAACGAGGCATAGTAGAGATACTCGGTCGTCTTGACCTTTCCTCCGCCGCCGCCCTTGCCGCCGCCCTGCGTGGTGGTCTTGGTCTCCTCACGAAAATCCGTCGCCCAGATGATGTTGCCGCCCATGCGCATGCGCCCATAGAGCCGCGGGATGACCGCCCCTTCGGTGGCCGAGGTGATGCGCAGCGTGTCGAGACGTGCACCCTCGATGCGCTGCGTCGGCGCCAGCGACGAGATGATCCAGCTGTCCACGACCGAGCCGATGGTGGAGCCGATGAAGCCGCCTATGGTGGCGGCGCTCACGCCGAGGATCGCGCCGCCAATCGAACCGCCAATGGCGGCGCCGGCCGCGCCGAGAACGAGGGTGGCCATGTCGAGGTCTCAGCGTTGCGGGAACAGGAAAGCGAAGGCGATGCGCCGCCGCCAGCTTTGGGTGAGCGGTTCCTCGATCACGCCGAGCCGCTCGTAGGCGTGGAGGAAGCTGTCAGGGCCGGTCAGGATCCCGACATGCTTGGCGATGGCGCAGGGCTTCATGCGGAAGAGGACCAGCGCGCCGGGACCGGCTGCCGCCGGTTCCACTTCGATCATCATCCGCCGCGCGCCTTCGGCCAGAACCTCGCGCGGGCCGGTTTCGCCCCAGTCCCGGCTGTAGGGCGGGATCGGGAACGGCTCGGGGCCGACGACCTCGCGCCACACGCCCCGGGCCAGCCCGAGGCAGTCGCAGCCGACGCCGCGAAGGCTCGCCTGGTCGTGATACGGCGTGCCGAGCCAGGACCGCGCGACGGCGATGACGCGCGTGGGATTGGCGTTCACAGCACGGACCCCTCGTGGCCGCCGTCCTTCGTGGCGTAGCGCAGCACGGCGTCCTGGCCGGGGATATGCGGGAAGCCGCGGAAGTTGAGGGTATTCGCGAACTTCGCGCCGCAGGTCTCCATCCGCTTGTCGCAGCCCGCGCGGATGGTGAAGGCGTCGCCCTCGGCGATCGCACGCACCGGCGCTTCGAGCAGGGTCAGCACAGCGATGCCGTCCGTCACGTCATGGTCCAGCACCTCAGTGCGCCGCCCCGCGTTTGCGCCGCTCGTCCACTCCAGTGTGCCGAAGGTGAACCAGCCGGAAACGAACCCGCCGAGCCCCGAGGCGGTGAACGCCCGGTCCCGCAGGAGATCGATCACAGCGCCTGTGCCCTTGACGGCCGGGTCCTCCAGATCGACGCCGCAGCGCCCATCGCCGAGCGCCGCGTCGCAGGCCGCCTGGAAGGTCCGCCCGACCGTCTGGCCCAGCACATGGGCGAGCGAGCGGACCTCCGCGACGAAAGCCAGCCGGCCGCGCCGGATCTGGCCGATGGCACCGCGTCGCATGAGGACGCGATGGCCGGTGTCGGACCAGTTCACCCGCCAGACCTCGACCTCGGCGTTGTCCCAGCGGCCATCCATGATGTCGGTCTCGATGATGCGGTCGGAGGTCAGCACGCCCTCGGCGTCCTGCGCATCGACCGAGAGGTCCGAGCCGGAGCGGACCTCGGACGCCGTGAGCCCGCTCTCGGGCTCGAAGTTCGTCCCGTCGAAGCTGAGCGTCCGGTCGTGGTCGGTAAAGCCGAAGGTCACGCCGTCGGCGCGCGCGATCCGCCAGCACCAGGCGAGCGTCGTCGTGCCGGCGTCGAGATGGGCCTGCAGGGCGGGAGTGAGGGTCTTCATCGGCGGAGTTCCAGAAGCGGGATTGAGGTGATCGAGCCGAGCCGCTCGAGGTCGAGCGTCACGTCGAGCGCATCGGTGTCGAAACGAACGGGCACGTCGAACTCGAAGCCCGCGGTGATCGCAACGCCGGAACCCGGCGCGGCGCTGAAGGTGACGACGCCGGTGGCGGTGTCGACCGACCACCCGGAGGACTGCTCGACGCCCGACAGCGCGATGCGCACGCTGCCCGCAACCGGCTTGGCGATGGCGCGCGTCCAGGATTGCGCGCCCGAGGCGTAGCGCTTGACCAGCTGGAAGGCGATCGTCGTGCCGTCGCCGGTGCCGATTGATTGATCGGTTGGCCCCGGTATCTGCGACGGCAGGCAGGACTTGTGGTCGCCCCAATCCTTGAACCGGAAGCCGTAGAGCCGCCCGTTGCGCGCCTCGAAGAAGGCGACCACTGCCGCCAGATTGTCGGCGCGGCGGATGCCGTAGGCGACGTCGTAGCGGCGGCGCGAGTTGGCCCAGCTGGCGTTGCGCTCCTCGTCTCCCGAGGCGAGCTCGACGATCTGTGTGCGCCTTTCGGGGCCGCCGCGCGCGCCCCGGCTGATGTTGTCGGGAAACCGGACCTCTTGAAACGTCATCATATGCCCCTCCGCCCCAGCGACACCGCACGGGCGATGTCCGCCGCGACCTGCGTGCGGGACTGCCGGAAGCTCTCGGCGTCGCGGGCCATGATGGTGACGTTGACCCCGCCGCCCGCGCCGTAGCTCTGTGCCTCGCGGCGCGACAGCACCCGCTCGCCGCGCTGCAGGATTGCGGGCACCTCGTCGTGACGAAGCCCGGGCATGCCGCCACCATGCATCCGGGGCGCGGCAGCGAAGGCCATGGCCGGGACCATCCGCGAGGGTCCGGCGGATCCGACCATCCCGCCCGCATGCAGGACGTTGGCGAAGATGCCGCCAGCACCGGAGAACACGCCGGAGAGCGCGTTGGCGATCGGCCCAAGGATGAAACGTCGCGCCGCCAGCTGGGCGAGATCGGCCAGCAGCGAGGTGACCAGGTCGCGGAAGTTCAGCTTGCCGGTCTTCACGAACTGGCCCACGGCGTTCTCCGCCGACTGGAAGGCGCCGACGAGGCTCTGGCCTATGTCGCCGCCAATGTCGCGGGCCTTGCTGGCGTAGTCGGACAGCGCCGCCGTGACCGCCTGCCAGCCGGTGACGGCGGCCTCGGTTGCGGGCCCCGCCGCATCAGCGGCAGCCCCGGCCGCCGCGCCTGCATCTGTTGCAGCGCGCCCGGCATCGCCGAGCGCCGTCTCCAGCCGCTCGGCCGCTGCGGTGGCCTCGGTCAACGCATCGGCACTCGCCTCGTCGGTGCCGCGCACCGCGTCGCGCAGAGCCTGCCAGCTTTCGAGCGGCGCACGAGCCCCTTCGGCCAGATCGCGTGCGGCTCCGCGATAGAGGTTCGCGGACTCGAGCGCGCGGTTCGCCGCGTCGGTCAGGCCCAGATCGGGCGCGGTGAGCGGGTTGTCCTCGAAGGCCCGGTCGAACGCCGCCTGCGCCGCCGTCGTGGCGGCGCTGGCCGCGCCCTCGAAGCGGTTCTCGATCTCGCCGAGGTCGAGGTCGGGCACCAGCGAGATGCGGCGCTCCGACCCGAGCGCTTCCAGCCCCTGGTTGATGCCGCCGATGAATCCGTTGATGCGCGAGACGACGCCGTTCAGCATCGCCTCGACGCCGTCGACCAAGCTGTTCGCCGCCTGGAACGCCAGATCGCCGATGGCCGCGGGCAGCAGGCCCCAGATCGCCTTGATCGCCTCATAGGCGCCCTCGAAGGTGTTCGCGGCGGTGTTGCCGAAGCCCACGACGCTCTCGATGGCGCTCTGCATGCCCGACGCCGCATCGGCCTTCAGGTCGAAGAACATCGCTGTGGCGGCGGCACCCGCCGCTGCGGCGCCCATCCTGATGCGTTCCCAGACCTCGACCGCGAGGTCCTTCAGGAGCGACATCGCCTCGCCGAACCCACCCGCACCGGAGACGAGCCGGGTGAACTGGTAGACGAGTTCGCCCGCGCCGACGATGAGCGCCCCGATGCCGGTGCGGATCAGCGCACCTCGCAGGACGACGAGCGCCGTGGCAAGGCCACGGACCGAAAGGGCAGCAGCGGCCATGCCAGCCACCCAACGTCCCGTAAGCAACGCCGCGAAGGTGGCGGCATAGGTGGTCAGGCGGCCGATGTTGTCGAAGAGACCGCGGATCGCGATGCCGAGCGGCCCGGTGCGGCTGGCGACTGCCGCCATGGCATTCGCGACCGCTTCCAGCGCCGGAGCCGCTGCGACCGCCAGCTGGTTCGACAGCCCGCGCCAGATGAGGCCGAGCCTTGAGATTGCATCGTTCGTCCGCTCGATCTGATCGGCGTCCTGCTCCGAGACGACCACTCCGAAGGCAAGGACGTCCTCGGTCGCCTGGCGCAGCGTCGCGGTGTCGATCCGCGACATGGCGATGGAGCCTTCCTCGCCGAAGAGCTGGCCCGCAACGGCGGCACGTTCGGCGGCGGGCACGAAGCTCTCGATCGCCGCGTTGATCGCCCCGACCCGCTGGTCCAGCGGCAGGGCGATAAGCTCGCTGGCCGATAGTCCCAGCCGGTCCAGCGCGTCGGCGGCAGGACCGGTCCCGGCGGCCGCCTGGCTGAGACGACGCGTCAGATCCTTGGTGGCCTGCTCGATGCCGGACATCGACACGCCCGCCAGTTCGCCCGCACGCTCGAGCGTTTGGATCGAGGCGACGGTGGTGCCGAGCGACTGCGCCAGCTTGGCCTGCGCATCGACAGTCTGCAGACCGGACCGGATCATCGCCACGCCTGCGGCGGCAGCGGCTGCCACGGCGGCGGCGGCAGCGACGCGCACCCGCCGCGAGAAGGCCGCGAGCCGGGCGTTGGCCGCTTCCATCTCCCGGCTCAGCCGCCCGAAGCCGCGCGACCCGGCTTCACCCACGCCTTCCAGCTCGGCGCGCACCTGTCGCCCGCCCACGGCCGCGAGGCGGACGGACACTCGCTTTTCAGCCATCAGGTCGTTCCATCTGTTCGTTAAGCTTGGCGACCATCACCGCTTCGATGACGGGCAGCAGTTCGGCCATGGCGAGCGGCGGCACGCCGAGCGCATCACCGAGCGCCAGCGCTGCCGACATGTCCCATCCGATCACCGCGCCCGGCAGCACGCGAAGCTGACCACCGAGACGGCCGACCAGGTCCCAGACCTGCCAGCCCTCCGGCGTTTCCGGACGGTTCAGCCGCGCCGGGCAGTCCGGGCAGGCTTGCTCGCGGCCCTCGTAGGGTGCGCAGGCCTGGCAGTATCGCTCGCCCCCGCCGAAGGACCATTCGGCGAGAGCGCAGAGGCGTTTTTTTCCTGTTCCAGCAGCAGGCCCTTCGAGACGTAGGTGAGCTGGAAGGCCTCGAAGATCGGCCAGACATCGAGCAGCGCGTCGATGGCCTCGGGGCTCGGGTCGATGGGATTGCCGTCGGCGTCGCCGATGCCGTCCCAGGCGAGCACCGCCCGCCGCGCGAGAGCCTTGGCGAAGGCGACCGCGCGCTCCTCGTCGGAAGCCTCCTCCGGAACGGCCTCGACGGCCGGATCGCTGCGGGTCGCCACCATCAGCGCCGTGGTCAGCGTGCGGAGTTGCACCCGAACCCCGGGCGCCAGGTCGTGCCAGTGCGGGGCGTTGGTCAGGTCGAGCGTGAGCATCAGTACACCTCTATGTCGTTGATCAGGGTTGCGGTGCACATCCGGCCGATGACGCCGTCGCGCGCGGCCTGCCAGTCGAAGGTCGCCTGCACGCCCTGCGGCCCGGAGATCTCGATCCGTGGGCGCGGCAGGTAGACGGCGTGCACGGTGAAGGTGAAGCTTTCGCCCGAGGGCAGAACGTAGGCGAACTCCATCTCGCAGGCTTCGCCGTTGATGGCCTGCGTCACCAGCGTCTGGTCAGCAAAGCGCACCTCGATCCGGCCGGTCAGTGCGGCGATGGAGGGGTCCGCCCCGTCGATGCGGCCGTCGTTCCGGATGGTCTCGATCCGGTCGAGATTGTTGGCATAGGTGATCTCGGCCGAGACCACGTTGCCGAGCGCCGTCCCGTTCCGGGTGATCGCTCCGTTGAAATGCCCGAAGCGCTTCAGCTCCAGCGCGGCGGGCGTTCCGGCGCTCGTGGTCGTGCCCACCGTCTCGCCCTGCGCCACCAGCCGCGCGGTTGCCGTCAGCAGGCCCGAGCGCTGCATCTGCCAGGTGATCTGGTCGAGGACGCAGCCGGAATACATCGCATAGCGCGGCACCTCCGGCATGCCGGTCTCGATCGACATCGAGGGCAGCGTCCAGGACCCCGACTGGAACTCGTGGCTGTACGGCGCCTCCGCGCCGGTGGTCGTGGGCGCGCCGAAGGCGGCCTTCAGCCAAAATCCGAAAGCCTCGGCGTCGAGCGGCACGACGACATCGCCGTCCGCCGTCACCGCGTCCTTGATCGGCGCCAGCGGATCGCGGCCGTATCCCAGCAGCTCGGAGTTCAAGAGCGGCTGCTCCGCGCCAAGCGAGGAGCTGGCGAAGGGCATACGTCTGAAGCCGCTCGCGGGCGGCGTTCCATAGGTCGTCTCGAACGCAAGCGCCATCAGCGCCCGCGCCCCCTGGGCTCGTGCCATCGTCGTCTCCTGTGGTCGTTGGGTCAGGCCAGCGGGTCGGCCGTGGAATAGTGCAGCACCACCGGGATCACGGCGGCCTTCAGGCTCGCCGCGCCCTCGACCGGCAGATCGACCGGGCGCGGGGCTTCGGCCTCGACCCAGTAGCAGAGCCCGCCCAGTGTACGGTCGGCGGCGAGCGCGGTGCCGATGCTGGCGGTCAGCGTGTCGAAGGCGACGTCACGCGCCGCGCCTTGAACGACCGCCTCGATCTCGGCGCGGTGCTGGTAGTGGTAGCGCAGGGGCGACAGCGTGACCTCCGGCTCGCCCGGCTCGCCATCGCGCAGGATCAGCAGGCCATCGGGTGGTATGCGCTCGGGCAGCACCTCGCCGCGCAAGGCGGTAGCGGCCAGCGCCGAGAGCCGCGCGTGCAGCGCGGCGAGGATGGTTTCCCGAGCGGTCGGCATGGATGGTCATCGCACTTGCTGAAGTCGAAGCATTGTGAAGGTCGATAGTATAGGGTAGGCTCCTATCCCATGAGTCACTCCGTCGAGAAAAAATCGAAGCTCCTCGCCCGGGTCCGCCGTCTCAAGGGCCAGATGGAAGCCATCGAACGCGCGCTGGAGGTGGAAGCGTCCTGCGCCGAGATCCTCAACCTGGCCGCCTCGGTTCGCGGGGCGACCAATGGCCTCGTTGTCGAGCTGCTCGAGGATCACCTGCGCAATCACGTTGTCGATGCGGAGAGCGACGCTCTCCGAAGCTCCGGAGCGGCGGAACTGATCGAGGTCATGAGAAGGCACCTGAAATGAGCCGAGACACCGCCACCGTCGGTCCGCACGAGCATGTCTTTCTGGGCGAGGACCACGCGCGCAACGAGCGGCGCACCTGGCTGGTGATCGCGCTCACCGCGACCATGATGGTCGCGGAAATCACGGCTGGAACGGTCTTCGGCTCAATGGCGCTGCTCGCGGACGGGTGGCACATGTCCACCCACGCCTCGGCGTTGCTGATCACGGCGCTCGCCTACCGCTACGCCCGCAGGCATGCGCGCAACCCGCGCTTCACCTTCGGGACCGGCAAGCTCGGCGATCTCGCCGCGTTCGGCAGCGCCACGGTTCTGGCCATCGTCGCCCTGCTGATCGGCTGGGAAAGTTTCGTGCGGCTCCGCAATCCCGTGCCGATCAGCTTCGACGAGGCGATCGTGGTGGCCGTGATCGGCCTCGTGGTGAACCTCGTCAGCGCTTGGCTGCTCAAGGACGACCATGCCCATCATCACGGACACGGGCATCACCACCATCATCACAATGACCACGCGCACGAACATGATCAGGACGGCTCCGCGCGTGCCGGTCACCGCGACAACAACCTGCGCGCCGCCTATTTCCATGTTCTCGCTGACGCGCTGACCTCAGTGATGGCGATCGTCGCCCTGCTGGCGGGACGCAGCTACGGCTGGGTCTGGCTGGATCCGGTGATCGGCATCGTCGGCGCCCTTGTCATCGCGCGGTGGTCGTGGGGCCTGCTGCGGGACAGCGGGGCGGTTCTGTTGGACTATGCCGCTGAAGGCGAAGACCTGCCGGACGAAGTCCGCGCGGCGATCGAGAATGAGCATGATGAGATCATCGACCTTCACGTCTGGCAGCTTGGGCCGGGACATCACGGCGCCATCATCTCGATCCTGAGCGCCGAGCCGAAACCGGTCATGGAGTACCGGAAGCGGCTGGAAGGGGTACATGAACTCGCGCACGTGACGATCGAGGTTCACGACAGAGCAGCCTGAAGGATCACATCCGTCCTTCCAACCAGTTCGCCACGATCAGCCCCGGCACCGCATCATGCGCGCGCTCTGCGTCCCGCGCGAGATCAAGCCGCTTCGGCAGCTTGACCTGCGGCACGAGAAGGAAGATCGGCGCCGTCACCTGGCCGCGGCCGGTCTTCGCGCGCGACACGACCGCCTGGCCCTTCGTGTTGAGCCGTCCCTCCGCCACCAGCAGGCTCGGACCCGTCCGGCGATAGACGAAGCGCAGGCGCAGGCCACGGCGGCGTTCCCATTCGCCGGGCGTGATCCTGCCGCCGCGGAGGGACTTGCCCGCCGCGGGCAGCGGGATCGCCAGCCAGAAGCCATTTTTCGAGCGGATCAGCGGGCCGGTGTCATGCGCGCCGACGATGACCGGCGCTTTCGACCAGACCAGCGCCGCGGCGTCGAGACTCTCGCCCGACCGCGGGAAGTTTTGGCTTCGGATCGAGTTGGCCAGCCGTGTGCCGAGCCCTGAGCCGCTGATCTGCAGCCTCCACGCGGTCTTCAGCCCGGTCCCGGCCACACGCATCGCGGCCGTCACAGCGCGTTCGCCCGCCGCGACCTCGGCCGCCATCATCGCCACGATGTCGGGATCGATGTCGAGCTTCAGTTTCACGCGGGCCTCAGATCCACGGTCCAGACGAGCCGCTCGCGGTCACGGACAGGCTCTCCCTGAATGAGGAAGACCTCGCTCTCGATCTCGACCCGGTCGCCGGGGCGCGGGTTCGGAACCTCGGCGATGCGCAGGTCAAGCCGGGCCGATTCCGACCAGAGCCGCGCATCGCCGAAGGCCGTGGTGTCATCCGGCCGCCGAACGATCGCGCGCACCGGCGCCGGGGTGCCGCCATCGGCGGTGTAGGCGACGTCGCGCGCGAGATGGGCGTCCGCAAACAGTGCATCGAGGGCGGTGGTGAAGGCGCTCATCAGGTTCGCCGTGCGCTCCGCAGTACCTGCGGCCGGGTGCAGATCGGCAGCGGATTGCTCTCAATCTCGAGCCGCACCCACTCGTCGCGGTCCCGGTCGGGGATTGAGCGCGCGTAGAGCGGCAGGCCGAGCGTGTTGACCGTCTCGAACGTGTCCGCCGGCGCGTAGTAAATCTCGAAGAGCCCCTCAACGCCTTCGGGATAGAAATATGCCTTGTCCGGCGGCACGCCGAAGGCGGCATTGCCGCGGTAGCGCCGGAAGGTGATGCCGCCGAAGCTGACTTCTTCCGAGGGGCGGCTGCGCAGATCGGCCGCGGCCGCGGTGTTCAGATAGGTCTCGCGGACCTCCTTGTGCGCGACGAGATCGGCAAAGAAGGCCGAGCCGCATTCCGCGCGCAGCTGCACCGCCCCGGTCGAGAGGCCGCCAAGGCTGTCCTCGACATCCTCGATCAGCGCCTGACATTTCTTGCGCAGCGCGCCCGAGCCCGGCGAGGCGTTGTCGAGGTCGAAATCGACCTCGGCGGCCGGCGTGATCGCGAACTCGGTGAAGTAGTCGATCACCGTCGCCCCGTCCTTGGGGTCGAGCACCCGGCCCTGGATGCCGTTCAGCAGGTGGAACTCGAAGGTGGCCTCGGCGTCGGAGCGGAGCCGCCGCAGCCGGCGCGCCACTTCGACTTGGATCTGCTGGGTCTCGCTTTCCTGGCCAAAAGCGCGGATGCCCTGGATCTCCGAGGCCCAGAGCACATCCTGCTTCTTGAACTGCCGGCAGACGAAGGCGCGCACGTCCCGGCGCTCGGGCACCTGCTGTTCGTAGGCCGAGCCGCGCTCGGAGAACGGGATCAGCGACAGCGTGCCGTCGCGGCTCTCGATCACGACGGTGCGCGTGCGCACGCCGCGGTCGGAGAAGAGGCCGGAACCGGAGAGGGTGGCGGGCTTGAAGGGGATGTTCTCGAGTGCGCGGGTGAGCTCGATGACCGAGAAGGCGTCGGTCTCGAAGATGTCCATGGTGGCCATGGCGGGTCTCCTTGGGAAGAATCAGCGGACGAGCACGCCGGCGGCGAGCAGGTCGGCATGGGCGGCGGCGATCTCGGCCTCGCTCGGCGTGCCGGCAAAGACGAGGTCGTGGCGGTTGACGATGGCGGGCCCGCGGACCAGGGCGACGGCGGGTACCTCGCCGCCCGAGGCGTCGGCCTTGCCCCAGAGCACGGCAACGGCGGTCTCGGTGCCGTCGACGGCGGCGGGGTCGTGGGCGGCGTAGTTGCCGGACGCGGTGATCTTGCCCAGCACGGTGCCGGGCTCGAGCATGCCTGCGGCGATGGTGACGACCTCGCGGCAATAGTCGCGGAAGGCCTCCCAGACGAGGAAGCCGCCGGTATGCGGGCCTTCGGTCAGAACTTGGGCCATTTCGGATCATCCTTTTCGCTTGAAGGTGCGGGCGATCACGTCGCCCCAGGGCCAGGCCTCGCGACCGGGGCCGGGTTGCGGATGGCTGGCGCTGATGTCGGGCTCGGCCTTGGCGCGGGCATCGATCAGCGTCTTGCGGATCTGCTCGAGGTCGGCCCCGTCGGCGAGGAAGCCGGCCGCCATCTGCGGCTGACCGGCGAGCCGGCAGAGGTCGACGACGGCGCGCGCGTAGGCCAGCGCCTCATTCCGGACCGTGGCGAGATCGGGCGACGGCTCGGGCGCGGCAGGCTGCGCCGGCTCTGGCCCTCCGCTGCAGCCCGGGGGATCGGCCGCGGACTGGGACGCGTGTCCCTGGGCGTCATCGTCGTCCACTTCTTCCGCGGCATCGTCCGTCTGTCCGTCGTCCGCGTCGTCTGCGGCGTCGGAGCTTTCCACCGCCTCGACCAGATCGGGCGGCGCATTGCGAAACCGCCGGATGTCGAAGCTGGCGGCGAGCCGGACCGGCTCACTCATCCGGTCGGCGAAGCCGAACTCCACCGCCTCGGCGGCATCGAGCCAGGTCTCCTTGGTCATCAGGGCGACGATCTCCTCGTCGGACCGGCCGGACTTCGCGGCGTAGCCGCGCACCAGGCTGCCCGCGATCTTGTCCAGCGCCTCGGCGGTGGCGCGCATGTCGGCGGCGGTGCCGAGGACCATGCCCGAGGGGTCGTGGATCATCAGGAAGGCGTTCTCGGGCATGACGACCTCGTCGCCCGCCATCGCGACGTAAGAGGCGGCCGAGGCGGCGATGCCGTCGATGGTGACGGTGACGGTGCCCTGGTGGCGCTTCAGCGCGTTGTAGATCGCGACGGCGTCGAACACCGAGCCGCCCGGGCTGTTCAGCCGCAGATCAATGGGCGCGGCCTCGGGCAGCGCACCGAGCTCGGCGAGGATGTCCTTCGCCGAGACCCCGTAGGCGCCGATCTCATCATAGATTGCCACTTCCGCACCCGCCCCCCGGGCGCGGATCGCATACCAGCTTGCCATGTCGTCACTCCTGTTCGGTGGCCGGATCGGTCGCGGCGGCGCCATCGCCCGTATCATTGCCGCCGCCATCGCCGGGCTCGGCCCGCGTCGCCGGTGTCGCCCGCGCGCCTTGTGTCTCGCCGGGACTGGTGCGGTAGCGCAGGCCGAGGCCCGTCGCGCGCGCAGCGTCGGCGGCGTTTTCGCGGTCGACTTCCTCGATGTCGTAGCCGGTGGCCTCGACGACCTTCCGCCGCGAGGTGATGCCGGCCTCCATCGCCAGCACCTGCGCCTGGATGTCCTTCAGCGGATCGACCCAGTCCCAGCGCGGCGGGATCCACTGCACCGGCCGGGCAGTAGCAGGATCGGCATCGAGCGCGCCCGAAAGCACCGCCGTCTCCAGCCAGCGGAGCCAGACCGCGCGGCAGAGCTGGTGCACGATCACGCCGTGCTGCAGCTGGCCGATGCGGCGGCGGAACTCGACGAGCTCGGCGCGCAAGGATGAGTAGTTCGCCTGCCGCACATCGCCGGTGACGAGGTGATAGGGCAGTCCCAGCGAGGCCGAGACCGCGAGAAGCGTCCGGTATTGGAAAGCCTCGTAGCCGCCGCCGACATCCGCCGGCGACGAGAACTTCACGTCCTCGCCCGGCAGCAGCACCTGCATCGTGCCGGGCTCGAGGCTCGCGATGGCCGCCCCATCCAGATCCGCCTCGGCCTCGCCCATCATCGGCTCTTCCGGCGCGGTCTTGGTGATGAAGCCCGCGAACATCGCCGCTGTCTTCTTCCGGTCGAGTTCCGCGTCGTCGTACTGGTCGAGCAGGAACAGCCGCACCATCGCTGGCGCGATATGCGGCAGGCCCCGGATCTGACCTGCGTCGATGGGGCGGTAGATGTGCAGCACGTCCGCCGCCGGCACGCGCACCGTCTCCGGGACCACCGCGCCCTGGTCGGTGCTGTCGCCCGGGTGGCGGCGGCGGAAGTGGTAGGCCACGCGCCGGCCGATCGCATCGAACTCGATACCGCAGCGGATGCGGTTGCCGTTCGCCGCGGTCTCGGTCTTCTCGAAGGGCAGCATCTCCGACTGCAGGAGATGCAGTTGCAACGGGACCAGCAGCCCGTCGTCTGCGCGCCTGGGCCGAAGGCGGACGAAGCATTCCCCGGCCACGAACATCTCGCGCGCGACCATGGCCTGCAGGCCGTAGAAGTCGGTCAACCCGTCCGCATCGGCCTCGTCGGTCCAGGCGAGCCAGAGCCGCTGCACACGATCCCGTACCGGCCCATCCTCGATCAGCGACGAAGGCTTGATCCCGTCACCCACGAGATTTGCGGCGAAGGCCTCGCAGGCATTGGCGGCGTAGCCGTTGGTGACGACCAGCTCGCGGGAGCGCGCCAGCAGTCGCGGCCCGCCCGAGGCCACCAGCGCGTTGATGTTCTCCAAGGGCGGGTTCCACCCGCGGAGCCGGCGTTTCGCCATCGCGCCTTCGAGGCGGGCGCGCATTGCGTTCGGGCCGCCGGCGGTACGGCGGCGGAACCGATCGAAGAAGCTCATCGCGTCAGAGCCCCTTCGCGGTCGTCACGCGGATCTGCCGCACCATCCGTCGCCCCTCCGCCGCCGCGATCTCGCGCTCGAGCGCCTCGATGGCCCGGTCGATCTCCGCGACGCTGCGATAGTCCACGGTCTTGCCGTCGTAGCTCACCCGCGCGACGCCCGAGGACCGCTGTGCGGCTAGCGCCTCGCGCCGGGCGCGGAGCTCTGCAGGCGTGGACATGGAACTCACCTCATGTAGCTGGAGCGCACGGTCTGCCGCCGCGGCGCCGTCCGCCTCGATGCCGGCGCGGTCGAACCCGACCCGGCTTCCGGTGCGTCTTTCGCCGCGACGCCGAGCTGAGCCTCCAGATCGGCCCAGCGCGCCTCGGGCCAGCGGTCGGCCCCGAGGATCCACGCCGCGGCGCGCGCGTAGACCCTCGTGTCCAGCGCCTCGTTGCGTTCCCTGAGCTTCTGCCATTCGAGCCGGGCGAAGCCGCGCTTCGTGCGGACCGTCACCAGCTGCTCGGCGGTCAGCTGCTTCAGCCATTCGCCGTCCGCCCAGTCCGGCAGGTGGATGGTGCCGGGCGGGCACAGCGCGCCCGTCTGCTGTTCCTCGCGCGTCGGCCGGTCCTGCCGCAGGAACCGGTAGGTCTCGGCCTTGAAGGTCGAGGTGGCCACCGTCCAGAGCCGCGCCCCGCGCCGGAGCCGCTTGCCCGCGACGGTCGCATCGACATAGGTCGGCCCCGTCACCGGGCTCGTCCGGTTGAACCCCTCTACGCCCTTTACCGGCGCCACCTGCGCGAAGCCTACCTGGCGCGACCAGGCATAGACCGCTGAGGTCTCGTAGCCGGTATCGACGGCGAGCCGCGCCAGCGCCATCGGCTGACCCGAGGCATGCGCCCATGTCCGGCCGAGCAGGTCCGTCAGCTGCTGCCAGCAGCCCGGATCACCGGGGCCGCCCTCGAGAACGAGGTGGTCGACGAGCCAGCTTTCCAGCCCGCGGCCCCAGGCCCAGACATCGACCTCGATCCGGTCTCTCTGCACGTCGGCGCCCGCAGTCAGGAACAGCCCGCCCGCAGGAACGGTGCCAGACGGCCACGCCTCGCGCCGGTCCGCCAGACGCTGCCAGTCGGGCGCCTCTCCGGTCTCCATCCAGGTCTCGCCGAGGATGGTGTTCCGGAACGCCCGCATCGCTTCGTCCGATCCCCGTGCGGCCTCGTGCGCCCGCGCGATCCGCGGCCAGCTCAGCCAGCCCACCGGCGAGTAGAGCGCCGACAGGTGATAGCCGATGGTCGTCGGGTCGGCCGAGGTTGCAGTCGCCCGCCACTCGCCCGCGTCCAGCATCGCCGTCTTGTGATGCTCGGCGATCGGCTGTTCGCAGCCCTCGCAGTGGTATTCCGCTGTTTCCGGCTTGCCCTTGTCCCAGCGCAGGCGCTCGAACTTCAGCCACTGCATCGCGCCGCAGTGCGGGCACGGCACGAAGAACCGCCGCTGATCGCTGGCCTCGAACTCGCGCTCGATCCGGCTGATCCCCCGGATCGTCGGTGTCGAGACGAGGAACACCTTGCGCCGGTGGGCGAAAGTCAGCGACCGCGCCTCGGCCAGCGTCACCGGATCGCCCTCCTCGTCGGCTGAGGCCGGATACGCGTCGACCTCGTCGAGGAAGATGTACCGAGCTGGCGTCGAGCGCAGGCCCACCGCCGAGTTCGCGCCCGTCATGATCAGGATGCCGCCCGCGAATTCCTTCGACAGCATCGTGTTGCCCGCATCCCGCGAGCGGGCGGGCTTCACGCGCTCCCGCAGGTCCGGGCTCTCCTCGATCAGCGGATCGATGCGCTGGCGCGAGTTGCGCTTGGCGAGTTCCACAGTCGGCTGGACCGCCAGCATCGGGCCCGGCGCCTGGTGGATCGCGAAACCGATCCAGTTGTTGCCGGCCTCGGTCGCGCCGACCTGCGCGGCCTTCATGAAGACGATCCGCTGCATTGGATCGCCCGGGCTCAGCCGGTCCATGATCTCGCGCATGTAGGGCGTGCGCGCGGTCCGGTACCGTCCCGGCTCGGCCGAGGCGCGCGAGGCTAGCATGCGGTGCCGGTCGGCCCAGCCCGAGACCGTGAGGTGGGGATCGGGACGGATTCCCCGCGACCAGGCGCGGATCAGCGCCTCGGCGCCGTCGAACCCGAAAGTCGCCTCATCCAAGCCCGGGCCGGATCTCCGCGAGGTTGTCGAGCTGGGCGCGGACATGGGACTCCAGAACCTTCTGCATCAGCGCCACCTCCACTCCGATCCCGTCTCCGAGCGCCGCAGTCAGTTCCGCGGCCATCAATGCCGCGACCCGGGCGGGCCAGGTCACCCACGCGTCGCGCTCCTCGCGCGCAAGCCGGAACATCAGCGTTTCGGCCCGCGCCCTCTCGACGAGCTCGCCCTTGAGCTTCTGCAGCCGGAGCCGCCGCTCCTGCGCCTTCATTACCTCGTTCGCGGTCTTGGCCTGCAGGAACGTGGTGCCGCCGCCGACTGCCGGCGCGGCAAGACCCTGCTCGCGCAACGTGTCGCCAACCGCGGCCACCGCCGCTTCGGGCACCGGCTTCAGCTTCGCGTCGGGTGCATTTCTGGTCTTGGACGGGTCAGTCGTCTCCGCACGTCGCCGGTCGGAGGCCGCGGGATCGATGCTGCCATCCTCGTGTAGGACCAGCCGCCCGGCGGTCTTGGCCTTCTGGATGGCGCCCCGCGAGAGCCCGACATGGGCGGCGTACTGGCGCTCGCTCATGCCCACCATCGTTCGCTCCGATTTCCATGCAGTTTCAGCTGCTTATTGAGTTGATAAGCCTCGGGACCGGAGCGAACGTCCGTCCGACGACGCGATGCAACACGATCCGGAGCCGCCACCATGACCCGCCCGAACCCGATCACCACGCCCCGCCACGAGCAGTGCGCCGAGAAGGCGCAGCGGAACGAGGAAGCCGCGCTGAGCGCCTTCATCGCGAAGAAGGACGAGATCGACGTGATGCTCGCCCGGCTGCAGGCGCTCAGCGACGATCACTTCAACGCCCACCCCGACGAGATCAATTGGGGGCACGTCGGCACCCTCGAGCATTATGCCAGCCTCCTGAAGCGGATCACCGACAGCGCCTTCCGCGAAGGCGAGCACGCCGAGTAGCCGATAGTCCTCTCGAGTCCCGCCCGCCGAGTGGCGGGCTCGACCTCGTAGAAGGGCCCGCATTCCGCGCGCCCCGATACGACGGAGACGAACGATGACCAAACTTTCCGACACCCAGCTCCTAATCCTGAGCGCGGCCGCGCAGCGCGACGACCGCAACGTCCTGCCGCTCCCCGGCTCGCTGCGCGGTGGCGCGGCGACCAAGGTGGTGGGCGCGCTGCTTTCGCGCGGTCTGATTGCCGAGACCGCGACCGACAGCCAGACCAAAGCCGACGCGGCGCTGAACCGCATCTGGCGGAACGACGAGGACGGTCGCGCCATCCTGCTGCACATTTCCGAGGCGGGCCTCGCCGCTATCGGCGTCGAACCCGAGGGCGCGCCGGACGGCGGCGACACCGCGCCGGGGGGCGCCACGGAGGCGCCGACGACCGACCCGGCGACGGAGGCCGCGGGCGACGCCGCATCCTCGCCCAAGGCGCGGAAGCCGCGCGAGGGCACGAAACAGGCCCAGCTCATCGCCATGCTGCGCACGCCCGAGGGCGCGACCATCGACGAGATCGTCGCCGCCACCGGCTGGCAGCCTCACACGGTCCGCGGCGCCTTTGCCGGCGCGCTCAAGAAGAAACTCGGCCTCGAGGTGACCTCCGACAAGGTCGAGGGGCGCGGGCGGGTCTACCGGCTCGAAGCCTGATCCCGACCCGGCGCGCCGCCAAAGTCCCGGCGGTAGGGAAACCGGACCGGAACTGAGCCGCCGCTCGTCCTGAGCGGCGGCTTCGCCGCTCTGACGCGGATTGCCTCGAACAGCCGCCGGAGGCCGAACGACCGCGCGATGCTGACCACGGTGAAGACGGCGCCCATCTGCAGGTTTTGGGCCAGCGTCGTGTGCAGGCCGAAGACCGGGAAGATCAGGATCTGCGTCACGACGGCGACGCCGTAACCGATGGCCACGTTGGCGAAGGCCTCCACGAGCGACATGGCCCGGCTCTGCTTCATGCCACCTCCTCATCCGTCGGCCAGCAGCTGAGCTGCGAGAGTTCGGAGCGCATGCGCCGCGACCAGCGGAACCACTCCGTTGCCACAGAGCCGAAGCCGGTCCACCCGGTGGGCCAGCCCATCAGCGCCTCGACGAACAGCGGGTTCAAGGTCCGGGGCGTGTCGCAGGAACTCCCGCCAGGCATCGGCGTCACCAGGACCTGGCGGCCAAGCAGCCCGTTCACCGGCGTATTCGCGAGGCTCGTCGCCCCGTCCTTGTGATCTCGCGCCGTCGGCGTCATCCACAGCCGCGTCGCTTCGCAGAGCGTCGTCCCGTCGTTGCGCGGGCGCGCCGTCTCGCTTCGATTGCTCGTCCGGTTCCGCGTCCCCTTGCTGTCGCCGGCCAGCGGCGTCGGCCAGAGCCGCATCATCTCGGTCCGGTTCCCGCCGCTCGAACGCGTCCCCGAGCAGGCGCGCGGGGTCGGCCAGGTGGTCGCGCTCGCGGTGGGCGAGGATGAAGAGCCGCTCGCGCCGATGGGGCGCGCCGACTTCCGCCGCCGTGAAGAGGCCCGCCGCAAGGCTGTAGCCCATGTCGACCAGTCCTCCGGCGACTTCGGGGAAGCCGATGCGGAGATGATGGGCGACGTTCTCGAGAAACACGAAGGGCGGCTGGGCCTCCCCGACGATGCGGGCGACATGCGGCCAGAGGTGCCGCGGGTCGTCCGCTCCGCGCCGCTTGCCCGCGACGGAGAACGGCTGGCACGGATAGCCCGCAGTGACGATGTCCACCGCGCCGCACCACGGGCGGCCGTCGAATGTGGCAACGTCGTCCCAGACAGGCGCGCGATCCAGGGTCGCGTCTTCCATCCGCGCCACGAGGATGGCCGCGGCGTAGGCGTCCCGCTCGACATGACCCACAGTGCGAGATCCGGGGAGCGCGAGGTGAAGCCCGAGGTCGAGCCCGCCGGCGCCGGAGCAGAGCGAGAGGCCGAACAGGCACGCGTCGCCGGCTCCGGCAGACAGACCGGAGGAAGGTAGAGCCACGCCATCCACGTCGTCAGGCCGCGTGGGCCCCCTCGGTCGCAGCCGGGGCGTCGCCACCCAGCCGCTCGGTTCTCACCTGCGCGAAGGTCCGGCCGTCGCCGTCGAGGATGGCGTGCTTGCCGGTCTCGGCCTGCCAGCGCTCCACGGCCACATCGACATAGGCCGGGCTGATCTCCATCGCGAACACACGTCGGCCATTGGCCTCGCCCGCCATGATCTGCGAGCCGGAGCCGGAGAACGGCTCGTAGCAGAGCCCGCCGCGCGTGACGTGCTGGCGCATCGGGATCCCGAAGGCGTCGAGCGGTTTCGGCGTCGGATGGTCGGGACGGTCGTCTTTGGCGAAGCTGGGCAGCGCCCATGTCGATGGCAGCGTTTCCTCGGCCACCTTCGGCGGACGGTTGGGGCGGCGCCAGCCCATGAAGCAGGGCTCGTGCTTCCAGAGGTAGTGGGAGCGGGTCAGGACACCCCGGTCCTTCACCCAGATGATCTGCTGATGCACGAAGGCCCCAGCCTTCTCCCAACAGGCCTCGAGCATCGCCTGGCGGCGCGAGGCATGCCAGCAGTACCAGGCCGCATCCTCGGCGATGGCTTCCGCCACTGCCGCCGCGATGAACCCGTCGTAGAGTTCCGCCCCTTGGCTGCTGTCGTCCCAGGTCGTGCCGTAAGACGCCGACCAATCCTTGTTGCGGGTCGGATGGTTCGAGCCGTCGTAGTCCACCAGATACGGCGGATCGGTGGCGAACAGGATCGCGCGCTCGCCGTTCATCAGGCGGCGCACATCGACGGCGCTGGTGCTGTCACCGCAGAGCAGCCGGTGGTCGCCGAGGATCCACAGATCCCCCGTCTGCGACGCCGGATTGCGCGGCGGCTCGGGGATGGTCACCGGCGGCAAGGAGCCCCCGGCGCCACCGTCTTCCCCGTCCCCCTCCGGCACGAAGGCCAGCAGCTTGTCGAGCTCGCCGTCGGAGAAGCCGACCAGCGACAGGTCGAAATCCTCGGCCAGCAGGTCGTTCAGTTCCGCCGACAGCAGCGCCTCATCCCACGTCCCGAGTTCCGTCAGCTTGTTGTCGGCGATCCGATACGCCCGCCGCTGCGCCTCGGTCAGATGACCGAGCACGATCACCGGCGCCTCGGTCAAACCGAGCTGCGTCGCCGCCAGCACGCGCCCGTGGCCTGCGATCAGCTCGCCGTCCTCGCCGACGAGGCAGGGCACGGTCCAGCCGAACTCGGCCATGCTGGCGGCAATCTTCGCGACCTGGTCCGGCCCGTGCGCCTTCGCGTTCTTCGCGTAGGGCTGGAGGCGCGACAGCGGCCATGTCTCGATCGCGTCCGGGGCGAAGCTCAGCGTCATGGTGGGCAAGGTTCCTCGATCGGGTGGATGCCGGTGGCTTCCGGACTCCGGATGCCGGGCTGGACTCCGCGCGGGGTCCAGCGGCCACCAGCGGTGTCCAGTCGGAAGGCCAGCGTTCATTGGTGTTTGCGCGGGGCGCGCGTGGGTCCGGCTTCCGGGTGGCTTCCCAAAAATCCGGCCCTGTCGCTGGCGATGTCCCGCGCTTCGCCCGCCAGCATACGAAATTCGCCAGGAAGGAACCAAGAACTCAATGGGTTAGCCCATCGGCCCCCGGCTGGACCCTTCACTTGACCCCGAAAGCCAGCGGCGCGGCGTCGGCCTGCGCGCTCCTCTCCCGAGCATATTCGTTTTCTAACGGCCTCGACGAAATGTGTAAGGCCCTGCGATGTACACCCGAAAATTTCCTCAGAGGACGATTTTTCTTGACAGCCGATTGGCGTTTTCGATGACGAATTGCTGCGAGCGTCGGGGCGACGGCACGCGACCGTTCAGCCGCCAGGTGATCACCGCAAGGCCGTACTGCCAGCGCTTGGTCGCGGCCGTGCGCGACAGACCGAACTGCCAGCAGATCGGCTTCCACGCCATGCCGTCGGCGCGGGCCCAGACCAGGCGCCCATCCTCGGGCTCGAGCCAGCGCAGCCAGAGCATCGCTTCCTCGGCCTGCGTGATCTGTCGCGGGCTGGGCCTCGGTCGACGCATCTGCGGCTCCTGACCGACCTTGTCGGCGAAGCTGTGGAAGTATTCAGGCCAGGCGTTGAAGAAGCCCTGCGGCATCACGCCCGGCATCTGCCGCATCACGCCGGCCGCGAGCTCCAGCCGATCCTGCACCTGCGCTGTGGTCCACTCACCCATGACGCGCCTCCCGTTCCCGCTTGCCGTAGAGCCGCTCGCCGAGCTGCCGGACCAGCTCGCGCTCCGGCCAGGTCAGGCGGTGGTCGTCGATGGCGACGGCGAGCAGGCCCTGTTCCTTCCAGCCGTCGCGCTTGACCTCGTCGGGATTGCGGCGGCGACCGCCGTAGCCCTTGGGCGTGAACCGCATGCCGCTCATTGCACACCTCCCCGGGTCTCCAGCGCCCAGAGCAGGATCGCGATGGCGTCGGCCTCGTTGTCGTCGGCGGGCGAGAAGCCGCGCGCCCGGGCGGCCGCCATCATGGCGTCCTTGTTCGCGTTGCCCTTGCCGGTGGCGTGGCGTTTGATGGTGCCGACCGGTACGCCCTCGTAGGGAATGCCGCGCATCTCGGCCCATGCGGTCAGCGTGGCCATCAGCCCGCCATAGACATGGGCCGCGTCGGTGGCCGCGTGGCGGCGGACCTCCTCGAACCAGATGGCGGCGACGGGCCCCGACAGCCGGTCGATTTCGGTGAGCCAGTTGGTGAAGCGGAGATACCGCATGCCGCCGCCATCAAACCGCCCGGGGCGGAAGGACGCCGTGCCGGAGGTGATCAGCCCATCGATGCCGTGCAGCGCCCAGCCCGTGGCGGTGCCGAGGTCGAGCGCCAGTATCACCTGGTTGGCGCGGACGACGGGCCGCAGATCGGGGATTGCCTCGCGGCTGGAGGTGGCGAGAGTCAGGTCAGCCATGGGTGGTCTCCTCTTCTGGTTGGCTGCTCGGGTGGAAGACGACGGCGGTCTGGTGCTTGGCGGTACGGGGCCGCCGTCGTCGGATCGGAATGTGCAGGGAGCGTCGGAGCCCGCGCGCGGACACCCTCGACGTATGGGAGGAGAGGCCAAACCTGCCGGTTGGCCTCCCCATACGTAGTATGGGGGCTTGCCCACTCGTCTCATGTTTTGGCCGCAAGTCTCTGTTCCCGTTGATTTTTCAAGGCTCAAGGGATGAGGCGGGTCGATGAGGAAGACCTTTCTCATCCTTATCACCAACCCATTGATTTCATTGGGCCATGAGGAAGGGACGAGAATGAGGAAGGCCGCGCTCATGATGAGAAAGTCAGTCATGGGCCTCCTCCGGATAGACCCAGACGGAGGGGTTCTCGACCTCTCGCGCGCGGCCGGAATGGGGGCATTTGTAGTGGGTCGGCAGCACCGCGACGCCCTCGGCAAGGACCTCTCCGGTGTCCGTGTCGATCACGGGATCGCGGCCGAAGCGCATGTCCCTGATCACGAGATATCCGAAATGCGATTGCGTCCCGGCGTACCCGTGCTCCGTGAAACTCCGGCGGAACTTGATCAGGCCCTTGGTGGCGAGCACCGACAGCCGCTCACGGATGCTGTAGCGCCCGCCGAGATCGTGCTGGTTCTCGAACGCCTCCGCGAACTGCGTGGCGGTGTAGAGCCGACCCTCGGCCGCCTCGTCGAAGATCATCCCCAGGACGACCTGGTTCTTCCGATCCCGCTCGGCATCGTGCCTGGCGCCGATGTCCTGGCGCACGAGGCGCTCGTTCATCGGGTTGATCTCGACCCATTGGCCGCGCACCTTGTCGATCAGCTTCGAGGGCAGCGCGGGACCGTTGCGCAGCTCGATCTCCAGCTTGCGCTCTGACGCGTCCTCGTCGGGGCGGTGCAGGATGAGGCCGGAGGTGTAGAAGCCCCGCAGGGCGCTGGCGCCCGAAAGCGCGAGAAACGGATCCTCCTTCACCTGGTGCTTGCTGAGCTTCTTGGTGTGGTGGATCAGGATGACCCCGCAGTCCGGGTCGATGTGGTCGCGCAGAACCTCGACCCGTTCCTTGAGGAAGAACATCATGGCGGTGTTGTCGTTCTCGCCACCGCCATCGGGTCCGCCATCGAAGAGGTTCCGGATCGGGTCGACGCAGAGGATGTCGGGCGGCGCATCCGGGAATGCCGTCCGGATCGCGCGGGCAACCCGCACGCTGCCCTCGTTGTCGAGCAGCATTTTCAACTTGGGTGTGGCCACGAAGGTGTCGCGCGCGGCGGCCAGCACGTCGGGCGGCAGGGCGATCTGCTTCAGCCGCTCGCGCAGATAGTGATACTGGATCTCGGCCTGCAGATAGAAGATCCGCAGCGGCCGTGGCGGCGTGAAGCCGAGGAAGGGCACACCGGCGGCCATGTGGACAAGCCAGGAGATCAGCAGGTCGCTCTTGCCGACCTTGGGCGCACCGCCCAGCACCAACAGTCCGCCCGGCGTCAGCACCCGGGGCGCGATGATGTCCTCCGGCATCGGGCTCTGATCTTCCAGCAGCGCGCCCAACGTGAAGGCGGGCATCTCGACCGGTCCCGGTGCGCCGGAGTCCAGCCGGATCAGCGGCGGGCCGTATTTCTCGACATGCCGTTCCCAGAGCCGCTCGGATTCCCGCTTCAGCCGCTCGACCGGCCACTGCGGCCGCAGCATCGCGGCGTTGTAGCCGCAGATGCCGATCCAGCCCTCGTCCTTCGTCATCCGGCCCTCGTGGACCATGCGGATGAAATGCCCGATCGCGGCCGACGCGCCCTCGAAACGGGACCAGTCGTCCTGCGCGCCTTCCCGCACCGGCGTGACCAGCACTTCGTCCATGGCGGGCTTGTCGGGATGGGTGAACGCAGGCTGCAGGGACACGCCCGGTGCGGGCGGCATGTCGGTTACGGCTTCGATGAATTCGGCCAGATCGCGTTCGCGGTCGGCGTTCAGTTCGACGATGCGCACCTGCGTCTTGAGGTTGTTCTTGTAGTAGACCGAGCCCGCCACCCGGATCGGCTGATGGGCGGAGCGGAAATGCATGTCGCCGCCGACCTTTGCGGCGATGTCGCCGCGCAGACGGCAGACGCGGGCCATGTCGTCGCCCTCGGCGGGTTCGGTCAGCGCCCACCAGACGTGGCACTTGCGCTGCCCTTCGGCCGTCACGCCACCGCTTTCCACCACCATGCTGGCCGCGCCGAGGTGGCGCTCGAGGTGCGCGCGCTTGGCGGCGATGTCACCGGTGTCGAGATCGACCACCACCGTCTGCATCTGCAGAATATCGGCGGCCTTTGCCTGACCGGGCGCGGCCACGGTGCCGGGGATCACATAGACTGCCGCGCCCTCGCGCGAGGCCCATGTCGCGAAGGTCGCCATCTTCTCGGGGGCGGAATGATCCGCTTCCAGCCAGATGTTGTGCGGGCGACCATCGATGCCCTGACCCTTGTCGATGAAGCTGCGGACAGGGATCAGACCGTCGCAATACCCGAAGACGACCTGCATGAATTGCGCGATCTGCGCAGGGTCGGGCTCGTCGCCGAAGACGTCGATCTGCGGGGCGGCATCGTTGAAGTCGCGCCACGGGTTGAAATGGACGATGTTTTCCTTGGGCTCGTCGGGCGTCGTGTCGTCGCGCATGGCTGGCTCCTGATCGGGTTCGGATGGCTCGGTGGGCTCGTCGGTCATGCAGCCAGCCCCCAGCACCGCTCGGCATGAGCGCAGAACCGGCATTCGAAGAAGTCGCGGCTGGCGGCGATGCGGGGCAGCAGCTCGCCCGCTTCGGTGGCTTGCAGGATCCGCACCGCGCGGTCGGACATGCGCTGCGCCAGATCGGCATCGAAGGCGACCTGCTCGTGATGCAGTTCGGCCGTGTCCTTGTTGATCGCGGTGAAGAGTGCGGGGGCCGTGGAAATCCCCGGCACCGAGGGCTCCATGTAGGCCTGGTAGATCGCGATCTGGGCGGCATAGACGGGCTTGGAGACGGCGACCCCGTCCTTGACGCAGGCCCGCCAGTTCTTCGCGTTCATCGTCTTGCATTCCCAGAGCGCCGGGGTGCGCAGACCGAGCGCGGCCGGGGCGCCGGCCACGATCCCGTCGACATGGCCACGAATGCGACCGCCCGCGACGGAGAATCCGAACTGATCCCCATCGGGCCGATTGCCCTTGCGGGTGTAGAGGTCGAGCCCCGCCGCCCGCAGCCAGCGGATCGCCAGATCCTCGAGCTGGTGACCGATCTCGAAGATCCGCAGAGTCTGCCCGCCGAAATCCGCGCCCTCATCCCTGGGCGCGCCTGCGAACTCGAACTGCAGCGCGCGTTCGCAGGCATGCCCGAGACGGGACGCGCCGAGATAGGTTCGGGGCGGCGTGGCCTCCCGCTCGGCGATCAGCGCGGCGTCGACCAGCGCGTTGATCCGCTCGGCCATGGAGGGGCGCGGGTTGAAATCCAGCATCAGAACGGCACCTCGCTCCTGGCGGCGATGCGCGACATCTCGGCGCCATAGCCCTCCAGAACCTCCTCGATCAGCGCGGTGACCTCTGTCGCATCCAGATCCCGCAGCCGCTTGTCCCAGCCGATTTGGTCCATGGTCGTGCCGAGCCGCTTCATCACCATCGCTATGGCGAGGCGTTCTCCATCGGTCGTTCCCTGCATGGTCAGTCCTTTCCGGTGGCGGGCCGCGAAGAACGCCTGGCAGTGCATCGAGCAGAACCAGCGGTGTTCACGGGGGCGGGGTTTGTTGGGGTTGAAGAAACCGAAGCCGCGCGCGGGGCGCAGACAGACGGCGCAAGGCTTGAGGTGCGGGTGCCAGAGCCGAATACGCTCCGGGCAATCCGCAGGCGCTGCGGGCGGGGATTGGACTTGCGCGACATGATTCACGCCGCCCTCCGCTCGGGCTCGGCCGCCGTGACGAGGCGCCGGATGTCGCGCTTGTTGAACTGGAACGAGATCAGCGCGGAGGCGCGATATCTGGTCAGGCCGTAGTCGCGCCGGAACTCGGGCGGCAGGCAGTTCAGCTGCTTTTCCGTCGCGTCGTGCTTCAGCCAGCCCTTCGACTTGAAGGCGCTCTCGTCGGTCTCATGCTCGTTCAGCCAGTCGTCGGCCTGCGCGAGACAGACGATGCGCTCGCCCACGCTCAGGAGCCGCGTTGCCTTGCCCTTGGCGCCCCCGACCGCGTGCCAGCGGCCCTCGAGGAAGAACACGCCGCCCCAGGCGTGAAAGCCGTTGGCCATTAGCGCCGCGTCGTCACCGAACAGGTCCACCCACGCGAAACTCGATCGCTCGAGAAGATCGAGCTCGGTCATGACGAAGCTGTCGATGGGCTCCGCGCCTTCGCGCGGCAGCTCGCACCCGCAGATCGGGCATTCGGTGACGGCGATCGGGATCTCGGCCTTGCATTCGGGACAGATTTTCGTGGGGGCTTCCCCCGGCGTCGGAATGCGCCCGTCGAGATCGACATCCTGTTCCAGCGTGCCGTGCGTGAGGCTCGACGTCCCGAAATCCAGCACGACGCAGTCGGTCTTCACGATGCCAGGATGTTCCTCGGGATCGACGGTGCGCAGGCCGCGCCCGACCATCTGGATCATGGTGGACTTGTAGGAACTGGGCCGCAGCAGCACGACGCAGGAGGTGGGCGGATGGTCCCAGCCCTCGGTCAGCACCGCCACGTTGACCACGACGCGGATGTCGCCCGCCGCGTAGTCTGCGAGGATCGCCTTGCGGGTCTCGGCCGCCAGATCGCCGTGGATCAGCGCGGCGGAAACGCCCGCTGCCCTGAACGCCTCGGTGACATGCTCGGCGTGCGCGACGGTGGAGCAGAACACCACGGTCTGCCGGTCGCCCGCCTTCTCCTTCCAGTGGCGGATCACCTCGTCGGTGACGGGGGCGCGGTCCATGATGCCCGCCACTTCCGCCATGTCGAAATCCGACATGTTCTTGCGGACCGAGCGCAGTTCGTCCTGCACGCCCACGTCGATGACGAAGGTGCGCGGCGGCACCAGATGGCCCGAGGCGATAAGCTCGCCCAACTGCACCTGGTCGGCGACATTGTCGAAGACCTCACGCAGCCCCTTCCTGTCGCCCCGGTTCGGCGTCGCCGTGACCCCGAAGATGCGGGCGTCGGGATTGGCCTCGCGCACCCGATCGATGATGCGGCGATAGCTGTCGGCCACCGCATGGTGCGCCTCGTCGACGACCAGCAGGTCGAGGCGCGGCATGTCGGCCAGGTTCGAGGCCCGCGCCAGCGTCGGAACCATCGCAAAGGCGACCTGGCCGGTCCACGATTTCTCCGTGGCGTCGATCACCGATGTGGCGACGCCCGGCACCACGCGCTGGAACTTGGCGCGGTTCTGCGCGGTCAGCTCGTCGCGATGGGCGAGCACGCAGGCCTTCGCGCCGTCGCCGATCATCTCGCCAGTGACCGCCGAGAGCATGATGGTCTTGCCCGCGCCGGTGGGCGCCACGCCCAGCGTGTTGCCGCGGGAGGCGAGCGCAGCAACGCTGCGCTCGACGAAGGTCTTCTGGCGGGGGCGCAGGCGCATGGCCGGTCTCCCCCTTACTGCGCCCAGCTCGGCCGCCCGGCGAACCCGGGAGCGGAAGCGGGCTGGCTGGGCTGATGTGACGGTGCCGCAGAGGTGGTCTGCTGCGGGGCATGTCCGGCAGCACCCTGTCCGCCGAACTGCAGCGCAGCCGTCCCCATGACCTGAGCGTAATCGCGATGATCGGGCGTGACCGCGCTGCGGATCTCGTTCTTGTCGTCGCCGCTGGCGTCGGTGCCGATGTCGATGCGGGCGATGAACTCGATCCCGTCGAGATCGGCGAAGCCGTTGATGCGCCGCGCCGCCTGCGCCTCGGCCGACATGTCCTTGTCGGAAATCCCGCGCGCCGAGTTCAGCATGCCGCGCACGAGGCTGCGGCCCATGTTCGCCCAGTCGGGCCCCTTGGGGCTGTAAAGCCCGATCAGGGTGAAGATCTTGCGCCGGGCGTACTGCCCCTCGGTCACCGTGAACTCGCCGTTCAGATAGACCGCGCCGGTCGAGCCACGCGTGGCATAGCCGCCGGTCCAGCCCTGCGAGGCATCGTCGAAGCCGCCCGGGCGGATCGTCAGGCGCACCTTTGCCAGCGTGCCCTTCGGGATCAGGTTGGTGTTGCTCTGCGCGTCGTTGAAATCGTTCCAGGAACCCATGGGGAACCTCCTTTTCTGATCAGGATTGCGGTTGGGATTGGGCGTCAGCCGCCGGATCGGCGGGTGGCGGGGTGTAGGTCAGGCGCTTGGGCGCTGGCGCGACAGGGGCGCGGATCTTCGTCATCAGGCGGCCGAGGTGAGGCTCCTCGACCTGATCCAGACGGCCGGAGCGGTCCTTTGCCGGAAAGCCCCAGGGGTTGATCGTGTGACAGACGAAGGCGCGATAGGGATCGCCGTCGGCCTTCAGCTCCGCCATGGTGATCACCTCGTCGACGATCCCTGGCAGCTCCAACCCGGTCTTCGAGCCGTCGATCTGCGGCTGGAACACCTTGCGATTGAAGTCGTCGAGCTTCTCGTCGAGGATCCCGACGAACCAGACGTTCTTGGCCCGCGTGTGCTGCAGATGCGTGAGCCAGCCGATCATCTCGCGGCCATGGAGCCCGTAGGCCCCGCGCACATCCGGCTTGCCGGTCTTCTCCGACAGCGCCTCGGGCTGGCCCTTGCACCAGCCGAAGCAGAGCCGCCCCGCCACGGTGATCGAGTCCACGAAGATCGTGTCGTAGCGGTCGAGCGCTGTCGGATCGCCGAAGCGGTCGCAGACCGCTCTGTAGTGCGCCGGGCTGTAGGGCTGCTCGTCGCGCAGCGCCGGGTTGGGCCCGCCGATGAACACCGCGAAATCCCGGCATTCCGTCCAGGTTCGCGGCCGGATGCTGTCCCCCGCCCAGCCCTCGATGGCGAGATCGCCCGCCTCGAGGTCCATGAACAGGGTGGTCGACGCGTTCAGCGTCCAGAGGAGCGAGGTCTTCCCGATGCCGGATTTGCCGAAGATGCAGCCCTTGATACCCCGCGGCTCGGCCAGCCGCTGGTCGGCGCTGATGATCGGGAGGCTCATTGATCGGCCCCCTGCGGGACGATCTCGATCTTCAGCGTGCCGGGCCGGACGGTGCGCGCGGGCTCGAAACCGGCACGGATCGCATCGGGCCAGGCGGCGTATTTGCGCTCGGGCACCTTGAACGCGATGTCGACATACTGGGCGGGATCGTCCCCGACGGCGCGGATGCGCTCGACCATGGCGGCGAGGCGATCCTGGTCCCAATCCACCCGCTTCGGCAGATCGGCAACCACGGTGAAATCGCCGTCGTCGAAGCGGATCGTGCCGGCGTCCTTGCCCGCCGCCTGCCGTTCCTCGGCGGCGCGGGTAGCGTAGCGGACGCTCAGCGCCCCATCGAGGCGGGCCTTCGCGGCCTTGTCCCGCTTGATGCGCTCATCGACGTCGCGCTGCAGGATGGCCAGCAGTTCGACGGGCAGCTGGGCGATGTCCTGCAGGCCGAGGCCCGGCAGGTCGTCGACGGTGGGGGTGTTCGCGGGGAACGGCATGTAAGGGTCTCCATGATCAGCAAAAGGGATTGGAAGGCGGCCATCACGCGGCCTCCTGCTCAGCCAGCAGCAGCGCGGACAGTGAGACCGCCGCGGCCTTCGGTTTGGGGCGGGCGACGGCGATGTAGGCGAACTGGTCGGGGCCCGTGCGCTCCTGCACCAGGTGCACGAGACCCTGTTCGGCGGCCCAGAAGGCGCGCGACCCGAGCCGTGCCAGTTCCGCGCGCTGCTGATCCGGCAACCGGGCGAACATCGGGAAGATGTCGAGAACCAGAAAGCCGCGATGGTATTCGAGCCGGTCGCCCGGCACGGCCTGCGCCACCCAGGCGCAGAACTCGATCTCGGTGAGCGGTCGGCGGGCGCGGACCGTGATGAAGGGGGTGGTGCCCATGAACATGATCTCCTCCTCTTGCCTCTACTCAGGCCGCCGCGAGATCGTCCCAGGCGGGACCGAGACCGTGGGCGGTGAGGACGTGGCGGAGATCGGCGAGGCGGCGGTAGAGCGAAGACCGGCTGCCGAATCCCTCGGCCGCGAGCGCGGTGACCGGGCGATGCGCCAACGCCGCGCAGAACCGGCGATCCTCGGCCGGGAGCCGCGCGACGGCGGCCTGCAGGGCGTGGTGAAGTTCGGTGACAGCGGCGGCGCAGCAGCTCTGGCCGTGCCAGGCGGCAAGCCCGTCGTCCTCGGTCAGCGTGTCGCCGACCGGCTCGCGGGCTCCGGCCAGCGGCACCTCGAGCGAGAGCAACGACCCACCCTGCGCACGGCGCTGGCGATGATGGCGCATCGCGATCCGCGAGGACTGGTTGCGCAGGACGATGTTGGCGAAGGCGCCGATGCTGCCACGCGAGGCATCGTAGGCGGGCAAGCGGCGCAGCAGATCGATTAGGAGGTCCTGGCCCAGATCCTCGCGCTCGCAGACCGGCAGGCACAGCTTGCGCCGAAGCTGTTGCGCCGCCGCATCGGCCTCGCGGATGATGGTTTCAATGTCGTCGGGGGAAAGTTCGATCTGCATCGCTGTGCGCCTCGGTCATCGTTTCTGATGTCCGCAGGCTGCCAGCTGCCCAACCCTACTTGGTGGGCAAGACGTGGGTGTTACGTGGGCAGAGTGTGGGAAGTACCCCGGCCGCAATCACCCAGCTTTACCTGCGGTCGCCGAATTGCTCCGGCGTTACAGGTCTGGATGACGTTGGGAGCGTTGCGCAGCTTATTTCGTATGCAACGACGGCCCACGTAGATCGGATAGAGGGCGCGGTTTCCCATCCTCGTCAAAGGTTTTTGACCAGGCCTCGACCTCTTTCTGGAAGTCATCATTGGGAAACCAGCGCATGACCGTACTTGGTGCCACATTGAATACTTTCGCAAGCATCCTGAAGCTTGGCTCGATGCCCTGCGCCTTGAGTTGGGCGCCCACGATGATGGCGTGCCAGCGCATTTCGTGAGCTCGTGATCCCTGTTCATACTCCGGATTGGATCCTCCCAGCCGCTCGCGGATAAGAACAATAAGGTCTCGGGGAATATGAAGATTATCGTTCCAGCTAAGTGCGTCCAGCATGCATGTTACGAGCCAGTTCACCAGCTTGTCGGGAACGGCCAAACCCCTCCGAACCAAATGCGTTTCACCGCTCTTGCTCAGTCGCTTTGCTTCGATCAGTTTCTGAATTATCAGCAAGGCCAGCTCGCTGATCGCCTCAGGATCGGCATCCATCACCGACGCGACGAGCTCAGGCTCAAAGCCATACTTCCTGAGTTCTGGCTCCAAGTAGAAGAGCTGTTCCATACCACCAATGACAGCAACCTCGATCTCGCCATCGGGGTTTTCGCGCCTCAGCCTGAGGTAATGGTCGATGGTGGGATCGTGTTTGTAGGCGCGACTAATAGCGTTGAAACCACCATCATCATCGCTTCCATAATCTCCCAATCTTCCCTCCGCTTCGCAGGTCTCAGTAGTTATAGAACCAGCTCAATCTCATCAGGAAGTAGCATGAGGCGATAGCCATTCGGGTTTCGTCGGTTCTCAATGAGTCGACGAACATTCTTGGGATCGGAACTTCCCTCAGCCAATGCATCTCGCAACGCCCGGACTGGCTCACGTACCTCCGATGAAATGCGATGGACTCCTTCGCCCCAAAGTTTCTTTTCAATCTGTCGATTCTCGACAGTAGCGGGGGACTCCAAGGCCGCCGATGATAGTATCAGCAGCAAATCAAAGCTCTGAGCAGAGAGCGCCTTGATCTGACCGTCCAGAATCACACTACGCGCCGCCTGATGGACAACCAGGCGCGCTCTGCAAGCCTGAACCGGATTAAACATAGAGGCATCGACGGCGAGAAGAGCACCGTCAGCCGCAAGCTCCAGGCACTCGAAGGTGGCAACAAGGTAGAACTCATCCTCGCGAAAGCGAAGAGCCTCAGTTGGCGAAAGCACCGGCGCCAACAACGTCACCGGCATGGACCGCGCGGCAGCCCGGACTGCCCAGCCAAGCTCCTCTCGCAACAGGGCATGGCGCGCGAGCACCAAGAATATCGCTCTGGCGGATGGCGTCGAACCAAGGTGCCAGACGCCGTCTAGGATTTCGGAAGGCTCGGTGCTGAAGCCTGCGGCCCCACCAATCTCGCGAGCGAGCGAATTGCGGTTCATCCGGAAGCTGCGCAGATCGTTCTCGGTCAGAATTACATCCCGTCGGCGATCAAGCGGACACTCAGCCCGAAATGCATCGCCCGCTTTCCGGATCGGCCGACAGGGGAGCCCGCATTCGCAGTCATAGCAGACATCCCAATCGGAGAGAGGCGCCTGTTCGACGAGGACACGTTTCGCCAGCAGCCGGTCGAAGACCGGACCGAAGAAGGGCGCGGCGAGCTCGCCGGGCAGGATTGCGTCGTCGCCAGCCTCACTCAGCCGCGTCAACAACCTCAAAATCGTCTCGGTCATTCATCAGCCCGTTCCGTTCGATCAGCTTCATCACCCGCGCCTCATGCTGGGTGCGGCGGAACTGCACGACGCCCAGGGGCCGCAGCTTGACCGTGACCTGCGGCTGGCGCTTGCCGTCGCTCTTGAACAGGATCCGGAACACGAGCTCGCCCAGCCGCCAGGCGCCACCGAACGACACTGGTGTGCTGCCGAAATGCTGGAGCGCGTCACCGCCGAGATCCCGCGACCGCAGCGTGCGCACCACGCGGGGATACCCCTTCTTGCCGGGCGCCATCAGGTCGGCCGCCGCCTCGATGATCAGCACCTTGTCTATCAGCGGATCGTAGGCGGCATCGAAGGTAAAGCCCGGTCCGGCCAGTTCGACCGGGCGCAGGGTATAGAGGTCCTGCGCGTCGTCACCGTCGAAGAAGCCGGGCCTGTCGAGGATGATCGAGGCGAAGAGTTCCGCGATCTCGGGCTGATGCGCCTTCCTGATGCGGGCCAGCCGCAACATCCCGGTGTTCTCGGAGTATCGCAGCACGGCGTGGGAAATCTGGCGCACGCTGATGACCCGTTCGACCTGGCCCTCAACGACCGGCATGGTCGAAACCATGGAGCCGTGGCTGACCACGAGGTTGATCTCGTCATCGTCGTCGTAGTCGCCCACCCGGCAGTAGTCCCCGAGAAACGCGTCACGGAAGAGCGCGGCAACGGCCGTCCGGAACGCCTCGACCTTCTCCGCCGTCAGATCGATCGCCACGCCACGTTCCCGCCCGGCATATTCATGCAGGCGGTCGGCGGTGAGCATCGCCATGTGATCGGCGGCCGCGTCAAACAGATCGGGATGCTCCAGAAACACCCGGACGGCGATGTGCTTGGGATCATGCGCCTTGTTCGGCGAGTCCTCGTCGCCGGTCTTCATGTCGGGGAACAGATCGACGCCCTGACGGGCAGCCTGCGCCTGGATGATCTCGAGGCCGCGGGCATCGCCCAGTTCCGCGATGCGGTGCAGATCGCCGCGCAGCCCCTCGGGGTAGCTGTCCTCGGCGCCGGTCAGCAGTTTCTCCAGCGCCTCGCGGGCGACATCCTCCTCCTGGTCCAGCAGGTCGACGGAGAAGCCCTTGTACTTGCCCTCGTGCCGCGCCAGCAGCGGCTTCATCAGGGCGAGATCAATGGTCTTGATGAACCGGGGGTTCACGAACTTCTTCAAATTGCCGGCCACGACGAATCCCCTTTCCTGCAAAACCAGTGTTCTTGATACGTTCTTTCGCGTGTTTCATCAACCTGCGCGGGATCGGCTGGGACGCTTTCTGACATCGACGAGTAGAGGCCAGAGGAGACGACCACTCCGAGGCCCACATGAAACGCCCCAATCCTCTGCCGCCCGACCAGATGACCCCCGCCGAGCGACGCGCCGAACTGTGCGGGCTGCTGGCGCTTGGGCTGGTTCGGTTGCGGATGCGGGAGACGGGCGAAGTACCTGACGATACTGGAGAAAGTTGCCTACACTATCCGCCCGACCAATGCCGTCATGCAACTCCAACTCACTGGAGAAATGCATGAACAAGCCCGATCCCATCCCAGCGCGCATGGCCGCGCTCAAGACCACGCCGACGCCGGACCTGAAGCAACAGTGGCGCGACCTCTTCGACAGCGAGCCGCCGCCCTTCAACCGGCGCTACCTTGAATCGCGCCTGGCCTACCGCATCCAGGAGCTGGCCTATGGCGGGCTGAAGCCGGAGACGATCCGGCGGCTGGAGCGGTTGGGCGAGGAACTGGACGGCGGCGACCGATCCAAGCGCGGCATCCGCGCCGACCGCGGCCGTCCCATCACCGGCACGCGCCTCCTGCGCGAGTGGCAGGGCGTCGAGCAGGTCGTCACCGTCACCGCCGACGGCTTCGAATGGCAGGGGCGGCCCTACAAGTCGCTGTCCGCCATCGCCCGCGCGATCACCGGCACACGCTGGAACGGGTGGGTCTTTTTCGGCCTCAAGAACCACAGGGGGCGGACATGACGAAGCCGCCGGAAAAATCGAAGGTCGTCCGCAAGCAGCGCTGCGCGGTCTACACCCGGAAATCCTCCGAGGAAGGGCTGGAGCAGGAGTTCAACTCGCTCCACGCCCAGCGTGAGGCCTGCGAGGCGTTCATCGCCAGCCAGCGATCCGAGGGCTGGGTCCTCGTCCGCGATGAGTATGACGACGGCGGCATCTCGGGCGGCACGCTGGAACGCCCCGGTCTGAAACGGCTGCTGGAGGATATCGAGGACGGGCTGGTCGACGTGGTGGTGGTCTACAAGATCGACCGCCTCAGCCGCTCGCTGGCCGATTTCGCGAAGCTGGTCGAGGTGCTCGACCGCAACGGCGTCACCTTCGTCAGCGTGACGCAGAGCTTCAACACGACCACGTCCATGGGGCGGCTGACGCTGAACATCCTGCTCAGCTTCGCACAGTTCGAGCGGGAGGTGACGGCCGAGCGCATTCGCGACAAGGTTGCTGCCTCTCGGCGCAAGGGCATGTGGATGGGTGGCGTGCCGCCCTATGGCTATCGCGTCGAGAACCGGAAGCTGATCATCGACGACGAAGCTGCGGACCATGTCCGCTGGATCTTCGCCCGCTTCCTCGAGATCGGCTCGGCGACCGAACTGGCGCGGGAGGTCCGCACGCGCGGTATCCGCACGCCACGCGGCAACCGGATCGACAAGAAGTACCTGTACCGGATGCTCAGCAACCGCGCCTACATCGGCGAAGCGGTCCACAAGGGCGACAGCTATCCCGGCGAGCACGACGCCATCATCGACCGCGAGGTTTGGGACAAGGCTCATACGATCCTGCAGGAGAGTCCCCGCAAGCGCGCCGCCCGGACCCGCTCTGACACGCCTGCGCTGCTGAAAGGACTGCTGTTCGGGCCGGACGGCGCGGCCTTCTCGCCGACGCATACCCGCAAGGGCGACAGGCTCTACCGCTACTATGTGAGCCAGACCGTGCTGAAGCACGGTGCCGGGTCGTGCCCGGTGGGTCGCGTGCCCGCGGGCGATATCGAGGCGGCAGTGATCGACCAGCTTCGCGCCGTGTTTCGCCAGCCCGAGATCGTGGCGGGCACGTTGAGAGCGGCTTTGGCGCGGGACGAGGAGATCACCGAGGCCGACGCACGGGCAGCGCTTCAGCAGCTCGACCCGCTGTGGGATGAACTATTCCCCGCTGAACAGGCACGCATCGTGGCGCTGCTGGTCGAGCGCGTCGACATCGGCACGGATGGGCTCAACGTCCGGCTTCGTATGGATGGGCTCGGCGGTCTCACGCGCGAGATGCTGGCTACAGACATGGGGGCGGCTGCATGACCCGCGGCACGCCGATCCCCGAAACCATGACGCTCCACGTTCCGTTTCGCATCGTGAAACGCGGCGGGCGGAAGGAGATGCAGATGCCCGACTGTGTCCGACCAGAGCGCACGATGGACAGCACGCTGGTCAAGGCGCTGGCCCGCGCCTTCCGCTGGAAGCGGATGCTCGAGTCGGGTGAGTTCGCCACCATCGCCGAACTGGCCGAGCGCGAGGGGATCGCGCCGTCCTACTTGACCCGTGTCCTGCGGCTCACCCTGCTCGCGCCCGACATCGTCGAGGCGATCCTGGACGGGAAGCCGGGCCCGGTGGTGACGCTGGCGAAGCTGATGGAACCGCCCCCACTCGGATGGGATGAGCAGCGACGCGCATGGGCGCGCGACTGAGCATTCAAGTGCATGGCTTCTCAAGCTGTTCCTGCTATTGCGCATTCGGCCAAATTGGCCAAAAGTGGACAGAGAAAATCGGGGAGTCACATGCAGACCCTGACTGCCAAGGATGCAAAATACGGTTTCGGTCGGCTGATCGACCTTGCTCGGGCCGAACCGGTGGCAGTGGCCAAGCACGGGCGGACGGTCGTCGTCGTGCTTGCGATCGAAGAGTATGAGCGCCTGAAGGCAATTGAATCGGAGCGAAGCGCGACAACGCCCCGTTCCGGCGAAGAGTTATAAGACGGGGACGGAATGGCTGAGCAGGTGCAAAGAGACAGGTTTGTTGCGGCGTTGAAAGAGCTTGGTGGCTCCGCCGGCAATGGCCGCCTGCGCGACGCGCTGCAGTGGGACGAAGCCGCTTACAACGCAGTGAAGGATGAACTTGTCGCCGAGGGGGTCGTGACGCCCGGGCGCGGGCGCGGCGGCTCGGTCTCGCTTGGTGGCGCGGTTGAGGTTGACGCCGCAGAACCAGCGCCGGTTGCCCTACGCGCGAAACCAGCCCGCGCCAATGGCAATGGCGGAAACCTCGGTTTCGAGGCCAATCTTTTCAAGGCGGCGGACAAGCTGCGCGGCAACATGGAACCATCTGACTACAAGCACGTCGCGCTTGGCCTGATCTTCCTCAAGCACATTTCCGACAGCTTCGAGGCGAAGCGCGCCGAGTTGCTGGCCGAATATCCCGACGGCGCCGAAGACCCGGACGAATACGCCGCTGAAAACATCTTCTGGGTGCCCAAGGAAGCGCGCTGGTCGCATCTCCAGGCCAACGCCAAACAACCTTCGATCGGGAAAATGATCGACGAGGCAATGATTGCCATCGAGAAGCGCAACGAAAGCCTGAAGGGCGTTCTTCCGAAGGACTATGCCCGACCCGCGCTCAACGCGGTGATGCTCGGCGAACTGATCGATCTGATTTCCGGCATCGCGCTTGGCCAGGAAAAGGGCGAAGCCCGCGATGTGCTCGGCCGCGTCTATGAATACTTCCTCGGCCAGTTCGCCGGTTCGGAAGGCAAGCGTGGCGGCGAATTCTATACGCCACGCTCGGTGGTGCGCGTGATGGTCGAGATGATCGAGCCCTACAAGGGCCGCGTCTATGATCCGTGCTGCGGCTCGGGTGGCATGTTCGTTCAGTCCGAGAAGTTCGCCTTGGAGCACGAGGGCCGGATCGGCGACATCGCCATCTACGGCCAGGAGTCGAACTACACGACGTGGCGGCTCTGCAAGATGAACCTTGCCGTTCGCGGCATCGATTCCGACATCAAATGGAACAGCGAGGGGAGCTTTCACAAGGACGAGCTGCGCGACCTGAAGGCCGATTTCGTCCTCGCCAACCCACCCTTCAACATTTCTGATTGGGGCGGCGACCGGCTGCGCGAGGATGTGCGCTGGAAATACGGCATCCCGCCCGCTGGCAACGCCAACTTCGCATGGGTGCAGCATATCGTGCATCATCTCGCTCCTGGGGGTGTGGCGGGGGTGGTGCTGGCCAACGGCTCGATGTCGTCCACGCAGAACGGCGAAGGCGAGATCCGGCGCGCGCTGATCGAGGGCGCAAACGGCGCCCCCGGCGTGGTCGATTGCATGGTCGCGCTGCCGGGGCAGCTTTTCTATTCGACGCAGATTCCCGTCTGCCTCTGGTTCCTCGCTCGCGACAAGTCGAACGGCGTCGCCCGCGACACGAAACTGCGCGACCGGCGGGGCGAAGTTCTATTCATCGATGCGCGCCAGCTCGGGCACATGGTGGACCGCACGCGCAAGGAGTTCTCGGACGCCGACATCGAGAAGATCACGAGCGCCTATCACGCCTGGCGTGGCGAGGGTGACGCAGGTGTCTATGAGGACGTGCCCGGGTTCTGCAAGGCGGCCACGCTAGGTGAGATCAAGGCACACGGCTACGTGCTGACTCCGGGGCGGTACGTCGGAGCGGCGGATGTGGAGGATGACGAGACGCCCTTCGCCCAGCGCTTTGCAGCGCTGCAAACGAAGCTAGAGCAGCAGTTTGAAGCGGGCGACCTTTTAACAGCGACCATTCGCGACAAACTGGCAAAAGTGGTTGTCTAATGGGAGATTGGAATACACGGCCACTCGCAGACTTCGTCGATCCTGATAGGTCGATTTGCTATGGCATTGTCCAGCCAGGCCCTGCTGTCTCTCATGGAGTGCCAATCGTACGAGTGAATAATTTCGTCGGCGGCGGCGTCGACACGACTGGTGCGCTTAAGGTGGATTCGTTAGTTGAAGCCAAGTATCGCCGCTCTCGCCTTCAAGGCGGAGAGCTACTGATCACACTCGTTGGCTCTATGGGGCTGAGTGCTATTGCTTCGGAAGAACTTCGCGGTTGGAACGTTGCGCGAGCCGTCGGTGTAGTGCCGTTACGACCTGACGCAGACAAGCGTTGGATCAACTTTGTTGTTCGCAGCAAGCCGACTCAAGATTTTATCCGCATGCGGGCGAACACCACCGTTCAGGCCACGTTCAATCTAAAGGACTTGGCCGAACTCCCCATTCCTTGCCCACCAGACGCTATTCGCACGGAACTGAGCGCGATCTTGTCTGCACTCGACGACAAGATCGAATTGAACCGGCGGATGAACGAGACGCTGGAGGCGATGGCGCGGGCGATGTTCAAGGACTGGTTCGTCGACTTCGGCCCGACCCGCGCCAAGATGGGAGGCCACGCACCCTACCTCGCTCCGGAGATATGGTCCCTCTTCCCCGACCGCCTCGACGCAGACGGCAAGCCGGAGGGGTGGAGCGTGAGGCCTCTCGATCAAGTCGCCGATTTTCTTAACGGGCTCGCCCTTCAGAAGTATCCGGCGAATGGAGGCGACGCTCTGCCAGTGATCAAGATTGCCCAGCTTCGTGCGGCCAGTGTGGAGTCGGCCGACCGTGCCTCGGCAGAGATCCCCCAGGGATACATTGTCGAGGATGGCGATGTTCTGTTCTCTTGGTCCGGAAGTCTGATTCACCGGGTTTGGACTGCCGGTCGAGGGGCTCTTAACCAGCATCTTTTCAAGGTGACTTCCCAGAAATTTCCGAAGTGGTTCTTCTTCCACTGGATCACAGAACACATGCCATCCTTCCGCGCCACGGCTGCTTCCAAGGCAACGACGATGGGCCATATTCAGCGGCGCCACCTCACCCAAGCTGATACGTTCATCGGCACACCGGCCTTTATGACGGCTGCGGACGAATTGATCGCGCCCCTGTTCAATCGGCAGATCGCCAACGACTTGGAATCCCGCACTCTTGCCGCCACCCGCGATCTGCTGCTTCCAAAGCTCATGTCGGGCGAGGTGCGCGTCAAGGATGCCGAAAGGCACATCGGGGAGGCCACATGACACGCGCGGCTGTCCGTCCCGAACTATTGCGCTGGGCACGGGAGCGGGCCGGCATTGATGACCCCGGCGACCTGCAGGGCCGGTTCCCGAAGCTTGGCGAATGGGAAGCCGGCGAAGCGCAGCCCACGCTCAAGCAGCTTGAGGCGTTCGCGCAGGCCGTTCATGTGCCGATCGGCTACCTCTTCCTGCCAGAACCGCCGGAAGAGCCGTTGCCGATCCCTGATTTCCGCACCCATGACGGGCGCGGGGTGCGGCGTGCCAGCCCCGAACTGCTCGACATGCTCTACGTCTGCCAGGAACGGCAAGGCTGGTATCGCGATTTCGCGCTGACGGTGCGCATGCCCCAGGCGGCCTTCATTGGCAGCGCTGCGCTCTCCGACAGGCCACAAGACGCGGCAAGTCGCATGGCCGAGACGCTCGGTTTCGACGTGGCTGCGAGGGCCGCCTGTCGGACCTGGGAGGAGGCGCTGCGGCTCTTCATCGCCCAGGCCGATGCCGCCGGTGTGCTGGTGATGGTGAGCGGCGTCGTTCTCTCCAACAACCGGCGCACCCTTGACCCGGAGGAGTTCCGCGGCTTCGCGCTGGCCGACAAGCGCGCACCGCTGGTGTTCATCAACGGGGCGGACACGAAATCCGGCCAGATGTTCACGCTGGCGCACGAACTGGCGCATCTTTGGCTCGGGTCCTCGGCTGTGTCGGATGCCAGCGCCGCACCGCTCAATGGCCACCGCCGCGAGGAAGTCTGGTGCAACGCGGTTGCCGCTGAGCTTCTTGTGCCCCTTGCTGCATTTCGGTCGGCGATCCAGCCGCAGGAACCGCTCGACCAGTCTCTGACAAGGCTGGCAAGGCAGTTCAAGGTCAGCACGCTTGTCATTCTGCGCCGGCTGCTGGATGCGGGGGCGCTCGACCGTCCTGCCTTTGACCGCGCCTGGGCTGAGGAACGCGCGCGGCTGCGCGAACTTGCCCGATCCGGCGCTGGCGGCGGAGATTTCTACCGCACAACGCTTTCGCGCGTCAGCCGACGCTTTGCCCGCGCGCTCGTCGAAAGCACGCTGGAAGGACAGACGCTCTACCGCGACGCCTTCCGCATGCTGGGCGTCAAGAAGACGGAGACGTTCAACAATATCGGGCGTGAAGTAGGGGTCATCGGATGACCCGCTACCTGCTCGACACCAACATCTTCATCCAGGCGAAGAACCTGCATTACGGCTTCGATTTCTGCCCGGCGTTCTGGGAATGGCTGATCGCACAGAACGGTACTGGCCGCGTCGCCAGCATCGACAAGGTCGGCGATGAATTGCAGGCCGGAGGCGACGATCTCTCTGATTGGACGACCGCACGCGGGCGCCCTTTCTTTTTGCCGCCGGATGATCCGGTTGTGCCTGCCCTTGGCCGGGTCAGCGCCTGGGCCACTGGCCAGAACTACGAGGCAGCGGCGATCGCAACATTCCTTCAGGTCGCAGACTACTGGTTGGTGGCCCACGCGCTGGCACATGATTTTGTCGTCGTCACCCACGAGGTGCCATCCGATTCAACGCGCAAGATCAAGATCCCGAACGCCTGTATCGGGTTGGGTCTCGCTTGCGTCAGCCCCTATGAAATGCTCCGGCGCGAACGCGCCCGGTTTGTTCTCGGGCCCGCGCCGAGGGCAGCATGAGCGCAGATTGGTATCCCGGTATTCGAGCCTTCTGCACGCACTGGAAGCACGCGCCAATGCTCCAGCAGACGTTCGAGACGCTGGAACGCGAATTCGCCGACGAGAACGACGCCTGCATCGACGCCGCCAAGGGGCTCGTCGAATGCGCCTGCCGAGTGTTGATTGAAGAACTCGATGATCCGGTAAGCCCGAAAAAGCCGGTCGAAGCGGACCCGAAGCTTGGTCATCTGGTGGGTGTCGCCACACGTCTGCTCGATCTCGGGGAAATCCGTGATCGCGCTTTTGCGGACTTAATCAAGCAGCACAACAATCTGACAGAGACGCTACGGGTGCTGCGCAACCAAGCGGGCACGCTGAGCCACGGCAAGGACGGCTTCATCTCCAAACTGTCCGCGCATCATCGTCGCTCCTCCATGCTTGCCGCTGACGCCATCATCACCTTCCTGCACGAGGCCTATCTGGAACGCGAGCCCGACCCGATCCGGACATTGGAACCCTACGAACGTTTCGAGGTGTCAAATGCGCTGATCGACGAATACGCCGCTGTCCGTTCGGAAGACAATGAGGACGGACTGCTGAATGTTTCGGTGATCTTGCCCGGTGGCGACGAGGTGCCGCTGGCGATCGAACCCTCTCGCCTACTCTTCGGGGTGGACCGCGAGGCCTACAAACTCGTGCTGAATGCCTGCCGCGAGGCGAAGGCCGCCGAACCTCAAGATGTGGAGGTGGCGTGATGGCCTGGTTGTCCGAAGCCGCGCTGGAACAGATCGTGCTCGACCAATTGGGCACCCTCGGATACGGGATTGCCACCGATTCCGAGATCGGCCCGGACGGCAAGGCGCCGGAACGGGACGCCTATGCCGACGTCCTGCTCATGAAGCGCCTTGTATCGGCGATCGACCGTCTCAACCCCGATATTCCCACCGAGGCGCGGGGCGACGCGCTGCGCAAGGTGCTGAGCGTCGAGACGCCCTCGCTGATCGAAGAGAACCGTCGCTTGCACCGGTTGATGGTCGAGGGCGTCGACGTCGAGTTCTACTCCGAGGACGGCACGATCCGGGGCGACAAGGTGCGCCTGATCGACTTTGACGAACTTGCCGCCAATGACTGGCTCGCCAGCGGCCAGTTCACGGTTGTTGAAGGTGGTGCCAATCGGCGGCCCGATGTCGTGTTGTTCGTGAACGGCCTGCCGCTCGGCGTAATCGAACTGAAAGCGCCAGGCGGCGAGAACGCGACCCTGACCGGTGCCTTCAACCAATTGCAGACCTACAAGGCTCAGATTCCGTCGCTGTTTCGCACCAATGCGGTTCTTGTCACCTCTGACGGGATCACCGCGCGGATCGGCTCCCTGACGGCGGATTCCGAGCGCTTTATGCCGTGGCGCACGACCGACGGAAAGGTTATCGCGGCGAAAGGACAGCCGGAACTTCAGGTCCTGATCGAAGGTATTTTCGACCGCCGCCGCCTGCTCGACTTACTGCACGATTTCACGGTGTTCGGGGAAACGGGTTCTGGCTTGGCGAAGATCATCGCGGGCTATCACCAGTTCCACGCCGTGATGCATGCAGTCGAACAGACCGTAGAGGCTTCGGCGCCGCAGGGAGACCGGAAAGTCGGCGTGATCTGGCACACGCAAGGCTCCGGCAAGAGCCTCCTTATGGCGTTCTATGCCGGTCAGCTCGTGCAGCACCCCAAGCTTGAGAACCCGACAATCGTGGTTATCACCGACCGCAACGACCTCGATGATCAGCTTTTCGGTACATTCTCGATGTGCCGAGATCTGATCCGCCAGACGCCAATTCAGGCGGATAGCCGGGATGATCTGCAAGCGGCGCTCAGCCGCGCCTCGGGCGGTGTGATCTTCACAACCATTCAGAAGTTCTCGCCAGCAACTGGCGAGGCGACTTATCCCATGCTTTCCGATCGTCGAAATATCGTAGTGATTGCCGACGAAGCGCACAGAAGCCAATACGGATTCCGGGCACGGATCGAACAGAAGACCGGCGAAATTGCCTATGGCTTTGCGAAATATCTTCGCGACGCTCTCCCGAACGCGTCCTTCATCGGGTTCACCGGAACACCGATCGAGAAGGACGACGTGAATACGCCAGCGGTCTTCGGCGAATACATCGATGTTTACGACATAAGCCGGGCGGTTGAGGACGGGGCCACAGTCCCAATCTATTACGAGAGCCGCTTGGCCCGCATCGAGATACCAGACGAGGAAAAGCCGAAGATCGATGCCGAAATCGAGGAACTAACCGAAGACGAGGCGACAACGGAGCAGGAGCGCATCAAGCGCAAATGGGCGACGGTTGAGGCGCTGGTTGGCTCCGAGAAGCGGCTTGCCATGGTTGCCGCCGATCTTGTGCGGCACTTCGAAGACCGCGTCGCTGCCATGGATGGCAAGGCGATGGTGGTTTGCATGAGCCGCCGCATCTGCGTGGCGCTCTATGACCAAATCGTAAAGCTCCGGCCCGGTTGGCACAGCGACGATGACGCAGCCGGCAAGATCAAGGTCGTGATGACAGGTTCGGCGGCCGATCCGCAAGGCTGGCAGCCGCACATCGGTACAAAGGGGCGACGCGATCTTCTGGCGAAGCGCGCGAAGGACCCGAAGGACACACTGAAACTAGTGATCGTGCGGGATATGTGGCTCACCGGCTTCGATGCGCCGTCGATGCATACGATGTATATCGACAAGCCGATGAAGGGCCACGGGCTGATGCAGGCAATCGCCCGTGTAAACCGCGTGTTCAGCGACAAGCCTGCTGGCCTGGTTGTCGATTACATCGGGATTGCCCAGAATCTGAAGAACGCCCTCGGCCAGTATTCCGATTCCGACCAGCGCCAGGCCGGCATCGACGAGGCGGAAGCGGTCGCGGTACTTCTTGAGAAGTACGAAGTTGTGAAAGCCATGTATCATGGCTTTGACTATGCGCGCGGCTTGATGGGCACGCCGCAAGAGCGCCTTGTCGTGCTTGCCGAAGCGATCGAATGGGTCCTTGGCTGGCAGCATGAAGCAGCAACCAAGGAATCCAACGAGGACGGTAAGCGACGAGAGCACCGCCGGTATCAGGATGCTGTCCTTGCGCTTTCGAAGGCATTCGCCTTGGCTTCGGCAAGCGATGAGGCGCGCAATATTAGGGAAGAAGTCGGCTTCTTCCAGGCGGTTCGTGCAGCCCTCGTGAAGTCGGCCGCCAGTGCAGGAAAGAGCGCTGCCGATCGCGAGTTTGCAATCCAGCAGATCTTGGATCGAGCAGTCGTCTCAACCGAAATCGTCGACATCCTTGCTGCTGCCGGGATCACGACACCGGACATTTCAATCCTGTCAGACGAATTTCTCGCAGAAGTTCAACAGCTTGAGAAAAAGAACTTGGCGCTTGAGGCACTGCGCAAGCTGCTGAACGACGAAATTCGATCACGCAGTAAGGCGAATGTCGTCGAGACCAAACGCTTTTCCGAGCGCTTGGAAGCGGCAATAGCCAGATACCACACGAACGCGATCAGCACCGTCGAGGTGTTGCAGGAACTGATCGACCTCGCCAAAGAAGTCCGAGCCGCCCGAAGGCGGGGTCAAGATGAAGGTCTGTCGCAAGATGAGATCGCCTTCTATGACGCCCTAGCCGAAAATGAGAGCGCCGTCGAACTGATGGGCAACGATTCCCTCAAGGTGATCGCGCACGAGCTCTTGGTCAGCCTCAAGGGCAGCGTTTCGGTGGATTGGTCACACCGCGAGAGTGCCAGGGCACGAATGCGTGTGCTCGTGAAACGCATATTGCGCAAGCACGGCTTCCCGCCAGACCTACAGGATGCCGCTGTGCAAACTGTCCTCCGGCAGGCCGAAGCGCTCTCATCGCAGTGGGCAGTGTGACCCGTTCATTGGCTGAGGGTAGTTCGATCTGGGTTCCGGTCGGCATGCAATTGGACGGTTCAAAGGCAACAGCCTGCACGGACGTATAAATGATTACTTGTCAGTGGCTTGCAGGAAATTCACCAAGAGGGCACAGGCAACAGGTCCGGAGAATATCGGCCCTGAGAGACCGCTTTCGTCCCTCGTGGCGCCGGCGCCGGTTAACAGCCCCTCCTGCATAACCCTCGAAAACAACGAGAAAATCCGGCTGCAGCCGGATCGGGAGAACGCTTTCGCGAGGGCAAGTGGCGGAGGGGATGGGCCTGATATCCAACCTTCTCCACCACAAGTCTTTGATTTTGCATGAAAGAAGCACGCGCCCAAAGAATGCGCTTACTGAATTGAGCCGTCGGCGGCTGCTCCGTGCAATCGGAACACATTCCTTCCAACGGTAGCTTCTTCCATCGATGCCCTTTCCTACAGCCTACAGCTAGTGCTTTGACACTAGAGGTTTGGTACATCGCGATGCCGTCAGGGGAGAGCGGCATCCACTCCATCTCTGGCAGACTTTGCCCCGATCTTCGCAAGTCAACCGGAGCCGAAGGGGCGCACCCAAAAGACGACCAGGACCACGTAAACGGCATAGACGACCGGGAAGACCAGCACCTGCCACCGCCGGAAGCCGGTTTCGCGCCCGCCCCACCAGAGAAGCGCCGCATAGAGCGCAGGCATAATCGCCACGAAGGCCAGGCTTACCCAGTACAAATGCAGATTACCGATCGGCATTGCGATGATCGTGAGCGGGATGAAGGCGATGGTCATTGTCGCCGCCATGTCGCCTATAACGTCGGTCACCGCCGCCGTGATCTGTCCCTTGCGGGCAAGGCTCCATGTGGCGAAAACCTCCGGCAGCGCCGCCACGGGCGCAGTGATGAACAAGCCGCCGACGATCTTCTGAATACCAAGGGCGCTCACGATCTGCTCGGTCGAGAAGACGATGAAATAAGCCCCGACCGCAAGCGCGGCCACGCCGCCGCCCGCGAACCATTGTTCGCGCCGGGTCCATTCGACTCCCTGCCCCTCCTCGCGACCGCGCAAAAGCGCCTGCGCGAGGTAAGCCAGATAGGCTAGAAGCAGAATCCAGCCGTCAACCGGCTGAAGGCCCCGCCACGGCGCCGGAAGCGTGAGCAGTGCGACCAAGGCCAGAATGCCGAGATAAGGCAGCGCCTGCACCGTGATCGCGCCGGGGTCCACGGGCAGGAAGTGCTCGCGCAGATCTCGTTCGTGATCGCCGTGCTCGTTGCCGAGTTCCTTCTTACGGGTGGCGAGATAGGCGGTGACCACGAGAATTGGCACAACTATGATGTTGGCGCCCAGCATGGCTCCCAGTCCAATATCGGCAACTCCGCGGATGGCGCTCGTGACGTTGATGCCGATCTCCGGGCTTGCGGTGGCAAGTCCGATAAACGAGCCTCCAGCGGCGACGGAGAAGCCCCACTGCCGCCGCAGCTTCTTTGGTGGGTCGGCCAGGTGTTCCGCCCCCCAATGCGCCAGCCATACGGCAGCAAGAAGAACTCCGGCCCAGACAGCAATCACGACTCACTCCGAGGTCTGACATTACTCATCATGAACCGGCTCTTCGGTATGGCCGGCAATCTCGCTGTATCGATCTGCAGATCCTGATCCGGCACGTCGTAATCGACAGTTGCCGCGAGAAACCCGCAGGAGACTTTCATAAGCTCAATCGTGATCCACTCGCCGGGGCAGCGATGGTTGAGGGCGTGGTCGCCGCCTCCCTGCGGAATGAAATTGAAGGGACTGCCATCCCAATCCCGAAAGCGCTCCGGCCGGAACTCCTCCGGCGCATCCCAGGCTCGCGGATCGCGATTGGTGCCGTAGAGGTCCAGCATCACGCGCCGTCCCCGCGGAAACCGATATCCGTTCCATTCGAGATCACGCCTTGCGCGCGCCAGCACCGCGGGAAAGAACGGATAGAAACGCCGAACCTCCTGCACGAAGAACTCCAAACTCTCATCGTCGGTCCGAAGCTCCTGGCGACAGGCCGGAAAACGATGCAGAGCGTGCGCGGCGAATGTGATGAATACGGAGACGGCGACGGTCGGCCGCAAGATGTTCAGCAGTTCCACCGCGGCGACGCGTGGACTTAATAGCGCACCGTCCAGGTCCCGCCATGTGGCGATCACACGCGCCGCGCTGTCTTCCGGTGGGTTCAGGCGGCCGGCACGAATCTGCTCTATGATGTCCTCAATCCACCGCTCCGAGCCCTTGCGGGACAGGCGCGACCACCAGTGCCTCGGTCCGATCGCCCCCGCGTCGTCGAACAGCGCCGTCAGCTGTGCGGTGCGCCGACTCACCTCCGGTTCGGGCAGTGGAACGCCGGCCCATGCGCAAACGGCTTTCGTCAGGAGCTCTTGCACCTCATCATAAAGGACGACCCGGTCCATCGCTGCCCATTTCCGAGCGTAGACGTGCCACAGGCCGTCGACCAGCTCTCGCAAATGGTCGATCCGCTCGGGCGCCATGAGCGACATGAACATCTGCTTGCGGTGTCGGTGCGCTTCGCCGTCCATCCCCTGAACGCCGCCACGTCCGAAGAGGGTCTTCTGGATCCGGCCCGGCGTAGCGCCCCGCCGGACGAACAGGTCCTGCCGATAGAACAGTTCGGCCGCCTCCGGCCCGGTCATGCAGATCGTCTTGCGGAGCAGGATTCGCGCGAGGAAGAGATCGGACCGGTAGCGTCGGCACCTTTTCGAGACAAACCCGTAGGGGTCCAGGAGCAGAGCGATCGTGCTATCGGGATTTCGGTCGCGCGGGATGCGAGGCATCGGCTATTCTCCAAACCTGTCGGGAGGGGCCGGAGGTGGTCGCCTCTGAGGGACTGTTCCGCACGGTTCGCCACTGGTGCCTCCGTTGCAGGGCCGGCCTTTGCTTGCGGCGGTTTGCTCGCTCTCAAGCCTCCGCACGTCTTCTCTCGTCCTTCGCGCGAAAGCTGTCCAATATGAGCAGCGTGGCGCCACAGACCACCGCCACGTCAGCAAGGTTGAAGGCCGGCCAATGGTAGGCCCCCAGATGGAAATCGAGAAAGTCGGTGACCGCTTGAAAGCGCATCCGGTCAGCCACATTGCCCAGAGCGCCGCCGATGATCAGCCCAAGCGCTGCGCTGACCACCCGGCCTTGCGCTCGCCACAGCCAGACGGAAAGCCACGCCACTATCGCGAAAGCGAGCAGAACCAGAGCCCACCAGGGCACGATCCCGCTGAGCATCCCGAAACTGACACCGCGGTTTTCCACGAGGACAAGGTTCAGAACGGGGAGCAACTCAAGGCCGTTCGCCAAGGCCGGCGAGCGAAGGGCGAAGGCCTTGCTGCCCTGGTCCAGAGCGAACGCCGCTACAGCGCAGGCTATGCCAACCCCGCGGACGTTCATGCAACCTCCCGCAGGTCGGCTCTCGCATCCCGGATGATCGACGATGACGAATGCAGGAACAGTCCGGCTATGATGGCCGCGACAACGAGATCGGGCCAGGCTGTCCCCGTCCAGGCGACCAGACCCGCCGCCACGACGACCGCCGCATTTCCTATGGCGTCGTTGCGTGAGAACAGCCAGACCGCCCGCACATTGGCGTCCCCGGTCCTGTGCGGCAGAAGCGGAAGAACCGCGACCACGTTGACGACGAGTGCGATCACGGCGAAGAGACCCATCAGCCCGGCTTCGGGCTGCTGCTGCACCAGCACGCGGTAGGCCGTGTTGGCGAGGACCCCGAGACCGAGCGCGCCAAGAAAAAGGCCTTGGATCATGGCGGAACGGGCGCGCCAGACCAGACTCCATCCGATCGCGAGCACCCCGAGGAACGTGATCAGGCCGTCACCGAGGAAATCGAGCGCATCGGCTTTCAGCGCCTGCGAGCCGGAGATGAACCCGCCGACCATCTCGATGACGCCGTAGCCGACATTCAGCAGAATGACGATCCACAGTGCTCGCCTGTAGGCTGGCGTGATGTGGCTCAAGTCCTTCGGGAGATCGTCGAGGTCGCCTTCGTGATCGACATTGAGGCCGTCCAGACGGTCCAGCCGGTAGCCGATCCCCGCAACGGCGCGCTCCACTTCCGGCAGCTGCACGCCCGGATCGGACACATGCAGCGTCATGACCTGCGTTGCGGTCGAGACCTTCACTGCCTCCACGCCGACCGATCGAACCGCTTTCTCGATCTTTGCGGCGCAGGAGGGGCAGTCCATCCCTGTGACGCGATACCGGGCCATCTCTTCGGCATTGTGGATCAGGTCTGGGCTGCTCATTAGACTCTTCCTATCATTGGCACGAATAAGGTATCACTGAGGGCTGATATGTCTAGTGTAGAAATCCAATCCGGGGATAGGGAAGACTCCGAGGTCTGCCTGAAGCGGGCCAAGCTTCTTAGGGGCTTCGCCGATTCCTCCCGACTGGCAATTCTTCAGGCGCTGAGGGACGGTCCTCTGTCGGTGGGGGAGATCGTCAGAGCGACAGGTCTCTCGCAACCCAACGCGTCGAACCACCTACGCTGCCTGAGCGAATGCGGTCTGGCGGTGGGAGAGCAACGGGGACGTCACGTCCATTACCGCTTGACTGACCCGCGGATTTCCCAGCTGCTTGAGCTCCTGGACGAAGTACTGACCGGCGTGGCGACTGGGGTTGAGAATTGCCAGAACTACTAGCCCGCAAGTACATATGCTGCCCGCTCGTTCAGCCGATCCGCGCAAGGACCGGGAAGGCGTCCAGGAGCCAGTAGGCCAGTGCACTTAGCCGACCAGTCACCATGGCCAGCCCCATCAGGATCATGACGCCTCCCGCAGCCTGATTCAGGCGGCGACCCCAACGACCAATGCCCCGCAGCTTGCCGGCAATGGCGTCGGTGAAGCCCGCAACAATGAGAAATGGGATGCCGAGACCCGCCGAATAGAACGAGAGCAGAGTGATCCCGTCGGCGACGGTTGAACTGGCTGCGCTGGCCGTGAGAATGGCGCCTAGGATCGGACCAATGCACGGCGTCCAGCCGAACCCGAAGGCAAGCCCGAGGACGTAAGAGGAGACCGGTTTCCCGCCCGGGAGGTCGAGATGGAAGCGCATATCCCGTTCCATGGCCGAGAAGCGCGCAGCTCCGATCATGAACAATCCAAACAGGATCACAATCCCACCACCGATGATGTTGAGCTCGTAGCGCCAGCGCAGCAGCGCCTGACCGAGCGCCGTGGCGGAGGCGCCGAGTGCAATGAAGATCGTGGAGAAGCCGAGGACAAAGCAGAGGCTGAGCCACACCGCCTGCCTCCTCGACGGCGCCTTCTTGCCGGAGACCGTTCGCCCGGCGACGTAGGAGACGTAGCCGGGAACGAGCGGCAGGACGCAAGGCGACAAGAAGGAGATCGCGCCCGCCAGCAGTGCTGCCGAAACCCCAAGGAGGGAAAGGTCGACCATCATGCGCCCGGCCGCAGTCCGAGAGCGCCTCGCGGGAGCCGCAGGGCCGCAAGGTAGGCGAAGGTGGGAACGATCACCCACTGCAACAGCGGCGTGAGACCCGCGTCGAGGATCGGAACGACCGGCATGATCTCCCGATAGGCCCAGGCCGCTCGAACGACGATGTTCAGCCATTCGCTG
>NZ_JAFFOB010000036.1 GCF_016918935.1 Roseitranquillus sediminis
CGATGTCGATGAACGTCCGATACCGCCCCTCGTCATGCAGACGCTGAAGCGCCGCGTCGATCATCGCAGGATAGTTCAAGCGGTCTTCCTCCTTGCGGCCTGCTATGTCGTCCTCCCGACCAACTTCCAGCAGCGGCTTGCCTCGCATCATCACACAGCTCAGTCGGCGACTGCGATGAAACAATCTGCCGCGCCTCCAGCGGCTTGCACCTTGGCGTTGCAGTCCGCGCGTGCCGTGTCACCCGCGCCAGGCCCGCGTGCCATCGAGTACTCGCCGGTCGCTGCGGAGACTGCGAGCGCCTTTGGGGTCGAAGCCCGCCGGTACGTGTCACGGAAAGCCTGCGTCGCGCTCAACGACAGGGTCAGCGCCCGCGGCTCGTAGCCCCGCGGGAGGACCTGTCCGGCGATCTCGCAGGGGCGCGTGCCGGACGCCCGTGCCGCGTTGCATGCGGCAAGCGCCGCCGCGTCGGACGCGCGCGTGCTGTGGAAGTTGTAGGCGCCGCGCAGCGCTTCGGACTGCAAGCCCTCGTCCGGCGAGAAGGCGATCGAGCCGTAATAGAGCGGGCTGAACGACTGCCCGGCCTGCCTGATGACGGCCGGGTCGAACATAGCCCGCACGATTGCCTGGTCCTGCGGCGAGAGCTGCCGGCCCACGGCGACCGCAATACCGCGCACTGGAAAGAGCTGCCGCTCCGCAGCGTCGCCATCCACCGCCTGCGCCTGCGCCCCGACCGCGGCAAGTGTCAGCGCCACCGCCAGCAGAATGCTCCGCATGTTCGATCCTCCAGTCAATCGCCGGCAGACTAGCGTGGCGCGAAAGGCATGGCCACCCTTGCGCTGGACCTGGAGGGCCGCGCCTGACACTCTCAGGACCGACCCAGGACAGGAGCCTGCCATGAGCCTCGACGCCGTTCTCAGACGGATCGACGAAGATCTGCCCGCCGCCACGGACCGCCTGCTGCACCTGCTGCGAATACCCTCGATCTCGACCGACCCGGCCTACAGGTCCGACTGCGACCGCGCCGCGGACTGGCTGGTCGACGACCTGCGGAGCATCGGCATCGACGCGACCAAGCGGCCGACGGCGGGTCACCCGATGGTGGTCGGGCACGGGTCCGACGCAGGCCGGCACCTGCTCTTCTACGGGCACTACGACGTGCAGCCGGTCGACCCGCTCAACCTCTGGGAGCGCGATCCGTTCGACCCGGCGGTCGAGGAGACGCCCGCCGGCCAAGTGATCCGCGGGCGCGGCGCCTCCGACGACAAGGGCCAGCTCATGACCTTCGTCGAGGCCTGCCGCGCCTGGCGCGCCGTTCAAGGCTCGCTGCCGGCGCGCGTCTCGTTCTTCCTCGAGGGCGAGGAGGAGTCAGGTTCGCCGTCGCTAGTGCCGTTCCTCGAGGCGAATCGCGACGAGCTTGGCGCCGACCTCTGCCTGATCTGCGACACCGGCATGTTCGACCGCGAGACGCCGGCGATCACGACGATGCTCCGCGGCCTGCTGGGCGAGGAGCTGATCCTGACCGGCCCCTCACGCGACCTGCACTCCGGCGCCTACGGCGGCATCGCGGTCAACCCGATCCGCGCGCTCGCCCGCATCATTGCCTCGCTGCACGACGACCAGGGTCGCGTGACGGTGCCCGGCTTCTACGACGGCGTGGCAGAGGTGCCGGACGAGGTGCAGGCGCAGTGGCGCGCGCTCGGCTTCGACGCGGAACGATTCCTCGGCGAAGTCGGCCTGACCACGCCTGCCGGCGAGACCGGCCGCGATCCACTCCACACGATCTGGGCGCGGCCTACCTGCGAGTTGAACGGCATTTTGGGCGGCTACACAGGCGACGGATTCAAGACCGTGCTGCCGTCCGAGGCGCGCGCCAAGATCAGCTTCCGCCTCGTCGGGCAGCAGGACCCGCTCAAGATCCGCCAGAGCTTCCGCGCCATGGTGCAGGACATGCTGCCTTCCGACATCTCGGTCGAGTTCCACGATCACGGCGCCTCGCCCGCCAGCCACATGGACATCTCTGACCCGGCCTTCGAGAAGGCACGGCGCGCGCTCAGCGACGAGTGGCCGAAAGATGCAGCCTTCATCGGCGCCGGTGGCTCGATTCCCATCGCCGGCTACTTCAAGACGATCCTTGGCGTCGACTCGATGCTGATCGGATTTGCGCAGGAGGACAACGCAATCCACTCGCCGAACGAGAAGTACGACTTGGAGAGCTTCCACAAAGGGATCCGCAGCTGGGCGAGGATCCTCGACGCGCTGGCCCGCTGACATGACAAGGGCAGCTCAAGGGCCGCCCTTGGTCATCCGATCCAGGATCTAGCAGCGGTGGCGCGGTTGACGGGGCTCGAACCCGCGACCCCCGGCGTGACAGGCCGGTACTCTAACCAACTGAGCTACAACCGCCCACTGCTCGCCCAGCTTCCGCCCGGCGTGGGGGGCGTTCTATGGTTCCCGCCGGAAGCCGTCAAGCGGGAACGGAGCATCATCAGGACAAATCTGATGGTGCCGTCGCGTCCGCGGGAAGCTCGGCGCGGAGGTCATGGTGGTCACGATTCGGCCAGTTTCGGACGCGCCGCGGTGGATGCGCATCAGAAAAAGAAAACGCGCCGGCAGAGCCGACGCGTTCATCAGTCGTTTGTCGGCCCGCTCAGCCTTGGTCGAGCGGCAGCGCAACGAAGCGCGGATCGCCTTCGCGCCGCACCAGGAGCAGGATCGACTTGCGCCCCGCTTCGCGGGCCGCCTCGATCTGCGCCTCCAGGTCGGCGGCGCTGGCGACCTTCTGCTGGCCCGCCTCGGTGATGACGTCGCCCGCGCGGATGCCCTTCTCGTAGGCCTCGGCATCGTCGGCCACATCGGTGACCACCAGTCCCTCGGCATCGTCTTCGAGCCCCAGCTGCTCGCGCAGCTCGTCCGTCATGGTCGACACGCTGAGACCGAGGATCTCCATCTCGATCGGCTCGTCCGCCGGAGCCGCCGCAGGAATCGCGCCCTCGGCCGTCTCGCGCCGGCCCAGCGTGACCTGCAGCGTCTCGGTCTCGCCGCCGCGGAAGACCTCGACCGGCACCGTCGCGCCGACTTCGGTGTTGCCGACACGGCGCACTAGTTCGCGCGTGTCCGCCACCGACTCGCCGTCGAAGCTCAGGATGACGTCGCCGGATTCCATTCCGGCTTCCTCGGCCGGACCCTCCGGCACGTCGGTCACGAGGGCACCCGACGCGGTCTCGAGTCCGATCGCCTCGGCGACGTCGTCGGTGACGTCCTGGATACGGACGCCGAGCCAGCCGCGGCGCGTCTCGCCGAAGCGCTCGAGCTGGTCGATCACGCCGGTCGCCACGCGGCTCGACATCGCGAAGCCGATGCCGATCGAGCCGCCGGTGGGCGACAGAATGGCGGTGTTCACACCGATGACCTCGCCATCCATGTTGAAGAGCGGACCGCCCGAGTTGCCGCGATTGATGGCCGCATCGGTCTGGATGTAGTCGTCATAGCTGCCGCTGAGGGCGCGGCCGCGCGCGGACACGATGCCCGCGGAGACGGAGAAGCCCTGCCCCAGCGGGTTGCCCATAGCCATGACCCAATCGCCGACGCGCGCAGCGTCGCTGTCGCCCCACGGAACGAAGGGCAGCGGCTCGTCTGATTCGACCTTGAGCAGCGCGAGGTCGGTGTTCGGGTCGGTGCCGACCACCTCGGCCTCAAGCTCGCCACCTGAGAAGAATTCGACCAGCACCTCGTCAGCGTTTGCGATGACGTGATTGTTGGTCACGATATAGCCGTCGGAAGAGACGACGAAGCCCGAGCCGAGCGCTTGGCTGCGGCGGGGTCCGCGGTCCATCGGACCCTCGCCCTCGCCCTCCGGATCGAGGAAGTCGCGGAAGAAGTCTTCGAAGGGCGAGCCTTCGGGAACTACGGGTCCCTGATTCGTCTGCCGCGCGATGCGCGTCGAGGTGGTGATGTTAACCACGGCGGGGCTGACCTGCTCGGCAAGGTCGGCGAAGGTGTCGGGACGGTCCTGCGCCCAGGCCTGCGCCGCCTGCAGCACCAGAAGTCCGAACGCCATCAGCGCTGCCAGCGCGAGACGGAGCGGCGCCCCCCGCTGCGACTCCATCTGTGCCATGGATGCCTGTGCTATCACGTGTTGCTCCTTTGTCTCTTTGGAGAAGAAAGGCGGCGCTGCGACGACCAACCGCCTTCCCATCGATGCGCCAAGATGCAAGACAAGGCGTTCGGATTACAACACAAAGGGGGCTCGCGGCGCGTCACGCTGACGTGAGAGCGCCTCGGTCGAGTCAGGCTCCGAGCGATCGTCCGAGCCAGAGAAGGCCGACGCCCCCGGCGAGTGCCGCGACCCCGATCAGTCGCCGGTCGTCCAGCGTCGTCCGCGCGACCAATTCCAGCAGCGTCTCGAGCCGACCGGGAGCAAGCGCGAGGAACAGGCCCTCGACGCAGAGCACCGCGCCGAAGGCCCATAAGATCTCCGCTGTCACTCCGTCAGCGTCAGCTCGGACGGTTCTGCGGATGCGGCGGTCGGCGAGCCGGCCTGCTCACCCTCTGCGCTGGCGGCGTCATCACCGCCGCTCGTGCCGCCGCCCCGTGCGGCTCCCGCTTGCGGCTGCGGCGCCGCGCCGGCACCTTGTCCGGCCGGGGCCGGACCGATCGGCACCGCCGCGCGGTCAGAGCGCAGGTACTGGAAGAACTCGGCGTCAGGCGACAGAACCATCGCCGAGTTGCCTTCCTGCAGCGCCGCACGATACGCAGCAAGCGACCTGTAGAAGCGGAAGAATTCCTCGTCTCGCGTGAAGGCATCGGCGAAGATGTTGTTCCTTTGCGCATCCGCCTCGCCGCGCACGATCTCGCTTTCGCGCCGAGCCTCCGAGACCAGCTCCACGACCGTCCTGTCAGCCAGCGCGCGCACCCGCTGGGCAGCCTCTTCACCGCGCGCGATCTCGTCAGCCGCCTCGCGCTCGCGCTCGGCCCGCATCCGGCCAAAGGTCGCCTCGAGGTTCTGGTCCGGCAGGTTGGTCTGCTTGAGGCGGACGTCGATCACCTCGATCCCCAGCGCCGCCGCACGCTCCCGCGCCTCGTCGCGAATCCGCGCCATCAGCGCGCCTCGCTCCTCGGAGAGGATCGTGTTCGAGGTCACGCCCTCGGAACCCAGGACCGCGCGAATCTGCGCGTTAAGGATGTTGGCCAGCCGACGTTCGGCGTCCATCACGCCGCCGGCACCGACGGCCTCGCGGAAATCCACCACGCTCGCGATGCGGTAGCGCGCGAAAGCGTCCACGATCAGTCGACGGTCATCCGCCGGCGTCACCTCGATCGGGTCGGTGTCGAGCGACAGGATCCGGTCGTCGTAGCGCACGACGTTCTGAATCAGAGGCAGCTTGAACGCGATGCCCGGGTCCTCCTTGACCCGCTTGATCTGACCGAACTGCAGGACCAGCGCCTTTTGACGCTCGTCGACGATGAAGATCGACGACAACAGCGCAGCCAGCGCGATGACGACGACAGGAAGAATAATTGTCGTTGCTCGCATCAGTTGCTCCCTTCCATCGTCTGGGTGCGCCGGCCAAGCTCGTTCAGCGGAAGGTACGGCACGACCCCCTGCCCGCCGCCATTCTCGTCGAGGATGACCTTGTCGACGCGGCCGAGCACCTCTTCCATCGTCTCGAGATAGAGACGCTGGCGGGTGACCTCCGGCGCCTGCGCATACTCGTCGAGCACGGCGATGAAGCGGCTCGCCTCACCCTGCGCCTCGTTGACCGCCTGCGCGCGATACGCCTCGGCCTCTTCAAGCACCTGCGCCGCTTCGCCTCGGGCGCCTGCAAGCACGCGGTTGGCGTAGGCGTCGGCCTGACGCTCCAGCCGGTCGCGCTCCTGCTCCGCCGCCTGGACCTCGCGGAACGCGTCGATCACCTCCTGCGGCGGGTCGGCGCGGTCGAGGTTGACACGCACGATGTTCAGCCCGCTGTCGTAGCTGTCGAGCGTGGTCTGGATCAGCTCCTGCACGGTCTGCGCGATGATGGCGCGGTCGCGGTTCAGGATCGGCGCGAGCTCGGACCGCGAGATCACCTCGCGCATCGCCGACTCCGCCACCGCCCGAACGGTCTGCTGCGGGTCGCGCAGATTGAACAGCAGCTCGGCGGGATCGTTCACGTTCCAGACCACCTGGAAGTCGATGTCGACGATGTTCTCGTCGGTCGTCAGCATCAGCCCCTCGTCGCCGCGATTGTTGGTGCGGCTCACGCCCAGCTCTTCCACACGCTCGGTCGTCACCGGGATGACCTCGGCCGTAACCAGCGGCCACGGCGCGAAGTTGAGGCCCGGCTGGCCGATCTCGCTGAACTCCCCGAGGAAGAGCTCTACCGACCGCTCTTCAGGCCTCACCGAGTAGAACGAGGCGAACGCCCAGAGACCGACCGCCGCCAGTCCGACGAGGATGACCGTTCCGCGGCCAAAACTCGGACCGCCAGAACCGCCACCGTTGCCGCGCGAGCCGCCGCCGCGGCCGCCCATCAGCACCCTCAGCTGCTCCTGACCCTTGCGCATGATGTCGTCGATCTCGGGGATCTGCGGCCCCTCGCCCGGACGCTTGCCGTTGCCGCCGCGATTGTCGCCGCCGCTTGGGCGCCGCGGTCCGCCGCCCCAGGGTCCGCCATTGTTGCTGGCCAAAGTCTCGGTCTCCGTCTGTCGTCCCAACGGGTGTGTAACCGCTACCTGTGGATGCGGCCACCCGATTCAAGCGGTTCGGGTGGGGCGCGACATGGTGACCAGTTCCTCGGCCGCGGTCGGATGAACCGCGACGGTGCGGTCGAAATCCTCCTTGGTCAGGCCCGCCTTGACCGCAATTCCGGCCAGCTGGATCAACTCGCCGGCGTTGGGCGAGATGATGTGGCAGCCCAGCACACGGCGGGTGGTGGCATCAACGATCAGCTTGTAAAGAACGCGCTCGTCGCTTCCGACGAAGGCATTCTGCATCGGGCGGAAGGTGGCGGCGTAGATCTCCACCTTATGATCGTGGACGGCCTCCTCTTCCGACAGGCCGACGGTGCCGAATTCGGGCTGCGTGAAGATGGCCGAGGGCACGCATTCGTGATCCGCCGTGCGCGCCTTCCCGCCGAAGACGGTGTCCGCGAAGGCGTGACCCTCGCGGATCGCGACGGGCGTCAGGGCGATGCGGCCGGTGACGTCGCCCACTGCGTGGATCGACGGCACACTGCTCTGCGACCACTCGTTCACGACGATTTCGCCGCGCGCGCCGAGCGCGACGCCGACTTCCTCGAGGCCGATATCGGAGGTGTTGGGCCGACGGCCCGTCGCGAAGATCACGGCGTCGAATACCCCCTCCCGACCGCTCGTGGCCACGGCGCGGATCCCGTTCTCGCTGCGCTCGAGGCTGACGGCGTCGGTGCCGAGGTGCAGGTCGATCCCGGAATGCGTCAGGATCTCCGCCAGGTGGTGTCGCGCCTCCTCGTCAAAGCCGCGCAGGATCCCGGGCCCTCGGTGCCACTGGGTGACCTGGCTGCCCATGCCATTGAAGATGCCGGCGAACTCGCAGGCGATGTAGCCGCCGCCTACGATCAGGATGCGCTCCGGCCGCTCTTCCAGCTGGAAGACATCGTTCGAGGTGATGCCGAGCTCGCATCCCTTCACCTGTGCCGGCAGGACCGGGTGTCCGCCGGTCGCCACCAGGATGTGCTTGGCGGTATGGCTGCGGCCGTCGTTCAGCGTGACCTCGTTCGTACCGCTGATCCTGGCGCGGCCGTCGCGGATCTCGACGCCGGCACTCTCGAGGTTCCTGCGATAGACGCTCTCCAGCCGCGCGAGCTCGACATCAAGCTTGCCGCGGAAGTGGCTCCAGTCGAAGCCGTGCGATTCGATCCGCCAGCCGTAGCCGGCGGCGTCACGGAAGCCGGCGCGGTACTGCGACGCGAAGACCATCAGCTTCTTGGGCACGCAGCCGCGGATGACGCAGGTGCCGCCCATGCGGTATTCCTCGGCGAGCGCGACACGGGCTCCGTGCTGCGCAGCGACGCGCGCCGCCCGGACCCCGCCCGATCCGCCGCCGACGACGAAGAGGTCGTAGTCGAACGCCATCAGAAGTCGGCGAAGACGTTGTCGACGTCGGGCTCAGCAGGAGCCTCGTTCGTCTTGCGATCCAGCACGTCCGTCACCTCGACCCGGCCGTCGCCATGCCCCAGAACCAGCACATCGCAGATGTCGCAGAAGAGACCGGTCTCGACGACGCCCGGCACCATGTTGAGGCGCATCGCGAGGTCGCGCGGATTGCCGATGCGACGCAGATGCAGGTCCAGAATACGATGGCCCTCGTCCGTCACCAGCGGCCCGCCGACCACCTCCCGCAGCCTGATGTCGTAGCCCAGGACGTCAGCGCCACGCAGAACCTCGACGATAAGGTCGCGCGTCACGGTCCAGCCAAACGCGACGATCTCGACCGGCAGCGGGAAGGCGCCCAGCGCCTCGACCCGCTTGGAGGCGTCGGCGACGGCCACCATCCGCTCGGATGCGGTCGCCACGATCTTTTCCCGCAGGAGCGCTCCGCCGCCACCCTTGATCAGGCTGAGCTGCGCGTCCGCCTCGTCCGCGCCGTCGATGGTCAGATCGAGGCGCCCCGCCTCTTCCAGAGTCGTCAGCGCAATTCCCTCGTCCCGCGCGATCCGCGCCGTCTCGTCGGACGTCGGCACGCCCACGACCGACAGGCGCTCCTCGCGGACCCGCTGCCCGAGCCGGCGAAGCACGAAGCGCGCGGTCGACCCGGTGCCGAGCCCGATACGCATCCCGTCCTCGACCATTTCGCAGGCACGCAGCGCGGCCGCCTCCTTGGCGATTTCCATCGGCGAACGGTCCGGCATCTTTCGGAGCTCCTGCTGCTGGCGGGGGCGTTATAGGCGGATCGACCGGCAGGTGCGAGGGGGGCGGCACGACGTGCGTCAGTCCGGCGCCAGCAAAGCCTCGACCGCGACCGCCAGCGCCTCCCGCGGCAGCAGGACGAGCATGCCCGGCGCGTCCATCTCGAGCCGCACCTCGCCCAATGCCTGGTTCGACGTGCCGGCGCGCCGCGTCGCGCCGAATTCGATGCCGTCGATCGGCCAGAGCAAGCCATGCGAGCGTCCGGAGACCTCGGCCAGCGGGAAGAGCGACACCCGAGTTCCGGCTGCAAGCGCGATGCGCAGGCGCGGCGGCGCGGCAAAGACAACGTCCCACGGCCCGATCAGCAGGCAGGGACGGCCGCGGCGCACCAGAACCGACATCGCCGCCAGCTCGTGATCCAGCCGGTCCCCCAGAAACCCGACGCCCAGCACGAGCGGCGCTTCGATCGAGCACAGTCCCTTGTCGAAATCTGTCGTTTCCTGCTCGGCGATCCGCAGCACGCGCGCGTCTGGCAGTGCCGCCAACGTCTCTGGCCCGACCGAATCGAGATCGCCCACCACCGCAACAGGACTCAGCCCGTGCGCGAGCGCCGTCGTGGCACCACCATCCGCCGCGACGAGGACGGGCGCGATGGCCAGCGCCGCCTCCAGGTCTTCGGCACGGCAGGCACCCGCGCCCAGCAGCGTGACCGGCACAGCCGAACGGACGGCGACCTCAATCACGCCACAAACCCGGTGCAGTAGCGGTGCGACCCGAGGCAGAACGTGATGCCGATTTCCCGACCGATGCCGTGCCTCCCCCGCAGCTCCATGCCGACGCCCGACACCAGGAGAGGACTGGTTCCGCGCCTTCTCCTCCGGCTGCTCGAGCGGATCCGCTTACGGCGCCGGTGCCGCGACCCGCTCGCCGTGACCGCCGACAACCTGCTGCTGGAGAGCGAGGTGCGGCTGGCCGAGCGCTCGGCCCGGCGCAGGCGCGCGACGCTCGCGCACATGGCCGCCGCCGCTCGAAGTCCGGCACCCGACGAGAAGTCGCTGAGAATGATTCCCTACCGCCGCGATCTCCGCGCCCTCCTCCAGCCGGACGAGCGCTGGGTCGGCCGTCACTCATCGACCGACTTGTCCTGAGCAGGATCCTCTCGCCCGACGCCGAGAAAGATCCTTCGGAACGGCAGCGCCCAGACGAGGCCGAGCACCACGTAGACAAGCAGCTCGACCAGCAAGGGCGGCCGGTCGAGCAGCGCCACCACGTTGACCGCAACGATTACGTAGACTGGCAGGCCGACCACCAGAACAAGGATCGCAAGGCGTCGCCGCGCCTTCCAGCCCAGCGCCATCAGTCGGCGAAGGGATCGGTGACCAAGATCGTGTCCTCGCGTTCGGGGCTGGTGGAGAGCAGTGCGACAGGACATCGGATGAGTTCCTCGATCCGTCGGACGTACTTCACCGCCTCGCCCGGCAGGTCGGCCCAGCTCCGCGCGCCCGCGGTGCTCTCGGACCAGCCGGCGATCGTCTCGTAGATTGGCACCACCCGTGTCTGCTGCTCGGCAGCCATCGGCAGATGGTCGACCCTGCGCCCGTCGATCTCGTATCCCGTGCAGATCTTCAGCTCATCAAGCCCGTCGAGCACGTCAAGTTTGGTCAGCGCGATGCCCCTGACGCCGCTCGTCGTGCAGGTCTGCCGCACCAGCGCCGCGTCGAACCAGCCGCAGCGCCGGTCGCGCCCCGTCACTGTGCCCTTCTCGTGGCCGACCTGCGCCAGGTGGCGCCCGATCTCGTCGTCGAGCTCGGTCGGGAACGGTCCCGCGCCGACCCGCGTGGTATAGGCCTTGACGATGCCCAGCACGAACTGGATCGCCCCCGGCCCCATCCCCGTGCCCGTCGACGCCATCCCGGCCAGCGTGTTCGACGAGGTCACGAACGGATAGGTCCCGAAGTCAACGTCGAGCAGCGCCCCCTGCGCCCCCTCGAACAGGATCCGCTCGCCGGCGCGGCGCCGCGCGTCCAGATCCTCCCACACCGGCCGGGCATAGGGCAGCACCTGCGGCGCGATCTCGCGCAGCCGCTCGGCAAGGTCGGCGCGGTCGATCGGCGCGGCGCCCAGGCCCCTGCGCAGCGCGTCGTGATGCGCCAGCAGCCGGTCGAGCCGCGATTCCAGCGTCGCGTCGTCGCTCAGATCGCCCAGCCGCACGCTGCGCCGCCCGACCTTGTCCTCGTAGGCCGGGCCGATGCCGCGGCCCGTTGTGCCGATTGCCGCGCGGCCCGCCGCCTGCTCGCGAATCCGGTCGAGGTCCTGGTGCAGCGGCAGGATCAGCGGTACGTTCTCGGCGATCGCTAGGTTTTCGGCCGACACCTCGACCCCCCGCTCGCACAGCCGCCCGATCTCGGCCACCAGCGCCCACGGGTCCAGCACCACGCCATTGCCGATCACGCTCAATTTGCCGGGCCGGAGGATGCCCGAGGGCAGCAGCGACAACTTGTAGACTTCGCCGTCGATGACGAGCGTGTGGCCGGCATTGTGCCCGCCTTGGAAACGGACGATCACGTCGGCCCGCTCGCTCAGCCAGTCGACGATCTTGCCTTTGCCCTCGTCGCCCCACTGAGCGCCCACCACAGCGACGTTCGCCATTGCCTTCCCCCTTGCGCGGTCCGAGCCCCCTATAACGAGGCGCGCGGAGCGACGAAACCGGCAAAGGAGCGTGCAGGCCGGCCTTATATCTGCCGCTGCTCCTCTTCGCGCAGGCGCTTGAGCATCTTCTCCAAGTCGTCAGGCAACTTCCGTTCCGGCCGGCCGAACGCCCGGATGAGGAATGCGCGCATGTCACCGTGCGGATGCGTGCGCCGACGCAGCAGATCCCCGACAGCGGAACGCAGGTTCCAGCGCGCGGCGTCGTTGCGATCGCGGGCCGCGCCGAGCACACCGCTTCGGCGGTGCACGATGGCGGCGCGGAACCCGGCGAGAGCGCGTCGGGCCGAGCGGATGAAGCACATAGGCGGCGTGATCCCTTGCCGTGGGTGACCCGGACCGGGGTCGCGGACTGAGGTCGGCTTGGCCGTGGATGGTCTCGCCCTGCGGTTAACAGGCTATTGCGGCGGCGCGCGCTTCCTGCCCGCAGGTCGCCGTCTTGCGTCGCGCCGCCAGCGAACGCATGGTCGCACGGCCAGATCTTCAGACGAATGGAGCCACGATGAACCTCGACCTGCTCAAGCAGCTTTGCGAGACACCGGGCGTTCCGGGCCACGAGGAGCGTGTGCGCAACGTCATCCGCGCCGAGGTCGAAGGCCTCTTCGATCATGTCGAGACGGACCCGATGGGCTCGCTCCTCTGCCGCCGCGACGCGTCGGGCGATGGCGCCCCGCGAGTCATGCTGCTCTGCCACATGGACGAGATCGGGTTTCTCGTCAGCCACGTCACCGAAAAGGGCTTTGTTTATCTCCACCCCGTCGGCGGGTTCGATCCGCGAAACCTCTTCTCGCGCCGGGTCCTCGTCTGCACCGACGACGGCGATCTGCCGGGCGTGATGAACCCCGGCGGCAAGCCTGTGCACATCTCGACCCCGGAGGAGCGCAAGAAGGTGCCGGAGGTCAGCCAGTTCTTCGTCGACCTCGGCCTCGGCGCGGCAACGAAGGAGAAGGTGAAGGTCGGCGACATGGTCGTGCTCGACGCGCCCTTCACCGAGATGGGCGAGAAGGTCGTCTCTAAAGCACTCGACAACCGCGTCGCCTGCTGGCTGGGCATCGAGGCCATCCGCGCCCTCGGCGGCGCCGGGCGCGGCGCAGAGATCCACGTCGCCTTCACCACGCAGGAAGAGGTCGGGCTGCGCGGCGCACGGACGGCCTCTTACCGCGTGCGCCCCGACATCGGCATCGGCATCGACACGACGCTGAGCTGCGACACGCCCGGCGTGCCGGAGCAGGACCGCACGACTGTTCAGGGCGAAGGCTTCGGCCTGCACGTCCGCGATGGGTCCTTCATCTCCGACAAGGCGCTGGTGAGCGAGTTCGAGGCGCTGGCGAAGAAGGAGAAAATCCCCTACCAACGCACGATGCTGCGCTCGGGCGGACAGGACGGCGCCGCCGCGCAGCAGGCCGCTGCGGGGGCGCGGGCGATCGGGATCGTCGTAGGCACGCGCTACATCCACACTGTGACGGAGATGGTGCAAAAGTCCGACATCACGGCGGCGCGCGACATCCTTGCGGCATACCTCAGGACCTTCTGAAGTGGGCGCCGTCCTCGGGGGCATCGAGCCCCCTTGGACGGCCGCTTCGCGCGCCGGGTGGCCGCCCTAGAGCTCCTCGTCGATGTGGGTGACGTTCCGGAAGTAGCCGTGCGGCTCGAACGACGCACCGAGCGCGCCGATGACGAGACTGAGCGCGGCGATGTAGCCCGCCATCATCGGGCGCAGCGGCGGATCCCCGGTCGCCCGTTCCCCGGTCCAGCTCGCGAGGAGCGGATCGCCGAAGAAGGCGTGGCCGCCAGCAAGGGCAAGCGCAAAGATGGCGACGTAGGTCACGGCCATCCCGAGCGCCACCGCAAGCACCGTGCTGACGTTGATGACCGCCCGCTGCTCGCGCATGGCGCTTTCTCCGCTCCGCGCGAGGAGCCGCTGCGCCCGGAGGAGATAGCCGCTGGTCCCGATGAGCGCCACCGCCGACAGCGTCGCAACCGCCGGCGGCGCGAGGTTCGCAGCAACCTCCCAAGTCTCGGCCGTCATCACCAGAACCGCGAGCGCAGATCCTGCGGCGGTGGTCAGGCGACTCAGCCTCAGCGGAAAGGCCCAGGGCCGCATCCGGAGGATGGACTTCGGAAGGCTGCGGCGGTTCTCCCAGAGGGATCGGACGTAGAAGCCGACACGGCCGCCGGCTTTGCCCGTCTCCTCCACACGCGGATCGGCGACGTGGTCGAGATGCGCACGCAGTTCGACTTTCTCATCCTCCGCGAAGCCATTCATCCCGTCGAGCCCGCGGGGGCCGGTGAAGGCGCACATGAAGCCGCTCTCGCGAGGCCCGAGGCCGTTCAGGCGACCGAAGAGATGCATCGACAGGGCGTAGAGGCGCCGCGACAGGACCTCGGCCTCGTCCTCGCGGTCGGTCAGGCGCGCGAGCGAAACGATTGCGGTCGCGTAGGCCTGCGCCGGCGCGGCGACGGTCACGCTGCGGGTGTAGCTCTTGAGCTCCCGCTCGGTGAGGACGAAGACGAAGTCCCAGTTGCGGCGGTCGCGCTCCCGTTCGGCGGTGTCGAGCAGCAGGACCGGTTCGGCCGGGCCGCGGTCGGCAGGTTCGATCCGCTCGGCGATGCCAACACGCCAGTCGTACCCTGGCAGGATCTCGGAAAGCGTCCGCTTCATGTGGTCGGCGGCGTCTTCGACGGCACCACGGCGCGACGGATCGATCTGGCTGGTGACGATCCACCCTAACTCGACCGCGAAAGGCGGGCGCTCGCCGCTCATGCGCTCGCTCGGCAAGCTGTCATGCCACGACCTCATCGGCAGCGAAGGCGCGGCGGAATTCGCGCTCCGGCGCCTCGGACGTCTCGAGATAACGAGGCGAGTGGTGGAATGGCGTCGCGCTGCGGACCTTGAGACGCCGCGCGATCTCGCCTGCGGCTCGAGCCGGGAGGTGCCGCGTAGCCTTGGCGATGGACCTGTCGCGAGAGAGGTACACTGCCTCGAGGAAGAGGCGCTGGGCGCCTGTCGCGAGCGAGGCGATGCGCGCTCGGTTCTCCTCATGGTCGGCCGCGTCCGTCACGTAGGCAATTGCGTCGCCGGAGGACACACGAGGCGTCCGCTCCCGTAGGATGCCGAGCGAGATTGTGCCATGCCCCGGCACGCTGAGGACGTGCGCGTCGCCGCAACCCCTGCGTAGCCCCGCCTTGGCCTCGTTCAGCCAAGGCCCGACCGGCAGGCCGATCTCGTCCAGCATGCTCCGCCATACGTTGATCCTCTGCGTCTCGCGGAGGGCGAATGCGGCGGAGGGCGTACCATGATCCGGAAGGCACGCTGCCACCGAGAGACCCTCTTCGCTTAAGATGACGCCATCCCGCGCCTCGACCGTGTCCACGTCCCACCGGCGGAACGCGTCGCGTGCGCGAAGGCAGGCGCGCCGCAGGGTGCGCCCGTCAAATTCGGCCACCTGCAGACGGAAATCCGTCGAGTTATCGTCAACCAGGTTCCACGTGTAGCTGCGCAGCCGATGCTCAATCTGATCGACAAAACCCCGCGGCCCCGCCAGGTGAAGGGTCCCCTGGGTGTGCAGGCGCAGGCGGAGCAGGCGGTCGAGCCCCGAGAGGTGGTGCATGTGTGCGTGCGAGACGAAAGCGTGAGAGACCCGCAGGATCTCGCGCGGCGCGAAGGCGCCGATGTCGAACAGGATCGCACGCCGCTCGAAGCGGAAGTCGAGGTAGAGGACCGGATCGCCGAACGGGCCGTTGACCAGCCGAGGCTGCACGAGGGCGCTCATCGCTGACGCAACCGCCGCGGGCGGGCGCGGTTCCCGCTCAGCGGCCGGCGTCGAGCGTTACCTCGACCTCGCGCTCGTCGCCGCCGCGCCAGAGGCGCAGTGTCACCTCCTCGCCAACCTCGAAGCCGTCGAGCGCGGCAACCAGATCCTGCGTCGACGCGACCTCGATGTTCCCGACGGAGCGGATCACGTCGCGCGGGACGATCTGCCCGTCGCGCGAGATCTCCGCCGGCACGATGCCGGCGCGGTCCGCCGCCGAACCTCGCTCGACCCCCAGCACCACGACGCCCTCGATGTTCGACCGCGCCGCCAGCGCGTCGACGCGGGGGTCGGTGCGCACGCCCAGCGTCGGCGGCGCATAGCGCCCGCTCGCGATGAGCTGCGGCACCACGCGGTTCACGGTGTCGACAGGCACAGCGAAGCCGATGCCCGCATTTGTGCCCGACGGGCTGAAGATCGCCGTGTTCACTCCGACGAGCAGGCCCGCGCTGTCGAGCAAGGGTCCGCCCGAGTTGCCCGGATTGATGGCGGCGTCAGTCTGGATCAGGCCGGTGATGACCATGCCGCGCCCCGCCGGCAGTTCCCGGTCGAGGGCCGAAACGATGCCACGCGTCAGCGTCCAGTCCAGACCGAACGGGTTGCCGATGGCGAAGACCGTCTGTCCAACCTCCAGATCGCCGCTCGTCCCGATCGGCAGCGGGTCCGGACGCGAAGCGGCCACGCCGATCCTCAGCACGGCCAGGTCGTGGCTCGGGTCGGCGCCGACGAGGCTGGCGCTAAAGCTGCGCCCGTCCGCCAAGCGCACCGTGGCGCGGCTCGCACCCTCGACGACGTGGGCATTGGTGACGACGTGCCCCAACTCATCCCAGACGAAGCCCGACCCGGTGCCGCGCGGCTGGTCGTAGACGTTGCGCGTCCACGGATCGATCACGCGTTCGGCCGTGGAAATGAAGACGACACTGTCACGCGCCGTGCGGAACAGTTCTATCGTCGCCACCTCGTCCTCGGCCAGGTTGCCGCGCGCCACGACGATCCTTGGTTCGGCCTGCCGAGACAGGAGCTGCGACTGGATCAGCGGCACGCTCTGCCAGACGACGGCAACGGCCATCGCGGCAAGCGTGATCCAGATCAGGCGAACGAGAAAGCGGTCGATGGCATTGCGCTCCGGCTCACTGCGGGCTCATCGCTGCCACAGGCCCGCGGTCAAGGCAACGGACCCGGGCCAGGGGGTGAGGTGGCGCGAACCCTCGACCTGCGCCATTCAGCCCGTCGCAGTGATAGCTATCGGTCTCTCGATACGAAGGAAGCGGCTAGCCGGCGCGCTGCAAATGCCGGTCGGTCATGTACCGGTCCACCCAGGGCGGCGCTTGCCGAGGAACGCCTCCATCCCCTCGCGAAAGTCGCGGCTCATGTAGCACATGGCGATCAGGTCGCGGTCGTCCGGGCGATTGGCGGTAGTGAGGCGGCGCAGCCCCTCCTTCGTCGCCCGCATGGTCAGCGGCGCGTGGCCGGCAAGCGTCCGGGCCAGTTCCATCCCCCGTGCGTCCGCGTCGTCGACCACTTCGGACACCAGGCCCATCGCCTGCGCCTCCGCTGCCTCGATCAATCGGGCGGTCAGGAGCATCTCCTTGACCCGCCCCGCGCCCATCAGCGCCGCAAGTCGGGCCAGATTTGCTACGGAGAGGCAGTTGCCGAGTGTCCGCGCGATGGGAAACCCGAACTTGAGCGACGGCGTCGCGACGCGGATGTCGCAGGCTGCCGCGATGCCGGCGCCGCCACCGGTGCAGGCGCCGGTGATAGCGGCCACCGTCGGAACCGGACACCGCTCCACCGCCGTCAGGACCGTGTCTGTGGTCTCCTCGTAACGCCACGCATCCTCCTCGGTCTCGAAGGCGCGAAACTGGCTCATGTCAGTGCCGGCCGCGAAGGCCTTTCCGCCCGCGCCCCGGACCACCAGCGCCTTGACCGAGCCGTCGGTCGGCATTTCGGCACAGATGCGCCGCAGCCCCTCGTACATGGCAAAGGTCATTGCGTTGCGGCTCTCGGGGCGGTTGAACGTCAGGACGCCTATCCCGTCCCGCACCTCGTAGATCAGGTCTTCGCTCATCGGTAGACCACCTCCACCAGGAACATCGGGATCGGCTCCACGTAGGTGCAGAGCATCAGGACGAAGAGCAGCACGGCGACGAAGCCAATGTTCGCCTTGGATACGTCCCAGATGTTGGCCCGGGCGATTGAGCAGGCGGTGATGAGCACGCTCGCGACCGGGGGGGTTTGCTGCCCGATGGCGAGGTTCAGCGTCACGATCAGCCCGAAATGAACCGGATCGATGCCCACCGCCGAGATCAACGGCACCACGATCGGCACCACCAGGATGATCGCCGCGGCCGAGTGCAGGAAAAAGCCGATCACCAGGAAGAACACGTTGAGGATCGCGAGGATCGCCCAACGGCTGTCCGTGAAGTCGAGGAGCGCCGTGGCCAGTTCCTGCGGGATCTGCGCCCGGGTCAGAAAGCCGCCCATCAGCACGGACGCGGCGACCAGCAGCATCACCACCGCGGTCTGGATCGCGCCGTCCAGCATCGAGCGCTTGAGCTCGGGGAAATCCGTTTCGTGATACCACAGGCCGACAATAATCGAGGCGATGACGGCGACGCCCGCGGCCTCAGTCGCAGTGAAGAAGCCGCCGAAGATGCCGCCTAGGATGACGATGGGCAGCACGAAGGTCGGAAGCGCCGACACGAACGTGCGCTTGAGCCGCGGCATGTTGAAAGCCGCCTCGCGTGGCAGGTCGTAGCGCTTGGCGAAGTACCAGCAGAGCGCCATCAGCCCCGCGGCGCCGATGAGGCCGGGCACAAGGCCCGCAAGGAACAGCTGCTCGATCGAGGCACCCGAGCTGACGCCGTAGAGGATCATCGGGATCGAGGGCGGGATGATGATTGCCAGCGACGCCGACGACGACGTCACCGCCGCCGCGAAGGGCGCCGTGTAGCCGCGGCGCTTCATCTCGGGGATCATCACAGAGCCCATCGCCGCCACGTCGGCCACGGCCGAGCCGGAGATTTCGGCGAAGAAGAGCGATACGCCGACGTTGACCATGGCAAGACCGCCGCGGACAAAGCCGATCAGGGCGGACACGAACTCGATCAGGCGCCGGGTGATGCCGGCCGCGTTCATGATCGCGCCGGCGAGGACGAACATCGGGATCGCGATCAGCGAGAAAGACGTCGCGCCGGAATACATGTCGAGCCCGATCGAGACGAGCGCGTTCGTCCCCTCGTAGGACAGAATGCCCAGGACCCCGCAGATCGCCAGCGCCACCGCGATGGGCACGTTCAGCAGGATCATGAAGACGAGCGCGAGAAAGATCAGCAGGATCGTCACGGACGCGTCTCCACCTTCTTCGAGGGTGTGGTTTCCGGCACGATCTCGGGGTGCTCGAACGAACGCCCCGCCATCGTCTCTCGCCAGTAGTGCGGCAACGACAGGAGCGAGGCGATGATGAAGAGCAGCGCGCCGATCGGGATCACCGACTGCGTCAGCTGCACCGGCACGAAGGTGAGGCTGATGAGGTTCATCCCTTCGAGAATCAGCAGTACCTGCCAGCCGGACCATGCCAGCAGCGCGAAGAACCCGATGACGAGCACTTCGGCCACCACGATGCCCGCCGCCCTGAGGCCGTGCGGCAGCGACAGCAGGAAGCCGTCGAAGCCGATGTGCTTGCGCTTCAGCGCCGCCAGCGCCGCACCGTAATAGGTGATCCAGCAGAGCTGGATCGCGGCAATCTCGTCATACCAGCTGAGCGACGCGCCGAGCTTGCGGGTAACCACCGCATAAACCACCACGATCGTCAGGGCGATCATCTGCAGGATCAGGAACCATTCGAGTACGAGTGCGAGCACGCGTGAAGCGGTGCGCATGAAGGATTGCCTCGGGTCTGCGGCTTCTGGGCAGGCGGCGCATTTCCGCGCCGCCTGCTGTTTCGATCAGTTGGTCGCGGCGCCGCCGGCGGCCTCGCGAACGCGGCTCACCAGCTCGTCACCGCCCTCGACGGTCGCGGCGAACTCGTCGTAGATCGGCTGCGACGCGTCGATAAAGGCCTGCTTGTCAGCCTCGTTCACCTCGACACCCGCCGCCCTGATCTCCTCGAGGAGGTCGGTCTCGAGTTGCGCCGCGTGCTCGTAGACAAAGCTCTGCGTCTCCTGCGCCGCCTCGGTCAGCGCCTGCTGCACGTCCTCGGGCAGCTGGCTGAAGTGCCGCGCCGAGACCAGCACGTAGCCGGGCGTGTAGACATGCCCGGTGATCGAGAGATAGTCCTGCACCTCCTGGAACTTCGCCGAGGCGATCTGCGCGTAGGGGTTCTCCTGCCCGTCGATCACGCCGGTCTGGAGCGCGGTGAAGACGTCGGAAAAGGCCATCGGTGTCGGGTTCGCGCCGTATTCTTGGAACATCTTCACGCGCCACTCGCCTTGCGGAGTGCGCAGCTTGACGCCCTGCAGGTCCTCGGGTGTATTGATCGGCCGCACGTTGTTGGTGATGTGGCGGAAGCCGTTTTCCCAGAACGAGAGGATGCGATAGCCCTCCTCCTCGGCCGCGGCGTTGAAGGTGTCTTCCAGCATCGCCTCCTCGACCGCCTTGATGTGCTCGCGGTCCTGGATGATGTAGGGCATCTCGAACACGCCGAACTCCGGCGCGACCGAACTCATCACCGACGAGGGCAGCGAGAAGGTGAGCTGCCCGAGCTTGAGCTTCTGGAGCATCTCCTGGTCGCCGCCGAGCTGCGAGGCGCCGTAGACCACGACTTCGTACTCGTCACCCAGTTTCTCGTTGGCGATCTCGGCAAACCGGTTGGCCGAAGCCTCGAACAGTGAGCCTGGCTCTCCGACGTGGCCGAAGCGCAGCTCGGTCTGGGCCGATGCCGCTCCGGCGACCAGCAGCGCGGCGGCTGCGAGTGAGGTGAGCTTCATGTCTTCATTCCTCCCTTAAGTTGGCTCAGGCAGCGATCTTAGCCCCGTCCCGAGCGGTTTCGGCAAGATATTCCATTGCGGCGCGTGCGCCTCCTGTCTTGTGTGGGACGCCGGCGAGGTCGAGGCCCATTTCGACGCCG
>NZ_JAFFOB010000037.1 GCF_016918935.1 Roseitranquillus sediminis
TTTTCGAGGCTTTTGCGGAGTGCGTTGAGCTTGTTCTGGAGGTGCAGGCGGAGGATGCGTGCGAGGCGGTTGGCGTCCCGGGTGGCGAGGGCTGTGGCGATTTCCTCGTGCTCGTCCATCGCCTGTCGCCATCGGTCGGCGCCGATGTTGGCCTGGTAGCGGCCGCGGCGGACGCGGCCGTCGAGGCTGCGCTGCATCTGCTCGAGGGTGGCGTTGCCGGCGGCCTCGGCGATGGCGAGGTGGATCGCCTCGTTGAGCGCGAAGTAGGCGGGACGGTCGCCCGCCTGGTAGGCCGCCCGCATCCGGGCGTGGGTCGCGAGGATCGCCTCGATCTGCGCGTCGCTCGCGTTCCGGGCCGCGAGTTCGCCTGCCAGCGCCTCGAGCGCGCCCATGATCGGGAACGCCTCCTCGAGGTCCTGCGCGGTCAGCGCGGCGACGCTGGCGCCCCGATTGGGGGTGAGTCGGACGTAGCCCTCGCGCGCCAGCACCTTGATCGCCTCGCGCAGCGGCGTGCGGCTGACGCCGAAGCGCGCGCAGAGCTCGCGCTCGTTGATCCGCGCGCCGGGTTCGAGCTCGTCCTCGACGATCATCCGGCGCAGGCGGAGCGCCAGCTCGTCGTGGAGCGAGGCGCGGCTGATCGGCTCGGCGGAGGTCATGCGGCCTCGCAGGCGGCGCGAAGGAGGGTGGCGACATGCACCGCGCGGCGGCCCGAGCCGTCGACGATCTGGTGCCGGCAGGAGGTGCCGTCGGCGACGATCCAGTCGGCCGGGCCGGCGGCGCGGACGGCGGGCAGCAGCGAGAGCTCGGCCATGGCGCGGGAGACGTCCGCCGTCTCGGCCTGGTAGCCGAAGGACCCGGCCATGCCGCAGCAGGACGAGTCGATCAGGTTGACCTCCAGCTCGGGCACGGCGCCGAGGACCTCGGCCACCGGCGCCATGACGTTCGCGGCCTTCTGGTGGCAGTGGCCGTGCAGCCAGGCGCGGCCGGGCAGGGGGGTGAGGGGCAGGCGGTCGACGTGGCGGGCGAGGAACTCCTCGAGGAGGAGGACGCGCCGGCCGTCGGCCTCGGACCAGTCCGGCAGGAGGCGCGGCGCCTCGTCGCGGAAGGTCAGCAGGCACGACGGCTCGAGCCCGACGACATGCGCGCCGCGGTCGAGCGCCGGGCGCAGGGCGGCGACGCTGCGCGCCATCTCGGCCCGCGCCTCGTCCACCAGCCCGGCGGAGAGGTAGGTGCGGCCGCAGCAAAGCGGACGCTGCGACGGCGGCTGCGCAAAGCCGACGCGGAAGTCCGCGGCGCGCATCACCGTCACCGCGTCGCGCAGGTGGCCGGGCTCGAACCAGCGGTTGAAGGTGTCGGCGAAGAGGAT
>NZ_JAFFOB010000005.1 GCF_016918935.1 Roseitranquillus sediminis
CATGAGCACGTGCTCAGGCATATGCCTAAGCCTCCATGGCTATGCCTGGGGGTCCGGTCGAAACGGGGGCCAGTTCAAGGCTCTCAGCGCCCTGCCTTCAACCCTATCCGCCGTTTCCCATCGGGAAAGGCAGACCGCGTCCGTGATGGCAGACGCGGAACACTCCACGCCGAAGCGTGGGTCATGCATTCAGGTCCTATCCCGAGCCCCAACAAGAGAGCCTCGATGAGACCATCACCTCACCGCCTCAAGATCGGGGAGACCAAAAAAGCTTCCAAGTGAAGCCTTCCTTCCTCCCGCCACTTGTGGGGGTACTGCCGATATAGCCACATCTGGTGCCTGCCGCAAGCCGAAATGCTAGATGCAGAAGGGGCCGCCCCGAAGAGCGACCCCTGACCAGCCTTACTGCCCGATCACCCTCATCAGCCAGCCCAGACCGTAGAGGTCCAGGGTGGTCGTGATGCGGTACGTCGAACCGCTCGACCGGCTGGCTTCGAGGATCAGTGTTGCCCGCATGTAGCGTGCCTCCTCTGATCTCGTGCGCGGGGGTCCCTTAGGGTGGCAGCCACCGCGCATTAGGCCAGTCGCCGGATTTCCAGTTTTTGAGGGCTGTGGTGGTTCCGGCTGACCGCTGCCCTTACCCGCGAAGATAGGCACATCTTGTAGTCGACGCAAGGGGGAGCACTACGACTGCCCCGCGCCCCCACGGTTAAAGAGCGACTACAGCGCGACTAATGGTCGGCTGCGATCACGCTAAGCTGTTGAGAAGATTGGCTCCGGCGGCAGGATTCGAACCTGCGACCAATTGATTAACAGTCAACTGCTCTACCACTGAGCTACGCCGGAACGCGGGGGCGGCTATAGCAAGAGGGGATCGGGGCGTCCAGTGCGTTTTCGGTCCCGCGGCCCGGCGACGCTGCGGAAGGTGGCGGTGTGGCCGAGGGCGGCATCCGGCACCACGAGTTGGCGCTCGGTCAGGTCGATGAGGTGCGCGAGGACGTTGCGTCCTGCGGCCGGCAGAAGGACGGGGGAGAGATCGGCGTAAATGCGCTGGGCAAGATCTTCGGCAGTTCCCGGCATGCGGTCGAGAGCGTCGAGAACCTGCCGCTCCCGCTCCCGCCGGTGGGCGACGAGCCAGTCGATCCGCCCGACCGGATCGGTCACGGGTTCACCGTGGCCGGGATAGAAGATCCGGTCGCGCCGCGACTTAAGCCGCTCGCAGGAGGCCATGAATTGCGGGATGTCGCCGTCAGGAGGCGAGATCAGCGTGCTCGACCAGGCCATGACATGGTCGCCGGTGAAGACAGCGTCGCCGAGCGCGAAGCCGAGGTGGCCCGCGAAGTGGCCGGGCAGGTGCAAGACCTCGAGCGACCAGTCCGGGCCCTCGACCCTTTCCCCGTCGGCGAGGCGGCGGTCGGGGCGGAAATGCGGGTCGGCACCCTCGCCGCCCCCGGCAAAGCCCCCCTCGGCCAGGCGCCGCATTGCAGATGAGCGCCCAGCCGTAGGCGGACCGAAGCCCAGCACGGGCGCGCCGTGGGCCGCGGCGAGCGCGGGCGCCAGCGGCGAGTGGTCGCTGTGCGCGTGGGTCACAAGGATGTGCGTCACCACCTCGCCCGCCAGCGCCGTTTGCCAGGCGGCGAGGTGGCGCGGATCGTCCGGCCCCGGGTCGATCACCGCCACGCGCCCGCGCCCGACGATGTAGCCGTTGGTCCCGTGCAGGGTCATCGGTGACGGATTCGGCGCCAGCAGGCGGCGGATGTTCGGTTCCAGCCACTCGACCATTCGCGCTTACCTCAATCTCTCCGTGTCACTATAGGTCTGGCATGGGTTTCGACTGGCTGAAACGCTGGATGCCGCGGTCGCTCTACGCCAGGGCGGCGCTGATCCTTCTCGCGCCGGTGCTGACGATCCAGATCGTCGTCTCGGTTGTCTTCATCCAGCGCCTCTACGAGGACGTGACGGAGCAGATGACGCGGAACGTCCTGCGCGAGGTGGCCTTCCTCGTCGATGAGGTTCGCGAGGCTCCTGATCGCGCGGCCGCGGAGGTGCGGGTTGCCGAGGTCGCGGACCCGCTCGAGATGTCGGTGGATTTCGTGACCGAGCCGACGGAGGGGGACACGCGGCTGTGGTATGATCTCTCCGGCCGCATCGTGATCCGGTCGCTGCGCGAGCGGCTGTCGGACCTGCAGGCCGTTGACCTCGCCACCACGATCCGGCGGGTGACAGTGTACCTGGACACGCAGCACGGACTGATGGCGATCACGTTCAACCGGGGGCGGGTGTCAGCCTCGAACCCGCACCAGCTCCTCGTGCTGATGACGTTCACCAGCATGCTGATGACGATCATCGCCTACCTCTTCCTACGCAATCAGCTGAGGCCGGTGAAGCGGCTGGCGGCGGCGGCGGAGGCCTTCGGGCGCGGGCGCAACCTGCCCTACAAGCCGACCGGCGCAACGGAGATGCGCGCCGCTGGCAGCGCGTTCCTCGACATGCGCAACCGCATCGAGCGGATGATCGAGCAGCGCACGATGATGCTCTCCGGTGTGAGCCATGACTTGAGGACGCCGCTGACGCGCCTCAAGCTGGGACTGTCACTGATCGAGGAGAGCGAGGAGACGCTGGCGATGCAGCGCGACGTGGCGGACATGGAGCGGCTGCTCGAAACCTTCCTCGAGTTCGCCCGCGGCGCAGCGCTCGACGAGAGTCGGCCGATGGACACGGCAGTTCTGGCGCGCGACGCGGTGGAGAACGCGCGGCGCGCTGGACATAGTGTGACGCTTGGCGAGCTCGATGGCGACGGGCGGATGGTTGGCAGCCCGCTGGCGGTGGAACGGGCGCTGGTCAACCTGATCGAAAACGCAGCGCGCTACGGTACCCGTGTAACCGTGGGAATGGCCGCGAGCGAACGGGCGGTGCGACTCTCGGTCGAGGACGACGGACCGGGCATTCCGGCCGAGCTGAGGGGCGAGGCGATCAAGCCCTTCGCGCGCCTCGACGTGTCGAGGAATCAGGACAGGGGTACGGGTGTCGGTCTTGGCCTTGCCATAGCGCACGACGTGGCGCGACGGCATGGTGGAACGCTGCGTCTGGGGGAGAGCGAGACGCTCGGCGGCCTGCGCGCCGACCTCGTCCTCGCGCGGTAAGGCGGCCCAGGAACGATCGCCGACTACACTCGTTGAGCGGCAGAACCCGTACCGGGTACAGCTTTGAAGGAGGACGATCCCATGGCGATGAATTCGCTCAAGGACATCTATGTCGACCAGCTTCAGGACATCTACAGCGCGTGCAAGCAGTCGCTGGCCGTGACCCGCAAGCTGCACGAGGCGGCGAAGCACGATGAACTGAAGTCGGCGCTCGCCGACGCGGCGAAGGGTATCGAGACCGGCATGTCCGACATCGAGACCCTCTGCGGAAACCACAACGTCGACCCCAACGGTGAGCACTGCAAGGGCATGGAGGGCCTTGTGGCCGAGGCGCGGTCACATGCGCTTGAGGAGGACTTTGGCGACGACGATGTTCGCGATGCGATGATCGTCACCCAGTACCAGCGCATGGCACACTACGCGATCGCCGGCTACGGGTGTCTTCTGGCCTTCGCCAAGCGGATCGAGGCCAAGGACGATATCGCCATCCTGGAGAAGTGCCTGCAGAGCGGCTATGACGGTGACCGGCGCTTTACCGAGATCGCCACGAGCGGCGTCAACCGCGACGCCGCCGCCTGAGCCAGCGGCCAGAGTCTTGTCAGGCGCCGCGCCACGTGCGCGGCGTCTTTGTTTCGGCGAACTGCCACTCTTGTGTCACCTCGAGCGGCGGCGCGCCCGCTTGTTGTGCGAAATCGAGCGAGGTCCTGCCCTGTCCCGTGATCTCGGCAAGTTCATGCCTATGGCGGCCATTGCGAAGCGACGCGACTGCGCTCACATCGCGCACGGAGCATGTGCGACGCATCGAGGCGAGGTGGCAGGTGGGAGTGGCAGGTGATTGAGCCGTTTGAACATGACACGAAGCGCGGTGCGTCGCGCCGGTCGGTCCTTCTGGGCCTGACGGCGCTCGCTTCGGGCCTCGCGCTTCCGACGCGGTCCGGCGCACAAGACGCGGACGTGGCGCAGGAAGGGTTTTCCTTTGACACCCTCAGCGCCGCCATGAAGGCGCGCGCGGGTGAGCGATATGCTGAGCCCGAGACGGCTGAAGGCTTCGTCGGCGACCTCACCTACTCGCAGTATAGGCACATCGCCTTCCGTCCCGATCGTGCGCGCTGGGCCGACGGTGAGAGCCCGTTCCGACTGCAGGCCTTCCACCTCGGCTGGCTCTTCGAGCAGCCGGTTCCGGTGCGCGAGGTCGTGAACGGCGCCGTGCAGCCGTTCTCGTTCACCGCGGACGATTTCTTTTACCACGGCGAGACTGAGAACCTGGTCGAGGACGGCGCCACCTTGCCCGGTGTCTCCGGCTTTCGCGTGAATTTCCCGCTGAACCGCGCAGACCGCTTCGATGAGGTCGTGGCGTTTCAGGGCGCGAGCTATTTTCGCGCGCTCGGTCGCGGCAATGCCTACGGGCTCAGCGCACGCGGCCTCGCAATCAACACTGCCATGGATGGCGGAGAGGAATTTCCGCGATTCTCAGCCTTCTATCTCGAGCGTCCCGCGCCAGGCGCGCGATCGGTCACCGTCTATGCCGAACTCGACAGCGAGAGTGTCACCGGCGCCTACCGCTTCGTCATCACGCCGGGCCGCGAGACGGCGGTGGATGTAACCGCGCGGCTCTTCTTCCGCGACGATGTGCGCCACCTCGGCGTAGCGCCGCTGACATCGATGTTCCTCTATGCCGAAGGCAATCGGTCGCGCTTCGACGACTACCGGCCGCAGGTCCACGACAGCAACGGCTTGCAGGTGCGCCGCGCCAACGGCGACATCCTGTGGCGCGCCCTCGCCAACCCGCCGCGGCTCGGCACGTCCTACTTCGCCGAGACCTCGCCCACGGGCTTCGGGTTGCACCAGCGCGATCGCCGCTTCGACGAGTACCAGGACGCCGAGGCGCGCTACGAGGACCGCCCGTCCGTCGATGTGGACCTGCTGGGTGACTGGGGCGAAGGCGCGGTACGTCTTGTCGAGATCCCTAGCGACCTAGAGGTCAACGATAACATAGTCGCCTACTGGGTGCCGCGCGATGGCTTCGCGGCGGGTGATGAACGCGAGTACGCGTATCGGCTGCGCTGGGGAATGCTCGCTCCCGATCCCGAAGGCGACAAGGCCTATGTGTTCGAGACGCGGACGGGCGTTGGCGGTGCCTCGGGCGTCAGCAACGAGGACGGCTCGCGCAAGTTCGTGGTGGACTTCCGCGGCGGCCGACTTGGCCAGTTGGACCCGGACGCCGAGGTCGAAGGAAAGCTCAGCGTCAACCGCGGCGACGTTGTCTCTCTGACCCTGCACAAGCTCTCCGGGACAGATATCTGGCGGTTTGTCGCCGATGTGGTGCCGGAACCAAATGCGACGATGGAGCTTGTGGCGTTCATCGAGGGCTACGGAGACAAGCTCTCGGAGACGTGGCTCTATCAATGGATCGACGCCTGATGTCCGACCGCAGCTTGTCCGAAGAAGCGGCAGCACCCGCGCTCGAGGAGTACTTACCGCCCGAGTGTGCACTGCACATGCCGCTCCAGGTGGTGGAGCGGTCGCGACGCCTTCGCCGCTTCCGCCTAGGCTGGTGGGGCGACGCTTCCGCCCTCGACCCAGAACACGGGAGATGAAACCGGTCGCCACGCCGCGGTCGGTTCTCGCCACGCGCGCGGCAGCCATCGGACTTGCCGTCGCGGCGGCTATAGCGGCAGTGCTGCTCTTTCTCCAGTTCGCCGCCGCAGCGGGCCTGCAGTGGCTTGACGTGCTGCGCGCGGCGCTGATCGGCGCGACGACCTTCTGGCTTGCCTGGGGCGCAGTGCAGGGCCTCCTAGGCCTCCTCTACCGCGAACGCCGGCCGCCGCGGCTGGCCGAAAGCCAGGTCCCGAGCGGGCGGACGGCCCTGCTGATGCCGATCTACCATGAGAACCCGGCCGCGACATTCTCGCGCCTCGCCGCCATGGATGCATCGCTGGCCGAGACCGGGCTTGCCCACCTCTTCGACATCGCCGTCCTGTCGGACACGCGCGACGAGGCGGCGGCGCGGGCCGAGGCGTTCTGGTTCACCCGCCTCGTCGACGAGCGGGACGGCCGCAGGCGCATGTTCTACCGCCGACGCGCCACCAACGTCGGGCGCAAGGCTGGCAACATCGGCGATTTCATCACACGATCCGGTGGCGCCTACGACTATGCGCTGATCCTCGACGCCGACAGCCTGATGGAGGGCGCGACGATCGTCGAGATGGTGCGCAGAATGGAAGCCGACCCCCGGCTCGGCCTCCTCCAGACACTGCCGCGCATCATCCGGGCGCAGTCGATCTTCGGCCGCGCCATGCAGTTTTCGGCGAGCTTCTACTCGCCCATCTTCGCGCGCGGCCTTGCCGCGCTGCAGGGACCGGCGGGGCCCTTCTGGGGGCATAATGCTTTGATCCGGGTGCGTGCCTTCGCCGAAAGCTGTCATCTGCCCCCGCTTTCCGGGCCCCCCCCGTTCGGCGGGCATATCCTCAGCCACGACTATGTCGAAGCTGCGCTGCTGGCCCGCGGCGGCTGGCGCGTGCGCCTCGATCCCGATCTCTTCGGCTCGTTCGAGGAGGGGCCGGACGACCTGCTCGACTATGCCAAGCGCGACCGCCGCTGGTGCCAGGGCAACCTCCAGTATGTACGCCTCCTCGGCGCGCCGGGTCTCACCGGATGGAGCCGCTTCGCGCTGCTGCAGGCGACGCTCGGCTACGTCGTGCCACTTTTCTGGCTGGCGCTGCTCTCTACCGCTGTGCCGGCGGTTCTTTGGCACGAGCCGCCGGAGTATTTCCCCGAGGGCGGCAGCCTTTTCCCGGTGTTCCCGGACGACGAGACCGCCAAGGCGGTGGGCCTCGCCCTTGGGGTCGTGACGCTCCTGCTGGTGCCGAAGCTCGCGATCCTCGTCAAGGCGCTTTTCAAGGGCGCGGCACCCTCGTTCGGCGGCCCCGGCCGCACGGGGGCGTCGGTGGTGGCCGAGCTCCTGCTCTCGACCCTGATCGCTCCGGTCATGCTGATGTTCCAGACGCGAGCGGTGCTGCAGATCCTCGCGGGCTTCGACGGCGGCTGGCCGGCCAGCGCGCGCGGGCGCGAGACGATCCCGCTCTCGCTGGCGTGGCGGGCGACTTGGTGGATTGTGGCCACCGGCAGTGCCGGCGTTGCCGGCGTCGCGGCCGCCGCTCCCGAGCTCCTGCCCTGGCTCCTGCCCGTGGCGCTGCCGATGGTCGCCGCGCCGCTCCTCGTCGCCGGCACATCGCATGCCGCCGGGCATGGACTGTTCCGCACGCCGGAGGAGTTGACGCCGAGCCCCGTGGTCGCCCGGGCACGGCAGGTCCTCAACGACTGGCAGGCGCCGGTGCCGACCGGCGCGGGTGCCGCTGCCCATGGCTGACACGGTCGACAGCGCCCCCCGAAATTCGCTCGTCGCGCAGGCACCGGGCGAGCGCGACGCTCGGCTCGACGTCATTCGCGGGCTGGCGCTCATCACGATCTACATCAACCATGTCCCCGGCACGGTCTTCGAGCACTTCACCAGCCGGAACTACGGCTTTTCCGACGCCGCCGAGGCCTTCGTCCTCATGTCAGGCATCGCCGCCGGCCTCGCCTACGCCGGGGTGATGGCACGCGACGCCTGGGCCGGAACGCGCCGCATCTGGGGCCGCGCCTGGACGCTCTATCTCGTCCACATGGCGACCACTATGATGGCGATCGGCATCTCCGCCGCCGCGGCACGCTGGTTCGGCGCGACCCGGATGATCGAGATCAACAACATGGCCGCCTTCTTCGACGACCAGATCGGCGTGATGATCGGTCTGCCGACGCTGATGCACCAGCTTGGCTACTTCAACATCCTGCCGCTCTACACGGTGCTGCTGCTCGCGACGCCCGGAATGATCCTGATCGGACGCAGCCGTCCGCTCCTCCTCCTCGCCCTGTCTCTCGCCCTGTGGTTCGCGGCGGGCAATCTGCGACTGAACCTTCCGGCCTATCCCAACCCCGGTGGCTGGTTCTTCAACCCCCTTGCCTGGCAGCTCGTCTTCGTGGTGGGTCTGCTGACGGGGCTCTCGCTGAAGCGGGGCGAACGTCTGGTGCCGCGCGACCGGCGCCTCCTGCACGTCGCCGTCTTGTTCCTCCTCGCGGTCCTTGTGTGGCGCCTCGTCCCGCCGGTCGCCGCGGCGGGACGGGCGATGGTGCACGCCGGATACGACGCGGGGGTGCCGTTCTTCATCGCCGGCTTCGACAAGACCTTCCTGTCGCTGCCGCGCGCGCTCCACGTCCTCGCCCTCTTCTACGTGGTCTCCATGCTGCCGCAGGTCGGCGCCATGGCCTCCAGTGGCTGGGCCGCCCCGGTCGCACTGCTCGGGCGGTTCGGCCTGCCGGTCTTCGCCACCGGCTCGGTGCTATCCATCGTCGGACAGTCGATCAAGGCGGCGACCGAGGACAGCTTCGTCCTCGACGCTTGGATCATCACGGGCGGCCTTGCCATCCAGTTTCTCGTGGCCGCCGCCTTCGCGGCCACCGCCGCGCGCAGGGAACCTGCGCGCGCCTGATCCCGGCGCACAGCGGCGGCGGCCAGCGCCGGTTCAGAGCTCGCGCAGAGCGTTGAACTGGTCGACGTAACCCGAACCGTCGATGCGGGCGGCGATGACCGTCGTGCGCTCCGTATGGCGCGCGGCGGCGAGCGCATCCTGCAGGCCATTCTCCGTGTCCACCACCACGCCGTCCGCGCCGAAGCCCTGCGCCAGCCGCTCCCAGTCGATGCCGCCGATCTCGACGCCGTGCTTGCGGATGCCCTTGATCTCCTGCTTCACGCGGATCAGCGCGATCTCGCTGTCGTCGAAGACCACGACGGTGATCGGCAGCTTCTCCCGCACCGAGGTCTGCAGCTCGGCCACCGCCATCATGAAGCCGCCGTCGCCGGTGAAGGCGACGACCGGCCGGTCGGGATGCGCCAGCCGCGCCGCCAGTGCGCCGGGGATGGCGTAGCCCATCGAGCCGAGGCCGTTCGAGGTCAGAAACTCGCGCGGACCGTACGACTGCCACTTCTGCACCACCAAGAGGCGGCTCGCGCCCGCGTCGCAGGTCGCCACCGTGTCGCGCGGCAGCGTCGCGCGCGCCACCTCCATCGCCCGCTGCGGCGAGAGGCCCTTGGCTGGCGTGTTCAGCGCGTTCGACACGTCGTCGCGGAACGTCGCCGCCGCGGCCTGACCCCAGCCCGAGCCGCCCTCGCACCAGTCGGCCAGCGCGCCGGTCAGCACGGCGAGGTTGCCCAGCACCTCGAGCTCGGCCGGAACAAGCGCGTCGAGCGACGGCGTGTTCGCCAGCGCGATCACGGGGATGTCGTAGGGCCACGGCTTGGGCTGCAGCTCGACCGCATCGAGGCCGACGGCGATGATCAGGTCCGCCTCGCTGACCAGCTTGCGCTCGATCAGGCCGCCGATGATGCAGCCGGCGCGCAGCTCGTGGTCCTCGGGAATCGCGCCCTTGAGCTTCGACGTGGTCAGCACCGGCGCGCCGAGCTTCTCCGCCAGCCGCACCAGTTCGGCCGAGCCCCGGTCCCAGAAGACGCCGAGACCCGCCAGAATGATCGGCTTGCGCGCGGCGTCGATCCGAGCGATCGCGTCCCTAAGCCCCGAACGTTCCGGATCCGGAAACGCCAGGTTCGGCATCAGCGGCGGCGGCGCGGCAAGGTCGCCCGCCTCCTTGGACGGCTCGCTCTGGGGCATGTCGAACTGTACCGGCCCGGGCGCCGGGGCGGTCGTCGTGCGCATTGCGCGGGCCACCTGCTGGCGCACCACGCGGGCGTCGATCGTCGTGCCCCACTTCACCAGCGGCGCGTACATCGCCAAGTGGTCGATCCGCTGGCGCAGGCCGACCTCGTGCTGCGGCGTAGCCATCCGGTCGGTGATCGCGATCAGCGGCGAGCGGTCCAGCGCGGCGTGGGCGATGCCGTTGACCATGTTGGCCGCGCCCGGCCCGCGCGTCGACAGGCAGACTCCGGGTGCGCCGGTGATGTCGCCCCACGTCGCCGCCAGCATCGCACCCGCCACCTCCTGCTTCATCAGGATGAAGCGCATGTCGCGCACGCGCGCGGCCTCCATCAGCTCGACGCTCTCGCCGCCGGGATGGCCCACGATGAACGGCGTGCCCGCCTCCTTAAATGCGTCCGCCAGCACCTCGACGGTGGTCGCCATGCCCTCACTCCCTCTCGTTTCGCCGGCGCTCGGTCGAGCTGCCAGAACACGTCCCTTCGCTGGCAACAGGCGCGCAGGCCCGCCAGCCCCTTCTCACGGTCGATCCCGCTCCGCTTGACGCCGCCCAAGGGCGTCGAGATGGAGCTTTGCTTCCAGGTGTTGATCCAGACCGTTCCCGCCTTGCACGCGCGCGCGAAGCGCCGGACCTTGCCGCTGTCGCGCGTCCAGAGCCCGCCGCGAGGCCGAGGTCAGTGGCATTCGCATGCGCAATCAGATCGGCCTCGTCCTCGAATGGCAAGGCCAGCGCCGCCGACCCAAGGATCTCCTCCTGCGCCGCGCGGCTGTCGCTCCACAGACCCGTAAGGATCGTCGGCCCATAGCAGGCTCCCTCCGCCAGCCCCTCGGCATGGAGACTGCGCCCGCCGGTGCGAACCTCGGCCCCCTCGTCCCGCGCCAGCGCGACCGCGTCGCGGTGCTTGAATCTCGCCATCGGGACGAGCACGGCGGTCTCGTCCTCTAGATTGCCCGGTACGGAATGCGCGACCATGGCCACGACGACGTCGACGAACTGATCGAAGAAGCTTCGCGCGACCATTATGCGCGAGCCGGCGATGCAGGATTGTTCCCCGCTGCCGAAGATGCCGGCTGCCTCGGAGACTGCGACTGCGACTTCGGCCGGGACGGAGCCGTTGGCGAGGTTGATGCTCTTTAACGAGCGGGCGGAGGTCCGCCACGCGTTGCCGATCGTGGAGTCGAGGATCGCCATCCGGAGTTCCTTTAGCGGGGATCCAGCACGATGTCGCCCTGCGGCAGCGGCTCCCCGTCGAGGAACCGCCGGACATTTTCGACCCCGCGCGCGGCGACCGAGGCGAAGTTGTCGATCGTGGCGCCGGCGCAGTGCGGCGTGACCACCGTGTTCTCTATCCCGAGGAGCGGGTTGCCCGCCGGCGGCTCCTCCGAGAACGCGTCAAGCGCCGCGCCGAAAAGGTGCCCCGAGCGCAGCGCGTCGGCCAGTGCGGCCTCGTCCACCAATCCTCCCCGCGCTGCGTTGACGAGCAGCGCGCCCGGCTTCATCCGCTGGATGCGTTCGGCCGAGATCATGTTCGCCGTCTGCGGCATCAGCGGCAGGTGCAGCGTCACCACGTCCGCCTCGGCCACGAGATCGTCCAGCGGCAGGTACCGCGCCTTCAGCGCCGCCTCGTCCACCTCCTCGGCCCGGACCGGATCGTAGTAGACGATCTCGACGCCGAAGCCCGAGAGCAGCCGCGCGACCTGCCGCCCGATGGCGCCGAAGCCGACGATGCCCACTGTCTTGCCGTGCAGGTGGCGGTTCTCGCCCCGCACCTCTTCCTTGTCCCAGCGGCCGGCGCGGGTCTGCGCGTCGAGCCGCGGCAGATTGCGGCAAGCCGCCAACATCAGGAGGAGCGTGTGCTCGGCTACCGGGATGGCGTTACCCGCGTGCAGCCGCGCGAGGCCCACCCGGCGTTCTTCGCAACACCGGGTGTCGATCCGGTCGACCCCGGCGCCGAGCTTCTGGATGAATCGCAGGCGGGGCGCCCGCTCCAGCAGGCTGCGCGGCATCGGCGTCGCCATGACCACCGCCACCTCGGCCTCTGCCAGCGCGGCGGCGCGCTCATCCTCGGATGGTCCCTTTGTCACGGAGAGCGACCAGCCCTCCGGCAGCGCGTTGCGGATCGTCTCGGTGATGCGCGGATGGAACGGATCGATGACCGCGATCGTCGGAGTTCTCATCCCTTCTTTGACCTCCCGTTAGGGTCTGTCGCCCTTTCCGATCGTTATCCAGCCGTATACGCTTGGAGACAGCGGGGTTCAAGGCGCCCGCCGGCGCCGCATATCGCAGTAGCCCGGCGAGTCGAAACATTGGTGAGCTCATGTCGAGAGCACAGGAAATATACGAGACACTGATCGGCCACCTCAGGACCGGCACCTACAAGCCGGGCGACAGGATAAGGGCCGAGGACGTGGCGAAGACCTTCGACGTCAGCCGAACCCCGGTGCGCGAGGCGCTGTCGCGGCTGCAGGAACGTGGCCTGCTCGAAATGACCGCGACCGGCCTAGCGGTGGCGAAGCTGACGCGACCGAGCGTGCTGGAGCTCTATGCAATCCGGGAACTGCTGGAGGGAGCGGCCGCACGGTATGCGGCGCAGCACGCCTCGCCCAGCGACCTCTACTCAATGCGCCACATCGCTCAGGCCTTCGCCGAGCCGACCGACGATCCGGGCCGTGCCGCGCAGCTCAATCGCGCCTTCCACGACGCCATTGCCGAGGCGGCGCACAACCGCTATCTCGTCAACATGCTGCACGGGATGCACGACACGGTCATGCTGTTGCCGTCGACCACCTTCGCCGTCGAGGGGCGGCAACCCGCCGCCGTGGCCGAGCACGCCGCGTTGCTCGACGCCATCGAGAGGCGCGACCCCGACGCCGCCGAGCGCCTGGCGCAGGAGCACATCCGCCATGCGCGCGACACTCGGCTTGCCATGATGTTCGACTACTGACGGCTTAGCCGGGGAAGGTGACGCCCTTGCCGCGCGCCCGCTCGATGACCGGCTCCAGGTCCGCGCGGCGGTAGGGGATGCCTTCGCTGAGCCGCCGCGTCTCGGTTCGCGACTCGGGCTCGCCCGGCATCAGGATCTCGTCGAAGCCCTCGGCCGTCGGATTCGCGCGCACGGTCGCCACCAGCTCGGCCATGCGCTCGGCCACGCCCCCCGCCGGCAGGAAGAGGTCCGGCCGGATCACGAGGATGAAGTGGCCCACGTTCTGCGGCCGGTCGAAGGCCTTGTACTGGTCACCCACATGCCCGGCGAAGGCGGCCCCGGTCAGCACGCCGCAGAGCAGGTCCATGAGCATCGAGAGCCCGGCCCCCTTGGCGCCGCCGATCGGCAGGACGACGCCCTGCAGCGCCTTCTCCGGATCGGTCGTCGGCCGCCCGTCGGCGTCGAGCGCATAGCCTTCGGGAATCTCGCGCCCCTCGCGCAGCGCCTTGCGGATCTTGCCACGCGCCGCGACGCTTGGCGCCATGTCGAGGATGAAGGGCTGTCCGCCCGGGTTCGGGAAGGCCGCGCCGAAGGGGCTGGTGCCCAGCATCTCGCGCCGGCCGCCCCAAGGCGGCATCGCGGGCGAGGCGTTGGTGAAGACGAGCGCGGCGAAGCCGGCCTCGACCGCCTGCAGCAGGTAGGTGGCCGCCATGCCGAAGTGGGTGGAGCGCGAGACGCCGACGAGGCCGGTCCCCGCCTCGCGCGCGATCGCCATTGCCTCTTCGGTGGCGCGGGTGGCGACGACGAAGCCCAGGCCGTTCATCCCGTCAAGATGCGCGACCGCCGGCGCGACCCGCCGCGGCGCAAGTTCGGGCGCCGGATCGACCAGCCCGCGTTCGATCCGGTCGAGGTAGCCTGGCATCCGCACGATGCCGTGCGTCTCCACCCCCCTGAGGTCGGCGCGCACGAGGCAACGTGCAGTGGTGTCAGCGTCGCGTCGCGGCACGCCGTGCGCGGCGAACACGTCGCTGGCGAAGGCGCGCGCCTCGTCGGCGGTCAGGTGCAGCACGTCGTTCATATCGGCCATCGGATCCTCCTCCCGGTCAGGCACTGGATACGGATGGATGCAGTCGTCTGCAACGTTGGTTTGACCTGCTGCACACGCGCGGATACTGGAGGATGCGCAGCAGAGGGAAGATCGCATGACCGCCTATACGAACCCGCTCAAGACGAGGCTGGCCGACGGCGAGGTCGTGCTGGGGATGAGCGTCCGGCTGACCCGATCACCGGACATCGCCCGCATCGCCAAGACCTCGGGCCACGACTTCCTGTTCATCGACGCCCAGCACTCGATCTTCAACGTCGAGACGCTGTCCAACATCGCGCAGACGGCGCTGGCGATCGGCATCGCGCCGCTGGTGCGGGTGCAGGGCATCGACGACCCGGACGTGTCGCTGCTGCTCGACAACGGGGTGACGGGGATCGTCTATCCCGACATCAACAACGCCGACGAGGCACGGCGCGCCGTCGACGTCTGCAAGTTCGCGCCGCTCGGCAAGCGGTCTGTCACCGGCGGCTATCCGATGTTCGACTTCGCACCCGTTCCGCTTTCGGAGGCGATCCCGGCCCTCAACGACGCGACGCTGCTCGTCGCGATGATCGAGACGGTCGAGGGGCTGGAGAACGTCGAGGAGATCGCTGCGGTGCCGGGCATTGACGTGATCCACGTGGGCACGAACGATCTCCTCGTGAACATGGGCAAGGCCGGCCGCTTCGACGACCCCGAGATCGTCGCCGCGCAGGCGCGGGTGAATGCCGCCTGCGCCGCCAACGGCAAGGTTGCCGGCTGCGGCGGCAACCGCGACGTGACCCGCCAGGCGGCCGCCGTCGCCAAGGGCGCGCGCTTCTTCACCACCCAGACCGACATCGCGTTCCTCGCGGCGGCGGCGAAGGACTGGACGACGCGCCTGCGCGAGATGGTGGAGCGGGCCTGATCCGGCTCAGGCCACTGGACAGAGCCCGCCGTCGACGTTGATCGCGGCGCCGGTGATGTAGGACGCCTGGTCGGAGACGAGGAAGCAGGCGGCGTTGGCGAACTCCTCCGCCTCGCCCATCCGGCCCAGCGGGATGGTCTTCGCCACCGGCGCGAGGAACTCCTCGTAGCTCTGCGCCTTGCCGCTTGCCTCGTAACGCCGCTCCCACTGGCCGCTCTTGATCTTGCCAACGCAGAGCGCGTTGACGAGGATGTTCCAGGGCGCCAGCTCCCGCGATAGGGTCCGCGTCATCGACAGCCCTGCGGCGCGACTGAGCGAGGTCGGCATGCTCCCACCGTCGGGAGCCTTGCCGACGACGGCCGAGACGTTGACGATACGGCCCCACCGCCGCTCCTTCATCGTCGGCACAACCGCCTGGATCAGCGCCAGCGGTGCGAGCAGCTTGAGGTCCAGATCCTCGACCACGCCGTCCCGCGTCAGCGTCTCGACCTCACCGCGCCGCGAGCTGCCGGCGTTGTTCACAAGGATGTCGACCGCGCCAAACCGATCCGTCGCCTGCCCCATCGCCGCGTCGCGCTGTGCCGGGTCGGTGATGTCGCACGGGATCGGCAGCACTTCGCCCTTCGCCTCGGCCCGAATCGCGTCGGCCGCGGCCGCCAGCGCGTCCTCTCCCCGAGCAAGAACGGCAACCCTCGCGCCCGAGGCCGCGAGCCGTGCCGCCACCGCCTTGCCTAGGCCCGAGCTCGCGCCCGTCACCAGCGCCGTCCGGCCCGTCAGATCGATCAGCATCGTTTCTCCCCTCCACTTGCGCGGGCCGTCAGTCGTCGGCCCAGCGCGCCTCGCGCCTTATCTCGCGCCGACGCGCACGCATGACGCTCCAGAACGTCCAGACCAGCAGCGCCGCGGTCATCGCAAGCAACGTGCCGCTGATCGGCCGCCCCATGATCTCGCCGAAGTCGCCGCGATAGATCAGCATCGCGCGCTTGAAGTTCTCCTCGACCATGGGACCGAGGATGAACCCGATCAGGATCGGCGCCAGTTCGAACCGTAGCAGCCGCAGCACGTAGCCCATGAGCCCGAAGAAGAGCACCAGGAACACGTCGAACGTGCTGGTCCTGACGGTATAGACGCCGATGCAGATGAAGCAGATCACCGCCGGATACAGGACACCGTAAGGGATCTTCAGCATCCGCACCCAGAGCCCGATCAACGGGATGTTGAGGATCAGCAAGAGAAGGTTGCCGATCCAGAAGCTGGCGGCGAGGCCCCAGAAGATGTCCGGGTTCTGGTTCATCAGCTGCGGGCCCGGCTGGATGCCGTGGATCAGCAGCGCGCCCATCATCACCGCCATCGTGGCGCTGCCGGGAATGCCGAGCGTCATCGTCGGGATGAAGGCCGCCTGCACCGCCGCGTTATTCGCCGACTCGGGCGAGACGATGCCTTCGATCGCGCCCTTGCCGAAGCGCTCGGGCGTGGACGACAGGCGCTTCTCGATCGCGTACCCGATGAAGGTGGCGATGCTGGGTCCCGTGCCCGGCAGCGCGCCGAAGAAACCGCCGATGCCGGCGCCGCGGAACACCGGCATGACCGAGCGCCGGACCTCGTCCCGCGTCGGCACCATCGAGCGCAGCGTGACCTTCTGGATGAAAGGTTTGTCCACCGACTGCGCGATCGAGAGGATGATCTCGGACACGCCGAAGAGGCCCATCGCCAGCGCGATGAAGTTGATCCCGTCGCGCAACTCGAAGAAGCCGAAGTGGAAACGCGGCACGCCGCTGGTGATGTCGGCGCCCACGGTGCCGAGCAGCATCCCAAGCACCACCATCGCCAGCCCCTTGGCCGGCGCGTCCTGCGTGACCGTGGCCGCCGCGACCAGGCCGAAGAGCATGATGGCGAAGTATTCCGCAGGCCCGAATGCCAGCGCCCAGCGCACGATCAGCGGCGCGAGAAGGTAGAGCGCGATGACTCCCAACGTGCCGCCGATGAACGAGGCGATGGTGGTCGAGAAGAGTGCGACGCCCGCCCGCCCCTGCTGGCTCATCGGATAGCCGTCGAGGCAGGTGACGGCATTTGACGGCGTGCCAGGCAGGTTGAGCAGGATCGACGAGGTCGAGCCGCCGTACTCCGCCCCGTAATAGACGCCCGCCAGCATCACCAGCGCCGTCGTCGGCTCGAGGTAGAAGGTGATCGGGAGGAGCATCGAGACGGCGGCAAGGGAGCCGATGCCAGGCAACATCCCGAAGAACGTTCCCAGCGAGACGCCGAGCAGACAGTAGATCAAGTTCGTCGGCGACAGAGCCGTGTCGAACCCGATGACGATGTTGGCCCAGACGTCCATTCAGAAAGGCATCTCCCATACCGGGATCGGCAGGCCCAACGTGGCGATGAAGACCGTCCAGCAGATCAGCGTGATCGCCGCCGACGTCAGCAGGATCAGCCGCTTCCCCGCCGCCGGGTTGCCCGTCATCGAGATGGCGGAGGCCGCGAAGGCCGCCGTGAGGAGGCCGAATAGCGGCAGGAGGACGCCGAAGGCGAGGATAGCGCCGAGTACGCTGCCGGACGCGCGCCACGCGAACTCGGGCAGGCGTCCGGCGCGGCCGAGTGCGGTTGCCGCTATGACGGCGCCCAGCAGGGCCGCGATGACGCCCAGCCAGAATGGCACGAAGCCGGGCCCCATCCGGGTGATCGTGCCCATTCGGTACTCCAGCGCGCCGACTGCGAAGTAGACCCCGGTGGCGAGGACCAGCAGTCCCGCCAGCAGATCGACCCTGTCCACCTTTCGCATCGCGACTGTCACCTTGCGCCAAGGGGCGATGGCCGGTGCCGCAGCACCGGCCGCGATCCGGGCAGGCGGGTCGCCTGCCCGCGCGCCTTACTCCTCCCGGATGCCGGCCTCTTCGGCCACCTGCGCCCAGCGATCGAAGTTGCGGGTCATGAAGTCGGCCGTCTCCTGCGCCGACATCGGTCGCGGGGTGCCGCCGTCGGCTGCCAGGAATTCGGTGAACGCGTCGGAGCTTAGAACCTGGTTGATGTCCTCGTTGATCTCATCGACGAGCGCCTGGTCCATCCCGTCGGGCCCGAGGATCGCCCACCACTGGATCACCTCAAAGTCTTCCAGGCCCGATTCCGCCAGCGTCGGCAGATCGGGCATGGCGTCCGACCGCTCGAGGCTGGTGACGGCGATGCCCTTGATGTTGCCCTCGTCGATCTGCGGCTTCATCTGCGTCATCGACCCGATCGAGTACTCGATGTGGCCGCCCATCACGTCGGTCATCGCCGGGGCGCCACCGGGATACTGGATCACCTGCACTTCGGTCCCGGCCGCTTGGTTGAAGAGTTCACCCGCAAAGTGCTGGATGCTGCCGACACCGGTCGCGCCATAGCTGAGCGGCTCGTCGGATTCCTGCAGGTAGGTGATCAGCTCCTGCGGCGTCTCCGCCGGGATGTCGGGACGGGCCCCGATCACCAGCGGCACCTGTCCGATCAGTGCGATCGGCGTGAAGTCCTCGCGCGAATCGTAGGGCAGCTCGCTCTGGACCGCGGCGTTCATGGTGAACGTCACCGACGCGATCATGAGCGTGTAGCCGTCCGGATCCTGCTCGGCCAGATAGGCCGATCCGATCGTCGCACCGCCGCCGGGCCGGTTTTCGATCACCACCGGCTCACCCCATAGCTCCTGGAGTTGCTGCCCGAGCTGTCGCGCGACGATGTCGTTCGAGCCGCCCGGCGAGAACGGCACCACGATGGTCACCGGCTGCTGCGGGAAGTCCTCCTGCGCGTGTGCGGTGCCGGCGAGCGCCAATCCGGCCGTGACGGCCAGTGCCGACGTCATTCTTCCGTTCATCTCATCTCCTCCCGTTGATCCAGTCCGTTGAGGCAAGGCCCGTTGCGGATCTTCCGGCACGCGCCCTCCCGCGCGTGCTGCAGCCTGTCGTGCTGCATACAGCTGTGTCTGATAGGATGCACCTGACTGTCAAGGCGGCTGTCCCGGCCGGGCGCGCGCTCTTTACGCGCCACCCGCAGTCGCTAGGCTTGCTACAGTCGCAAAGCGAGGAACCCGCCGATGACTGCGCCAGTCCCACGCCCTCGGGGCCTCGCTCCTCTCGTGGGGGCAATCGTTTCGCTCTGCGCCTCCCCGCTCGCCGCACAGACGGACGTCATCGTCAGCCACGGGATCTCTGCCTTCGGCGACCTGAAGTATCCCGAAGGATTCCCGCATTTCGAGTACGTGAACCCGGATGCGCCTCGGGGCGGAACGATGAGTTTTCGCGGCGTCCTTGCGTCGCGCACCTTCGACAGCCTCAATCTCTTCATCCTCAAGGGCGAGCCCGCGCAGGGACTGGAGCTTGTTCACGACACGCTCCTCACGCGCTCGGCCGACGAGCCGGACGCGGCCTACGGTCTGATCGCGGAGAGCATGGAATATCCGCCAGACCGGAGCTGGATCGTCTTCAACCTGCGGCCGGAGGCGCGGTTCTCGGACGGCGAGCCGCTCACCTCCGAGGACGTCGTCTTCACCTTCGAGACGCTCAAGACGCAGGGGCGGCCGCAATACCGCATCGCGCTGGCCGACGTGGAGAGCGCACGGGCGCTGGGGCCGCACAGCGTCCGGTTCGACTTCGCGCCGGGCGCCTCCACACGCGACCTGCCGATGGTGGTGGGCGATCTCGAGATCCTGCCCGCGCACTACTACGCCGAGGTGCCGTTCGACACCTCGACGCTGGAGCCGCCGGTGAGTTCCGGCGCGTACGTCGTCAGCGACGTCTCGCCCGGGCGCAACATCACCTACTGCCGCAGCCGCGACTACTGGGGCGAGGGCCTCGCTGTGAACGTCGGCACCCACAACTTCGACTGCGTGCGCTACGAGTACTTCGCCGACAGTACCGCCGCGTTCGAGGCGCTCAAGGCAGGCGCCTACCTCTTTCATGAGGAGTTCTCGTCTGCGATCTGGGCCCAGGGATACGACTTCCCGGCGGTCGAGCGCGGCTGGGTGATCCGTGACGAGCTGCGGGACGAGCGGCCGTCGGGCACGCAGGGCTTCTGGCTGAACCTGCGACGCGAAAAGATGCAGGATCCGCGCCTGCGAGAGGCTCTCGGGCTCTTGTTCAACTTCGAATGGACGAACGCGACGCTCTTCCACGGTCTCTACACCCGGACCGACAGCTTCTGGGAAAACACGACGATGCAGGCGGAGGGCGTGCCTGAGGGCGACGAGCTCGCGCTGCTCGATGAGTTCCGCGACGCGCTCCCGCCCGACGTCTTCGAAGCGCCCGCCCACGTTCCGCCGATCAGCAGCACAAGCCAGCAGCTCGATCGCACCGCTCTGCGGGAGGCGTCGCGCCTTCTGGAGGAGGCCGGCTGGACCGTCGGGACCGACGGGCTGCGTCGCAACGCGCAGGGCGAGACCCTGTCCCTTGAGATCCTCGACGACAACCCGAGCTTCGAGCGCGTCATCCTGCCCTACGTGGCGAACCTGCGGCGGGTCGGCATCGACGCCCGATATGAGCTCGTGGACCCAGCCCAGATGCAGCAGCGGCAGGAGGACTTCGACTACGACGTGACACCGGGACGACTGGTGCTGAGCCTCACACCGTCGGCCAGCATCCGCTCGGTCTTCGGCACTTCGGGTGCGCAAGCGCCGGGCTCGCTGAATCTCGCCGGCGTGGCGGACCCCGTGGTCGATGCGCTGATCGACCGGATCGTAGCGTCGGAGAGCCGGGCGGAGATGGAGACGCGGGTCCGCGCGCTCGACCGCGTGCTCCGCGCGAAGCACATCTGGGTGCCGAACTGGCACAAGGGTGCGCACTGGATCGCCTACTGGGACGTCTTCGGCCGCCCGGATATCCAGCCGCCCTACGCGCGGGGCGACGCCTACTGGTGGTTCGACGAAGACAGATACGAGGCGCTGCAAGCCCAGGGGGCGCTACGGTGAGCGTGGCTCGCCTCTGCGGCCGGCCCAGAACGGTCTGACCGCGGTGATGCAGGCACTGTCGCTCTCCAAGGCGCTCTACCGGCTGCGGCGTTTCTCGCGGCGGATCTGGGTCCGGACCACCGCGATCGCGGCGCTGGCGCTGGTGGCGGCGTCATCGGCCACCCTGCTCGCCCCACTGGTGCCCGATGAGATGGCGAGCGCGCTCGGCGGTTCGGCGCTGGTGGGCATCCTCGAGATTCTGGCCTCGTCGATGCTGGCGGTGACGATCTTTTCGCTCAGCATCATGGTCCAGGCCCGGCAGTCGGCCTCGACGCAGGTGACGCCGCGGTCGTACCAGCTCCTGCTCGAGGATACGACGACGCAGTCGGTACTGGCGACCTTCCTTGGCGCCTTCGTCTTCGCGCTCGTCTCGCTGATCGTGGTTTCGACCGAGGTGTATGGCGAGGCGGCCTCGGCGGTGATCATGGGCTTCACGCTGACGGTCATCGCGCTGGTGGTCATCGCGCTCCTGCGGTGGATCAGCCATCTGTCGCAGCTGGGCAGCCTGATCGAGACGTCGCGGCGGGTCGAGGAGGCGGCGCGGCAAGCGCTCGAGGCGCGCAGGCTCCGGCCCTGTTACGGTTGCGCCGTCAGCGAGCCCATGCGCGGCGAGCCGCAGCGGGGCGCGGCGCTGCTGGCGGACCGGACCGGATATGTCCAGCATGTCGACTTCGGTGCCCTTTCCGAGGCGGCGGAGGCAGGCGACGGCACGGTGCGCGTGGTGGCTCCGCCGGGCCACTTCGCGGTTGAGGGCCAGGCGCTGGCCCTCTATGTCGGCGACCTCGACGAGGCGGCGCTCCGCGCGGCCTTCACGCTGGGTTCGAAGCGCGAGTTCGACCAGGACCCGCGCTTCGGCGTGATCGTCCTGAGCGAGATCGCGCAGCGCGCCCTCTCGCCCGGCATCAACGACCCCGGCACCGCGATCGACGTGATCGGCCGGCTGGTCCGGGTACTGCAGGCGTTCCACGAGGAGCGGAACGACGGGCGCGGGATCGAATTCCCGCGGATCGCCCTGCCGGCGATCACGGCTGTGGACCTGATGCAGGACGGCCTCCTGCCGATTGCGCGGGACGGCGCTGACAAGGTGGAAGTGCAGATCAGGTTGCAGAAGGCGCTGCGCAGTCTCGAGGCGGGCGGTGGCGAGCTGGCGGCGGCGGCGAAAGAGGCCTCGCGCGAGGCACTGTCGCGGGCAAGCGCTGCCCTGTCGCCGCGCGACTGGCAGCGGGTCGAGGCAGTTGTCGACGGCGCCGGCTGATCCGTCTCAGGCGGCGCGGGAGCTGCCCCTGTCGTCCTCGTCGTGCTGCACCTCGACGTGCCGACCCGCGAGAAAGAGGCCAAGGCCGTTCATCTGCGGGATGCGCTCCGAGAACGCGCGCAGCGTGATGAGCACAGGCACGGCTATGACCATTCCGATGACCGACCACGCCCAGCCCCAGAACGCGACGGCGATGAAGACGACAACCGGATTGAGCTTGAGGCTGCGGCCTACTGCATAGGGCGTGATGAACTGGCCTTCGAGGCTCGTGAAGGCGAAGTAGACGAAGGCGACGAACGCCGCCTGCGCCAGGGTGTCGAAGGTCACGATGCCGATGACCGCCGTCAGCGCGACACCCGTCAGCGCACCGAGGTACGGCACGAAGTTGAGCGCGAAGGCGAGGACACCGAACAGCACGGGGTTCGGCATCCCAAGAAAGTAGAGCGCCGTGCCGATGGCAACGCCGAGCCCCGCATTGATGACCGAGATCGTCAAGAAATAGCGGCTGATCTTCTTCTCGATGTCATAGGCGATCTCGATCGCCCGGCGCTTGTCGGAAAAACGCGGGATCGCGTGCACGATCTTCTCGTAGAACATGTCGCCCGACGAGATCAGGAAGAACAGAAGCACCAGCGTCAGCGCCGTCTGCGCCAGCATGTAGGGCGCGCTTGTCGCCACCTGAGCCAGCACGCCCGGGCGGTCGACCACCACGCGCTCGGGCTGTTCTCCCCCCCCGCCGCCGCCCTCGGTCAGCTTCTCGACCTCCTCGCTGGCCTCGGTGACGGTTTCGACGGCCGAACTGAGCACCCGCATCTTGCGCTCGACGTCTCTGATGATGGTCGGCGCATCCTGAGCGTACTCGCGCACCGGCGCCGAGAGCGACAGGAGTCCCACCACGAGCGCCACGAGCAGGCCGATCACGACGACCGCGGCCGTGATGCCCGGCGGTACGCCCTTGCGCGCGAGAAAGCGACGAATCGGCGAAAAGACCAGCGACAGCAGGAACGCGAGGATCACCGGCATAAAGAAGGACCGCGCGAGCACGAGCGTCGCGGCAGCCGCGATGATGAAAAGGCCGATCACCGCCCAGTGCTGTCCACGTTTGCGGCGCTGAGGCCGATCCGACCCCGGTGCCGGTACATCCGCCGCCATTTGGCCCCCTCCCCAAGCGTGGCCACAGAGGCCTGCCGATCGGGATCAAGCCGGCTGCACCCGCCGTGGTTCCGAATGCGCGCCTGGCCAGCGGGACGGAGCATGCTCGCTTTTCCGCGGGCCACCTCCTATCAATCTGACGATGCGGCCTTTCGACCTCATCATATTCGACTGCGACGGCGTTCTCGTGGACAGCGAGATGCTGAGTGGCGAGGTGCTGCTTGCTGCGCTGAAGGCGATCGGCATCGTCCTCGACATGCAGCACTTCTCGCGCGCCTTCCTCGGCCGGAGCTTCCCGACCGTGGCCGCGACGCTGCGAGAGACCTCGGCCACGGCGCTGCCGGCCGACTTCGAGGATAACTACCGGCGCAAACTCCTGTCGGTATTCGAGGCGCGGCTGAAGCCGACGGCGGGCATCGAAGACGTGCTCGACACCCTCGCCTGCCCCGCCTGTGTCGCCACGAGCAGCACCCCGAAACGAGCGCGGCGATCACTCGAGATCTGCGGTCTGCGCGACCGCTTCGGCGAGCACGTCTTCACCGCCTCGGAGGTGCAGCGCGGCAAGCCGGAACCCGATCTATTCCTCCATGCCGCCGCGCGTATGGCAGTTCCGGCCGAGCGGTGCCTCGTGATCGAGGACAGCCTGCCGGGCATCGCCGCGGCGCAGGCCGCCGGGATGGAGGTGTGGCGCTATGCCGGCGGAGCGCATTTTGCGCTGCCGGGAATGCGCGAGGCGACGCCGCCGGGTGTTCCGATCCTGCCGAGCTGGGGGGACTTCTACCGACGCGCCCCCGCGCTCCGCGGGCGGCGTGCCTCGTGCGAGGCGTGATGCAGGGGGACAGTCGGCTCGACGATGCGGCGCGTGCCGCCTGGCTCTATTACGTGGCCGGGAACACGCAGGACGAGATTGCGCGCAAGCTTGGCGTTTCGCGCCAGTCGGCCCAGCGGCTCGTTTCCCTCGCGGTCACCGAGCGGCTGATAAAGATGCGGCTCGACCACCCTATCGCGCGCTGCATGGAACTGGGGCAGGAGCTGGCGCAACGCCACGCGCTCACGTCCTGCGAAGTGGTGCCGAGTGACCCCGCCGCGCCCGGACTGCTCGCCGGCGTTGCCATTTCCGGAGCCGCCGAGATGGAGCGGCACCTGAAGTCGCGCGCGCCGAAGGTCGTCGCCCTCGGCACCGGCCGGGCGCTCAGGGCCGCGGTGGAGCAGCTGCCGACGCTCGACTGCCCGCAGCACTCGATCGTGTCGCTCCTCGGTAACATGATGCGCGACGGGTCGGCTACGCCCTACAATGTGGTCGTCCGCATGGCCGACCGGGTGGGAGCGCGGCACTTTCCGATGCCGCTGCCGGTCCTGGCCGAGGATCCGGACCAGCTCGCCCTCCTCCACGCGCAGGAGCCGGTGCGCAACACGCTCGATCTCTGTCGCCGCGCCGACGTCACCTTCGTCGGCATCGGCCAGCTCGACGAGACCGCGCCGATGGTGGTGGACGGCTTCATCACGCGCGCCGAACTGCGGGCTCTGCAGGGCGCCGGCGCAGTTGGCGAGATCACGAGCTGGTCCTACGACCGGAACGGCGAGGTCATAGGTGGCCTCATCAACGAGCGAGTGGCGAGCGCACCACTGCGAAGCGCCCAAGGGCGGCTTGTGGTTGGAATCGCCGTGGGCGAGGCCAAGGTGCCCGCGGTGGCCGCGGCACTGAGGGGCCGCCTCATCAGCGCCCTCATCACCGATGAAGTCACAGCGGAAAAGGTACTGCGGCTGGACTGATTGCAATTTCATTGCGTGGTGACCGGCGTGGATATGCCGGATAGGGTATAGCTAGGCCGTTGACAGACTCAGTTATGTCTGTGAGATTTTGCTCATTGCCTAGGCATTTGCCCAAGTACGGCAAAGGGAGGACGACATGACGAACATCAGGCGTGCCCTAATGGGGGCGACGGCGCTGTGCGTATCGGCCCTGGCGGCCGAGGCGCAGACGACAATCACGATCGCGACCGTGAACAACGGCGACATGATCCGGATGCAGGGGCTCTCGAATCATTTCACCGATGCGCATCCCGACATCGCCCTCGAATGGGTGACGCTGGAGGAAAACGTGCTGCGCCAGCGGGTGACGACCGACATCGCCACACAAGGCGGCCAGTACGACGTGCTGACCATCGGCACCTACGAGGTCCCGATCTGGGCCAAGCAGGACTGGCTGCTGCCGCTCGACGACCTGCCCGAGGAATATAACGTCGACGACCTGCTGCCCGCCGTGCGCGAGGCGCTGTCGGTCGACGGCACGCTCTATGCGGCGCCGTTCTACGGCGAGTCCGCAATGGTGATGTACCGCACCGACCTGGCCGAGCAGGCGGGCGTCTCCATCCCCGAAGAACCCACCTGGTCCGACATCATGTCCGCGGCCGAGGCGATGACCGATCGCGAGAACGAGGTCTACGGCATCTGCCTGCGCGGCAAGCCCGGCTGGGGCGAGAACATGGGCTTCATCACCACCATGGCGAACAGCTATGGCGCGCGATGGTTCGACACGGAGTGGAACGCCCAGTTCGACAGCCCCGAATGGCAGGAGACGATGAAGGACTACCTGACCATGATGAACGAGTACGGCCCGCCGGGCGCGTCATCGAACGGCTTCAACGAGAACCTGTCGCTGTTCCAGCAGGGCAAGTGCGGCATGTGGATCGACGCGACCGTCGCCGCCGGCTTTGTGACCGATCCCGACGAGTCCACGGTCGCCGACAGCGTGGGCTTCGCCAAGTTCCCCAACAAGGAAGGCGTCGACAACCACGGCAACTGGCTCTGGGCCTGGAGCCTCGCGGTGCCGTCCTCGACCGACGCGCCCGACGCGGCAAAGGAGTTCGTCGCCTGGGCCACGAGCCAAGAATACACGCAGCTCGTCGCCCAGGAAGAGGGGTGGCGCGCCGCGCCTCCGGGCACCCGGACCTCGCTCTACGAGAACCCCGAGTACCAGGAAGCCGCGCCCTTCGCCGAGATGACCCTGAACGCCATACAGTCGGCCGACACGCAGAACCAGTCCGTGCAGGAGACGCCCTACACCGGCGGGCAGTTCGTCGCGATCCCGGAGTTCCAGGGCATCGGTACGGCGGTCGGGCAGCAATTCTCGGCCGCTCTGGCCGGTCAGGTCTCGGCGGACCAGGCGCTGCAGAGCGCACAGCAGCTGACCCAGCGCGAGATGGACCGCGCTGGCTACTGATCCTCCCGGTCGGGGGCCCCGCCCGCGGGGCCCCCGAAGTCACGCCTTCAGGGAGTCGTAGACATGGCCACCCAGCATTCCAGAGCCGCGGCGCGGCTGATGATCTCGCCCGCTGTCATCCTGCTGCTTCTGTGGATGATCGTACCCCTGACACTGACGCTCTACTTCTCGACGCTGCGCTACAACCTGCTGATGCCGGGCGCGAACCCGTTCGTCGGCTTCGAGAACTACAGCTATTTCTTCACCGATCCGGCCTTTACCACGGCGCTGCTCAACACGCTGCTGCTGGTAGGGGGCGTGCTCGTCATCACCGTCTGCGGTGGCATCGCGCTGGCGCTGCTGCTCGACCAGGAGATGTGGGGACAGGGGATCGTCCGGCTGCTGGTGATCGCGCCGTTCTTCGTGATGCCAACGGTATCTGCGCTGGTCTGGAAGAACATGTTCATGGACCCGGTGAACGGGCTCTTCGGCTACCTCGCGCGGGCCTTCGGCGCGCAGCCGTTCGAGTGGCTGACGGCGGCGCCGCTTCTGTCGATCATCTTCATCGTCTCATGGCAGTGGCTGCCGTTCGCCACGCTGATCCTGCTGACCGCGATCCAGTCGCTGTCGAGCGAGCAGCTCGAGGCGGCCGAGATGGACGGCGCGCGGTTCGGCAGCAAGTTCCTCTGGATCATCCTGCCGCATCTGGCGCGGGCGATCACCGTCGTCATCCTGATCCAGACGATCTTCCTGCTGTCGATATTCGCGGAGATTCTGGTGACGACGGGCGGCGGGCCGGGCGTGGCGTCCACCAACCTGACCTACCTCGTCTACATCCAGTCGCTCCTGCAGTTCGACGTCGGGCTGGGCTCGGCGGGCGGCGTGGTCGCCATCATCCTCGCCAACATCGTCGCGATCTTCCTGATGCGGATGATCGGCAAGAACCTGGACGCCTGAGGGGGATCCGATGGCACGCGCAGTCACGACGCGACGCAAGTCGATCAACACCGCCATCGCCTGGGCGATCGGCATCCTGATCTTCTTCCCAATCCTATGGACGATCCTGACGAGCTTCAAGACCGAGGCCGAGGCCATCTCGTCGCCGCCGTCGTTCCTCTTCTTCGATTGGACGTTCGAGAACTACGCGGCGGTGCAGGAGCGGTCCAACTACTTCCGCCACTTCATGAACTCGGTGGTGATCTCGCTCGGCTCGACGATCCTCGGCCTCATCATCGCGGTCCCGGCGGCGTGGGCGATGGCCTTCGTGCCGGGCAAGAACACCAAGAACGTCCTGATGTGGATGCTCTCGACCAAGATGCTGCCGCCGGTCGGCGTGCTGATCCCGATCTACCTGCTCTTCCGCGACACAGGGCTGCTCGACACCCGCACCGGCCTCGTCATCGTGCTGACGCTGATCAACCTGCCGATCATCGTCTGGATGCTCTACACCTACTTCCGCGAGATCCCGGGCGAGATCCTCGAGGCCGCGCGGATGGACGGTGCGACCCTGCGCGACGAGATCATCCACGTGCTGACGCCGATGGCGGTGCCCGGCATCGCCTCTACGCTCCTGCTCAATATCATTCTCGCCTGGAACGAGGCGTTCTGGACGCTGAACCTGACAGCCGCGAACGCCGCGCCCCTGACCGCCTTCATCGCCAGCTACTCGAGCCCAGAGGGGCTGTTCTACGCCAAGCTCAGCGCAGCCTCGACCATGGCGATCGCGCCGATCCTCATCCTGGGCTGGTTCAGCCAGAAACAGCTCGTCCGCGGCCTGACGTTCGGCGCCGTGAAGTAGCGCCCGAGAAAGGAAGATGAAATGGGCACGATCACGCTCGACAAGGTGACCAAGAGCTTCGGCGCGGTACAGGTGATCCCGCCGCTGGACCTGACGATCGGCGACGGCGAGTTCGTCGTCTTCGTCGGCCCCTCCGGCTGCGGCAAGTCCACGCTCCTGCGCCTGATCGCGGGGCTAGAGGACGTCACGTCCGGCGAGATCCGCATAGACGGGCGCAACGCGACCGAGACGCCGCCCGCCAAGCGCGGCCTCGCGATGGTATTCCAGTCCTACGCCCTCTACCCGCACATGAGCGTGCGGAAGAACATCGCGTTTCCGCTCAGGATGGCGGGCATGGACAAGGCCGAGCAGGACCGGCGCATCGAGGCGGCGGCCAAGGTGCTCAACCTTTCGGACTACCTCGACCGCCGGCCGGGGCAGCTATCAGGCGGTCAGCGCCAGCGCGTCGCCATCGGCCGGGCCATTGTGCGGGAGCCCGCCGCCTTCCTCTTCGACGAGCCGCTCTCGAACCTCGACGCGGCGCTGCGCGTCAACATGCGCCTCGAGATCAGCGAGCTGCACAACACGCTCGAGACGACGATGATCTACGTGACGCACGATCAGGTCGAGGCGATGACCATGGCCGACAAGATCGTCGTCCTGCGCGCCGGCAACATCGAGCAGGTCGGCTCGCCGCTCGAGCTCTACCGCAACCCGCGCAACGTCTTCGTGGCGGGCTTCATCGGCAGCCCGAAGATGAACCTCATCGACGGGGCAGAGGCGGCGAAGCACGACGCCAAGACGATCGGCGTTCGGCCCGAGCACATGTCGATTTCGACGACCGATGGCCAGTGGCGCGGCGTGGTCGGCGTGTCGGAGCATCTGGGCTCGGACACGTTCCTCCACGTCCATGACACCGGCCTCGCCGACACGCTGACTGTTCGCTGCGACGGCGAGATCGGCGTGCATCATGGGGACGCCGTCTACCTCACGCCGCAGCCCGACAAGATCCACCGCTTCGACGAGGCGGGACTGCGCTTGTGAGACTGGAAGGCCGCTCGGCGCTGATCACCGGCGCGGCGCGCGGCATCGGCCGCGCCTTCGCCGAGGCCTACCTCCGCGAGGGCGCCACGGTCACGATCGGCGACGTCAACATTGATGCCGCACGCGCCACCGCCGAGGAGATCGGTGCCCACGCCGTGCATCTCGACGTGACGGAGCAGTCGTCCATAGAGGCGGCGGTGGGTGAGACGGTGGCGGAAACCGGCGGCATCGACATCCTGGTGAACAATGCCGCTCTCTTCGACATGGCGCCCATCGTCGAGATCACGCGCGAGAGCTACGACCGCCTTTTCGCGGTGAACGTCTCCGGCACGCTCTTCACGCTGCAGGCCGTCGCGCGGCACATGGTCGACCGCGGCAAGGGCGGCAAGATCATCAACATGGCCAGCCAGGCCGGGCGCCGCGGCGAAGGGCTGGTCGCGGTCTACTGCGCCACCAAGGCCGCTGTCATAAGCCTGACGCAGTCGGCGGGGCTGAACCTCATCCGGCACGGCATCAACGTCAACGCCATCGCCCCCGGCGTGGTCGAGGGCGAGCACTGGGACCACGTCGACGCGCTCTTCGCCCGGCACGAGGGGCTGCAGCCGGGCGAGAAGAAGCGTCAGGTAGGTGATGCCGTGCCCTATGGCCGGATGGGCCGCGCCGAGGACCTGACCGGGATGGCGATCTTCCTCGCCACGCCCGAGGCCGACTACATCGTCGCCCAGACTTTCAACGTCGACGGCGGACAGTGGATGAGCTGAGGTCGCGGCCTCAGAAGCGATCGAGATCACGAGGTGCGATCATGGCCGAACGCCTGAACCTGTCGATACTTGACCGGCTGCCCGCGAGCGTGGAGCGGCCCCGCTACCGCCGCGACGAGCTTTCGCGCGGGATCGTGCACATCGGCATCGGCAACTTTCATCGCGCGCACATGGCGCTCTACCTGCACGACCTGTTCCAGGAGGGGCGAGATCTCGACTGGGCCATCGTCGGCGCGGGCGTTCGCCAGGGTGACGCACGGATGCGGGACGAGCTTGCCGAGCAGGACTGGCTGACAACGCTGGTCGAACTCGACCCCGAGCGCGACCGGCCGGTCGTGACGGGCCCGATGATCGACTTCGTGCCGATCGCCCGGGACAACGCGCCGCTGATCAAGGCGATGAGCGACCCGGCGATCCGGATCGTCAGCCTGACGGTGACGGAGGGCGGCTACTACATCGACCCTGCCTCCGGCGCCTTCGACCCCGATCATCCGGACATGCAGGCCGACGCGGCCACCCCGGACCAACCGGTCAGCGCCTTCGGCGCGATCATCGCCGCGCTCCAAGCCCGTCGCGCCGCCGGCGTCGCGCCGTTCACCGTGATGAGTTGCGACAACCTGCCGGAGAACGGCCACGTCACGCGCGATACCGTCCTCGGCCTAGCCCGGCAGATCGACGGCGAGACGGCGGACTGGATCGCCGCCGAGGTCGCCTTCCCAAACGCGATGGTCGACCGGATCACACCCGCCACGTCGGACCGCGAGCGGAAGATGGTCCGCGAGCGCTGGGGCATCGAGGACGCGCGGCCCATCGCCTGCGAGTCGTTCCGGCAATGGGTGCTGGAGGACAAGTTCACCGCCGGCCGCCCTGCCTTCGAGACCGTGGGCGTCACGATGACGGACGACGTGGCGCCGTTCGAGACGATGAAGATCCGCATCCTGAACGGCGGGCACGCCACGATCGCCTACCCCTCCGCGCTCCTCGGGCTACACTACGTCCACGAGGCGATCAGGCATCCGCTGGTCCGCGCCTTCCTCGACCGGGTGGAGCGCGAGGAGATCATCCCGATCGTGCCGCCGGTGCCAGACACCGACCTCGACGACTACTACGCGCAAGTCGTAACACGGCTGGAGAACCCAGGCGTGGGGGATACCGTGCCACGCCTCTGCCTCGACGGCTCCAACCGGCAGCCGAAGTTCATCCTGCCGTCGGTCCGCGACCGACTCGCCGCGGGGCAGGAGGTTGAGAGCCTGTCGCTGGTCAGCGCTCTCTGGGCGCGGTACCTCGGCGGCCCCGTGGAGGACGGCACGCCGATTGAGGTGCAGGACGAGGCGGCGGAGCGGTTGGTCACTTATGCGCAGAGGGCCAAAAAGGATCCTGCCGCCTTCCTGCAGCTCAAGGAAATCTTCGGCTCGCTCGCCGATGAACCGCGCTTTGCTGCGCCGTTTGCCCGCCACCTGTCGGCGCTCTGGTCCGATGGAACGGCCTCGGTCCTCGCCCGCCATACGGGCCTCTGACGCCGGAAAACGAATCAGCGGCGTCCCCTGTCTGCCGGCGGCGGACGGTCCCGGCGCCACAATGTGCAACAAGGTCGTGTGGCGCGGCGGCAGGTCCGTCAATCTTTTCCACAGGCTCCCCCACGTTCACCGCACGGTCAACCGACTGCCGCGCGATCCCTTGCCACGGACCGCGCACAGGCGCAGAATCGGTTTAGGCTCTTCTTCGGTGGTGGATCGATGGATCGCCGGAGCGTACTTCTCGGATCATGCGGCGGCACCCGGAGGCGGCCCCGTCGCACGAGGCGCGCGCTGCGAAGGAATGCCTTGAGTGGCTAACGGAGCCAGCGGCGCAGGCGCATCATGGATGGCCATCGACAGGTTGCATCGGCAGTAAAAGATTTCATCGCGCGTCAGCACATCTCGCGCGACGAGTTCGCCTTTCGCACCAAGCTCGGCAGATCCACGGTGGACAAGCTGCTGATCGGGCTCTTTTCCGATCGAACGCTGTCGATCGTCGAGGGGCATACCGGCCTGGACCTGAAGCCGCTGCTGAACGGCGAGGTCGCGGTCGATACAGCGCCGGCCGCCGCGCACCGTGGCCCCGAAGCTGCTAGCCGGCCGTCGATCGCCGTGCTGCCGTTCACAAACCTCGGGGGAGATCACGAGCACGACTACCTTGGTGACGGCCTCACCGAGGACATCATCACCGCCCTCGCCCGCCTGCGCTGGCTCTTCGTCATCGCGCGCAACTCGACCTTCGTCTACAAGGGTCGCGCGGTGGACGTGCGCACCGTGGCCGGGGAGCTGGGCGTGCGATACGTGCTCGAGGGCAGCATCCGCGTCGCCCGCGACCGGATCCGCGTCACCGGACAGCTCATCGACGCGGAGAGCGGCAAGCACATCTGGGCCGACCGCTATGACCGCCAGCTGACGGACATCTTCGACGTGCAGGACGACATCACCCAGCGCGTGGTCGCCGCAGTCGAGCCGCACCTCTACGCCGAGGAAGGCACGCGCGCCGCGCTCCGCCAGCCGGGCAGCGTCGACGCGTGGGGACTGGTGGCACGGGCGCTCCAACTCATCAACCAGATCGACCGCAAGGGGAACGCGGAGGCGCAGGAGCTGCTGCACCGCGCGATCACGCTCGACCCGAGCTACGCTCGCGCGCACGCGCTGCTCAGCTGGGCGCTCTACTGGGCGGTCCTCTGCTACTGGCGCCCAGATCGAGAAAAGGGCTCCGAAGAGGCGATGGCTCATGCCCAGAAGGCGCTGGTGAGCGATCCGGGCGATCCCTGGGGGCGCATGATGCTGGGCCTCTGCCTCAGCTCGGCGGGACAGCACGATCGCGCCGTCGGCGAGCTCAGGGCGGCGCTGTCGATGAACCCCAGCTTCGCGCTGGGCCATACGGGTCTGGGCCTCACGCTGCTGCGCGCGGGCCACTTCGACGAGGCGATCGAGGAGACGGCGCGTGCGCTGCTGCTCAGCCCGCTCGACACGTTCTCGGGGCTCTACACCTCCACCCACGGCCTCGCGCTCCTCGGCGCGCGGCGCTTTGAGGAGGCGCTGCCCTACCTCAGAACATCCATTGCCGGATTCTCCGAATATCCAGGCCAGTACAATTCGCTCATCAGCTGCTGCGGTCATCTCGGCCTCTTGGACGAGGCGCGCGAGTTCATGGAGCGGCGCAACGCGATCGGACCACCATTGCGGCGGTCGGTGCTGAGGAAGAACCTCTCCAAGTTTGCGCATTGCGACGTCTTCATCGAAGGGCTCGAAAAGGCCGGCGTTCCGGATTGAGCCTTGTCCGCCAGCCCTTGGGCCGGCGGATAGTTGCAGAGAATGCAATCCGGGTCGGAGCCCTGTTGCAGCCCGGGCCGAAACGCGCCGGCCCGGGCGAGAGGCGAAACTCACTCCTGGTTTTCGTCCTGGAGCTTGTAGAGCCGCGAGAGCGTGTATCCTTCCGGATTGACGCCGAGATCGGAGGCGACGCGCGCCTTCATGATCTCCTCGCCGCCGACGTGGCGGCCCAAACCACCACCCGCGACAAACCTCGCGTTCTGGAACCGGTTGTCTTCAAGCGCATTGGCGATGATCTGCCGCTCGCCGAAGCTATGTCCGTCGGCGGTGAAGTTCATCGTATCGCGGGTGACGCCCCCGTTCGCACCGCTGCGAATGATGTGGGCGGCGCGGGAACGCTCGCCGGATTCGATGGCGTTGCGCAGGTCGACGAGCTGCGCGGCGCTGTAGACGCCGGCCGGGACGCCGAGGCTCCGCTCAAGCTGGCTCTCCGCGAGGACCGGCGAGGCGGCAACAACGGCGGCAAGGGCGTAGGAAACGATCTTGGTCAGCATTTCTTTTTCTCCATTCTGGAGGGCGAGTGCCCGCAATTTTCGAGTGACCCGACAAACGACTTCTCGCTCGCCGGTGAGATTTCAGGGCGATCTCAGCCCTTCATTCTGGTTTGACTGGCCGCGACCGGGTTATCCCTCATCGGAACGATCCGGCCTTTGGCCTTCTTCCGCTCCGGCTCCTGCGTTTCTCGCTCGGCTCCGGAACAACTGCTTTATAGCGCTTCGATCTTTCCGGTGCACTCGCAGAAGCTTTCCGGCTCTTTCCGGGAACCTTCCGGTCAGGGCGCGATGGAGCAGCAGCCCCGCAGAAGCTCTGGCGCGCCGTTCTCGCGGATCAGCGAGACGTCGAGGCCGTAGACGCGGTCCGACATTCCGTCGGAGCAGGCGGCCGTCGTGACAGATGCGGTGAGCCGTCCGTCCTGTCCCCGCGCGACGAGGGCGCGGCGGGGATCCCGAAAGACCCCGCTCGCCAGCACCGCGTCGAGGCGATAGCGCCGCTTCGGCACCTCCGGCGTGGCGTAGACGACGTCTCCGTCGTCCAGAGTGAGCGACCAGAAGGGTTCCGTCCCGACGCAGTGGAAGGTGCGCGGCAACCGCCCCTCATCCCAAACCCCGACCTGGTAGGCGAGATAGCGAAGCGAGACCCAGCCGCTGCGCCCGTCCACATTGACTTGCGCCCAGCCGCCCGACGCATCGTGCGCCACCACCTCGATGTCCTGCCGGTCAGGCGCGAAGCTGCTGATGGTCTCGGCCGAGGCGCTGGGCTTTGCGCGCACGTTCAGAACGTCGTCTGCCGCGACTCCGGTGACGGAGAAGAGCGTCGGCAGCACGTATTCCTGCGTCGCACCGGCCGGTCCGGCCGTGAGCAGCGCCAACGCCGCAAGGATCAGCTTCATGCCCGCACCTCCTGCACGATCGCAGGGTGCGTCCGACCCGCCGCGCAGGCAAGACCCGCCAGCGTCATCCCGCGACCTCCGGTTCGCGCAGGAAACGTGCACCGAGGTGAAGAATGCCGAGGAGGTACGGCAGTCCGCCCCCGACCGCCATCATGAGCCCGCCCAGCCGCTGGTCGTCGAGCGGGCCGAGTCCGAGGATGCCCTGGCAGACGTCCGGGGAGTAGATAAGCCGCGGCGCGAGGGTCAGCAGGACCCCCAACACGGACATGTGCATGAAGCCCATGAGCATGGCGAGCATCCCGGCTGCTGCAGCCCGCCGCTCTGACCCGGCAAGGCCCGGCAGCCAGACGAGGACGCCAGCCGCGAGGAAGCTCGCCTGCTGGATCGCGAAGATCCGGGGAAACATCGCCGCCGACTCGTGCAGCACGGGCACGTGCCAGCCCCATACGACCACCAGCTCCGCGAGGCCGGCGGCGAGCGCCACGGCCAGCCACGGCCCTCGCGGCGGGAGCGTGCCGAGCCGCGCTAAGCCCAGCGCGACCAGCGGCGCCGCGAGCAGCATCACCGACAAGTGGAGCGCCATATGTGCCGAGAACGAGATCCGCGCGAGCTCTGGCATCGGCCCAAGCCACAGCCACGTCAGCAGGACAAGGCTGGCAGCAAGCGGCCAGTGGCGGCGAAGGCGCCGCTCTGGCTCCGGCTGGTTGCGGGTCGCGTCGCTCTGGCAAGGCATCGCCGCAGGTTACGGCGGCGCCCCGCACCCGTCGAGCCGCCGGGGACGCAGCGCGTCAGCCGCGGCCGTTGCCTCTGCCGCCGCCGTTGCCGTTGCCATTGCCGCCGCGGTCGTCGCCGCGGCCGCCGCCGTTGCCGCGATCTTCGCTGCGACCGTTGCCGTTGCCGCGTCCGGCGGTTTCCCGCTCCGCCGCCTTGTTTTCCTGCCGCTCGGCGCGCCGGGACTTGCCGTGGCCCCGCTCGCCCTTCGGGTCATCTGAGGATCGCACCTCGTCCAGCGTGACGACGCCGTCACCGTTTGCGTCGAACTTCGCCAGCGCGACCTGCGCCTCCGGGCCGAACGCGTGCTCGAATTCGGGCGCTTCCAGCACTCCGTCGCCGTCGAGGTCGATTTCGCCGAACGTCTGCGGGTCGTCCTCTTCCTGCTGGCCCGCGCTGGCCTCGTCGCGGGTAACGAGGCCGTCACCGTTCCCATCGAGCTTGGCCGCGACGTCACCCGCGACATCGCCGAAGCTCGCTTCAAGCTCGATCGAATCCAGTGCGCCGTCGCCGTTGGCGTCGATGTCGGCGAAGCTGACGCTCTGTGCCGAGGCCGAGACGGCCATGCCGAACAAGGCCGCGGTCACGGCCGCGATCGGAGACTTTTTCTGCATGTCTGATCCTGATGTTCGGGTCGATCTGCGCAACGGTATCAGGGCGGGCGGTGAACGAAGTCTTGAGGGCCGGCGGCGAGATGCGGCGGAGTTGCCTCAACTGCGGCTGGTCTCCCAGCGCGAAAGAGAGCGTTAACCAGCGCCTCCTATAGCGGCCGGCGACCCCACCTTTGCCGCAGGTTCTCCATGATCTCGCCACACTCGCCGCGCCACGCGCTGCTCCTCGGCTGCACGATCCTGACTGTCGCCTCCACGCCGGCCTTCAGCCAGTCCGCCGCACCCGTCGCCGCCGCAACCACCGCTGCGGCGGGCGCCACTGGGGTAAGCGGCGTGCTTCTCGGCGGCCTCGCCCTCGCCGGCCTCGCCGCTGCGGCGGCCGGTGGTGGTGGTGGCGGCGGCAGTGGTGGCAGCGACGACAGCCCGTCGCAAAGCCGCTGGAGCGGCGGCGCGGGTCCTGTGTTCCGCTTCGGGCTCGACGAGGAAGTGCCCACCGGCACCTCCGCGGACTTCGAGACCGGCGAGTACCAGCGCAACTATTCGCTCTCCCTGATCGGCGCCAGCCACCGCTATGCGGACGGCGGCACCGGCCGTGGCACGCTCGGCGCGATCTTCGACACCGGGGCCGACGTCACCCATCGCGAACTGACCTTCGGCATCAACCGCGAGCGCAGCTATTCATACCACACCGGCACCGGAGACGTGCGCGACTTCGACGGCCACGGGACCGCGGTCGCCGGGATTGTCGCGGGCGAGCGGGACGGGTTCGGCATGCACGGCGTCGCCTTCGAGGCGAGCCTGATGATCCTGCAAGGCCTCGCCCGGCCGGACGGGGACCCGTCGACGCACCTGACGATGCCCGTCACCTCCGCCTGGGCGGATGCGCAGCGGCGGGCCTACTCTGCGGGCGCGACTGCGATCAACCACAGCTGGACGCTGATCGACCCCCAGACGGATGGCTCATACCTCGTCACCGACTTCTCCGACCGCACCGACCTCGGCGGCTTTCTCGGTCATGATGTCGTGAGCGCGCTGTCGGAGAGTCGGACAAACGACCTCCTCACCGTCTTCGCCACCGGCAACGACGCCGCGACGCAGCCGAGCGCCGTCGCGGGCATACCGATCCATTTCGGCGAGTTCGCCGCTCACTGGGTCGCCGTCACCGCGGTCGACGCGGACAAGCGGCTCGCATCGTATGCGAACGCATGTGGAATGGCGCAGGCCTTCTGCCTCGCCGCACCGGGCAGTGGCCTCCTGATGCCCGACTCGGTCCATGCGGCCGGATCGAGCGACCGATATCAGATCGGCAGCGGCACGTCCTATGCCGCGCCGCACGTGACCGGCGCGGCGCTCCTGCTCAAGAGCCAGTTCCCCGAGCTGACGGCGCCCGAGATCACCACGATCCTCTTCGACACCGCCGAGGATTTGGGCGCGCCCGGCATCGACGAAGTCTATGGTCGGGGCCTCCTCGACCTCGAGAACGCGGTCAGGCCGCAGGGCACGCTCAGTCTCCAGATGGCCCGGACCATCGGCGATGCCGAGACGGCGGACGAGTCCTTCGTCGCTGCTGCGGGCGGCTTCGGCACTGCGGTCACCGCCGCGCTGAGCGGACGCCACGTCATGGTCACGGACGGCTACGACCGCGGCTATGGCGCGGACATGGGTGATTTCGTGGCCAGCGGAGATCCGCTGTCGGGCGCCAGTGCCCGCATCCAGCGCTTCGCCCTCGACCGCAGCAGCGCCGCCAGCCTGCAGAGCGCCGGGCAGAGCCTGCACCTCGCGCGCGGCGACGACCACCTGGCGCTGTCGGCCGAGGGCGCGGGCTGGGCCGACGCCGAGGCGTTCGCCGCGCCCTACTCGGCCTTCCTCGACGACGCGACCTTCCTGCGCCACGAGGCAGCCCTCGGCGGCGGCGCCACTCTCCACGTCACCGGGGCGAGCGACACGGGCGGCGCCGGTGGCGCCTACATGGCGGGCGGGCTGGGCCTCGACTTCGGCGGCGGCAGCCTGACGTTCGAGCTGGGCCAGCTCAGCGAGAGCGGCAGCGTGCTCGGGACCTCCTTCGGCGGCGGCTTCGGCAGCGACACCGAGGCCGAGACCCGCTTCGCCCGCGTCGGCGGCAGCGTCGGCTTCGCACCGGGGCTCGCGCTGCACGCCTCGGCCAGCTGGGGCATCACCGACTTCGGCCAGGACGGCATCGTCAGCGGCGGGCGCGACATTGAGAGCACTGCCGTCGGCTTCGGCATCTCGGCGGAGGGCCTGCTGGGCGGCACCCTCACCGCCGGCGTGTCGCGTCCGCTGTCCATCGCGGGCGGCAAGCTCGATCTCGACGTGCCGGTGGCGCTGACCGCGGCTGCGGACGGAGTCCGCACGAACGGCGTCATCCGCGAGACGAACACCATCGATCTGGCCGAAGGCGAGGCTCCGCTCGACCTGCAGATCGGACACAGCATCGACTTCGGTCCTGCCCGCTTGGCCGCCGGCGGGCTCTACCGCGCCGCCGGCCCCGGCGAAGGGGATGTTGCGGCAACCGTCGGCCTCTCGATCAGCTTCTGAGAGGCCTGACCCCGGGCTCTCATCGCCCGGGGTCGCCCAGCTCGACCAGGTGCGCGGGCCGCTCGCCCCTCGCGTAGCGCCTGATGTTATCAGAGATCACGCGCTCTAGGCGGCGCTGGACCGCAGGCCCGCCAGAGCCCGCGACGTGGGGCGTGACAATGACATTCTTCATGGTCCAGAGCGGATGCCCCGGCGGCAATGGCTCGGGGTCGGTCACGTCGAGCGCGGCGCCGGCCAGTGCGCCGCGCGAGAGCGCATCGACCAGCGCCGCACCGTCGACAACCCCGCCGCGTGATACGTTGACCAGCACCGCGTGCGGCGGCAGAAGCGCAAGCTCGTCCGCGCCGATCTGCGGCCCGGCACCGGGCGAGAGCGGCACCGCGACGACCAGCGCGTCGGATCGAGGCAGAAGCTCAGGCAGCGCCTCCACCGGCGCCACCTCGTCGGCCAGCGCGTTTGGCCGCGCCGTCCGGCTGACGCCGACGATCCGCGCGCCGAAGGGACGCAGCCGCCGCGCCGTCTCCTGCCCGATCTGACCGAAGCCGAGGATCGTCACGGTCTTGCGGTCGAGGCCATCGGCGCCGCCTGCATACTCCCGCGACCAGTCGCCCGCCTGCTGCTGGCGCAACGCGACCGGCAGACGCCGCAGCAGCGAGAGAAGGAGCATTACTGCATGGTCGGCGACTGGCGGGCCAAGCGCGGCACTCGCGTTCGATACCATCACGCCCGGCCGAACTCCGGAGGCTTGCAGCCGGTCATAGCCCGCGCTCCCCAGCTGGATCCAGGCTAGCTTCGGGGCGCGCCCGATCGCCTCCAGCACGTCGGGCGTGAGCGAGCCGTCCGGCGTGACCAGCACCTCCGCCTCCTCGACCGCCGCCACCAGCGCAGAGGCCGAGGGCACGACATCCACTTCGACGTCAGGTATCTGCGAAACAGCTTTGCCAAATTCCGCGCCGCGCGCGGAGGACCAGATCGCGATGCGGATCATGCGGGCCATCTCGTACGGCCGCGGCGTCGCGGCGGGTGGCGGTCGGTCTGCATCGCGTCATCTCCCTGCTCTTTTGCGGAGGCGCAAGATCGTCCGGCGCGGGAGGCTTGTCAAAGTTCTGCGACCCGTCACGTGCCAGGCGCAAGCAACACCTGCACGCCAGCCTCTGTCAGCGCGCCGGCAAGCTCGGGCGGCGGCTCGCGGTCGGCGATGACCGTGCCGAGGGCGCCAATTGCCGCGACCGATTCGAGGTGGCGCATACCGAACTTGCTGGCGTCGATCAGGAAGTGCGGCGCCGCGGCCTGCCGCAGCATGGCGCGCTTGATCGCGGCGAAGCCCGCCACGCCCTCGCTCACGCCGCCGTCGTCCAACCCGGCCGCGCCGAGCAGGCACTTGTCCACGCTGTGCCGGCCGATGAAGTCGAGCGCCTCCGGTCCGGTGACGGCAGCCTCCGCCGGAAGATAGTCGCCCGGACAGAGCACCACCCGCGCGCCGCGGCTCTGGCCCAGGGCCATCGCCACCTGCAGGCTGTTGGTGATCGCCACGACCGCGGTCCCGGCAAAGGCAAGAAAGCGCGCGAGCTGCAGCGTCGTCGAGCCCGCGTCGATCATCAGCGTGTCGCCGTCCTGCACCAGGCTCGCAGCAAGGCGGCCGATCCGCTCGCGCTCGGGGAGGCGCGCGCGGTTGCGGGCGTCTAAGTCCGGGCGCAGGCCGGGCGGCGCGGCGGAAGCCCCGCCATGCGCCCGGCTGATGAGACCCGTGCGGCTCAGCTCCTCCACGTCGCGACGGACGGTCTCGGAGGAGACGCCGAAGCGGGTGGCGAGTTCGGCGATGCGGACGTGCGGCTTCAGCCGCAGCTCCAGCAGGATCTGGTCGCGCCGCTCCGTCTTGCGCAGCCGGCGCATGCCGGTGGTCTCGCCCATCGCCGCGCCTCCTCGCGCCGGCCCTCTCGTCGCGGCACTGTGGATCATCCCAACTTTCGCTGACAAGGATGTTGCGAAGTGCAAGCCGCGATGCTGTTATTCGCGCTGATCCGGACGCACTCAAGACGACCGGAGTCGACCAATCAGGAGGAGAGAAGAAGATGCTCAGAGACCCTGCCATCCTCGGCGGATCGATGCTGGCGGCTCTCGCGCTCGGCGCGACGACGGCCATCGCGCAGGAGGAGTGCTCGAACCGTGGCCAACTCGACCAGATGTACTGCGACGCCGACGGCGATCTAGTCGCCGACGCGCCCGAGGACGACAGCCAACTCGTCAACCCCGACACGCTCGTCTTCGCCTACACCCCGGTCGAGGATCCGGCGATCTACGAGGACATCTGGGAGCCGTTCATCCAGCACCTCGAGGAGGTGACGGGCAAGGACGTGCAGTTCTTCGCGGTGCAATCGAACTCGGCCGAGGTCGAGGCGATGCGCTCGGGTCGCCTGCACATTGCCGGCTTCTCCACCGGGCCGACGCCCTTCGCGGTGAACCTCGCCGGCGCCGTTCCGTTCGCCATCATGGGCTCCGACGACGGACGCTTCGGCTACACGCTGCAGGTCTACACCCAGGCCGACAGCGAGATCCAGGAGATGCCGGACCTCGCCGGCAAGCGGGTGGCACACACCTCGCCAACGTCGAACTCCGGCAACCAGGCGCCCCGCGCCCTCTTCCCCGACCTCGGCGTGACGCCGGACGAGGATTACGAGGTGATCTATTCAGGCAGCCACGACCAGTCGATGCTGGGCGTCGTCGCTGGCGACTATGACGCGGCGCCGGTGGCGTCCGAGGTGGTCGACCGGATGGCCGAGCGCGGCCTCTACGACCCGGCGGAGGTCCGCATCGTCTGGGAGAGCCAGCCGTTCCCGACCACGTCCTACGCCTACGCCCACAACCTCGCGCCGGAGCTGAAGGAGAGCATCGAGGAGGCGTTCTTCTCCTTCGACTTCGAGGGCACCGCGCTCGGCGAGGAGTTCACCGGCGTCAGCCAATTCGTCCCGATCACCTACCAGGACGACTGGGCGATCATCCGCCAGATCCAGGCCGCCAATGGCGTCCAGTACACGCCCGAGGGCCTCGCGGCCGAATGATGTCATGGGGTCCGGCCGCGACCATTGGCCGGACCCGCACAGGAGACGGACCATGCTGAAGATCACCGATCTGGTGAAGCGCTACGGCGGTGGCGACCCGGTGCTCAAGGACCTGAGCCTCGAGATCCCGGGCGAGAGCGTCGTCTCGATCATCGGCTCGTCGGGCGCGGGCAAGTCAACGCTGCTGCGTTGCATCAACAAGCTCGTCGAGCCGACCTCGGGCTCGATCGTCCTGAACGGGACCGAGCTCACGCGGCTGCGCGGCCGGCAGCTGCGCGAGGCGCGGCGCAAGATCGGCATGGTGTTCCAGAGCTTCAACCTGGTGGACCGGCTGACGGTGATGGAGAACGTCCAGTCGGGCCGGCTGGGTTATATCTCGACCTGGGCCGCGATCATGCGCCGCTATCCGCGCGAGGACGTCCGCCGCGCCTACGAGCTGATGGAGCGGGTCGGCATCGCGCACTACGCCAACAAGCGCGCCGACGAGCTCTCGGGCGGCGAGCGCCAGCGGGTCGGCGTCGTCCGCGCGCTGATGCAGAAGCCGGAGATCCTGCTGGCGGACGAGCCGACCGCCTCGCTCGACCCCAAGACGTCGGAGCAGATAATGGGCCTCCTCCGCGACCTCTCGCGCGAGCTGCGGCTGCCGGTCCTAATAAACATCCACAATGTGCACGAGGCGCGGGAATACACCGATCGCATCGTCGGGATGCGCTACGGCCGGATCATCTTCGACGATCTGCCCGCTGCGCTCGACGAGGAGGCGATGGAGCGGATCTATTCCGGAAGTCCCGCCGCCGACCGCGCCGGCGACATGAGGCAGGCCTCGTGAGCACGCACCCCGACACCTGGCAGCGGCCGCCCTTCATCTCGAACCCGGTCCTGCGCTGGGGCGTCTACATCGGCGCCATCGTCTATGTGGTCTGGACGCTGGCGGCGCTGCCGATCGACTGGCAGCGGGTGGCCGAGGGGCTGGTCCGGGCGCAGCGCATCTTCGGCGGCGCCTTCCCGCCCAGCTTCGAGCGCAGCGGGCTCCTGATCGACGGCTTTCTGGAGAGCCTCAAGATTGCTATTCTCGCCACCGCCGGCGGCGTGCTGCTGTCGATCCCGATCGCCTTCATGGCCGCCCGCAACATCGCGCCTTTGCCGGTCTTCTACCTCGGCCGGGCGATGATCATCGTCGCGCGCAGCTTCCACCCGGTGATCGTGGCGATCATCTTCGTCAAGGCCGTGGGCTTTGGCCCCTTCGCCGGCGTGCTGACGCTCATCGTCTACTCCATCGGCTTCGTCGCCAAGATGCTTGCCGAGCGGATCGAGGAGATCGATTTCGGCCAGGTCGAGGCGATGCGGGCGGCGGGCGCGCCCTACTTTTCGACGCTGTTCTACGCGATCTTTCCGCAGATCATGCCGCGGCAGGTGGGGCTGACGATCTACCAGCTCGACTCGAACCTGCGCGCCTCCGCCGTCGTCGGCATCGTCGGTGCCGGCGGCATCGGCGCGACGCTCGCCAACGCCTTTGGCCGCTACGATTATGACTTCGCGCTGGCCATCACCATGGTCATCGTCGCCGCGATCCTCCTGTCGGAGGCGTTCAGCGGCTGGATCAGGAAGAAGATATGACGCTCGCCGACCTGGGACGCGACGACTGGACGCGCTTCACGCCGCGCCAGCGGATGACGCGCTACGCTGCCTTTGCCGTGATCGCGCTGGCCATCGGCTGGGCGCTCGGTTCGATCGAGATCATTTGGGCGTGGGTCTGGGACGCGCCGGAGCAGATGGGCGACCTCTTCGGCCGGATGTATCCACCCGATCCCACCAATCTCTCCACCATTCTGCAGGTGCTGTGGGAGACGGTGAACATCGCCACCATCGCCACCGCCTTCGCGGTAATCCTGTCGCTGCCGGTGGCCTACCTCGCCGCGCAGAACACCACGCCGAACCACGCCACGCTCTGGCTCGGCCGGTTCATCCTCGTCTCGTCGCGCTCGATTAACACGATCATCTGGGCGCTCCTCTTCGTCGCGATCTTCGGCCCCGGAGTAATTGCCGGCATCGTCGCGATCATGTTCCGCTCGATCGGCTTCGTCGGCAAGCTGCTCGGCGAGGCGATCGAGGAGATCGACAAGCGCCCGGTCGAGGCGCTTGAGGCAACCGGCGCCTCGCGCTTCAAGGTCATCGCCTACGCCATCGTGCCGCAGGTCATGCCTACCTTCTGGGCGGTTTCGATCCTGCGCTGGGACATCAACCTGCGCGAGTCGACGGTCCTCGGCCTCGTCGGCGCGGGCGGCATTGGCCTGATCCTCCAAGGCGCGATCGACACCTTCAACTGGCGCGAGGCGGCAACTGTCCTGCTGGCGATCCTGGCACTGGTGATCATGGGCGAGATCGTGTCGGCCTGGCTGCGCCGCCGCATCCTGTGATGACCGCCACAGCGGCGACGCCCGCCTGGGCGTTCGAAGCCTACGTGTCGGTGCGCAACCGCCTGCCGAGTCCGGGTCCGCATTCCGTGACGCCGCAAGTGGCGGAGACGCTCGCGGACATCGCGGCGCCCTACGACCTCATCCTGCTCGACGCCTATGGCGTCCTGAATGTGGGAGAACAGGCGATCCCCGGAGCTCCCGAGCGCATGGCCGAGCTGCGCCGCGCGGGCAAGCGGACGATGGTCGTCACGAACTCCGCCGGCTATCCGAAGCGAGCAATGATGGCGCGGTACGCCCGCCTCGGCTTCGATTTTGCCCCGCACGAGGTCGTGTCGAGCCGCGAGGCGCTCCTGCGCCACCTCGACCGCCAGCCCAAGCGGCGCTGGGGCCTGATGCTCGCGCAGGGCTACGGGCTGGAGGAATTCGAGGCGCTCGAGGCGCGCTTCCTCGACGACGCGCCCCTGACCTACGACTGGGCCGAGGGCTTCCTGCTCGTCGGGTCGGAGGGCTGGACCGAGGCGCGGCAGGCCCGGCTGGAAGCGGCGCTGCGCGAACGCCCCCGTCCGGTGCTGGTCGGCAATCCCGACATCGTGGCCCCGCGCGAGGGCGGCCTGTCGCTCGAGCCCGGCCACTTCGCCCACCGCCTCGCCGACGCCACCGGCGTCCGGCCGGAGTTCTTCGGCAAGCCCTTCCGCCAAATCTACGACCTGGCGCTGTCGCGGCTTCACCCGAGCCCCGCATCGGAAAAGATCCTGATGGTCGGCGACACGCTGCACACCGACATCCTCGGTGGCCGATCGATGGGCTTGGCCACGGCACTTGTCACCGCCTTCGGTTCGCTCGCCGGCTCGGACGTCGCCGCGGCCATAGCGACCTCAGGCATCACCCCCGACTTCGTGGTGGAGAGGACATGAGGCGCCGCCGCTGGTATTCCGAAAAGGCCCAGACACTGCTTCGTTCCAAGGCATGCCCCTGGGAATGCCGAGATGGCTAAACCGGGACTCGCGGCCCGCCTTCTTGAGGCGGCTCGATCCGCGGCTGGTTTCGGCTGACATCTTACAGTGAGGTTCAAGCTTCAGTCCGCAGTAGCGCCCCACCGATGTCTTCAGCAGGCCGCGCGTGGAGCCCGCAACGTGGCGCGGCGCGCGGCCCGGGCGTGAGGCCATTGGAGCCTGCAGGCACGGCGCCAGCCGACTCGCGAAGTCGAGGCCGCGATCGCCGTCTCGTTCCGCCCCGGATCGCGGGAACAGGGGATGATCTGTCTGGGCGGCAAGGTCGATGACGTCCATATGTCACCTGAACAACCAGCGAACGGCTATCCGTCACTAGGAGCGGGCCGCACTTCGTGACGCGGCATAGGCCGCGAAGGCTTGCATGAACTCGTCCAGCTGATCTCTGACATTATCGTCGATCAGCCGTCCGTGGTCGTCGAAGGCGCCCTTCGCGCGGGACACGAGCAGCCGGCCCTCGCTCCAGAAGTCTGCCCTGAGCGTGCGCAACACCGGAAGCCATGCAGCCTGACCGAGAGTGGTCCCGAACCCGCCGGGCGAAGCACCCATGAGCGCCACCGGTCTGTTGCGAAACACCCGCGCGATGTCGGCGGGCGGGCGCGTGAGCCAATCGATCGCGTTCTTGAGGGGTCCCGGGATCGAGTTGTTGTATTCCGGCGTCGCAATAATCAGCCCGTCGGAGGCAGCGATCGCGTCCTTCAGCGCAGTGACCGGGTCGGGAACGCCGTGCTCCGCCTCGAGATCGCCGTCGTAGATCGGGATCCCGCGGATGGACCTGATGTCCAGGTGATGCCCATCGGGCAGCACCTCTGCAGCGGCGCGAAGCAAGGCTGAGTTGAGCGACGCTTCGCGCACGCTTCCGGAGATGCCGACCAACTGTGCCATCACGTTCTCCCGGCTTCCTTGCGATCAGGCTAGCGGGACTGGGGGCAAGGTTGAAGGCGTGGATTCCAGGAAGGCGAAATTCCTCCAGAAGCCGTCTCTTCTTGAGTCGGTATGGCTGACACCGGCTCGTCTCTCGCTGCCCATGCCTTCGTCGGCGTCACTGAGGAGGCGCCGCGCTACGGCGCAGGCAGGATCGTAGGCCGGTTGCGGGCCGATCAGGTCGACGCTGAGGTTCTGGTGGGCCTCGAACCGTCGACGTATACGTCGACCGGCCTCATGGCGAACCGCTCGAGACCAGCGACGTATTGGCCGTGGCGCTACGCTGCATGTCGCTTGAGAGCCTCGCGCGCATCGACAGTTCTACCATCAGGCTGCCCGCCATAGCGTCCTGATCAGGCCCGGGTCTTTCCGAATGTGGGCGTTCCTACACCACCGGGACATGATCCGGGCAGATCGCCCCGTCGCTCGAAACAGCGTGGGGTTTTCGTGGAAGTTTCAGGGCGAAGCCGATTGCTGGCGCATGTGCCCTCCGGCCTCTGCGGCCTTCGCGTCGGCGAGCAGATCCGGTTACACATGCGGCATGAGAAAGCTGCGTTCGGTCTGGCTGGGCGAGTTGCCCCTCAAGGAGGCCTTCTGGACCTGGGCGATCACCATCGGTCTCGCGGTTAACCTGACCACCAGCATCCTGTTTCTCGCCTTGATCTCAGCCGACCGCCCGTGGGCGGCGCTGTTCTTGGAATATGGCCCATCGGTGCCTTACAACGTGCTTGCCGTGGTTGGCGTCTGGCGCGCGGCCTCGCACTACCAGGGTCCCGCCGCGCACGCCGATCTTGCTCGCATTGCGACGTTGAGCGTGATGCTGCTGCTGACGGTGACCTGAGGGCCGGCCGACCCGAAGCAACACAGCCGATCGACAAGGCACCGCAGGCCCGAGGAACTGCTCATCCATCGCACCGTTGGCGAGCATGAACTCGCTCGCGAACGAGTCGCGGGCGGAAGTGGTCCTCGTGACTTTCGTGGCTGAACCAGGTGCGAAGATCGCGGTTCTGATCTGTCGCCGGAGGGTCGATGTCGCGCCGGATCGAACGCAGAGGAACCAAGTCGGTGACGACGGGCGCTGAACCCGACGACACAATTGCCGAGCCGCGCGGACGCCTCGTGACGATCTTCGGCGGCACCGGCGCTGCCCTCTCCGGCCTCGCCGAATTCGCGGTGGTCGCGACGGGCGTGCGGGACCACCTGGACCGGCGAGCGCGCTGAAGCGTCGCGATTTGACAGAAAGCGGAGCGGAGCGTCGACCAGAAGGTATCGGCGGCGCAGCTCGAGGCCATAGGCGCCTTTCACTGGGCTACGCTCGCGTTGTTAGTGTCCGCGGTGGTGGTGGAATTTCCGCTGTTGTCGGCGGTGTAAGCGGGGTGGCCATCAAGGTGTACGGTCAGGGTGGAGTTTGCCGACTTCAACCTGTCACCGAAGGGACCGCCGATGACCAAGACCAGCATGTCGCTCTCCGAGCTGCTTGAGAAGCACGATGAGGGCGATTTCCTCCGCGCCGTCGCCGAGGCGGTCCTGCAACTGCTCATGGAGACCGACGTCGAGGGCGTGGTCGGGGCCGGTCGACACGAGCGCACCGAGGGGCGCACGACCTGGCGCAACGGCTACCGGACCGGGCGCTCGACACCCGGCTCGGGACGCTGAACCTGCGCGTGCCGAAGCTGCGGCAAGGCTCGTACTTCCCGGGCTTTCTCGAGCCGCGCCGGACCTCCGAGAAGGCTCTCGTCGTTGTCATACAGGAGGCCTGGGTCGGCGGTGTCTCGACCCGCCGGGTCGACGAGCTCGTGCAGGCGATGGAGCTCAGCGGCATCTCGAAGAGCACGGTGTCGAAGCTCTGCGTTCGCCATGGCTCTCGAACCGATGGCGACCCATGGCTCACCATCGACGAGCGCGTCGGCGAGTTCCTCAACCGCCAGCTCACCGGCGACTGGCCGTATCTCTGGCTCGACGCGACGTATCTGAAGGTGCGGCAGGGCGGCAGGATCGTCTCGGTCGCAGCCATAATCGCCGTGGCGGTCAATACCGACGGGCGCCGCGAGATCATTGGCCTCGGCACTGGGCCGTCCGAGGCGGAGACGTTCTGGACGGAGTTTCTGCGCGGCCTCAAGGCGCGCGGGCTCAGCGGCGTGAAGCTGGTGACCAGCGACGCTCACACCGGCCTCAAGGCCGCCATCGCGCGGGTGTTCGAAGCCACCTGGCAAAGGTGTCGGGTTCACTGGATCAGGAACGCCTTGGCACACGTCCCGCGCGGCCAGCACACGGTCGTCGCGGCCGCAATCCGCCAAGCCTTCAGCCAGCCCGACCGGGAGCAAGCCGGTGCCACCTGGCGCCACGTGGCGGATCAGGTCCGGGCGCGCGCGCAAAGCTCGCGGCGCTCATGGACGAGAGCGAGCACGACGTCCTGGCCTACATGGCCTTCCCCGCGCAGCACCGCACGAAGCTGCATTCAACGAACCCGATCGAGCGCCTGAACAAGGAGGTGAAGCGCCGGGCCGACGTCGTCGGCATCTTCCCGAACGAAGCCTCGATCGAGCGCCTCGTCGGCGCCGTCCTGTTCGAACAGAACGACGAGTGGGCGACCCAGCATCGCTACATGCAGGTCGAGGCCTTCTCGAAGATCGACACCGGCGAGGTCGACCCCATTCTCAGCGTAGCGATGGAAGCCGCCTGATTATGCCCTCAGGCCATCTCGCAAACTCCACCACGTTGACGGACGTGACCCGCGTTCTTCGACTGGGAGTCGAAGGACCGAATGATTGTCTGCACAGGGAGATCGACGAGCAGGTCGAGGTGGCGTCGCTGATCGTGGACGCCGCGCCTGTACCCGAGGGCGAGTCGGCGCGGCACATCACGTGGTGCTCGGGCGCCGGGACTGCAGCGCGCTCGCAGGGCACGTCTTCGAGGCCTAGGTACGACCAGGAACCCGCGCTAGTGCTGGCCTGCGAAGATGTCGACGCGCCGTTTCCCGCCAAGCCACCCGCTCAAGCCGAGTTCCTGTAACGCCGCCGCCGGAGCGACCCTCTCCAACCGCGACCGACTGTCACTTCAGGAAGCCGCCCTCTTCGCCGATCGTGCGGATCCACCCGCAGTGCGCGATCTTCTGGCTCGCGGAGTGGTTGTCGAACATCGAGGCTTGATCTCGGACCATGGCAGCAAGACGCTCCCTGGACCCGGGCTCGCCCAAATCCGGGTGTAACACGATGTAGCGCTCCACCTGGGTCTGGTCGTAGCGAAACTCGCAGTACTCCTCGGAAGCCAGAACCGCGGCGAGGTCGCTCGAGGGTCGAAGCGCGTCTTGATGCTGGGCGACGGACGGATCGGCCAGGAAGATCGCGCAAAGGGTCAATCGTCTCATCGGCACTCCAGCAGGATAACGCGAGCCTCGCTTCCAAATTTCGCGCGGTCAAGCGGTGTCAACTCCGATCCGCTTCGCTGTATGGCCTGGGGAGGCCCTCAAGGACCTCGGCCATTTTGGGGTTACGCGACTATAAGGACGGGTCGAGGAAGACCTCGACGACCGAACCCGTCTTGTCCCTGATCGAGCTGCTGCAAGGCATGCTGGGGGCGACTTTCTGCGCGCGGCAGCCGCGGCGGTGGTCCCAATTCTGATGGAGCACGACGTCAAGGGCCTGATCGGCGCTGGCCGATACGAGCGCGGCGACGGCCGGCAGACCTGGAGCAACGGCTACGGCGACCACGAGCTGAAGACCGGCTGGGCGATCCGAAACTGCGGGGTCCGAGAACCGCGGCAGCGCTCATACTTCCTCCGCGTCCTCGAGCCACACAGAAGCTCGGAGAATTCGGCGGTCGGAGCTATCCTGATATTGCGCGAAGAGGGCCTGCTGAATCCTCATCCGCCCGCATGGATTGGGCGTGAAGGACAGCACAGAGCTGCTGCGACCATACCGCCATGCCGCGTCGCGATCAGTGCAATCAGGCGATTGCTTGAGCTTCGTGCAAGGCGGTACGTTCCATGAGCTGCTCGCATGTTCGAGGGTCGGCTGGGGGATGAGGCCATGGGTCTTTCGGGTGTCTCGTTGCCGGCCCTCAGAACATTCGAGGCCGTGGCCCGCGTGCGTTCGATGTCCGGCGCAGCGGCGGAGCTCGGCGTCACGCAAAGCGCGGTCAGCCGGTCGATACAGATCCTGGAGGAGGCGCTCGGGACGTCGCTCTTCCGACGCAGTCGGCCTCTCTTGTCCCTGACCGAGGCAGGCGAGCTGCTTTATGGCGATGTGCGGCTGGCCTTCGACAGACTCGATAGCGGCATCGGCCGGGTGCGCGCGCTGCATGCATCGGGGCGGCTGATCGTCGATGTGCTGCCGACCTTCGCAATCCGTTTCCTGATACCCCGCCTCGGCACCCTCCGGCAGGCGTCACCGAACCTCGAGGTCGATGTCACGATTTCGGAGAGTCGCGTCGACTTCGCCACCGGCTCCATTGACGTGGCGATCCGCTACGGGCTTGATCACCAGTGGAAAAACGCTGTTTCAGCGCGCCTTATGGGCGAAGAGATGGTCCTCGTCTGCGCGCCGTCCCTGCGGCGACTCTACGGCGAGGATCTGGATCCGGGCAGCCTTGCCCCCGCGATGCTGCTGCGGCACACGACGCGGATCGAGGCTTGGGACGAGTGGTTCGCGGCAGCTGGCATCGAGCCGGTGAAACCGTCCGGGCTCGGCCTCGAACACTACATCATGGTCATCGAGGCGGCCGTCGCCGGCCTCGGCTTCGCCCTGCTCCCCCGGTTCATGATCCAGCGCGAGTTGTCTGGCGGCTCGCTCGTCGTGGCGTCGATGCCAATCCTCCGCCGGCGCCAGGGCTACTACCTGCTCCATGCCGAGGCGCAGCGGGGAGATGAGCGCGTGGTCGCCTTCGAGACCTGGCTGCGCGGAGAGATTCACCGCAGCGAGATCGCATGCGCCACTTCAACCTGAAATCCGTTGACCGGGGAGGTGGAGCGTGCATCACTTTCACTCATGTAAGGCTGCCTTGGTCACAGAAGCCTGAATCGGCGCGCCAGCCCGGTCACGCCCGACCTCAGCCCGGAACGGCAGCAAGTGCGAAGGGAGCGAATTTTGAGCGCGAACAGTGAGACTATCCTCGTGACCTCGCCGCTGGAGGAGGAGCATGTCTCGCGCATTCGAGAAGCCGCACCCGAAGGCGTCACAGTGGTCTGCGATCAGGATTTGCTGCCGGACACGCGCTACGTCGCCGACCACAAGGGGGTCGACACCTTCACCCGGACGGCGGAGCAGGAAGAGCGGTTCGCCGCGCATCTGCGCCGCGCCACCATCCTATGGGACTTTCCGGCGAGCGGCCTCGCGGACGCGCCGAATGTCCGCTGGGTCCAGACCACGAGCTCCGGGGTCGGGCAGCTGGTCAGCAAGCTCAAGCTCGCCGATCATCCGGTGGTCATCAGCACGGCGCGCGGCGTGCATGCTGGGCCACTGGCCGAGTTCGCGATGATGGCGCTGCTCATCCACGCGAAGCGGCTGGACTATCTGCGCGCAGAGCAGAAGGCGCACCGATGGGAACGTTACTGCGGCACGGACCTGCGCGGCCGCGTGATGGCGGTCGTGGGCGCCGGGCGTGTCGGGGCGGAAGTAGGTCGCTTGGCAAAGGCCTTCGGCATGCACGTGCTGTCGGTCGTCAACCGCCCCTCACCCGAGCGCGCCGCCGAGCTTCACGCCGACGAGGTGATGGGTCCGGACCGGCTGGTCGACGCTGTCTCCCGCGCGGACTGCGTGACGCTCTGCGCTCCGCACACGAGCGACACCGAGAACATGATCGACGCCGGCGTGATCGCCCGGATGAAGCCGGGCGTCGTATTCGTAAACATCGGGCGAGGCCAGCTTGTGGACGAGGAGGCCCTGATCGAGGCCTTGCGTGACGACCGGATCGGCTTTGCGGCGCTCGACGTGGCACGGATGGAGCCGTTGCCGAAGGACTCGCCGCTCTGGGACATGCCGAACGTCCTGATCAGCCCGCATTCCGCGAGCACCGTCGAAAGCGAGAATGAAAAGATCGTGGACATCTTCATCGAGAATCTCCGCCACTTCGTGGCGGGAGAACCCGATCGAATGATCAATGTCTTCGACAAGACAAGAATGTACTGAACCAAACCAGCGGGGAAAAAATGAAGACCAAGCACCATTCACGACGGAGGGCCGCCGCACGTCTGACGGGCGCGTCGATGCTCGTCGCGGCCGGAATCGTTTCGGCTACGGCGCAGGAGGGCGAGCCGCAGTACGGCGGACAGCTCATCTACGCCCAGTCGGGCGAGAAGTTTTCGCTCTTCCCGGGGCGCAACACCGACAACGGGGCCCAGGACGTTTGGCTCAACGCCTGCGAGAACCTCGTGGAGCTGAACGAGGAAAGCGAGATCGTCCCGGTGCTAGCCGAGAGCTGGGAGACCTCGGAGGACGAGAAGACCGTCACCTTCAAGCTGAGGGAGGGCGTGGAATTCCACGACGGCACGCCGTTCGACGCCGAGGCCGTGGCGTTCGTCTTCAACGAGGCGAAGGCACAGGATTTCATCTACATCAGCCTGCTCGAAGGCTTCGACCGCGCCGAGGCGGTGAGCGAGCATGAGGTGGCCTTTCACCTCGAGGCGCCGTTCGCCGCGCTGATCCCCAACCTCGCTTACCGGCCGCTCTGCATCTTCAGCCCGACCGCGTATCAGGAGCTGGGCGAGGAAGGGATGGCCACGCAGATCGTCGGGACTGGCCCGTTCAGGCATACGGATTGGGTGAAGGGCGAATACGTCCTCTTCGAGCGCAACGACAACTACTGGAAGGAAGGCCTGCCCTACCTCGACAGCATCAAGATGGTCGTGGTCCCCGACCCCTCGACCCGCACCGCGATGCTTGAGCGTGGTGAGGTTGATCGGGCGGTGTCGCTGTCGGACTTCGACATTCCGAGGCTGGAGCTGAACGAGAACATCCGCGTGCGCACGGTTCCGAGCACGCGGCAGTTCTACGTCGTGCTGAACCACATGGTGGAGCCTTTCGACGACGTGCTGGTCCGCCGCGCGCTGAACCACGCGATCGACAAGGTCGGGATGGTCCAGGCGGTATTCGCCGGATCCGGCGCGACGGTGCCGAAGGCGCCGACGCTTTCCGAAGGCGTCTACGGCTACCAGGACATGCGCCAGGAGGGCGAGGACTCGATCTTCCCCTACGACCCGGAGATGGCGCAGTCGCTGCTGCAGGAGGCGGGCTACGAGGACCGCGACGGTGACGGCACGATCGAGAACGCCGACGGCGAGGATCTGGCGTTCACGCTCTGGACGCGGAAGGGCTCGACCAAGGGCGACTATCAGGTCGCGCAGCTCCTGCAGTCGTTTCTGGGCGAGATCGGCATTCCGATCGAGCTCGTCGTGATGGAGGCCGCGGCGTTCAGCTCGGCGGTCTCGCAGGCGCCCGACGATGCGGAGTACGAGATGGCGCTTCTCAGCTGGGGCATCCCGACGGCGGATCCCGACGAGCCCATGATGTACTTCACCCACACCAAGGCGTGGAAGCCGGCAGGCGCGAACCGGATGTTCTTCTCCTCCGAGGAGCTCGACCGGCTGGCCGACGCTGCGCACACAGAGACCGACGAGGACGAGCGCAAGGAGCTCACGCGGCAGTGGATGGCGCAGCTCCTCGAGGAGGCGCCGGTGATCTACCTGCCGACGCTCCACCTGTCGCTGGGCACGCGGAGCTATGTTCACGGCGACCGCATCCTCGCCGTCGACAACTATCCCGCGACGGAGGCGTGGATCGACCATGAGGAGATGCAGCGTCAGGGCATCAGCCGTTGACGCCGACCGTGCCGGAGCGGGAGACCGCTCCGGCGCGCCGCAGCGGCGCCGCCGCAGCACCGCGGCCTGACGGGCGGTCCTTCAGGCGTGCGGCTCTCCCGCGCAAGATCGAGCGTTCCGCATGCCGCGACTGATCCTTTCCCGCCTCGTCTTCATGGTGCTCGCGGGCTTCCTGCTCCTCAGCTTCCTCTTCGCGCTCTTCCACATGATCCCGGGTGATCCGGCCCGGCTCATGGCGGGCGACAACGCGCCGGAGGAGCTTGTCCAGAGCATCAGGCGCGCCTACGGCTTCGATCAGCCGCTGCACGTCCAGTACCTGTCCTACATGCAACGCGTGCTGATGGGTGACTTCGGCGTCTCGAACTACACGCGCCAGCCCGTGCTCGAGGTCGTCTTGCCCCGCATCGGCAACACGGCAGCGCTGGCCGGCTGCGCGATGCTCTTCGCGATGACCGTCAGCCTGATCCTCGGATCGTTCTCGGCAATGTTCTGGGGCGGACCAGTCGACAAGGGCGTCACGGCCTTTTCTCTGGTCGGTATCTGCACGCCGGTCTTCGTGACCGGCATCATCGGCATCTACCTCTTCGGGGTGTACCTGCGCTGGCTGCCGATCGGCGGCATGTCGAGCTGGCAGCACTTCATCCTGCCGGTCCTCACGTTGGGCGCATATCAGGCGGCGATGTTCACGCGGATGGTACGCTCGTGCATGGTCGACGCGCTGGGGCGCGACTTCATCACGACCGCTCGCGCCAAGGGCGCCCCCGAGCGTCGCGTGGTATTCCACCACGCGCTGCGCAATGCGCTCCTGCCGATCATCACGCTCTTCGGACTTGGAGTCGGGCATACGCTCGGCGGCTCTGTGGTGACCGAGACGATCTTCAACTGGCCGGGATTGGGGCGGCTCATGGTCGACTCCATCCTGACCCGCGACCTGCCGGTGATGCAGGGCGCAATCTTCTTCTTCGCCATGATCTTCATCCTCGTGAACCTCCTGGTCGACATCCTCTACACCTGGGCCGATCCCAGGGTCTCCTACGACTGACGGAGCCGCCGCATTGCGCAAGTTCTTCAGAGACTTCTCCCGCGATCCGGTCGCGCTCGTCTTCGGGCTGATCCTGCTCGGGATCTACATCGTGGCCATCACCGCCCAGTGGATCGCACCCGGCGATCCGTTCGAGACGAACCTGCGCAACGGCATGCAGCCGCCGTCGTGGGAGCACTGGTTCGGCACCGATCAGTTCGGCCGCGACGTGCTCTCACGCGTGATACTCGCGACGCAGGTGACCGCGCGCCTGACGACGCTGGCGATCCTCTTCGCGGTCGTCCTCGGGGTTCCGATCGGCATGATGGTGGGCTACCACGGCGGCCTCGCGGACGCGATCGTGATGCGGATCACCGACATCATGCTGATCTTTCCGATGATCATGCTCGCGATCGTCATCGTCGTCATCGCCGGTCCGTCTGAACGCGGCGTGATCATCGCGCTGGGCCTCTCGCAGTTGCCGGAGATGATACGGATCTCGCGCGGCGTCACGCTGTCGCTGAAGGAGGAGCTTTACGTCGAGGCGGCCGTCGCGGCGGGCGCACGCTGGCCCTGGATCCTGCGCCGCCACGTCTGGCCCAACATATCGACGCCGATCATCGTGCAGGCCACGCTGACCCTGCCCGTCTTCGTGCTAAACGCCTCGGCGCTCAGCTATCTCGGGCTCGGCGTGCAGCCCCCGACGCCGGAATGGGGCCAGATGCTGAACGAGGCCAAGGACTTCCTGATCAACGCCCCTTACCTGATCATCGGACCTTCGGTCGCGCTTTTCCTCTTCGTCCTCTCCGCGAACCTAGTGGGCGATGCGCTGCAGGAGACGCTGAACCCACGGACCAAGTCGCGACGCATCACGCGCCGCTTCTACCGCGTCTCGCGCAAGAGCGCGCTGTCATGAGCCCGCTGCTCGAGGTGCGCGGCCTGCGCGTCAATTTCCTGACCGATCGCGGCATCGCACGCGCCGTGGACGGCGTGAGCTTCAGCATCGAGAGCGGCCGGACGCTGGGCGTGGTCGGCGAGAGCGGCTGCGGCAAGTCGGTGACCTCGCGCGCCATCCTGCGCCTCGTCGATCCGCCGGGCTGGATCGAGTCCGGCGAGATCCTGTTCGCGGGTCGCGAGCGACGCGAGGATCTCGTGAAACTGCCGGCGAACGGGCGGCGCATGCGGGCGATCCGCGGCGGCGAGATCGCGATGATCTTCCAGGAGCCGATGACGGCGCTGAACCCAGTGTTCACGATCGGCGACCAGACGGTCGAAGCGCTGCGCCTGCACCGCAGCATGCCCGCGGCAGAGGCGCGGGAGCGCGCCGTCGCGGCCTTCGCTTCCGTCGGCATCCCGGCGCCCGAGCAGAGATTCCGCGAGTATCCGCACCAGCTTTCAGGCGGAATGCGGCAGCGCGCCATGATCGCGATGGCGATGATCTGCAACCCGCAGTTGCTGATCGCCGACGAACCGACGACGGCGCTCGACGTGACGATCCAGGCTCAGGTCCTCGACCTGATGAACGAAATGCGGCAGCAGTTTGACGGCTCGATCCTCTTCATCACGCACGACCTTGGCGTGATCGCCGGGATGGCCGACGACGTCATCGTCATGTACCGCGGCAAGGTCGTCGAGAGCGCGCCGGTGCGCGACCTCTTCCGGCAACCGCGCCACCCCTACACGCGCGGCCTCCTGCGCTCCGCCCCTTCGCTCGTGAAGGGCAATCGCGAGAAGCTGGAGGCGATCGAGGGCACCGTGCCCCAGCCCACCGAGCACATCCGCGGCTGTGCCTTCGCGCCGCGCTGCGCGCACGTCATGCCGCGCTGCCGGGAGACCGTTCCGGCGCTCGCCGGCGGCGAGCAGCATCGTGCCGCCTGTTTCCTGCACCACGACGAGACCGAGGAAATGTATGATGCCGTCTGACGAGGTGCTCCTGAAGGTCAGCGGCCTCCGCAAGGTCTTCCCCGTCAGGAAGGGCATCCTTCGGCGCACGGTGGCCGAGGTGAAGGCGGTGGATGGGATCGACCTCACCGTCTATCGCGGCGAGACGCTGGGCCTCGTCGGCGAGAGCGGGTGCGGCAAGACCACGGCCGGACGCTCCATCCTGCGCCTGACGGAGCCAAGCGGCGGCTCCGTCCTCTTCCGAAGCTCGGCCCTCGCCTATCGCGAGGACGACGACGGGATGGTCGATGTGGCCAAGGTCTCGCACCGCGAACTCCGCCTGCTGCGCCGCGAGATGCAGATCATCTTCCAGGATCCCTATTCCTCACTCGACCCGCGGATGAAGGTTGGCGAGCTCATCGCGGAGCCGCTGCGCGTCCAGCGCCTCGAGAGCCGCAGCGAGCGCGAGAGCCGCGTGGCGCGGCTGATCGAGGCGGTCGGCCTCGACGCTTCGCATGTCGACCGCTACCCGCACGAGTTTTCGGGCGGCCAGCGTCAACGGATCGGCATCGCGCGTGCCCTTTCGCTGAACCCCAAGCTGATCATCGCGGACGAGCCCGTCTCGGCCCTCGACGTCTCGATCCAGGCGCAGGTGATCAACCTGCTGCAGGATATCCAGCAGGAGTTCGGGCTCACCTTCCTCTTCATCGCCCACGACCTGTCGGTGGTGCGCTACATCAGCAACCGCGTTGCCGTCATGTACCTCGGCCGGATCGTGGAGCTGGGCAGGACGGACCGCCTGTTCGAGCAGCCGCTGCATCCCTACACAGAAGCGCTCATGTCGGCGGTCCCGATCGCCGATCCCGAGAGGCCGAGGGTGCGGATCCGGCTCGAGGGCGACGTGCCGAGTCCGATGTCGCCGCCCTCGGGCTGCCCATTCCATCCGCGCTGTCCCTATGCCGTCGAGCGGTGCCGGTCCGAGACGCCGCGGCTGCGCGACTTCGGTCACGGTCATTCCGTCAGCTGCCACCGGGCAGAGGAGCTGGACCTGCGTGGTGTCGGGCAGGACATCGCGGCCGAGTAGGCGAGACCAATTGACCCAAGGGAGGGGTGACGATGCGACTGGCGCAATCGACATACGAAGAGGTGGGCCGCTATCTGGAGCGCTCCCGCGGCATCATCCTGCCCACGGGGTCGACCGAGCAGCACAGCCCGATCGGCGTGATGGGCACTGACCATATCGACGCGGAAACGATCGCCTGGCGCACCGGCGATCTTTGTGACGCGCTGGTGGGACCGACCGTGACGATCGGCATCTCCGAGCACCACATGACCTTCCCAGGTTCGATCACGCTGCGCCCCACGACCTACATCGCCTTCATGACCGACTACATCCTGTCGCTGGTCGAGCACGGCTTCGAGCGGTTCTACGTCCTGAATGGCCACGGCGGGAACACGTCCACGCTGAACGCCGCCTTCGCCGAGGTCTACACGACCGTGCGACGCCGCTTCGGTTGCGCCATGCCGGATGTCCGTGCCAAAGCGATGAAGTGGTTCGAGAACGATATCTGCGAGGCAAGGGCGCTGGAGCTGACGGGTCACACGGCACTCGGCCATGCCTCGGCTGCCGAAGTGTCGGTCGCCCAGGCCGCCGATCCGGCGAACATCCGGAAGGCCAAGCTCGAGCCGGACTTCGCGCCGCTGGATCACACCTTCTACAACTCCGCCGACTTTCGGCGACGCTTCCCCGACGGGCGGATCGAGTCCAACCCCGAGAACGCCAGCCCCGAGATCGGCGCCGCGCTCCTGGAGACGGCGGCTGCCTTCCACGCGGAGCAGTACCGCGCCTTCATCCTCGCCGACTAGCGGCGGGCGCCTGATGCCGTGGCATCGCAGGCAGCCTCCTCTCGCACGTTCGGCTGCCGGACGGGCGGCATGGCGATGGGCAGTTGCCTCCGCAGCGGGCGCCTGCTGCACGAGAAGTTTCGGCGCTTCAATTCTGCCGATGCGGCAAAGCCTGGGATTCGCACCGCCGCCCGCGAATCCTGAGACTGTGACAGGTTCGGGAGATATCCCTCGCGCCCGACAAGGCTTGTGATCGAGGTGATCGAAGGCAGGCGCTCAAGGCTCAGTTCCAAGTCCGGCCGAACGGGAGGTCCGGACGATGAAGCGAACGACGTTAAGTGAGGAGCAGATCATCGGGGTTCTGCGCGAGCATGGTCGAGGCCAAGCGCATCGTCAGCGACCACGGCACCGAGTTCAACTCGAACATCATCTTCGCCGGGACCGAGGCAGCCGGCGCCGTCTGGCATTTCATCGCGCCGGGCAGGCCCATCCAGAACGGCATCTGCGAAGCTTTCAACGGGCGAATGCGCGACGAACTCCTTCAACCAGACGCCGTTCTTCGATCTAGAGCAGGCCCAAGACAAGGTCGCGAACCGGGTCGCCGAAGATAAACACAGCCGGCCGCACTCCGCGATCGGCTACGAGACGCCGCCGAACGTAGGCGTTCGACTTTATGCGGCCCGGCTCACCGCAATGGGCGCACCAGAGCCGAACGAGATCGAGTGCTTCTTCTTTCCCGCTCTCAGCGACTTCATCGTCCTCGGGTCGCTGATGACCACCTGCCTCTATGAACAGAGCCGCCGGCCCGGCACAGGCGAGAGCATCCCATGGAGGTGGTAGGCCCGGAGGGACTCGAACCCCCAACCAAAGCGTTATGAGCGCTCTGCTCTAACCAATTGAGCTACAGGCCCTCCAGCGGCCGGATTAGCAGATCGGGCCGACCGGTCAAGGCGCTGACCGGTCGGCCGCATTTACACGGGCGAAGCCGGTTGCTAGCGACGGGCCAGGCTATCCGGAGGCTGGGGATGACGGGCGACGACGGGCTGGACTATCGCGCGGCGGGTGTCGACATCGCCGCGGGCGATGAACTGGTGCGGCGGATCGCGCCGGCGGCGCGACGGACTGCGCGGTCGGGCTCGATTGCCGGGCTCGGCGGGTTCGGCGCTTTCTTCGACCTGCGGGCGGCGGGCTACGACGATCCGGTGCTCGTCGCCGCGACCGACGGTGTCGGGACCAAGCTGCGCGTGGCGATCGAGGCAGGAGACCTTTCGGGGCTCGGGCAGGACCTCGTGGCGATGTGCGTGAACGATCTCGTCTGCCAGGGGGCGGAGCCACTCTTCTTCCTCGACTACTACGCGACCGGCCGCCTCGACGTGGACGACGCGGCGACGGTGATCGAGGGCATCGCCGAGGCCTGCGCCGCGTCGGGCTGCGCGCTGATCGGCGGCGAAACGGCGGAGATGCCCGGCATCTATGCCGCCGGCGATTTCGACCTCGCCGGCTTCGCAGTGGGCGCCGTGGAGCGCGGCCGGACGCTGCCGCAGGACGTGGCGCCGGGGGACGTTGTGCTGGGGGTCGCCTCGTCCGGCGTCCATGCGAACGGGTTCTCGCTGGTGCGACGGGTGGTCGAGCGCGCGGATTTGGCTTGGTCCGACCCCGCGCCATTTGCGGAGGGCGCGCTCGGCGCCAGCTTCCTGGCGCCAACACGGCTCTACGTGCGCGCCGTCCGCGCCGCCATCGCCGCGGGGGGCGTGCACGGTGTGGCGCACATCACCGGTGGCGGCCTCACCGAAAACCTGCCGCGCATCCTGCCCGACGGGATGGGCGCGCGCATCGACGTCGGCGCATGGGCGCGTCCCGCGGTCTTCGGATGGCTGCAGAAAGAGGGCGGCGTGGCCGAGGCCGAGATGCTCCGCACCTTCAACTGCGGTATCGGGATGACGCTGGTGGTGGCGCCGGACAGGGCCGAGGATGTCACGGCGGCGGCCACGGAGGCGGGCGAGACGGTCCACCGCATCGGTGAGATCGTCGAGGGCAAGGGCATCGGCTATGAGGGCACCACCGCGTGACGCGCCGGGTGGCCATCCTGATCTCCGGGTCGGGATCCAACATGGCGGCGCTGATCGACAGCATGACCGGCGACCATCCGGCGCGGCCGGTGCTGGTCCTGTCGAGCGATCCGGCGGCCAAGGGACTCCAGCGGGCGGTTGGTCGCGGCGTTCCGGCAGAGGCCGTCGACCGCCGCGCGTATCGTGACCGCGCTTCGTTCGAGGTCGCGGTCGACGCAGCGCTGCGGCGCGAGGGTGCGGAGATCATCTGCCTTGCGGGTTTCATGCGCATCCTCTCGGCCGACTTCGTCTCGCGCTGGACCGGCCGTATCCTCAACATCCACCCGTCCCTCCTGCCGCTCTACCGCGGGCTCGACACCCATGCGCGGGCGCTGGCGGGGGGCGATGCCGAGGCCGGATGTACGGTGCATGAGGTCACGGCGGCGCTGGACGACGGGCCGATCCTGGGTCAGGCGCGGGTGCCGGTCCTGCCGGGCGACACGGCCAACGCGCTGGCGGCGCGGGTGCTGGAGGCCGAGCACCGGCTCTACCCGGCCGTCCTGCGCCGCTTCGCCGCCGGCGACCGGACGCCGGTGCGTCTGCCCTGAGGCTTTCCTTCCCCGCGCCGCCTGCTTATCACGAGCCTACGCGCAAAGAGCCGGGGACGCAGAGACTTGATCACCATCACCACGACGGAAGAACTCGCCGCCTTCTGCGACCGTGCCCGCCAAGCCCCCTATGTCACCGTCGACACCGAATTTTTGCGTGAGCGGACCTACTACGCCAAGCTCTGCCTGCTGCAGCTGGCGGTGCCGGGCGAGGACGAGGGCGCGGCGGTGCTGGTGGACCCGCTCGAGGGCGAGATGTCGCTCGCGCCGCTCTACGACCTCTTCCGAGACAAGAGCACGGTCAAGGTGTTCCACGCCGCGCGCCAGGACCTCGAGATCTTTTTCGTCGAAGGCGGCGTGATCCCGACCCCGCTCTTCGACACCCAGGTGGCGGCGATGGTCTGCGGCTTTGGCGAGCAGGCGGGCTACGAGACGCTGGTCAAGCGGATCGCGCGCGAGAACCTCGACAAGACCTCGCGCTTCACCGACTGGTCGCGGCGCCCGCTGAGCGAGGCGCAGAAGGCCTATGCGCTGGCCGACGTGACGCACCTGCGGGTGATCTACGAGCACCTCTCGGACGAGCTGGAGCGCACCGGCCGCACCGCCTGGGTCAACGAGGAGCTGTCGGTCCTCACGAACCCCGCCACCTACGTGATCCACCCCGAAGAGGCGTGGCAGCGGGTCAAGACGCGCAACAACTCGGGCAAGTTCATGGCCCTGGTCAAGGAGCTGGCGGAATTCCGCGAGCGCTATGCCCGCGACGCCAATCTGCCGCGCAGCCGTGTGTTCAAGGACGACGCGCTGCTCGAGCTGGCCTCGACCAAGCCGCGCACCGCCGAGGATCTCGCGCGGTCGCGGCTCCTGCTGCGCGAGGCGCGGCGCGGCGACATCGCCGACGGCATCCTGGCGGCGGTTGCACGCGGCCTCGCCTACCGACCGGAGGACTATCCCGAGGTCGATCGCAGCCGCGAGAAGATGCAGGTCAACCCGGCGCTTGCCGACCTGCTGCGCGTCCTGCTCAAGGCCAAGTCCGAGAAGGTCGGCGTGGCGCAGAAGCTGGTTGCCACCTCGGCCGAGCTCGACGCCATCTCGGCGGGGGAGCGGGACGTGCACGCGCTCCACGGCTGGCGGCGCGAGGTCTTCGGCAACGACGCGCTGCGCCTCTGCGACGGCGCGATCGCGCTCGCCGCCAAGGGCTCGTCCGTCGTCGTGGTGGATCTCTGAGGCGTCAGCGGCGCGCGGCGAGAGCGTTCGTCGCCCCAGAGACTTGGATCTCGCGCACGCCGGCCAGCGCCTGGTCCGTCAGGAAGACAGCGACCACCAGTTCGCGCGACCGTTCCGTCGACACACGAGTCGGCCCCGCCGGCGGCAGCGCGCGGAACTGATACGCCAGCACCCCCTGCCCCGCATTCGGCACCGGCACCAGCGCGGCACCGTGCCAGCCCTGAACCGGCGGCAGGCCCGTGGCGCGCACGATGGCGCCCCCTGGGTTGCGCTCCACCGTCAGGTTCGTCACCTGCGGCACCAGCGGCCGCGGGTCGCTGACCCCCTGCACGGGCGCCGCCACGGTCTCGACCCGCTCGGCACGGCCAAACCAGTTCACCGGGTTCAGCCGCGAGCGGCCGATCCTCGCGCAACCGGCGACCGCGCCGAAACCTGCCAAAGCGATGAAATTGCGCCGCTTCATTCCCCGTCCCCGGCTCCCTCGTCGCACCGGACCTAGCCGAAACGCCGCGGCTTGAAAAGCCGTCCGCTCTGGACATGCCGGAGCGCCGGACTTAGCTCGGAGGCCGAGGAGACGCGCATGGCCACTCAAGCCTTCGAAGAGATCGCCGAGACCTTCGAGTTCCTGGGGGACTGGGAGGACCGCTATCGCTACGTCATCGACCTCGGCCGGGCGATGGAGCCGCTCGACGAGGGCCTCCGCGTGCCCGCCACCAAGGTGGAAGGGTGCGCGAGCCAGGTCTGGCTAGTGCCCGAGATCGACGGTCAGGGCGCGGCGGCACGCATCGGCTTCCGCGGAGACAGCGACGCGATGATCGTGCGCGGCCTGATCGCCGTGCTGATTGCGCTCTACGACGGACTGACGGCGCGCGAGGCGCTGGCGGTCGACGCCTCGGCGGAGCTCGAGCGTCTCGGTCTCCACGATCACCTGTCGTCGCAGCGCTCGAACGGTCTGCGCGCGATGGTCGAACGGGTACGCGCCATCGCCGCCTCCGCCGAGGCCGCCGCCTAGAGCCTCGCCAGCGCCGGGGCGAGGTCGCCGTAGCCGGTGAAGCGCCGCTCATAGGACAGTCCCAGCCGCGCCGCATGGCCCCGCGCCAGCGCGTCGAGCTCCGGGTCGTCCGTCTGGGCCTGATAGACCAGCCGTTCGTAATTGCCGAAATAGAGGTCTCGCAGCTCGGGGTGACGGTCGAGCCCGAGCGGCCGCCAGACGAAGGCGTCGAACTGCCGCACGAGGAAGTTTGTGAGGTAGAACGCCGTCGCCTCGTCCCGCGTCGCGAAGGCATCGACGCCCTCGATGAAGGCGTAGCAATGCGGCCCCGGCATCATCCGCACGCCCAGCCGCGCGCACGTCGCCTCGAGCTGGCCGCCCGTGCCGCAATCGCCGTAGACGACGAAGATATCATCGTAGGCGTCGCGGTACCGCGCCACCGCCGCCTCGACCGCCGGCGCGATCCGCTCGGGCCGGTTGTGCAGGATCGCTGGCAGGCAGGTGAGGTCCAGGTGGCTCCAGCCGTTCGCGTCGCGCAGCGCGAGGATCTCGCGCGCCAGCGCCCCGCACGCGATCAGCAAGAGGCGCCCCTGCCCGTCGGGCGCCAGCCCCGCGCGCGTCAGCGTGGCGTCATCCGCCGGCTGCACGAGACACCAGCCGCACCGCGGTTCCATAACAAAGCACCTCTGACGCGCGGTGCTGGATCGTGGATGTCTCAAGCCTGACCGCCACTACCGCGTCCGCGCCAAGCCGCGCCGCCTCCTCGACCATCCGGTCGATCGCCTGCTCGCGCGCGCCGCCGAGCAGGGCGGCGTATTCGCGGATCTCGCCGCCCACGATGTTGCGGAGCGACGCGACGATGTCCGAGCCGACGTGCTTCGCTCGCACGGTCGAGCCGCGGACGAGGCCCAGCACCTCGGCCACCTCGCGCCCAGGCACGCCGTCCGTGGTCACGACCAGCACGTCACTTCTCGATTCGGTCATAGCGCTGGTCCTCGCGGTTTCTCACCCGGTCGGCGGCGATGCGCACGACCACGTAGGCGAGCGGCAGGATCACCATCGCCGACCCCGCCGCGATGCCGGGCGCGTACGCCGAGGCCGTCAGCAGCGCGCCGAGCCACACGGTGATGCCGGCGCCGACGATCACGAGGACCAAGATCAGGACGAACTTGTCGAGCGGCATACTGCACCTCCTTGCCCGCACCATAGCTGTCCCGCCAGAGATGGTCACGCCGACGCTCCTCGGCGAGGGGTCAGCCGGCGGCAGGCTCGCCCGCGCGCCTGCGATGCGGTGCGGCGACGCAAGCGACGCCCAGCATCAGGCCCGAGATGGTGGCGATCATGCCCGCCGCGCTAACCGCGTCGGCCCGGCCGAGCCAGAGCGGCCCGTAGCCGGCGAAGACGTAGCCCGCCAAGGCCGCCACGGCGGCGATCACTGCCGAGAGCAGCACCTGCCGCTCGAGCCTGTTGGTCATCAGGCGCGCGGTGGCGGGCGGGCAGATGAACATCGCGATCACGAGGATCGAACCCACCGCATCGAACGCGGCCACGGCCGCCACCGCCGCGGCCACCACCAGCGCGAGGCCCAGCGGCACGGTGCGAACCCCGAGCGAGCGGGCATAGCCCTCGTCAAAGGTCGAGATCTTGAGCGGTCGCCAGAGCAGCGCGACGAAGAGGATCATCGCCCCGCAGGCCACCGCCGTGCGCAGCAGCTCCGGCGGCAGCCCCACCAGCGCCTCAGAATCGAGGAGCGAGCTCCAGCCGGTGGCGTCGAGCCAGATCAGGCTTTCGAGATTGCCGTAGAGCGCATGCTCCACATCGAGGTGCACCGACGACGTGTCGCTCCGCTCCAGCAACAGGACGCCGCCCGCGAACATCGCCGTGAAGACCACTCCCATGGCGGCGCCGGGCTCGATCCGCCCCAGCCGCCGGATCGCCTCGATCAAGAGGACCGCGACCACCGCCGCGCCCGCCGCGCCCGCCAGCATCGGCAACGCCGCGACCGTGCCGGTGACGAGGAACGCGGCGACGATGCCCGGCAGCACGACGTGGCTGATCGCGTCGCCGATCAGCGCCTGCCGCCTCAGGATCAGGAAGTTGCCCGGCAACGCGCAGGCGACGGCCGCGAACGCGCCGATCCCCATCGGCACGAGGGACAGGACGACGAAGTCGCTCATGGCGTCACCGCATGCGGCGCGCCGATGCGGCGGTCAAGTTCGCGTATTTCGTCCGGGGTCAGCACGGCCTCGATAGGGGTCAGCCCGTCATAGCGCCCGGCGGCCGTCTCGTGGGCATGGAGCTTCCGCGCTTCGGACCAGCGCGCCTCGTCCCTCAGCGCGCGCGCCGCCTGCGCGCGCCCCGCCTCGGTCGGCACGCCGTCGCCGCGGGCGAGTCCGGCGCGGGCCAGGAGGCGGAGCGTGTAACGCTCCAGCACCGGCTGCCCCTGCGCCAGCGCCAGGAGACCCTGCCGCAGATGCACTCGCCGCTGGAACCGCCGGTGCCGCAGGAAGGCCGCCAGCACGCCCCGCCCCGGCGCGAAGGCGAGCGACAGGCAGAAGACCGCAAAGGCAACCAGCACCACGATCGGCCCCGTCGGCAGATCGGGCGCCGAGGCCGATATGGCGGCGCCGAGATAGCCAGAGACGCCTCCGATGACGCCCGCGATCGTCGCGACATGTCCCGCCCGCTCGGACCAGAAGCGCGCGGCGACTGGCGGGATGATGAGCAGCGCAACGATTAGGATCAGGCCGACCACCTTGAGCCCGATGATGGTGACTGCGAGCACCAGGGCCATCGTCGCCAGGTCGATGCGGCGCACGTCGATACCGCTCGCCGCCGCGTAGCCTGGATCGAAGGCGACCACCGTCATCGGCCGCCGCAGCAGGAGCGTTGCCGCCACCGCCAGCCCACCGCCTACGGCGATGGTCGTGGCCTCGCTCATCAGCATGCCCGCCGTCGCACCGAGGAGGAAGTCCTCGATCCCCGCCTGCCGACCGGAGGACATGGTCTGGATGACCGTCAGCAGCACCACGCCGAGCCCGAAGAAGCTCGAGAGGATCGCGCCGATGGCCGCATCCTCGTTGAGGCGGGTCCGATCGGAGATCCACTGCACCGCCAGCAGGCCAAGCCCCGCCGAGAGCGCCGAGCCCAGCAGCAGGCCCGGCAGCCAGCGCCCGTCGCCCCCGAATGCGACCATCACCATGAAGGCCAGAGCCACGCCCGGCAGCGTCGCGTGGCTGATCGCATCCGAGACGAGCGCCCGCTTGCGCAGGAAGAGGAACGTTCCCGCCGCCCCCGCCGCCGTGCCAAGCAGGCCCGCGCCCACGGCGACGAGCGCGGCGTTGTAGCCCGCCTGAAGCGTGAGCGCCTCCCACAGCATCAGGTCGCCCCGAGCCTCAGCTGGTCGATCTGCACGGTGGCGAGGCGGCCGCCATAGGCCTCCTGCAGCGCCTCGCGCGTGAAGGCGTCCGCCACCGGCCCCTCGGTGATGACCCGGACGTTCATCAGCGCGACTCGGTCGAAGTAGTCGGCGACGGTCGAGAGGTCGTGGTGCACGGCAACGACGGTCCGCCCCTCGTCCCGCAGCGCCTTGAGGACGTCGATGATGGCCCGCTCGGTCGCGGCGTCGACGCCCGCGAAGGGCTCGTCGAGCAGGTAGAGGTCCGCCCCCTGCGCCAGCGACCGCGCAAGGAACACCCGCTGCTGCTGACCGCCCGAGAGCTGGCCGATCTGGCGGTCGGACAAATCCGCCATGCCGACGCGGGCGAGCGCGTCAAGTGCCGCTTGACGGTGCCGCGCCCGGACCGGACGCAGCAGTCCGAGATCGCGCCAGAGGCCCATCAGCACCACGTCGAGCACCCGCGTCGGAAAGTCCCAGTCAACCGAAGCGCGCTGCGGCACGTAGGCCACCCGCCGTCGCACCTGCCCCAGAGGCTCGCCGAAGAAGTGCGCCTGCCCCGAGAGGCGCGGTGTCACACCCAGCGCCGCCTTGAGCAGCGTCGACTTGCCGGCGCCGTTCGGGCCGACGATGGCGGTCATCGACCCCTCCGGCACCGTCAGGTCCGCCGAGAAGACCGCCGGCGCCTCGCCGTAGGAGACCGTGAGGCCGCGCACGACCAGCGCACCCTCGCCGGCGGGATGGACAGCACGCCCCTCGGATGCCGCAAGCTTGATCGCCTTCATGCCCCGGCCTCCAGCAGGCCGTTCATGCCCCGCGACGGCACCTCGCCGCCGAGTGCACGAACGATTGTCGTGACGTTGTGGTCGATCATGCCAAGATAAGTCCCCTCATAGGTGCCAGGCTCGCCCATCGCGTCGGAATAGAGCTCGCCGCCAATCCGCACCTCGTGCCCCTGCGCCGCCGCACCTTCCGCCAATGCGCGCACGTTGCGATCGGACACCGAGGATTCGACGAAGACGGCGCCGATGTCGCGCTCGACGAGCAGGTCGACCAGCTCGCCAATGCGGGCGAGGCCCGCTTCGCTCTCGGTCGAGATCCCCTGGATCCCCAGTACCTCCACGTCGTAGGCGTCGCCGAAATAGCTGAAGGCGTCGTGGGCCGTCACCAGCACACGTCGACCCTCAGGCACGGTCGCGGTCACCTCGGCCGCATAGCCGTCCAGCGCCGTCAGCTTCTCCCGATAGACATCGGCGTTGCGACCGAAGTCCTCCGCCGCTTCCGGCCGCGCGTCACTCAGCGCGTCGCGCACGGAAAGCACGACCTCGCCCCAGAGCTCGGGATCCATCCAGACGTGCGGATCCCACCGCCCCTCGTAGGTGCCATAGCTCAGCAGCCGCTCGCGCGGCAGGGCTTCGGCGACGGCGACCACCGGCTGGCGCTCGGCCAGCTTCTCCAGCAGCTCCTCCATCTGCGCCTCGAGATAGAGGCCGTGCCAGAGCACGAGATCGGCACGGGTCAGTGCGGCAATGTCGCTTCGGGTCTGGCGATAGGAATGCGGATCCACGCCCGGCCCCATCAGCGAGCGGACTTCGACATGCTCGCCACCGACCTCTCGCGCGGCGTCGGCAATCATGCCGGTCGTGGTCACCACTTGCAGCGGCGCCTGCGCCCGCGCCGGCAGCGCAACCCACAGGATCAGGGCGCAGAGAATCGCAATACGGCTCAACATTCTTTCGGCTCCAAATGGCTCACGTGCAGGAGCATATGCGAACGATTCTCAACATTCAAGCAAGTTGCGAATGCCTCGCAATTTCAGCGGAGCGTGTCGAGCACCTGGAAGATCGGGCCATCCTCGGTCTCGGAGAGATGCGCCCGCACGCCGAACACGCGGCTGAGGAGCTCCGCAGTCAGCACGTCGCGCGGCACACCGTCCGCGGCCTTGCGCCCGTGGTCGAGCAGGACGAGGCGCGTGCAGTGCCTGAGCGCCAGCCCGAGGTCGTGCATCGAGACGAGAATGCCGCGCCCCTCGCCGGTCAGCTCGCTCAGCAGGCGCATCAGTCCCACCTGATGCGCCGGATCAAGGCCCGCCGCCGGCTCGTCGGCCAGAAGAAGCGGCGTGTCCTGCGCCAGCGCCCGCGCAAAGAGCGCGCAAGCCCGTTCGCCGCCCGAGATGTCCGTCGCCGGGCGGTGGCGCAGCGGTCCCAGTTCCATCCGCTCCAGCGCCGCCTCGACCGCCATCCGGTCCGCCGGCAGCCCCGCCGGGCCGTGCGGCAGGCGGCCAAACGACACCAGCGTCTCGACCGACACCGGCCAGGCGATCTCGCGGGACTGAGGCATCCAGGCGACGCGGCGGGCGCGGTCCGCGGGCGAGAGCGCGGCGAGGTCGCTCGATCCGTTGAAGGGCAATAGACCCAGCGCCGCCCGCATCAGACTGGTCTTGCCCGCCCCGTTCGGCCCGATCAGGCCCACCAGCTCGCCCGGACCGACGCGCAGGTCGACCTCCTCGACGACGGGCCGCCCGCCAAGCCGCACGCCCAACCGCTCGAGCGTCATCAGCGTCATCCAAGTCGCCGCCGCGTCGCGTAGATCAGGTGCAGGAACACCGGCGCCCCGACCAGCGCGGTCAGCACGCCGAGCTTCAGGTCGCGCTCCGGCAGGATCAGCCGCACCGCGACGTCGGCCGCAAGCACCATCGCCGCCCCGCCCAGCGCCGAGGCCGGCAGCAGCCGCGACGGCCGCGCCCCGACGAGGGGCCGCAGCAGATGCGGGACCACAAGGCCGACAAAGCCGACCGTTCCCGCCACCGCCGTCGCCGCACCGACCATCGCCGCCACCCCGGCCACGACGGAGAGCCGCAACCGCAGGAGCCGCACCCCCATCGTCGCCGCCGCATCCTCGCCCAGCGTCAGGGCATCGAGCGCCGGACCGAGCCGCAGGAGCAGCAGCGCTCCCGCCGCCATGAAGGGCAGCGCCAGCCACAGGTGGGAGAAGGACCGGTCCGCCAGCGAGCCCAGCATCCAGAACACGATCTCCGTCGCGGCGAACGGATTCGGCGAAAGGTTGAGCACCAGCGAGGTCAGCGCCCCCGCCAGCGCGCTGATGGCGATACCCGCCAGGATCAGCGTCAGCGACGGCCCCCGCGGGCCGGCGAGCAGCAGGATGGCTGCGCCCGACAGTGCGGCGCCCGCGAGGGCGGCAAGCGGCAGCGCGGGGGCGAAAGCGGCGGCGAGACCGGTCTGGATCGCCAGCACCGCCCCCAGCGCGGCGGAGGACGACACGCCGAGCAGCCCTGGCTCGGCCAGCGGATTTCGCAGGTAGCCCTGCATTGCCGCGCCGCCAAGCCCGAGGCTCGCGCCGACGCAGACCCCGAGCAGCGCCCGCGGCAGCCGGATCTCTCGCATGACGAGCGTCGTCGCCCCCTGGTCCTGCACCAGTGCCAGCAGCGCGGTACCCGGCGCGATGCCGGCCGGTCCGATCAGGAGCGAGGCCAGCAGCAACGCGCCCGTCAGCGACAGAAGCGCAGCGTTCAGCGCCGGAGCCGGCATAGTCAGTGCGCAAGCGCGCGGCGCTCGCCCGACAGCCGCTCCACTGCTGCGAGGACGTGCGGCGTTCCGCAGACCCAGTCGCTGCCCATCGGCGCCTCCGACCGGTGCAACGCACGCAGTGCCGGATGGTCCAGCACCTCCTCCGCCCGCGACGCGCCCGGCTGCCGCCCACCGCTCACCACGAGGTCCGGCGCCAGCGTGACCAGCACCTCGAGCGGCAGGAAAGCACCGCCCGACACGCCCGCCGCAGCGGCCGCGTTGTCGAAGCCCGCCGCCGCAAGAATCTCTCCCGCCAGCGTCTCAGGTCCCGAGGCATAGCCCTGCGCCTGGTAGAGCGCCGCGTCCGGGCGCTCCCCCTCGGCGGGCGCGAGGGCCGCGAGGTCAGCATCGAACTCTGCCACCATCGCCTCCGCCTCCACTTCGCGCCCCAGCAGGCGTCCCACGGTGCGGAGGTTCGAACGAACTTCGTCGAGCGAGGCCGCCGGCGGCAGCGTCTCGACGCGGATGCCGAGACGGCTCAGCATCGATCGGGTCGCGGGCGTGGTGTAGCTGCCGGCCAGCACGAGGTCGGGGCGCATCAGGAACACCTCCTCGGCGCGGCCGTGGTTGGCCGGCAGCCGCCGCGCCGCCTCGGCCATCGCCGACGAGCGCGGATCCTGCGACAGCGCCGACACCGACAGCAGCTGTCCAGGCGCCGCCAGCATCAGCGCGAGCTGGTCGGTGCAGAGGTTCATGGACACCACGCGCTCCGGCGCCGCCGCGACTGGCGCGGCGGCGAGGGCGAGCGCCGCGCTAGAAGCGCGCAGCCACGCCCAGATACGCCGTGCGGCCCTTGCTGTCATAGCCATAGACCTCTTCATGCTCGGCATCGAACAGGTTCTCGACCCGCGCCGTCAGGTCGACCCGCTCCGTCAGGTGGTGACGCGCCGCGACGTCGACGAGGGTGTAGTCGTCGAGCGAGACACGGTCCTGGCCGAAGGAGGGCGCCGTGAAGTCGAAGTCGACCAGCCCGGAGACATGCTCGACGCCCAGCGTCAGCTCCGTGCGGTCGTTCGGCAGGAGGTAGGTCGCCTCGACCGCAAGATGATGCTCGGGCCGCCTCACCTCCTGCCCGCCATCGGGATCGCTCGCGTCGAGCCAGGTGTAGGCGAGGCCGAGATCGACACGCTCATTCAGGGCATAGCTCGCCGCTACCTCGACGCCCTGCCGGTCGCTCTCGCCGTCCTCGTTGACCGCCGTCGAGAGGAAAGTCACCGGGTCGTAGACCGTCGCAATTTCGTCGGTCAGCACCTGCCGGAAGTAGGTGACGTCGATGACGCCCCGCCCGAAGCGGCGCTCGATCCCGATGTCGAAGCCGATGCTCTGCTCGGACTCGAGGTCGGGGTTGCCGACGAACTGGCCGGGAAAGAAGCCGAACTGATCGAGCAGCGTGGGCTTCTGCACGCCGGTTCCCGCCGAGGCGTGGATCCGCGTCAGCCCGTCCGCCAGCGGATAGGATGCGCCGACGCTCCAGATCGTCGCGTCCTCGAAGCCCGAGTTCTCGTCGTGGCGCAGCCCCAACTGCAGATCGAGGCCCGACGGCAGCGCGCCCCGGTACTCGACAACCGCGCCGACGGTGTCGCGCTGCCGCTTCTCGAGCTGCGACGGGTCGAAGACCAGGTCGGGCTCGACCGCGCGGAACGTCTCGTAGTCATAGTCGAGAGCGAAGGTCAGCGTATGGTCCGCCGCACCGACATAGGGCGCGTCGAGCGCCCAGGTGCCCTGCAGCAGTGCGGTGCGGCGGCGGCTGGCGGTCGCGGTGGTCTGGTGGCCGTCCTCGTAGTTGCGGTCGTCGAACTCGACGAAGCCGAGCCGCGCCTCCGTCGCCAGCCGCCCGCCGAAGAACTCGGACGTCAGCCCGATCGAGCCCAGCACCTCGTCGCGCTCGCGCACGAAATTATCGTCCGTCACCAGCGCGTCCCGGTTCGGCGCGCCGAAGGTTTCCGGGTCGTAGTCGCCGCGTCGGGTGGCGTGCAGAAACGTGAGGTAGGCCGTGGTGGTCTCGGTCACGTCGTAGGCGCCGCGGAAGTCGGTCATGTTGATGCGGTTCTCGTCATCCTCACCATCCGGATCGCCCGAGACGTCGAAGCCCCCGGTCTCGCGCCGCGCAACGCCGAGGCTGACGCGTGAGCGCGCGGTGCGGAGCCGGACCGAGGCGCTGGCCGCGCGGGTGTCGTCCGAACCGACCTCGGCAGAAGCGGTGCCGCCCGTTCCCGGCTCTGTTGCCTGCCGCGTGGTGATCGAGATGACGCCGCCGATCGCATTCGCGCCGTAGAGCGACGATTGCGGCCCGCGCAGCACCTCGATCCGCTCGACGTTCGCAGCGAGCAGGCCGCCGAAGTCGTACTCGCCCGTCTCCGGCGCCTCGAGCGGGACCCCGTCCACGAGGACCATGGTATGGTTGCCCTCCGCGCCCCGGATGCGCACGGCGGTCAGACCACCGACGGTTCCGGCCCGGCTGACCGTGACGCCCGGCAGCGAACGCAGCACGTCGGCGACGTGCGTGTACTGGCGCTCCGCAATTTCCTCGGCCGTCACGACGGAATAGGCGCGGCCGTAGCTCTCGGCGCCGATCGGTGTCAGGCCGCCGATGCGCACGATCCCGTCGGAGACCTGGGCTCCGGCGGAAGTGGCGGTTGCTGCGACAGTCGCGGCGATGATGGCGTGGCGTCTCAAGACTTGCCCCCGGCTTCCGGCGGGGCGAGCGCCCGCCTGTCACGATAATGCCGGCAGAGGACCGCAAGACCCGCCATCGGCGCGAGATCACCACGAGCGGAGCCTCCGCAGCCCGCGACGCGCCCCGCGTCCGGACAGGGTGAGCGCCTCGGCAGGTCTCCTGGCTCGCGGATCGTCGCTCGGCCGGCCTTCCCGGGGGCGTCCCCAGTGGCATCGTCGACCTCGCTCGCCGCTCACAGTTGCGGGGGCAGCCGCGGATTCGCCCGAGCGCCGGACTCACCACGTTCCCTTTTCATCGGACGCCGTGACGCCCGAACCGAAGCAGGTTCTTGGTCGTGCAACGGCTGGATCCCGTCAAGCGGCGGCGGTCAGAAGAGTTCCACACCGTTGCCCGGAGGCTTCGGTGGCGCCACCACCTCGCCCACCCGGTCCACCAGACGCTGGCGCGCGCGGCCGGTGTAGGGCCAGAAGCGCACCATCCGCGCGCGATTTCCGCCAAGGCTGCCGCCGTCGCACGGAATGCCCTCGCGCCGGAGGTAGGCCTCGAGAAACGCCGCATTGCGCGCGCCGATGTCGCCCAGCCCCGGCACCATCGTGGCGCCGCCGAAGACCTTTGCCCGCAGGCGACCGCGGCTTGCGCCCTCCTTGAGCAGGGCGTTGATCAGTCGCTCCATGCTGCAGGCGCCGTGTCCGTCGAAGACGTAACCGCTAACGGTCCGACCCGGCAGCAGGATGTGGTTCATCCCCCCGACGTGCGCCAGCGGGTCCCAGATGCAGGCGGCGACGCAGGAGCCGAGGATCGCGCCGACCACATCGTCCGGGCCACGCCCAAGCGCGTGTGCCCCTTGCCGCACCTGCACGAACTCATGCGCCTCTGCGCCCGAGCCTGGCATCAGGCAGCGGTCAACTCGCGGCCGCAGGCCGACAGGAGCGCCTGCGCGATGTGGTCGAGGTCCACCACACGTCCGGCCGCGCCGATCTCACGGGCGACGCGGGGCATCCCGTCCACGACAGCGGTGTGGCCGCTCTGGGCCAGTGTGGTCGCGCCGGCCTGGCGCAGACGCAGCATCGCTTCGGCCCCGTCCCGGCCCATGCCGGTCAGGATCGCGGCCACGACATCGGCCGCGCGGTGAAGCGCCGAGTCGAACATCACGCCGACCGAAGGGACATGCAGGTCCGTGCCATCGCCCTCTGAGAGGTCCACGACCGGCGTCAGGCGCCCGGCGATCCGCAGGTGGTGCCGGCCGCCGGGTGCCATCAGGATCTTGCCCTGCTCCAGCCGCTCGCCCGCCTCGGCGATCTTGATCCGCGGGCGGAACGCCTCGTTCATGCGGTCGGCGAAGCTTGCAAGAAAGGCGGGCGGCATGTGCTGCGACACAAGCGTCGGCGGACAGTTCTCTGGAAACCGGCGAAAGATGCGCTCCAGCGCGTCGACCCCACCGGTCGAGCTGCCGATCATCAGGATCCGGCCGTTCCAGTCATAATTCTCTGCGCTCGGCAACGCCGCGGTCTCGGCGCGGCGCGAGACGGTCGCGCGCGCGGCCATCCGCACGATGGAGCAGAGCCGCGTGCCGCCGTTGACGTCCTTGCGGATCTCCTCGCGGTCGACGCACTCGATCGCGCCGAGCGACAGCGCCCGGACCGCCGCCGCGCTGCCCTTCTGCGTCAGCGAGGACACCATCACCACCGGCATCGGCCTGAGCCGCATCAGGTGGCCAAGAAACTCCAGCCCGTCCATTCGCGGCATCTCCACGTCGAGCGTGATGACGTCCGGGTTGAGCGCCTTGATCGCGGCGCGCGCCTCGTAGGGGTCGGCCGCCTCGCCCACGACCTCGAGAAACGGGTCGCGCGACAGGATGGCCCGCACGATCTGGCGAATGGTTCGGCTGTCGTCGACGACAAGGACGCGGGTCGGAGCCAAGATAATGATCCTCAGGAGATATGACCGCGAGCGCGTGCGTCATCGGACTGCTGCCGGGACATCCGGTCGCTTTCGCGAGACGGAACGCTGCGGATTCTCCAGACCGCCGTCGGAGGCGGACCGTCGGGCAGAGCGGTGAAGATTCGGTTGAGCCGCCTCAGCCGCCGTGGCGCCGGACGAAGTCGACCAGCATCGCGGTCGAACCGTCCTTGCCCTCGGTGCCCTTTTCGCCCGAAAGCACGGGTTCGAGCGCTCCGGCAAGCTCCTTTCCAAGTTCGACGCCCCATTGGTCGAAGGAGTTGATGCCGAGCATCGCACCTTCGACGAAGACCCGATGTTCGTAGAGCGTGACGATCATGCCCAGAACCTCTGGCGTGAGCTTCGGGTAGACTAGGGTTGTCGAGGGACGGCTGCCGGGGAAGACGCGGTGGCGCGCCTGTCGCTCCAGTTCGTCCCCCTCGAACTTGCCGCGAACGATCTCGCGGGCCTCGTCGAGGCTGCGCCCGCGCAGCAGCGCCTCGGACTGCGCGAGGCAGTTGGCCACGAGAAGCCTGTGCTGGTGCGCCAGCTCCGGCTCGTGCCCCTCGGCCGCCACCATGAACTCGCAGGGGACGATCCGGGTGCCCTGATGGATGAGCTGGTAGAAGGCGTGCTGGCCGTTCGTCCCCGGCTCGCCCCAGACGATCGGCCCGCTGTCGACAGAGAGGTCCGCCCCGTCCATCGACACGCGCTTGCCGTTCGATTCCATCTCGAGCTGCTGCAGATAGGCCGGTAGCCGCGCCAGCCGCTGATCGTAGGGCAGTACCGCCCGCGTGGCATGGCCGCAGCCCTGATTGTGCCAGATCCCCACCAGCGCCAGCATGACCGGCATGTTCTCCAGCGGCTTTGCCGAACGGAAGTGCAGGTCCATCGCCTGCGCCCCGCGCAGGAACGCCCGGAACGCCTTTGGCCCGATGCCGATCATCAGACTGAGGCCGATCGGCCCCCACATGGAGTAGCGCCCGCCGACCCAGTCCTCGAAACCGAACACCCGCGCCTCGTCGATGCCGAAGGCCGCCGTCTTGTCGAGCGCCGAACTGAGCGCCGCGAACTGCGCCGCGGGCTCGTCGATCTTCTCGCTCATCCAGTCGCGGGCGGTCCGGGCGTTGGTCATCGTCTCGATGGTCGTGAACGTCTTCGACGCGACGATCACCAGCGTCGTCGCCGGATCGAGCCCGCGCAGCGTGTCGGCGATATGCGCCCCGTCGACGTTCGAGACGAAGTGGCAGCGCGGCCCGTCGTGGTAGGGCGCCAGCGCCAGCGTCGCCATAGCCGGCCCGAGGTCCGAGCCGCCGATGCCGATGTTGACCACGTCGGTGATCGCGCCGCCCTGCCCTGTGACGCGCCCCTGCCGTACGTCCTCGGCGAAGCGCGCCATCCGCTCCAGCGTCTCTCGCACATCTGGCATTACGTCTCGGCCGTCCACCGTGACCGCGCCGCCGTCGAGGTTGCGCAGCGCGGTGTGCAGCACCGCCCGCCCCTCGGTCTCGTTAATGTTCTCGCCGCCGAACATCGCGTCGCGGCGCGCCTCTGCGCCTGATGCGCGGTAGAGGTCGACGAGCAGGTCGCGGGTCCCGGCGTCGATGTTGGTCTTGGAGTAGTCGAAGAGCAGGTCACTAACGGTGACGCTGAACGCCTCCGCACGCTCGCCATCGAAGAGGTCGAGGATCGGGCGATCACGAACCGCTTCCGACCGCGTTTTCAATGCGTTACAATCCATATCTACTCCGCCCAATGAACGGTTGCCTCATCGAGCAGCGCCGCCACCGGCGCCTCGGCCGGGTCGGCGTCCCGCGCCCGATCGAGCGCCGCGCGCTTCTCCGCCCCGGTGATGAGGATGTGGGTCGAGAGCGCCCCGCGCAGCACCGGCATCGTCAGCGTCACCCGCGGCTCGGGCGCGCCGGGCGCACGCATCGCCATCAGCGGCGGCGCGTCGTCGGCCATCGCCTCGGCCAGCCGGTCGGCACCGGGGAAGATCGACGCCACGTGCAGGTCCGTGCCCATGCCCAGCAGGCAGACCGTCAGCGGCAGCAGCGGCCGCACCGCCTCCGTCAGCTCCTCGAGCCGATCCTCGGGCTGCTCCGCCTCGGCGTAGAGCGGCACCAGCGTGGCGGCCGCCGCATGCTCGGTCAGCAGGTGCCGGCGGATCAGCCGCGCGTTCGAGCGCGGCGCGCTCTCCGGCAGCCAGCGCTCGTCGGTCGGCACGATCCGTACCCGGCCCCAATCGATGTTCGCGGCACAGAGCGCGTCGAAGACCGGCCCCGGCGTCGTGCCGCCGGGCACTGCGAACGACGCCTCGTCATGACGCATGAGATAAGAGTTCAGCTCGCCCGCCAGCACGCTGGCGAGGTCCATCATCATCAGGTCCCGGTCGGGGTACTCGATCAGGTTCATGCCTTGATCTCCCGCCACTTGCGCCCCTCGCGGTGCATCATCACAGCCGCGTCCTCCGGCCCCGCCGAGCCCGGCTCGTAGGGCTTCGGCACGTCCGACCGCGCCTCCCACGCCGCGATCACCGGGTCGGTCCATGCCCACGCCGCCTCGACCTCGTCGCCGCGCATGAAGAGGGTCTGGTTGCCGCGGATCACGTCCATCACCAGCCGCTCATAGGCGTCAGGCACGTCCTCCACGTCGGGGCCGAGCGCGTCGGCGAACGTCATGTCGAGCGGCACATCGACGAGCCGCATGCCCCCCGGCCCCGGCTCCTTGATCGTCACGCGCAGGGTCATCCCCTCGTTCGGCTGGAGCCGGATCGCCAGCACGTTGCGATGCCGCGCCGTCTCGCCACCGAAGATCGAGTGCGGCGCGTCCTTGAACACGACCGCGATCTCCGAGGTCCGCGCCCGGAGCTTCTTGCCGGTACGCAGATAGAACGGCGTCCCCGCCCAGCGCCAGTTCGAAAGGTGCAGCTTCAGGGCGATGAAGCTCTCGGTGCGGCTGCGCGGGTCCTCGACATCGTCGCGGTAGGACGGCTCGCCGTCGCCGGCGTACTGGCCGCGCACGATCTCGTTCGGCTGCACCGGCTCGAGCGCACGGATCACCTTGAGCTTCTCGTCGCGCACCGCGTCGGGCTCGAAGCGGCTCGGCGGCTCCATCGCGATGAGGCAGAAGAGCTGCATCAGGTGGTTCTGCACCATGTCGCGCATCGCGCCCGAGCGGTCGTAGTAGCTGCCGCGCCCCCCGACACCCACCGTCTCGGCCACGGTGATCTGGATATGATCGACATACTGGCTGTTCCAGAGCGGCTCGAAGAGCACGTTGCCGAACCGGACGGCCATCAGGTTCTGCACCGTCTCTTTCCCGAGGTAGTGGTCGATCCGGTAGATCTGCTCCTCGTCGAAGTGCTCGCGCAGCGTGGCGTTGAGCGACCGGGCCGAGGCAAGGTCGTGGCCGAAGGGCTTCTCCACAACTATGCGGGCATTCGGGCCTGCCACGTCATGCTCGTGCAGCCGCTCGGCCAGCGCGCCGAAGAGCGACGGCGAGACCGAGAAGTAGAAGGCGCGGACCACGTCCTCGCGCATCCGCCCCTTCAGGTCGGCCCAGCCGTCTTCGCCGGTCGCATCGATGCAGACGTAGCCCATGCGCTCGATGAACGCGTTGAGCTGGTCATCCGGCAGGCGATCCTCGGGAATGAACTCGGTCAAGGCCTCGCGCACCAGGTCACGGTATTCGTCGTCGGTCAGCTCGGACCGCGCCGCGCCGATGACGCGCGCACCGTCCGGCATCTGCCCGGCCACGAAACGATGGAACAGCGCCGGCAGGATCTTGCGGCGGGCGAGGTCGCCGGTCCCGCCGAAGATGACGAGGTCGAACGAATCGACTGGGATGACGCGCGAGACCATGGCCGTCCCCTGCTGCCTCGGAAATCGCGCTTAGCGGCGTGCGCCAGGCATGTCCAGCGCGCCGCGCCCCACACGGCGGCGAAAGATGTCGCAGCGTAACCCGCTGCTCACGCCTGCAGCTCGGCGTCCCAGTAGAGGAAGTCGAGCCACGTCTCGTGCAGGTGGTTCGGCGGAAACTTGCGGCCCTGGTTCTTGAGCTCTTCCGCGCCGGGCTGGCAGGGCGTGCGCCTGAGGCTCATGCCTGCCTTGCGCAGCGAGCGCGAGCCCTTGCGCAGATTGCACGTCGCGCAGGCGGCCACGACGTTGTCCCAGCTCGTGACGCCGCCGCGCGAGCGGGGGATCACGTGGTCGAAGGTCAGCTCTCCCTTGCTGCCGCAATACTGGCAGGCGAACTCGTCCCGCAGGAAGAGATTGAAGCGCGTGAAGGCCACGCGCTTCTGCGGCTTTACATAGTCCCTCAGGACGACGACCGACGGTATGCGGATCGAGGTCGAGGGACTTCGCACACAGGTGTCGTACTCGGCCACGATCTGCACCCGGTCGAGCCACGCGGCCTTGATCGCCTCCTGCCAGGGCCAGAGTGATAGCGGGTAATAGCTGAGCGGTCGGTAGTCGGCGTTCAGGACCAGCGCCGGATGGTGCCTCAGACTTTGCGGCTCGCGCACGAAGCTCGCCCTGAAGTCGCCATTCATCAGTCGTCACTCCGCCTGCGCCCGGCGGAGGCGCCTCCGCCCTGCAGTCGACTATATATGTCGCGATTCATGTGACAAGCCCCACGAAATCGTGTGGGTTCTGCCGTAGCTGCCACGGGTGACAGGCGCGTGACGCTCAGCCGAGCCCGAGCTTCTCGCGAAGAAAGTGCAGCGCGACACCCAGCCCGTCGGGCGCGATGCCGTGCGCGGTGCCCCGCATGACGAAGGCTGAAACGTCGAAGCCCGCCTCCTGCAGCGCCTTCGCCGCCTCGGGCAGGTGCTCCGGAGGCACCACTTCGTCGGCGTCGCCGTGCAGCAGCAGGACCGGCATCCGCGAGACCACCTCGCCCGGCAGCCGCTCCGGCCCGACCAGACGTCCGGAAAAGCCCACGACGCAGGCCAGCGGCTCCTGCCGGCGCGGCGCGACGTGCAGCGACATCATCGTCCCCTGGCTGAAACCCACGAGGGCCAGCCGCTCGGGCGCCAGCCCCTCGTCCGCCAGCACCTTGTCAATGAAGGCGTTCAGGTCGGCCACGGATCGCGTCATGCTCGCCTCGGCCGCCGCCTCGGTCGATCCGTCGAGCCACGGGATCGGAAACCACTGCCGCCCCATCGGGTTGCCGGTGCAGGGCTCCGGCGCATCCGGCGCGTAAAACGCCACCCCCGGCATGTGCGGCGCCAGCGGCTCGGCCAGCGACAGCAGGTCCCGCCCGTCCGCGCCGTAGCCGTGCACGAAGACCAGCGCCGCCGTCGCGTCCTTCGGCCCCTTACGCCCGCTCGTCAGTTCCCGCGTCACCTGATGCCCTCCCGCTCCTTGGCGACGCGGTAGTAGGCCCAGAGCAGCCGGGCCGCAACGGCGCGCCATGGCGACCATGGCGCCGCCATCTCCCTCAGCTCACGCTCCGTCGGCCGCGCCTCCAGCTCGAACAGCAGCCGCGCCGCCTCCTGCAGCGCCAGGTCCGCCGGCGCGAACACGTCGGCCCGCCCGAGCGAAAACATCGCGTAGATCTCCGCCGTCCAGCGCCCGATGCCCGGCACCTCGACCAGCGCCGCGACCACCTCCTCGTCCGAGGCGTCGCGCAGGCTGCGATAGGGCAGCCGCGCCTGCGCCAGTGCGCGGGCATAGCGGATCTTCTGCCGCGACAGGCCGCACGCCCGCAGCTCCTCGTCGCTCGCGACCACGATCGCGCGCGGCCCCGTCAGCCGCGCCGTCTCGAGTCGCGCCCAGATCGCGTCGGCAGCCGCGACCGAGACCTGCTGGCTCACGATCGCGCTCAGGAGCGGCCGGAACCCATCCTGCCGCCGCCTCAGCGGCAGCGGCCCGGTCCGCTCGAGCGCACGGGCGAAGCGCGGCTCCGCGGCCGCCAGCCACGCCGCGCCCTCCGCCACGCAGGCGGGCGTCTCGATGATCCGTCCTACCGGTGTGATCCCTGTCGCGTTGCTCATGGCCGCGACGTGAACCGAAAGCTGTGGCTGTGGTCAAGGCGGGCCGGGCGCCGTCCCTTGCCGCGCCGCACGGGCTGCGCTAGCGCGTCGGAATGGACGCTTCCCCCACCCGCGCGCGGCGCAACGTCGCCGTCCTCGTCGCCGCGCAGGCGTTTCTTGGGGCGCAGATGCCGATGATCTTCACGATCGGCGGCCTGGCGGGGCAGTCGCTCGCGACCAACCCTTGCTTCGCCACGCTGCCGATCTCGCTCATCGTGCTCGGATCGATGCTGTCGGCGCAGCCGCTCGCGGCGCTGATGCAGCGTTTCGGCCGCCGCGCCGGTTTCCTGGTCGGCGCCCTGGGCGGCGCGAGCGGCGCGGCCGTCGGCGCCTGGGGCCTCGTTCAGGCAAGCTTCCCGATCTTCCTCGCGGGTTCGCTCCTGACCGGCATCTATATGTCGTCGCAGGGCTTCTTCCGCTTCGCCGCCGCCGACACCGCCGAGGAGGCGTTCCGCCCGAAGGCCATCAGCTACGTCATGGCGGGCGGCCTCGTCTCCGCGCTGATCGGCCCGCAGCTCGTCAAGATGACGTCCGAGGCGCTGGTGGTGCCGTTCCTCGGCACCTACCTCGCCGTCATCGCGATCAACGCCTTCGGTGCGCTCCTGTTCTTCGCGCTGGACATCCCGCGCCCGCCGGCGCCGAGCGCGGACGCGCCGCTCGGGCGCACCCGGCTCGAGCTGCTGCGCACGCCCCGGATAGCCGTCGCGATCATCTGCGCGATGGTCAGCTACGCGCTGATGAACCTCGTGATGACCTCGACGCCGCTCGCCGTCGTCGGGTGCGGCTACAGCCAGGGAGACGCGGCCGACGTCGTGTCGGCGCACGTGCTGGCGATGTTCGCACCCTCGTTCTTCACCGGGCACCTGATCGCCCGGTTCGGTGTCGAGCGCATCCTCGCGCTCGGCCTCGCGATCCTCGCGGCCAGTGGCGTCGTCGGCCTCGCCGGCGTCGATCTCGCCAACTTCTTCGGGGCGCTGATGCTGCTCGGCATCGGCTGGAACTTCGGCTTCATAGGCGCCACCACCATGCTCGCCGGCGCGCACCGCCCCGAAGAACGGGGCCACGTGCAGGGCATGAACGACGCGATCGTCTTCGGTTGCGTCACCGTCGCCTCGCTCGCCTCGGGCGGTCTGATGAATTGCTCCGGCGGCACGCCTGTCGAGGGCTGGATGGCAGTCAACTACGCGATGGTGCCGTTCCTGACGCTCGCGGGCGGGGCGCTCGTCTGGCTTGCGCTGCGACCTCGCGGCACCTGATCCGCCGAAGGCACCGCCCGGAGAGGGCCATGGGTGGGCCGCGATGCCCCCGCCGCCAGGGCGACGGCTGCCGGGGCGGGGCCCGAGACGGGCGGTCAGACCCGGCCTGTGGCCGCCGCCCACATCAGCCGCAGGCGCCGCCGGAACTCCGACGCCTTCAGCGCCCCCCGCTCCACTGCCTCCGGGTCCTTCCACGCTTTCCGCAGCACCCCCTCGGCCTGCCAAGCCGCAAGCAATGCCGGCCGCGCTGTCGCCTCTTGGTCGCGGCGCCCGCGTTGCAGGCGCTCCAGCCCCTTCTCGGCCATCGACGTCAGATCAGCGCCCGGCGGCAGCGGCACGCGCCCATGCAACGCGAGTTGCGGCACGCCCAGCAGGTAGTTCGCTAGTGCCCCCGCCCACGCCACGTCTCGCACCGCCCTCTCTCCCGACGCCCCCAGCGCCCGCGCCGCAACCCACGCAAGCGTGCCGCCGGTCTCGTCGAGGTATCGATCGAACGCCGCCATTTCCGCGAACGGCTGGACCTCCACATCCATCCGCCGCGCTGCCACCAGTCGGTCGAGCAGCCGCGCACCCTCCGCGTCCAGCACCTCCGCCAGCGGCAGTGACACCTCATGGCGGCGGACAGGACGGCCCTCGGCGATCTCGTCCAAGGCGTCGCGCCACCATTGCAGCCGCATCTCGACGATCAGCGGCTCGGCGCTGGCCCACGGCGCCCGCGCTACCTCCAGGTTGAAGGCGTAGAGCGGGAACAGCACCCGCCGCGCCCCGACAGGCGCCGCCATTGCCGCGAGAAAGCGGTCGGGGTCGCCGCGCTGCACGAGCTCGGCGCAGGCCTTGACGCTCATGCCGGGCGCACGACCGACAGCAGGTAGCCAAAGCTCCGACGATGCCGCCGCCACAGGTCGATCTCGACCGCCTCCTCGTCGAGCACAGCGGCGAGCTCCGCCGACGCCCCCGGCCGCAGCGCCGCGATCTGCTCTTCCAGCGGCCGGTAGTACGCCTCCCACGCCGCGTCGGAGAGGACCCGCGTGGCGAGTGTCTCGTAGCCCGCCGCCTCGACCTGCCCGGCCACACCGGCCACGTCGGTCATCGCCGGGTACCGCTGCCAGAAGGTGCGCACCTCGTCCGGCGGGTTCGGCACCAGATAGCAGAGCTGGCTGAATGCCACGGCCCCGCCCTCGGCCAACGCATCGCGCCAGGCGACGAGACCGTCGGTCACGTCCAGGAAATAGAGAGCGCCAGCCGACCAGATCAGGTCGTAGGGCCCGCTCAGCTGGGCCATGTCGCCCTGCCGCGCGTCGACCCGGTCGAGCCGCCGCGCCGCCACCGCCTCGACGAAGTCAGGATGGAGGTCGACCGCCGTCACGTGCCCCTCCGGCACGGCCGTCAGCAGCGCCTCCAGATCGCCGCCGGGGCCGCATCCGGCGTCGCAGATCCGGGCGCCTGCAGGCGTACCCGCGGCGTCCACCGCCCAGGCCACGTCCGCCGCCTCGCCCGGCCCCTCGCGCGGCAGCCCATCATGGATCATGAAGAACGCATCCTCCGGCGTCATGCGCTGGCCTCGATCGGCAGCTCGCCGCAGTCGCGGATGAGCTTCCAGTTGATCGCGTCGAGCAGCGCCTCGAACGAGGCGTCGACGATGTTGGGCGACACGCCAACCGTCGACCAGCGCCGGCCCGAGCGGTCCTCGCTGTCGATCACCACCCGCGTCACCGCCTCGGTGCCGCCCTGCGTGATGCGCACCTTGAAGTCCACGAGGCGGATGTCGTCGATGTACTGCTGGTACGGCCCGAGATCCTTGGCCAAGGCCTTGGAGAGCGCGTTCACCGGCCCGCGGTCTGTTCCCGCCTCGTCGAGGCTCTCACTGACCGACAGCATCTTCTCGCCGCCGATTTTCACCACGACGACCGCCTCCGAGAGGCTCACCATTCGGTCGTACTTGTTCTTCCGCCGCTCGACCGTGACCTTGTAGCGCTTGACCTCGAAGAACTGTGGCAGCCGCCCCAGCTCCTCCCGCGCGACCAGCTCGAAGCTCGCCTGCGCGGTGTCGTAGCTGTAGCCTTGGTCCTCGCGCTCCTTCACCGTGTCCATGATCCGCGCCAGCGCCGGGTCGCCCGGCGCCACCGACAGCCCCATGTCGGCCAGCCGCGCCCGCAGATTGGACTGCCCCGCCTGGTTCGACATCGGCACGATGCGCGTGTTGCCCACGAGCGCCGGGTCGATGTGCTCGTAGGTGCTCGGATCCTTGGCGATGGCGCTCGCATGCAGCCCGGCCTTGTGCGCAAAGGCCGAGGCACCGACGTAGGGCGCGCTGCGCATCGGCACCCGGTTGAGGATGTCGTCCAGCATCCGGCTGGTCCGGGTCAGGCCCGCCAGCGCCTCCTCCGTCACGCCGATCTCGAAGCGGCGCGCGTAGTCGCTCTTGAGCAGCAGCGTCGGGATCAGGCTCGTCAGGTTGGCGTTCCCGCAGCGCTCGCCGAGGCCGTTCAGCGTGCCCTGCACCTGCCGCGCCCCAGCCTCGACCGCCGCGAGCGAGCCCGCGATTGCCTGCCCCGTGTCGTCATGGCAGTGGATGCCGAGCCGCTCGCCAGGGATGCCGGAGGCGATGACCTCGGCGGTGATCCGCCCGATCTCCGGTGGCAGCGTTCCGCCGTTGGTGTCGCAGAGCACGATCCACCGCGTGCCCGCGTTGAGCGCCGCGTGCAGGCACTCGAGCGCGTAATCCGGGTTCGCCATGTAGCCGTCGAAGAAGTGCTCGGCATCGAACAGCGCCTCACGGCTCTCCGCCACGTGTTCGAGCGAGCGGGCGATGTTCTCGACGTTCTCGTCGAGCGTAATACCCAGCGCCCGCTCGACGTGGAAGTCGTGCGTCTTGCCGACTAAGCAGACGGCGGGGGTGCCGGCGTTAATCACCGCAGCGAGCACGTCGTCGTTGGCCGCGGAGCGCCCGGCGCGCTTGGTCATGCCGAAGGCCACCATCGTCGCGCGGGTCTGCGGCGCGTCCTCGAAGAATGCGCTGTCGGTGGGATTCGCGCCGGGCCAGCCGCCCTCGATGTGGTCCACCCCGAGCCGGTCGAGCGCCAGCGCGATCTGCCGTTTCTCGTCGGCATTGAACTGCACGCCCTGCGTCTGCTGCCCGTCGCGCAAGGTGGTATCGTAGAGCCAGAGCCTTTCGCGCGTCATCGCGTTTCCGCCCCTGATCCAAGCATGCATTGCGCGTACATACCGCGTGCATACTCCGTGCATACGTCCGCCTGCCGACCGATCATTGCAGCGCCTCCAGTTTCGCCGGGTCGAAGTCGGGCGCAAAGTCATAAGTATAGCTGTCGCCGTGATCCTGAACGATTACACCAGCCTCTCTAAGACCATCCCGAATGCGGTCCGCGCGCGCGAAGTCTTTCATCTGACGTGCTTGGAAGCGTTCCGACATCAGGCCTTCAACCCGGCGGTCAACAGGCTCGGAAACCTCCGGCACCTTCGTCATCCAATCGCGCATCTCGTCGGTGAGAAGGCCGAGAAGCTGCGCACACGTCTTCATCTTCGCAAGGTCTTGGCGTCGATAGTCGATGCCTTGAGCCAACCAATGGAGGTGACTAATCGCTCCTGGAGTATTGAGGTCATCTGCCAGGTACCGGAGGAATCCTTTGTCGACTTCAGCCGCGGGCTCAATGTCTTGCGTTTTAAGGTGCCACTTCCGCAGCGTCGTCTCGGCCTCGCGCGCCTTCTTCTCGGTCCAGTCCATCGGGCTGCGGTAGTGCGTCGAGAGGAAGACGAAGCGGATCACCTCGCCCGGCCAGTCCTGGTCCAGCAGGTCGCGGACGGTGAAGAAGTTGCCGAGCGACTTCGACATCTTCTTTCCCTCGACCTGCAGCATCTCGTTGTGCATCCAGACCTGCGCGAAGCCGGCGCCGGGGTGGGCGCAGCGGGACTGCGCGATCTCGTTCTCGTGGTGCGGGAACATGAGGTCGTTGCCGCCGCCGTGGATGTCGAACGCGCGCCCCAGCAGCGCCTCGGACATCGCGGAGCACTCGATGTGCCAGCCGGGCCGGCCCCGGCCCCAGGGCGAGTCCCAGCCGGGCTGGTCCGGCGCCGACGGCTTCCAGAGGACGAAATCCATTGGGTCGCGCTTCCACGGCGCCACCTCGACCCGCGCGCCGGCGATCATGTCGTCCGTCGAGCGACCCGAGAGGCGGCCGTATTCGACGTAGCTGCCGACCGAAAAGAGGACGTGCCCCTCCGCCTCGTAGGCGTGACCGCGCGCGATCAGCGCCTCGATCATCGCCACCATCTGCGGGATGTAGGCGGTCGCGCGCGGCTGGTGCGTCGGCGGCAGCGCGCCGAGCGCCGCCATGTCCTCGGCATACCAGCGCGACGTCTCCTCGGTGATGGCGTCGATGGGGCGTCCCGTCTCGGCGGAGCGGGCGATGATCTTGTCGTCGACGTCGGTTATGTTGCGCACGTAGGTGACGTGCTGCGGCCCGTAGACATGCCGCAGCAGCCGGTAGAGCACGTCGAAGACGATCACCGGCCGGGCGTTGCCGAGATGCGCGCGATCGTAGACCGTGGGGCCGCAGACATACATCCGCACGTTTTGCGGATCGAGCGGGCGCAGCACCTCCTTGCGGCGCGTCGCGGTGTTGGTCAGGCGGATGTCGGGCATCAAGGCGTCCTCGAGAGGCGTCACCCGCGGGCCTTAGCAAGATCGTCGTCGTGGCGAAAGGCGACCGGCCCGCGTTCTGGTCAGCGGCAGATGCAGATGGTGGCGGCACAGGTCATGGCGCTGGACCATATCGCCGCTTCCCGCCCGTGCCAAGCGCGTCGGCATGGTGCCGGCGCCGTCAGAACGTGCCGAAGTCGAGCCACGCGTAGACTTCGTCCCAGAGCAGCTGCTCGAATTGCTCGGCCGTCTCCACGCTCCGTACGAGATCCTTCCACCTCTCGAAGTTGCCGCGGTAGGTCGAGATGATCTCGCCGGGGTTCGCGACCCCCTGCGCCTCGGCCGCCGCGATCACGGCCTGGTCCTGCGCCGCGAGGAAGTCCTCCATCAGCGCCGCGAACGCCGCATCATCGGCCTGCACGAGCTCGACGCCCTTCTCGCCCACCGCCCAGTCCAGTGCCGCCCGCTCCTCCTCCACGAAGTGGCCGCCGATCTGCATGGCCGAGACCATGGCACCCTTGCGCAGGTGCAGCTCCTTGTCCTCATCCGAGAGCACGTTCCACGCGTCGCGGTTCATCATCCAGCCTATCGTCGGGCCGGTCATGCCAAGCGGATAGTCGGTGTAGTGGGTGATGACGTCGCCAAGGCCGAACCTGCGCTGTTGCTCGACAGTGCCGAACACGCAGTCGATGTCGGCATCCTGCAGGAGCTCCAGCGCCTCCACCGGGCTTGCCGTTACGGCGGTCGCGCCGCCATGCTCGATCAGCCGGACGTTGCCGCCTGAAGCCTGAACCCTCAGTCCCGCAAGGTTGTCCACCGACCGGACCGGCGTGGTGCAGCCGAGGTGGTCAGGCGCGGCGGTCCAGCCCGCCAGCACGACCATCCCCAGGTCGCGCAGCTCCTCCCGGCATTGCAGGCAGTCGAGCAGGAGCGTCTCGAGCGACGCGCCGCCGGCGGCCAGCGTCTCGTCACCCGGCAGGACGGTGCGGTAGACCGCGTCGAGCGCCGGCACGGCCGAGGCCACGTCGCTCGCCCGGCCGATGCCGCCCTGCACGAGGCCGCTGCCGACCGCGTCCCACGTATCCATCAGGTTCACGAGCTGTCCGCCCGGAACGAGGCGCCAGGTGATGAGGCCCTGCGTCTCCTCCTCGATCTCCCGGAAGGCCTTCGGCAGGGCCACGCGGTTGACGTACTCCGACGCGGGCAGCCACGATCCGTAGGTGAAGTTCTGGGCCGCCGCAGCTCCTGCCGCCGCGGACGCGAGCGCCACCGTCGCGGCCAGACGCCTCCGCGACCGATGCAAAGCCTTCATCGATCTCCCTCCCGAGACGGTGCGTTCCCGCGCATCAGGTGCGGGTTCCACTGCAGCGACCCTGTTTGGCGCCGGCGCCAGCTGTCAAGCCGCGGCCCCTCCTCTCGCGCGTCTACGCGACCGCCGCGTTCTCCTCCGCGTCGATCGGGGGCAGTGCGAGGAAGACCCGCGGGTTGGTCTCGGCGATCTGCCGGAAATGGTCGTCGCCGAGCGTGTCGCGCAGGCGGATCGAGATCGCCTTCTCGCTCAGCCGCTCCTGCCGCGTCATGTAGAAGTCAGACCCGAACAGCACGCGCTCCCCCAGCTTTCTCTCCTGCAGGAAGATTCGCAGCAGTGGGGCGTACTCGTCGAACTTGAAGATCGTGTAGGAGATGTCGGTCCAGAGGTTCGGAAAGTCGCCCCGGCAGATCATGTCGTTGATCTGCCAGACCCAGTTCTTGCGCCGCGCGTCCGGGTCGTCGGGGTCGAAGCCGTCATTGATGTAGCTGCGCCAGTCGGCGTCGCCGCCGAAGTGGGCGAGGCAGACCCGCAGCTCCGGGTGTGCCTCCATCACCGGGATCCAGGCCTCGGGTCCCGAGACTTCGTCCCGCCGCCGCTGGTCCCAGCCCTTGCGATAGATGCCGCCGCGCGAGCAGTGGCTGATCACCGGCAGGCCCCGCTCGACGCAGAGCGGATAGATCTCCTCCATCAGGAGCGGGTGGTCGGGCGCGTAGCCGAGCTTCGGGTAGACCTTGAGGCCGCGGAAGCCGAGGGTCTCGACGCAGCGGCGGAATTCCGCGGCGGCGCCCGGTGTCGCGGGATGCACGCTGGCGAAGGGGATGACGCGCGGGCCGTAGACGCCGTCCTGCGTCAGTCGGTGGAGCTCGTCATGCTGGCCGCGGATCCCGATCTCGACCGGGCCGTGGCCGATGGGCTCCATGTCGAGCGGCAACACCACGAATTTCGCGTCCCGCGGGTAGTAGTGCAACGCCTCGCGCAGGACCTCGCGCTGGGTCGGCCTGCGCCCCGTGTCGTGGAACGCCTCGAGCCGCAGCAGGTAGGAATGCGCGCTGGTGTGCCAACGCATGGCGTTGCGCACCCAGCGCAGCAGGAACGGCGCGTAGCGGAACGCCACCGCCGCCTTGAACGGAAAGTAGCGCGGCGTGTGGCGCGTGGTGAAGGTATGGATGTGGCAGTTGATGATCTTCGTCATGCGCGTCCCCCGACCGTCCCGCTGCGGATGCTAGCACGGCGCGCATCGTTCAGGAACAACGCTCTAGGCGCGGAGGAACGTCAGGTAGTGCGGCTTCCGCCCCTCGCGCAGGGCCTTTGCCTCGTAGCGCGTGCGGGTCCAGTCGGGCCACGGCGTGCGCCAGTCGCGCGCGGCGCGGGCGGTCCAGCGAAAGCCGTGCCGCGGCACCTCCTCCAGCGTCTGCCGGACGTAGTCGGGGATGTCGGTGGCGATCCTGAGTTCCGCGCCCGGCGCCATGACGCGAGCGAGCGGTTCGAGGTGTTCCGCCGTCACGAAGCGCCGGCGGTGGTGCCGCGCCTTGGGCCAGGGATCGGGATAGAGGAGCAACGCGCGCGCGATGCTCGCCTCCGGCAGCACGTCGAAGAGGTCGCGAGCATCGCCGGGATGGATGGCGACGTTGTCCACCCTCGCCTCGCGGATCCGAGCCAGCAGCATGGCGACGCCGTTGATGAAGGGCTCGGCGCCGAGAATGGCCACCTCCGGGTTGCGGGCGGCCTGATGGACCATGTGCTCGCCGCCGCCGAAGCCGATCTCGAGCCAGAGGGGGCGGTCGCCGAACCGGCGCCCGAGGTCGAGCGGCTTGCGGTCGGGATTGTCTTCGCGGTCCACGGGACCGGGCGAAAGGGCAGCGAGGTCCTCGCGCAGATAGCGCCGCTGGCTGTCGCGCAGGGTCTTGCCGCGGCGGCGGCCGTAGAAGTTGCGCCAAGGCGCGCCGCTCTCGTGGGTCCTGTCAGACATGGCCGCGCAGTTGCCAGAGCAGGTGGCCGGCGGTCAAGCCGTGAGAGGCACCGTCCGGCTTGATGGGTTCTGAAGGGTCCCGGTCGCCGGACCGGCGCGTGACCGCGCGGCACGCCGGCCCGAGCGGCACCCGGGGCGGCAGCCGGCACCTGCGCCGGGACGGAGCGCCCCGCGCGTCAGCGCGGGCGGTCGGGCGAGTGCGGGGCCCATCGGGCCCCGTCGAGCCCGGCCGCGCCCCTCAGACGGCCCGGCGCAGCGCGTCCGCCAGGTCCGTCCGCTCCCAGCTGAACCCGCCTTCGCTGTCGGGCTCGCGCCCGAAGTGCCCGTAGGCCGCCGTCCGCTGGTAGATCGGCCGGTTGAGGCTCAGATGCTCGCGGATGCCGCGCGGTGTGAGGTCCATCACCTGCGCTATCGCAGTCTCGATCGCCTCCGGCGGCACCTCGCCGGTGCCGTAGGTTTCGGCATAGATCGAGAGCGGCCGCGCCACGCCGATCGCGTAGCTGAGCTGGATCAGGCACCGCTCGGCCAGCCCTGCCGCCACGACGTTCTTCGCCAGATAGCGTGCGGCGTAGGCGGCGGAGCGGTCCACCTTGGTCGGGTCCTTGCCCGAGAAGGCGCCGCCCCCGTGCGGAGCCGCGCCGCCATAGGTGTCGACGATGATCTTCCGGCCCGTGAGCCCCGCGTCCCCGTCCGGTCCACCGATGACGAACGTGCCGGTGGGATTGACCCACCACTCCGTCCGGTCCGTAAGCCAACCGTCGGGCAGCACCTCGCGCACGTAGGGCTCGACGATCTCGCGGATGTCGTCGCTGGTCTGGCCCTCGTCCGAATGCTGCGTCGAGAGCACCAGTTGCACGACCTCGACCGGCTTGCCGCCCTCGTAGCGCAGGCTCAGCTGGGTCTTGGCGTCCGGCCTGAGCGTCGGCTCGGCACCCGACTTTCGCGCCTCCGCCAGCCGCTTCAGGATCGCGTGGGAGTAGAGGATCGGCGCCGGCATCAGCTGCGGCGTCTCGCGCACCGCATAGCCGAACATGATGCCCTGATCGCCGGCGCCTTCGTCCTTGTTGCCGCTTGCATTCACGCCCTGCGCGATGTGGGCGGACTGCCGGTGCAGAAGGTTCGTGACCTCGCAGGTGGCGTGGTGGAACTTGTCCTGCTCGTAGCCGATGTCGCGGATGCAGTCGCGCGCGATCGCCTCGACCCGTTCGAGCTGCTCGCTGAGCGCGTCCGCGTCCGTCAGGCCGATCTCGCCGCCGATCACCACCCGGTCCGTGGTCGCGAAGGTCTCGCAGGCGACGCGCGCCTCGGGCTGGACCTCGAGCAGGGCGTCGAGGACGGCGTCCGAGATCCGGTCGCACAACTTGTCGGGGTGCCCCTCCGAAACGCTTTCGGAGGTGAAGATGTAGTTCTGGCGGCTCATTTGGGATTTTGCTCCATTGGGTTCACGCCGCCACGCCAGGAAGCCGTTGTGACGACGGCCCCCTGCGTTATCCCCGGGTGAGATCCCGGTCAATCGCGATTTCTGAATGTCGTAAATGCCGCCGCGCCGAGGAGGAGCACCACGAGGACCGGCAGGTTCCCCGTCCGCGCGTAGAGAGTTGGCGGAGCCGCCGCCGGCAGCGCCGCGTCGATGTATCCGGCGCGCCCCAGGGGCAGCGACCGCAGCACCCGCCCGCGCGCATCGATCACGGCCGAGACGCCCGTGTTCGCCACGCGGATCATCGGCAGGCCCTGCTCCACCGCCCGGAACCGCGCCTGCGCGAGATGCTGATAGGGACCCGAGAACGTTCCGAACCAGGCATCGTTCGTGACCTGCAAGAGCCAGTCGGGCCGCTCCGGCGCGCCCGCCACCTCCTGCGGGAAGATTGCCTCGTAACAGATCAGCGGCAGCGGCCGGCCGAGCGGGCCGAGGTCCAGCAGCCGCGCCCCCGGCCCGGCCGAGAAGCCGTAGCCGTCCTGCGCCGCAAAACTCCGCAGGCCGAGCCAACGCCCGAGGCCGCCGAGCGGGATGTACTCGCCGAAGGGCACGAGGTGGTGTTTGTCGTAGACTTCGACCTGCCTGCCGTCGGCATCCACGACCACCAGCGAGTTGAACGCCAGCTGCTCCTCGGCGCGCTGCGCTCCCAGCACCAGCGTCGCCCCCCGTGCCGCCACGGACGCGCGCTCCAGCGCCGGACCGGCCTGGTCGAGCCACCACGGGATCGCCGTCTCCGGCCATACCACGAGGTCCGGCGGCTCGCCCGCAGCCGTAAACTCCACCTGCCGTTCGAAAAAGACGCGCGCCCGCTCGGGATCCCACTTGTCCTGCTGAGGCGCATTAGGCTGGACGAGCCGCACGATCGGGTCGCGCGTGTCGTCGACGAGCGGCGCCTGCGCCAGCCACCAGCCGGCAGCCGCCACCGCAGCCAGCGGCAGGGCGCTCGCCAGGGCCGGCATCCACTTTCGCCGCAGGGCCTGCGCGAGACCGACCGCCGCCAGCAGCGTCAGGAGCGTCAGCCCATGGGGCCCCACCAGCGCGGCGGCATGAATGGCCGGCGTCTCGCTCCAGCCATAGGCGATGAGCGCCCACGGAAAGCCGCCGAGCACGACGGACCTGACCCCCTCGCCGGCCGTCAGAGTGAGAACCAGCGCCAGCGGCCGCCGGGCAGGCCGTACCACGCCCGCCCCTGCAAAGGCGGCGGCCCAGAAGAGAGAGAACCCGAAGGCGGAGAAGAGCAGCGCGAAGGGCGCCATCCAGCCGTGGCGCGGCGGGTCGATCAGGAACGGCTCGACGATCCAGTGGAGCGCGAGCGCGAAGTAGCCGACACCGAACGCCCACCCGATCCACGCCGCCTGTCGCGCTCCTGTGGCCCGGCGCAGCAGCACGGTCGCGCCGGCGAGACCGAGGAGGAGCGCCGGCGGAAGCGCGAACGGCACCTGCCCCAGCGCCGCAAGCGCGCCCAGCGCCACGGCGACCGCCAATGTGCCGCGCACGCCGAGTTCACGCCGCCAGGGCAGAGCGGCGGCCGCCTCAGGCACTCTGCACGCCGGCGAGTCGCACCCGCAAGCGCTTGATCCGCCGGGGATCCGCGTCGACCACCTCGAAATCGGGACCGGTCGGATGGTGGATGACCTCACCACGCGCCGGCACGCGGCCCGCGAGCATGAAGACAAGTCCGCCGACGGTGTCGATCTCCTCCTCGTCCTCAACATCGACGAGGCGGCGCCCGATCGCGCCCTCGAACTCGTCGAGCGGCGCGCGTGACTGCACCAGCCAGCAATCCTCCGACTCCTGCGTCCAGTAGCCGTCCTCGGCGATGTCGTGTTCGTCCTCGATCTCGCCCACGACCTGCTCGATCAGGTCCTCGATCGTGACGAGGCCATCGACGCCACCATACTCGTCGATCACCAGCGCCATGTGCATCCGCTCGGCCTGCATCTTGGTCAGCAGGATTCCGATCGGCATCGACGGCGGCACGTAGAGCAACGGGCGCAGGAGCTTTCGCACGTCGAAATCCGGCGTCGTGCCGTTGAAGCCGTGCTGGAGCGCGAAGTCCTTGAGGTGGATCATCCCCACAGGCGTGTCGAGTGTGCCGTCGTAGACCGGCAGGCGCGTCATGCCGCTCTCGCGGAAGATGGCCACCAGCGCGTCCTTGTCGGTATCGGCCGAGACGGCGACGATCTCGGCCTTGGGGATGGCCACGTCCTCGACCCGCATCCGTCGCAGGTTGAGCAGGCCAGGCCGCGGCTCGGGCCGCGGCGCGTCGAGCTGCGCGTTCGCCTGCCCTTCGGCGCCTGTGAATGCTCCCACGAGCCGGCTCAGAAAGCCGGTGCCCCCTCGGCCGTCGCCTTGATCGTGTTCGCTCGAGTCGTCCTGGTGCGCGCCCCGCGCTGCTTCCGTAGAGCCGTCGCCGATATCGGCCATCTTCCCTTTCCGATCTGCGCCCGACGCGTTCGTCAGGCCGAATATGGGTCAGCGAGCCCGAGCGTGGCAAGTACCTCGACTTCCACCCGCTCCATCAGCTGCGCGTCCGCCTCATCCTCGTGGTCGTACCCGAGGAGATGCAACGTACCGTGAACGAGCAGATGCGCGACGTGTTCCTCGAATGGCTTTCCGGCCGCCCGCGCCTCCGCCTCGCATGTCTCCCAGGCAAGGGCGATGTCGCCGAGGCTGTCGCCCCGCGGCGGCTCCGGCTTCGCCCCCGCCTGCGCCGCGCCCCGCTCCTCGGACGGCCATGACAGGACGTTGGTCGGCTTCTCCTTGCCGCGGAACTGGGCGTTGAGCTCGGCGATCCGGGCGTCGCTGCAGCCCATCACCACGATCTCCCAAGCGTCCGGGTCCAGCCCCTGGTGCCGCAAGGTCGCGTCGCAGGCGCGATCGGCCAGCGCCTGTAGCATTGCCCAGCGATCATCCTCGAGAACGGCGTCAACCATCGTCCGCGTCGTAGGCCTCGATGATCCGCGCTACCAGCGGGTGCCGCACCACGTCCTTCGAGGTGAAGTAGTTGAAGGATATGCCCTTCACGTCCTTCAGCAGCCGCTCGGCGTCAGCGAGGCCGCTCGTCTGCCCGCGCGGCAGATCGACCTGCGTCCGGTCGCCCGTCACCACCATCCGGCTGCCCTCGCCGAGGCGCGTCAGGAACATCTTCATCTGCATCGCCGTGGCGTTCTGCGCCTCGTCCAGCACGACGAAGGCGTTGGTCAGCGTCCGTCCCCGCATGAACGCGAGCGGCGCGATCTCGATCCGCTTCTCCTCGCGCAGGCGGGCCAGCTGCTTGCCGGGCAGGAAGTCGTTCAGCGCGTCGTAGAGCGGCTGCATGTAGGGGTCGACCTTCTCCTCCATTGCGCCGGGAAGGAAGCCGAGACGCTCGCCCGCCTCGACCGCGGGGCGACTCAGGATGATGCGGTCGACATGCCCGCCGATGAACATGCTGACGCCCACCGCCACGGCCATGTAGGTCTTGCCGGTCCCCGCAGGCCCGATCCCGAAGGCGAGCTCATGCGCGAAGAGCGACTGGACGTAGGCCTTCTGCGCGTCGGTCCGCGGCTCGACGAATTTCTTGCGCGTCTTGATTTCGACCCGGCCGCCCTGGAACAGCTCCATCTGATCGCCGTCGCGCGCGCCGGTCCCATCGGCGGTCCCGCCCATGCGAATTTCGGCGTCGAGCGTGCCGGCGTCGAGCGCACGCCCCTGCTCGAGCCGCGCGTAGAGATTGCGCAGGACCTCGGCCGCCCGCTCGCGCGCATCCTCATCCCCGATCACGACGAGCTGGTTGCCCCTTCGCGTGATGTGGACCGAGAGCCGCTGCTCGATGTTCGCCAGATTGCGGTCGAACTCGCCGCAAAGGTCGATGAGCAGACGGTTGTCGGGAAACTGGAGGGCGGTCTCGGGGACCTCGCCGGTGTCTGGCGATGTGGTCGGCGCGCTAATGGCCAATCGATGCTCCGGTCACTGGTGGCTCTGATGGTGCCAACGGGCGCGGCGCGGCGCAAGCGCCGCCTGCGCCTGTCACCGAAACATCATCCGGCGCAGAGTTCGCCCGCGAGTGAATTGGGCGCGCTACCGGTAATCCGCACCCGCCGCAACATGCCGGGCGCGACGTCCGCCGTCACGTGCACGGCGTGCAGGTGGTCCGACTTGCCCGCCATCTGGCCCGGCATCCGGCCCGGCCGCTCGAAGAGGACGCCCACCTCGCGCCCGACCATGGCGTCCTGCGTCGCGCGCTGCTGCCGCGTCAGCAGCGCCTGCAACCGCTGCAGCCGGTCGTCGGCTTCGGCGGGGTCGACCTGCGCGCGCTCCGCCGCGGGCGTGCCGGGGCGCGGCGAGTACTTGAAGCTGAACGCCGAGGCGTAGCCGACACGCTCCACCAGCGCGAGCGTCTCGGCGAAGTCGGCCTCGGTCTCCTCGGGAAACCCCACGATGAAGTCGCCCGAAAGCGCGATGTCGGGCCGCGCGGCGCGGATCCGCTCGATCAGCCGGACATAGCTCTCTGCCGTGTGCTTGCGGTTCATCCGCTTCAGCACCCGGTCCGAGCCCGCCTGCACCGGCAGGTGGAGGTACGGCATCAGCTTCTCCACCTCGCCATGTGCCGCGATCAGATCGTCCGACATGTCGTTCGGGTGGCTCGTCGTGTAGCGGATGCGCTCCAGCCCGTCGATCCCGGCCAGCGATCGGATCAACAGGGCGAGGCTCCAGTCGCCGCCATGGTAGGCGTTGACATTCTGGCCGAGCAGCGTAATCTCGCGCACGCCGCGTTCCACCAGGTCGCGCGCCTCGGCGAGCACCCGTTCCGGGGGGCGGCTCACCTCGGCGCCGCGGGTATAGGGCACAACGCAGAACGCGCAGAACTTGTCGCAGCCCTCCTGCACCGTCAGGAACGCCGTCGGCCCGCGTGCAGCGCGCCGGCCGCGCAGGTGCTCGAACTTGTCCTCGGCCGGAAAGTCAGTGTCGATGGCCTGCCGCCCTTCCCGCGCCCGCGCCTCGAGCTCGGGCAGGCGGTGATAGCTCTGCGGCCCGACCACCAGGTCGACGAGCGGCTGGCGGCGCATGATCTCCGCGCCCTCGGCCTGCGCGACGCAGCCCGCCACGCCGATGCGCAGGTCCGGGTTTGTGGCCTTCAGTCCCTTGAGGCGGCCGAGCTCCGAGTAGACCTTCTCCGCCGCCTTCTCGCGAATGTGGCAGGTGTTGAGCAGGATCAGGTCAGCCTCGTCCGGCGACGCGACCTGCTCATAGCCGCTCAGCGACTCCGCCATCCGCTCGCTGTCATAGACGTTCATCTGACAGCCGTAGGTCCTGATGAAGAGCTTGCGCGGCTGGCCCATCGCACCGTCCTTGGGAGATATGGCGCGCGTCCTACACGAGCGCGCCGCCGCACGCAACGAAGCCGCGACGCGACCAAGGCTTTCGGATTGGGACGGCGAAGCCCCGGCACCTGACAGTCACGTTCCCCGCGTAACCTGACGCACGTCGCGCGAACCGGACCACGGCGCGGACGGTGATGGCCCTCAGTCGGGCCGGGAGGAGGTGCGGCGCAGGCGGATCACCACGTCGACGCTGGCGATTTCGGCGCCTTCGGGCGCGCGGGGGAGGCGCGTGATCTGCAGCTCGCCTGAGGGCGCGTCAGTCAGCGTGGCGGTGTCTTCCCAGTAGAAGTGCGGGTGGTCGTCGGTGCGGGTGTCGAAGTAGCTCTTCGACCCGTCGACGGTGACCTCCTGCATCAGCCCCGCATCGCAGAAGGCGCGCAGCGTGTTGTAGACGGTGGCGAGCGATACCCCGGTCCCGCTGCGCTGCGCGGCGGCGTGCAGGCTCTCGGCGGTGACGTGCCGGTTCTCGCCGTCGCCCACCAGAAGGGCGGCCAGAGTGACCCGCTGCCGTGTCGGCCTCAGGCCGGCGCCGGCAAGCCAGTCGGTGCCGCGCGTGATGTCGTCCTGGGTCTGCCGCCTATCGCTCATCGGCCTCATATAAGCGCCGCAGGCACAGGTTTTCAAACGGATTGTCCGGCACGCCAGCCGGTCGCTTGCCCTTCCGCGACACCCGGTGGTAGAGGTGCCGCCAACGCGACGCCGTCCGGAGGGGGCGAATAGTGGCCGATTTTCCCAGCACTTTCGACAAGGAGGGTCTGCTGGAATGCGCCCGGGGCGAACTCTTCGGCCCCGGCAACCCGCAGTTGCCCGAACCGCCGATGCTGATGATGGACCGCGTGACCGAGATCAGCGGCGATGGCGGTCTGCACGGCAAGGGCCACGTCGTGGCCGAGTTCGACATCGACCCGGACCTCTGGTTCTTCAAGTGCCACTTCCCCGGCGACCCGGTGATGCCGGGCTGCCTCGGCCTCGACGCGCTCTGGCAGCTCACCGGTTTCAACCTCGGCTGGCGCGGGATGCAGGGCCGCGGCCGCGCCCTCGGCGTGGGCGAGGTGAAGTTCACCGGCATGGTCACGCCCAAGGTGAATCGCGTCACCTACCTTGTCGATTTCACCCGCGTGATAGATCGCAAGCTCAAGATGGGCATCGCCGACGGCCGGATGCTGGCCGACGGCGAGGAGATCTACGCAGCCACCGGGCTCAAGGTCGGCCTGTTCCAGGACTGACCCGGCCGCCAGCGGAGGAAAGCAATGCGTCGCGTCGTCGTCACCGGGCTGGGGATCGTCTCGCCCATCGGGAACAGCGCCGAGGAGGTTGCAGAGGCATTGAAGGCAGGCCGTTCCGGCATTGCCCGGGACGAGCAGATGGCCGAGCACGGCTTCCGCAGCCAGGTCAGCGGCGCGCCGAAGATCGACGTGACCGAGCACATCGACAAGCGGACGCTGCGCTTCATGGGCCCCGGCGCCGCCTACGCCCACATCTCGATGAGCCAAGCGATTGCCGACGCGGGGCTCGAGGAGCGGGACATCTCCAGCGCGTCGACCGGCCTGGTCGCGGGCTCGGGCGGACCCAGCACCTCGAACCTCTTCGCGGCGCACCAGATCGTGCTCAAGAACGGCTCGCCCAAGCGCATCGGGCCGCTGATGGTGCCGCGCGGCATGTCCTCGACGGTCAGCGCGAACCTATCGACGGCGTTCCGGATCAAGGGGATCAACTACTCGATCACCTCTGCCTGCTCGACCTCGCTGCACTGCATCGGCAACGCGGCCGAGCAGATCCAGATGGGCAAGCAGGACCTGATGTTCGCCGGCGGCGGCGAGGAGCTGGACTGGACCCTCTCCTGCCTCTTCGACGCGATGGGCGCGATGAGCTCCAAGTTCAACGACACGCCCGAGCGCGCAAGCCGCGCCTTCGACCGCGACCGCGACGGCTTCGTGATCGCCGGCGGCGGCGGCATGGTGGTGCTGGAGGATCTGGAGCGCGCGAAGGCCCGCGGCGCCAAGATCTACGCCGAGGTCACCGGCTACGCCGCCACCAGCGACGGTCACGACATGGTGGCGCCGTCGGGCGAAGGCGGCGAGCGGGCGATGCGGCTGGCGCTCAAGACCCTGCCCGAGGACCGCAAGGTCGGCTACATCAACGCCCACGGCACTTCGACCCCGGTCGGCGACGTGGGTGAGGTCGAGGCCGTGCGCCGCGTCTTCGGCGAGGGCCGCACGCCGCCGATCAGCTCGACCAAGTCGATGACCGGCCACAGCCAGGGCGCGACCGGCGCACAGGAGGCGGTCTACTGCCTGCTGATGCTGCGCGACGACTTCATCGCTCCTTCGATCAACGTCGATAACCTCGACCCCGCGCTCAAGCCCGAGGAGATCGCGACCGAGCGGGTCGACGATGCGGAGCTCGACACGGTGATGACGAACTCCTTCGGCTTTGGCGGGACCAACGGATCGATGCTGCTGTCGAGGTACCGCGATGCCTGAGCTGATGAAGGGCAAGCGCGGCCTCGTCATGGGCGTCGCCAACGACCACTCCATCGCCTGGGGCATCGCCCGCGCGCTGGCCGCGGAGGGCGCGGAGCTGGCCTTCAGCCACCAGGGCGAGGCGCTGCTGCGCCGGGTGCAGCCGCTGGCGGCGCAGGTGGGGTCCGACCTGCTCGTCGATGTCGACGTGATGGACGAGGCGCGGATGGACGCGGCCTTCGCCAGGCTCGCCGATGCGTGGGGCAGCCTCGACTTCGTCGTCCACGCCATCGCCTACTCTGACAAGAGCGAGCTGACGGGGAGGTTCATCGACACCTCGCTCGCCAACTTCCAGAAGACGCTGGCGATCTCCTGCTATTCGCTGATCGACGTAGCGCGGCGGTCGCGCCCACTGATGGTAAGCCAGGACGAGGGGCTGCAGGGCGGCTCGATCATGACCCTGACCTACCAGGGCTCGAACAAGGTCACGCCGTTCTACAACGTGATGGGCGTGGCCAAGGCGGGGCTGGAGGCGACGGTGCGCTACCTCGCCAACGACCTCGGGCCGGAGGGGATTCGCGTCAACGCGATCTCGCCCGGCCCGATGAAGACGCTGGCCGGCGCCGCGATCGGGGGCGCGCGACGCACCTTCCGCCACACCGGCGAGAACGCGCCGCTCAGGATGAACGCCACGCTCGAGGCGGTGGGCGGCACAGCAGTCTACCTCGCCTCGGACCACGGCGCCTGCACCACCGGCGAAATCATCCATGTCGACAGCGGTTACCACATCCTCGGCATGCCGCAGTCCGAGAACCTCAAGGCGTGAGACGGCCGGCACTGGTGGTCATCGGAGGCCTGCCAGCGACCGGAAAGACCACCATCGCCCGCCACTTCGCCGAGGCGGCCGGTGCCCTTCACCTGCGTATCGACAGCATCGAGCAGGCGCTGCGCGACGCCACCGGACTTGGCGATGATGTCGGCCCGGCCGGCTATGCGATCGCCTACGCCGTGGCGCGGGACAATCTGCGGCTCGGGCACGTGATCGTCGCCGACTGCGTCAACCCGGCGGCCTCGACGCGCGACGCATGGCGCATGGTCGCTGCAGGCCTTCCCGCGCCCTGCCTGGAGGTGGAGGTCGTGTGCAGCGACGCCGGCCTGCACCGCCGCCGGGCCGAGGTGCGCGAGACCGGCATCGACGGCCTCGCGCCGCCGGGCTGGCCGGCGATCCGCGCGCGGCGTTACGAGCCGTGGGAGGACGCGGACCTCGTGCTGGACACCGCCCGACTGTCGCCGGCCGAGGCGGTCGAGCGGGTGCTGGCCGCATTGCTGCCTCTCGCGGAGGGTTGAGCGCATCACGTTGTCGTTGCCGATGGTGAAGCCGCCCCCCGTCCGCCTATCCTCGCCGGCATGAGCATCTTCACCACCCGCCGCGCCGTCCTCGCCGGCCTCGCCGCCTCTGCCGCAATGCCGCTCGCGGCGCAGGCGAGCTTCACCGCCGCCTTCGACCGGGCGCGCGCCCTCGACCAGCTCCGCGCACTCGTCATCGCACAGGACGGCGAGGTCGTGGCCGCCGAGGCGGTGCGGGGCCCGTCGCTCGAGACCCCGGTCAACGTCAAGTCGGTGTCCAAGTCGGTCGTCTCGGCCCTCACCGGCATCGCCATCGCGCGGGGCGAACTGCTGGGCGTCGAGGCTACGCTGGACGATGTGGCGCCGAACCTCGTCCCGCAGGGCGCCGAGGACGGCGTCGGGGACATCACGATCGAGAACCTGCTCACCATGCGCGCGGGCCTTGAGCGGACATCGGGTGGCAATTACGGCGCGTGGGTACAGAGCGGCAACTGGGTCACCGACGCCCTCTCGCGCCCCTTCGTCGCCGAGCCGGGCGGCCAGATGCTCTACTCGACCGGCAGCACGCACGTGCTCGGCGCGGTCCTTGCCGAGGTTTCGGGGCAGAGCCTGCTGGAGCTCGCGCGACGCCGCATCGGCGATCCGCTCGACATCGAGATCCCGCCATGGACCCGCGATCCGCAAGGCCGCTATATGGGCGGCAACAACATGGCCCTGTCGCCGCTCGGCATGATCCGTTTCGGCGAGGCCTGGCGCACCGATCTCGGCGTGGTGCCGCGCGACTGGGTCGAGGCGGCGTGGTCGCCGCACACCCGCTCGCGCTTTTCGGGCGACGGCTACGGCTACGGCTGGTTCCTGTCGGAATTCACCGGGCGCGACGCCGTCTATGCCCGCGGGTATGGCGGGCAGATGATCTGGGTAATCCCCTCGCTGCGGCTGACCGTCGCCGTCACGTCGGACCCCGACCGCCCCGCCCGCTCCCGCGGCTATGCGGGCGACCTGCACCGGCTGGTGGCCGAGACGGTCGTGCGCGAGGTCAGGCGCGCCGGCTGAGCTTCAGGCCGCGGCGGACTCGGCCTGGCTCGGGGTCATCAGGCCTACCGTCGCGCCCGTCGGGTCCGTGACGATGGCGATCCGGCCGACGCCCGACACGTCAAACGGCTCGCGGACGATTCTGCCGCCGTTCGCGCGCGTCCGCTCCACCGCGACGTCGACATCGTCCACGGCAAGATATGTGAACCAGTGCGGCGGCAGGGTTCCCATCCCGTCCACGTTGGTGATGTCCATGATCCCCACCACCGGCCGGCCGCCGGACTTGCCGAGGACGTAGGTACCACCCTCCATCGGCATCTCCTCGAACTCCCAGCCGCAGACCTCGTGGTAGTAGTCCTTGGCCATGGCCGGATCCCGAGTCATCAGCTCCGACCACCACACCACGCCGTGCTGTTCGGACATCGCCTCACCCTCCGATGTTGTCCTTGCGTCAGACTAGCACGAATCGGATCGTCTTTCCCCCCGCGCAGCGTCGTGCCACTGTGCCGCCGCACGAGGGAGACGGGACGGTGTCCAGGATCTGCATTTTCGATGCCTACGGCACGCTGTTCGACGTTGGTTCCGCCGCGCGCCGTGCGGCCGCGGAACCGGGGCGCGAGGCGCTGGCCGAGCGCTGGCAAGCGCTGGCCGAGGCGTGGCGCCAGAAGCAGCTCCAGTATACTTGGCTGCGCGCGATCACGGGCGAGCACGCGGATTTCTGGCAGGTGACGCAGGACGCGCTTGACTGGGCGCTGGAGGCGGCGGGGCTGGAGAACGAGGGACTTCGCCCGCACCTCCTCGACCTCTACCGCGAGCTCGATGCGTTTCCCGAGGTGCCCGCGACGCTGGGGGCCCTGAAGGATGTCGGCTGCACCTGCGCGATCCTGTCGAACGGCGCCCCCGGCATGCTGGCCGACGCGGTCGCCTCGGCCGGCATCGGCGGCTGGCTCGATGACGTGTTGTTGATTGAGTCGGTCGGCGTCTTCAAGCCGGATGCCCGCGTCTACGACATGGTCGGCCAGCGGTTCGACTGCCGGCGCGAGGACGTGCTCTTCGTGTCGTCCAACGGCTGGGACGCAGCCGGGGCTGCGAGCTACGGCTTCGTAACCGTCTGGGCCAACCGGCGGGGCGAGCCTGTTGACCGCCTCCCCGGCCGGCCGCAGCATGTCGTGCCGGACCTCGCCCGCCTTCCCGATCTGCTGGAGACAGTCTGATGCCCCGCTTCACCTCTTCCGACGGAGTCGGCCTGCACTACACGGACGCGGGCGAGGGCCTGCCGGTGATCTGTCTTGCGGGGCTGACGCGTAACGGGATGGACTTCGACTATCTCGCGCCGCATCTGCCCGACGTGCGACTCATCCGGCTCGACTATCGCGGGCGAGGCCGGTCCGACTGGGCGGACCCCGCAACCTACACCATCTTCATCGAGGCGCGCGACGTGCTCGAGCTCATGGACCATCTCGGTCTCGAGAGCGCGGCGATCATCGGCACCTCGCGCGGCGGCCTCATCGCCATGGGACTCGCCGCCTACGCCAGGTCCAGGCTGTGCGGCGTCTGCCTCAACGACGTTGGGCCGGTCGTGGCGCCCGCGGGGCTTGAGGTCATCAAGGGCTACGTCGGGCGGAACCCGACGCAGAAGACCCACGCCGAGGCCGCCGCCATGCGCGCGGCCCTGATGTCGGGCTTCGCGGGTGTGCCGGAGGAGCGTTGGGCGGAGGAGGTGCGCAAGCACTACGTCGAGACGCCCGAGGGTCTCACGATCAACTACGACCCGCGCCTGCGCGAGGCGGTGGTCGGCGACGACACCGACGTGGCGCCTGAGATGTGGCCCATGTTTGACGCGCTGCAGGGGCTGCCGCTCGCCCTGATCCGCGGCGCCAACAGCGACGTTCTCGCTCCGGAGACGGCGGAGCGGATGCGGGCGGAGCGGCCTGACATGATCTATGCCGAGGTGCCCGACCGCGGCCACATACCGTTCCTTGACGAGCCAGAGGCGCTGGACGCCATCCGGCGCTGGCTGGGCATGATGCGATGACGGCCTCGGGCGAACGGCACAGCGACAGGAGACAGATCGAATGGACGTGATGGACCGGCCGCCGGTTACGGAGGAGACGATCGGCGCAGCCGCGGGCCGGCTTGACGGGCGGGCGCGGCGGACGCCGCTGCTGACCTCGCCGTTCCTCGACGAGATCGCGGGACGGCGGGTGCTGGTGAAGGCGGAGTGCCTGCAGCACACCGGCAGCTTCAAGTTCCGCGGCGGCTACTCCGCCCTCTCCGCCTTGCCGGAGGCGGCGCGGGTGCGGGGCGTCATCGCCTACTCCTCCGGAAATCACGCACAGGGCGTCGCGCTCGCCGCGCGGATGCATGGCGTCCCTGCGGTGATCGTGATGCCGTCGGATGCCCCTGCCCTCAAGATCGCCAATACGCGAGCCCTCGGGGCCGAGGTCATCACCTACGACCGCGCGGGCGAGAGCCGCGAGGAGATCGGCGAGGCGCTGGCCGGCGAGCGCGGACTGACGCTGATCCGCCCCTACGACGAGCCGCAGGTCATCGCCGGCCAGGGCACCGCGGGGCTAGAGATCGCCGCACAGGTCGCCGAGGCGGGTGTCGGACAGGCGGACGTGCTGGTGCCCTGCGGCGGCGGCGGCCTCACGTCGGGCATCGCACTGGCGCTCGAGGCCCGGGCCACCGGCTTGCGTGCGCGGCCGGTCGAGCCGGAGGGTTTCGACGATACGACGCGTTCGCTCGCCGAGGGACGGATCGTCACCAACGACAGGACGTCGGGCTCGATCTGCGACGCGATCGTGACGCCGGCCCCTGGGCGGATCACCTTCCCGATCATGGCGCGCCTCTGCGGGCCGGGCCTGGTGGTGAGCGAGGACGACTGCCTGCGCGCGATGGCGGTCGCCTTCCTGCGGCTGAAGATCGTGGTCGAACCCGGCGGGGCTGTCGCACTCGCCGCCGCGCTCTTCCATCCGGACGCGGTGCAGGGCGACGCCGTCGTCGCCGTCGCCTCGGGCGGCAACGTCGATCCGGCCCTCTTCCGCGAGGCGCTCGAGCGCCACGGCTGAGAGAGCGGCCTTGACGCGACGGCCCCGATCGGCGCTGTTTCGGGAATGACCTCGGATGCCGCAGAGCGCGCCGCCGGCCCCAGGCACCACGGCGCCGATCGCCGAGAAGCCTTGTGGCGCATCAGAGTTGGCCGCCGGCGCGGCATCGGAACCGCGCATGCCAAGGGTTCGCGCATGCGCCAGTATGATCTGGAGCTGCCTTCCTGATGAAGATCGCCGAACTCGACGACATCCGCCTGCACTACCGCGACGAGGGCGACGCGGAGGGGGCACCGATCGTCTTCGCCAATTCGCTCGGCACGGACCTCCGCCTCTGGGACGAGGTGGTGCCGCGCCTGCCTCGCGGCCTCAGGATCGTGCGCTACGACATGCGTGGCCACGGCCTCTCGGACTGCCCGCCCGGCAGCTACACGATGGACCAGCTCGTGGGCGACGCGGCCGCGCTCATGGATCATCTCGGGCTGCGCGAGGCGCTGTTCGTCGGCCTCTCGATCGGAGGGATGATCGCGCAGGGCCTGGCGGCGCAGCGGCCCGACCTGGTGCGAGCGATGGTGCTGTCGAACACCGCCGCCAAGATCGGCACGCCCGACATCTGGGCCGACCGGATCGAGGCGGTGCGCGCAGGCGGGATCGAGGCGCTGGCGGACGCGGTGATGGAGCGCTGGTTCTCCGCCGCCTTCCGCGAGACGGAGGCGCTGACCGCGTGGCGGCACATGCTGGTGCGCCAGCCGGCAGAGGGCTACGCCGGCTGCGCGGCCGCCATCGCCGGCACGGACCTGATGGAGCAGACGAGCGGCCTGCGCCTGCCGACGCTGGGGATCGCGGGGTCCGAAGACGGCTCCACCCCGCCGGACCTCGTCCGCGAGACGGTCGAGCTGGTGCCGGTGTCGAAGTTCCACCTGATCCGCAAGGCCGGCCACCTGCCCTGCGTCGAGCAGCCGGCCGAATACGCCGACGTCCTGACCGGCTTTCTGGAAGAAGTCGGACATGTCTGACGGCGGGCGCTTCCCTGCGGATGAACTCGGGGGCGGCACGGCGGAGCGAGCGCACCATGCCTGACGAGACGGGCACCCGGATCACGCGCGGCTACACCGGCTATCCGGAGACGCACGCCGCCATGGGCTCGCTCTACCAGAGGGACTTCGGGCAGCACCCGCTGCCCTACTCGCCCGGCTACAAGACCACGGTCGCGCGCAGCCCGTCTCTGCCGCTCCTGTCGATGCCCTCGACGATTACCGAGGAGACGGGGCCGGTCTTCGGCCACGAGATGCTGGCCGATCTCGACAACGACCTGACCTGCAACTTCACCGGCAGGCCCGCGATCGGCGAGCGCATCATCGTGCATGGCCGGGTGACGGACCAGGAGCGCCGCCCGCAGCGCGGCGTCCTCATCGAGGTCTGGCAGGCCAACGCCGGCGGCCGCTACCGCCACAGGAAGGATGGCTACCTCGCCCCGCTCGACCCCGACTTCGGCGGCTGCGGGCGCTGCATCACCGACGACGAGGGCCGCTACGAGTTCCACACGATCAAGCCCGGCGCCTATCCCTGGCCCAACGGCACGAACGACTGGCGCCCGGCGCACATACACTTCTCGATCTTCGGCACCGGCTTCGGTCAGCGCCTGATCACCCAGATGTACTTCGAGGGCGACCCGCTGATCCCGCGCTGTCCGATCATCGCCACTATTCCGGACCCGAAGGTGGCGGAACGGCTCGTCGCGCCGCTCGACATGGCGATGGCGATGCCGATGGACAGCTTGGCCTACAGGTTCGACATCGTGCTGCGCGGACGGCGCCAGACCACGTTCGAGAACCGGATGGAGGGGCTCTGATGGTCCAGAAGCTCGAAACCTTCCACGAAACCCCGAGCCAGACGGCGGGTCCCTACGTCCACATCGGCTGCACGCCGAACTTCATCGGCGTCGAGGGCATCTATTCGGCGGATCTCGGCGCCGCCGACCCGTTCCCCGATGCGGGCGACACGATCACCCTCGTCGGGCGCGTCATCGACGGCACCGGCACGCCGCTCCGCGACTGCATGGTCGAGTTCTGGCAGGCCGACGGCGGGGGGCGCTACCGGCCCGGCCAAGGCTTCGCCCGCCGCCCGGCCGACGCCGAGACGGGGGAATGGCGCCTCGTCACCGTCAAGCCGGGCCGGGTGCCCTTCTCGGACAAGGTCATGCAGGCGCCGCACATCGCCGTCTGGATCGCGGCCCGCGGGATCAATCTGGGGCTCCACACGCGCATCTATTTCGAGGACGAGGACAACGACGGCGATCCGCTCCTCGGCCGGATCGAACTGCGGCATCGCGTGCCGACACTGGTTGCAAGACGCGACGGCGGCGTCTACCGCCACGACATCGTCCTCAAGGGCGAAGGCGAGACGGTCTTTCTGGATATCTGATGGCAAGTTTCCTGCTGATCCACGGCGCATGGCACGGGGCATGGTGTTGGCGCGACGTCCTGCCGCTGCTGCGCGAGGCCGGTCACACGGCGCGGGCGATCGACCTGCCATCGCACGGCAATGATCGGACCCCGCCCGAGGACGTCACCCTCGCCACCTATGCGGAGGCGATCCGCGCGGCCATCGACGAGCCGACGATCCTGCTCGGCCACTCGATGGGCGGCTATCCGATCACGGCGGCGGCCGAACGTTCTCCGGCCGACATCGAACATCTGGTCTATCTCTGCGCCTATGCACCGCTCTCGGGCCTATCGCTGGCCGAGATGCGCAAGCGGGCGGCGCGGCAGCCGCTGGTCGAGGCGATGATCCGGTCCGACGACGGCAAGACCGTCAGCCTCGACCCGACCCGCGCCGAGGCGCTGCTCTATCACGACTGCCCGCCCGGCACGATCGAGTACGCGCTGCCTCGCATGACATCGCAGCCGATCGAGCCGCAGGAGACGCCGCTCGACGTGACGGAGACCTCCGCGGCCGTCCCGGCGAGCTACATCCTCTGCGAGGACGACCGCGCCATCCCGCCGGAGTACCAGGCCGAGATGGCCGAGCGCTGCGACGAGGTCTATCGCCTGCCCTGCGGCCACTCGCCGTTCTTCGCGATGCCCCAGCGCCTTGCCGACACCCTCATCAGGATCACCGAGAAGTCATGACCAAGCCCTGCATCATCTGCGTCGCGATCACCGGCTCCGTCCCGACGAAGGAAAGCAATCCCGCCCTTCCCGTCACGGTCGAGGAGCAGATCGAGTCGGTCCACGAATCCTTCGAGGCGGGCGCGACCATAGCGCACTGTCATGTGCGCGACGACGAGGGAAAGCCTACCAGCGATCCGGAGCGCTTCGCGCGCCTCAAGGAGGGGATCGAGACCCACTGCCCGGGAATGATCATCCAGTTCTCGACCGGCGGCCGCTCGGGCGCGGGGCGCGAGCGCGGCGGGATGCTGCAGCTTCGCCCCGACATGGCCTCGCTCGCGGTCGGGTCCAACAACTTTCCGACAAGGGTCTACGAGAACCCGCCCAACCTGATCGACTGGCTCGCCGCAGAGATGATCGCGCACGACGTGAAGCCCGAGATCGAGGCCTTCGACCTCTCCCACATCGTGCAGGCGACGCGGATGCAGGCGGACGGGCGGCTCAAGGGACCGCTCTACGTCCAGTTCGTGATGGGCGTGAAGAACGCGATGCCGGCGGACAAGTCGATCTTCGACTTCTACATCGAGACGCTGAAGCGCCTCGCCCCCGACGCGGCGTGGTGCGCGGCGGGCATCGGCGCATCCCAGCTCGTCCTCAACGAGTGGTGCGTCGAGGCGGGCGGCCACGCCCGCACCGGGTTCGAGGACAACGTTCGGCTGGACCGCGAGACGCTGGCGCCGTCGAACGCCGCGCTGGTGCGCCGCGCCGTCGACGTCTGCGAAAAGCACGGCCGGCCGGTGGCAGACTGGCGCCAGGCGCGCGAGATCCTCGGTTTGCGCCAGCCGGCCGCCTGATGCCGGCGAGCCCCGCCGACAGCGCGATCTACCGCGAGCTGATGGGCGATGCGGAGGTCGCGCGGCTCCTCTCCGACACCGCCGAGGTGCGGGCGATGCTGCTGGTCGAGGGGGCGCTGGCCCGCGCGCAGGGGGCGCTGGGCCTGATCCCCGAGACCGCCGCCCGCGCGATCCACCGCGCCAGCATGGAGCTGCAGATCGATCCGGGAGGCCTCGCCGCAGGTGCCGGGCAAAGCGGCGTCCCGGTGCCTGCGCTCGTAAACGCCTTTCGCAGCGCGATGCAGGCGCCCGACCATGCGCAGTTCCTCCACTGGGGCGCGACTTCGCAGGACATCGTGGACACCGGCCTTGCGCTGCGCCTGCGGCAGATCCTGCTGATCCTCGAGGCGCGGCTGCGCGATCTCGCGCGGACGCTGGGCGATCTGGCCGAGCGCCATGCCGAGACGCCGATGCCCGGCCGGACCTACGGCCAGCTTGCGACGCCTACCGCGTTCGGCGCGGTCGTGGCGGGATGGGGGGCGCCTCACCTGCGCCACCTCGAGCGACTGGCTGAGCTGCGCCCGCGCGTCCTCAGGGTCAGCCTCGCCGGCGCGGCGGGCACCCTCTCGGCGATGGGGGAGGACGGGCCTCGCGTGCGGGCCGCGCTGGCCGAGGCACTCGATCTCGCCGATCCTGGCGCGTCGTGGCATGCCGAGCGGGACGGCCCGGCGGAGCTTGCGGCATGGCTGACGCTGGTGACGGGCAGCCTCGGCAAGATGGGCGCAGATCTCGTGCTGCTCACGCAGTCGGAGGTCGCCGAGGTGCGGCTCGGCGCGGCCGGCGGCTCGTCGACGATGCCGCAGAAGGCGAACCCCGTCCTGCCATCGCTCCTCGTGGCGCTCGCCCGGCAGGTTGCGACGCTCGATGGCGCGATGCAGGAGGCAATGGTGCACACGCATCAGCGCGACGGGGCGGCGTGGTTCATCGAGTGGATGAGCCTGCCGCAGATGTGCCTGCTGACCGGCCGGGCCACCGCTGCGGCGCTGGAGGTGGCGCAGGGGCTGGAGGCGGACGAGGCAGCCATGGCGCATCACCTTGAGAAGGGTGGCGGCGCGATCCACGCTGAGGCGCTGAGCTTCGTCCTCGCCCGCCAGATGCCCCGCCAGGAGGCGCAGGGGGCGGTCAAGGCGCTCTGCGCCCAAACGGCGCGGTCGGGGCGTCACCTTCTCGATCTCGCCCGCGAGGCTTACCCGGACTCGGACCTGGACGTCGTGCGGCAGCCGGCGCGGGCACTCGGCACGGCACCTGCCGAGGCACGCCGCTTCGCGGCCGCCGCGCGGGCACTGCCCTCCGGCTGAGGCGTCAGGCGCTCATCGTCGCCTGCACGGCCGACTTCCAGGCGGCGTAGCGTGCGTCCCGCAGCGCCTCGTCCATCTGCGGCTCGAACCGCCGCTCCAGTCGCCAGCTCTCGGCGAAGCCCTCCTGCCCCGGATAAAGGCCCGCGCGCATCCCCGCCAGCCACGCCGCGCCCAGCGCCGTCGTCTCGCGCACCTCGGGCCGGTCGACCGGCGCACCGATGATGTCGGCGAGGTGCTGGAGCGTCCAGTCCGAGGCGGTCATCCCGCCGTCCACCCGCAAGACGTCGCCCGCATCGCCCATCTCCGATGGCCAGTCGGCGCGCATCGCCTCGAGCAGGTCGCGCGTCTGGTAGCCCACGCTCTGCAATGCTGCGCGGGCGAACTCGGCGGGGCCAGAACTGCGCGTCAGGCCGAAGATCGCGCCCCGGCACTCCGGCCGCCAGTATGGCGCGCCGAGGCCGACGAAGGCCGGGACCAAGATCACGTTCTGGCCCTCGTCGGCGGCTTCGGCCAGGGCCTGCGTCTCGCCCGCCTCGCGGATGATCTTCAGCCCGTCGCGCAGCCACTGGACCACCGCGCCGGCGATGAAAATCGACCCCTCGAGCGCGTAGGTGACCTTGCCGTCGAATTGATAGGCGATGGTACCCAGCAGGCGGTTCTGGCTTTCGACCAGCCGCTCGCCGGTGTTGAGGAGCGCGAAGCAGCCGGTGCCATAGGTCGACTTGAACATGCCGGGGCGGAAGCACGCCTGCCCCATCGTCGCCGCCTGCTGGTCGCCCGCCACGCCGAGGATCGGGATCTCGCGCCCGAAGAGGTCCGGCCGCGTGGTGCCAAACTCGGCGGCGCAGTCCCTGACCTCGGGCAGCATGGAAAGCGGAACGCCGAGCAACTCACAAACCTCGCGGCTCCAGCGCCCCTCGCGGATGTTGTACATGAGCGTCCGGCAGGCGTTGGTCGCGTCCGTGACGTGGCTGCGGCCGCCTGTCAGCTTCCAGATGAGCCAGGTGTCGACCGTGCCGAAGAGAAGCTCGCCGCGCTCCGCCCGCTGGCGCGCGCCCTCGACGTTGTCGAGGATCCACTTGACCTTGGTGCCGGAGAAATAGGGGTCGAGGATCAGGCCCGTCTTCCGCGTCACCAGCGGCTCGTGCCCCGCCTCGCGCAGGTCGCTGCAGATGTCGGCAGTGCGCCGGTCCTGCCAGACGATGGCGTTGTGGACCGGTTCGCCTGTTTCGCGGTCCCATACAACCACCGTCTCGCGCTGGTTGGTGATGCCGATCGCGGCGATGTCGTGGGGCCGGATGCCGGCCTTTTCAATGACTTGACGGCAGGTGCCGGCGGTCGTGGTCCAGAGGTCGCGCGGATCATGCTCTACCCACCCGCTGGCGGGATAATGCTGCGCGAACTCCTCCTGCGCGACCGCCGTCAGTTTCATCGTCTCGTCAAACAGGATGGCGCGGCTCGACGTCGTGCCTTGGTCGATGGCGAGAATATACGTCATGCGGCTCTCCCCGGCTAGTTGCGGGGAGAGCCTATCCGCAAGCCGTCCTCAAGGGGAAGGCCGGCCCGACCGCCTCAGCGGCGCCTGAACCTCTGAAAGAGCTTCCAGATCGCCGCGTACTTCAAGAGCTTGCGCATCGCACCCTCCTTCGCTTCTCACAAGGCAACGCTTTCCGCGCCCGAAAGTTCGGAAGGCTCTTCGGCGAGGTCAAGGTCCGCCCAGACCGGCAGGTGATCGGAGGCAACGCGCGCGTCGATGCCGCGCTCGACGCCCGCCTCGATCAGCCGGACGCCCGGGCCGAGGGCGAAGCGGTCGAGGCAGGCGACCGGGCGCGCCGCGTGAAAGCTGCGGCCGGGACTGACCACCTCGAAGCTTGGCGGCAGGCCCTCGATCCCGCGACTTCCCGACCATTCGTTGAAGTCGCCCAGAATGACGGTCCGCTCCTGCGCCGCCTCGTCGAATTCCTCCATGATCTGGGCGAACTGCAGCCTGCGGCAACCGCGCCGCAGGCCCAGATGGACGCCCACCACCGTCAGTACACCGCGCGGGGTGCCGATGCGGGCGAACACTGCGCCGCGCGGCTCGATGCCGGGCAGCTCGATGTGGCCGACGTCCCTCACGTCGAGGTTCTTGCGCACGAGCAGCGCGTTGCCGTGCCACCCAAGGCTGACGGGACTGCGGGAGACGGGCACCACCTCGAGGTCCGTCTCCCGCGCGATCAACTCGCGCTCGAGCGCGGCCGGACGCGGTCCGAGGCGCTTGTCGACCTCCTGCAGGGCCACCACGTCGGCGCCCAGCGCGGCGATGACCTTGACCGAGCGGTTCGGATCGCGCCGCCAGTCGAGACCGACGGCCTTGCGGATGTTGTAGCTGGCCAGCCTCAGCGTCACGCCGCCTCTCCTCTTGCGCACGAGGAGAAAAATGCCGCACCCCGCCGGCTCGTTCCACCCGAACTATAGCAGCGGCGCCAGCAGACGGGCCGCTGGCGCGCCGATGCGCAGCCAGAGCGCCTGCTGGTGCAGGCCCTTGTCGAGCCGCACCGACTTCTCGAAATCTGCCGCGAGCATCGCCTCGACCTCGGCGGCGGCGCGGCGATCCTCTATGATGACGGTCTGCTCGAAATTGAGCAGCCCCGAGCGGATGTCGAGGTTAATCGTGCCCACCGACGTCACGTCGTTGTCGACCAGCACGACCTTCTGGTGCATGAACCCTGCCTGATAGCGCCAGATCTCGCCGCCCGAGGTCGCGATCTCGTCGAAATAGGCGTAGGCCGCAAGCCAGGGGAGGTAGTGGTCCGCGATGTCGGGGACGAGGATTCGAACCTCGACCCCGCGAAGCGCGGCGAGCTTCAGCGCCGAGAGCACGTCGAAGTCCGGCACGAAATAGGGCGTGGCGATCCAGAGCCGCTTTTTCGCGAGAGCTGCCATCGCGCCGAAGTAGAGGTTACCGGTCTCGAGCACGTCGGTGGGCGCGGGCGACATCACCAGCCCCCGCATGTCGGCCGGATGATCCGGTGCGTCCCAGACGAGACGATCGCCGATCCGCTCACCCGAGGACCAGAACCAGTCGGCCACGAAGTCGCCCTGCAACTGGGACACGCTCGGCCCGCTGACCTGCACGTGGGTGTCGCGCCAGTCGCCAAGCTTGCGGTCCCGTCCAAGGTGCTCGACGCCGATGTTGAGCCCGCCGGTGAAGGCGATCACGCCGTCGCGCAGCACCAGCTTCCGGTGGTTCCGGTAGTTGAGCTGTAGCCGCCCGAGAAGCCGCTTCGGACCCTGCATCGGATTGAGGTGAACGCCGCCCTCACGCAGCTCGTTCAGGAAGCGCCGCGGCAGCCCGAGGCCGACGATCGAGTTGTGGAGCAGGTAGACCTCGATGCCGTCGCGCGCCTTGGCGATGAGCGCGTCCTTCAGGCGCTGACCGATCTCGTCGTTGCGGATGATGTAGAACTGGACGAGCAGGTAGTCCTGCGCTGCGTCTATGGCGCCGAAGATGGCATCGTAGGTCTCCCGCCCGTCGATCAGGAGCTCGACGTGGTTGCCCTGTCGCGCCGAGGTCTGCGATAGGCGCTCGAACACCGCGAGCCGTCCTTGGCTCGCCGCGTCGGCTTTATCCTTGCGACCGGCGGATGCCTCGGAGACGCGCCGCTCGCGGACGTAGCGCACGTGGTCGACGTTGCCGAACACGAAGTAGACCGGGATCGCGAGCACGGGCAACGCGAAGATGAACACCACCCAGCCGACCGCGCCCTGCGGTGTGCGCGCGGTGCGAATTGCGCGAAGCGCCACCAGAGCCGAGGCGATGGCCAGCAGAAGCGTCGCCGCCGATACCGAAAAACCCCACATCCGTCCGGCCTCCTGCACGCGCCGCCTGACTTCCACGCTCCATGGGTGACTGCAACCCAGGCCCGCGCTAGCGCCGGATCTTGAAGCCTTCTGGCCACGGATCAGGCTCAGCCCGCTCGACCTGCACCGCTGACACCGACGCGAGCGGCGGGCCCCGGCGCAGCGTCGCGATCATCCGGTCGACCTGCCCGGCCTCGCCGGCAATGAGGGCCGCGACCGAACCGTCGGCCTCGTTCCTCACCCAGCCCGAAAGCCCGGCCTCCTCCGCCTCCTGGCGGACCCACGCGCGGAACGAAACGCCCTGCACCCGCCCCTCGACCCGTGCCCTCACTGCCTTCGAGGATGGTTCCATCTGAGCCTCCGTCTGCGCGACCTCGGGGATCAGCGAGCGGATCGGCGGCGGGTTCCGCGCGCCCCAGCGGTTACGCGACAACGCGCCGCAACCGCAACAGGCCGGCAGGGGTTCCTGTCGTCGCACCTTGCGTTATCTAGAGTGCGCTGAATGCCGATCGGAGGCAGGCGTGTTCGATGCAAGTGTAGAGGCCGAAGCCGGAGCCGAGAGGCCGGTCAAGCAGGCGATGTTGCGCGGCTGGCATCGCCGATGCCCCCAATGCGGGACAGGTCCCATGCTGAAGGGCTACCTCAAGGTGCGCGACGACTGTCCGGTCTGCGGCGAGCCGCTGCACCACCACCGGGCAGACGACGGGCCTGCATACCTCACGATTCTGATCGTGGGGCACCTTATGGCGCCGGTCATCCTCTGGGCCTTCACCACTTTCCGGCCCGATCCAATGGTGCTCGCGACTGTCTTCACAATCGGATGCGTGGCGCTCTCGCTCTACCTGCTGCCGCGGCTCAAGGGGCTCATGGTTGGGCTGCAGTGGGCCAAGCGGATGCACGGCTTCGGCTCCGCTTGAACCGGGCCGTTGCCGTCCGCGACGCCGCCACCGTCATCCTGCTACGCGATCCCGAGGGCGACCCCAAGGTGCTGATGGGCAAGCGCGGCGCCAGAGCCGCGTTCATGCCCGACAAGTATGTCTTTCCCGGCGGTGCCGTCGATTCCGTCGACGCGCTCGTTCCCCTCGCCGAGCCGGTGGCGCCGGTCTGCGCCGCACGCCTTGAGGAGGCGTCCCGAGCGCCCGCGGCCGCCACGCTGGCCGCCGCCGCAATCCGCGAGCTCTGGGAGGAGACGGGACAGATCCTCGGCGTGCGCGGCCGGTGGCCCTCGTCAGCCCCGCGCGGCTGGGAAGGCTTCGCCGCCACCGGGCACGTGCCGTCGCCCGCAGGCCTCGGCTTCGTGTTGCGCGCCGTAACCCCGGCCGGGCGGCCGCGGCGTTTCGACGCCCGCTTCTTCCTTGCGGACGCGCGCCGCCTGGCGACGGATCCCGATGACTTTTCGCTCGGCGCGGACGAGCTGAGCGATCTCGCGTGGATCCCCTTGTCGCAGGTGCGGGGGTTCGACCTGCCCTTCATCACGCAGGTCGCGCTGGCCGAGGTCATGCAGCGCCTGCCGGACCTCTCGCCGCCGCCGCGGGTGCCGTTCTTCCGCAACGATGACGAGGAGAACCTGATCGCCGTGCTCGGCGGGGAGAGCCCGCTGCCCGCCTGATCGCCGCGGTCAGTACGGCATCGGATGGGCGCGGTGGACCGCCTCGAGATCCTCGCGCAGGCGCTCCGTCATCTCCACCTCACGGGACGTCAGCGCGATCTCGAGCTGGTCGGGCGTCGTGGCTCCGACGATCGGGATCGTCGGCACCGGCCGTGACCGCACCCACGCCAGCGCCATCTGGCAGGGGTCGAGTCCGTGCCGCTCGGCCACGTCGAGGTAGGCCGCAACGGCGGAGAAGGCGCGGTCGGTCCGGCGACCACCGAGATCCGGCGTTCGGGACATCCGGCTGCCCTGCGGCACTCTGCCGCCCTGATATTTGCCCGAGAGAAGACCAGCAGCGAGCGGCGAGTAGGCGAGCAGCGTGATGTTCTCGTTATGGCATGTTTCGGCGAGATCGGTGTCGAAGTGCCGGCAGAGCAGGGAGTATTCGTTCTGCGTCGACACCGGGCGCGGCCCGCCCGTGCGCTCGGCCGAGGCGATCCACTGCATCAGGCCCCACGACGTCTCGTTGGAAAGGCCGAAGGCGCGTACCTTCCCGGTCTCGACGAGGGCACGCATCGTCTCGCTGACCTCGTCGATGTTCTGGATGACGGCGGCGCCTTCCTGTCCCGTCGGATCGTAGCTCCAGTTCCTGCGGAAATGGTACGAGCCGCGGTTCGGCCAGTGGATCTGGTAGAGGTCGATCACGTCGGTCCGGAGGCGCGCGAGCGAAGCGTCGACCGCCTCGCGCACCGCGGCCGCGTCGACGGCTTGTCCCGGCCGCACCGTCTGGCCGCGGCCGGTGATCTTGGTCGCGATGACCACATCGTCGCGCCGCCCGCGGCGCTTCAGCCAGCTTCCGATGATCCGCTCGGTGTCGCCGACGGTCTCGGCCTTGACCGGGTTCGTCGGGTACATCTCGGCGGTGTCGATGAAGTTCACGCCGACCTCGATCGCGCGGTCGAGCTGGGCGTGTCCCTCGGCCTCGGTGTTCTGGCTGCCCCAGGTCATCGAGCCGAGGCAGATCTCCGACACCTCGATGCAGGTGCGGCCGAGCCGGGTCTTTCTCATGCGGTGCGTCCTTTCGTTCTCGGGCCGCACCCTCGTTTGGCGGTGGCCGATTGTCCATGCGCGGACTTGAGAACGTTTGCGGAACATCTATCCTGTCGCTCATGAGTCGCCACGTCGCCCCGCACCTGCTGACGGCGCGCCCGCACCGCGCGGTGCCGGGGCCGCGGTTCCTAGGCGACCTGGCGCTGGCCCCCGCGCGGGTGCACGAGCTCTGCGGGACGGCGCGCCGCACCCTGGCGCTGATCGTCGCGCGCGCGATGCAGGGGCCGGTGTTCTGGATCGCCCCGAGCTGGAACCCAGACCGCCTGCACGGCGACGGGGTGCGGTCCTGGATCGACCCTGCCCGTCTGACCTTCGTCACCCCCCGCAGGGCTGAGGACCTGCTGTGGAGCATGGAGGAGGTGCTGCGTGCCGGCCTCGTGCCTCTGGTGGTGGCCGACCTGCCCGGCCCGCCGGCGCTGACACCGGTGCGACGGCTGCACCTGGCCGCCGAGACCGGCGCGGCGGAGGGCAAGCTGGCGCCCCTCGGCCTGATCCTGACGCCCGAGGGCGCGGCGCCGGGGGTCGAGAGCCGCTGGTCGCTCGCCCCCCGGCACGAAGGCGAAGCGCAGGCCTGGCGCCTCGACCGCCTGCGCGCCCGCAGCGACCCGCCCCGCGACTGGCGCGTGACCGGCGGCGTGCGGCTCGCCCTCTCCGACTGAGATCACGGACTGACCGACATCAAGGCGCGCCCGCTCGCCCGCGCCCACGGTGCAGTCAGAAAATCCGGAGGACATCATGACCGAACGTTTCCAAGGCAAGACCGCCATCGTCACCGGCGGCGGCTCGGGCATCGGCGCCGCGATCGTGCGCGAACTCGCTGCCGGCGGCGCCCGCGTCATCGTGGCCGACATCAGCGAGGAGGACGCCCGCCGCATCGCCGACGAGATCAGCGGCGACGCGATCGCCACCGACGTGTCGGACCCGCAGGCGGTCTAGAGGATGGTCGAGTTCGCCATCGAGCAGGGCGGCGGACTGCACCTGATGGTCAACAACGCCGGCATCGGCGGCCCGCAGCAGCCAACCGGGGAGTACCCGGTCGACGACTGGCGTCGGGTCATCGACATCAACCTCTCGGGCGTCTTCTACGGGATGCGCTTCGGGCTGCCCGCGATGGAGCGGTCGGGCGGCGGCGCCATCGTCAACATGGCCTCGATCCTGGGCTCGGTCGGCATCCAGGGCAGCCCGGCCTACGTCGCCGCCAAGCACGGCGTCGTCGGCATGACCAAGTCGACGGCGCTGGAGTACGCCCAGCGCGGCATCCGCATCAATTCGGTCGGGCCTGCCTTCATCGACACGCCGCTCCTCGACGACATCGACCCCGACATGAAGGCGGAGCTGAACGGAATGCATCCCGTGGGCCGGCTCGGCACGTCCGAGGAGGTATCGGCGCTGACCTGCTTCCTGCTGTCGGACGCGGCATCCTTCATCACCGGCAGCTATCACCTCGTCGACGGCGGCTACACGGCGCGCTGACGGGCTGGCGCTCGGGGCGACAGGCGGGTATGGCGCGGCGGACGACGAAAGGCGACGCATGGCCCGCATCCTCATCACCTCCGCCCTGCCCTACATCAACGGGATCAAGCACCTCGGCAACTTGGTGGGCAGCCAGCTTCCGGCCGACCTCTACGCCCGCTACATGCGCGCGCGCGGCCATGAGGTGCTGTTCCTCTGCGCCACCGACGAACACGGCACACCGGCCGAACTCGCCGCCGCGAAGACCGGCGAGCCGGTGGCGGATTACTGCGCCCGCCTGCATGCGGAGCAGAGCCGTCTGGCCGAGGGCTTCCGCCTGTCGTTCGACAAGTACGGTCGCTCGTCCTCTCCGCAGAACCACGCGCTGACGCAGCACTTCGCGGGCCGGCTCTGGGAGGCGGGCCTGATCGAGGAGCGGACCGAGAGCCAGGTCTATTCCAACGCCGACGGCCGTTTCCTGCCAGACCGCTACATCGAGGGCACCTGCCCTAACTGCGGCTACGAACGCGCGCGGGGCGACCAATGCGAGAACTGCACCAAGCAGCTCGACCCGACCGACCTGATCGACCCGCGCAGCGCGATCAGCGGCTCGACCGACCTCGAGGTGCGCGAGACCAAGCACCTCTACCTTCTCCAATCCAAGATGCGCGGCGCCCTGAACGACTGGATAGATGGCACGACGGACTGGCCGATCCTGACAACCTCCATCGCCCGCAAGTGGTTGAACGACGGCGAGGGGCTGCAGGACCGCGGCATCACCCGCGATCTGTCATGGGGCGTACCCGTCCGGCGCGGGACCGAGCCTTGGCCGGGAATGGAAGGCAAGGTTTTCTACGTCTGGTTCGACGCGCCGATCGAGTACATCGCCTGCGCCGCCGAATGGGCCGAGGAGCAGGGCCTGCCCGACGCGGCGTGGGAGCGCTGGTGGCGGACGGAGCGCGGCGCCGATGACGTGCGCTACGTGCAGTTCATGGGAAAGGACAACGTGCCGTTCCACACGCTGAGCTTTCCGGTGACGATCCTCGGCTCGGGCGAGGACTGGAAGCTCGTCGACTACATCAAGGCGTTCAACTACCTCAACTACGACGGGGGCCAGTTTTCCACGAGCCAGGGCCGCGGTGTCTTCATGGACCAGGCGCTCGAGATCCTGCCGGCCGACTACTGGCGCTGGTGGCTGCTCTCCCACGCACCCGAGACTGGCGACAGCGAATTCACCTGGGAGAACTTCCAGAGCTCGGTGAACAAGGACCTTGCCGACGTGCTCGGCAACTTCGTCAGCCGCGTGACCAAGTTCTGCCGCTCGAAGTTCGGCGAAGCGGTGCCGGAAGGGGAGTACGGCGCCGCCGAGGAGGCGCTGATCGAGGATCTCGCGCGCCGTCTCGCCGCCTATCAGGGACATCTGGAAGCGATCGAGGTGCGCAAGGCCGCGGCGGAGTTGCGCGCGATCTGGGTTGCGGGAAACGAGTACCTCCAGGCCGCCGCGCCCTGGGCCGCCTTCAAGGAGGACCCGGCGCGGGCTGCCGCGACGATCCGCCTGTCACTCAACCTGATCCGCTTCTACGCGCTGATCTCGCGGCCCTTCGTGCCGGACGCAGCCGATATCATGCTGCGCGCCCTGCGCGCGCCGGACGCGGAGTGGCCGGAGGATGTGTCGGCCGCGCTGCGGGCGCTGCCGGCGGGACACGCCTTTGACGTGCCCGACGTGCTCTTCCGCAAGATCGCGGACGACGAGCGCGCGGAATGGCAGCAGCGCTTTTCAGGCGATCGCTAGACCTTCGGCGGCGCGTTCAGGCGACGTCGGCCAGTCGCACCTCCGAGACCAGACGTTCGGCGGTCGGCCCGTCGCACAACTCCGTCGCCGGCGTCATGACTGCCGCGGCCGCCGCCGCGGTGCCGGCAGTCACTGCCTGGCGAAACGTCTGGCCCCGGGCCAGCGCAAGGGTGAGAGCGCCCATCAGACTGTCTCCGGCGCCGACCGCGCTCACCGTCTCGACCAAGGGCGGCCGGCAGAAGAAGGCGTCGTCCGCCGTGACGCCCGCCGTGCCCCTGGCGCCCAGCGCCATGACGAGGTGGTCGGCCACGCCGGACCGCACCAGCTCCTGCCCGAAAAGCACGAGCTCCCGCTCCGAGGGAAAGACGCGACCGCTCAGTTCCTCCGCCTCCTCGCCATCCATGCGCAGGACGTGATAGGGGCCGCCCTCCAGAACGCGCGCCGCGGCGAGCAATGCGGGGCCCGACGTGTCGAGCAGGAGGCACGCGCCCCGCTCCCGCGACAGCGCCTTGATCCGGCCCTGGACAGCGGTCGGCAGGCCGGGCGGCAGGCTGCCCGAGAGGACGACGAGCATCTCGGGCTCGATCCGCGTCGACAGCGCCGCCAGCAAGGCGTCGACGTCCGCAGGCCCCCACTCCGGGCCGGCGAGGACGAAGCGGTACTGATCCGATGTGTCCCGCGCCGTCACGGCGAACGACTGCCGGGTCAGCCCGGCAATGCGGAAGTCCGCCACGTCGACTCGCTCGGCGCGCAGAAGCTCGGCCACGAGGTCACCCGTGGCCCCGGCCAGCGCCACGAAGGCCGTCGCATCACCGCCGAGTCGCCCGATGGCGCGCGCCACGTTGATGCCGCCGCCGCCGGGATCGAGCCGCTGATCGAGGCAGCGCACCTTGCGGTTCGGCACGACACTCATCGCCTCGGCCGAGACGTCAAGCGCTGGGTTCATCGTGAGCGTCAGTATCCTGCGCATGATCCTCCGAGGCGACAGCGTGGCATGGCCGAGACATAATCGTGCCCAGGGCAGATGCCAGCGGTGACCGGAGGCCGCGCTACAAGCTCACGTCGGGGCAGTCGAGCGGTGCATCTCGCCCACGGGATCGTTCGGCCCGCATTCCTCGCCGGAGACGGGATAACGGTTTGGCGCGGCGCAAGCGGCGAGTGTCAGGGCGAGGGCGAGGGCGAGGATCAGGTAGGCTTGCTTTGGCATGGGTCGCTCCCTCATGTGTCGATCGGATGGATCAAGCTCCCTCCGCCTCGGCCACGTGGCGCTTCACGGCGACGAAGCTGTCGGGCGTGACGGAGATCGAGTCTATGCCGGCCTCGACCAGCAGCCGCGCGAAGGCCGGGTCGTTCGACGGCGCCTGTCCGCAGAGACCGACCTTGGCGCCCGCCTCGTGGGCGCGGGCGATCAGCGTCTCGATCATCCAGAGTACCGCCGGATCGGCCTCGCGGAAGAGGTCGGCGAGGCGGTCGCTGTCGCGGTCGACGCCGAGGGTGAGCTGCGTGAGATCGTTGGAGCCGATCGAAAAGCCGTCGAAGCGCTCGGCGAACTCGGACGCGCGGATCACGTTCGAAGGCACCTCGCCCATGACGTAGACCTCCAGCCCGTCGCGCCCGCGCTCGAGCCCGTTCTCGCGCATGACCTCCAGCACGCGGTCGGCCTCTTCCGGCGTGCGGCAGAATGGAATCATCACCACCACGTTGTCGAAGCCCATCTCCTGCCTGAGCTTTCGAATTGCCCGGCATTCAAGCGCGAAACCCTCGCGATAGGCGTCGGAATAGTAGCGCGAGGCGCCGCGGAACCCGATCATCGGGTTTTCCTCAGCCGGCTCGAAGGCGTGGCCGCCCAGCAGCTCGGCGTACTCGCTGGTCTTGAAGTCGCTCATCCGCACGATGACCGGCTTGGGGTAGAACACTGCGGCGATCCGGCTGAGGCCGCGAGCGAGCTGGTCGACGAAGTACTGCGGCTTGTCATCCCAGCCGCGGGTCAGCTCGGCGATCCGCTCCTTGGCCTCCTGGTCTTCGAGCGTATCGAAGTTCACCAGCGCCATCGGGTGGACCTGCACCGAGCTGTTGACCACGAACTCCATCCGCGCGAGGCCCACGCCCTCGGCCGGCAACCGCCACCAGCGAAAGGCGGCAGACGGGTTCGCGAGGTTCAGCATGATCCGCGTCCGGGTCTCGGGGATGTCGTCGAGGCGCAGCTCCTCGACCTCGTAGTCGGCGGTCCCCTCGTGCACGACGCCCTCGTCGCCGCCGGTGCAGTCGACGGTAATCTCCTGCTCATCGTGCAACAGGTGCGTGGCGTTTCCGGTGCCGACGATCGCCGGGACGCCCAGTTCGCGGCTGACGATGGCGGCGTGGCTGGTGCGCCCGCCGTGGTCGGTGACGATGGCGGCGGCGCGCTTCATGATCGGCACCCAGTCAGGGTCGGTGGTGCCGGTGACGAGAATCGCGCCGTCGACGAAGCGGTCGATCTCGCTCGCGTGCTCGATCAGGCAGACGCGCCCGGCAGCGACCGCGTCCCCGACGCTGAGGCCCTTGACCAGCGTCCTGCCGGCGGACTTGACGGTGTAGGTCTTGAGCGCCCCCGCCTCGGCGCGGGATTGCACGGTCTCGGGCCGCGCCTGCACGATGAAGATCTCGCCGGACTCGCCGTCCTTGGCCCATTCCATGTCCATCGGCTGGCCGTAATGGTCCTCGATGGTCGCGGCCATCCGGGCGAGCGCGACGATCTCGTCGTCCTCCAGCACGAAGGCCGCGCGCTCGGCCTTCGAGGTCGGGACGTTCTTCGTCTCGCCGCCGGTTGCGCCAGCATAGACCATCTTCTTCTCCTTGGCGCCGCGCGTCTTCTCGACGATGGGCATTACACCCTCGCGGTCGAGGAAGGGCTTGTAGACTTCGTACTCGTCCGGGCTGACCGCACCCTGCACGACATTCTCGCCCAGCCCCCAGGCGGCGTTGATGAGGACGACCTTGTCAAACCCCGACTCGGTGTCGATCGAGAACATCACGCCCGACCCGGAGATGTCGGAGCGCACCATCCGCTGCACGCCGACCGAGAGCGCCACCTGCTCGTGGTCGAAGCCACGCGCCTCGCGGTAGCTGATCGCCCGGTCGGTGAAGAGCGAAGCGTAGCAGCGCCGGCAGGCCGAGAGCAGCGCCGCCTCACCGCGCACGTTGAGGAACGTCTCCTGCTGGCCCGCGAAACTCGCGTCGGGCAGATCCTCGGCGGTGGCCGAGGAACGCACCGCCACCGGCACGTCGTCCGCGCCCGCGCGACGGCAGAGCTCGCGGTAGCTCTCGAGGATGGCGTCGCGGATGTCCTCGGGCCAGTCGCCGGCGCCGATCGCCTCGCGGATGCGGGTGCCGGCCTGGTGCAGCGCGATCCGCGCCTCGCCCAGCCGCCCGACGGTGTCGCGGATCATGTCGTTGAGATCGTTCGCGCGCAAAAAGGCGCGGAACGCGCCCGCCGTGGTCGCGAAACCCGGCGGCACCTTGATACCCCGCGCCCCGAGCTGTTGCACCATCTCGCCCAGCGAGCTGTTCTTGCCCCCGACGAGAGCCACGTCGCCCCGCGCGAGGTTCTCGAACCAGATCACGTTCTCAGCTTGCGCGGCCATGTTGCCCCCGATCGTCGATTGGCTTCCGGTCCTTATGCCGTCAAGCTGGCCCACGCGATTTGATGCCGGTCAAGGTCGGCGGTTTCCGCTGGACTAGCCTCGGCGCAACTCGAGATAGGGAAGGCGGCATGACCAAAGCGAAACTTGAGGCCCTGCTTGCGCGCGTGGACGAGGCTAGGGAGCTTGACGCAAACCTGCTGCACGAGGCGACCGAAGCGATCCGGGAGGTGTTCCCAGGCGTGCCGGCGGAAGCCACGGCGCCGACCGAGGCGACGGAGGCCGTGCTGCACCTCGTCGACCGGTGCCTGCCCGGCTGGACGATCTCGCTGCAGGGGCAGGCAACCGAGCCGGACGGCCACTGGCAGTGCTTCCTGCGCGAATCGGCCTCGCGCGACGACGACGCGATGATCGGCAGCGGCCGCGCGCCGACAGTGAGCCTCGCGCTGCTCGAGGCGATCCTGAAGCTTGCCTCGCTCAAGGCGCGGTAGCAGGGCCGGTCTCGCCAGCGCGCCGAAGGAACGGGACAGCAGGCATGGACGCAAACGACGCCCCTGCGGCCGAGGACTGGCACGCGCTCGACGTCGACGAGGCGATGCGCCGGCAAGAGTCGAGTCGTCGCGGCCTGAGCGCGGAGGAAGCGGCGGCACGGCGCGCCCGGGATGGGCCGAACGCGCTGCCGGCCGTCAAGCCGCGGGGGCCGATGCGACGGCTGCTCGACCAGTTCGACAACCTGCTGATCTACGTCCTGCTCGCCTCCGGCGCGATCACGGCGGTGCTCGGACACTGGACCGACGCAGCGGTAATCATCGCCGTGGTCGTGATCAATGCCGCAATCGGCTTCTGGCAGGAGGGCCGCGCCGAGGACGCGCTGGCGGCGGTGCGAGCCATGCTGTCGGCGGAGGCGGCGGTGCTGCGGGAGGGCGAGCGGCGGCACGTCCCGGCGGAGGATCTCGTGCCGGGCGACATCGTGCTGCTGGAGGCCGGCGACCGCGTGCCAGCGGACCTGCGCCTCATCAAGTCCAGCGGCCTCACCACACAGGAGGCGGCGCTCACCGGAGAATCGGCCGCCATCGTCAAGTCGGTGGAAGCCGTCGCACGGGAGGCGGCGCTTGGCGACCGCACCTCGATGGCTTATTCGGGCACGCTGGCGGCTTCGGGCCGCGGCGTCGGCCTCGTCGTGGCGACCGGCGCCGCGGCCGAAATCGGGCGGATCGGCGCGATGTTGAGCGGCATCGAGCAGCTGAAGACGCCGCTCCTGCGTCAGATCGACCACTTCGCGCGGCTGCTGACGTTCCTCATCCTCGCCGTCTGCGCGGCCGTCTTCGCCTATGCGACCATGATTGGCGGGTACGCCATCGAGGAGGCATTCCTCGCGATGGTGGGGCTGGCCGTCGCGGCGATTCCCGAAGGCCTGCCGGCCGTGCTGACGATCACGCTCGCCCTCGGCGTGCAGCGGATGGCGGCGCGCAACGCCATCATCCGGCGGCTTCCGGCGGTGGAGACGCTGGGTGCCGTCTCGGTCATCTGCACCGACAAGACCGGTACCTTGACGCTGAACGAAATGGTGGTGCGGCGAGTGGTAGTTGATCCGCGCGAAGCGCCGCTCGACGTCACCGGCGAAGGCTATGACCCTGCAGGCGCACTCTCGCGCTCCGACCTGCGAGCGGAGGCACTGGCGCGGACCGGCCTGCTCTGCGGCGATGCGCAACTCCTTAGAGGCGAGGACGGCTGGCGCGTGGAGGGCGATCCGATGGAGGGGGCGCTGGTAGCCTTCGCCTGCAAGGCTGGGCTCAATGAGGGCGACGAGCACGCGCGCCACACGCGGATTGCGGAGATTCCGTTCGACGCCGACCACCGATTCATGGCCACGCTGAACAAGGGGCCGGACGGGCGCAAGCTGCACGTAAAGGGCGCGCCGGATCGCCTGCTTGAGCTCTCGGCGCGGCAGGAGAGCGGCGAACTCGACCGCGCGGCCTGGCAGGAGGCGATCGAGACGCTGGCGGCGGACGGTCACCGCGTCCTCGCCTTTGCTCAGAGGCCGCTGGACGCGGACGCCCTCACGATGGACGACGTGCGGGACCTGACGCTGATCGGTCTCGCCGGCTTTATCGACCCCGCTCGCCCGGAGGCGATCGAGGCGGTGGCGGCCTGCCGCAGCGCCGGGATCGACGTCAAGATGATCACCGGCGATCATGCGCGCACGGCGCTGGCCGTCGCGGCCGAGCTGGGGCTCGATACCTCCGGCGGCGCCATGATCGGCGCGGACGTAGCGTCGCTGGACGACGCAGAGCTTTCGCGCCACGCCGGACGGGTCGGCGTTTTCGCGCGCGCCGCGCCGGAGCACAAGCTGCGGCTGGTGGAGGCGCTGCAGGCCAAGGCGCAGGTCGTCGCGATGACCGGCGACGGCGTGAACGATGCGCCTGCGCTCAAGCGCGCCGACGTCGGCATCGCCATGGGCATCAAGGGAACCGAGGCCGCCAAGGAGGCCGCGCGGATGGTGCTGGCGGACGACAACTTCGCCTCCATCGTCGCGGCGGTGCGCGAGGGGCGGACGATCTACGACAACATCCGCAAAGTGATCGCCTGGACGCTGCCGACGAACGGCGGCGAATCGCTCGTCATCATCGCGGCCATCCTGCTCGGCATCACGCTGCCCGTGACACCGGTGCAGATCCTCTGGATCAACATGGTCACGGCGGTGACGCTGGGCCTCACGCTCTCGTTCGAGCCGGCCGAGCCGGGCGTGATGGAGCGTCGCCCGCGCCGGATGGAGGCGGGCCTGCTCGACGCCGAGATGATATGGCGGGTCGCGCTCGTCTCGGTGCTGTTCGGGCTGGCCGTCTTCGGCCTCTTCTTCTGGTCGCTCGAGCGCGGCGACGAGCTGGAGCTGGCGCGGACGCTGGTGGTGAACCTGATCGTGGCGATGGAGATCGCCTACCTCTTCTCGGTGCGCTACCTGCACCTCTCGGGGTTCAGCTGGACCGGATTGATGGGCACACGCGCGGTCCTGCTTGGCGTGGCGGCCGCAATCTTGCTGCAGGCCGGCTTTACCTACGCGCCACCGATGCAGGTTGTCTTCGACACCCAGCCGATGAGCCTCGCGGACCTCGCGCTGATCGGCGGCGCCAGCCTCGTGCTGTTGCTGGGGCTAGAGGCCGAGAAGTGGCTGCGGCGCGCAGCGGGGATCCTGCGCCCCTACTGACTCACGGCTCGCCGTCCTCTTGCGCCGGACCAGCGCGTGCGTTGCGGGGCCGGACCAGCCGGAACCGCGCCTCCGAGCCCGGAGGCAAGCGGCGATGCTGTCCGCGATAGGCGATGCCGATCGGGTCGGCGCTGCTGCCTCCGACCGCGATATCCAGACATTGGCGGGTCGCGTCGAGCTTGACCTCCTGTCCCCTGTAGCGGACCCGCGTGCGGACGCGGGAGAGCGCGTCGGGGAGCACCGGGTCGACGTGAAGGATGCCCGACCGCACCACCAGCCCCAGATAGCCAGCCTGGATCATGTCGATCGTCCCGCACATCGCGCCGAGGTGGATGCCCTCGCGGGTCGAACCACCCTGCACGTCCTTGACGTCCGCCTCCAGCGCCTCGCGCAGAAGATCCCATGAGCGCGGCCGCTGCGACCGCCCGACGACCCAGGCGTGGACCACGCGCGAGAGCGTCGAGCCGTGCGAGGTGCGCTGATCATAGTAGGCGACGAGGCGCGGGATGTCCGCAGGATCGAAGACGTAGCCCATCCGCTCGAAGATCTGCACCAGCTCCTCGGACGAGAACAGGAACGGCAACATCAGCACGTCCGCCTGCTTGGAGACCTTGTAGTCGTTGACGTCCTTGCCCTCGGCCTCGAGGATCCGGTCGAGGCGGTGGATGTCGTCATACCGCTCGCGGTAAGCGTCCCAGTCGAGCTCCTCCAGATCCTCGTAGCCCTCGAACTGGGCGATCAGGCCGTTCGACAGGTGTGGCACGTAGAGCTTTTCGGCGATCTCCTGCCAGCGGGCGATCTCGGCGTCGTCGAGCCCGATGGCGCTGCGAAGCCGCTGGCGACGGCTGGGCGGCAGGTCCGACAGGGCATCAATGGTGCGCGTGAGGAGCCAAGAGGTGAGCACGTTGGTGTAGGCATTGTCGTCGATCCCTGCCGCCTCGTCCGCCGGGACGCCGGGATAGGCGGTATGGAATTCGTCGGGTCCCATCACACCCCTGATCCGGTAGCGCTGGAGCTCGTCGTCCCAGCTTGCGAGGCCGGCAAAAAAGCGCGCGATCTCGAGCAGCATCTCCGCCCCGCCCTCCGCAAGGAAGGCGCGGTCGTCGGTGGCGCGGAAGTAGGTCCAGATGTTGTAGGCGAGCGCCAAGCCGATGTGGCGCTGCCGGTGCGTGGCGTCCGGCACCCAGCGACCCGACTTCGGGTTGAGGTGCACCACCTGCGATTCCTCGCGCCCGTCCGAGCCGCTCTGCCAAGGATACATGGCGCCGGGCAGGCCCTCCGACCGGGCCAGCCGGCGCGCCGCCTCGAGCCGGCGCAGGCGGTACGACAGCAGCGCCCGCGTCCACCGCGGCTCACGCAGGTTCAGCACGCGAAAGACGAAGAGCTCGTCCCAGAAGATGTGGCCGCGATAGGCTTCGCCATGCCAGCCGCGCGCCGGAGCACCCACGTCGAGCGCCGTCGTGTGCGGAGAGACGCTCTGGAGCAGGTGGAACGTGTTCACGCGCAGGTGCTGCTGCGCCTCGTCATCGCCGTCCGCGAGCGCGATGTCGAAATCCTCCCACAGCCCGCGCCAGGCGCGTTCGTGCTCTTCTAGAAGTACGGCGAAGCGAGGGGCGAGGATGACAGCGTCGGTGGCGGCGAGGCTGGGCGAGGCGATGGCGCAGTCGCGGGACGTGGCGAAGGAGACGATCTTCTCGACCGAAACCTCCTCGCCGTCCGCGACGTCGAGGGCGAAATCGGTGCCGACCTCACAGAGCTCTCGCCAGTCGTCCGCCTCGGCATCCCGCTCGACGTGGCCGGTGAAGAGGCGGGTTCGGGCGGCAATCACCGCCTCGATGCGGGACTGCAGCGTCCGGCAATGCAGGCGAACGACGTCGGCCTCAGGGTGGGCGCAGTCGATGATCCTGAGATGGCACCCCTCGAGATCGCGATAGCGCTCGACGCCCCAGTTCGTCACCCCGCCATGGATCGCCGAGCGGACGTCGAGACGCCCGCTCCAGCCCTCGGGCACGATCGTAAGTTCGACGGCCGCGAGGTCGGGATCGGCCATGCTGACGAAGCGCCGCTCGCGCAGTCGCGTAACGCGCCCCTGCGGGTCCACCAGCCGCAGTTCGCGCAGGAGCAGCCCGTGGCGCATGTCGAGCGTCTGGACGTAGTCGCGAGTGCTATCCGCCGTGATCCGCAGCCAATCGCCGCCTTCGGGCCGGATGACGAGCGGGAGCCAGTTCGGCCAGTTGACCAGGTCCTCGTTCTCGATCTCGCGGCCGGATACTTCGCTTGTCTGCCGGTCGTAACCGCCGGCAAGATAGGTACCGGGATAGTGGGTCGCGTCTGGACGCGAGTCGAGCGTGGCGCCGCGCGTGGCGAAGCGTCCGTTGCCAAGGGTGCAGAGCGTCTCGCGCAGGCCCTCATCGTCAACGTCGAAGCCGTTGTAGGTCAAGGTCCAGCTCATGTTCCGCTCTCCTCGTTCCGGACTGCAACCTCTTCGAGCGAGGCGACAGTCATCCCGGCCCCAGCTGCGCGCAACCGTTCCGCATCCTTCCCTTCCGCCACCCCGATCACGAGTCGAAAGCCGCCCGCCGCGCCGGCAAGAACGCCTGCCTCGGAATCTTCGAACAATGCGCTGCGCTCCGGCCGCACCCCCAGGCGCCGCGCGAGGGCGAGCGGCATGTCGGGAGCGGGCTTGCCGTCAAGGCCCTCCTCCTCGGCCACCAGACCGTCGACCCGCGCGAGGAAAGCCGCCCCCAGACCGGAGTTCCTCAGCACACGCTCGGCATTGCGGCTGCCCGTGAAGAGTCCGGCCCGCACTCCCGCCTGACGCAGCGCGTCGAGGAGCCGCTCTGCGCCGGGGAGGACCTCGGCGCCCTCTGCGATGAGCAGGTGCTGAAAGACAGCGTTCTTCTCCCTCGCGATGCGGTCCAGCAAGGGCGTAGGTTCGATGGCTCGGGAGGACAGAATGGCGCATGCACCATCCGGGCGCGTTCGCCCGTCGACATATCGGCGGTAGTCATCATGCGAGAAGGGAGGACCGCTGGCCGCAGTCAGGATGGGGTCGAGCACCTGTTTCCATGCCCGCTCGTGCAGGCTGGCCGTGTCGGTGACGACGCCATCCATGTCGAAGAGCACGCCATCGAATTCGGCAGGATCGAGTACGACACGCGCCATGCAGGCACGACGCGTCGCCGTGCCTGCCGGTTCCTTGCTGAGGAATTTGCCGGTGCCTTGTCAGGCGTCCGCAAGCAGTCCCTTTTCGCGCGCGAGTTCCTGCATCCGCTTCTGCAACTTCTCGAATGCACGGACCTCGATCTGGCGAATGCGTTCGCGGCTGACATTGTAGACGCCCGACAGGTCCTCGAGCGTCACGGGCTGGTCTTGCAGCCGCCGCTGGGTCAGGATGTCCTGCTCGCGCTCGTTGAGGACCTTCATCGCCTCGGCCATCAGCGCACGGCGCGCCTCGAGCTCGTCACTCTCGGCAAACGCAGTCGCCTGGTCGGCGTCTTCGTCCTCTAGCCAGTCCTGCCACTGCGTCGTACCCTCGCCATCGGCCCCTACCTGCGCATTGAGCGAGGCGTCGCCGCCGGACAGGCGGCGGTTCATCGAGATCACCTCCTGCTCGGTGACACCCAGGTCGGTCGCGATCTTGCGAACGTTCTCGGGACGCATGTCGCCCTCTTCCAGCGCGCCGAGGCGCGCCTTGGCCTTACGGAGGTTGAAGAAGAGCTTCTTCTGCGCCGAAGTCGTGCCCAGCTTCACGAGGCTCCAGGACCGCAGGATGTACTCCTGAATCGAGGCGCGTATCCACCACATCGCGTATGTCGCAAGGCGGAAGCCTTTCTCAGGATCGAAGCGCTTCACGGCCTGCATCAGGCCGACGTTCGCCTCCGAGATGACCTCCGCCTGCGGCAGGCCATAGCCGCGATAGCCCATGGCGATCTTGGCAGCCAGCCGCAGGTGCGACGTCACCAGCCGATGTGCCGCCTCCGAGTCCTGGTCCTCGACCCAGCGCTTCGCCAGCATGTACTCCTCCTCCGGCTCAAGCATCGGAAACTTGCGAATTTCCTGCAGGTAGCGGTTGAGGCCCTGCTCCGGCGACGGCGCGGGCAAATTGGCGTAGGTGCTCATTGCGCTTTCCCCCGTACGAGAGGTTCCGAAATAGTAAACTGATCGGTTCAGTTCAAGTAGGTCGTTTCGATTGTGGCGTACCTGCGCGGCCTGTCCAGCCAGCGTGCGCTTCCTCACTCATTCGTGCAGCCCCGTTGGCCGAGGGCCGCGAGCAGAGCCGCCATGTCAGCGGGCAAAGGCGACTGGAACCGCAACTGCTCGCCGCTGACTGGATGGCGAAATCCCAGCGTCGCCGCATGGAGTGACTGACGCGAAAAACCGTTCGCCACTTCGGCCCCTGGTTGCGCGGCAGAAACGCGCCTTCGCCCCCCGTAGGTTCCGTCTCCGACGAGCGGGTGGCCGAGATAGGCCATGTGCACGCGGATCTGGTGTGTGCGGCCGGTCTCGAGCCGGCACTCCACCAGCGCCGCAGCGGCGCCATAACGCTCGATCGTCCGCAGGCGGGTCAGCGCGTGCCGCCCGCCCCGCCACGTCACCGCCTGCCTCTGCCGGTCGGTCCGGTGGCGGGCGAGGCCGGTGGCAACGACGACAGTGCCGTCGGCGTCCAGGCTCGCGCCACGCAGGCCCAGAATACGAGGATCCGCCGCATCCGGCACGCCATGGCAGACAGCAAGATATGTCCGCTCAGCGCTATGCGCGGCGAACTGTGCGGCAAGGCCATGATGCGCGCGGTCCGACCTCGCGACCACCAAGAGCCCACTCGTGTCCTTGTCGATGCGGTGCACGATGCCTGGCCGCGCAATCCCGCCGACGCTCGAGAGCGAGCCGCCGAAGCGGTGCAGCAACGCATTGACTAGCGTGCCGTCAGCGCTGCCCGGCGCAGGATGTACCACCAGGCCTGCCGGCTTGTCGACGACGATCAGGTCCTCGTCCTCGTAGCGAACATTAAGTGGGATGTCCTGCGCCACCATATTGGTCGGCGCGGGCGGCGCGATCGTCAGTTCGTACACCTCGCCTTCGACCGGCCGGCGCTTGGCATCGGTCACGGCCTCGGCGCCGGAACGGACGCAGCCGTCGGCAAGCAGCCGCGCGAGACGGGAGCGGCTGAGATGTGCGTCGGCTGGTGCGTCGCGCGCCAATGCCTTATCTAGCCGCGGCGGCGGATCGGCGGCGATGACCACGGTAACGACAGAGGGCGGCATGGCGGAAGCTCCGATATCCGAAGCGGACGCGCGGCGGCTCCGGTGGCTGGCGCGGCTGGTAATGGCTCTGACGCTTACCATGATCGTCGGCGTCCTCGCGATTGTCTTGCTGCTTGTTACCCGCCTGAGCGGAACGCCAGCCCTGCCTCTGCCCGAGGAGGTGGCCCTGCCCGACGGCGTCTCCGCTCAGGCCGTCACCGCCGCGGCGGACTGGTACGCGGTCGTCACAGACGACGGGCGTATCCTCATCTACGAGCGGCCGAGCGGAAAGCTGCGGCAGGAAGTCACCCTCGATTGATGGTGGTACCGCCTCCCTGGCTTGAACAGGGGACCTCTGGATCCACAATCCAGCGCTCTAACCAACTGAGCTAAGGCGGCACGCCGTGCCCTCTAACGCCACGTGTGCGACTTTGCAAGACTTCGCACAAGGCGCCGGCTTGCCCGGAACCGCTTGCGGGTCTAGGACGGCGGCGCACTGCGGACGGAGAACGGCAATGGGCATTGACAGGGAATCGGACGTCTCGGCGAATCTGCAGATCGGCCCGACGTCGCTGGGCATGGTCCGCATCTTCGTCGAGGCGGAGGGGATCGACCTGCCGCTCGACTTTGAGCCCGAAGAGGCCGATGAGATTGCCGAGGAGATCCGTGCCGCCGCCGCCCGCGCCCGCGACATCGGCAAGTCCGGTGGCAAGCCTAGGCGCGGGAAACGATGAGGGCAGGATCTCGCGCCGCGTGCCACCGCAGCGCCGCGTGGCGCGCGAACTTGCGCAGTACCGAACTCCGCCGCGAAGGCGCAAGCCGCGCCTCCTCGGGCATCCGCACGATCTCGGCGTCGTAAGCGTCGGCAACGATAAGTCCCGTGCCCTCGGGCAGGAGATCGATCGGAAAGTCCGCCTCCACGGCCCAGAAGTAGCGGTCGCACCATTCGAGATAGCCCTGCCACTTGCGGTCGGAGGCAAAGTCGGCGCGCGATGACTTGCACTCGATCACCCAGATCTCGCCCTTCGGCCCCATTGCCATCACGTCGACTCGCAAACCCGGTGCGGGTACCAACTCCTCGACCGTCACGAAATCCCGGTCGAGCAGATGACGGCACACGCCACGAGCCAGAAGCTGCCCCGGTTTTGGCAGGGCCGGAAAAAGATCGTCGGGCATGGCGTCCATGGTGAACGCAACGCGAACCTGGCGCAAGCGCATTGAAAGGTGCTGCGGCGCTTGCCGGCGCGCTCCGTTCCACCTATCTGCTGTGCGTGGCGGGCACTGCCCTTCCCGTGCAGGGTCAAATTCCGGTGGCCTTACTCAATTCCGAGGGAGTTGGCTCTGTCCGGATCCTGGTCCGGTTACCCAACGCCCACCTGTGAAAACAGGTCCTCGGGAATTAGTCGCCCCACGTTTGCGGCGGTCCCGCCACGATACCGCCAAACGGGCTAATCTCGGGGCTCGTCCCACCCTGTCGTATCGATCAGCGCGCGCACCGGGCAGTGATCCGAGATCTCGGAGAAAGGGGTGCCCTGACAGGTGCTGCGCAAGATCCGCGCGTCGCTGATCCAGTCGGACCGGACGTTTCTCGAATAGAGCAAGTGGTCGGTCCAGACCCGGTGGCGCGTCTCCTCGAAGATCGGATCGGGAAACTCCACCGTCCAGAGATCTTCGAACGTCGGGGCACTATCGCCCTGGAGCGCGTCGAAGAGCGCGTTGCCCAGGATCAGGTCCGGCCGCCAGATCGAGCCCATCATTTCCTGCACCCCGCTATTGCGGAGCTGCATCTCGGCCAAGCCGAAGCCGGGGCCTTCGTTGATGCCGCCGCAGACGATCAGCGGGATGTCCCGCGTCGCCGCATGCGCCAGGTACATGTCGATGAAGCGCCGGCGGAGATGTCGGCAGAGGGCCAGCAGGCGCGCGCGGTGCGCTTCGGCGATCTGCCACCAGCGTGACCACTCGATTGCGCCGAAGATGCCCTTGCTCTTGAGGTGCAGGCCCAGCAAGCGGATCGGCGCGCCCACGTTCGGGCGGACCTCGACGTAGAGCGGCCGCCGCTCGAATCGGAACCATTCGGTGATCTGCTCGCGCCCGAAGTCGAGGAAGAAGGGCTCGGTAGCCTCGTGCAGATCGCCGATCGCAGGCGATTCGACCTCGAACGGCACGAGCGGCACCGTGGCCAGGCGGCCGGTGTCCGTCCGCACCGCGATCCCGACGCACTGCGACGAATCGAGCGTTGGCCCGCCGGGACTGCTGGGAAAGCGGGAGCGTTGCACGTGGCACTCCCAAACCCCGCCTGAGACCGTGTTCATGAGAAGCTGCAGCTTCTCCGTGTCCGACGGCCCCTCCATCACCACGATAACGTCGGGATCAAGATCGCTGAGGCCACGCGCGATCAGGTCAAGCCGCTCGCTCACCGTCGGCAGGTCGTTCCGGCCCCGGGGGCTGGGGCCGCGGACGCGCATGTCGCCGGGCTTGAGCACCGGCGTGCCATCGGCGGCGCGGGCGAAGAGGTCCTGGAGCCAGTGCATGTTCCAGACGACGACGCACAGACCGACCCGCGAGCGTTGCTCGTCTTTGGGCGCTTGCTGGCGCCAGTGCTGCGTGATGTAGCCGCCCGATCCGAATCCGGTTTCCGGCCGGTTCCAGACCGGCAACCCCGCGCGTCGGTCGGGTGGTCCAAGGCCCTTCATATTCTCCCTCGCACATTCAGGGAGATCAGGCTGCGCCGTCTACCTTACCAGCGGACGAAACGACCGCACGGTCATGGAATTAGAACGAGTCCGGCCGCGCCTCGCGCGCCATGTGATCGAGCACGGCGTTCACCAGTCGCGGTTCCCGTCCACCGGGAAAGAAGGCGCGCGCGACATCGACGAACTCGTTGATCACGACCTTCGGCGGCGTATCGCCTCCGGTGAGCTCGGCGCCGGCGGCTCGGAAGAGCGCGCGCAGCGTCGGATCGATCCGCGCGATCGGCCACTTCGCCACCAGGGCCCGGTCAGTCATCTGGTCAATCATCGCCTGCCGCTCGACCGCACCCTCCATAAGTGCGCGGAAGAGGTCCACATCGCCCTCCGCCATCTCGTCATCGTCGTAGCGGGCGCCGAAGCGGTGAGACTCGAACTCCCGCCGCACCTTGTCCACGCCCTCGCCCGCGGCCTCCATCTGGAACAGCGCCTGCACCGAATAGAGGCGCGCGGCCGACTTCATCTGCCTGCGACGGTTCATGCTTCGGCCTCGCCCGTAAGGAAGCCGATGCCTGTCGGCCTGCGCGCCAGACGCCGCGACAGCGCGACGAGATGCAGGGCCGCCGCGGCCGCGCCGCCGCCCTTGTCCTGACTTGCGGGATCGGCACGCACGACTGCCTGCTGATGGTTCTCTACCGTCAGGATGCCGTTGCCGATGCATAGACCGTCGAGCCCAAGCAACGTCAGCCCGCGCGAGGAGTCGGCGCAGACTGTCTCGTAGTGCGTTGTTTCTCCCCGGATGACGCACCCCAGCGCCACGTAGCCGTCAAAGTCGGCCTGCCGGTGGGCAAGCCGCACCGCCGTCGGGACCTCCAGCGCGCCGGGCACCTCGACCGTCTCATGCTCCGCGCCGACGCGGTCGAGCGTCGCTCGCGCACCCTCGAGCAGCGCGTCGGCGATGTCGCGGTAGAACGGCGCGATCACGATGAGCACGCGGACCGGCGCATCGAACTCGGGCAGCGGCATGACGTAGTGCGACGGTCCGGCCATGGTCACTCCAGCGGTATCGAGCGGGTACCAGCGATCGAAAGGCCATAAGCTTCGAGCCCGACCACCTTTGGCAAAGGAGAATTGGTCAGAAGCACCAAGCGCGAGAGGCCGAGCGTCGACAGGATTTGAGCCCCGAGACCGTACTGCCTGAGTGTATGCGGCGAGACGGTGTCCTCGAGCGCCAGCTTCATGTGCAGGTCGCGCAGCAGAACGAGCACGCCGCGTCCCTCCTCTGCGATGAGGCGCATGGCCTGCCCGAATTCGCCGGTTCGACCTGCGCCGCCGGTGCCGACGATGTCGAGCAGCGGGTCGAGAGCGTGCATCCGCACCAGCACCGGCGCGTCGCGGGAGATGTCGCCCTTGATGAGGGCGATGTGCTCCGCGCCCTGCGTCTGGTCGATGAAGACGCGCATCGTCCACTCGCCGCCGAAGCCTGAGGTGATCGTCCGCACCTCGCGCTCACGCACGAGATTGTCGTAGCGCCGGCGGTAGGCGATGAGGTCGGCGATGCTGCCGATCTTGAGGTTGTGGCGCTGCGCAAAGCTCACGAGGTCGGGCAGGCGCGCCATCGACCCGTCCTCGTTCATGATCTCGCAGATCACGCCGGAGGCGTTCAGGCCCGCCAGGCGCGCCACATCCACCGCGGCTTCGGTGTGGCCCGCACGGACCAGCACGCCACCCTCGCGGGCGCGGAGTGGAAAGACGTGGCCCGGCGTGGCGATGTCGGCGGCGCCCTTCGATGCATCGATGGCCACGGCGATGGTGCGCGCGCGGTCGTGCGCCGATATTCCCGTCGTGACGCCCTCCCGCGCCTCAATCGAGACAGTGAAGGCGGTCTCGTGCCGCGAGGAGTTGTAGCTCGACATCAGCGGCAGGCCGAGCGCATCGATCCGCGTGCCGGGCAGCGCAAGGCAGATCAGGCCGCGACCGTGCGTCGCCATGAAGTTGATCGCCTCCGGCGTCGCCATCTGCGCGGGGATCACGAGATCGCCCTCGTTCTCGCGGTCCTCATGATCGACGAGGATGAACATGCGGCCATTGCGCGCGTCCTCGATCACCTCTTCGACAGAGGATATCGCTTCGGACCAGTTCATGTCGTTCATCGCTTGGCCCATGCCGTCAACATCCGGCGCCCGCCTTAGCCTCGGTTCCGCTGGAAGGCCAGAGCCGCCGTGGCGTTCGCCTCAGGGCATGAACACCCGGCTCTCGGGCAGGAAGGCGGCCAGCCGCGCCGCCTCGGCCCACGCTCGCTCGTAGTTCGCCGCCCCGATCAGCACCACTCCGTCCGCCGGAAATGCGGCCGAAGCGGCGAGGACCGCCGCACGCGCCTCCGCCCAGCGCGCCAGCGGCGCCGGCGCTGCGGCCGCGTCTAGCCCCAGCCGGCGCGCCACCTCCTCCGCCCGGTGCGGCGATTGCGCCAGGACCATCGTCCCGCAGTCCCGGATCGCGGCAAGATGCGCAGCCCGCTCCGGCGGCGGCACATCCTTTCGCTCCATCCTGAGGGCGTTCGTCGAAAACAACAGCGCCACGACGTCGCGCCCCGTGCTCGCCCGGATACCGGCATAGGTGCGATAGTCGAGCCCGAGCTCCGCGGCCCGGGCAACACGGCGGCGCACGACCTCGAGCGGCATCCGCGGCAGTAGCGCCGCCCGCGCGCGCCCCCAGCAATGTCTCTGCCAGCCGACGCCGCCGAGCGGTGGGCCGCCGTTGTGCCCGAAGGCGCTCACGCGGCGAACTCGCGCAGCCGGGCGACGTAGCGGGCAAGCGTGTCGATCTCGACGTTGACCGGATCGCCTTCGGCAGCATCGCCCCAGGTGGTGACGAGCTTGGTGTGCGGAATGATGTTCACGCCGAAGCGGCGCCCGTCGACCTCGTTCACCGTGAGGGAGGTGCCGTTGAGCGCGACCGAGCCCTTGGGAGCGATGTAGCGCGCAAGTTCGTCCGGCACCTCGAAGGTCATGCGGGTGCTGTCCCCCTCGTCCCGCAACGAGACGAGCCGCGCGAGCCCGTCGACGTGCCCCGAGACGATGTGCCCGCCGAGTTCGTCTCCCACCCTCAACGAGCGCTCCAGGTTGATCCGGCTCCCGTCGCGCCAGCGACCGAGATTCGAGCGGCCAAGCGTCTCGGCCGAGACCTGCACGTCGAACCAGGGCTGAGGCTCGGTGCCGGTCTCGACGACCGTCAGACAGACGCCGTCGCAACAGATTGACGCGCCGATATCGACGTTCGTGACGTCATAGGATGTGGCGATCCTGGCGCGGGTGTCACCCTGCCGCTCGATCGCCCTGATGGTTCCAATGTCGGTAACGATGCCCGTGAACATGCCGCTCCCCGTCTCTATCCGAGGTAGCCGTGCACCGGGACGAGAGCAAGCCTTTCAGGTGCGCTCCCAGACCTGCATCACATCCCCGCCGACCTGTCGCGCGTCCTGGAGATGAAATCGCTCCGCATCCGCCATGCGCGTGAGGCCCAGTGCACCCACCGACGGGCGCGCATCCGCCCCGAGCGTCAGGCCCGCGGAGAAGACGACCAGCCGGTCCACGAGGCCGGCCGTGATAAGCGAGGCCGCGAGCCGGCCGCCGCCCTCGCAGAGCACCCGCGTCAGCCCGGCGCGGCCCAGCGCTGCCAGCGCGGCTGCGGCGTCCACCTGCCCGTCGCGCTCGGCCACCGGCAGCAGCGTCGCCCGCGCCAGCCAGAAATCGCGCGCCTCGTCCGCCGTCTGGCCGTGCACGAGCCAGAGCGGCCCGGCCTCACCCGGACGCTCCAGCCGCCCGGCCCGTGGCAGGTCGAGGGCGCGCGAGATGACGACGCGCACCGGCTGCCGCACCGCGCCCAGATCCCTGACGTTCAGCGCCGGGTCGTCGGCGCGGGCGGTGCCGCCGCCGACCATGACCGCATCGTGCTCCAGCCGCAGCGCGTGAACCACCCGCCGCGCCTCGGCGCCGGTAATCCATCGGCTCTCGCCGGAGGCTGTCGCGATCCGCCCGTCGATGCTGGCGGCGAGCTTCAGCGTCACCAAAGGCCGCCCGACCGCGACACGCGTCAGAAAGCCGGCATGGTCGCGCCTCGCCTCGGCCTCGCGGATGCCGGTGCAGACCGCGACTCCCGCCTCTCGCAATCGCGCATGACCTTGCCCCGCCACCCGCGGGTCCGGATCTTCCATCGCCGTCACCACCCGCCGGACCCCGGCCGCGACCAGAGCATCGGCGCAAGGCGGCGTCCTGCCGTAGTGGGCACAGGGCTCGAGCGTGACGTAAGCTGTGGAATCTCGGGCGGCGTCTCGCGCGGCTGCAAGCGCCACCGTCTCGCCATGCGGCCGTCCGCCGGGGGCGGTCCAGCCGCGGCCGACCACCAGCCCCTCCCTGACGAGAACGCATCCGACCGCGGGGTTGGGCCAGACGCGCCCCAGCCCGCGCCGCCCCAGGGAAAGGGCGTGCGCCATGTGGCGATCGTCGGTAGGCGTCACTCCGGCGTTTGCGGCCGCAGCTCGCTGACGAAGCGGTCGAAGTCGTCCGCGGCCTGGAAGTTCTTGTAGACGCTGGCGAAGCGCACGTAGGCGACGGTGTCGATCCGGGCCAGCGTCTCCATGACGATCTCGCCGATCGCCTTCGAGGGGATGTCGGTCTCGCCCATGCTCTCGAGCCGCCGCACGATGCCGGAGATCATCTGGTCCATCCGCTCGTGCTCGATCGGCCGCTTCTGCAGAGCGATGCGGATCGACCGCTCCAGCTTGTCCCGGTCGAAGTCCTCGCGCCGGCCGTTCGACTTGATGACGACGAGGTCGCGCAGCTGCACCCGCTCATAGGTCGTGAACCGCCCCCCACAGGCGGGGCAGAAGCGGCGGCGACGGATGGCGACGTGATCCTCTGCGGGACGCGAATCCTTCACCTGCGTGTCGGTGTTCCCGCAAAACGGACAGCGCATCGTCTCTCTCCCCGGCCGGTCGACCCCAGCACTATAGGGGCACCTCCATCGGTTGGGTAGCCCCTGCAGCGGCCCCGCAAGATGCAGAGGCCGAACCCGCGCGGACCGTTCGCGTTGTGACAACAGATCCGAAGGAGACATGACATGGCACGGACCATCTTCATCACCGGCGCATCATCCGGTATCGGCGCGGCAACGGCACGCGCGGCCGTCGCCCAGGGCTGGCACGTTGGTCTCTTCGCGCGAAGCGAGGACAAGCTGCGGGCGCTGGCCGACGAACTGGGCGATGCCGCGAGCATCTTCGCCGGGGATGCGAGCCGCCTCGACGACCTGACGAACGCCGTCGATGCGCTGGCCGAACGCGGCGGCATCGACGCGGCCTTCGCCAATGCCGGCAAGGGTCTGTCGAAGCCCGGCACCGAGGCTGGCGACCCGGACGAGTGGCGGCAGATGGTCGACGTGAACGTGATGGGGGTGCTCTACACTGCCCGCGCGGCGCTGCCGCATCTGCGGCGCAGGAAGGGACACCTGGTGGTCACCGGCTCCGCCGCCGGACGCAGGCACATCTCGGGCTCGATCTACGGCGCCACCAAGTGGTTCGTGCACGGATATGCCGGCAACCTGGCCGAGGAGATGCGCGAATGGGGCGGCCGATGCACCGTCGTGGCGCCGGGCATGGTGGATACCGCCTTCTTCGACACGCCGAAGCCGGAAAAGCTGCACCCCGAGGATGTCGCCGCCGCCGTCATGCACGCGATCGAGGCGCCGGAGCGCGTCGGCGTGCGCGAGATCTTTCTCATGCCGCAGAACTAGGCCCCGCCTCGGAACAGCGACGCGTCTGGCAGGTTGAGTCATTCCTTACCTTACGGAAGGAGGAGAACATGGCCGTTGGACGCGTAACGGAAATCAGTGCGACCTCTGAGACCAGTTTCGATGATGCCGTGAAGCAGGGCATCGACCGGGCGAACAAGACCCTCCGCAATCTGCAGAGCGCCTGGGTCAAGGACATGAACGTCTCTCTCGACGGCGGTACCATCAAGCACTACCGCGTGAACATGGAAGTGACCTTCCTGCTCGAGGACTAGGTAGGCGTCAGCACCGCCGCCACTTCGCGGCGGTGCGCTCCGTCCCGATGCTCCGTGAGATAGATCCCCTGCCAGGTGCCGAGCAGGGGCCGGCCTTTTCTGACCGGGATTGACAGGCTGACCGGCAGCACCGCCGCCTTGATGTGCGCAGGCATGTCGTCCGCGCCTTCCGATCTGTGCGTGATGTAGCTCATTTCGGCCGTGTCCGCTCGTGGCGCAAAGCGACAGAGAAACGCGAGCAGGTCCCGCTGCACGGCGGGATCCGCGTTTTCCTGTATCAGCAGCGAGCACGATGTGTGCCGCACGAAGAGCGTCAACAGACCCTCGCCCCGCGCCCAGTCCGCCACTTCATTCGTGAAGTCGTAGAGCCCGGGCCCGCTCGTCTCGACAAAGAAGCTCGTCTGCATCCGCTTCTCCCCTTATTCACGGAACCTGATTTGGCGCCCGCACCTTTGTCTAGCGATGCGCGCCCATGAACCGCACCACTCGATGCCCGAGGACACTGGTCCAAGCGGCTATCCGCCGCGAGACCGGTTCATCACCCGGGTTTGCATCGTCGCCGCTGCCGTTGCGCTCCTGTTTCTCGCTTGGATCATCCGTCACGCGCTGATCCTCGCCTTTGCCGGCGTCGTCGTGGCGGTCATCGTGTCGTCGGTCGCCGATCCACTTCGGCGCAGGACCGGGATGCAGCGCGGTTACGCGGTGCTGGTGGCGGCATTGGTCATCCTGCTGATCCTCGGCTTTTTCGGCTGGCTCGCCATGCCGGAGGCCCAGTCGCAGGTGTCGCAGCTGATCGAACGGATCCCGGCCTCGCTGGACGAGATCGATCGGAGGTTCGGCGCCTGGTTCCCGGACGACCTCATGCAGAGCGGCGGCGTCGTCAGGAACATCGCCGCGCGACTCGCCTCGTGGTCCACGGCGCTGTTCGCCACCGTGACCACCGTCATCCTTGTCATCGTGGCCGGCATCTTCCTCGCGACGAGGCCTCGCACTTACCGCGACGGACTGGTTTCCCTTTTCGTCCCGAACCGGCAGGAGCCGCTTCGCGAGGCGCTGAACCGGGCCGGTCACGCGCTGAAGGCGTGGCTGCGGGCGCAGCTCCTCTCGATGCTGGTAATTGGCGCTGGCGTGACGGCGGCGACGTGGCTGCTCGGGCTACCATCGCCCTTCGCGCTGGGACTGATAGCGGGCCTGCTGGAGTTCGTGCCGATCATAGGTCCGATTGCGGCGGCGATTCCGGCGCTGCTCCTCGCGATGATGATCAGCCCGGCGATGGTGCTCTGGACTGGCCTGACCTACTTCGCCATCGAGCAAATCGAGTCGAACATCGTCCTGCCGTTCGCGCAGAGCGAGGTGGCCGATCTGCCACCCGCCCTGTTGATCTTTGCGTTCGTCGCCTTTGGCGCCGTCTTCGGGCTCGCCGGCGTGGTCGTCAGCGCGCCACTCAGCGTCGCCCTCTACAGCCTCGTCAACGACCTCTACGTAAAGCCGCTCAACCAGCCGCACCGCGAAGCGGCTTCAGTCGGTGGAGGCGAGGGCTAGCCGCGCCGGCCCCTCCTCAAGCTCCTCGTCCTCCTGCCGATCGAAGTCCACCGGGATCGACTTGTTGGTCCGCGCGCCCATCACCTTGAGCTTTTCGATCTGGCCCAGAACGTTGCCGCGCCCGGTCGCGAGCTTGCCCATGGCATCCTCGTGTGCCCGCACGGCGGAGGCAAGCGCGCCGCCGACCTTGTCCAAGTCGGTCACGAAGCCCACCACCTTGTCGTAGAGACGTCCCGCCCGGACGGCGATATCCTCGGCGTTGCTCTCGCGACGCTCAACAGTCCAGATGTGGTCGACCGTGCGGAGCGTCACCATCAGCGTGCTCGGCGTCATCACGCCCACGCCCCTGGAGACGGCATAGGCGGTGAGATCGCCGACCTCGTTCAGCGCAGCCGAGAGCGCCCCCTCGATCGGCATGAACATCAGCACGTAGTCCACCGTTCCAGCGTCCAGCGCGTGGTAGCCCTTGGCCGCTAGCTGGTCGATGTGCCGCCGTACCGCCGCCGCGTGCTCGCGCAGATGCGCTGCGCGCTCTTCCTCTCTCTCCGCGTTCACCGCCGCTTCGTACGAGATCAGGCTGACCTTGCTGTCGATCACCAGAGACTTATCGCGCGGCATCTTCACCACGACGTCCGGGCGCCAGCGCCCGCCCTCCTCGTCGCGCCGGCTTTCCTGCACCACGTAGTGGGTGCCACGCTCCAGCCCCGACGCCTCGAGGATGCGCTCGAGGATCATTTCGCCCCACGCGCCCTGCCGCTGCTTGTCGCCCTTGAGCGCGCGGGTCAGGTTCGCCGCTTCCGACCGAATGCTTTCCGACTGCGTCGTCAGCATGATGATCTGCTGGCTAAGCCGCGCCCGCTCCTGGTCCGCCGCGCCATGCACCTTGCGCAATTCCTCCTCGAAGCGGCCGACATGTTCGCGGAACGGCGTGAGCAACTCGTTGAGTTTTTCGGTATGCGCCTTTGAGAAATCGGCGCCGGTGCGACGCAGGGTGGCGTTGGCCAGCTCCTCGAACCTGCGCGACATCTCCTCGCGCAGCTCCTTCAGAACCCCGACCTCACGCTCGGCCGAGGCGAGTTTGCCGTCGGTGTCCGCCTGCAGCGCCGCGTGAGCGGACTGCAGCCGGCCGTGCTCCTCCTGCAGCTTCCGGTGCCGATCAATCAGGTCCGCCATCTCGGACCTGGCCACTTCGGCCGTCCGCTCGAGCCGATCTACTGCCTCCGTGAGCCTCGACGCCTCCGCCACCTTGAGCCCATGCTCGGCCGCTGCGGCGTCATGCTTCTGACGCAGCGACGTTAGATCGGAGCCCAGCCTCTCCAGCCGCTTATCCCGGTCCTCGAGCTGAACCGCCTGCCGCTCCGCAAGCCGGTTCGCCTCGTCGAGCGAGCGCCGGAGATCGCGCGTTTCCTGCTCGCGCCGCGCGCCCGTACGCCGATCCGCCACGAGCAGCGCGACTGCTACCGCAGTGACCATCATGAACGCTGCAGCGGCGGCTGTTGCAGGATCGAAGATCATCGGCACGCACTCCCATCAGGATCGCGCCGATGTTCACGGTTCTCCCCCACCGCGTCAAGCGGCGGGCTCGAATTCCTACTGGTCGAGGAATGAGCGCAGCTTGCGCGACCGCGACGGGTGCTTGAGCTTGCGCAGCGCCTTCGCCTCGATCTGCCGGATCCGCTCGCGCGTAACGCTGAACTGCTGGCCGACCTCCTCGAGCGTGTGGTCAGTATTCATGCCGATGCCGAAACGCATCCGCAGGACCCGCTCCTCACGCGGCGTCAGCGACGACAGCACCCGCGTCGTCGTCTCCTTCAGGTTCTCCTGGATCGCGCTGTCCAAGGGCAGGATCGCGTTCTTGTCCTCGATGAAGTCGCCAAGCTGGCTGTCCTCCTCGTCGCCGATGGGCGTTTCGAGGCTGATCGGCTCCTTGGCGATCTTCATAACCTTGCGGACTTTCTCGAGCGGCATCTGCAGCTTCTCGGCCAGCTCCTCGGGCGTCGGCTCGCGGCCGATCTCGTGGAGCATCTGCCGTCCGGTGCGGACCAGCTTGTTGATCGTCTCGATCATGTGCACCGGGATGCGGATGGTGCGTGCCTGATCGGCGATCGAGCGGGTGATCGCCTGGCGAATCCACCACGTCGCGTAGGTCGAGAACTTGTAGCCGCGCCGATACTCGAACTTGTCCACGGCCTTCATGAGGCCGATGTTGCCTTCCTGGATCAGGTCCAGGAACTGCAGGCCGCGATTCGTGTACTTCTTGGCGATGGAGATCACGAGGCGCAGGTTCGCCTCAACCATTTCCTTCTTGGCCTGCCGGGCCTCCTTCTCGCCTTTCTGGACCTGCTGGACAATGCGGCGGAACTCGGAGATGTCGACGCCGACATACTGGCCAACTGTCGCCATGTCGCTACGCAGCTCGTCGATCTTGTCGCTCGAGCGCTCGACAAAGGACTGCCAGCCGCGGCCGGACTTCTCCGCGACCCGCTCAAGCCAGTTCGGGTCGAGCTCGTAGCCGCGATAGGCGTCGATGAACTCGCGCCGGTTGATGCGGGCCTGATCAGCCAGCTTCACCATCGCGCTGTCGATGCTCATGATCTTGCGGTTGATGCCGTAGAGCTGGTCGATCAGCGCCTCGATCCGGTTGTTGTGCAGGTGGAGCTCGTTCACCAGCTCGACAATTTGGCCGCGAAGCTTCTGGTACTGCTCCTCGCTGGCTGCGCTGAACGAGCCGTCCTCATTGAGCGTCGCGGACATTCGCATGTCCTGCATCTCGGAGAGCCGCTCGTAATCCGTGGCGATGCGATCCAGCGTCTCGAGCACCCGTGGTTTCAGGGCCGACTCCATCGCCGCCAGCGACAGGTTCGCCTGGTCGTCATCCTCGTCATCGTCCTCGCGCCGGATCGGGTTGCCGTCCGCATCGAGCTCGGGCTCGCCGCTGTCGGATTGCTGGTCCTGCGGCGTCTCGACCGCATCGGCGACGGTCTCCTCCGCGTCGCCCTCTTCGTCCATCGAGCGACCGAAGGTCGTCTCGAGGTCGATGACGTCGCGCAGCAGGATCTCCTCGCTCAGAAGTTCGTCGCGCCAGATCGTGATCGCCTGAAATGTGAGCGGGCTCTCGCAGAGCCCGGCGATCATCGTGTTCCGGCCGGCCTCGATCCGCTTGGCGATGGCGATTTCGCCCTCGCGCGAGAGGAGCTCGACGGAGCCCATCTCACGCAGATACATCCGCACCGGGTCGTCTGTCCGGTCCAGCTTTTCCTGGTCCGTCTGGGCGACCGCAACCTCGGTGCTCTTCGAGGTCTCGACGACTTCGGTCGAGCTCTTGTCATCGTCCTCGGCCTCGTCGTCCTCAATGACGTTGATGCCCATCTCGCTGAGCATCGACATCACGTCCTCGATCTGCTCGGACGACACCTGCTCGGGCGGCAGTACCTGGTTGAGCTGGTCGTAGGTGATATAGCCGCGCTCTTTCGCCTCGGCGATCATCTTCTTGACCGCCGCCTGGCTCATATCGAGCATGACCTCGCCATCCTGGTCGTCAGGTTTGCGGTCGTCCGTATCCTTGGCGGCCATCCGGCGCTCCTATCGTCAGGCTGATTCGACCAGCGGCCGAATCATTAGTTCGAATCGGTCTGCGGGAAACCCGCATACCCGGAAAAACTGAGACCCGCCATTGGGGCAGGCTCGGCGATCAGGTGCGACGGCGCCCGCCGCGCGAGAAGTCGATCTCGCCGATCAGGTCGTCCAACGCCGTTCGTTCGTCGCGACGGACCTGAGCGCCATTTGGCGCCGTCTCGAAATCCTCGACCTGCCGCCGCTCTCGGCGCGGTCCGGCAAGTGCCTCCGCTGCCCTGCTCAAGCGCCAGATCAGGTTCTCGTCGGCGTTCTCCGCCTGCCGCAGCGCCTCGTCAATGTCGCGCCTGGCCCCCCGTCGCGCAGCCAACTTCGCAAATTCCTCGGCAAGGCACAGCGCCGCACGCTCGTCTACCGCTCCGCGCCGCACGCCCGGGGCGATCTGCACGTGGCGAGTCATGTGCAGCCGTTCAAGAGGTGCTTTCCCAAGCCGACCCGCAAGATACGCCCGAATATCACCGTGCTCGGGCACATCCGGCGCAAGCAGTGCCGCCTGCAGCGCCCGGTGGTCGTCGGACGTCATCTCCAGCCGCTCCAGTTCGCCTTCGAATTGCGGCAGCAAGCTCGGGTGCGCGATCAGCGTCGCCAAGATGACCGCCTCCCGCAGTTCCTCCGCCATTGCATCGCCAGAGGCGGCCAGCAGGCTCGAGCGCGTCTCAGGCGCAGCCGTCGGAGGCCGTGACCAGGCGCGAAAGCCGCGACCGCGCGGCGGGCGCCGCTTCTGCCCAAAGAGCTCTTTCCGCAGCTCTGCGAACTCCTGCCCGTAATGCGTCCGGAGCGACGGGTCGGGGATCCGGCGGATCGCCGTGCGCAGCGAACGGTCGAGCGCCGCCTTGCGCTCCGGGCTGTCGAAGAACTTGCCCTCCGTCTCCCGCCGCCACAGCAGCCGCACCATGGGTTGCGCCTCCTCGATCAGGCGACGCATTGCCGTCCGCCCTTCGCTCCGAACGACGTCGTCTGGATCGCGCCCCTCGGGCATCAGGCAGAAGCGCAGCGATTGCCCCGCGTCGAGCATCGGCAAAGCCACGTCGATGAGCCGCATGGCCGCCCGCAGACCGGCTCGGTCGCCGTCGAGCGCGACGACGGGCTCGGGATGGATGCGCCAGAGAAGGCGGAGCTGATCTTCCGTGATCGCGGTGCCGAGGGGCGCTACGGCGGCCCCAAAGCCAGCCTCCGACAGCGCAATGACGTCCATGTAGCCCTCAGCGACGATCAATGGCTGATCGCGCCCCGCTGCCTCACGCGCGGGACCTACGTTGTAGAGACCGCGCCCCTTGTCGAAGATCTCGGTCTGCGGCGAATTGAGGTACTTGGCCCTAGCGCCCGGGTCGAGCGCCCGCCCGCCCAGTGCGATGGTCTGACCTCGCGCATCCCTGATCGGAAAGATGATCCGGCCGCGAAACCGGTCGTAGGCGGCGCTCCCATCCTCGGGCCGCGCCGCCAGTCCCGCGTCGACCACCAGCTGCTCCGGCACCCCCTGCGCGGTCAGATGCGCCAGAACTCCTCGCCGCGCGTCGGGCGCAAATCCGACCGCCCACCTCTCCTGCGCCGCATCGTCGAGACCGCGCCGCGCCAGGTAGTCTCGCGCGACCCCCGCGGCCGCCGTACGGAGCTGCAGGCGGTAATGCCGCACCGCCTGCTCCATCACCTCGACCAGTTGCGCCCGCCGGTCCGCCTTCGCCCTGGAGGCCGGACTGCGCTCGGGCAGCTCAAGTCCGGCCTCTTGGGCCAGCCGCTCGACGGCCTCGATGAAGCTCAGGTTCTCCGTCTCTCGCGTGAAGCGAATCGCGTCGCCCTTCGCGTGGCATCCGAAGCAGTAGTAGAAGCCCTTGCGGTCATCGACGTGGAAGCTCGCGGTTTTTTCCTGATGGAATGGGCACGGTGCCCACATGTCGCCTTTGCCCTGGTTGGACTTGCGCAGATCCCACGCGACCTTGCGTCCCACGACCTGCGCAAGGCTGACGCGGGAGCGCAACTCGTCCAGAAAGGCGTCCGGAAGATTCATTGCCGGAGTATCCAGCCGGCGCGGGACGGTGTCCAGTTCGCGGCGGAACGACCGCACCTCGTCGTCAAGCAGCCGGACGGCTCATGGTGACCTTGTTGCGGCCGTCTGACTTGGAGCCGTAGAGCGCGCGGTCGGCCGCGTCGATGAGGGAGGCGACCACATCGAGGCCCTTTGTGCCGCCCCCGACCGAGACGCCGATGCTCATGGTGACGTGGATCGAGATCCCGCTCGGAAGTTCGCACGGCACGGCGTCGATTACGCGGCAGAGCCGTTCGCCCGCCAGCCGGGCCTCCGTCAGGTCGCATTCGGGGAGCGCCACCAGGAACTCCTCGCCGCCGATTCGCGCGACGAGATCATGTCCGCGCAGATTGTCCTTCAGACGACGCGCGACCTCGACCAGCACCGCATCCCCCACCGCGTGACCGTAGCGGTCGTTGATGTCCTTGAAGCGGTCGATGTCCGCGACCATGACGGCGAAGGTCCGGCCGGTCTCCGCCGCACGGGACGAGACGCGCTTCAGATGCGCCATCGCGTACCGGCGATTGTAGAGGCCGGTCAGCGGGTCGAGCACCGCCAGGCGCAGATCCTCGTCGACCGCCGCCCGGAGAGCGTCGGCTTCGCGCTTGCGCCGCAGCTGGCTCTTGAGGCGCACCGCCAGTTCCGGCAGCTCGAAGTCGGCCGGGATCAGATCGTTGGCGCCGAGGTCCAGCGCCATGGCCCTGCAGTCGCGATCCTCGGTGGGTGCCATGAAGATGATGGCTGCGAAGCGGGTAAACGCCCGCGAGCGCAGGTCCGCCAGGAGCCGCAGCGTTGCCGTCGCGCATCCGGTCGACGCGTCGAGCACGTAGACATCCGCGGCGCGGCCACGGCTCTCCTGCTCGAGCGCCGCGACCGGATCGGTAACCTCCATGTGGTGCCGCACCAGCGGCCTCAGTGCCTCGCACCATTCCGCCGCCCGCGCGCCGGCCGGCGAAACGAACGCGATCCGGCCGGGCGGCGCAAAAGTTGCGGACGGCTCGGCAAACCCGAACTCGCCAGCAGTCGTCCGCCTCCGCTTCAGCTCCTCGCTCGTGTCCCGCATCCTGAGGATGCTGCGCACGCGAGCCATGAGCACCACCTCATCATGAGGCTTGCGCAGCAGCTCGTTCGCCCCCGCCTCGAGCGCCGCACGCCGCGCCTCGCTGTCGTCGCGCCTTGCGGACAAGATAATGGGCAGATCGCGTAGGCGGGGATCCGTGCGCAGCGCGCGGCAGAGGTTGATCCCCGTGCCGTCGCCAAGCCTCTCGTCCAGCATGATGATATCGGGTGACGCGTTGAGAGCCTGCTCGGCAACCTCGTCGGCCGTCACCGCTTGCATGACTTCGTAGCGAGCTGCATCGAGCAGGTCGATCAGGAGATCCCTTTCCTCCTGCACTCCGCCGGCGACCAAGATTCTTCCGGTCATCAGCCACCTGCCCCTGTTGCCTTGTCGCGATGTCTGCAAACTGAGCCATCAATGGTTAACAACGCATTAGCATTCACAAGGGAACAAGCAATGCGACAGGACGAGGCCGAGCTTGTGGCGGTGTCGGCCCTGGCTTGGCTGGCCGGGAACGACTCGCTACTGCCAGTGTTCCTGGGCGCCACGGGCGCCTCAGGAGAGAGCATCAGGACAGGCGTGCAAGATCCTGTTTTCCTTGGCTCCGTGCTGGACTTCGTCCTGATGGACGATGCCTGGATCATGGCGCTCTGCGACGATGCTGGCCTCGGCTACGACGTGCCCGGACGGGCGCGGGCGGCGCTACCTGGCGGAAACGTGCCGACGTGGACCTGATGGGCGATGCGGGTGCGCGGCGTGATCTTCGACAAGGACGGAACCCTTTTCGACCTGCAGGCGACTTGGGCGCCCTGCGCAGAACGCCTCGCAACGGAGCTGTCGGGCAACGACGCGACGTTGGAGCACCGCCTTCGCACCGTCCTCGGCTACGACGCGGCGACGCGGCGACTCGTGCCCGACAGCATCATGATTGCCGAGACGCCGGACCGGGTTCGGGACGCCCTGCTCGCGGCGCTGCCGGCCGGAGCCGATCGACGAGGGCTGCGGACGCTCATCGACGACGTGGCCGCCCGGACGGAACAGGTGCCGACGGTTCCGCTGCTCCCGCTTCTCGACGAGCTCGTTGGCCGCGGCCTCCTGCTGGCCTGCGTTACCAATGACGCGGAAGATACCGCTCGCCTCCACCTGCAGCAGGCAGGCGTGGAGACGCGGTTTCAAGCCATCGTCGGCTTCGATAGCGGCCACGGCGCCAAGCCCGACGCCGCGCCCCTGCTCGCAACCGCCGCGCGACTTGGCCTTCGACCGCACGAGGTGGTGGTGGTGGGCGACAGCGTCTACGACATGCGCGCGGGGCACGCGTCGGGGATGCGTTGCCTCGGCGTGCGCACCGGCGGGGAGGAGGCCCCGCTGTACGATCTAGCGGCGACGGTCTTGGACGATGTCGGCGGTCTCCCGGGCTGGCTGGACGAGATCGGCGCGTCCAGCTCCCTGCAGACACAGTTTTAGTTAAACGACTCCTGGGCATTACGGCGGTGCAGGCGTGCGCTTGAGCCTTTCTTAAGCGGCTCGTTCCTAGGCTGGGTCGTGGAGAGAGGTTCCAGATGCACGGACTGACAAACAAGGCGATCGAGAGCTTCGTGCGCGACACGTACGGAGTCGACGTCTGGCTCGAGGTCGCGCGGCGCGCGCGCCTCGACGAGCCCTCCTTCGAGGCAATGCTGAGCTACGAAGACTTCGTGACCCGACGCGTGCTCGACGCTGCAACCGACTGCCTCGACAAGCCTCTGGACGCGTTCCTGGAGGACCTCGGCACCTACCTCGTCTCGCACCCGACGACAGAAGCGCTGCGTCGACTGCTGCGCTTCGGCGGCGAGACATTCGCGGAGTTCCTCGATTCGCTGGACGACTTGCCGGGACGTGCGCGCCTGGCGGTGCCGGATCTGGACCTTCCATCGCTCGAATTGATCGACGAAGGCGATGAAGGAGCGTGGCACCTCCACTGCCGCTACCCGCAGGCCGGCTACGGCCACGTTCTGGTCGGCATCCTGAGAGCGCTCGCGGACGACTATGGCGCGCTGGTCATCATGGACGTGGTCGAGCACGTGGAGGGACGGGAGACGTTGTCCATCGTGCTGCACGACCCTGCATTCGCCGAAGGACGCCGCTTCGAGCTGGCGGCGCGCGCTTCGTGACCGGCTCCGTCCCATCCGACCGCATCGGTGTGGGCGCGCGGGCGCTGGATCTACTCATGCCGATGCACCTACGCGTGGATTCCGACCTCTCGGTCCTGCACGCTGGCCCGACCATGCTCCGTATCAGGCCGGCGTCACGACTGATCGGGCGTGCCTTGAGCGAGATCTTCGAGATCCGCCGCCCGCGCAGTTTCAACCCGTCTCTTTTTTCCGAGAGCCTCGGACAGAAGGTGCATCTATCCTTTCGGGATCCGCCACAGACGTCGCTGAAGGGCGTCATCGTCGGCTTGCCGGACGGCGGAGGCATTGTGAACGTCAGCTTCGGCATCGGCGTCGTCGACGCTGTACGGGACTACGGTCTCACCAGTGCCGACTTCGCCGCAACCGACCTGACAATCGAGATGCTCTATCTCGTGGAGGCCAAGTCGGCCGCGATGGAGCAGTCCCGCGATCTCAACCAGCGACTGCAGATTGCCAAGAGCACCGCTGAACGGCAGGCGCAGACTGACGCCCTCACGGGCGCATGGAACCGACGCGCCCTCGAGATGGAGCTCGCGCGCGTCATCGAGACGCGTACCCCCTTCACGCTGATGCGCCTCGACCTCGACTTCTTCAAGAACGTCAACGACACGGTTGGCCATGCGGCCGGCGATCATGTCCTGCAGGTCGTGACGCGGATCCTCGGCGACGAGACGCGCTCTGGCGACATAGTGGCGCGCGTCGGCGGGGATGAATTCGTGCTGGTGCTGCACGGCCTCGTGGATGCTGCACGCGCGGATCGGATCGCCCGGCGCATCATCGAGCGGGTGGCCGAGCCCATCGACTTCGACGGCACCCTCTGCCAGGTCGGCTCGAGCATCGGATCGACGATGAGCGTGCTGTACGACCGCCCGGATCTGGATCGGATGCAGCGGGACGCGGATGCGGCGCTCTATCGCTCCAAGCACTGCGGTCGCGGTCGCCACACCAGCGCGACCATATTGTCGGGTTTCAGCTCAGGGCCAGCTTCGACGCACGCTCCGGCAGCCTGATCCCGCGCGCCAAGGCAGGGCTACGATGCCGCGTCTCTCGGCGACTGGTTCCGTGATCGGTGCAACGAGGCAGAGCTTCACCACTGCGGGGCTCATGGACTTCGCAAGGCGGGCGCACGGCATCTGGCCGAGGCAGGGATGACCGAATGGGAGGTGATGGCCTTCCTCGCGCACAAGCCGGCGAAGGAAGCGAGCCGCTATGTCGCCGACGCGAACCGGATTAGGTTGAGACCTCCGGCATGATAAGGCTGGCGAGCACGCAAGACGAACATATCTTATCCAGCCTTCCGAAGAAGTTGGACAACGGGGGCGCTTAAATCTGAAAGCGCCTGCGAACAGAAAGAAGTGGCAGCCCGTAGGGGAATCGAACCCCTCTTTCCAGGTTGAAAACCTGGCGTCCTAACCGATAGACGAACGGGCCAAGCCGGTGCGTGCGGCGTACCTAGTCAAAGCTCCGCAGCAGAGCAAGCGGATTTTTCCGCACTTTCCAGTGGTCGTGGCGTCAGTCGCAGGCGGCGTCCTCGACGCGCAGCTGCACCCGTTCTCGTCCCTGCCAAACATTGATCTCAAGCCGTCCGGCGAGGTGCAGCGAACGGCCCGCTCGCGCTTCGACGGCAGGCCCGAGGGGTCCGTCAAAGGCGCGGAATGCGATGGCCTGCAGTCGACCGCCGGCGCCGTCGGCAAGGTCGAGCCGCAGGTGTCCTTCTCCGACCCGCCGCACCCCGGCCAGCCTCACGTCCGCCAGTGCGAACCGCGGCGCGCTTGAGCCCATCCCGAAGGGTCCGGCAGCGTCCACGCGGCGCACGAGCTCGGCCGTCGCCGCGCATGGCGCAACGAGGGCGTCCAGGACAAGATCGTTGCGGCGCATCTCCTGCCCGGCCTGCCGGGCGAGCAGTTCGCCCAGCCGCGCCATGGCCGGCTCGAGCCCGTTCCGCTCCACGCTCAGGCCCGCCGCCATCCGGTGGCCTCCGCCGCGCAGCAGCAAGCCCTCTGCCGCCAGCCGATGCACCGCGGCGCCAAGATCCACGCCAGCCACCGAGCGGCCCGAGCCGACGCCGGTGGCTCCATCGAAGCCGATCACCACCGCAGGCCGGCCAGTTGCCTCCTTCAGCCGGGCGGCGACGATGCCGACGACGCCGGGATGCCAGCCCTCGCCCGCCGCCCAGGCGAGCGGTCCGTCGTCGCCGCGCGCCTCGACCTGCGCCAGCGCGGCCTCGCGCACCTGCGCCTCGATTTCGCGCCGCTCGTCGTTGAGACGGTGGAGTTGCTCCGCCAGCGCGGCCGCCTCGTGCGGATCGTCGGTGGAAAGAACCCGCGCGCCGAGGTCGGCGCGTCCAATCCGGCCCCCGGCGTTGATCCGGGGGCCCAGCACGAAACCGAGGTGGTGGCACTCCGGCGGCCGGTCGAGCGCGGCGACGTCGGCGAGCGCGACGAGCCCAGGCCGCTCACGCCGCCGCATCACTTCGAGACCCCTCCGCACAAGCGCCCGGTTGACGCCGACGAGCGGCGCCACGTCGGCTACAGTGGCAAGTGCAACGAGGTCGAGCATCGCAATCAGGTCGGGGCCGTTCGCCCCCTCCTCGCGCAGTCGGCGACCCATGTCGACGAGGAGCAGGAAGACGACCGCCGCCGCGCAAAGGTGCGCCAGCGACCCGTCCTCGTCCGCCCGGTTCGGGTTCACGACCGCCAGCGCCGCCGGCAGCTCCGCGCCACCAAGGTGGTGATCGAGCACGACCACGTCCGCGCCGCGCGCGGCGGCGACCGGTCCGTGAGCGACCGTCCCGCAATCGACGCAGACGATCAGGTCGTGCTCGGCGGCCAGCGCCGCCATCGCCGGCTCGTTCGGGCCGTAGCCCTCTTCGAGCCGGTCCGGCACATAGAGCGTCGCGCCCAGTCCCATGTGCCTCAGCCAGATCAGCAGGAGGGCGGCCGAGGCGCCGCCGTCGACGTCGTAGTCGGCAAAAATAGCCACGCGTTCCCGCCGGCGCACCGCGCGCAGCAGACGTTGCGAGGCCACCTCCATGTCCCTGAGGCTGCGGGGATCGGGCAGCAGGTCGCGCAGGGTCGGCGCGAGGTAAGCGGCCGCACCGTCCGGCGCCACACCCCGCGCGACGAGGCACCGACAGACGACCTCCGGCAGGCCCGTCGCCTGCGCCATCGCCTCGGTCAGCCGGTCCGCCTCGATCGTCGGGCCAACCCAGCGCCGCCCGGTGACGGACGCTTCGACGTTCAGGAAGGCGGTGGAGGCGTGATCGCGCGGCATTTGTCACCAGATTTAGTGTCTGACCCTCAGGTGCACTACATCGCAGTGACGGCGCGGCGCAACCTCTCGTCAGCTCGGGTTGCGGTAGCTCATCCGCCGGACCGAGCCGGTTTTGGACCGCATCAGCAGCGTCTCGGTCGTCAGATATCCGAGCTCTCGCTTGACGCCAGGCAGGATCGAGCCGTCTGTTACGCCGGTCGCCGCGAAGATGACGTCCTGAGTGACCATATCGTCCCGCCGATAGACCCGGTCCAAATCCTCGATCCCCGCCTTGGCCGCCCTGCCCCGCTCGTCGTCGTTACGGAAGAGAAGTCGTCCGTACATCTGCCCGCCCATGCACTTCAGCGCCGCGGCGGCGAGGACGCCCTCCGGCGCGCCGCCCGAGCCCATGTACATGTCTATCCCCGTCAGGTGCGGCTCGGCGCAGTGGATTACGCCCGCCACGTCGCCGTCCGTGATCAGGCGGATAGCGGCGCCGGTCGAGCGGATCTCGGCGATCATCTCCTCGTGGCGCGGCCGCTCCAGCACGCACACGGTAATGTCCTCAGTCTCGCCACCCTTGGCGGCGGCCAGCGCGCGCACGCGTTCTGCAGGACTCATGTCCATCGTGACCGTGTCGGGTTCGTAGCCCGGCCCTATCGCCAGCTTGTCCATGTAGACGTCAGGCGCGTGCAGCAGCGTGCCTCGCGGCGCCATCGCGATCACCGTCAACGCGTTCGGCATGTCCTTCGCGGTTAGCGTCGTCCCCTCGAGCGGGTCGAGCGCGATGTCCACCGCGGGCCCCTCGCCGGTGCCGACCTCCTCGCCGATGAAGAGCATCGGCGCCTCGTCGCGCTCGCCCTCGCCGATGACCACCACGCCGGCGATGTCGAGCATGTTCAGCTGCTCGCGCATCGCATTGACGGCGGCCTGGTCCGCGGCCTTCTCGTCGCCACGCCCTATCAGGCGGGCCGATGCCATTGCAGCGGCCTCGCTTACCCGCGCCAGCCCGAGCGAGAGCATACGGTCGTGGAATTGCACGGGGTTCGCGTTCATTCGGCGTCCTCTCCATGGCGTGAACGCAGTACCCCTATCCGCTAACGCGGCGGCGGCACAAGCTCGGACCGTGGACTCACGCCGGATACCGGATGCCGCGAGAGGGCGGAAAGTCGGCGTAGCGGACGCGACGGCGCTCTTCCGGCTCGCCAGGCGCGTCGCCGCGCCCGAGGATCTTGCGGCGCGGGCCGATCCAGGAGCGGATGGTACGCTCCGGACGCTCTCGCCATGTCAGATTGAACGCCGCGCGGATCGGAAAGAATTCGATCCCGTGGTACTCTAGGTGGTCGTGCAGCCACCACGCCAGGTCGAGCCAGTCGCGACCCTGCTCGTAGCGGTCGGCGAACCAAGGGACCACGATGCAGGCGCAGGCGCCCATCCTGCCCTCCGCATCGCGCCGGTCCCAGATGTGGCCCGCGCAGTTCGCCTCGTTCGAGGCGCAGTTGTATCCCCGCTCATTGCCAAGGGCGTTGACCGCCGGCGAGCGGTAGGCGGAGCGTACCGCGATGGGCCCGAATGTCTCGACCAGCGGCTCCAGCAGCGTCTGCGCCAGCGCCCGGCCCGCCGCCAAAGCGAGGTCCGGGTCGTCGGGGATGTTCGGCACACCGTGGAAGTTGCCGATCTCGCTGTAGAGGAAATCGCGCATGAAGAAGTGGCGCGACAGCCGCTCGCGTCCCAGCGCCTCCAGCCCCCTGACGCTCCCCGGCCTGCGCCGCGCCATGACCGCCGCTCAGACCTCTTCGATCCGCAGCGCCACGGGGGAGCCGGAGACGACGCCGGTCGCGTCCATTCCCGCCACTGCCTGGTCCAGCGCTGCACGACTGGTGCGATGGGTGACGATCAGCACAGGCGCAACTGCCTCGGCGTGGCCATACTGGCGCATCCGGTCGATCGAGATGCCGGCGTCGCCCAAGGCCGTTGCAATCCGCGCGAGCGCGCCCGGCTTGTCGACGAGCGCGAGCCGCAGGTAGTAGGGCGCGGGCGCCGAGGCGCTGGCCGCCGGCGCCGCCTCCATCGAGGCCGCGGGCTGCCCAAAGGTCGAGAGGCGCGTTCCACGCGCGAGGTCCAGGACATCGGACATCACCGCGCTCGCCGTGGGCCCCTCGCCCGCGCCCGCGCCTTGCAGCACGATCTGTCCGGCGGCGTCGCCCTCCAGCACCACCATGTTCGTCGCTGCCTCGAGCTGGCCAAGCGAACTCCCCGCCGGGACGAGGCAGGGCGACATGCGGCATTCCAACCCCCGCCCCGTCATCTGCGCCACGCCGAGCAGCTTGATGCGGAATCCCATGTCGGCCGCCTGGCGGATGTCGTCGATCGAAACCCGCTCGATCCCCTCTATGGCGACCGCGTCGAAATCGACCCGCGTGCCGAAGGCGATTGCCGTCAGCAGCGCCAGCTTGTGCCCCGCGTCGATCCCGCCCACGTCCAGCGTCGGGTCCGCCTCGAGATAGCCCAGCGCCTTGGCCTCGGCGAAGACCTCCTCATAGGTCAGGCCGGCGCTCTCCATCCGCGTCAGGATGTAATTGCATGTGCCGTTCATCACGCCCATGACGCGCATGACCTCGTTCCCCGCAAGGCCTTCCGTCAGCGCCTTCACCACCGGGATGCCGCCCGCCACCGCGGCCTCGAAGCGCAGGACGGCGCCATTGGCCTCCGCCGCCTCGGCCAGCGCCTGCCCGTGCACCGCGAGCATCGCCTTGTTCGCCGTGACGACGTCCTTGCCCGCGGCGATCGCCGCCTCGACCGCCGCCTTGGCCGGCCCGTCCGAGCCGCCCATCAACTCGACCAGCACGTCGACGTCGTCGCGCCGGGCCAGCGCTACCGGGTCGTCCTCCCAGGCATAGCTGGCGATGCGGATGCCGCGGTCCTTGTCCCGCGTGCGAGCGGACACGGCGGTGATCTCCACCGGCCGTCCGGCGCGGCGCTCCAGGATCTGCGCGTGACGCTGGACGATCCGCACGACGCCCGTGCCCACGGTGCCGAGCCCGGCGATGCCGAGCCTCAGGGGTTCCGTCATGCGCTCCATCTCCTCGCCGCGACCGCGGGCGCCTTAGCCGGTTTGCCGCGGCCCGTCCACCGGATCACCGATGCCGCGCAGCCGCCTCGATCATGCGCCGCCGCTCGTCGTCGGAGATCGCTCCGTCGCCGGCCGCCGCGGCGCGCGCCTTTAGCGCCTCGGCGCGGGCGATGAGGGCGTCGTCCGGCGGCACCGACGCCTGCGGCGCCGGCACGCTCACCTGGCCGAGCGGCACGATCCGCGGATATGGCCCCTGAACCTCCGCCGGCGCGCGCGCAAGCTCGGGGAACGGCGCACACGCCGCGACGGAGAGGGCAAGAGTGATGGCCTTCAGCGCTTGCATCGCGCGAACATAGGAGCGGACCGCTGCCCCTCGCAAGCGGCGCGTCGCAGCCCCGCAGATCCTCCGCCGCGGCAAAGGACGCCGCGCGCCGGAGGCGCGCCGCCGCTTCCGCACGGTGGGGGCGAAGCCCCTGCCTGCGGGAGCGGCGCCCCCCTTGCCGGCTCGCGGCCCCTCGACCCGGCTGGATCGCCGCGCTAAGCCGCCGCCGTGACCGACGCTCCTCCCGTACTCGCGACGCTCGCCGCCTCTCCGGTCCGCCGAGTGCTGGCACTGCTCGTGCTGGCGATCCTCGGCGCCCTTTGCTTTTGGTTCGGACTGGCCCCGGGTCCCACTGCTGCTGGCTGGCGCGTCGTGCTCATCGGACTTGGGGGTGGTCTGGCGTGGCTCGGCCTCGCCATGCTGCGCGTTACGCGCGAGCGCATCGAACTCACGGCTGAGGGGCTCAGGGACACGACCGGCCGTTCCCTCGCCGGACTGGACGACATCGTGGCGGTCGAGCGCGGCGCCTTCGCCTTCAAGCCGGCGAACGGCTTCGTCATACGCCTCTCGCAATCCGCTCCGTGGGGCTGGGCGCCGGGCATCTGGTGGCGTTTCGGCGCCCGCCTCGGGGTCGGCGGCGTAACGCCGAAGTACCAGGCACGCTACATGGCCGACACGCTCGCGGCGCTCCTCGCGCGCCGCGATGGCGGAGAGAACTGAAGTTTCAGGCGGACGAACCACCCGTCGCGACCTATGCTCCTCCGTGTCGCAGCCCCAGAGGGCGCCCGCGGCGCGACCGACGATGGGAGGAGACCAATGGACGCAACCGTCAACGAGCCGAGCTTCCGCGAGTCCGTCGACATCATGTTCAACCGCGCCACCGCGCGAATGGACATGTCGCCGGGCCTTTGCGAGAAGATCAGGGTCTGCAACTCGACCTACACCGTCCGCTTCGGGGTTCGTCTCAGGGGCGAGATCCACACCTTCACCGGCTATCGCTCCGTCCATTCCGAGCACATGGAGCCGGTCAAGGGCGGCATCCGCTACGCCCTGGAGGTGAACCAGGACGAGGTTGAGGCGCTGGCGGCGCTGATGACCTACAAGTGCGCCCTGGCCGAGGTGCCATATGGCGGCGCCAAGGGCGGCCTCCGGATCGACCCGCGACAATACACGGAACACGAGCTCGAGCTCATCACCCGCCGCTTCGCCTACGAGCTCGCAAAGCGCGACCTGATCAATCCGGCGCAGAACGTTCCGGCGCCCGACATGGGCACGGGCGAGCGCGAGATGGCTTGGATGGCCGACCAGTACGCTCGGATGAACACGACCGACATCAACAGCCGCGCCTGCGTCACCGGCAAGCCGCTGAACGCCGGCGGCATCGCAGGGCGCGTCGAGGCAACCGGCCGCGGCGTGCAGTATGCCCTGCACGAGTTCTTCCGGCACCCCGAGGACGTGCGGCGCGCGAACCTCTCCGGCACGCTCGACGGCAAGTCCGTGATCGTGCAGGGCCTCGGCAACGTAGGCTTCCACGCTGCGCAGTTCCTCAGCGTCGAGGACGGCTGCCGGATCACGGCGGTGATCGAGCGGGACGGCGCCGTCACCAATCCCGACGGCCTAGACATCCTCGCGCTGCACGAGTGGATGCGCGAGACCGGCGGCGTGAAGAACTTCCCCGGCGCGACCTACGTCGAGGATGGGAAATCGGTGCTGGAGCACCATTGTGACATACTGATCCCGGCGGCACTCGAGGCGGTCATCAACCGGGGCAATGCCGATCGCATCCGCGCGCCGCTGATCATCGAGGCCGCCAACGGTCCCGTCACCGCCGGCGCAGATGAGATCCTGCGCTCCAAGGGCGTTGTCATCATCCCCGACATGTACGCCAACGCGGGTGGCGTCACGGTCAGCTACTTCGAATGGGTCAAGAACCTCAGCCACATCCGCTTCGGCCGGATGCAGCGCCGGGCCGAGGAACGGCGCCACCGGCTCATCGTCGACGAACTCGAGCGGCTGTCTGCCGACCGCGGACTCGGCTGGGAGATCTCGCCCGGCTTCAAGGAGGCTTACCTGCGCGGCGCGGACGAGCTGGAGCTGGTCCGCTCGGGCCTCGATGACACGATGCGCACCGGCTACCAGGCCATGGCACATATCTGGCGGACGCGCGACGACATCGACGACCTCAGGACCGCCGCCTACGTGGTCGCGGTGGACCGGGTCGCGCAATCCTACCGCAACAAGGGGCTCTGACGGCGAGCGGCGAGATCTGCCGGCTCAGCGGCCCTTGAGGTCGCTTGTCAGGTCGAGCGCTTCCGCGGCGCCGGCCAGTCGCGCGCGATAGATCGGCAGCGACTCCGCGACCCGCATGATGTAGTTGCGGGTCTCGTCGAACGGGACGTGCTCGACCCAGTCGACCACGTCAACGGTATCGCTGCGCGGATCGCCCAGAACCTCCATCCAGCGTAGCGGGCGCCCCGGCCCCGCGTTGTAGCCGGCGGAGACCAGCGCGACGCTCGGCCCGAACCGATCCCGGAGGCCAGCGAGGTACTCGGTTCCCAGCCGGGCGTTGTAGAGCGGGTCGCTGACCAGACGGCCGACCGAGTAGTCGAGGCCGAGGTTTCGCGAGACGATCTCCGCCGTGCTGGGCATCAGTTGCATGAGCCCGCGCGCGCCGGCGCCGGATTGCACGACCGGATCGAACTCGCTCTCGCGACGGGCGATGCTCAACGCCAGCTCGGGCGGGACGTCGGGATGCTCGACCCCCAGGTCGACGACGGGATAGTAAGCCCGCGGCAGCACTATGCCGCGGGAGGCTGCGTGCTTTGCCACCATCAGCGCGAGGTGAGGCTCGTCCTCCGCCAGTGCATGATCGGCAAGCGCGCCCATCTCTTCGCTCGAGAGGCTCTCCGCGAGGTGCACCATGAACCGCTCGGCTAGGTTCCGCTCGCCGGCAGCCCGGAACATCTCGGCGGCCGCCATGACCGAGCTTCGGGATGCGGGCAGGCTCTTCCAGTCAGGATACTCCTCCGCGCCCAGCAGCGCCTCGTCGGGCGCCAGCCCGGCGCGCTCGGCCGCCAGGAGACCGTAGTAGCTCGTCTGGTGCTCGGCGCCGAAGGCGTAGGCGCGCCGCGCCGCCTCGGCGTTGCCGAGCGCCTCCTCGGCCCGGCCCAGCCAGTAGCCGGCGCGCCCGAGGCTGATCGGCGTCACCACGGCCGCGCCGAGCGCGGCGAAATGGTCCGCCGCCGCCTGCGGCTCGTCGAGGTAGGTCAGCGCGATGTAACCCGACAGCCACTCGAGGTCCGCATAGTCGCTTCCCTCGACCAGCCCGTGTGACGATGCCAGCTCGTAGGCCGTTTGCGCCTCGCCCCGCCGCATCAGCTCGCGCGCCATGCGGCGGCGGCGGTCCGCCCAGGCCTCGGGCCGCCCCAGTTGCTCCGGGCGGCGGCCAAGGACGAGGTCGAGCGCGTCGGCGTCACGCCCGCGCCGCGCCCGCCACTCGAAACGCTCGTGCGCCAGGCCCGGATCATCGACCAGCTCCTCGGATACCGCCTCGATCAGCGTGTCCACGCCCGGCGTGTCACCGCGCAGCGCCAGCCGCGCCGCCGCGAGCCGGCGCCAGCCGTCAGGCACCCGCGGCAACATCCGCCGAGCGCCCTGCTCGTCACCCTCCCACAGCAGCATGTCGAGGCGGGCGACGTGGTGCCGCTCGAGCATGTGGCCATAGCGGGAGATGAAGGCGAGCTCGGTCGGCGCGTCCATCGCCTGCGTGAGCCACGCCAGCACCGCCAGCGCTTCGGCATCTCCGTCGCGGCCGAGTTCGGTGTAGGCGACGGCGAGCGCGAGCGAGCCGGTGCCGGTCTGCGGACGATCGCCGCCGAAGAACGACACCACCGCGTCGGCGCTGCCGCCAATCGGCAGGTCGCCCTCGACCCGTCGGCGCAGGAACGGCAGGCCGGGCCAATCCGCCCGCCGCGACAGGAACGCCAGCGCCTCGTCCAGAGAACCGCGCCCTGCGCGCAGCCTGTGCCACTCCACGATGTCAGGCGCCACGCCGCCGGCGCGGGCCGCCAGTGTCTCGGCTTCGGGCCACGCGCCCGAGCGCATGGCGGCGAGCGACGAGGCGATGCTGCCCGCCTCATGAGCCGTGGACTTGACGGTGCCGGCGGACAGGCCGGCGGCAAAGAAGAGGAGAATCAGCGCGAATCTAAGCATCGGGCGGGAGGCTACCGGCCGACGCGCGGCCCGCAACTCACGAACTTGGCAACACCCGCTCGGCCCGCTAGTGTCCGCGCGCCTCGACCGCAGGCCGTCACAGCAGGAAAGAGTTGCCGATCATGTTCAAGGGTTCGATGCCGGCGCTTGTCACACCGTTTCGCGATGGCGCGGTTGACGAGGCCTGCCTGCGTGAGCTGGTCGAGTGGCATGTTGCCCAAGGATCGTCCGCGCTGGTGCCCGTCGGCACGACCGGCGAGAGCCCGACACTGAGTCATGCCGAACACGAGCGGGTGGTCGAGGTCGTGGTCGAGGCGGCGGCGGGTCGCGTGCCGGTGATCGCCGGCGCCGGCTCGAACAATACGGTCGAGGGCATCCGGCTGATTCGCCACGCCGAGAAGGTCGGCGCCGACGCTGCGCTGGTGGTCACGCCCTACTATAACAAGCCGACGCAGGCCGGCATGATCGCCCACTTCCGCGCGCTCCACGACGCCTGCGACCTGCCGATAGTGATCTACAATATCCCTGGCCGCTCAGTCGTCGACATGACGCCAGCGACCATGGGCGAACTCGCGAAGCTTCCGCGCATCGTGGGCGTCAAGGACGCGACCGGCGACGTCGCTCGCGTCAGCCAGCAGCGCATCACCTGCGGCGCCGACTTCGTCCAGCTCTCGGGCGAGGACGCGTCCGCGCTGGGATTCAACGCCCACGGCGGCGTCGGCTGCATCAGCGTCACCGCCAACGTCGCGCCGCGCCTCAGCGCGGACTTCCAGGCCTGCACACTCGCCGGGGACTACGCCGGCGCGCTGGAGCTGCAGGACCGGCTCATGCCGCTGCATGAGGCGATCTTCATCGAGCCCGGACTCGCCGGTGCGAAGTACGCGATGTCGCTCCTCGGGCTCTGCCGCGACGAGGTGCGGCTGCCGCTTCTCCCCCTGTCGGAGGGCACGCGGCTGGCGGTCAAGGATGCGATGAAGCACGCGGGCCTGCTGAACTGAAACGGCGCAAGCGCTTCCGGACGTTAACGAAGTCCTAAAATCAGTTAGGCGATTCGAGCCGAATCGCTTACTGTGGATAGGCATTCAGCGTGGGGGGTGTTCGCCGCAAGGCGAGCTATCGCGCAGGGGAAGCGGGCGGCAATTTTTGGCCGCATCGGCCAGTTTGAAGTGGTCGGGACCGTTCCTTCTGTGACGCGACACTGACAGGGGAAGACAGAATTTTATCTACGTCGCCCGATCGGCTTCAATGCCGGTCGGGCTTTTCGTTTGCCGCCCGGCCGTCGCCGTCGTTATAAGCCGCCCGCATGGCCAGCCCTAAGGACAACCCGAACTACAAGGTGGTCGCCGAAAACCGGCGCGCACGCTACGACTACGCGATCGAGAGCGACCTCGAGTGTGGGGTGCAGCTCATGGGCTCGGAGGTGAAGTCGTTGCGCACCGGCCAGGCCAACATCGCGGAGAGCTATGCCAGCGTCGAGGACGGCGAACTGTGGCTGATCAACAGCTACATCGCGCCCTACGACCCCGGCCGCACCTTCGGCCACGAGGACCGGCGCAGGCGCAAGCTGCTCGTCAACCGCAAGGAACTGTCGGACCTCTGGAACGCGACGCAGCGCAAGGGCATGACGCTCGTCCCGCTGGTGCTCTACTTCAATCATCGCGGCATCGCGAAGCTGAAGATTGGCGTCGCCAAGGGCAAGAAGGTCGCCGACAAGCGCGAGACCGCGGCCAAGCGCGATTGGCAGCGCCAGAAGCAGCGCCTGCTCAAGGAGCACGGCTGAACCCCCGCCGCATGCGACCGGCGCCACGACGCCATGACCTCGCCACCCGTTCCACAAGACCGTGATGAACTTGAACTTCCCGACACCGCCAGCATTGCGCAAGCCTCTGCGAATCTGGTCGCGGCGTGCTCGCCGGCTTGCCATCGCGGCCCCGCGCTCTTACCGAAGAGGTGGTGCGGCGAGAGGAATCCGATGAGCGACGATCCCAGGACCCTGGTCTCGACGGAGTGGCTGGCCACGCACCTCAACGACCCCGATCTGAGGATCATCGACGGGAGTTGGTATCTGCCCGATGCCGCGCGCGACCCACGTGCCGAGTACGAGGCGGCGCACATCCCGGGCGCACGCTTCGTGGACCTCGACGACGTATCGGACAGCCGCTCCGACCTGCCGCACATGGCGCCGCCGCCGGAGAAGTTCGTCAGCCGGATGCGGTCGCTGGGCATCGGCGACGGCCATCAGGTCGTGATCTACGATGGCATGGGCATGTTCTCTGCCGCGCGCTTCTGGTGGTTGTTCCGGCTCATGGGCAAGAGCGACGTTGCCGTGCTCGACGGCGGCTTCCCCAAGTGGCGCGACGAGGGGAGGCCGGTGGAGGACATGGCGCCTGTGATCCGAGACCGGCACATGACCACCAGCCGCCAGAACCAGCTCGTCCGCGACGTCACGCAGGTGGCGCGGGACGTTAAGCTGGGTGAGCGGCAGGTTGTGGACGCACGCTCCCCGGGCCGGTTCCGGGGCGACGAGCCCGAGCCGCGGCCGGGCCTGCGGGCCGGCCACATCCCGGGCTCGCGCAACGTCCACTACCGCTCGCTGCTGAACGCGGACGGGACGATGCGGGACGAGGCCGGCCTGCGCGCCGCCTTCGCCGACGCGGGCGTCGACCTCGACCAACCCGTCGTCACGACATGCGGCTCGGGCGTGACGGCGGCGATCCTTAGCCTCGCGCTGGAACGGATCGGGCATCGCGACCATGCGCTTTACGACGGCTCGTGGAGCGAGTGGGGCATGTATGGCGACCTGGCCGTCGCCACCGGCGAATGATCGACGCCGGACAGGAGGTCGACTACGTCATCACCTGGCTGGAGATGACCGAGCGGCCCAAATGGCCGTGGCCGCAACTCCCGTCCGGCGCGCCGGCAACGCTTCTGCCCGCGGCCAGGCCGCCGGTCTGGTACTTCCTCGCCCTCTACGATGCGGTGGGGCGCGACTTCGCGTGGGAGGACATGTTCCAGCGCCCGCAGGACGAGCTCCAGGCATGGCTCGCGCACGAGGACGTCACGCTCCACACCCTGATGCGCGACGGCTGGCCGGCGGGTTTCTTCGTTCTCGATGCCCGCGCGGGAGACGTCGTCGACCTCGCCTACTTCGGTCTCGTCCCCGAAGTCTTCGGGCGCGGCCTCGGCAGCTTCCTTCTGCGCACGGCGCTCCTCACCAGCTGGTCCCGGCCGGGCGTGCGCGCGATGACCGTCAACACCTGTACCCTCGACCACCCCCGCGCACTCGGCCTCTACCAGAGGCACGGATTCAGCCCGGTGCGGCGCGAGACGCGCTCCCGGCTCCTGACGCGCCCCATCCCGGAGAAAGAACAATGCTGAGCGATCTTAAGGAACTGCCGCAGGACAAGATCCTGGCCTTGGTCGGCATGTTCCGCGCCGACCCGCGGGACGACAAGATCGACCTCGGCCTCGGCGTCTACCGCGACGCGGAGGGACGGACGCCGGTGATGAGGGCTGTCAAAGCCGCGGAACGCCGACTCTGGGAGTCGCAGGAGACCAAGGCCTACACATCGCTCGGCGGCGACCCTGCCTACCGCGAAGCGATGCGCAAACTCGTGCTCGCCGACGCGGTCGAGCCGGAGCGCGTGGCCTCGGCCGCGACCCCCGGCGGAACGGGAGCGGTGCGGATGGCCTTCGAGTTGCTAGGGATGGCCGCGCCCGAAGCGACGGCCTGGCTACCGGCCGAGACATGGCCGAACCACGTCTCAATCCTGCGCCACCTCGGCCGGCCGACGAAGACCTTCCGCTACTTCGACGCCGAGACGGGGCTCGTGGATTTCGAGGGGCTCATCGCAGATCTCGAGGGGGCGCAGCGCGGCGACCTCGTGGTGCTGCATGGCTGCTGCCACAACCCGACCGGCGCGGACCCGGACATCGGCCAGTGGGAGGCCATCGCCGACACGCTCGCCAGCACTGGGGCGATCCCGATGATCGACCTCGCCTACCAGGGCTTCGGCGACGGCCTCGATGCCGATGCCGCCGGCACCCGCCTGCTGGCCTCGAAGCTGCCCGAGACACTGATCGCGGCGAGCTGCTCGAAGAATTTCGGCATCTACCGCGAGCGGACCGGCATCCTGTTCGCCGTGGCCGAGGACGCGGCGGCGAGGGACCTGACACAGCCGACGCTGGAGTACCTCAACCGGCAGAACTATTCGTTCCCGCCGGACCACGGCGCGCGGGTCGTGACGACGGTGCTGGAGCATGCGGCGCTGCGGGAAGACTGGAAGGCCGAGCTGGAACAGATCCGCGACGGCATGCTGTCCCTGCGGCGGCAGCTTGCCAGTGAACTGCGCCAGCGGCTGAACTCCGACCGCTTCGACTTCATCGCCGAGCATCGCGGCATGTTCTCCCGCCTCGGCGTCACCGGCGACGAGGTCCTCGCCCTGCGCGAGCGCCACGGCGTGTACCTGGTCGGAGACGGACGGATGAACGTCGCCGGCCTCAACGCGCACACGGTGCCGCTCCTGGCTTCCGCGATCGCCGACGTGATCGGCTGATACGGTCGCGCGCGGAGCGGATCGGCGACCCGCGCACGCCGGCGTTCTTCGGGAACATTCAAGCCTCTCGCGATGTTGATTGCGCGAGAAACGCCGCTCTGCCGGCGCGAGCGTCGCCTCGTCGATGCCGCGAACCGCGAAGCGGCGCATGGCATCAGCGAAAGGAGGTCAGCGATGGCCGACACACCCGAACGAGACGCCGCAGAACGCGCAAAGGCCGAAGCCCGCTCCCTCGGCGAAGAAATCAAGTCGCAGGGCGCCGCCGCGGCTGGAGCAGCGCGAGATACCGCGCGGGAGTATGCCGACCGTGCGCGCCACGAAGCCTATGCACGTGGCGAGGCCTACCGCGAGCACGCCGCCGATGAGACGAGCAAGGTCGCCGCGGCGCTCCGGAAGGCGTCCGAGGATCTTTCGGATGGTTCGCCTCAGGAGCGCTTCGTCGCCCAGATCGCCGACGGCGTGGCCGAGGCGGCAGACCGCGTTCGCGGCATGACGCTGGACGAGGTCGCGCGCGAGACGACGGGCTTTGCGCGCCGGCATCCGGCGGCGTTCCTCGGCGGCGCTGCGCTGGTCGGCTTTGCGGCCGCGCGCTTTCTCAAGGCCTCGTCCCGCCACGGCCCCGACTCCTACGAGATGGCGGACAGCCCCCGCCCCGCCCCGACCGGCTATGGGTCGGCAACGGCACCCATGCCGACTGGCACCTCCGGAAGCAGCGGACCAGGCGCCGTGTCGAACCGTGTGCCGGAGCCCGCGACGCGGCCGGCTGGAGCGACCACCGCAACCAGCCCGTCCGGGACACCCGGCGGCGCGACGCCGACCGGCGGGGTCCGCCCCAGCACCGCCACCGACAGTACCGGCACTCCCACCACGGGTACACCGGCTGGCCGTCCGACGGGAGCGTCGGAAACGAAACCTGTCTGAGGGAAGTCAGCCATGACAGATCGAACCACCGATCCCACCGCGGCGCGTAGCACGACCAGTCTACTGTCCGACGCGATGGCGCACGTCAGCGGCCTTGTCCGAAAGGAGATCGACCTCGTCCGCGCCGAACTGAGCGAGAATGCACATCGTGCCGGAGTCGCCATCGGCCTGATCGTCGGAGCGGTCGTCCTGCTCCTGACGGCGCTGAACGTCCTGTCGGCGGCACTGGTGTCCGGCCTCGCCGAACTTGGGATCGACGCCGGATGGGCCGCGCTGATCGTGGGGCTCGTCTACCTCGTCGTCGCCGTCATCATGGTGAAGAAGGGGACGAACGACCTCAAGTCGACCAGCCTCGCGCCCACCCGATCGGCCCGTAACGTCCAGAAGGACGCCCATGCAGTGAAGGAGACAATCAATGGCTAGCGACGACCACAGGTCCGCCGCCGAAATCGAGCGTGAGATCGAGGCCGAGCGCAATGCCCTCACGCGGACCCTCGACGAAATCCAGGAGCGCCTGTCTTTCGAGTCGCTCTCCGGCGACCTCTACGAGCGGGTGCGCGACAGCGGCGGCGACGTCGGCCGCGCCGTGATCCGCAGTGTCCGCGACAACCCGGTGCCGCTTGCGCTGACCGCCATCGGCCTCACGTGGCTGATGATCAGCCAGCGGAACTCGGGCCACGAAGATCCGTACGGCTACGACCCCTACGACGGCTACATCGGCCGCCGTCCGGCGAGCGACTGGGACGACGAGTATGCCGGCGTCGGTGGCCGCACCACGCCAGTCGGCGGGACCGGCGCCTACCGGCGACCGATCTACGATGCGTCTGGCCGGCCGATCAGCGGCGACGTGCACGAGGACCACGAGTCGCGCTGGGACAGTGCCCGCCACGCGGTGTCGGGCGCGGCACAATCGGCGCGCGACCGCGCGCGCTCCGGCGCGCACGCCGCCTCTTCGGGAGTGGGATCGGCGCGTGACAGCGCCGCCTCCGGCTACGGGTCGGCGCGCGACCGCGCTGCGGGAGGCCTGCATTCCGCAGGCGACAAGGCGTCCGCCGGTCTTCATGCCGGCCAGGAAGCCACCAGTTCTCGCTATCGCGCTGGCCGCGACGCGATTGCCTCGGGCGCGAAACGGGTCCGCAGCAGCTTCAGCCGGGGCTACGAGTCCGGCCGGTCGCGCGCTCGCGGCGCCTATGCCTCGGCCGCCGAGTTGCGCGAGCGCATCACGCACGGTACCCAGGATTTGAGTGCACAGGCACGCGCGCGCATCATCGCGGCCCGGACCCGCGCCTACGAGGCGCAACTCAGGGCAGAGCAGTATGCGAGCCGTGGCCGCGACAAGGCGGTGGATCTCTTCGAAGACCAGCCGCTTGTCATCGGCGCACTCGCGCTGGCATTCGGCGCGGCTCTTGGCGGACTGCTGCCGCGCACCTCGCGCGAAGACGACGCCTTCGGCGCATACCGCGACGACCTCTTCGAGGAGGCAGAGCGCGTCTATCGCGAGGAGCGGTCGAAGCTCGAGGCCGTCGCCAGGGAAACCGCCGAGGAGGCACGACGCGTTGCGCGCAGTACCGCCGAGGACATCCGGGGCGACCTGAACGAGGCCGCCTCCGAGATCGGAGCCACCGCACGCTCGAAGCTGTCCGACGCAGAGGCAAAGGCCAAGGAGGCGGCGGAGCAGGTCGGCGAGAAGGCGAAGTCCGAGGCGGAGAACAAGAACCTCGGCCAGCGCTGACGCGTAAGAAGAAGGTTGGAAGGGGGCGCCATGTGCGCCCCTTTTCGTGTCAGAGATCAGCCTGCAGAGAGGGAGACCTGAGCGATGAAGAAGGAAGACGTGGACGGCGGCACGCTCGAGACCTGGACGGTGGCGGAAGTCGAGGAGGCGCTACGCGAGGGGCGCGCCGTCCTGATCGACGTGCGCACTCCACAGGAATACATGTTCGAGCACGTCGAGGGAGCCTTGCTGTTTCCGCTGGCTTTCTTCCGCGCCGACAGCCTTCCGTCGCAGGAAGGCAAGCGTCTGGTGTTTCACTGCGGCTCGGGCGCGCGTTCGGAGAAGGTGGCGCGCCAGTGTCTCGCCGCGGGCATTACACCCGTCGCCCACCTCGAGGGCGGCTTCGGCGCGTGGAAGAAGGAGGGCCGGTCCCACATCGCCACCGACATGGCGACCGGCGCGCCGAAACGGGTCGGCTGATCTTGGAAGGGCGCAGCCCGGGCGCGGAGGGCGCCCGCGCTGAAGTTCTGGCCGGCGCTGTCAGCCCTTGGCGAACTCGGGGTATGCTTCCATCCCGAGCTCACCCACGTCGAGACCGGCGACCTCCGTCTCCTCGCTGACGCGGATGCCCATCGTGGCGCGCAGGACGATCCAGACAACGAGGCTGGCGACGAAGACGAAGACGCCGACAATCATAATCGACAGGAACTGACCCAAGAGCGTGGCGTCGGGGTTCGTCAGCACCACCGCCAGCGTGCCCCAGATGCCGGCGCAGAGGTGCACCGGGATCGCGCCGACCACGTCGTCGATACGCACCTTGTCGAGGAAGGGCACCACGAAGACCACGATCACGCCGCCCGCCGCGCCGATCAGCGTGGCCACTCCGAGGGTCGGCGTCAGCGGCTCGGCGGTGATCGAGACAAGGCCGGCCAGCGCCCCGTTGAGCACCATCGTGAGGTCCGACTTGCCGTACACGACCTGCGTCAGGATCAGCGCCGCAAGCGCGCCGCCGGCCGCGGCGGTGTTGGTGTTGGCGAAGATCCGGCTGATGTCGGCGACGTTGCCGGCCGTATCCATGTAGAGCTGCGAACCGCCGTTGAAGCCGAACCAGCCGAGCCACAGGATGAACATCCCCAGCGTGGCGAGCGGCAGGTTCGCGCCCGGCATCGGGTTGACCCGGCCGCCTGCATATTTGCCCAGTCTCGGCCCGAGGACCAGCGCGCCGGCAAGCGCGGCCCAGCCGCCGGCCGAATGCACGACCGTGGATCCGGCGAAGTCGAGGAACCCGAGATTCGCGTCGAGGAAGCCGCCGCCCCACTTCCAGCTCGCCTGGATCGGGTAGATCAGGCCCGTCAGGATCACCACGAAGACCAGGAACGGCCAGAGCTTGATCCGCTCGGCCAGCGTGCCCGAAACGATTGACGCGGTGGTCGCGCAGAACATCAGCTGGAAGAAGAAGTCCGACCCGACCGAGGCGTAGGTAAGGTCAGGCTCCGCCTCGGCCAACCCCGCGGGCTCGAGCGAGGCGACCGTGATCGCGCCGAGCCAGTCCGCCACCAGCCAGCCGTCACCTGGATACATCAGGTTGTAGCCGATCAGATAGTACATGATCGCCGCGATCGAGAAGAGCGCGACGTTCTTCATCAGCTGCATCGTCGTGTTCTTCTGCCGGACGAGGCCCGCCTCGAGCATGGTGAAGCCCGCGGCCATCCACATCACCAGAAAGCCGGTGACGAGGAACATGAAGGTGGTGAAGATGAAGCCGATCTCGGCGTTGAGGGGCGTCTCGTCGGCGACGGCCGCCTCCTGCGCGAAGCCCAGCGACGGCAGCGCGACCGCCGCCGCGGCCAGCGCCGCTATCCTGAATTTGCTCATGCTCTGCCAGTCCTTTCTCATACCCCGCGCGCTCACAGCGCCTCCTCGTTCGTTTCGCCCGTGCGCACGCGCAGCGCGCTCTCGATGTCCAGTACGAAGATCTTTCCGTCGCCGATCCGGTCGGTCTTGGCCGCCCGCGCGAGGGTCTCGACGACCTGTTCGGCCATCGCCGTGCTCACCGCGATCTCGAGCTTGACCTTCGGCACGAAGTTCACGGCGTACTCCGCGCCGCGGTAGATCTCGGTGTGGCCAGATTGCGAACCGAAGCCCTTGATCTCGGTTACCATCATGCCGCGCACGCCGATTGCGGTCAGCGCCTCGCGCACCTCCTCGAGCTTGAACGGCTTGATCGCTGCTATGATGAGTTTCACGCGCACCCCTTTCGTTGCCCTCGGCGGGCTCCCGAGGCGGATAAGGAGCGGCGGCGGCAGCGGTCAGCAAGCGACGGACAGGCTGCGGAGCTCCCTTCGCAGGCGCAGCGACCTCGCCTCTGCACATTTAATCGGCTATGCCTGTTTTTCAGGCAAGCGGCGAATGGTTGCGGTGGACCGATTGCGCCTCCACTTGTCGGGCGGCAGGCGGTAAGAGGGATCACCCGCCGGCGACGGAACCCGGACGAAGGAAGCGCATGGCAGGATCGGGCAGGAAGAAGTCACCGCTGGTGGCCGAGAGGCGTGCCGCCAAGTCGGCTGCCAAGCCGCGTCGGCCGCGGCGCAGGCGCGGCGGACTCGCGCGGCTGTTGACGGCGCCATTCCGCTGGCTGCTGGTCCTGATGCTGCGGCTGTCGTGGCGTCTGGGGCTTGTCGCCGCGATGATCGTCGGCGGCGTCGTGCTCTACTTCTACTCTACACTGCCGCCGGTGGGCTCACTGCTCGACGGGCGCGCCCGCGGGTCTGTAACGATGCTCGACCGGCATGGCGAGACCTTCGCCTGGCGCGGCGAGCAGTTCGGCGGCCAGGTCACCGCCGCCAACGTGGCGCCGGACCTGCGCGAGGCGATCGTCGCGACCGAGGACAGGCGCTTCTATCGCCATGTCGGCGTCGACCCGATCGGCATCGCCGGTGCCATCCGCATCAATCTCGCGGAGGGTCGCGGTCCGCTGGAGGGGCACGGCGGCTCGACCATCACCCAGCAGGTGGCGAAGATCCTCTGTCTGGGCGAGCCCTACGACCCGACGAGCGGCATGAGCGAGGCTGAGTATGAGGCCGACTGCCGCCGCACCTCGCTCTGGCGCAAGATCAAGGAAGTTCCCTACGCGCTCGCAATGGAGCTCAAGTACTCCAAGGACGAGATCCTGACGATCTACCTCAACCGCGCTTATCTCGGCGCTGGCGCCAGGGGATTCGAGGCTGCGGCGCAGCGCTACTTCGGCAAGTCGGCCTCCGACGTGAGCCCGGCCGAGGCGGCGATGCTGGCGGGCCTCCTGGTGGCGCCATCGCGCTTCGCGCCCACCAACGACCTTGCGCGCGCGCAGGAGCGGGCGAACGTCATCGTCGGGCTGATGGCCGAGCAGGGTTACCTCAGCTCCGAGGAGGCGGCGCGCGCCCGCAGCAATCCAGCCGTGCTATCGGAACAGGCCGCGGCCCGCGCGGGCGGCTACTTCGCCGATTGGGTGATGGAGGACGGACCGGCGTTCCTGACGCGAGACACGACCGAGGACGTCATCATCCGCACGACGTTCGACACCGCGATCCAGAACGCGGCCGAGGCGGCGCTGCAGCATGTCTTCGACACCAAGGTCAGCGCGGGGTCCGAGGCGCAGGCGGCGATCGTGGTGATGTCAGCCGACGGAGCCGTGCGCGCGATGGTTGGCGGGCGCAAGCTGCGCGGTGTCTCAGGCCAGTTCAACCGCGCGATTCAAGCCGAACGGCAGACCGGCAGCGCGTTCAAGCCCTTCGTCTACGCTACCGCCCTCGACCTTGGCTACAACTGGAACGACCGGGTCGAGGACGCGCCGCTCACGATCAACGTGCCTGGCTCCGGCCCCTACTCACCCCGCAACTACACCGGCCGGTACGAGGGGCTGGTGACGCTGACGGATGCGCTGGCGCAGTCTCTCAACACGGCGGCGGTGCGGGTGTCCGAGGCGGTTGGGCGCGACAAGGTGCAGAAGATCGCCACGGATTTCGGCGTGAAGGGCGATCTGGCGGACGGCCCGGCCCTCGCCCTCGGCGTGTCCGAATCGACCCTGCTGGACATGACCGGCGCCTATGCCGGCATCCTGAACGGCGGCACCTCGGTCACACCCTACGGCCTGCTGGAGCTGCGCCTGCAGGGCGAGGACGTGCCGCTGATCGGGCAGTCCGGCGGCCTCGGCGAGCGCGTGATTTCCGACAATGCCGCGCGGCAGCTGGTCTACATGATGAGCCAGGTGATCGAGCGCGGCACCGGAACCCGCGCATCGCTCGGCAACCGCCCCGCCGCCGGCAAGACCGGAACGACGCAGGCGGCGCGCGACGCCTGGTTCCTGGGCTTTACCGCCGACTACGTCGCCGGCGTGTGGATGGGCTATGACGACAACACGCCGCTGACCGGCGTCACCGGTGGCGGGCTGCCGGCCGAGATCTGGCAGGAGACGATGGCGAGGGTCCACCAAGGGATGCCGATCCGCCCGCTGCCGTCGATCGACCCGTCGCTGGCGCCGCCGCCCGCCTATCCAAGTGCGGGCGTGCCGGAGTCGGCGCAGTCGGACTCGCCGCACTACGGCGGCTCCCGCAGCGCCGCCGCCTCGCGCGAGCGCCAGCCGCAGAGCGGTGGCGACGTCATCGAACGCATCCTGCTCGACGTACTGGGCGGAATCTTCGGGAACTGACCCATGCGGGGCGCGGCGGGCTCAGCCCGCCTGGCGCAGGTCGGCGATCAGCGCGTCGAGGTTGCCACCACGGCGGTCGAGCATCGCGCCGACCTCTGTCCGCTCGGTCCTGAGCAGGCTGATCCCCTCGATCAGCAGGTCGAAAAAGAGGTCGCGCCCGGAGCGATCGGAGACCAGGAAGGTCACCTCGAACGGCGCCTGTCCACGCAGGTCCGCGATGGCGTCGACCTCGTAGAACGACTTCACCGGTCCGGCGCCGGTCACGTTGACCTGCCCGCCGATCAGCTCGCGGAACCTCCGGCCGTACTTGCGGGCGATGTAGCCGCGGAAAGCGTCGGCGAAGGCGCTGAGCTGCGCCGAAGAGGCGCGCCGCGCATCCGGCCCGAGGGTAGAGCGGGCGATCGTAGGAACGTCTGCATAGCGCGCGAAGATGGATTCGAAGTCGCGGTACATCGCGGCTTCGGACCTGCCCGAATTGATGACCGCGTTGATCTCCGACGTGACCCGCTCGATCAGGGCGCGCGCCTCGTTCGTGGTAAGAGCGCGGGCTGGCAGCGCCGCAAGCGCGAGGGCTCCGGCGATCACCGCACGGCGGGTGGGTTCATTCATCGAAAACATCGTCATACGGGTTGAAGTAGTCCTGAGCCTCGTCTCCGCCAAGCTCGAACCGGCGGTTCTGCAGGTAGATCTCACGCGTCTGCGCATAGCTGTCGGCGCTCTCGTAGAGCACCTGATCAAGCGTGTCTCGCAGGACGTAGCGCTGCTGCAGCCCGCTGCCCACCCGCGCCGCGACGGCAGGCGTGCGCAGTTCGTCCGGCAGGGCATAACGCATCGGGTTGAGCGCGAAGTCCACCGCGGTGCCGACCGCGTCGCGCTGGGTCGACGGGCCGAGAAGCGGCAGCTCGAGGTATGCCCCCTCGCCTGCGCCCCAGACCGCCAGCGTCTGGCCGAAGTCGCTCTCCCGCGCCGGCAGGCCGATGGAGGTGGCCGGATCGAAGACACCCGCGACACCCAGTGTCGAGTTGATGAGGAACCGGAAGAAGTTGCTGCCGGCATCCTCGGCCTCGCCCTGCAGCACGTCGTTCACGATATCGCCGGGGGCGGAGAGGTTGGCGGCAAAGTTCGACACGCCCTCCCTCACCGGCCCCGGCAGGCCGCGCCCGTAGACCGTCGACGCGGGACGGAAGAGCGCGCGGTCAACACCCTTGTTGAAGGCATGCACCTGCCGGTTCTGCGCCTCGTAGGGGTCGTAGGCGGTGCCTGTCGCCGCAGGCTCGACCCTGGCGCAGGCGCCCGCCAGACCCCCCAGCAGCACCAGAGCCGCGATCCGAACCATGTCCCGCCCGCCCATGCGCGACCTCCCCTCACATGTCGCGCCAGCCTAGTCTGCCGTCGCCGCCGTCACAACGCCTCGCAGAGGCTTTCCCGCGCCCTGTCCTGCGGATAGCGTGAGCTCGTGCCAGGAGGATGCGACATGACTGATACGCTCGAGACGAGGCTTGCGGAACTGGGATACACCCTGCCTGAACCGTCGACGCCGGCGGCGAATTACGTCCCGTACGTGCTCAACGGCACGACGCTCTGGATCTCCGGTCAGATCTCGCGGTCGCCCGACGGCCTCATCACCGGCAAGCTGGGCGACGCGCTGGATGTCGAGGCGGGGGCCGACGCAGCCCGCACCTGCGTGCTGCAGATCCTCGCCCAGGCCAAGGATGCGTGCGACGGCGACCTCGGACGGATCAACCGCGTGGTCAAACTGACCGGCTTCGTCAATTCGACACCCGACTTCACCGATCAGCCCAAGGTCATCAACGGCGCGTCGGACCTGCTCGTCGAGCTTCTCGGCGACCGTGGCCGGCACGCCCGCTCGGCCGTAAGCGCCGCCTCGCTGCCGATGGGCGTCGCCGTCGAGATCGAGGCGGTCCTCTCCATCGAATAGCGCGATGCCGCGTCCGGCCCGCCTGCCGCGGGCCTTCCTGCGAACGCCGATCGCGCACCGCGGCCTGCATGACTCCGATCGCGTGGAAAATGGCGCAAGCGCGGTCCGGGCGGCGGCGGAGGCTGGCTACGGCGTCGAGATCGACGTGCGCCTCAGCGCGGACGGACAGCCGGTCGTCTTCCACGACGCGACGCTCGAGCGTCTGACGGGCCGCAGGGACCCGGTCACCGCCCTGTCCGCCGCCGAACTCACGCGCGTCCCGCTCATGGGGAGCGAGGAATGCATTCCCATGCTCGACGACATCCTCGCCGCGGTCGCCGGCAACGTGCCGCTCCTTGTCGAGATCAAGGATCCGACGGGGACCATGGGGGAGACGGACGGGCGTCTCGAGCGCGCGGTTGCCGCCACTCTCTCGGTGTACAGCGGACCGCTCGCGGTCATGTCCTTCAACCCGCACATCGTCGCCGGAATGGCCGAAGCTACGCCGGACGTGCCGCGGGGGCTGACGACCGATGCCTTCGACGCCGCCGATTGGCCGTCGGTCCCGGAACCCGTGCTGGAGCGGCTGCGCTCGATCGACGTCGATGCGGCTGGTGCGACCTTCGTGAGCCATGACTGGCGCCGCCTCGGCATGTCCGGCCTCGCCGCCCTGCGCGAGCAGGGCGTGCCGATCCTGAGCTGGACCGTCCGCTCGCCGGCGGAGGAGACCCGGGCGCGCCAGCTCTGCGACAACGTCACCTTCGAGAACTACCTGCCGCGGCTGCGGGGTTGACCAGCGGCGATACAGGCCCACCGTCAGGCGCCGGGCGAGAGAGGCGGGCAATGGCGGACCAGATCCAGATCGACGTGCTCGGCGCGCTCTCCGAGGTCGACGCCGCAGCCTGGGACGCCTGCGCCTGTCCCGAGGCGTCGGACGGGCGACCACGCCACCCGTTCACGACGCACCGCTTTCTCGACGCGCTGGAGACGAGCGGCAGCGTCGGCCTTGGCACAGGATGGCAGCCACGGCATCTCGTGGCGCGCTTCGACGGCCACGTCATCGCTTGCGCGCCGCTCTACGCCAAGGGGCACAGCCAGGGCGAGTATATCTTCGACCACAATTTCGCCCACGCTTACGAGCGCGCGGGCGGCAGCTACTATCCAAAACTCCAGTTCGCCGTGCCATTCACGCCGGCAACCGGGCGGCGCCTCCTGACGCTTCCGGGCCACGAGGACCTCGGCCGCGCAGCGCTACTCCGCGGGGCCGTGACGCTTGCCGACCAGAATCAGCTGAGTTCTGTCCACGCTACCTTCTGCACAGCCGCAGAGGCGGAGGCGGGGCGCGAGGCCGGGCTGCTCCACCGTGTGACGCAACAGTACCACTGGCGCAACGACGGCTACGGGTCGTTCGAGGACTTCCTCGGCTCGCTCAGCTCGCGCAAGCGCAAGAACATCCGCAAGGAGCGGCAGACCGCGCAGGCATTCGGCGGCCGTATCGTTGCGCTGTCGGGGGACGAGATCGAACCCTGCCACTGGGACGCCTTCTGGCGCTTCTACCAGGACACGGGCGCGCGCAAATGGGGCACGCCCTACCTGACCCGCGCCTTCTTCGACCGCGTCCACGCGACGATGCGCGACGACGTGCTGCTCGTCCTCGCGGTGCGCGACGGGTGGCCGGTGGCCGGCGCGCTGAACTTCATCGGGCGCGAGACGCTCTATGGCCGCTATTGGGGTGCTGTCGAGGAACATCCCTGCCTGCACTTCGAGCTGTGCTACTATCGGGCGATCGACTGGGCGATCGCGCACGGGCTGAAGACGGTGGAGGCAGGTGCGCAGGGCGAGCACAAGCTGGCGCGCGGCTATCTGCCGGTGCAGACGCACTCGCTCCACTGGTTCGCGGACGAGGGATTTACCCGCGCCGTCGCGCAGTATCTCGAGGCGGAGCGCCGAGCCATTGACGAGGAGATCGAGATCCTCACCAGCTACGGCCCGTTCCGCAAGGTCATGGCGGAGGATTGATGCCGGAGACGCTGACAGAGGCCGAACGAGGCGATGACCTCGCGCCGTTGCTCGCAGACGGCTGGACACACGACGAGGGGCGCGACGCAATTTCGCGCACTTACGCGTTCCAGAACTTCGTTGATGCCTTCGGCTGGATGACGCGGGTCGCGATCCGCGCCGAGAAGATGGACCACCACCCTGAATGGCGAAACGTCTACAAGACGGTTGAGGTCACACTGATCTCTCACGACGCGGGCGGGCTGACGCAGCGCGACGTCCGGCTCGCCCAGATCATGGACCGCCTCGCCGAGGGCTCCTAGGGGCGGGGTTTGATTGGGCCACCGAGCGAGGTCGCCGCGATCATCCGCCCCGAACGAATCCGGTCTCGGACTGGGCGGACCGGCTACTCTGGTTCGTCGGTCGCCGGTCTGCAGGTCCGGATTCTCGTCCTGAACGGCTACACCGCACGCGGTATGCCCTTCACTGACCCTGTGCGATGAGCCCGTCCGGGGAAGGGAGAAACACGGCCATCAGCCGATGCGCGCAGCAGAGCTCTGGTACATTCCGGCAGCAGGCCGCCTACCATCCCGCCACCGACGTCGGGCGCCTGAGATCAGACGCGCCCTCCAGCCGACCCTGCCTGTCCCGTAGGATCGTGCAGACGCCGCCGGACGTGAAGTGCCAGTCAGACCAGGCTCTGACCCGGTGTCCGAGGTCCTCAAGAGCCTCGATCACTTCGGAGCCGACGCGCTCCTCGACCTGCAACAGCCCGGGCGAGTACGGGTGGGGCGATGACGAGCGGGGGTAGCTGAACGTCGCGAAGCGGGGGGCGTCGACAGCATCCTGGGGACTCATCCCGAAGACATGGACGTTGAGGAATACCTGCAGCATCGCTTGGGGCTGCACATCGTTCCCCGGAGAGCCTATAGGCATCGTCCAGCCGTCCCGGACACTGCGTGCGATGGCAGGGTTGGGTGTCAGCCGTGGCCGGCGGCCCGGCCCGACGCGGGCGGGCGCGTCTGGCTCCGTGAATGCTTGCACACCCCTGCCGGACACCACGAAACCGAGGCCGGGCACCACTGGTGCGCCCGCCGACCCGTCGCTTGGTGTGGCGGAGAAGACGTTGCCGGCTCGGTCGATCACGCAGACATAGGACGTGTCGAGCTCTCCCGGATCGCGCGGCATATCCTCGCGCGAAGTCACCACAGGGTCCCAGTGGGCGCCGATGCCGGGCACGGGCAGGCCCGGATGTGCGCGCTCCGGATCGGCGAGCGCCGCTCTTTTCCTTGCGTAGTCGGGCGACATGAGGCGATCGATCGGCACGTCGTTGAAGTTCGGATCGCCGTAGAGCGCGTGGCGGTCGGCGTATGCCAGCTTCAGCACCTCGGTCAGGTGATGGATGTACCGGGTGCTGTTATGGCCGAGCCCGCGCAGGTCGGTGCCGTCCAGCATCGCCAGAGTCTGGCCCAGAAGCGGTCCCTGACACCAGGGTCCGCAATAGAATACCTCGGCTCCACCGAATCCGACCGATCGGGCATCTTCCACTTCCACGCGGAAGCCCGAAAGATCGTCTTCGGACAACCAGCCGCCTTCTTCCCGCTGGTGTTCGGCGATGCGTCGGGCGATGTCGCCTCTGTAGAAGGCATCGCGCGCGGCCTTGAGCCCGGTTTCTCTACCTTTCGTAGCCGCCGCTTTCTCCTCGTCGATCATGTAGGCGATGGCGTTGCCCAGATCGGTCTGCCGAAGGATGTCGCCCGCTTTCGGCGGTTTGCCCCCCGGCAGGTAGATGGCCGCGTTACCGGGGTAGACCGCATATTCGTCGGCATGGTCGGCGATAATTTCTGCCATGAGCGACGGCACCGCGAACCCTTCGCTGGCAAACCGGTGGGCCGCGACGGCGCACTCGCCGAACGACATCGTGCCGTAGAGCTCAAGCGCGGTGATCCAGGCGTCCGGCGCAGCGGGCACGACGGAGCGCAGCACTCCCTTCGGAATCCGCCCGCCATGCTCGCGCACGAAGAGATCCACATCCGTTGCCGCAGGCCAGGTCCCAAGGCCGCTGATGGTGATCGTGCGCCCGCTTTCGGCGTGGTGGATCATGATCGGTGCGACGCCGGCGAAGCCCACGTACTCGCTCTGCACGACGGCCAACGCGATCCCACCTGCTACGCCGGCATCCACCGCATTGCCGCCGGCTTCGAGGATCTGGAAGGCCGCCTGCGTGGCCAGGTAATGACCCGCAGCGACCATATGGCGCGTGCCGATCATGCGGGCACGATGCGGCGCGGTCACGTCGGGTGTCTCATGTGGTCTTCGCTGCTCACTCGTCGTCTCCGGATTCGATTGCGTCGAGCTCCCGCGCGCGTTCACCGAAGAAACGACGCCAGAGGAACACGACAAGGAAGGTGAGGATGGTGATCCCCCAAAGCGTCGCCGCGATGGGTCGTTCGATGAAATAAGTCAGGTCGCCGTTCGAAAGATACAGCCCTTGCCGCAAGTGCTTCTCGATCTCGGGGCCGAGAACGAACCCGAGGATCAGCGGCGCGAGGTTGAAGCCAAGCTTGTGCAGAAAGTATCCCGCCGCCGCTGCGCCCGTCAGTACGTAGACGTCCGTCAGGTTGTTGCGTGCCGCAAAGGTGCCCACGACGGCGATGACGATCACGATCGCACCCAGAAGCCAGATCGGCACCTTCAGCATCGACACCCACACGCCGATCATCGGGATGTTCAGCATCAGAAGCATGATGTTTCCGACGAACATCGAGGCGATCACGCCCCAGAAAATGTCGGGATGCTGGATGGGCAGGAGTGGCCCCGGCTGGATGCCATGGATCATCAATGCCGCCAGGATGAGCGCAAGCGTTGCAGAGAAGGGAAGGCCGAGCGACAGCACCGGGATCATCCCGGAGGTCGCAGCCGCGTTGTTGGCCGCCTCTGGCCCGGCGACTCCCTCGATGGCGCCTTTGCCCATTTCGGCACGTCCGCGCGCGACCTTCTTCTCGAGCTGGTACGACGCATAGCTCGACATGGCTGCCGACGGACCCGGCAGGAGTCCGAACACGAAGCCGACGAGGGAGCCTCGGCCCCATGGGCCGACTGAGCGGCTGAATTCCTCGCGGCTCGGCACCATGTCTCGCACGCGCACCGTCTTGACCCGCGGCGTCCCCGCCGGGTTCTCGACGAGGCGCAACACTTCGGCGAGGCCGAAAAGACCGATGGCGAGCGCCACGAGTTCCAGCCCCGCAATCAGGGGAAAGTAGCCGAACGTGAAGCGCACGGCGGAACTGACGGCTTCCTGTCCCACGGTTCCCGCCACGATCCCGATCATGAGCGGAAAGAGATTGCTCATCAGGCTCCCGCCCGAGACGCGCGACAGGACGATCAGACCGCATGTCATGACAGCGAAGAACTCCGCCGGGCCGAAGCGCAGTCCGAACCGCGCGAGCCAGGGCGAGAAGAAGGTGAGCAGGACCAGCGAGATGAATGCAGCGACGGCTGACCCGATGGCCATGATAAAAAGTGTAGGGCCGGCGCGGCCCTTCTGCGTCAGCGGATAGCCATCGAGGGTCGTGACGACAGAGGCGGTCTCGCCCGGCACGTTCAGCAAGACCGAAGTGGTCGATCCGCCGTACATGCCACCGTAGTAGATGCCGGCGATCATGATGATCGCCGCGGTGGGTTCCATTGAATAGGTAAAGGGCAACACAAGCGCGGCGCCGCCGAGCGGGCCGAGCCCGGGCAACACGCCCACGGCCGTTCCCAATGCCGCTCCGATCAGAGCGGCCAGCAGGTTCTCGGCCAGCATCGCGACCTGAAAGCCCTGGATCAGTCCTTCGATTGCTTCCATGTCAGGCCCAGACCGGATCCGGCAGGCGCACCCCGAGCAGAACTTCGAAGACGACGTAGACGCCGATGGCTACTCCGGCGCCGCTCAGGACGGATGCAGCCCAGGTAACCCGCCCGACAAGGCGGACGTAGAAGGCCACAAACAGGAACGCGGCGATCGGCAGACCAAGCACCGAAAGCGCAAGCACAAACACCACGAGCGCCGTAAAGACGCTCAAGAGGCGCGTCGCGTCGTAGCCTGCGGGAAGATGCAGCTTGCCGGGCTCGCGCGTTGTCCTCGCCTCGGCGATCACACCCAGGCTGACGACCGCCATTAGGATGCCGACCGCGAGCGGAAAGATGCCCGGCCCCGGAGCGTCCATCGTGCCGAAGTCCAGTGTGCGGCCCTCGAGCAGATAGACGCCGGAGAACGCGAGCCCGAGCACACCGGCCACTGTGCGGCCGGTGCGCCATTCGGTGGTGCCGTCTGCCGCCACTCTTATTGCCCCAGGATCGCGCCGAAGTTCTCGTAGTCTTCCATCAGCTGAGCCTTGTAGGTCTCGGGATCGGCCGGATCGATGATGTAGACGCTCTCCTCGAGCGACTCGAGGAAGCCCTCGTCCTGCATGATCTCCTGGTGCGCGTCCGAAAGAACGGTCAACACCTCATCCGGCAGACCAGCGGGCGCAATTATTCCCGATGTGTCCTGAAGAATGACGAGGCCCGGGTAGTCGTCGGAGTTGATCACCTCGAATCCGGCAACCTCGTCCCGCGGGGATTTCGCAAAGATCGCGATGGGCCGCAGGTCGCCCGAAGCTATCTGGCCCGCGACGCTGGAGGCGTTCACGGAAACGGCATCCACGATTCGTCCGAGCACGCTGGCGACGGCCTCGGATCCACCGCCGGAAGACGGGACGATGTTGAACTCCACGCCCGCGGCCTTCTCGACCTGCTGGAGCTGCATGTCCTTGACGTTGCCGGCGGAGCCGACGGCGATGGAGATCGTCTCGGGCGCGGCTTCGGCGGCCGCCACCAGATCGGCGAAGGTCTGATAGTCCGATGCCGAGTTCACCGACACCGTTCCCGCCTGAGCGCCTATTCCGCCGATGGGCGTGAAGTCGTCGATGCCGGAATAGGGAAGGTCCGCGTTGCGGTGCGGCTGGATCGCGAGAGGCGAATTATGGCCATAGCCAATCGTGTAGCCGTCCGGCTCGGCCCCGAAGAGTTCGACGGTCCCGATGGTGCCGGATCCGCCGGACACGTTCTGAACGACGACGTTCACCCCAAGCTTCTCGCTCAGAAGCTGCGTGTATTCGCGAGCCAGGATGTCGGATGAACCACCCGGGTTGTAGGGGACGATGAAGATGATGTCGTCCTCTGGATAGTCTTGCGCTACGGCGTCTTGGGGCAGCGAGCATGCGATCAATGCGGCGGCCGCGCATGTGCTTGTTCTGATGGTCTTGGGGCCGAAGGAGAGGATCATGTTCATCGTTCTTCCTTTCGTGGACTTGGGTGGGCATCGTGCTCGGACGGAACCGAACATTCGCGCTTTGCCTTGGCGGTCGTCTCTGCTGCCTCGCAACGTGGGCGGCTCCTCCTCTTTCCGATGCCGCGCAGAGCAACGAGCAGTCTATCTGTCAGACAGGATCAGCCTGCGATACGTGCGCCACTCACGTCAACGAGTTTGATAACGAAAACGTTGATGCCCCTTTGTTTCGGCCTTACTCGCCTACTTTTCCGGCGATGAGAGTCTTGTTGCGTTGTGTTATGCTGTAAGGCAGACAGACAGTAAATGCCCCTGCCCGAGCATCGGGTGCGTGCATCAAGAACTGCTCGAGGGAAAGGAAGACAGACATGAAGGTGATCGTCATCGGGGCCGGAGTGGTTGGCGTGTCGATCGCCGCCCGCCTCGCACAGAGCGGCGCCGAGGTGACGCTTGTGGACCAGGCCGCACCTGGCAGCGGCACGTCGAGCACCTCCTACGCTTGGGTGAACTCCAACGGGAAGGAACCCGTCGCGTACTACGAACTCAACCTGGCGGGACTGGAAGCGCACGAGAGATTGTCGCCGCAGGGGGAGGACGGGTGGCTTTGCACCGGCGGCCATGTCGAGATCGCCATTGACGAGCACCACCGCGCCGATCTCGCCGCTAGGATCGAGCGGCACTCCAAGCGCGACTACGGCGTCGAGATCATCGACGTTGATCGTGCGCGCGAACTCCTGCCGGACGTGCGGATCCCCGAGGACGCGAAGATGATCGTCCATTACACGCGTGAGGGCTATGCCTATCCGCTGAAGTACCTCGCCCATATGCTCGGTGAGGCGCGCAAGGCCGGAGCGACCGTGCGGACGGGCGAAGGCTCCGCAGTCGTCGGCCTGAGAGCCGCCGACGGTGGCGCCGCGGTGGACCTGGCTGACGGCACGACCCTGAGGGCGGATCGAATCGTCTCGGCCGCCGGGCGCTGGACGGCAAGGCTTGCTGCGCTCGCCTCGGTCGTCGTGCCGGTACGCGAGTTCACCGAGCCGGGCGACATTGTCGTGGGGTACCTTGCGGTGACCAACCCCCTGCCCGTGCGGCTGAGCCGACTGGTGACGAGCCCCTGGCTCAACGTGCGGCCCGCCGGGGGCGGTCGCCTCATGCTCCAGGCGCTCGACCTCGACGCCACGGCCGACCCCGGCAACGTGCCGGGCCCGGACTCCGAGCTCGCAAGGACTTTCGAGGAGCGGCTGAAGGCTCTCATCGCCAACACGGAAGCGGTTCAGATCGAGCAGATCGTCGTCGGCCAGCGCGTGATGCCCGATGACGGGCGGACGATCGTCGGTCCGGCGCCGAACCTGCCCTGGCTCTATGTCGTCGCCACCCACTCCGGCGTTACCCTAGCACCCTATCTCGGTGACGCAGTGGCCGCCGAGATCATGGGCGAACGGCAAGAGCTCTTCGACGAGTTCCGCTTGGAGCGCTTCATGCAGGACAGCACCTTCGGTCAGCCATATGCTCCGCGAAAGCCGGGGCAGCAGTAGCTCAGAGCCAGCCGTACGGGGCCACCGAAGGACGGAGGTACGATGAAGCTCAGGCGGGAGACAGTCTCCGAGCAATGCGTTCAGCTTCTGCGGGACGACATTCTTGAACGGCGTCGGCCGCCTGGCACGGTCGTTACCGAAGAGGCGATGGCGCAGGAGCTCGGCGTTTCCCGGCCCACGGTGCGCGAGGTGCTCAACACCTTGACGGTCGAGGGCTTGTTAACTCGCAACCGTACCACCCGCGCGCTGCACGTGACCCGCCTCGGAGCTGATACCATCCGCGAGATCTATCGGGCTCGCCGCCTGCTTGAGGCGGGGGGCGTGACGGCCTTCGCAGGTCGTGAGGACGGGGCCCTGGGTGCGCTCGCCGCCGAAACGGAGAAGCTCGTGTCCGCCATCGCCTCCGGCGACGTCCGGACGATAACTCGGCAAGACATCAGGTGCCACGTCGAGCTTGTAGCGCTGGTGGGGTCGACCGATCTTACCGAGTTTTATGCTGGCCTCCTGGCAAAGCTCCGGCTGGCGATGGCCGACGTCTCAGTGTCGGAGTCCTACGATCTTGTGGCCATGGGCGAGGACCACGTAAAATTCGTCGAGCTCATGCAGTCCCGCCGGATAGAAGACGCTCGTCGTTTCGTGCTCGACCGTCTGAACCGAGCCGAGATGCTGCTCCTTGCCTCGACGCGCATCGACTCGGACACGTGCCGGCGATCGGCCAACCAAAGTCGGCCCTGAGCGGGGGCTTCTTCCCGCCGCCACCGTCGATCTCCTCGCCCAGCCGCTTCAGCCGGCGGATCGTCTCCAGATCCGCATGCCGCTCGACCCGCGACCGACCGTTCCCGCTCAGGCGGAGAGGGAGTGGTGGATGACGGCGCGGATGCGCTCCCGCTCGTGATCGGGCGTATCGGGGGTGATCTGGATGTCGTGGGCAATTTCGGCGGGGCGCTTGAGCACCACGATCCGGTCGCCGATGTCGAACGCCTCGTTGATCGAGTGGGTGATGAAGACGGCCGTCTTGCCCGTGTCGCGGACGAGCCGCGCGAACTCCGTGCGGAGCCTTGCTGAGGTCATCTCGTCGAGCGCAGAGAAAGGCTCGTCGCAAAGCAGAAGCTCGGCATCGGTCGCGAAGGCGCGCGCGATGGAGACGCGCTGGCGCATGCCGCCCGAGAGCGCGTAGGGGTAGTCGTTCTCGTGCCCCTTGAGCCCGAGTGTCTCAAGCCAGCGCAGCGCCCGCGCCCGCCGCTCGCCGGCCGAGATGCCCAGCATCTCGAGGCCGAGCTCGACATTGCGGACCGCAGTGCGCCAGGGCAGCAGGCGGTCGTTCTGGAACACGATTGCCATCTTGCCGCGGAACCAGTCGAACTCGCGGAAGGGGACGCGCCCCATCACGGTGACCGCACCCTCTGTCGGCTCCATCAGGCCCGCGATCATGTTGAACATGGTCGACTTGCCGCAGCCGGTCTTGCCGAGAAGCGCGACAAGCTCGCCCTTGCCGATCTCGAGGTTCAGGTGGTCGACGGCCGTCAGGGTGCCGAAGCGCTTGCTGACGTTCCGAAACTGGATCTCCGGCGCGGCTTCGTCCCTTGCGGTTGCGGCCGGCTGCGAGTGGCGCTCCGTCACGACCGCTCCGAAATGGCGCGGTAGCGAAATGCTACGCGCTCGACCAAGCTGAGGATCCACTGGAAGAGGAGCACGAAGAAGACAAGCTGCAACGTCCAAGCGAGCGCCCCTGCCATGTCAAAGAGCTGCTGCTGCTGGAGGAGCTCGTAGCCGACGCCGCCCGAGGAGCCGACGAGCTCCGCCACGACCACAACGCGGCTGGCATTGCCGAGGTTCACCTTCCAGGCGGTGAGGATCTCAGGCAGCACTGCCGGCAGGACCATGGCGGTGAAATACTTCGGCCGCGTCGGGCGGAAGCTCATCACCATCTCGAGGAGGTCCTTGTTCATTCCCCTGAGCGCGCCGACGACCTGGAAGGTGAAGGCTGGCAGCGTGGTCATGATCATGATGAAGAGAATTCGAAACTCGACGCCATGAAACCAGATGATCGCGAACACGACCCAGGAAAGCGCCGGGATGCCCTGGAAGAAGGTGAGCGTCGGGGTCAGCAGCCGGTCCGCGACGCGAAAGTTCGCGATCAGGAGGCCGAGGATCACGCCGATCGAGAACGCGCCGGCGAGGCCAGCGAGGATCCTGAGCGCAGTCGCGAGGACGCTCGAGAACTGCGACCAGGTCGTCAGGATCTGGAAGACCCGCGCGAACACATCGATGAGCGACGGGAACAGGAACGGCGGAAAGAACAGCGACGCGATCTGCCACGCGAGCGCAATCAGTACGAACGGCGCGGCGATCCAGAAGAAGCCCCGCGCCGCACCGAAGACCGGGTTCGCATAAGGATGCGCACTCGGCGTGACGTCAGTCATTCAGCACTGCCGCCCGCGTGGATCGTCGCGTCAGAGGGCATCTGCGGCAGATACTCGATCTCCAATCCGACCTCGTAGACCTTGCGAATCTCGGTCTCGAGATCGCCGGCCCAGGCCACATTCAGCCCAAGGCGATCGTTGTTGCGGATGAGGTCCGCGTAGTTCTGCACTACGTCTGTCGTCGCGTCGCCGCCGGCGATGACCGCGGCGGCCTCGTCCGGATTTGCTTTGACCCACTCGGCGGCATCCGAGTAGGCGGCGTAGAGGGCACCCACCGTGTCCGGGTTCGCCTCCACCCAGTCGCGATGCGCCGCGACGCCGAGGTAGGGGATGCTTGCGGAGCCCGCGAACTCTTCCCAGGCGCCGCCGATGTTGAGGTCGAGCGAGCGCACCTCTGCATTCTGCGACGTGAGCGAGGTGAAGGCCGGCTCCCAGAGCTGCACCGCCGCGGCGCGATCGGCCATGGCGTAGCCGACAAGACCGGGCGTCGCCGTGTTGACGGCGGTCACCTGCGACAGGTCGAGGCCCTGCCGACCCGCGAGCCAGCGGAACATCTGGTAGTTGGTCGTGCCGGTCGCCGCGGCGAGGTCCTTGCCTGCGAGGTCGGCCAGCGTCTGCACGTCATCGCGCGTGGTCACGACGGCGCCCCAGAAGTCGAAGAGGTTGAAGAGGTAGGTCGCCTCGACGCCCCGCGCCTCCGCGAGGCCGACGGTCAGCAGCGCGGCGCTGCCGCCGACCTCGAACTCGCCGGAGTTGAACTGCGCCGCGTATGCGTCGGGCGTGCGCTCGGCGAAGGTGATATCGAGGCCGTGCACCTCGTCCAGGCCCTGGTCCTTGATGACGGGCGGCAGGAACGCGCCGAGCGACGGCGGCCCGAAGACAACGATCGAGACCTCGGTCAGGTCCTGCGCCGGGGCTGCGTGGCCCGCGAACGCGGCGACCAGAGCGAGCGCCGAGACGGAAATGGTGCGTGACAACGTGTTTTTCCTCCCTTTTCCCGCGGGATCTCTGCCCGCTTATTGTTACAACCCGTTAGGACGCGGGCGGCTGAATGTCAATGCAACAGTGAGGCAATGGGGCTGGAGCTAAGGTGCGGACGATGAGACAATCGCCAGGGCGGCAGGCTCTTGGCGGGGCGAAGCGCAGGTCTGACAAGGGCTTGCGGTGACGCAGGCGGTGTCATACGGACGAGCTCTCGAACATTGTCCTACATCCGGCTATGGGAGGCGACATGACCATCCTGGCGGCGGTAGGGCTGCTCCTCGTCGGCGCCTTCGTGAAAGGCATTCTCGGGCTTGGCCTTCCGATGGTCGCGATCCCGGGACTTACGCTTCTCGTCGGGCTGCCGCAGGCGCTCGCCATGTGCGCCATCCCGGTCGCGGTCGCGAACGCGTGGCAGATCTGGCAGTTCAGGGGTGCCCGCAGCGCGCGCGGCCTTCTGCCGCGCTTCGTAGTTGCAGGCGGGATTGGCACGGCAGTCGGAACCTGGATGCTCGCCTCCGTGCCGTCCGCGCTGCTCGAGGTGGCGCTCGCGGTCATGCTCGTGGTCTACCTGGTGCTCCGTCTGGCCAATCCGGGGCTTCGGCTTGGCCATCTTGTCGCGCGACGCCTTGCGCCCGGGGTCGGACTGGCCTCCGGGCTTCTCCACGGCGCAACGGGTATCTCGGGTCCAATCGCCGTCACCTTCTTCCACGCGCTGCGGCTGCCGCGGGAGGACTTCATCCTTGCCACCGGGACGATGTTCCTCGGCTTCACAGTGGTGCAGCTACCGGCCCTTGCCGCAGCCGGGATCCTCGGCTCGCAGGCAGTCGTCGTGGGCCTCCTGGGGCTGCCGGCTGTCGCCGCGGGCCTCATGCTCGGCAACATCGCGGCGCGGAAGGTGGACACTCGGCTCTTCGACCGGCTGGTCCTCATCGTCCTGGCCTGGACGGCGGCGACGCTGATCTGGCGCGCTGTGACCGAGGCGGGCCTGGTCTAGGCCGTCGTGAGGCCCCGCAGGATCAGGAGGCCGGCGCCGAGAGCGATCACGGCGCGATAGGCGGCGAAGAAGCCGCGGTCCGAGATCCGTCGCGAGACGCGGGCGCCGATCCAGCCGGCAAGGAGGCCCGGTGGCAGCAGCAGCAGCGCCTCCGCGAAGAGCGTGTGCGTCAAGTGGCCGCTGAGGGCCAGCATCGCCGTGCGCCAGACGAGGATCACGGCGGTCACGAGTATGATGGTCGCGCGGAACCCCTGCCGGTCGGGCGCGAAGACGCGGACGTAGAGCGAGATGAACGAGATCGCGCCGGCGCCGACTATTCCGGAGATGAGGCCGGCAACGGTCCCGAAGGCGGGACCGATGGTCCTCACGTTGCGCCGCACGAAGGGCGCGAGCGGATCGAAGAGGCCGAACGCGTCGGCAAGGATCGAGAGGAGGATGATCAGCCCGGTGACGACGCTGAGCGACGCGCCGTCGATGCGCGAGAAGATCCAGACGCCGACCGCAATGGCCGGAAGCAGGAAGATCGCGAGGCGAACGACGAGCCCGCGCTGACCATGGCGCAGGCCGTCAGGCATGTACTGCACGTGCGTCATGAGGTTGGTAACGGCGGCGAGCACCACCGCCTGGTGCGGCGTGATCACGAACGACCCGGCGACGATCAGGATCGGCACTGCGCCGTAGCCGAAGATGCCCTTTACGAAGAACGATGCGCTGTAGACCAGAACGAGCGCGACGATCCCGGTGGACGAAAGCGCCTCGAACGGCGCGGCGGCGAGGAGCTGCATCCGGCGGCCTGCCCCTCAGTCCTCGCGCCCGGGACGCCACTCCGCCGAGAGACTGGCTATCATCCGTTCGAGCAGATCGAAGAGCTGCGCCCGCTCCTCAGGCGAAAGGTCGCGCGCGGCGGCGTCGTTCACCTCGACGGCGCAGGCGGCGAGCTCGCCCTGCAGCTCGCGGCCCTTGGCCGTCAGGAAGACGTTGACCCGGCGGCGGTCGGTGGCGTCGCGGTCGCGGCGGATCAGGCCCTTCGTTTCCAGCGCGTCGAGAATGGAGGTCGATGTGGCCTTCTTCACCTCGACCAGCGCCGAGAGCTCGGACGAGCTGACGCCGTCCTGCTCGTTGAGCCGTCTCAGGTGGTGAAACTGCGCGTGTGTGATCCCGACGCGTTCAAGCCGCGCCGCGAGTGCGCCGGAGAAGCTCTTGTGTGCCCGCCGCAGGAGGAGGCCGAGGCCGATCCTCCCGGGCTCCCGCTCGACGCTCTCCCGGCCCGACATCCCCGCTCCTCCTGCCGCGAAACCCGCGTCAACGGTAGCAGACGCGATCGGGGATGCACCCCGGAGCGGGGTGAACGCGGCCGTCATGCGGCCTGGTGACCGAGGATCGCTTTCAGCTCGGTGAAGTCTTCGAGTCCGTGCACACCCTGCTCGCGGCCGTTGCCCGATTGCTTGTAGCCGCCGAAGGGGACGTCACCCTGCGCCGGCGCGTAATTGAGATAGACGCGGCCGACGCGGATCTTGCGGGACACCCGTCGCAGCGCCTCGGGATCGGTGCCGGAGACGTAGGTCGCCAGTCCGTAGACGGAGTCGTTGGCAATCCGCACCGCGTCATCCTCGTCGTCATAGCCCATTAGGCAGATGACCGGTCCGAAGATCTCCTCGCGCGCGATCGTCATGTCGTTCGTGACGTTGCTGAAGACGGTGGGCTTCACGTAGTAGCCGTTCTCGAGCCCTTCCGGCTTGCCGGTGCCGCCGGTAACCAGGGTCGCGCCTTCTTCGATCCCGCTCGCAATCAGGGCCTGAACCTTTTCCCACTGCGCTTTGCTGACGAGCGGACCGAGGTCGGTGCCCTGCTGGCGCGGATCGCCCGTCTTCATTTCTTCCGCCGCAGCCTTGGCGATGGCAGCGGCCTCTCCCATCCGATGGCGTTCGACGAGCATCCGCGTCGGCGCCTGGCAAGACTGGCCGGTGTTGCGGTAGCAGAGCTTAGTTCCCGCGGCGACCGCGGCCTCGAACTCGGCCGAAGGCAGGATCAGGTTGGCCGACTTGCCGCCGAGCTCCTGGTGGACGCGCTTGACCGTGTCGGCCGCAGCCTTGGCGACCGCGATGCCGCCGCGGGTCGAGCCGGTGAAGCTGACCATGTCGACGTCCGGGTGCGAGGCGAGGTGGGCGCCGACGCCCGGCCCGTCGCCTTGAACGAGGTTGAAGACGCCCCTCGGCAGTCCTGCCGCGTCGACCGCCTCGGAAAGGATGACGGCCGAGAGCGGCGAGATCTCCGAGGGCTTCCATACCACCGTGCAGCCGGCGGCGAGCCCGTAGGCTATCTTGGAGGCGGCCTGGTTCAGTGGCCAGTTCCACGGCGTGATGAAGGCACAGACCCCGATCGGCTCGCGCACGACGAGCGAGGTGCCCACCGCCTCCTCGAACGCGTAGTCGCGCACCAGCTTGGCCGCCATCACGAAACGCTCCCGCGCCATCTTGGTCTGAACGTTGCGCGCGAACGAGAGTGGAGCACCCATCTCGCGGGTGATCGCATCGATCATCTCCTCGACGCGCGCGTCGTACTCGACCACGATCTGCTCGATGAAGTCCGCCCGGTCCGCCGGCGTGGTCTCTGCCCAGGCGTCGAATGCGGCGCGGGCCGCGGCCACGGCGGCATCCACGTCGTTTTCCGACGCGGTGCCGATCCTGGCAGTCACCGCCTCCGTCGCCGGGTCGACGACGTCGAGGGGCGCTCCGCTCGCCTCGCGCCATTCGCCAGCGACGTAGATGCAGCTCGCATGATCCATCGGGTTTCCCTCCTCGGCTTGCGCAGTTGGCATATTACGTATTACGTAATACGAAACGCGGCAACCGCGAAAGTGGGAGAGGGATTTCATGGTGGCGAGCGACGAGATGGCGTGGGGCTCTGACCTGATGGCGCAGGCGCTTCGCGACCTTGGCACCGACTACGTTTTCCTGAACCCGGGCTCCAGCTTCCGGGGCCTTCACGACTCGCTTGCGAATTTCCTCGGCGACGAAAAGCCGAAGATGGCGCTCTGCACCCACGAGATGATCGCGGTGGCGATGGCGCATGGTTACGCCAAGGCCACCGGCAACACCGGCGTCGCGATCCTCCACAACCTCGTCGGCCTGATGAACGGGTCGATGAGCATCTTCAACGCCTTCTGCGACCAGACGCCGGTGCTGATCATTGGCGGCTCCGGGCCGGCCGATCCGGGGCAGCGCCGCTTCATCGACTGGGCGCATTCGGCGAACGCGCAGGGGGATCTGGTGCGGCCGTACGTGAAATGGACGGACGAGCCGGCGACGCTTGACGGCGCAATGGACTCGCTCCTGCGCGCCGCGCGGATCGCCCAGACGGCACCGAAGGGTCCGGTCTACGTCTCGCTTGACGCGGGCCTGCAGGAGCAGCCGCTGGAGACATCGCGCACCACAGACGCCAACCTCACCCGCTATGCGCCGCCGCCGCCGGTCCATCCCGATCCGGCGGCGGTCGAGCGGGTCGCTGCCCGACTCCTCGCTGCGGAGGCGCCGCTGATCGTCTGCGGCCGGCTCGGCATCGACCGCCGCGCCACCCTTCCGCTCGTCCGCCTCGTCGAGGCGACCGGCGCCGCCTACCTAGACGACCGCTGCATCGCCTGCCTGCCGACGCGCCACCCGCAAAACCTGAACGGCGACCGCAAGGCCCGGTCCGAAGCCGACGTCATCCTCGCCCTCGACGTGCACGACCTCACGCTCGCGACCACGGGGTATGGCGTGGGGCGCAGTCACATCATGGGCGCGGGCCCCGGCAGCGCGGGTGCCCACGTCATCGACGTCTCGCTCAGCGACTGGTTCGGAAACTCGTGGTCGCGCTTCGGCGGCCCGACCCCGCCGCGGGACGACCAGATCCCGGCTGACCCGCTGGTGACGCTGGAAGCGCTGGCGGACGCGGCGGAGCGGCTCGGCGGCGACACGGCCCGCATTGCGACCCGCAGGGACCGGCTCGCAGAGCGGCACGAGGCGGTGCGCAAGCGCGCGGCCGAAACGCTGGAGAAGCGGTGGAGCGATAGCCCGATCTCGGTGGAACGCCTGACCCACGAGGTGTTCCAGGCCGTCCGCGCCGAAGACTGGCGCCTCGTCGTGCGCAACCATCGCAGCTGGAAGGATGGCTACTGGGCCATTCCCGGTTGTGGTCACTACCTCGGCGGCGACGGCGGCGGCGGCGTGGGGTATGGCCCGGGCGCTGCGGTGGGCGCCGCCCTCGGCCTCAAGGGAACCGGCGTCCTGCCGGTCGCCATCCTCGGCGACGGCGACTTCATGATGGCGCCGGGTGCGATCTGGACGGCGGCGCATCTCGGGGTGCCGCTCCTGATGGTGCTGATGAACAACCGCTCCTGGGGCAACGACGAGCTGCACCAGCGCGAGATTGCGCATCAGCGCGGCCGCGATGCCAGCCGCGCGCATATCGGCCAGCGAACGCACGAGCCGGATGCGGACCTCGCCACCGTCGCCCGCGGCTTCGGCGCCTGGGCGGCCGGGCCGGTCGCTGACCCCGAGGCTCTGGCGCCCGTCTTGCGCGAGGCGGTGGAGCGAGTGAAAGAGGGCGAGGTTGCGGTCGTCGAAGTCGTCGCCCAGCTGGAGTGAGCATGGAGCAGGATTCCAACTTCGATCTCGCGATCGAGCGGCCGTCGCTCCTCCTCCGTGACCAGGTCGTGGCGCGCTTGCGGCGGGCGATCGTCACCGGCCGCTATCGACCCGGCCAGCGCCTCCTCGAGCGCGAGCTCTGCGATGCCGTAGGCGTCAGCCGCACCTCCGTGCGCGAGGCGTTGCGCCAGCTTGAAATCGAGAAGCTCGTCGCGGTCGGCCCCCGCGGCCGCCCCTCCGTCGCCCTCATCACCAGCGCCCAGGCGCGCGAGATCTACGAGTTCCGCGAGGTGCTTGAAGCCGCCGCCATCCCGCTCTTCGTGGCTCGGGCGCCGGAGGCCGCGTTTCGACAACTGGAGGCCCTGACGGACCGTTTTGCCAAGGCGGTCGAAAGCGGCGATGTCGATGAGCGACTGCAGGTCAAGGTAGAATTCTACGAGGTGCTCTTCGGCGCCGCCTGCAACCCCTCGATGCAGACGGTCTTCATCCAGCTTTTCAACCGGATCGGCTTCCTCCGCTCCCGCTCGCTGCGCCAGCAGGACCGGGCCCAGATGCGGTCGGACGAGATGCGCGAGATCGTCGCCCGGCTCGTCGTGCGGGATGTTTCCGGCGCGCAGGCCGCCATCGTCCGGCACGTCCGCTCGGTGGGCGAGCTCGCCGTTCGCCACCTCGAGGAATTGGAGACGACGCGTGGCTGACGACCTTTGGAACTTCTCCCTGCGCTTCTATGCGGACGCCGACGTTCAGCGTGCCTGCCTCGCCCTCCAGGACGCGCACGGCGCCGACGTCAACATCGCGCTCTGCCTCCTCTGGCACGCTACCCGCGGCGCAATCATCGGCGACGACGACGTCGCTGCCCTCGACGCCGCGGTCCGGCCATGGCGCGAGGCGACGGTGGTGCCGCTGCGGGCACGGCGGCGCGCGCTGAAGGAGACGGTGCTCTTCCCCGATGGGGAGGCGCAGGAGGCGTTCCGCACCCGTCTCAAGAAGGTCGAGCTCGAGGCGGAGCGGCTCGAGCAGCACATCCTCTCCGCAGCGACGGTTGCGGCCTCCGCCCGGGCCGGGCCGGAGACGGCCGGCCGCGCCAACCTTGCCGCCTATGCGCGCTTCCTTCGCTCGGACTTCACGCCCGGCATCGTCGATACGCTAGCCGCCCGGCTTCTCGCCATCGCCTGACCCTCGGCGGGCTCCTTCAGTGGCGCGGCAGCCGCACGTGCAGGATCACGGAGGTGCCCGACCGCGCCGTCTCGACCGCCTCCGCCACCATCGGCGCCACGTCTTCCGGCTCCGTGAGCGTGAGGCCCGTGAAGCCGAACATGGCTGCCATCGCCGCGAAGTCGGTGTCCGAACGGAAGTCGGAGGCGTAGTCGCCTCCGCCCTTCGCCGCGCCGTCCGGGTAGACCCGGAGAGTCGATTCCTTCACCGCCGACCAGCCCGCGTTGTCGAGGATCACCGTCAGCATCGGCAGCCCGTATTGCCGCGAGACCGCCAGCATCGACGCGGGGCAGTTGTAGTAGAACGCCCCATCCCCCACGATCTGGACGAGCAGCGTCTCCGGCCGCGCCAGTTTGTAGCCAAGCGCCATGCCGCCGGAGGCTCCGAGCCCGCCGCCCGCCGTCCGCGTCATCGTGCCGGGAAGCGGACGCGGGATCTGCTGCACCATCGCCGGCTGGTTCCGCACCGCCTCGTGGATGATCATGTCCTCCGGCCGCAGCGCCTGCCCCAGCGCCCGCAGCACGTGCCGCGGGTTCAGCGCACCCGAGCCTCCGGGATCGGCCGCCGCCTCTTCCGCAACCCGGCGCCGTTTCGCGCCGTTCTGCTTCAGCGCCGACACCCGCCGCGCCGCGGCCGCGGCCTGCGCCTCGCTTCGCCGCGCCTCCACCTCCGCGATGAGCTGGCGGAGGATGGTGGCACTTTTCCCCTCGATCCGCAGATCAGCCGGGAAGCTCCAGATCGGCGAGCCAGTCTTGAGCGCGTCGATGTCGATGTGCGCCCAGAAGGCATCCGGCGACGGCTCGGACTGAGACGGGATCCACGGCACGTCGCTGTCCACGATCAGACCAACATCGGCCTCGGACAGCCGCTGCCCCGGAATGCCGCCGGCAAAGCAGTCCATCTCGTGGTTCACGTTCGTGACCATGGCGTTCTCGACCACCGCCGCGCCGAGCAGCACCGCCAGCCGCTCGATCGCTTCCGACGTGCCGGGCGTTCTGCCGCCGTAGGAGGTCACGATCAGCGGCCGCTCCGCCGCGAGCAGCCGTAGCGCCAGGTCCCCCAGCGCCCCCTCCGGCGCGCCGCCCGGCGCGAGCGGGCCGTGCTTGTCTGCCGGAAATGGACGCAGCCGCGACGGACTGGCCGTTCCGGTCAGCGCCTCCCGCGGGAGCATCAGGTAGACAGGCCCCTGAGCTCCCGACTGCATAACCGTGTGCGCCCGACGGACCACCTCGCCCGCATGCGCGGCCGACTGCAGCGTATACTCCCACTTCACGTAAGGCCGGACCACCGCACCCTGATCATAGGGCTCCTGGATGAAGTGGACGTAGTTGTCCCGCGTCCCCGGCAGCTCCCCGTGGCTGGTATAGGGCGCCTTGCCCGCCATCAGCAGCACGGGCAAGCGAGATCGGCAGGCGTTGTGCATTCCGTTTGCGGCATTGGCGGTGCCGACGTCGACATGCACCAGCACCCCCTGCCCGCGCCCCGTCGCCATCGCATAGCCGAGCGCCATGTGAATGGCGGTGTTCTCGTGCGGGCAGAGGACCATCTTCGGCGGCTCGCGGCCTTCCGCGCGCCAGCGGGCCATTTCCTCGATCAGCGGGGCATGGTCGGTGCCGAGGTTCGAGAAGACGTACTCGATGCCGACATCGACGAGAGCCTCGAGCAAGTAGTGCGCGGCGGTATGCGTCTCGGTCACAGCTGCGTCCATCGCGCCATCCTCACATATTGGTTTCGGCGTCGCCGCCCTCGTGGGCGCCGGACTTCTTCGCGGGCTTCAGCCATACCCAGAGCAGGAGGCACATGAAGGCGAGCGTCACCGCGCTGATCGGCCGGGTGATGAAAACCGTCGGATCCATGCGGCTCGCGGTGAGCGCGTTTCTGAGGTTCTGCTCGAGGATCGGCCCGAGGACGATGCCCAGCACCGCCGGCGCCGTCGGGATCTTGAAGCGGACCATCAGGTAGCCGAGCACACCGAACATGATGACGAGCTTCAGGTAGTAGGGGTTCGAGGCTAGAGAGAAGGTCCCCGCCGCCGCCACCACGAGGATCACGGGCACCATGATCCCGTGCGGGATCGTCAGCACCTTCGCCGCGAGCCCCCGTCCCGCCAGCCCGAGCACCAGCATCAGGATGTTCGAGCAGAGGAGCAGGACAAGGATCGCATAGAAGAGCTCGGTGTTCTGCGGGATGAAGAACGGTCCGGCCTCGATGCCCTGGATCAGCAGCGCGCCGATTAGAACTGCGGTCACCGGGTCGCCGGGAATGCCGAGGGTCAAGAGCGGGACCAGCGCGCCACCCGTGACGGCGTTGTTCGAGACCTCGCAGGAAATCACGCCCTTCACATCGCCCTTGCCGTACCGGTCCTTGGGACCCGCGGTGCGCAGCGCATCGGAATAGCTGACCCAGGACGCAATGGAGGGGCCGGTGCCGGGCAGAATGCCGATCAGCGCGCCAATCGTCGCCGACTTGAACATCAACCACTTGTTGCGAAACATCTCGCCCCAGACACTGGCGACGCTGGTGCGCTCCTGCACCGGCAGGATCTCGGCATCCATGTCGCGCAGGCGCGTCAGGAGCATCATCTGCGCCACAGCGAAGAGGCCGATCAGCGCCGCGGTGGTTGGAATGCCGCCGAGGAGGTTCGGCTCGCCGAAGGTGAAGCGGCTGACGCCTGATACAGGGTCGAGGCCGACCGTGGAGGCGAGGATGCCGATGAAGGCAGCCGTCAGCCCCTTCATCATGGAGCCCTTGGAGATGCCGGCGACGCAGACGATACCGACGAGGGCAAAGGTAAAGTATTCGACGGAAGTGAAGCTGAGGGCGACCCTCGCGAGCGACGGCGCGATCAGCGCCAGCAGCGTCAGCGAAAAGAGCCCGCCGACGAACGAGGAGGAGATCGCCGTCACGATCGCCCGGTCCCCCTGCCCAGCCTGCGCCAGCGCATAGCCGTCGAGCGCCGTCGCGGCCGAGCCCGGCGCCCCCGGCGTGTTGATCAGGATTGCCGGGATCGAGCCCGCGAAATATCCGGAGCAGTAGATGCCGAGGAGCAGCGCCATCGAGGTCACGGGCCCCATTGCGTAGGTCACCGGCAGAAAGAGCACGATCGCCGACGTGGCCGTAAGGCCCGGCGCGGCGCCGAAAACCAACCCGATAATCGCGCCGAGAAACACGAAAAGGAGGACCCACGGGTCCGCGACGGCTTGGAGGCCGCCCAAAAGGTTTACCATCAGGTCCATATCGGAAGCACCAGTTGGAAGCCGCGAGTGAATGCGTAGTAGAGCCCGATGGAGAGGATCGAAGGCACCAGCACCAGCTGCATCACGCTACGAATGCCGAATGCCCACATGGTGACGACCGTCAGCGCCGCCGCGCCGACACGAAAGTCGATGTCGGCGAAGAACCAGTAGAACACGAACGCCATGCCGCCGACGACGGCCACGCGCCAGTCAACAAGCGCGGGCAAGGGTCTCGCCTCCGCCCTGAGGCCGCGTAACATGATGACCAGTCCGCAGATGACCAATCCGAGGGAGCACAGCAGCGGAAAAAAGTTCGGCGGCAGGGTGTTCGCAGTCGCCCCCGCCCGGATGTCGAGCGATAGGTACGCGACCAGCGTACCTATGGCCGCTATGAAACCGCCCGCGACTGTATCTTCGTTCTTCAAAGCCATTTTTCACCCCTCCCTGAGACGCCCGCCCGCGCGGGGGGCGCGGCCGGCCCCGGAGAGCCGGCCGGTCCGTCATTTACTCAGCTAGGCCGGCTTCCTCGAGGATGGGGCGGAAGGCCTCCGCCTCCGCGTCGATGGCCGCGCGCATCTCCTCGGGCCCGAGATAGGCCGGGTCGAAGTAGAACTGGTCGAGCCTTGCCTCGAACTCCGGATCGGCGAGCGTCTCCTCGACGGCCGTGGAGATCTTGTCGATCGCTTCCTGCGGCGTGCCCTGGGGAGCAACGAGGCCGAACCACTGCGAGCGGAGGTAGTCGAGCCCCTGCTCCTGAAAGGTCGGCACGTCCGGCATGTACTTCCAGCGCTCCTCCGCGGCGAGGCCGAGCACGCGGATGTCGCCCTGACCCTGGTCGTCGAGCATCGGCGGGTAGTTGGAGCCGCCGCCCGAGAACACGTCGATCTCGCCCGAAAGGAGCTTGACCATCGCCTCCTGGCCGGAGTTCGAGTTGATGTAGGTCGCCTCGAGGTCGTTCTGCGCCAGGAATACTGCCATCGCGAGGTGCGGCCCTGAGCCGATGCCCGAGCCGGACCAATTGAGGTCCTCGCCGTTCCGCATTGCCTCGACGAGGTCCGTCAGCGACTGGTACGGGCTGTCGGCGCGCACGGCGAGGCCGGACGGGATCGACACCATCCGCGCGACCGTGTCGAAGCTGTCGGCTGTATAGGACGAGGAGTCCATGATCGGCCGCGCCGCCAGCGTTGAGTCCGACCCGACGCCGACCGTGTAGCCGTCCGCCGCCATTGTCGCGAGGTTGGCAAGGCCAACAGCGCCTCCCGCGCCAGGCTGGTTGATGATGACGATAGGCTGGCCCAGCCGCTCCTCGAGCGCCGGAGCGAACATGCGGGCGAGCTGGTCGGTCGCACCGCCCTGCCCGAACGGCACGATCATCTGGATCGGCTTCGTCGGGAAATCCTGGGCGGCCGCCGGCACCCCGGCGGCAAGCAACACGGTAACCGCGGCTGCGGCACCTTTCAGCAAGAACTTGGGATTCATTGGCTATCCTCCACCATTGTTGTTCGACATTCGACCACGGTTGGTCCCGTGCCTCTTCGTTCGCCAGCGTCTGCTGGCCGGTCGTTGCGAAGGCCCGGAGTCCGGGCCGTCGCTCGCGCTCCTCAGGCCGAGGCGCGTGCCTTCTCCGCCTGCCGCGCGCGCTTGCGCTCGCTCAGCACGGGATCGAGGTTGAAGACCCGCTGGGCATTGCCGCCGAGGATGTTGCGCTTGGCGCCCTCGGTGAGGAACGGCAGGTCGTAGATGACGCTCGGCAGGTCCATGTCCCAGTGTGGGTAATCCGACGAGTAGAGAAGCTGCGTCTCCGCGCCGATCATCTCGAACGTGAGTTCGAGTGCCCGCGCGTTGTCCACCATCTCCATCGGCTGCGAGGTGTAGAACATCTCCCGCATGTACTCCGACGGCTTGCGCTTCAGCAGCGGCGCGTCCGAGTGGCGCATCATGTACTCGTTGTCGAGCCGCTGCATCAGGAACGGGAGCCATGCCAGCCCCGCCTCGATCCACATCACCTTCAACTTCGGGAACCGCTCCGGCAGGCCGTTGATGACCCAGTTCGACAGGTGCAGCATGTTGTGCCAGGCAAAGCCCAGCGCATGCAGCGTCAGGAACCGGTTGCAGGTCGAGAGCCCCGGCTCCTGCCCGCCGAGCCCGGTGTGGAAGCCGAGCGGCAGCCCCCGCTCCTCCAGCATCCGGTAGGTCCGCACATACGCGTTGTCGTAGACACCACGGTAGCGGGTCGACGTCACCATGAACCCAATCACGCCGGGCTTGTCGCCGAACATCTCGATGACCTTCAGACAGGCCTCGGGGTCGTTGAACGGAAGGTAGAGCATCGACTTCAGCCGATGGTCTTCCTGCAGCACCCGCTCGCAGAGCCAGCGGTTGTAGCCCATCGCCAGCTCCACCTCGAGGTCGACCCGCGGGCTCAGCCCGAGGTTGAGGAGTGGCGTCGGGAACATGCAGGCGATGTCGACGCCCATCGCGTCCATCCAACGACGCATCAGAGTGATGTCGCGGTGCGGCGTCTCTGGAACCTCCTCCGACTTGCGGCGCGGGTAGCGTACGAGGCGGCCGCCGAGGTCCTGGTACTGCCCGAATCCGGTGGAGATTCCCTTGCGCGAGATGCCCTGGTACAGGATCTCGTTCCGCATCACCTCGTTCTCGACGTAGTCGGCGATCTCCGTCGAGGCCTCGTTCTCGTAATGGTGACTGTCCACGTCCACGATCAGAAAGTCCTCGTAGCCGCGGGCGTCTGCCTGCTGCTGCGCGTGGGCGAGGTGGGTCGAGGTGTTGAAGGGTTCGGTGGTGAGGTCGCGGACCTTCGTCACCTGGCGGTCGGCGACGTTCATGCGGCGGCTCCGTGGCTGGACGGCACATCGGCGAGGCTGGTCTGCCGGGCGGGGCGGATGTTGGTCATCTGCTCCCAAAGGCCGAGTTCGAACACTTCCATCCGGCCGGCATCGAGCATCGCGAGAGAGGCGATGGCGATCTCGGTCGGAGTGACGGCGCTGTTGCGGCCGAACGGCATCAGCCGCGCGCCGGTCTCTGCCTTGGCGACGTAGAGGCGCACGGCAGCGGCCAGAACCTGGCCGAGCGCCTCGTCCCCGATCTCGTCGATGCGGCTTCCGACGACGGCGTCGTCGACCAGCGCCGCAATTTCACTCGCCGCATCGGCGAAGCGATCAGACGGTGATGTAGACATTTCCATCCCTCTCCGTGACCTCGTACTTCCGCAGCTTCAGCCTTGCGTCGCAGACGTTTACCCCGTCCTTCAGCCGGTACTCGTAGCCGTGCCAGGGGCAGACGATGTGCATGTCCGCCTTGTCGAACTTCTGTCCGTGAAACAGCCCCTCAGGGTCGACGTCATCGTAGACGCCCGCCATCCGAATGCCTTCGCAGACCGGCCCACCCTGGTGCGGGCAGAAGTTGCGGTAGGCGTAGAACGCGTCTTCGTGGCGGATCACGCCGATCTCAAGGTTGCCGATCTCAATGATCCGCGCCCCGCCCTCGGGAATGTCGTCACGCGCTGCGACAAGTATCTCGCTCATTCTTCTCCTCCGTCAGATACCATATCGTATGGCATCATACGGTATCTGACCCCTCGGTGGGGTCCAAGCGAAACTCTTCGTGTTCAAGCTCCCGATCGACCGTCGCGAGGTCCGGGTCGACCCGCGTCTCCGGCTTCAGCCCCGGAACCTGCTGCCGTACGCTGATCCGCCCGTTCTCAAGGTAGTCACCCTCCGCCGCCCGCTTCGCCGCCTCGTCCCAAACGTGGTGCCAGGCGCCAAGCGAATAGCCGTGCCACGGCGACTGCGGCAGCAGCCGCGGCAGCCCCATCTCGTCCCAGATGTCTTTGGCCCGCTCCATGTACTCGCGACCCGGCAGCGCCAGCGGCGGCATCGGCGACTTCATCGTCGCATCGACGAGGAGCGACGAATCCTCCTCGCCCTCGTGCTCGCGCTTCGGTCCGTGCCCCTGCCCCCGATGCGGCAGGAGCTGCATGTCCTTCACCGGATTGGTCCGGTACGCCATCGCCCAGAGGATGGCATCGGGGCTGTCGACGTCGATGTCCTCGTTCACCGCGATGCAAATCTTGCCACAATCGCCCTTGAAGAACGCCGCGCCGTAGAGCGCTCGCCACACCTCCGGGGTCGGCGTCCCCGCCTCCATCGTCACCACCGTCACACGCAGGAGCCCGGTCAGCGGCTCGTGGAGCGACACCTTTTTCACGCCGCGGATCGACATGGTCGACTTCAGGTGGTGAAGGAACAGCGGCTCGTAGGCAACGCGCTTGATGACCGAGCTTTCGGACGGCGCCACCTGGCTGATGTAGCTCGGGATCACCGCGTCCTTGCGCCGGGTGACGGCCGTCACCCGCATCGGCATGTTGTATTCCTCGAGAGCGACGTGGCCGTGGCTTTCACCGAACGGTCCCTCGGGTTCGACCTTGGTCACGTCGATCCAGCCCTCGATCACCACCTCGGCCTCGGCCGGCACCATCAGTGGCACCGTCCGCGCCTTGGTGATGTTGATCGGCGCCCCCGCGAGCCCGCCTGCCACGACGAACTCGTCCATGCCAATCGGCAGCTTTTGCGGCCCCATGAACGCCACGTAAGGCGGGCAGCCCAGCACGATCGCTACCGGCATCTCCTTGTCGCCCGCCTCCTGGTGCTTGAGGTAATGCTGGTAGCCCCCTGCCCCGCCGACCCGCGTCGCCATGCGCACCACCAGCCGGTCCGGCGCCTTCAACGCGCAGCGATAGGTGCCCATGTTCTGCACCCCATCCTCGGGGTCCGCCGTGATCACGTTCGTCGCCGAAAGCGTGGGGGCGGAATCGAAGCCGGGGGTGGAGACAGGGATCGGGAGCAGATCGACCCCGTGCCCCTCCTCCTTGAGAATGTCCCCCTCCTCGACGATTTCGTGGCAGGGCGCATCCGCCACCTCGCATGGCTGGATCGGGTTCGCGAGCGCTCGGTCCCACTTCGCCTGGATCTCGGAGAGGTCGCAGCCCATCCCTGTCGCGTAGACGGCGCGGTTGGCCGCCATGCCGCCCACGATCACCGGGATGTCGTAGGTGCGCCCGTGGCGGTTGCGGATGTTCGTGAAGAGGAAAGCCTTGCGCTCTTCCTCCTTGATCCCACCTACGTACTGCCAGCGCACCAGCGGGTGCATTTCGCTGTCCTTGTCGATCGGCCGGTCGACGCGCACGAGAAGACCCGCCGCGTCGAGCGCGTCGATGTGGTCGTGCAGATCGCGGTAACTCTTCGCCGTCTGGTCCTTCATGTCGTCTCCTCCCCGACCCGCGCGCCGCTAGCCGACGTCGTCCGGCCGCCCCTTCTGTCCCTGCCACCGCACGACCGCGCCGCTCTCGATCCCGATCAGGTCGAGCGCCCGCCCCGCGAGGTGGTCAATCATCTCCATCACGTCCTGCGGCCGGTAGTAGAGTCCGACCACCGCCGGCATCACGATTGCGCCCGCCCGCGTCACGAGCTCCATTGCCGCGATGTGGCCCGCATGAAGCGGCGTCTCGCGAAAGAGAAGCACCACCCGACGCCGCTCCTTGAGGCACACGTCGGCGGCTCGCCCGATCAGGTCGTCGCTCAGGCAATGCGCAATCGCACCCAGCGTCTTCACCGAGCATGGCGCGATGATCATGCCCTCGGCCTTGAACGAGCCGCTGGCGATCGACGCGCCGATGTCCTTGAAGCTGTGCACCACGTCCGCAAGCCGCGTCACGTCGTCGGCGGTGTGATCGGTCTCGATCAGCAGCGTCCGCACGGCGGCGGGCGACATCACCAGATGCGTCTCGACGTCCGGCACGTCCCGCAGGATCTCGAGGAGCCGCACGCCGAGAATCGTCCCCGAGGCCCCCGTGATCCCGACAATGACGCGCCGCCGGTCCGCCATCAGTCCCGCTCGACCCTGGCCACGAACCGTTCCAGCGCAGCCGCGAACTCCTCCGCCCGCTCGATCGCCGACACATGCGCCGCATCGAGCACCACCAGCTCCGCCTGCGGCACCAGCGCACTCATCTCCTCCGCCCGTGCCACGGGCGTCGACTGGTCCTGCGCGCCCGCGATGATCATCGCCGGGCCGTCCCAGGATGTCAGCGCTTGCGTCGCGTCCGCCATCGCCAGCACCGAACAGGCGGCGGCGTACCCTTCCGCGGGCATCCCCTCGAGCATCGTCCGCACCGCAGTCGCCGTCTGCGGCTCGGCGGAGCGGTACCCCTGCGTCAGCCACCGCTCCAGCGTCGGCTCCACAAGCTCGCCCCACTGGCCGCCTCGCGCCTGCGCTGCGCGCTCCTGCCACATCGTCGCCGGCGGAAAGCTCACCGCCGTGTTCGCCAGCACCAGCCCCGCGACGCGCTCCGGCGCGTCCGCCGCCACCTGCATCGCCGTCAGCCCGCCGAGCGACAGCCCGCAGAGCACCGCCCGCTCCAGCCCCGTCGCGTCCATCACCCGCAGCACGTCCGCCGCGTAATCAGCAAGCGTCCCGTCCCCCGGCACCACGTCCGACTGCCCATGCCCGCGGGCATCGAAAGCCACCGTCCGCCGCTCGAGGCGATGCCGCACCGCCTCCCACATCGAGTGGTCCGCCGCGAGCGAGTTAAGGAACAGGACCGGAAGCCCCTCCTTCCGTGCGCTCTCCGAGACGAACATCCGCCGACCGTCCTCGAGCCGGATCCGCCGCTCGCTCATGCCTGCCTCGGCCATCAGGCCGCCGCCTCGCCGCTCTCGGCGAAGTGCTTCCTGAGCGCAGTGAAGAACTGCTTCGTCAGGTGCTTCGCGACCGATCCCAGCACCCGCTGGCCGACCCCGGCCACCAGCCCGCCGATTTCGCCCGTTCCCTCGTAGTCGAGCCGCGATGTCCCCGGACCCGTCTCCTCGATCCGGAACTCGGCCGTCCCGTTGCCGGTGCCGAGACTGCCCCCGCCCGAGATGGTGATGCGGCAATGCACCGGCTCCTCCTTGTCGTGGAGCCGGACCTTGCCGTCGAAGCTGCCGCCGACAGCCGCGACCTTGAGTTGCAGCTTGACCTCGTAGGCGTCGGGTCCGGTCTCGACCATCTCCTTGCAGCCGGGGATGCACTTCGTCAGCACCGCGGGATCGTTCAGCCCCTCCCACAGCGCCTCGCGCGAGGCGGCGATCTCCTCGCTGCCCTTCAGCTCCATCTTCATCGCGCTCTCCTCCTCATTCGCCCATGAGCCGGAGGGCAAGCCCGCCCTCGATCGACTCTCGCGCGTCCTCATCAAGGTTCGCCTCGTCGAGGATCGTCCGCGGCGTTGGATCGCCGATCGGGAACGGCATGTCCGACCCCAGCATGATCCGGTCCGCCCCCACCGTCTCGATCAGGAGCCGCAGCGCCGCAGGGTCGTGCACCAGCGTGTCGTACCACAGCATCGACAGCGCCTTCTCCGGGTCCCCCATGTCCTCCGGGTGCAGCGAGTGGTTCCGCTTCAGCCGCCCGAGCACGTAGGGCAGTGCCGCGCCGCCGATGCCGACCAGGATCTTCGCCCGCGCATACTTTTCGACGTGGCCCGAGTAGATGATGCGGCTTACGGCGATCAGCGAATCCGTCACCCGCCCGACCGCGTTCTCCATGCCCTTGAACTTCACCCGGTCGTCGCCCGCGTCAAAGACAGGGTGGATCGCGACGATGGCGCCGAGCGCGTCGGCTGCCTGCCAGAACGGGTCGAGCGATGCATCGTCGAGCACGCCGCCGCCATTGTCCGGCTGGGTGCCGATCATCGCGCCGCGGAAGCCCATCTCCCAAGCCTCGCGCAGCACCTCGGCGGCGAGTGCGCCGTCCTGCGTCGGCAGCACTGCGAGCGGGATGAAACGGCCGCCGCTTTCCTCCGCCGCCGCACTCAGGTGGCGGTTGATCGTCCTCGCCCACTCGGCGCCTTCCGCGGCCGGCATGTCGTTGCCGAACATGTCGAGCCAGCCGCCGATTACCTGCCGGTCGATTCCATTCTCGTCCATCCAGCCAAGGCGCTTGTCGACACCCGTCAACCCCGGCGACACCGGCCGCGTCGGTGCCCTGCCCGCAAAGGCAAAAGACAAGCTCCCGTCCTTTGGCGTCATCGCGACGCTTCCGAACTCCGCCTTGCGGTCCTGCAGCTCCTCGAGCAGCCGCGGTGGAACGAGGTGGGCGTGCGCGTCGACGATCATCTGTAACCTTTTCCTTGTTCTTCGGCGGCGGCGATCGCGTCGCTCACCGTGCTCATCCGTATCGGCAGCTTGTCGAGGTGCACGCCCCAGGGCCGCACCGCGTCGTGGATCGCCCCCGAGATCGCCGCCGGCGCGCCGAGATAGCCCGACTCGCCAGACCCCTTCTGCCCGAACTCGGTCAGGGGCGAGGGCGTGCAGTGATGCACGATCTCCACCTCCGGCACCTCGTGCGCGGACGGCATCAGGTAGTCGAGGAAGCTCTGCGTCATGAGCTGCCCCTCCGCGTCGTAGGCAAACTCCTCGAGCAAGGCAGCACCGATCCCGTGCGCGATCCCGCCCAAGGTCATCCCCTTGACGATGTGCGGGTTGATCACCGTGCCGCAGTCATGCCCGATCACGTAGCGCCGGATCTCCGGCCGCGCGAGCACCGGGTCGAACACCATCAGGATCAGGTGGAACTCGAACGAGTAGCAGGGGTACATCTCCCCCTTCCCGTTCTCCGGCAGCCGCGCGTCCCCGGGCACCTGCTGCATGAAGCTCGCCGTCAGCCCGGGCTGGGTCCCTGGCGGCAGGTCGTCGAAGCGCCGGTGCGCCACGTCCACCACCTCGTCCCAGCTCACCGACTGCCCGGCGGGCCCGTGGATTGTCCCGCTCTCGTAGCGCAGCTGCTCCGCCGAAACGCCGAGCATCTGCCCCGCGATCGCAAGCATCTGTCGCTTCACGTCCTTCGCCGCGTTCGCCGCCGCCCCACCGAGCATGATTGCCATCCGGCTCCCCACGGGCGAGTTGCCTGGCAGGCTCCCGAGACTGTCCGGCCGCACCACCCGGATCCGGTCCGGGTCGATCTCCAGCACCTCGCCGACCACCGTCGCCGCCAGCGTCTCGTGCCCCTGCCCGGAGCTCGTCGTGTGGATCGCCACCGTCACGTCGCCGAGACCGTCGATGTTGACCCGACTCCCCTCCATCCAGGTGGAGGTCTTGTTCTTCTCGTTGAGCAGCGGCTCGAACGAGGACCGCCCGCCCGAGGGCTCGAGGCACGAGGCGATCCCGATCCCCGCGCAGAGCCCCTCGGCCCGCAGCCGGTCCCGCTCCGCCACCAGCGCCTCGTAGTCCGCCGAAGCCAGCACCTTGTCGACCACCGTATGGTAATCCCCGGAGTCGTACTTGCTTCCCGACGGGATCTCGTAGGGAAACTCCTCCTTGCGGATGAAATTCCGCCGCCGGATCTCGATCCGGTCCATCCCAAGGTGCTCGGCGACCCGGTCCATCATCGTCTCGATGGCGTAGTTCGTCGGCGACTGGCCGAAGCCTCGCACCGCTTCCTGCACCGTCTTGTTGGTCGTCACCGACATCGCCCGGTACTGGACCGAGCCGATCCGGTACGGTCCCACGATTGCCCCGATCGGCTTGCCGAGCTGGAACGGTGCCCGCCCCGCATAGGCGCCGGCATTGTCGAGCGCCCGCATCTTCATCGACCGCACCGTGCCGTCCCGGTCGAATGCCACCTCGATGTCGAAAATTCGCTCCGGCCCGTGCGCGTCACCCGCGCGCATGTTCTCCAGTCGGTCCTCGATCAGCCGCACCGGCCGCCCAAGCTTCCGCGCCAGGTAACCGCACAGCACCGTCTGCTTGATCCCGCGCTTCACTCCGTAGGAGCCGCCGACGTCGACGTCGTAATGCACCCGCACCGCGTTGCCCGGGATCTTCAGCGCCCGCGCGATCTGATCCGCGTATTTCGGCATCTGGATCGACGCCCAGACGTCGAGCACCCCCTCCCAGGCGTGCCACTTCGCGATCACCCCGAAGGTCTCGATCGGCACCGTCGAGTTGCGCCCCCAAGTTACCCTGAGGCTCAGTCGATCCTCCGCCGCCGCGAAGTCCTCCTCCACCGGACCCCAGTCAAAGGTGCGATCAAGGAGCAGGTTCGACCCATGCTCCGGATGGACCGGCGTCGCCCCCGGCTCCAGCGCCTCCTCCACGTCGACTACGTAGCCGAGCGGCTCCGTCTCGACCCGCACCTTCTCCGCCGCGTCCTCGGCCAGCGCCCGGCTCTCGGCCACCACCGCCGCGATCCACTCGCCGGCATAGCGGTTCTGCCCGACCGCGAGCGGGAAGCGCTTCACGTTCGGGGTGTCGAGCCCGTTCATCATCGGGTTTACCGCCCCGGCGAGCTCCGCGCCGTCGATCACGGCGATCACGCCCGGCATTGCCAGCGCCTCCGACCCATCGATGCTGACGATCCGCGCCGCCGGCGCCTGCGCCGCGACCAGCGCCACATGCGCCATCTCCGGCATCTCGAGATCGGCGACGAACCTGCCGTGCCCGGCGACGAAGCGCCGGTCCTCGCGCACCCGGCGGTTGGCGGAAATGAAACGGCGGCCGGCCTCGCTCATCGCGCCGCCTCCGGGCTGCGAGCCACGTTGCTCTCCCGCAGCCGCTTTGCCGCCAGCCGGATCGCCTCGACGATCTGGCCATAGCCCGTGCAGCGGCAGATGTTGCCGGAGATCGCCTCGCGGATGTCGTGGTCCGTGGGCTCGTCGTTCTTCTCCAGCAGCGCCCGCGCCGCGATGACCATTCCGGGAGTGCAGTAGCCGCACTGGAGCCCATGCGTCTCGCAGAAGCTGTCCTGGATCATCCCCAGCTCGCCCTCTTCCGGCGCCATCCCCTCGACCGTGGTGATCTCCATGTCGTCGCACTGCACCGCGAACATCAGGCACGAGCGCACTGCCTCACCGTCGACCAGCACGGTGCAGGCGCCGCACACCCCATGCTCGCAGCCTGCATGAGTGCCTTTCAGTCCGCACTTGTCGCGCAGCGCGTCGAGCAGCGTCATCCGCGGCTCCACCTCGACCTCGCGCGTCCGGCCGTTGACCCTCAGTGATGTCCTCATTGCGCGCCCTCCTCCAGCGCCGCGTCGCGCGCCTCGGCGAGCGCCTGCTCCGCCAGCCGCGCCGCCGCCCGGCGCCGATACGTCGCCGTCGCATGGAGATCGTCGACGCAGTCGAGCCCCTCGAGCGCCTCGGCGACCGCCGCTTGGATATCCTGCTGCGACAGCGTCCCGCCCGCGAGCTCCGACACGTCCACCGCCACCGGCGCGTCTCCGACGCTGCCGATCCCGAGCCGCGCCTCCGTGCAGCTCCCGTCGCCGTCGAGCACCACCTGCGCCCCCGCCGAGGCGAAGGCGTAATCCCCGCGCCGCGAAGCGACCTCGCGGAAGCCAGCGCCGACCCTCCCCTTTGGGCGCTTCGGGAATGCCACATGGGTCAGCAGCCCGCCCATCGGCGCCGCCGTCACCGTCGGTCCGAAGAAGAAGTCCTCCGGCGCGAACTCTTCCTCGCCCTCGTCGCTCAGGAAATGGATCGTCGCCCCCAGCACCGTGGCCGCCAGCGAGATCTCCGCCGACGGATCGCCATGCGCGACAGACCCGCCCACCGTGCCCCGCGCCCGCGTCGGCGGATGTCCCACATGCGGCAGCGCCGCCGCCAGGAGCGGCACCTCGCGCCGGACCAGGTCCGACCGCAGCGCCTCCGCCTGCCGCGTCGCCGCGCGGATCACGACGCGCTCGCCGCTCTCCTCGATGCCCCTGAGGTCAGCCAGGCGGGACACATCGACCAGCACCGAAGGCCGCGAGAGACGCATCGCCAGCATCGGCACCAGGGTCTGCCCGCCGGCCAGCACACGCGAGTCCGGGTCCGCGCCGAGCGCCGCACGCGCCTCCTCGACCGAAGCCGGCCGGATGTATTCGAACGGTGCAGCCTTCAACGCCGATCCTCCTCCTCGAGCCGAGCCCTGTGCAGGGGTGTCAGGCGATTGGCAGTCCGGGCATCACGGGGCGGAGCACGCTCGCCCGCTGCTTGGCGATCAGCGGCCCTTCCACCTCAGACCGAGCCTTCGCGTCCTTCCAGCCGGCATCGGCGCCGAATGACGCCCACGCCTTCTTCCGCGCCTCCTCGTCGGGAAAGCGGGTCAGGTAGGTCAGCATCTCGCTGTCCGCGTCGACAAACGCACCCACGAGCTCGATACCGTGGGAGGGGAAGCGCGGCGCCACTTCGGCCTCAAACCGACGGCGGACGTCATCCGCCTTGCCGTCGATGTGCTCGTAGACACGCATCTCGTAGATCATGACCCCTCCCTGGCCCTTTTCATTGCTGCCGGCTTACCGGGACAATCTGCGCAGGTCAACGAAAAGATATGCTTTGAGTGGTTCAATTTCTGGATTTTCGACGCCGCATTGCAGCAATTTCCCTTGGCAAAGCCTTGAACTACATGCGCCGCTGCCCGGCTTCCAATCTCTGCGCAACAAGCGGGTTGCGACAATGGCAACATTGTCCTATTCGTCCTGCATCGGCAACAAGGCGTGCTAATGGTTTGGTATCCCAAGCTCCCGTTTGGCGAAGGACCGCGATACCTCCAGATCGTCGATGCTTTGCGCAGCGACATCGCAACCGGCACCGTTGCCGCGGGCGAGCAGTTGCCGACGCACCGGGAGATGGCCTCCCGTCTCGGCCTTAGCGTCGGCACCGTCTCCAAGGCCTACGCGGCCGCCGAACGGCGCGGCCTCATCTCCGGCCAAGTCGGGCGCGGCACCTTCGTCATGCCCCCCTCCCCCGAGCTCAGCGTGTCCGAGGCACCCGAAGGCCCTCGCCTCGTCAACCTCGCCCTCAATGCCCCGCCCGCCACAGGGGAGGACCAGCTCCTCGCCCGCACCCTCGCCGCCATCCTGGAGGAGAACCGCCTCCCGGGCCTTCTCGGCTATCTCCCCCACCAGGGCCGGGAAGACCACCGCGTCACCGTCGCCGACTGGATCTCCCGCCACGCCCTCCGGGTCGAGCCGGCCAACGTCTACATCACGCACGGCGCGCAGCACGCGATCTCTGTCGCCGCGCGCCTCCTCGCCCGTCAGGGCGCGTCTGTCCTGACGGAGAACCTCACCTATTCCGGAATGACCGCGCTCGCGCTGATGGAAGGCTACGCGCTCCACGGCGTCGCGATGGACGCGCACGGCCTCGTTCCCGCCGCGCTGGACCGCGCCTTCGGGGAAAGCGGCGCGAAGGTGCTCTACTGCACCCCCACCCTCCAGAGCGCCACCGCCATCCTCATGCCCGCCGAGCGTCGCCGCGAGATCGCCGAAGTAGTCCAGCGCCACGACGCGTGGGTGATCGAGGACGACGCCTACGGCTTCCTCTGCTCCGACCCGCTGCCGACCCTCGCCTCGTACCTGCCGGACCGCAGTTTCTACATTGTCTCATTCGCGAAGTGCCTCTCGCCCGGCCTACGCGTCGGCGCGATGGTGGCGCCGACCGCGTTCCGCGACCGCACGGTCAACGCCATACGCTCCACCGGCTGGATGGCGACGCCGCTGATGGCCGATCTCGTCGCCCGTACCATCGGCGACGGCTCGCTCGACAAGCAGATCGAACTCAAGCGCGCCGCCGCCGCCGAGCGCACCACCATTGCGCGGGAGATGCTCGGCTCCCTTCTCGCCCCCGTCGGAGTTCCCGCCTTCCACGCTTGGCTCCAGATGCCGGCCGGCCGCACCTCGCAGGGCCTGTCCGCTCAGGCGGCGCAGGCCGGCATCACCCTCGCCGCGCCGAGTCCGCTCCGCGCCATCCCCAGCATGGGCGACGGCATCCGCCTCTGCCTCGGCGGCGCCAGCACTCCGGACGCCCTCCGCGGCGCCCTCGCCACCTTGCGAGAGATCCTTAGTGACGCCGAGATGGCTCTCGTCTGAGCCCTCTTTACCCGCTACCGCAGAGCCGCTTCGTCGCCTGCAAGGCGGCGCGAGGCTCCTCCAGCCGGGTTTGCCGCCGCGATCTCATCCAAGGCCGCATGTTCGTCTCAGGCGCAGTGCAGACCACCACGCAGCTCCGGGATGAGCCGGGATGCCACGCCGACAGGTCGGCGCGGCCGACTGCAAACCTGCAGCGATACCGCCATCCAGCCTTGCCCGACGATGAGGGTGCTGTTCGGCATGGCGTTGCGCCAGACCGCGGAGCTCATGGAGAGCCTGCTGCGGCTGTGCAACTCCGTCGCGCAGGCCCTCTACGGCAAGCTGGTCCCCCGGCGGCGCCATCTCTTCCTGTTCTTCAAGCTACAGTCGCCAGTCAGAAGGCCGCATGCCGTCGCTTCCAGTCGGCGCGCGTCATGCGCACGGTAGCGGCGCTGATATCGGCGGGTGACTTCGCCCCCGGGTTGCGCGCCACGATGTCCGCGAGGGCCTCGGTCCGCTCGATCACCTCCATCCCGAACTCGCTGAAGGTCCGCGCGTTGTAGACCTGCTTCGACAGAAGCGGGTTGTTGAGCGCCTGCGAGAAGGCATCGAGTGCCACCATGGCACCAAGCAGCGGTGGCATCGGAGAATTGGGCCCGTTGTCTTCCGCGAACAGTCCGACGTAGAAGTCCACCCTGTCGGGATGGCCGTAGAGCGTCGACAATTCGGCGCGCAACGCCTCGTCCTCGGTAATGCAGTCGAAGCCGTCGACGACCTTCATCCCCATCGACTTTCGATAGGCATTGTAGCCCTGGAGGCGCTGCTCTCTGTTCTGCCGGATCGCGAGAGACTCGACCGTCATGTCGCGCTCGAGGAAGATCGCGGTGTTGTGCAGGTCCAGCTTCGCCGCATGGGTCTGGCTGACCCACTTGAACGCATTGGCGAGCCCCGCCTGGACCAGAGAGGAATTGTCCAGCAGCAGCGTCGCCGAATCGACCAACCGCCCGTCCCAGTGCATCTCTTTCGGGATCAGAGAGTGCCATCGATAAAGCAGCGAGAATTCTACCGTCATCCAGTTTGGCCGGTTCCAGGGCGCGGGCCAGGCGACGGCCGGGTTGGCGCGAAGTCTGAAGCAGGCTGACGAGATGTGGTTGATGTACTCCTCGACGACGATCTTGATGAAGAGCACTATGACAATGTTGCGGGCGGTCTCGAAGACGCGGGTGTCGTCCCACTCCGGGTTGAGCCTCTCGAGCTCGCCGGCCAGCCGGTTGTGCTCGCGCAGGAACAGAGTGTTCATCATACCGACCAGCGCGGTGGAGTTGGCGCGGTCGCCGCCCACGGCGAACAGATAGCGCCGCGAGTGCTCTCCGAACGCCCAGTCGTCCCGCAGACCGAGCGGCGGGTCCAGCAAGTGCGCCCCGTGGTCATCAACGAAATCGGCGTGCAGCTTGCCGGTGCCTGCGTCGTAGAGCGAGGGCGGGAACTCCTCGCCCTCGATGTTCTGTGACTTCAGCCTGCCCCTGCGACCGGGCTCATCCGACTTCAGCCGCAGCGCAGACGTCTGCGTCGGCGTCCTGCCATAGAGCGGCGACAGGTCGATGTCGTGGTTCGAGGTCGTCTTGCGCCGATCCTTCATGTCCGTGCGCAGGAAACCGTCGGTGAGGTACTGCGCGAAGACCGGGAAGAGCAGCGTCGACTTCGAACATTCGCGCTGCCTGCCGTCGCGCGGAATGAAGAGCTTCGTCACCTCCTCGACGGAGGGCAGGTCAGGGTCCGGCTCCGCCGGCGGAATGGATCGACCGAGGAACGTTCGGTCCGTCAGCGACGACCACGATGTGTAGTCCGTCCGCGTGCTCATCGGGTGCGGCCTTGCGGCAGCGGCGTTGCAAGCGGTGTTGATGATGTAGGTGTTCGCCCGCCTGGCCAAGAACGGCACTGACGCCACCAAGTGCCAGACGGGCTCGAAATTCTGGAGCAGGTAGGTGCGGAGCCGCCTGACGGTGCCGTCGCACCTCTTGCTTCGTTCCGCCATCAGGACCCTCGTCAGCGGCATGCGGCGCGCATTCGTCCGGACCGCCTGCATGTGGCTCTCAAAACCAGCTGCAGCGGGCTGGAGCAGATCAAGCTTCCTGCCCTCTGCATGTTGCTGGTCAAGCTGGCACAGAAGCTAGCGCCATTCCAGAGATCTGTCGCGGCCGGACCATCGCCAGCAGATCCTTTTGGGGCGAAGCGAGCAGACTTCCCGGCGAACGTCGCGCGGCAGGGTTCCGCCCCGAGAACGCTGGCAAGTCATAGCGTTCAGGTGCGTTACGCACCTGAAGGTGGCGCGGTCAAGACGCCTTGCGAGCCGTCGTTGCGGGTCAACCAGGCCCGAGCCGTCGGGTAGGCTGCGAGAATCCGGGGGGCGGCGGCCTCTCCACCGACATAGATCGCGGTGGAGAGTGCATCGGCCAGGACTGCGCGCGGTGCCATCACCGCCACGTCGCGGACGCGTTGGGCGCTCCGTCCGGTGGCCGGGTCGAACAGATGGTGCGCCGTCTCGCTGAATCGGGTTCCGTAGCCTCCTGAAACCGACAGAGCAGCATCGCTGAGGTCCACCCGCCGATTCATACGGTTCGGGTCGAACGGGTTCAGCAGTCGCACGGGGAATGGCGCGCCATCGGGGGCGGTCCCCAGCGCCCGGCTCTCCCCCATCTCGACCATCGCATGATCGAAACCCTCATTGCGGAGCAGGTCGGTGACTCGATCAGTGATGTACCCCTGTGCAATGCCGTTGAGGCTCAGAGCCATGCCGGCTCGCGCGAGCACGACGGCTCGCGACGCCGCTTCTATACCTTCATAGCCGATGATCGGCCGCAGCCGGTCCAGGCTGGCTGGATCAGGCCCCTCTGGCGCCGCAGCGGGCTGCGCGAAATGCCTGGCATAAGCCTTCCAGAGCGGCTGGATCGTCGGATCGAAGGCGCCACGGCTGATCGCCCCGATCTCCTGCGCCAGTTCCAGCACCGACACAAGATCCTTGGAGGGTGCGTCGAGGCGCCCGGTGGCGTTCAAGCGCGCGAGCTCGCCGTGCGGACGGTCGAGGCCAAAGATGTCGTCCAGCCGTGCGGTTTCGACCCGGATGCGGGTCAAGGCGCGCCGCACGACGCCGGAGTCTGGATGCCAAAGCGTCAGTCGCGCCGGGGCGTTCATTACCTCGCCGAACCACTCAACTGGCGCGGGTGTCGGGCTGAGCTCGCGCAGGCCGAGTACGCCGGCCGGCAGGGCTCCGGCAACAGCGACGATCTTCAGCATCCGGCGGCGGCTCAGCCGCGCATGGCCCGGCCCGCTGGGCGACCCATGCCGGTCGCGTGTCATTCTGCCGGCTCGACGATTGCGGCGGCAGGCCGCGGGGCCAAAACACCTCGGTTCGGCTGCGGTGCTTGGCGGCCCGGGGCGCCCTGCGCCCGCTGACGAATCTTGCGCAGCTTGGCCAGCGGCGGGCAGCGTCGATCGTCGTGGTACTCGACCATGCAATCCAGGCACTGGAAGCACTCGGCCATCTTGATCCTGCCCGATCTCTCGATCGCCTTCACCGGACAGGCGCGCTCGCACAGTTTGCACGGACTGCCGCATTCAGGCCGGCGCTTCAGAAGATCGACCAGATGCACCCGGCCCAAGATCGCCAAAGCCCCGCCGAGCGGGCAAAGGAAACGGCAGAACGCACGCTCCGTGAACAGGCCGATGATGAGCAGGATCACGGCATAGACGACATAGGGCCAGCCCCGCTGGAAGATCGCGGTGATGGCGGTCTTGAAAGGTTCGATCTCTGCGGCGATCGCGCCTGCTGCGGGCGCAACAATGGCAAGCCCGACCACGATGACGAGCGAGGCATACTTGCCCCACCAGAGCTTGCGCTGCAGGCGCTCGGAGGGGTTCCACTGGGGCAGCCTGAAGAGCCGCGCCACGTGGGCCAGCAGTTCCTGAAGCGCGCCGAACGGGCAGAGCCATCCGCAGAACACGCCGCGGCCGAGAATGATCAGCGAAACGGCGGTGTAGACGCTGATCAGCACGATCAGCGGCTCTGCCAGATAGAAGGCAAGACCGAGACCCTGAAACGGCGCCTGCAGGTAATTGATCAGATGAACGATCGAGAGCTGGGCGCTGGCGATCCAGCCCAGCCAGACAATGGTGAACCCGAGGAAGCCGAGCCGCACCCAGCGATGAAGCGTTCTCCGACGGGTCAGCGGCCCCTGGAAGCCCAGGATCAGCGTCAGGAGCCCGAGCGCCGAGCCGAGAATGACGAGCGGAACCCGCTGCTGCACCCACGGTTCCATCCAGGCGGCCCTGGGTGCCGATGGAGGCATCAGGACATATTGCGGAGGCAGTCGGTATTCGAGGCTGGTCAAGTGAAACGGCTCCAGCCGACCGTCGGGATGGCGCGCCTGCGCATGGATGTCGGCGCGCCAGGGCGCGAATGGATCCCATTCCGCGCTCTCCGGAAGCATCAGCGCATTGGCGACGCGGCCGAGCGAATAGTCGGTGTAAACTAGATCCGACTTGTGAAACTCGAACTCTGTTTCGCCCTGGGTGACGGTGATCCGCTCCAATCGAAACCCGTGGGTATAGTTGTTGAACTGCGTTCCTCGGAAATCGTAGGTCCCGTACGATCCGAAGACGAGAACGTGGCGCCCGTTGCGCATCGGCTCGTAGAGCCGGTCATAGGCACCCTGGCCGACGGAGTTCCGTCCGATGGTCGAGGCGTTGGCGTACCCCGCCCGGAGATCGAGATAGACCGCGTCCGCGCCTCGACGGGGTAGCACCTGCGGCTCCAGATGCCCGAGGCCGGCCTTCTCCATCGCCGCTTCGAGCGTCGCGTTGGTGACCACGACATTGGCGATCCCGCCATCGGCGATCAGCTCGTCGGCGCTCATCGGTCGGAAATTCAGCATGTCCACGGTGGGCTCGGTGACGGGCACAGTCTCGTTACGATAGCGCAGCACGATCTTTGCGCCCTCGAGCACCGCGTTGCGCATGGCGCGTGCGGAGATGGTCGCGCCCGCCACGAATTCTGGCTCCATCCCGCCCGCGGCACCCAGGCGTCCCTCCATACCGGACATCGAGCCGAGGAACCGCACGAGTTGCGACGTCCGGCGCTCGTCGTTCAGCAGGTACGGTTCGTGATGGAACAGGACCGCGGCGCCCGTGACCCGTCCGCCCAAAGTCACGCCGGCTACCACGTCGAAGGGCGTGGACGAGTAGCCCGGAGCCCTCAACACGTCGAGGGTAGAAAAGATGTAGCCTACAAGCTCCTCCTCGTCTCCCTCCCCCGCATAGGCGGCCACGGCCGGAGGTCCGCCGTCATCGGCCGGCTCAATACGGCTGGCTCCGGCGAATACATGGGGCAGCACATCGACCGTCAGCCGCTCCTCGAGTGGCGGCACGTTCTCGAGGTACTCCTGCGCGACGGCGCCCCAAGCCGAGACCAGAGCGACGAACCCGATCAGCGCACCGACAAATGGTGGCAACAGTCGCTCCTCCAGTGGCGCCGATCTGCTCCGACGCGCTGCTTCTCCGCTCCGAAATTGTCATGCCGCAGCCGCGTTTCATAGGAGTTTCGTGGACCGCGTACCCAGCTCGTGCCGTGCTAAGCGCGAAGGCTCGGGGCGGTACCGCGGGTGTGCGGCTTACGCCTCGGAAGGTACTTCCGATCGTGCGGGCAGGAGGCGGATGAGGATGACAGGGAGCGGTGACCGGCAGCGAGGGTACATGTACACCGGCGAATGCCTTGCATATGATAGCGCTGGATGATCGTGACGGAACGCAGCGGGTCTGACTCGTCGTTTCTCTTCGGGACGCAAGGGCCGGTGCGACGGCGAACACGGAAATTAGTGCCGTCGATGAGACTGTTGGCGGTTATCGTGTCGTCTGCAGCGACGCTTGCTTGCTCGGCCATGGCGCAGTCGCCCCGCCATTTTCCGGAATGTCACAGCTCGCCTTCCTCCTGCCTCATCGAAGAGGCGCGTATCAGCGCAGGGTCCATTGACTCAGAGCGTGAGCGCAGCCGCGCGCTCTACGCGCTGGCTACGGCACAGGCCGCGACAGGAGCCTTCGCCGAAGCCCAGATCACCGTTCGCGCGATCGCCTTTCCGCGCGATCAGGCCGAGGCGCTGATGGTGTTGGCAAAAGAGCAGGCCCGGCAGGGGCACCTTGAGGACGCGCTTCAAACCGCGGACAGCATCTCCGGCGTGCGGGAGCGCCTGAACAGGCATGAGGCGCTGGAGGCCGTGGCGGTGGCTTATGCGCGCGCTGGTCAAGTCTCCCGCGCATTTGAGATCGTCGATGGGATTCAAGGCGACCCGCTTCGACTGTCGGAGGCCCGCGCGGCCATCGTCGCAGAACAGGCCCGGTCGGGCGATCATGCTGGCGCCCTCGAAAGCGCGGATCGGCTGGTTTCCGATTTCTGGAACTCGGAAGTCGGGAAGAAAGCCGCGACGCGCGCCGCGGACAACGTTTTGGAAGAGGCCTTTTGGTACTTCGAGGCGGTAGTTTACGTGGCTGCGGCCCAAGCGGAGGCCGGAGAGATCAAGGCCGCATTGGCCACCGCTCAGTCTCTCGAAAACACCCATGCGCGCGCTCGTGCGCTAGAGGCGGTAGCGGTGGCTCGGGTCCGTGCGGGGGACTTCGATAGGGCGCTGGAAATCGGTTCCATGATCGAGGTCGCCTTCGGCGATCTCGGAATCCTGAACGCCATCGTAGAAGAGCGTGCCAAGCGCGGCGAGTTTGACCAGGCATCGGATCTGGGCCAGCTGATTGCAGAGGCCTACGGAGACCGTTCCGCGTTGATCACGATCGCGCGCGAGCAAGCAGCAGCAGGAAACGCCGAGGACGCACTCCGGACGGCGCGCCGCATCCTTGATCACGAGGGCACCATCCAAGCCCTCAGCGCGGTAGCCGCGGCACTTGGAATGCGTGGTGATTTCGCAAGCGCGCGCGAGATAATCGATGGCCTTGGCGTGGCTCGTGCGCGAACCACCGCGCTACAATTGCTGGCACATGCGCAAGCACATGCCGGCGATTGGGCTGCGGCAGTCCAGACGGTGGAAGCCATCGACAGCGAAGAAGCAGCGGTCGCCGCCCTTTCGACGATCGCCGAAATACAGGTTCAGGCGGGCAACCTTGCGGGGGCGCTCGAGACTGCCCGCGGGATACACGACGCTTACGGCCGCACCGTAGCCCTCTCGTACATGATCCGCGGGATGCACTGAGGCGAGGCTACGCTGTTGTCGGCGTGCGCCAAGACGGAGGAATCCCGGTCGCGGCTTGCAGACTTTGCCTCCGCCGCAACCGCTGCATCGCCCAATTGCATCTCGGCGGCAAACCTTGGGCCGAGCCAGTTCCACCTGAACCGCAAAGTATCGTGGCTCACCTCGATGTCGCACAGGTGCAGCAGGTCCGGATGTTCTGTAGCGAGAGCGGGAACGGACCGCGGGTGATCTCGGGGCCGGTCTTGACGCAACGGGATGGTCTGCGTTGCACTGTTAGGCGTCGCCCTGCCCTGCTCATGCAGAATAGCTCTGAAAGGCCTCCAGGGGCTGTCGCCGACTACCTCGGCATCTTCGATGACATTGCGCAGGCGCTCGGATAAGAGATGCCTCCGCCGGTGCGCGCGCGTTAGCCCGGCGGGATGGCATTGACGAAATGCGGGATGTGGTACCCCTTCTGCACCGCCTCGCGCTCCAGCAGCCGTCGATACCAATTCCGCACGTTGGGATAGCGCGCCAATTCCACCCCGTGCCACTCGTAGCGCGAGACCCAAGGCCAGCAGGCAATGTCGGCGATCGTGTAATCGCCGCAGAGATAAACCCGTCCCTCGAGCCGTCGGTCGAGCACGCCATAGAGGCGGTTGACCTCCTTCGAGAGCTTGGCCTCGGGATACTCGTACTTGCCGGGATTTTGATGGACGTAGTGATGCGCTTGCCCTGCCATCGGGCCAAGTCCGCCCATCTGCCACATCAACCATTGCAGCACGTCCATCCGCGCTGCGGTATCGGCCGGCAGCAACTGCCCGTGCTTGTCCGCCAGGTACCAGAGTATTGCACCCGACTCCATCAGGCTCAGGCCGGTCTCGCGATCGACGATGACCGGGATCTTGTTGTTCGGGCCGATCTTCAGGAACTCCGGGGTCTTCTGCTCGTCTTCGCGCAGATTGACCGGATGCACCTCGTACTCCAGGCCAAGCTCTTCCAGAAGGATCGAGACCTTACGGCCATTCGGTGTCGTCCAGGTGTAGAGGTCGATCATTCCATGTTCCTGCTTGCGAATCCGTTGGCGCGCTCGTTCGTCAGCTGTTCGCTTCGACGAAGCCGTCCGCGATCGCTCGCTCGACAAAGGCGTCAAGCGCCGCGATCCGGTCCGCGTCGTGATAAGGCAGCACCATCGCCTGCCGCACCGCGGTGATCCGTCCGGGCAGGATCCGCACCCCGCTCCCTTCGGGGAACGCGCGCTGCAGGCTTTGCAGCACGCCCCCGACCAGATCGCCCTCGCCCCGACGAAACATCTCGAAGGATTCGCCGGGGTCGCTGGCTCGGATCAGATCGGCATGCTGCAGCGCCTTCGTCAGATAGAGGTCGTAGGCCGAGTTGAGGGCGACCAGGATCCGCGTGTCGGGCTTGTCGGCATCCTCCACCGACCGGACCGGGCTGTCGTCGCGCACCGCATACGTGGCTACGATCTCCTTGTAGGGGCGGGTGAAGGCGACGGTCTTGGCACGCTCGGGGTCGATCGCCAGGAAACCGACATCCCAGCGGTCCTCGCCTGCGTCGTCGAAGGTCTTGCCGGCACCGCCATAAACTACGAATTCCACGGGTTTGCCGATCTCGTCGGCGAGCCGCTTCGCAAGCGCGGGCGTGATGCCACGCAGCTCGCCATCCTCCTCACGCGCCAGCGCTCGGTTGCCCAGGTTGATCGCCGCGCGAAGGGCCTCCCCGGGCGCGATGGCGCGCAATTGCTCGCTCACAGGCGTCTCCTCCAGTCATTCGTCATGTCGGGTGCACACGTTCCGGGCTTACGTCGATGCGTTCGCGGAAGGTCTTGTCGAGCCGTTGGACCAAGCGCCGCTTTTCCTCGCGGTCGAAGCGCCGTGCCTCGCACAGGGCGTCGACGTGACGCCGCTGCCCCTTCGGCCATTGACGACCTGCGCCGCAGCGCCCGCCACACCAGTTGCCGGGTTCTCGAGGGGACGATGGTCGCGACAACACGACCGAAACGGTGCTGCGGAAAAAGATGCAATCGTCCCCTGCGAGGTTCACGAGACGCGGCGCAAGTTGCTCTTACAGAGCGATCCCAGCGCCAGCGGAAATTCGTCCTTAGTCATGCAACAGTCAGACGCCCGCCACCAGCATGATGTTGCGAACGCTGTAGGCGCCGATGGCCGAACTCCAGGTCCCGATCGTCTCCTGATCCCGTCAACGAAGCTAGCCAATCAGCCTGTCCGGGAAAGAGGAACGCCGGCAATCAGCCGATCTCTGCAACAGAGCCACGCTCAGGCCGCAAGCTGAAGCCTCTGATCCAGTACGAGCCCTAGAGCACTTCGAGCATCGATTCGCCGGTCGTCAGTTCGCACACGCCGCGGCCCTGCTCGACCTGAAGGTACCGAACGACGCCATCCTCGACCAGCATCGAGTAGCGCTGGGAGCGCGCGATGAGGCCCCGCGGCGGCGCGTCGAAGCGCATCCCGATCGCCTCGGTAAAGGCGCATTCGGCGTCGGCAAGCACCGTGATCCCGGCCTCCGCGGCCCCCGCGGTCTTGCTCCAGACATCGAGAACGAACGGATCATTCACGGCGATGCACATCACCTCGTCCACACCCCTGTCGCGCATCTGGCGGCTCGTCCGGACGAGGCTCGGCATGTGCGCGGAGTCGCAGGTGGGCGTGAAGGCCCCCGGAAAGCCGAAGATCGCGACTCTGCGCCCGGCCAAGCGCTCGCTCAGGTCCACCTGTTCGGGTCCGTCTTCGCCCAGCCGCAGCAGATGCGCCCCCGGCAGCCTGTCCCCTTCCGCTATCGTCATGCCGTCTCCCGTTTGCATGTTCCCGATGTCAGACCGCATATAGGCGACAGCCGGGCGGCGGCCACAAGGGGAGAGGGATGGGCGGCGACGTCATGAGGAAGGCGGGGCGCGAAGCTCTCGGGCGCCTGGAGCCGCCACTCTGAGGATCGTGGGCGGACGCTGGCGCGGCACCGCGCTCACGCCGCTCGGACGAGGCGACGACAAGGCGCGCCTGCGGCCGACCGCCGACCGGGTGCGGGAGAGCCTCTTCAACATGCTGGCTTCGCGCGGCAACCCGGTCACGGACGCGCGGGTGCTTGACCTCTTCGCCGGCACCGGCGCACTGGGACTCGAAGCGCTGAGCCGCGGCGCCAGCCACGCCGTCTTCGTCGACGACGGGCGCAAGGCACAGAACCTGATCCGCGCCAACATCGCCCGCCTCCGGGCGGATGCGGCGGCGCGCGTTCTGTCCACAGACGCGACGCGCCTGCCGCCGACGGTCGACGCGCCCTGCGACCTCGTCTTCCTCGACCCGCCCTACGGCCGCGGCATGGGCGCGCGGGCGCTGCAGAGTGCGCTCGACGGCGGCTGGATCGCCGCCGAAGCGCTCATGGTCTGGGAGGAGCGTGAGGAGCAGGCGCCTCCGCCGGGCTTCGTCCTGGTGACGGCACGGCGCTGGGGCGACACGACGGTGACGATGCTGGCGCGCGCCTGAGGAGGTTCACGCCCAGGTGGGATGGAAGCGGCCGGCGGGCGAGAGCGTGAAGATCTCGCACCCGTTTTCGGTCACGCCGACCGAATGCTCGAACTGCGCCGAGAGCGACTTGTCGCGCGTCACCGCCGTCCAGTCGTCGGAGAGCACCTTGGTCTCCGGCCGGCCCAGGTTCACCATCGGCTCGATCGTGAAGAACATGCCCGGCTCCAGCCGCGGCCCAGTGCCGGCACGGCCGTAGTGCAGCACGTTCGGTGGCGCATGGAATACCCGGCCAAGCCCGTGGCCGCAGAAGTCGCGCACGACGCTCATCCGCTGCGCCTCGACGTAGGTCTGGATCGCGTGGCCTATGTCGCCGAACGTGTTGCCCGGCCGGACGGCACCGATCCCGACCATCAGCGCGTCGTGCGTGACCTGGATCAGCCGCTCCGCCTTGCGGCCCAGCTTGCCCGCCACGAACATCCGGCTCGAGTCGCCGTACCAGCCGTCGACGATCACCGTGATGTCGACGTTCAGGATGTCGCCGTCCTTGAGCACCTTGGCTCCGGGAATGCCGTGGCAGACGACGTGGTTCACGCTGATGCAGCTCGCGTGCTGGTAGCCCTTGTAGCCGATCGTGGCCGAGATCGCCCCGGCCTCTTCCACCCGCCGCGTGATGAAGTCGTCGATCTCGCCCGTCGTGACGCCAGGCGCGATCCGCGGCGCGACCTGGTCAAGGATCCCTGCCGCCAGGCTGCCGGCGCGACGCATCCCCGCAAAGTCGCCGGACTCGTGCATGCGGATGCCGTCCCTGGTCAGCCGGCTGCTCTTGAGATCGTCCATACCGTCACCTGAGCTCGATCGATGCCCGAAGATAGTTCCGTTCCGGCTTTTCTGCCACCCCCGGCTCGATCGGCAGCGCGAGACCGAGCGTCACACCCGCACGGTCGATGCTTGTCCCGTAGGACAGGAACTCCACTCCGGCACGCTCCGCTGCCAGGGCGGCGGCCGCGTAGGCCGGATCGAGATCGGCCGCGAGGCGCATCCGCGCGCAGTCGGTCCGCTGCACGAGATAGAGCATCACGGCTCGCTGGCCCGCCCGTGCGACTTCCGCAAGCTCGGCGAGGTGCCGGGCGCCGCGCGCCGTCACGCAGTCGGGAAACTCCGCCAGATCGCCCTCGCGCCGCAGATGCACGTTCTTCACCTCGACATAGGCGTCGGGCAGGCCCGGCTCTCGCAGCAGGAAGTCGACGCGGCTCGCCCGGCCGTAGCGCTGCTCGGGCAGGACGGTGCGATAGGCGGCGAGCTCGGGCAGCTGTCCGGCGCGCAGGGCCTCGCCCACCACGCGGTTCGGCACCGCCGTGTCGATGCCGGCCCAATGCCCGCCGGACAGCTCGGCCAGCCGCCACGCGTAGGGCAGCTTGCGCCCCGGCAGGCCCGGCTCGACCCAGATCCGCAGGCCGGGCTCCGCCAGCCCGATCATGCTGCCGGGGTTCGGGCAGTGCGCCGTCACCTCGCGCCCGTCGTCCAGCCGCACGTCCGCGAGGAAACGCTTGTAGCGCCGGATCAGCCGGCCGGGCACGAGAGGGGATGGAAAGCGCATCGCGCCGGGCCTATACCGCCTGACGAGCCCAGGACAAGGAGGGACCGCGTGCCCAATCCCACCGCCGCGATGCTGGTGATCGGCGACGAGATCCTGTCCGGCCGCACTCGCGACGCCAACATGCACCACCTGGCGCAGGAGCTCGTCGCGGTCGGGATCGACCTGCGGGAGGTGCGGATCGTCAAGGACGTGCCGCAGGCGATCGTCCAGGCTGTCCGCGACCTCTCGGGCACCTACGACCACGTCTTCACCTCCGGCGGGATCGGCCCCACGCACGACGACATCACCTCCGACTGCGTGGCCGAGGCCATGGGCGCAGGCATCGACGTACGCGACGACGCCCGCGCCCTGCTCGAGGCGCACTACGAGCGTTCGGGCCGGGAGCTGAACGAAGCGCGGCTGCGGATGGCGCGGGTGCCGGAGGGCGCGACGCTGATCGCCAATCCGATCTCGGCCGCGCCGGGCTTCACCATCGGCAACGTCCACGTGATGGCGGGTGTGCCCGAGATCTTCCGCGCGATGGTGGCCTCTGTGCTGCCGACGCTCACCGGTGGTGCGCCGATGCTGAGCCAGTCGCTCCGGGTGGAGCGCGGTGAGGGTGACGTGGCCAAGCCGCTGCGGGAACTGGCGCAGGCGTTTCCGGACCTCTCGATCGGCAGCTACCCCTTCCTGCGCGACGGAATGCAGGGCACGCACCTCGTCGTGCGCGGCACCGACCCGGCGCGGCTCGACGAGGCGATGAACCGTCTATCGGCGATGGTCGTCGACGGGTGACGCCGCCGGATTTCGCGACGCTGATGCGCGTGACGGCGGCGACGTGGCCGCCGGTCCGCACCTGGCACGACGGCGGCTGGACCCGCCGCGACGGGGGCGGCGGTGGCGGTCGCGTCTCGTCGGCCACCGCAGATGGCGCGGTGGAGGTCCGGCCCGACAGTCCGCCCCTCGTGATGGTGCGCCCGGGCGAGGAGGCGCTCGACACGGCGCTTGCGGCGGCAGGCTACGCAGTGAAGGACCCGACGCGGATGATGGTGGGCGAGGCGCGCGCGCTCGCAGCGCGGATCAAGCCCGCCACCGGCTGGACCGCGAGCCACCGCATTGGCGCGATGGAGGAGATATGGCGCACCGGCGGCCTCTCGCCCGCCCGCTGGGCCGTCATGGACCGCGCGGCGGATCCTCGGGCGTGGATGCTGGCCCGCCTCGGCGAGCGGCCCGCCGGCGCTGCCTTCGCGTCGGTCGCCGAGGGCGTCGCGATGCTCCACGCGATCGAGGTGCTTCCCGACGCCCGCCGCGCCGGCGTCGGCCTTCGCCTCCTGCACCTCGCCGCGAACTGGGCGCTGAGACATGACGCTCGCTGGATCGCGCTCGCCGTCACCCGCGCCAACGTCGCTGCGAACGCGCTCTACGAGCAAGCGGGCCTGGTAGAGACGGCCGGCTACCACTACCGCATCAGGGAGGCCCCATGACCGAACGCGTGACCGCTCTCGACCTGCCGCCGGTCGATCCGCTGCCGGAGGCGACGCAGCGCTACTTCGACATCTGCGAGGAAAAGCTTGGCCTCGTGCCGAACGTGCTGCGCGCCCACGCCTTCGACATCGCCAAGCTCGACGCCTTCACCGCGCTCTACAACGAGATGATGCTGGGCGAAAGCGGCCTGTCGAAGCTCGAGCGCGAGATGATCGCGGTCGTAGTCTCGGCGGTGAACCGCTGCCACTACTGCCTCGTCGCCCATGGCGCGGCGGTACGGGCGCTGTCGGGCGACCCGGTGCTGGGCGAGCAGCTGGTGACGAACTGGCGCGTTGCAGACCTCGACCCGCGCCGGCGGGCGATGCTGGCCTTTGCCGAGAAGGTGACGAAGGCGAGCGCAGAGATCAACGTAGGCGACCGCCAGGCGCTGCGCGACGCGGGCTTCTCCGACCGCGACATCTGGGACATCGCCTCGGTTGCCGGGATGTTCGCGATGTCGAACCGCGTCGCCTCGGCCACCGCGATGCAGCCGAACCGCGAGTACTACGGGATGGCGCGCTGACGCGTTACCAGCCGTCGACGCCGCGGTCGCGGAACACGTCGACCAGATAATCGATGAAGGCCCGCACCTTCGGCTGCGTGAAGCGTCCCGGCGGGTATACGGCATGAATGCCGAGCGGCTCGACCGGCAGGTCGGGGATGGCCTCCTCCACCAGCCCCTCGCGCATCGCGCGAGCGTAGAGATAGTTCGGCAGGTAGGCGATCCCGAGACCGCCGATCGCCGCGTTGAGCAGCGTCTGTCCGTCGTTAACGGTGAGCCAGCCGGCGCTGCGCACCTGCCGCGCCTCGCCCGAGGGGGCCGTCAGCCGCCAGACGCATCCCGCGCTCTGATTCGAGTAGTGCAAGAGCTTGTGCGCGTTCAGGTCGTCGATCCGCGCCGGCCGGCCGAAGGCGGCGAAATAGCTGGGGGCGCCCACCATCCGCTTCTTGGTCTCGGCCAGCTTGCGCGCGCGCAGGCTGCTGTCCTCGAGGTCGCCAACGCGGATCGCGATGTCGAACCCCTCCGAGATCAGCTCGACGTAGCGGTTGCTCATGACCATGTTGACGGTGATGTCGGGGTAGCTTCGCAGGAAGTCGCCCAGCACCGGCGACAGGTGGTTGGTGCCGAAGTCGGTGGCGACCGAGATCCGCAGCATTCCCGTCGGCGCCGCCTGCATCGAGGTGACCAGCGCATCGGCCTCGCCCGCGTCGTTCAGCACCCGCCGCGCCCGGTCGTAGTAGGCAAGCCCGATCTCGGTCGGGCTGACCCGCCGGGTGGTGCGGTTCAGCAGTCGCGCCCCGAGCCGCGCCTCGAGCGACGAGACGTGCTTGGAGACGGCGGACTTCGAGATCCCCATCTTGCGCGCCGCGTCGGTGAAGCCGCCCTGGTCGACGACCGTCGCGAACGCTTCCATCTCCGTCAGTCGGTCCATCTGCCGTCCCTCGCCAGCTACGGCGCGCGTGGTCGCACGGGAGTGTGGCGAGATCGTGCCCGCACCGCGACAATGCTCGGACCGGCCGCGAGACCGTGCCCGGCCGCGAAACAGCGGAATTTTAGCGGAATGCGTCGCTTCAGAGCCGCGCGGCGAGGCGCACACCCTGATCAATCGCCCGCTTGGCGTCGAGCTCAGCGGCCACGTCCGCCCCGCCGATGACGTGCGCGGCGATCCCGCGCCCGGCCAGCGCGTCGGCCAGCGACCGCTCGCTCTCCTGCCCGGCGCAGAGCACCACCGTGTCCGCCTTGATCAGCTCCGCCGCACCGTTCCGCGTGATGTGCAGACCCCTTGCGTCGATCCGCTCGTAGGTCACGCCGCTCAGCATCTGCACGCCCCGCATCTTCAGTCCGGCGCGGTGGATCCAGCCTGTGGTCTTGCCGAGCCGCTTGCCCGGCCGCTCCGCCTTGCGCTGCAGCAGCGTCACCTGCCGCGCCGGCGGATGCGGCCGCGGCCCCTCTGGCGCCAGCCCGCCGCGCGCCGCGGCCGGGTCGGCGACGCCCCAGGTCCTGAGCCACGCCTCCAGATCCTCGGTCGGGCTCTGCCCCTCCTCCACCAGGAAGTCGCTGACGTCGAAGCCGATGCCGCCCGCGCCCACCACCGCGACCTGGCGCCCCACCGGCACGCCGCGCAGCACGTCCGCGTAGCCCACGACGTTCGGCCCGTCCTGCCCCGGGATGCCCGGATCGCGCGCCCGCACCCCGGTCGCCACGATGACGTCGTCGAAGTCCGCGAGGTCGTCCGGCGTCGCCTCATGGCCCAGCCGAAGCTCCAGCCCCAGCCGCCGCACGATCGTCTCGTACCAGCCGACGAGGCCGTGGAACTCTTCCTTGCCCGGGATCACCCGCGCGAGGTTCAGCTGTCCGCCGATCCGCTCCGCCCGCTCGAAGAGCGTGACGCGATGCCCCCGCTCCGCCGCCGTCATCGCCGCAGACAGCCCCGCCGGCCCCGCCCCGACCACCGCGATCCGCCGCGCGGAGGGGGCCTGGCGTACCTGGAGCTCGGTTTCGTGGCAGGCGCGCGGATTGACGAGGCAGGTGCTGATGCGTCCCGCGAAGGTGTGGTCGAGGCAGGCCTGGTTGCAGGCGATGCACGGCGCGATCTCCTCCGCCCGCCCCTCGGCCGCCTTGCGCACGAAGTCCGCGTCGGTCAGGAAGGGCCGCGCCATCGAGACCATGTCGGCGCAGCCTTCCGCCAGCACCCGCTCGGCGACCTCGGGCGTGTTGATCCGGTTCGAAGTCACGACGGGGACCGCGACCTCACCCATCAGCTTGCGCGTGACCCAGGTGAAGGCGGCGCGGGGGACGCTGGTCGCGATGGTCGGGACGCGCGCCTCGTGCCAGCCGATGCCGGTGTTGAGGATCGACGCGCCCGCCGCCTCCACCGCCTTCGCCAGCGTCACCACCTCGTCCCAGGTCGAGCCGTCGGGGACGAGGTCGATCATGCTGAGCCGGTAGATCACGATGAAGTCGCGCCCGACCGCCTCTCGCACCCGCCGCACCACCTCCAGCGGCAGGCGCATGCGGTTTTCGTAGCTGCCGCCCCAGCGGTCGGTCCGCCGGTTGGTGCGCGCGACGAGGAACTGGTTTAGGAAGTAGCCCTCCGACCCCATCACCTCGACCCCGTCGTAGCCGGCCTCGCGGGCGCGCGCGGCTGCGGTGGCGATGTTCGAGATCTGCTTTTCGATTCCCGCCTCGTCCAGATCGCGCGGCGGGAACGGCGAGATCGGCGACTTCAGCGCGCTCGGCGCCACGCAATCGGGACCGTAGGCATAGCGCCCGGCATGGAGGATCTGCATCGCGATGCGCCCGCCGTCGGCATGCACCCGGTCCGTCACCAGGCGGTGGTTCGCAACGTCCTCCGGCGTGAAGAGCCCCGCCGCGCCGGGGAACACGCCCCCCTCGCGGTTCGGCGCCATTCCGCCCGTCACCATCAGTCCGACGCCGCCGCGCGCCCGCTCGGCATAGAAGGCGGCGACGCGGTTCCAGTCCCGCGTTTCCTCGAGCCCGGTGTGCATCGAGCCCATCAGCACCCGGTTCGGCAGGGTGACGTGACCAAGGTCGAGCGGGGCGAGAAGGTGTGGGTAAAGGCTCAAGCGCTCCTCCCTGCGGGCAACCTGCCGCGGCCAGAACCTCACGTCACCACCGACCCCGCGTCATGCGGTGAGGGGGCGCGGCCGACGAGGCATCGATCCCCCGCCGGCCGCCACGATCCTTGCGGATCGTGAGGCCGAACTCGCCCGCCGCAATTCATGAACGCGCCGGCGCAAACCGCGCCGGGCGCGAGGGGGGTTCGATGCTCCCTCGTGCCCGCGCCCCTTAGAGGTCCATGTAGACGTGGCGCTCCGCCTTGCCGCCGGGATGAGTGACCGCGCCCTTGACCGTGGCCCCGACCTGCTGCGCGTACTTCCAGAGGGCGCCGCTGGCATAAAGCGTCTCGCGAGGACCGGTCCACGCCGACCGGCGCGCAGCCAATTCTTCGTCAGGCAGATCAACGCTGAGCTCACCCCGGATCGCGTCGATGGTGATCACGTCGCCGTTGCGCACTAGGGCGATCGTCCCGCCGTGCGCCGCCTCCGGCCCGACGTGGCCGACGCAGAAGCCGCGCGTCGCACCCGAGAACCGGCCGTCGGTGATGAGCGCCACCTTCTTGCCCATTCCCTGCCCCGAAAGGGCGGCAGTGGTCGACAGCATCTCGCGCATCCCTGGCCCGCCCGCCGGTCCCTCGTTGCGGATGACGATGACCTCGCCCTCCTCGTAGGCGCGCTTCTGCACCGCCTCGAAGGCGTCCTCCTCGCACTCGAAGACGCGGGCAGGCCCGGTGAAGACCTGCTCCTCCACCTTCATCCCGGCCACCTTCACGATGGCCCCCTCGGGCGCGAGGTTGCCCTTCAGCCCGACGACGCCACCGGTCTTCGAGAGCGGTGCCGAGACCGGGTGGATCACCCGGCCGTCCGCCTCGCGGTCGATGCGGTCGAGTTCCTCGCCGAGCGAGCGGCCGGTCGCCGTCATGCAATCCTCGTGCAACAGCTTGGCCTTGCGCAGCTCCTTCATCACCACCGGCACGCCGCCCGCCTCGTATAGGTCCTTGGCGACGAACTGCCCGCCGGGCTTGAGATCGACGAAGTAGGGCGTGTCGTGGAAGATGTCGCAGACCGCGAAGAGGTCGAAGTCGATCCCCGCCTCGTGCGCGATGGCGGGCAGGTGCAGCCCTGCATTGGTGGAGCCGCCGGTACAGGCCACCACGCGTGCCGCGTTCTCCAGGCTCTGCCGGGAGACGATGTCCCGCGCCCGGATGTTCTTCTCCAGCAGGTTCATCACCGCCGCGCCGGAGGCCTCTGCGTACTGGTCGCGGCTCTCGTAGGGCGCGGGCGCGCCCGAGGACATCGGCAGCGCGAGCCCGATCGCCTCGCTGACGCAGGCCATCGTGTTTGCGGTGAACTGGCCGCCGCAGGCGCCGGCAGAGGGACAGGCGACGCGCTCGAGGATCGCCAGCTCGGCGTCGGAATAGTCGCCGGCCTGGTGCCGGCCGACGGCCTCGAACACGTCCTGCACGGTGACGTCGCGCCCGTCGAGGCGACCCGGCAGGATCGAGCCGCCATAGAGGAAGACCGACGGCACGTTGAGCCGCACCATCGCCATCATCATGCCCGGCAGCGACTTGTCGCAACCAGCGAGGCCCACGATGGCATCGTAGCAGTGCCCGCGCATCGTCAGCTCCACCGTGTCGGCAATGGCCTCTCGGCTGGCGAGCGACGAGCGCATGCCCTCGTGCCCCATCGCGATGCCGTCGGTCACGGTGATGGTGGTGAACTCGCGCGGCGTGCCAGAGGCCGCCTTGACGCCCAACTTCACCGCCTGCGCTTGGCGGCTCAGCGCGATGTTGCAGGGCGCGGCCTCGTTCCAGCAGGTGGCGACGCCCACGAAGGGCTGGTGGATCTCCTCCTCGCTGAGGCCCATCGCGTAGTAGTAGCTGCGGTGTGGCGCCCGCGACGGCCCCTCCGTCACGTGGCGGCTCGGCAGCCGCGACTTGTCGAACTTGCGCTTCAGCATGGCCCTGCCCCATCCTCCGGTCCCGTTCGCGCTCCGGCATAGGCGAGCCGAGATGGCGAGACAAGCGTCGCGCCCCGGCCTTGCATCCCGTGCCGCGGCCGACTTCATGGTCGGGTGACTTGCCGCACCCGTGCGGCGCCCATCGGAGAGACGATCGTGCACCGACCCGCCTTCGAGGCCTTCGTGGCGCCTGCGCGCCGGCAGCCACAGCTCTGGCGGCTTCTCCTCGGCTTCGTGGCGATGCTGGCCGTCTATGCACTCTCGCTCGCCGGGTTCTTCGGCGGTCTGGCGTTCCTGCACGGACGCGAGCGGGCGCTGGAGCTCGCGAGTCGTCTCGTCGAGCCCGATGCGCCGGCGCTGGCGCTCCTGCTGCTGGCCACCTTTGCAGGGATGGCGGCGGCGCCCGTGGTCGTGGCGCGGGTGCTGCATGGCCGGGGCGCTGGCACGCTCTTCGGCCGCGCGCCCCGCGTACTGCGCGACTTCGTTGGCGCCGCCGCCGTCGTCTTCGCCTTTTACGGGCTGATGATCGGGCTTTGGGCGCTGCTGCACGACGCGCGGCCCAACCTTGCGCCGGAGCGCTGGCTTGCGCTCCTGCCGCTGACCGTGCTGGGGCTCATCGTGCAGACGGGCGCCGAGGAGCTGATCTTCCGCGGCTACCTGACCCAGCAGCTGGCGGCACGCTTTCGCACTCCGCTCGCCTGGATGCTGCTCCCCGCGCTCCTCTTCGGCGTGGCGCACTACGACCCGACGGTGAGTGGCGCGACCGCGCTCATCCTGATCGGCGGCGCCACGCTTTTCGGCCTCGCTGCGGCGGACCTCACCGCCGTCACCGGCAGCCTCGGCGCGGCGTGGGGCTTCCACTTCGCCAACAATTTCGTCGCGATCGCGCTCCTCGCGACGGAGGGAACGATCACCGGCCTCTCGCTCTACACGACGCCCTACGGCATCGACACGGGCGGGCCTGTGGTCTGGCTGCTGGTGGCGGACCTCGCGCTGATCGTGCTTGCGTGGGCGCTCTGTCGGACCGTGCTGAGGCGCTGATTTGCATTCGTCGCGGCGGCGGATTACCTGTCGGCCGGCGCGAGGAGAAGCCCATGAACTGGATCACGAACTACGTTCGGCCGAGGATCAACTCGCTCTTTACCCGCCGCGAGGTGCCCGAGAACCTCTGGACCAAGTGCGACGAGTGCGGGACGATGCTCTTCCACCGCGAGCTGCGCGAGAACCTCAACGTCTGCACGAGCTGCGACCACCACATGCAGATCTCGCCGCGACTTCGGTTCGAGGCGCTGTTCGACAACGGCGCGTATGCCGAGATCGACGTGCCGGCGCCGGTGCAGGACCCGCTGCACTTCCGCGACCAGAAGCCCTATCCCCAGCGCCTCCGCACCGCGCAGAAGGCGACCGGCGAGAAGGAGGCGATGCTGGTGGCCGAGGGCGAAATCGGCCGCACGCCCGTGGTGGCCGCGGCACAGGACTTCTCGTTCATGGCGGGCTCGATGGGAATGTATGTGGGCAACGCCATCATCGCCGCGGCCGAGCGGGCGGTGGCCTCGCGGCGGCCGCTGATCCTGTTCTCGGCGGCGGGCGGCGCGCGTATGCAGGAGGGCATCCTCAGCCTGATGCAGATGCCCCGCACGACGGTCGCGATCGAGATGCTGCGCGAGGCGCGGCTGCCCTACATCGTGGTCCTGACCCACCCGACCACCGGCGGCGTCACGGCGAGCTACGCGATGCTGGGCGATATCCAGATCGCCGAGCCCGGGGCGCTGATCTGCTTCGCGGGTCCGCGGGTGATCGAGCAGACCATCCGCGAAAAGCTGCCCGAGGGCTTCCAGCGCGCCGAGTACCTGCTCGAGCATGGCATGCTCGACCGGGTGACGGACCGCAGGCGGATGCGCGACGAGCTGATCGTGATCCTGCGCATCCTCCAGCACATGCCGCCCGCGGTGAAGGGCGAACTGCCGCCCCCGGCGGAGGGCCCCGAGGCGGCACCGCAGCCGGACGCCGCAGCGAAGAAGGTCGCCGCGCAGGAAAGCGGCGCGTGACCGAAGGCTCCGACGTCATCCTGCAGAGGATGATGTCGCTGCACCCGAAGATCATCGACCTGACGCTCGACCGGGTCTGGCGCCTGCTCGAGCGCCTGGGCAATCCGCAGGACCGCCTGCCGCCGGTGATCCACATCGCCGGGACCAACGGCAAGGGCTCCACCCTGGCGATGATCCGGGCGGGGTTGGAAGCGCGGGGCGAGCGGTGCCACGCCTACACGTCGCCCCATCTCGCCCGCTTCCACGAGCGCATCCGCCTGGCCGGCGACCTCATTTCCGAGCCCGACCTGACGGCGCTGCTCGACGAGGTCGAGGCGGCGAACGGCGGCGAGCCGATCACCTACTTCGAGATCACCACCTGCGCCGCGCTCTTGGCGATGGCCCGGACGCCGGCGGACTGGACGCTGCTCGAGGTCGGCCTCGGCGGCCGGCTCGACGCGACGAACGTGGTCGTGCCGCGCCTCTCGGTGATCACGCCGGTCGCGCTCGACCACCAGCAATACCTGGGCGAGACGCTGGCCGAGATCGCGAGCGAGAAGGCAGGCATCCTCAAGCGGCAGGTGCCCTGCGTCGTCGCCCCGCAGGAGGATGCGGCGCTGGAGGCGATCGAGGCGGCCGCGGCCCGGCTGGGCGCGCCCCTCATCGCGCACGGCCAGCACTGGCATGTGTGGGAGGAGCGGAGCCGTCTGCTTTTCCCGGACGAGCACGGCCTCCTGGACTTGCCGATGCCGCGGCTCAAGGGGCCGCATCAGGTAATCAATGCCGGCACCGCGCTCGCGGCGCTGCGCCACCTCGGCGCAGATGAGGCCGCCTGCGAGGCAGCGGTTGATGCCGACTGGCCGGCGCGGATGCAGAGGCTGACGACGGGCCCGCTCGTCCAGGCGGCGGGGCAGGCGCGGCTCTGGCTCGATGGCGGGCACAATCCGGCGGCCGGGGAGGCGCTGGCGGCGACGCTGGCCGGGATGGGCGGCAACGGGTGGCACCTGATCTGTGGGATGCTCAACACCAAGGACGTCGCGGGCTACCTCCGCCCCCTCGCGCCGCACGTCGCCACGCTGCACGCCGTCGCGGTGCCGGACAGCGACGCCACCCTGTTGCCCGACCAGACCGCCGCCGCCGCCACCGCCTGCGGCATCGGCGCCACCACCGCGCCCCAGGTCGCAGCCGCGCTTGCCGCCATCGTCGCGGCCGAACCCGACGCGCGCATCCTGATCTGCGGCTCCCTCTACCTTGCTGGATACGTCCTGCGCGAGAATGGATAGCAGGAGCAGGCTGCGTCTCAGCGGCGCTGGTCGCACCGCAGCGTGACCTGGCGAAAGAGCCACCGCGCCTGGTCCGCCCTGCGCCGCCGGCCGATCATGCTGTAATGGGCGGTGTCTATCGACCCGTCCGGGCGGCGCCTGATCTCGTCGTGGGGCTGTCGCATCGTCTCGGCTCCTGTCCTCGAATTCCATGCAGGATGCCGTGAAGCGTGGCGCCGCGCTTCCGGGAGATCTTCGGAAACCCTCGCTGAACCCTTGTCACGCGTCCAGACGGCGCGCTCGCGCTTGCCGGCCCGCTGCCGCCGTCGCTACGCTTGGGCGATGATCTACCGCTTCGGCATGTTCGAGCTGGACCTCTCGCGGCACGAACTGCGCCGCGAGGGAGCGCCCGTCGCCATCGAGCCGCAGGTGTTCGACCTCCTGGCCCTCTTTGTGCGTCGGCCGGGCGAACTCGTCACCCATGACGAGATGCTGGCCGAGGTCTGGGGCGGGCGCATCGTCTCGGACTCGGCGATAGCCTCGCGCGTGAGCGAACTGCGCCATGCCCTCGGCGACGACGGACGGCGGCAGGAGATCCTGCGCACCGTGCCCCGCCGCGGGTTCCGCTTCCTGCCTGAGGTCCGGGCGACGAATGCGCGCCAGTCGGGCGCCGTTTCGCGGCAACACGTGCGGATGGCCCGCTCGCGCGACGGCACCGCCATCGCCTACGCCACGACCGGCAGCGGCGCGCCGTTGCTCCGGGCCGGCCATTTCCTGACCCATCTGGAGGCCGACTGGCGAAGCCCGGTCTGGCGGCCGCTTCTCGACCGGCTCGGCGCCCGCTTTTCCGTCACGCGCTACGACCAGCGCGGCACCGGGCTCTCCGGTGCGTCCGCGTCGCCGCTGGAGCTCGACCGATTCGTCGAGGACCTCCGGGCTGTGGCCGACGCAGCGGGGCTGGACCGCTTCCCGATCTTCGCTGCCTCGCAGGGCGTTCCAGTCGCCGTCGCCTTTGCCGCGCTCCACCCCGAGCGGGTCTCGCGGCTCGTGCTCTACGGCGGCTACGTCCAGGGCCGGAGCCGGCGCGGCACGGCGGAGGATGCCGAGCGCGCGCAGGCGATCCTGACCATCATCCGCGACGGCTGGGGACGATCCGGCGCGGCCTTCGCCGTGGGCTTCGCGGCGATCTACATGCCCGACGCCAGCCACGAGGAGCTCGAGAGCATGGTCGGGATGCAGCTCGCCTCGGCCACGCCGGAGATGGCGGTCGCCCTGCGCCGGGCGATCGACGCGTTCGACGTGTCGGACCTGCTCGAGCGGGTGCGGGCGCCCGCGCTGGTGATCCACGCGCGCGACGACGCGGTGCATCCGGTCGAGCAGGCGCGGCTGCTGGCGGCGGGGCTGCCCGACGCGCGCCTTGTCATCACGGGCAGCCGCAACCACGTGCCGATGCCGCTGGACCCGGCGTGGGAGACGCTGATGTCGGCGGCGGAGGATTTCCTCGGCGACTGACGTCAGCCCCTGCGCTTCGCCAGGTTCTGCCGCAGCTGGCGCCGCAGCCGGCGGCGCTGGAAGATCGAGCGGATCTGCTCGGTGGAGAGCGTCTGCGGCTCGAGGAGTTGCTGCCCCCGCACGTCGATCATGTCATAGCGGCGCCGTGCGGCGAACAGCATCGCGCTCGACGCGTTCATCGCGACCACCGTCAGCTCGAGCCGCACCATCGGCGTGTCCTCGTCAAGCGAGTTAGCGCGGAGAACCTGCCGCGTCAGCTCGCGAAAGCTGCCGGCGTCGAAGCTCTTGCCGGAACTAAGCGGACCTTGGTTGGTGGCGTTCTTCGGATCCTTCATCTGCTCCTCCGTCATGTCCTGACGGTCAGTCGTTGCCGCCTCGTGCTCGCCGTCCTCGGTCGAGACTCGCATCAGGAGCTGCGAGATGTAGATCGGCTCGAGGCCGAGATTCGCGATGAAGCACCGCGCGTCGAGGCCTATGCCTGCGCCCATGCTGATGAGCATCTCCGGCCGCCGCTGGCGCACGTAGCTCAGCAGAAAGATCTGCAGGTAGACGAGCCAGATCAGTGCCGAGACCAACGCCATGATCACCTGCAGCGCGCCGGAATGCTCGTTGAGCCAGCTCAGCATCTCCTCTCGCCCCAACCTGCGGACTGCATCTCATGCAGGCGGCTTGCGGTGCGCGCGAACTCGAACGCGCCCTCGCCCTCGATGTAGAGGTTGTCGGGCGTGTCCGCCGCACTGACGTAGAGCACCACCTTCGCCTCGTAGAGTGCGTCGATCAGGGTCACGAAACGCTTCGCTTCGTTGTAATTCTCGCTCGAGAGGCGCGGCACCCCCTCGAGGATCAGGGCTCGGCACGCCTCCGCCACGGCAAGATAGTCCGCCGGGCCAAGCGGGCGGCCACAGAGTGCCCAGAACGGCGCCCGCGCGACACGGTCGTGGAAGAGCGGCAGCTCGACCTCACGGCCATGGACCCTGAGCCGGTGCGGCGTGCCCTCGCCGCCGGCCAGTTCCTCCCAGACCGCGTCGAGCGCGGCGCGCGCCTCGGCGTCCGCGGGCGCGAAGTAGCGGCGCTCGCCGGAGCCGCGGCCCTGCCGGTAGTCCGTCGCGGCGGCGAGATGCGCGACCTCCATCCGCCGCTCGATGAGCTCGATGAACGGCACGAAAAGCTGGCGGTTGAGCCCGTCCTTGTAGAGATCCCGCGGCGGCCGGTTCGATGTCGCGACCGCGACGACACCGGCGTCGAACAGGCGCTGGAAGAGGCGGCCCACGATCATCGCGTCGGCGATGTCGGTGATCTGCATCTCGTCAAAGAGCAGGAGGCGCAGCCCTTCGGCAATGTCGGCGGCGACGGGCGCGATGGCGTCGTCGACGCCGGTCTTGCGCGCCTCGTGCAGAGCCGCCTGCACCTCCTGCATGAAGGCGTGGAAGTGGACGCGCCGCGTCGCCGTGCCGCCCGCCGCCTCGTGCAGCAGGTCCATCAGCATCGACTTGCCGCGCCCGACTCCACCCCAGAGGTAGAGGCCGCGCGGCGGGTCCGGCGGCCGGCGGAACCACGACCGCCGCGGCGGCGCCGTCTCGATCCACTCGCGCAGCTTCTCCAGCCGGTCCAGCACCGCCCGCTGCGCCGGGTCGTCGGCCAGGCCCTGCGCCACCCGCGCGTCGTAGAGGTCGTGCACGCTTCTGCCCATCCGCCTCCGACTACTTGTTCTTCGGGCTGTACGGAAGCCGCAGCCATGACGATCCGTGATGCCAAAACGCTCGAACATTCGCTTGACGCCGCGCGCGCGCCGGAGAGAACGTCCGGCTCAAAGGAGAGCACCCATGGCGCGAACACCGCTCGTCACGCCCGTCCTGTTGGCCGGCTGCGTCGTGATCCTGCTCAGCTTTGCCGTCCGCGCCTCGTTCGGCGTCTTCCAGATCCCCATCGGCGAAGAGTTCGGCTGGCCGCGGGCCGAGTTCAGCCTGGCGATCGCGATCCAGAATCTCGCCTGGGGCATCGGACAGCCGATCTTCGCCGCCTTCGCCGAGCGCTTCGGCGACCGCAAGGCCATCGTCGCGGGCGCGCTGACCTACGCGGCCGGTCTGATCCTGTCCTCGATGGCCGTGACGCCCGAGGCGCATCAGCTGCTGGAGATCATGGTGGGCTTCGGCGTCGCCGGCACCGGCTTCGGCGTCATCCTCGCCGTGGTCGGCCGGGCGGCGAGCGACGACAACCGCTCCATGGCGCTCGCCATCGCCACCGCGGCCGGGTCCGCCGGGCAGGTGGTCGGCGCGCCCGCGGCCGAATGGCTGCTGGGCTTCCTGTCGTGGCAGGCCGTGTTCCTGGTCTTCGCCGGGGTGATCCTCGCCTCGCTCCTCATGCTGCCGATGATGCGGGCACCCGCTCGCCCGGTTCCCGTGGGGCCGGAGGCGAGCATGGGCGAGATCCTGGGCCGCGCCCTGCGGGATCCGTCCTACACGATGATCTTCCTCGGCTTTTTCTCGTGCGGCTATCAGCTCGGCTTCATCACCGCGCACTTCCCGGCCTTCGTCACCGAGATGTGCGGCGCAATCGACCCGTCGGGCACGCTGGCCTCGCTTGGAGTGACAACGACGTCGGCGCTCGGTGCGCTCTCGATCTCGCTGATCGGGCTGGCGAACATCGCCGGCACCCTGACCGCCGGCTGGCTCGGCAAGCGCTTCACCAGGAAGTACCTGCTTGCCGGCATCTACGCCGGCCGGACGATCATCGCCGCGCTCTTCATCCTGATGCCGATCACGCCGACCAGCGTCATCGTCTTTTCGGTGGCGATGGGGGCGCTGTGGCTGGCGACGGTGCCGCTGACCTCGGGCCTCGTCGCGCACATCTACGGTCTGCGCTACATGGGCACGCTCTATTCCATCGTGTTCCTCAGCCACCAGATCGGCTCGTTCCTCGGCGTATGGCTCGGCGGCTGGCTCTACGACCTCCAAGGCGACTACACGCTCGTCTGGTGGGTCGGCGTCGGCGTCGGCGCCTTCTCGGCCATCGTTCACCTGCCCGTGCGCGAGCGCCCGCTGGAGCCGCGCGGCCTGCCCGCCTAGCCCCGCCAGGCGCCGAGGATGTAGCGTGCCGTCATCAGGTCGAGATGCGCGCCGCCTCCGTTCTTGAGGAGCGTCAGGTCATCCGGCGCATGGCGGAACGCGGGCAGGTCGTAGAAGTCGGCGATGATGTCACCTCGGGCGATCAAACCGCGCGCCAGCGGGTCGCGGAGCTCGCCGATATGGTCGAGCACCGTCTCGCGGCTGTCGACGAAGATGCGGGCCCGGCGCAGCGCCTCGTCGTCGGCCTCGCGCATGTCGGCTCGGAACGCGCCGATCAGGTCAAGGTGCTGGCCCGGTCGCAGCCATGCGCCCCGGATCAGCGGCGCGGCGGACATGGTGGCGCAGGTGACGATGTCGGCGGCACCTACCGCGGCCTCGAGGTCGCGTGCCACCTCAGTGCCCGGATGCGCCGCCGCCAGCCGCTCCGCCGCCTCGGGCGTCCGGTTCCAGATCGCGAACCGCGCATCCGGGAAACCCGCCGCGTAGGCCCGCCGCAGCGTGGCGGCGATGTTGCCCGCGCCGACGATCAGAATCCGGCGCGGGTGGGGCGGCGCCAGGCGGAGCGCGGCGAGCAGGCTGTCGGCTGCCGTCTTCCACCGGGTCACGAGGTCGAAGTCAACGAGCGCCTCAAGCGTCCCGTCCGCGTCCGAGAGCAGCGCGACCGCCCCGTTGACGCTCGCCAGCCCGGCGCGCCGGGTTGCCGGGGAAGATCGTCGCCACCTTCGCCGCCGCGCCGAGTCCGTCGATCATAGCCGAGCGCGTCAGCAGCGTGTCCTCGCCGCGCCGCAGGAAGGTGTCGGCCAGCGCCGCCCGTGGCCGCGCGTGCCCCCGCTCCAGAGCCGCCACGAGGTCGAGCCAGTCGAGCCGCGCCTCGGCCTCGGCCGGCACCACCAGGGTCACGGCGCGCGCGCCTCGTCCTCGGTCAGCAGGCCTTCGGCGACGAGCCGCTCGGCCAGCCCCTCCGGCCCATCGAAGCGGTGCGTCTGCCAGCCGCGCGTGCGGGCGACGGCGATGTTGTCCTCGCGGTCGTCGGTCAGGAACAGCCGCTCCGGCGGCACCCCGCCCTCGCGCTCGACCTCCTCGAAGATGCCCATGTCGGGCTTGGCCATTTTCAGGTGGCCGGAGATGAAGCGGCGGTCGAACTCGCCCAGCACCGGGTAGAGCGTCTCCGCCATGGCGAAGGTCTCGACGCCGAAGTTCGACAGCGCCCAGACCGGCACGCCCTTGGACCTCAACGCGCGGAGCAGCGCCACCGAGTGCGGGATCAGCGGCGCGGCGAGCTCGGCCCAGTTGTCATGCCACTCCAGGATCTCCTCCCGCCACTCGGGATGCGCCTCGGCCAGCGCGTGCACCTCCGCGCGAAAGGCCTCGCCTCGATCGACGCGGTCGTTCATGCCGTGCAGGTCGACCTCGGCGAACATACGCGACCGCCGCTCGGCACCGATGCGGCCGTCGTAGTAGCGCTCAGGCTGCCACTCGACCAGAACGTTGCCGATGTCGAAGACCACCACGTCGATCACGAGACCGCCCTCACCAGCCGCTCCAGCGCCTCGAGGAATCGCGAACGGTCGGCGCGGGAGAATGTCCGCCCGCCGCCCTGCCGGAACGGGTCCGCCGCGCGTAGGTCCGACATCAAATCGCGCGTCGCCAGCACGTTTCCGATGTTCCTCGCCGTCAGCTCCTGCCCGTCCGGCTTGAGCACCCGCGCCCCGTTCTCGACCGCCCGCGCCGCGAGCGGGATGTCGGCCGTGACGACAATGGTGCCGGGCGCGGCGCGCTCGGCGATCCACTTGTCGGCCTCGTCCGGCCCCTCGGCCACGAAGACCATCTCGACAAGCGGGTTGTCAGAGGGACGCAGGCCGCCGTTCGAGACCATCTTGACCTCGACCCCGTGCCGCGTCGCGACCCGTTCCACCTCGGCCTTGACCGGGCAGGCGTCGGCGTCGACCAGGATCATCGCCAAAGCGCCTCCGCGTGAAAGGCCACGTGCTCCGCCATCAGGCTCGCCATGAAGAAGTAGCTGTGGTCGTAGCCGCGCTGCAGGCGGAATGCGCCTTCCTGGCGCCGCTCGGCCATCGCGTGGGCCAGCGCCTCCGGGCGCAGCCGGTCGAGGAACTGGTCATCGGTCCCCTGGTCGATCAGCACCGGACCCGGAAAGCCCCGGTCGCGCATCAGGGCGGTCGCGTCGTGCGCCTGCCACGCCGCCTCGTCCTCACCCAGGTAGGCCGCGAACTGCTTGCGGCCCCACTCGGAGCGCGTCGGCTCGGCGATGGGGGCGAAGGCGCTGACGCTGCGGAACCGCTCCGGGTTCCGCATCGCGACGATCAGCGCGCCGTGCCCGCCCATGGAATGGCCGGTGATCGCCTGCCGCTCCTCGTCCAGCGGGAACGCGTTCAAGAGGAGGCGCGGCAGTTCCTCCGTGAGATAGCTCCACATGGCGAAATGCGGCGCCCACGGCTCGCGCGTGGCATCGACGTAGAAGCCGGCGCCCTGCCCGAGGTCGAAGGCATCGTCGTCCGCCACGTCCGCGCCCCGAGGCGAGGTGTCGGGAAAGACGAGCGCGATCCCGTGCTCCGCCGCCCAGCCCTGCGCCCCAGCCTTGGTCATGGCGTTCTCGTGCGTGCACGTCAGGCCGGAGAGGTACCAGAGCAGCGGGACCGGGCCCGTCTCCGCCTCCTCCGGCAGGAAGAGGCCGAAGGTCATGTCGCAGCCGCAGACCTTCGACCGGTGGGTATGGACCCCCTGCATGCCGCCGAAGCACCTCATCTGCGCCACCGTCTCCATACCGCTCTCCCTCATGTTCCGATCCATGCGATCCAGGCCGCGACCGTCACCACGCTGAGCGCGGTCGAGACGAGGATCGCGGCCGACGCCCGCTGCGGCGCCACCATGTAATGCTGCGCCAGGATGTAGACGTTTCCCGCGACGGGCAACGCGGCGCAAGCCACCATCACCCCCGCGGCGAATGGCTCGACCGCTAGCCAGACCGCCGAGATCGCCACCGCCGCCGGGTGCAGGAGCAGCTTCGCCGACGAGAGCCATAGCGCGACCGACAGCCGCTCGGCCGACTTCGAAGCCAGCGATGCGCCGATGGCAAAGAGCGCGCCGGGCGTCGCCGCAGAGCCGAGCAGCACCAGGAACTGCTGCAGCGGGCCCGGCACCGGCAGCCTCAGCGCCGACCACGCGAGTCCGGCGGCGATCGAGACGATCATCGGATTCTTCAGGAGCCCCAGCAGCACGTTGCCGACGATGGCGGGCCTGAACCGCCCGCCGCGCGAGCCGGTGACGAGGATCACGATCAGGCTGCCGAAGACGATGAGATCCACCGCCAGCACCAGCATCAGCGGCCCGATCGCCCGCTCGCCCAGCAGGAGCGCCAGCATCGGGATGCCGAGGAAGCCCACATTGCCGATCACCGCGCACTGCGCCTCGACCGCCGCCTCGGCCACCGGGCGGCGGCGCAGCGCCGCCACAAGCGTCGCCAGCAGGTAGACCGACGCAGTCCCGGCGAGGTAGGCCAGCACCAGTTGCCAGTCGAGAACCTGCGCCAGGCTGAGGTTCGCCGAGAAGCGGAACAGCATCGCCGACAGCGCGAAGTAGAAGACGAAGCGCGTCAGCCAGGCCGTCGCCTCCTCGGGGAAGAACCCACTGCGACCCGCGCCGTAGCCGGCACCGATCAGGCCAAAGAACGGCAGCGTCTGCAGGAAGATGGCCCACACGACGGTCCGCCTAGCACGACGCCGCGGCGGGCGAAATGCGCGTTCGGGCCGCGCAGGGTCAGCCGAGGAGGCTGGCGCCCGCGGCGGCGAGGGAATATAGGCGGCCCATGCCAGCAGATCGACGCGAACGCCCGCTCTATGCCGTCCTGATCGACGCCGACAACATCCCGGCGAAGTATGCCGGCGCGATCATGAAGGAAATCACCTCGTTCGGCGAGCCGGCGCTGAGGCGGGTCTACGCGGACTGGTCGCGACAGGGGCTGAACGCGTGGGCCGACCGGATCCTCGACCTCGGCCTTGTGGCACACCAGGAGACGGCGAATACCAAGGGCAAGAACGCCAGCGACATAGGCCTCGTCATCGACGCCATGGACATCCTGCACTCCGGGCGGTTCGACGGATTCGTCCTCGTCTCGTCCGACAGCGATTTCACCCGCCTCGCCAGCCGGATCAGGGAGTCGGGGCTCGACGTCATCGGCATCGGCGAGGAAAAGACGCCGAAGTCGCTGCAGAACGTCTGCAACCGCTTCGTGACGCTCGAGAACATCGTCGAGGAAGAGCCGACCCGCGCCGGTGCCCCACGACAACTCTCGAAAAAGCAGCCGCCGACCGAGGCAATTCCCCTGATCCTCAAGGCGATGGACAAGATCGGCGCCGACGACGAGTGGTACCCGCTCGGGCCTCTCGGCCAGTACATCACAGCCGACGATCCGGCCTTCGACGTGCGCACCTATGGCAAGACCAAGCTTTCGGATCTGGTGAAGGATCTCAAGCGCTTCGAGACCCGCAAGCAGGGCGGCCAGCTCGAGGTCCGCCGCGTCGACTGATGTCGTGACGGCGGCTGTAGACCCGGAACGATCGGATTTCATCGGCACCGTGTGGCGCTGACCTGCTGCACAGCTGAGAGAGAGTTCCCATGCGGACAGCTCTCGCGCACAGCGCAGTCATCGTAAGCGCCGACTGCTGGCGAGCGAGCACGGACCGTCCTCGACGGAACGTTTCGGGCATGCACATGTCTGCGACCCGGCGGAAGCCGAACCTGCCCCAGTGCTCGGCTAAGCGGATCTGGAAGACGACGGACGGGTAACGGAGGAGGAACTCCTGCGCCTCCGCAACCAGATGGACACGGTCGAGTACGTGGCAGTACTTGACCGCAGCACCCGGAAGCCGGTGCGTCCGGCTACAACTTCCAGCCGGGCAATCCCGTCGCCCTGTACTGAACTTCAAGAACCCGTCCATCAACCCTGCCGATCTGCAGTTCGGGCAGCGCCTGCCATCCAACGGGTGCACGGCGCGGACGCCGGGATGGAAGCGAGCCGGGCTGGGTCCCCGCTTTCACATGAACCACGCTTGGCTCTACGAATCACACCCGTGCGGAACCTTCGCAGGAGCGGACCCGCTGCTCGAGCCCGAAGGGCCGACTCCGGCGGCAGTGGTGCACCCGGACGTGACGTTGGACAGGCCGCAGCCGGACTTCGACTGCGAGGGCGGCACGATGTGCGCGTGGGTGAGCGAGGCCCGCGGTCTGTCGCAACAGTCGGGAAGGGGCCGCCGCAGAGTAGCGGGCGGCACCCGCGGGGTAGAGCGGCGCAGAGGCTTGACGAATCAGGCGCGCGAGGCGCCGTAGCGGGCCATGAAGGTTTCCACGGCGCCGTCGACGACGCGGCCGATCTCGGCCTCTCCGGGACGGCAGGCGCCGCAGAACAGGATGCGAGGAAAGATGTCTGCCTTGCAGAGCTCGGCGAACTGGTCGGCAGCGAGCTCGACATCGTCGATGACGAGCTCTCCCCGCGCCATCGCGCTTTCGAAATAGCCGATCAGCCGGTCCCGCACCATCGCCGGACCCGAGCGGTAGAACTGCTGCCCAAGCTCGGGGAACCGGTCGCTCTCAGCGACGCAGATGCGGAACACGCTGAGGCCGAATTCCGACGTCAGGAACCGTAGCAGGTCGTGTCCGGCCGAGCGAAGAGCCTCGGGGGCGCTGCGCGCCGTGCCGATCATCTTGACGCATTCGTCCGCCTGGCGATGACACTCGGCGCGCGCGACCTCGAAGAACATCGCGCGCTTGTCGGCGAAATAGCTGTAGAGCGTCGCCTTCGAGACCCGGCTGACGCGCGCGATCTCGTCGACGCTCGCGCCCTCGAACCCGTCGCGCATGAAGACGGCCCGCGCACCCTCGACCACCTGCTCGAACTTGCGACCCGTCCGGGCCGTCTGAGCGACGATCATATCCATGCTGGCGTATCCTCCGGGCGAGCATATCACATTAAGCGGCGCCACCTTCGATCTTCAAGGCTTGCGGGGAAGCGGGGCGCGGCTAGGCTGAGGCCGCCGCTGCGCGAAAGGTCGCTTCGAGATGATTCCGGGCATCATGAGCCGACGCCGCTTCTCTGAGCTTTCGGAGCAGGATATCCTGGCGCTGGCTATCTCCTCCGAGGAAGACGACGCGCGGATCTACCGGACCTACGCGCAACGTCTCAGAGGCGACTATCCTGCGACCGCGGCGATGTTCGACGGCATGGCACTGGAGGAGGACGAGCACCGCCGCCGCCTGATCGACCTGCACACGAAGCGCTTCGGCGATGTCATCCCGCTGATCCGGCGCGAGCACGTCTCGGGCTACTACGCCCGCCGCCCGGTCTGGCTGGTGGAGAACCTGGGGCTCGAGCGAATCCGCGACGAGGCGGAGCTGATGGAGCGGGACGCCGAGCGCTTCTACCGTCAGGCGACCGAGCGGGCGACGGACGCCGAGACGCGGCGCCTCCTGGGCGATCTCGCCGCCGCCGAAGCGGGACACTCGGACCAGGCCGAGGCGCTGTCGGCAGAGCATCTGGGCGGCGAGGCGCGCGGCCACGAGGAGCGGACGCGCCACCGGCAGTTCGTGCTGACATGGGTGCAGCCGGGGCTGGCGGGGCTGATGGACGGCTCGGTCTCGACGCTCGCGCCGATCTTCGCGGCGGCCTTCGCCACGGGCGACACGTGGAACACGTTCCTCGTTGGGCTCGCGGCGTCGGTCGGCGCCGGCATCTCGATGGGCTTCACCGAGGCCGCGTCGGACGACGGCGCGATCTCGGGCCGCGGCTCGCCGATCAAGCGCGGCTTCGCCACCGGGACCATGACCACGATCGGCGGGCTCGGGCACGCGCTGCCTTACCTGATCCCGGACTTTTGGACCGCCACGACGATCGCCGTGATCGTGGTCTTCGTCGAGCTCTGGGCGATCGCCTGGATCCAGAACCGCTTCATGGAGACGCCGTTCTGGCGCGCGACCCTCCAGGTGGTCGCCGGCGGAGCGCTGGTGCTGGCGGCGGGGATCCTGATCGGGTCGGGCTGACAGGCCGGCCCCGGAGCGCTCCCGCCCGTCTTCGGCGCCGATGGCGCCTCATCCCGTTGGGCCGCGCAGGCGCTGGCGCGCCTGCGGTCGCGCATGGGTGGAAGCGCGCGAGTGGAGCGACAACGCCGCATCGGGGAGGCGCGCGGACTAGGCGCCTGCACCTTCCAGGAGCCGGGCTCACCGCGCGCACTGCGGTCGACGGAGGCAGCGCCTCCCGAGACCGCCGCGCCCCCTCGACTCGGCTCCACGTCGAAACTAGAACATTGACAGAACATCAGGTGCTGCCACACCAATGTCCCACCGTCGGATCCTCTCGCTGTGGTTCCCGCGGCTGGGGGCCGAACGCGTCCTGCGAGTCCATCGGGGCCTGGGCGACGGTCCCCTTGCCGTGGTCGCCGAGCGCGGCAACGTCCCTGTCCTCGTCTCGCTCACCCAGGCGGCCGAGGCCGAGGGGCTGCGCCCAGGCCAGCCGGTGCGCGACGCCCAGGCGATGTGTCCCGGCCTCGTCACCCGCCCCGCCGACCCGGAGGCCGAGGCCGACTTCCTCTTCGCGCTGCGGCGCTGGGCCGGCAAGTTCTCCCCCTGGATCGCCGAGGAGCCGCAGGACGGCCTCATCGTCGACCTCACCGGCTGCGCCCATCTCTTCGGCGGCGAAGCGCCCCTGCTGGCCCAGGTCGAGGAGGATTGCGCCGGCCTCGGCCTGACCGTCCGCTCTGGCATCGCCGACACGGTGGGCGCCGCCTGGGCGCTCGCGCGCTTCGCCGGCCGGAGGCCGCAGGCGGCCCGCACCGGCGACGCGATCGACAGCGAATCGCCCGCCACCCGCTCGCGCGCCGCCCGCCGGCGGCCGTGGGAGCGGGGCGCCGCCGGCTTCTCCGGCCACGGCGCGATCGCCCCTCCGGGGCAGACCCGCGCCGCCATCGGGCCGTTGCCGGTGGCCGCGCTGCGGCTCGCGGACGAGACAGTGACCGAACTTGCCCGCCTCGGCCTCCGGCGGATCGACGAGCTTTCGGGCCAGCCACGCGCCGCCCTCGCCCGCCGGTTCGGCACCGGCCTCGTGCGCCGCCTCGACCAGGCGCTGGGGGTCGAACCCGAGCCGGTGTCGCCCGCCCGGCCGCCCGCGCACTTCGCGGTCCGCCTGACGCTGCCCGAGCCGATCGGGCTCGAGGACGACCTCCGCGCCGCGATCGACCGCCTGTTGCCGCAGCTCTGCCGCCGCCTCGCTGAGAAGGGCCGCGGCGCCCGGCGGGTGCGGCTGCACTGCGTCCGCGCCGACCGCGGGGTCGAGAGGGTCGAGGTCGGTCTCGCCCGCCCCTCCGCCGACCCGGAGCGCCTGCGACCGCTGCTGGCGATGAAGCTCGCCGACATCGACGCGGGCTTCGGCATCGACGCCATCCGTCTCGAGGCCCACGTGACCGAGCCGGTGCATCCCGTCCAGCACAAGGGCGGACACGCCGTCAGCGGTGAGATGGCCCAAAGTCGCGGCGCCGGCCCGGCGATGGACGACCTCGTCGGCCGGCTCGGCGCCCGGATCGGGCTCGAGGCGATCACCCGCCTGCATCCCGCCGACAGCCACATCCCCGAGAAGACCGCCACCGTCCTCGCCGCCGCCTGGTCCGAGCCGGCCGAGCGCTGGCCCGAGCCGCCCGTCCCGCGCCCGCTGACCCTCTGGCGCCCCGAGCCAGTGACGGCCCCCGACTGCCCCGACGTCCCCGGCGCCTTCCGCTGGCGCGGCCGCCTCCACGCCACCGGCGCCACCACTGGACCCGAACGCATCGCCCCCGAATGGTGGCTCGACGAGCCGGACTGGCGCTCGGGCGTGCGCGACTACTGGCGAGTGACCACCGCAGAGGGCGACCGGCTCTGGCTCTTCTACGCCCACGGCGCCGGCCTCTCGCCCGGCTGGTTCTGCCACGGCCGCTTCGCCTGACCCCGCTCTGGTCATCGGCCGGCCCAGCGCAACCGCGCCGCTCCGCAGGAGCGGCGCCCGGCCCAACGGGAGGGGTCGCATCCGTCTCGGCGGATGCGGGCCCCGACGGGCGGGAGCGCACCCGAAGCGGACAGTACGCTTGATTCCCGCCCGCCGAGCGCCCACTCTCGCCCCGATGACGGTCACGCCGCCGATCCCGTTCCGCCCCGAGCCCGAGACGGTCGCGTTCGACCGCGCCGAACTGGGCGCGATCCTGACCCTCTACGGCCGCATGGTGGCGGCAGGCGAATGGCGGGACTACGGCATGTCCTTCCTGCGCGACGTCGCGATCTTCTCCGTCTTCCGCCGCACCGCCGAGCATCCGATCTACCGGATCGAGAAGCGGCCCCGCCTGCGCAACCGACAAGGCATGTACGCCGTCGTCGCGATGGACGGCCAGATCCTCAAGCGCGGGCACGACCTGCGAACCGTGCTGCGCGTCCTCGAACGCAAGCTGATCCGCTCCGTCGATTGAGGCTGTCTAGTTCCGCCCGCCGTCTCCCGTCGCGAGGCGGCGGAGCGAGGTCACGGGGCCGTCTCCCTGCGCCTCGATCCGCGCCAGCGCCTCGGCGAGGGGTTCGAAGGTCACCGCCATCGCGTGCGCGTTGGCGTGGAGCAGGCGATTCGTGTCGGCCAACCAGCCGACATGGCCGCGCCAGAAGATCAGGTCGCCGCGACGGAGCGGCGCACCGTCTGGCAGGCGCGTGCCCAGCGCCTGCTCCTGCTGGTCGCTGTCACCCGGGCAGGCGATGCCGCAGGCGAGGCAGGCGACCTGCACCAGGCCCGAGCAGTCGATCCCGTCGCCGGTGTTCCCCGCCCAGAGATAGGGCGTGCCGAGGAACATCTCCGCCACGCTCAAGGGGTCCGTCATCGGCGCGTCGATCCGGCGAAGATGGGCGTCCGGGAGAAAGCCGCCTGCCGTGCGCGCCCACCGCCCCTCGACTGCCTCGACCGCGACGCGCCCGCCGAACGGCAGGCGCGCGACCGGCGGCAGCTTCAGGTCGGGCTCAGGATAGAGGTGCGTATGCCGCCGTGTCACCGCATGGGTGGCGCTCGTTCTAGGCGCGAGGTCGGCGGTAGCGACGTAGCCTACGTAGCCGTCCTTCGCGACGCGGGCGAAGCTCCAGCCCTCCCGCTCCTCGATGACCTCGACCTGGTCGCCGAGCAGGATCTGCCGGTCGCGCGCCCCGTCCGGCCTCGCGTGCAGGAACGTGGCAAAGACGGCGACCTGCCGCGGCTCCGGCCGAACGAGGCGCGCGGACTCCACCTGCCCGGCCAGAGCCTCCGCCGCGACCCGCTCGTTCGCGAAGAGCAGCCGCCTGTCGCCCACTGCCCCTCAGCTCTCCCGATCGAGCGGGACCAGCGCCGGGAGCGCCTGCAGAAGCGCGCGCGCCCCCTGCCCGACGCCACCCTTTGCCCGCGCCGGCGCCGCCGCGGGCTGCCAGCCATAGATGTCGAAGTGCATGTAGCGCCCCGGTCCGGCAAAGCGGCGCAGGAAGAGCGCCGCGACGATCGATCCCGCGAACCCGCCCCTCGGCGCATTGTCGAGATCGGCGATGCCCGGCTCGATCATTGTCTCGTACGGCGTGTGAAAGGGCAGCCGCCAGACCGGGTCGCGCACCTCTGCCGCCGCCGCCGCGAGCGCAGACGCCGCCGCGTCATCGTCGGTATAGAATGGCGCGAGGTCCGGTCCCACCGCGACGCGCGCGGCCCCTGTCAGCGTCGCCATCGAGACGAGGAGGTCAGGCGGATCCTCCGCCGCAAGCGCCAGCGCATCCGCCAGCACCAGCCGCCCCTCGGCGTCGGTGTTGTTGATCTCGACCGTCAGTCCCTTGCGCGATGTCAGGATGTCGCCGGGCCGGAAGGCCGTGCCCGAGATCGCGTTCTCGACCGCGGGGATCAGCACGCGCAGCCGCACCGGCAGCGCCAGCGACAGGATCATCCTCGCCAGGCCAAGAACCGTCGCAGCGCCGCCCATGTCCTTCTTCATCAGGAGCATCGAGGCCGCCGGCTTGATGTCGAGCCCGCCGGTGTCGAAGCAGACGCCCTTGCCGACCAGAGTCACCCGCGGGCCGCTCTGCCCGTGGGTGATCTCGATCAGCCGCGGCGCTGCTGCGGCGGCGCGGCCCACCGTGTGGATCAGCGGAAAGCCCTCGGCCAGCGCGTCGCCCTCCGTCACCGACACGCCCGCGCCGAACTCCGCCGCCAGCGCCTCGCACGCCGCCTGCAGCTCGGCCGGTCCCATGTCGGAGGCGGGCGTATTGACGAGATCGCGCGTCAGCGCCTCGCCCGCGGCGATCGCCTCCAGCCGCCTCGCGTCGCAGCCATCGGGCGCAACGAGCTCCGCCGCCGGTCCGTCTTCGCTCTTGCGGTAGCGGTCGAATCGATAGCCCGCGAGCAGCCAGCCGAGCGCCGCCTCGTCGCGCGCCGCGGGATCTTCGATCGGGTCCAGCCGCCAAGTCCCCGCCGGCAGAGCCGCGCGGGCGGCAGCGAAGACAAAGCGCTCCCGCCCCGACGCAGGATCCCCGCGCCCCACAAGCGCGCAGGCCGGCGACCCGCTGGCACCCGGAATAACCAGCACCTTGCCCGCCGCCGCCTTGAACCCGCTGCCGCGCACCCAGCGTTGCGTCGCCTCGTGCTGGTGCTCGAGCCAGGGCGCCAGCTCGTCGGGGGTGAGAAAGACGATCGGGCGCTCTTCGGCATCGGGTACGGGTGTGGCGAAGGTCAGGCTCATGCGGGACATCCGTCTGGCGTGCCGCGTCACCCTATCCCCGTGGCAAGCGTTCGCAAGCCGCTTCCGTCAGGCGCCGGGGTCGAGCGGATCGGGCACGCGTTCGCCCGCAGGAAAGGCGACGGTCAGCGCCTCCTCCGCCAGCCGAACGAGACGGCTGAAGGTCGCGGCAAAGGCCGCACCGTCGCCGGAAACGCCGGTATGGACCACGTCGATCGCCACCCGCTGGATCGCCTTCAGCCCGATCTGTCCGGTCGGCGCGATCAGGGTGCGCGCCTCGGCTACCACCCGCTCCGCATCCCCGGCGCGCCATGCCGCCGTCATGGCGGCAAGCGTGTCGCCGAGGTCGTCGAAGGTCGTCCCGACCCGCCGCGCCGCCTCGCGGTCCCCGACCAGCGCCACCAGATCCTCGATGCAGGTCGGGTCCACGCGGACCGTCTCGAAGACCTGCAGCTGCTTGACGTTGTTCACCAAATCACCCGTTACGCTCAACCTCACCAGGTGCGGAACATCCTCGTGCCGGCTCAACAAATCCTTGATCCCCATTGGCAATGTCCTTCCAATGCCGCGCAAATCGAGCGCAAGGGCGACCGCGGGACCGAGAGGAGATTCAATGGACTGGGCAAGGCCGCTTCCGAAGTACTTCGTGCAGCGCTATCACGGCTGGCGCGCGACAACGCATGCCGAAAACAAGGCCTGGTATCGTCGCCTCGCGGAGGAAGGACAGCGACCCCGGGGCATGGTGATCGCCTGCTGCGACAGCCGGGTGCACGTCACCTCGATCTTCGGCGCGGACCAGGGCGAGTTCTTTATCCACCGCAACATCGCCAACCTCGTGCCGCCATTCGAGACCGGTGGCGGTCAGCACGGCACCTCGGCAGCGGTGGAGTATGCGGTCACGGCACTCAAGGTCTCGCACCTGATCGTGCTGGGGCACTCGAACTGCGGCGGCGTCGCCGGATGCCACGCCATGTGCTCGGGCGAGGCGCCGGAGCTCGAGGAACAGTCGAGCTTCGTCGGCCGCTGGATGGACATCCTGCGCCCGGGCTACGAGCGGGTGCGCGAGCGCGGCGGCGGCCAGACGGAACTCGAGCACGAGGCGGTGCTGGTCTCGCTGGAGAACCTGATGACGTTCCCGTTCGTGCGCGAGGCGGTGGAGGCAGAGCGCCTGTCGCTGCACGGTCTCTGGGTCGACATCGGCGACGGGCGCCTCTTGCAACACGACCCGAAGAGCCACGCCTTCGAGCCGGTCTGAGCCGATGCTCGAGCTTCCGCGCGATCCCGCCTTCGACGCGACGGTGCCGCTCCTGCGCGATCCCTACCGCTACATCTCGCGCCGGGCGAGCGAGCTTGGCTCCGACGCCTTCCGCACGCGCCTGATGGGTCGCCGGACCGTCTGCCTCACCGGACCGGCGGGGGCCGCTCTCTTCTACCGTCACCCCGCGCTCCGACGGCAGGGCGCCATACCGGCCCCGGTGCGGCAGGTGCTCTTCGGCCCGACCGGCGTGGTGCAGGGGCTCGACGGCGCGCGTCACCGACGACGCAAGGCCATGTTCCTCGAGATGATGTCCGAAGCGCGGATGGACGCGCTCGACCGCCTCGTGCTCGACCGGATCGACGGGCGCATCCCCGCCTGGTCCGACGACGTCGACCTCTATCGCGAGACACGTACCCTTCTTGCAGCCGCAGCATGCGAGTGGTCGGGCGTGCCGCTTGGAGAAGCGGAAGTCGCGACGCGTGCGGACCAGCTGGACGACGAGTTCCGTTTCGCCGGGACAGTCGGCCCGGCCCACCTGCTCGGCGTCAGGTCGCGCAAGGAGACGCAGGCTTGGATTGGCGGCGTCATCGACGCGGTGCGTCAGGGGCAGCTCGACCCGCCGCACGACAGCCCGGCCGCCATCGTGGCGCGCTGGACCGGCCTCGACGGTGCGCCGTTGCCGCGGGAGATCGCGGCGGCCGAGCTGCTGAGCGTCCTGCGGCCCACCGTGGCGGTGGCGGTCTGGGTCGTGTTCCTCGCCCACGCGCTGCACCGGCACCCGACGCTCAGGCCCGCGGTGGCGGACGATTCCGCCTACCGCCACGCCTTCGTGCAGGAGGTGCGCAGAACCTACCCGTTCTTCCCGCTGCTCGCGGCCATCGCCGAGGACGACGTCCCGCTCGACGGCGCCCGCATCCTCGCCGGCAGCCGGGTGCTGCTCGACCTCTGGGGCACAAATCGGCATCCGCAGGCGTGGATCGACGGCGGCGCGTTCCGGCCCGAGCGCTTCCGCGGCTGGCCCGGCGACCCGTTCACGATGATCCCGCAGGGCGGCGCTGAATACGCGACGCACCACCGCTGCCCGGGGGAGTGGATCACGATCCGGCTGATGGAAATCTTCGCCGACCTGCTGGCCGCTCGCCTCGACTACCGCGTGCTGACACCGGCGGCGCAGCCCGACATGAGCAGACTGCCCGCCCTGCCCCCCGGCGGCTTCCGCATCGGGCGGGTCCGCCGGCGCCGGGACTGAGCCGGGCTCAGCCCTTCTTCAGCACCTCGCGCCCGACCAGCTCGGCGATCTGCACCGCGTTCAGCGCCGCGCCCTTCCTCAGGTTGTCGCTGACGACCCAGATGTTCAGGCCGTTCTCGATGGTGGAGTCCTGCCGGATGCGGCTGACGAAGGTGGCGAAGTCGCCCACGCACTCGACCGGCGTGACATAGCCACCGTCCTCGCGCTTGTCGACGACCATGATCCCCGGCGCCTCGCGCAGGATGTCGCGCGCCTCGTCCTCATCGAGGAACTCCTCGAACTCGACATTGACCGCCTCGGAATGGCCGACGAAGACCGGGACGCGCACGCAGGTCGCCGTGATCTTGATCGCGGGATCGATGATCTTCTTGGTCTCGGCGACCATCTTCCACTCTTCCTTGGTCGAGCCGTCGTCGAGGAAGACGTCGATGTGCGGGATCACGTTGAAGGCGATCTGCTTGGGGTAGACCTTGGGCGCGACCTCCTGACTGGGGACATACATGCCCTTGGTCTGGTCCCAGAGCTCGTCCATCGCCTCCTTGCCCGAGCCCGAGACCGACTGGTAGGTCGAGACCACAACGCGCTTGATCTTCGCCCGGTCATGCAGCGGCTTCAGCGCCACGACCATTTGCGCGGTCGAGCAGTTGGGGTTGGCGATGATGTTGCGCTTGGTGCAGCCCGCCACGGCCTCGGGGTTCACCTCGGGCACGATCAGCGGCACGTCGCGGTCGTAGCGGTAGAGCGACGAATTGTCGATCACCATGCAGCCCGCCTTGGCCGCGCGCGGCGCGTACTCCTTCGTGGCGTCGGAGCCGATGGCGAAGAGCGCGATGTCCCATCCGGTGAAGTCGAACTGCTCGATGTCCTTGGTCACCAGCGTCCTGTCGCCGAAGCTGACCTCGGTTCCCAGCGAGCGGCGCGAGGCGAGCGCGGCGATCTCGTCCACAGGAAACTGGCGCTCGGCCAGAATGTTCAGCATCTCGTGCCCCACGTTGCCCGTGGCGCCGGCGACGACGACCTTGTAGCCCATCTGATCCTCCGGAAGCGGTCGCGCGGCCTCTAACGGATCGGACGCCTGAGGGAAAGGGTCAGCGGCCGAGAAGCCGCCGATAGACCGCGATCAGCGCCTCGGCCTCGCGCTCGATCCCGAAGCGCGCCTCGACATGGGCTCGGGCGGCGCGCGCCATCTGCAGCCGCTCCTCCGGCGTGTCGACCAGCGCTCTCATCGCGTCGGTGAACGCCTCCGGATCGTCGGGCGGGACCAGCCGTCCCGTCTCGCCATCCCGGACCAGGGCGGGGAACGCGCCCACCGTCGTCGCCACCACCGGCACGCCCGAGGCCATCGCCTCGAGCGGAGTGAGGCCAAAGCCCTCCCACCGCTGCGGAGCCGCGTAGACGTCCATCGCCGCATAATGCCGCGTCAGCGCATCCCATGGCAGGTGCGCCACCCAGCGCAGCCGCCCCGCCAGGCCCGCCGCGGCCACCTTTCGCTGCAGCTCCTCGCGGAAGGCGGTATCGTCCGGCCGCCCGACGATCAGGCAGCGCAGGTCGGGCCGGTCCGGCATCAGGCGCAGCATCGCCTCGACCAGCACGTCGGTTCCCTTCTGGTGCCGAACGCGGCCGAAGCAGCCGACCCAGGTGCCGGGCTCGAGCTCCAGTTCGTTACGCAGGGAGGCCTTGTCTGGCGCGGGCCGAAATGCCTCGGTGTCGACACCGTGCATGACCACCTCGGCCGGCCGCTCAAGATAGGCGGCGGCCTGCGGCGAGGTCGCCACCACCGCGTCCATCCGCTCGATCAGCCAGCGCGTGAACCTCGTGTGCCGCCGCTGCGCCGCCGAGGTGAAAAGAAGCCGCAGGTCGCGACGCAGGACGTTTCGCAGGATTAGACCCAGCACCATCTCGGTGTTGCGCCGCGCGTGCCAGACTCGCGGCCCGCCGGGCAGCGTCGCGGCGCGGACGAGGGGCACGTGCGGCACCCCGGGCGGCAGGCCCGGCCCCGTCGCCCAGACGCCAAGGCGCTTGTTCTGCACGGGGATGAGGCGGACCACCGTGGCGGTCACGCCCGACAGGCGTCGCTTCAGGTTCGGCGCGAGGACGTCGATCTGCTCGGGGCGCGGCTCCATCACCCCGTCATGGCCCGCGACGGCGCGCTTGGCCAGAGGCGGTCAGGCGAAGGTCTTGGCGTAGCGCTCGCGCAGCGCCGCCTTCTGCACCTTGCCCATGGTGTTGCGCGGCAGCTCGCTTACCGTCTCGATCAGGCGCGGCTGCTTGTAGTTCGCCAGCCGCTCGCGCAGCGTTTCCTTGATCGCCTCGACGTCCGGTCCTTCGCCGTCTGGCACCAGCAGGGCCACGACGGTCTCGCCGAAGTCCGGGTGCGGCGCGCCGATCACAGCACTCTCCAGCACGCCCGGCTGCTCGTCGAGGACCTGCTCGATCTCCTTGGGGTAGATGTTGTACCCGCCGGAGATGATGAGGTCCTTGTTGCGGCCCACGATCACGACGTAGCCGTCGGGGTCGATCTGGCCGAGGTCGCCGGTGATGAACCAGCCGTCCTTGCGCAGCTCCTCCGCCGTCTTCTCGGGCATCTGCCAGTATCCCTTGAAGACGTTGGGACCGCGCACCTCGATCACCCCGATCTCGCCCTGCGGCACCTCCTCGGTGGTGTCGGGCTTGACGATCCTCAGCTCCACCCCCGGTAACGGGAAGCCCACCGTGCCCGCGCGCCGCTCGCCGTCGTAGGGGTTCGAGGTGTTCATGTTGGTCTCGGTCATGCCGTAACGCTCGAGGATCCGGTGGCCGGTCCGCTCCTCGAAGCGCCGATGCACCTCGGCCAGCAGGGGCGCGGAGCCCGAGACGAAGAGGCGCATGTTCCGCGTCGCCTCGCGGTCGAAGCGTGGGTCGTCCAGAAGCCGCGTGTAGAACGTCGGCACGCCCATCATCGCCGTGGCCTTCGGCAACGCCGCGATCACCGCGTCGGGCTCGAACTTCGGCAGGAAGATCATCGACGCGCCGGCCGCCAGGATCGTGTTCGTCGCGGTGAAGAGGCCGTGGGTGTGGAAGATGGGCAGCGCGTGGAGCAGCACGTCGTCCGCCGTGAAGCGCCAGTGCTCGACCAAAGTCTCGGCGTTCGACAGGAGATTGCCCTGCGTCAGCATCGCACCCTTGGAACGGCCCGTCGTGCCCGAGGTGTAGAGGAACGCGGCGAGGTCGTCCCGCGCGCGCGGCACCGTGGGATAGGTCTCGGACTTGGACTTCGCAGCGTTCGCGATGCTGCCGTCTCCGTCGGCGCCGAGTGTCATGTGCTGCGCCCCGTACTGGTGCGCGATGTCGGCAAGCTTGGGGGCGGTCGGATCGCCGACCACCAGCTTCGCGCCCGAGTTCGACACAAAGTACTCGACCTCAGACGGTGTGTAGGCGGTGTTGAGCGGCAGGAACACGATACCCGCCTGGACGCAGGCAGCATAAAGCGCCAGTGCCTGCGGCGACTTCGGCACCTGCACGGCCAGCCGGTCGCGCGGCTGGAGGCCGCGGTCGGTCAGCAGGTGCGCGAAACGCGCCGCCATGCGCAGGAACGCGTCGTGCGTCAGGACCGAGCCGTCGGGCAGGTGCAGGAACGGCGTATCGGCTCCGGCATGGCGACCGAAGAGGGTGTCGTAGAGCGGGTTCGTCATGTCTTCTCGGATTCCTTCTGGCGCGCTCGGCGATTTTCGGCAGCGCGGGCAAGTCCCTGGACGCTGCGCGAGGCGATGACGCGGCCTTCACCGGCAAAGGCCTCGTGGTTCGAGGCGATACGCCCCGGGTCGTAGAGGTAATTCACCATCGCGCCGCCCGACTGCCTGATGCCGGCGTCGGACGTGTCGGCGCCAGCGTGGATCTCGTGCACGCGGGCGCCGTTGCCGAGGTGGAAGCGGGCGACGGGGTCGTAGGGCGCGTTGCCGCGCTTGGCGGTCAGCAGGTAGCGCGCGGCGACGCGGCGAAGCTCGTCCGGGTCTTCCGGCAGATCGATCTCCTCCTCCTCCGCCCAAGCGCGCAGGCGCGGGATCGGCGAGAGGGTGACGAAGTTGCCGATCTCGGGCACTTCGCGCGAAATGTCCTCGACCACCTGCTTTATGAGGGAATTGCCGAACGAGATCCCGGCGAGGCCCGGCTGGCAATTCGAGATCGAGTAGAAGACCGCCGTGTCGGCCCGTCCAGGCGGCAGCGGTGTCCGCCCCTCGGCCAGCAGCGACTGGACCGAGCCGGGGATGCCGCGTGTGAGCGCCACCTCGACGAAGATCAGCGGCTCCGTCGGCATCGCGGGGTGAAAGAAGGCGTAGCAGCGCCGGTCGGGCGGCTCGAGCCGGCGGCGCAGGTCGGCCCAGCTGCCGATCGCGTGCACCGCCTCGTAGGCGATGATCTTCTCCAGCACGTTGGCCGGGCTTTCCCAGGTGATGCGCTGCAGCACCAGGAAACCCCGGTTGAACCACGAGGCAAAGAGGTGGCGGAAATCCACGTCCACCCGCTCGAGGTCGGGATGCTCCCGGGCGAACCGCAGGAGGTCCGCGCGCATCCGCACCAGCCGGACGGTCGCGCCCGGCACCTGGTTGAGCCGCCGCGCCAACTCCTGCCGCTGTGGCTCGGCTGCGCGGGCGAGAACCTGATATCGGCCGCGCGAGCGATCTTCGGCGTAGTCGCGGACCGCTTCGGCCAATGCGTCCGCATCGACGTCGAACTCCGCGAGGAGCTCGAAGAAGGCGCGGCGCGTCTCCTCGTCCGCCTCGGCGTAACGGTCGAGGATGTGCCGGGCCATCTCGCCCCCCGTCACCTCGCCGTGCGAGGACAGGAGGTCGCGGCACAGCGCCTCGGTCGACCGGGGATCGCGCCCGGTGGCGCCGTGGTAGCGGCGCTGGAAGAGCGGCGGCAGCAGGTCGGTCAGGCGCGGCATCAGTACCCCATCACCACGTTCGGCAGCCAGGTTGCAATGCCGGGAAATACGCAGAGCAGCACGATCCCCAGCACCATGCAGCCGACATAGGGCATCGACCCCCAGAGGATGGTCTTGAGCTTGATGTCCGGGGCGATGCCGTTGATCACGTAGAGATTGAGCCCGACGGGCGGCGTGATCAAGCCGATCTCCATGTTGATCGTCAGGATCACGGCGAACCAGATCGGGTCGAAGCCTGCGCTGGTGATGATCGGCAGCAGGATCGGCGCCGCCATCAGGATCACCGCGACCGGCGGCAGGAAGAACCCGGCGATCAGCAGGAAGACGTTGATCATCCCCATCAGCACCCAACGGTTGACCTCGAGGGTGCCGATCCACTGCGCCACCGACTGGGTGATGAAGAGCGAGCTCAGCATGTAGCTGAAGACGCCCGCGGCGGCGATGATGAAGAGTATCATCACGCTCTCACGCGTCGAGTCGCGCAGCACCACCCAGATCGCGCGCGGGCTCCAGAGGCGGTAGATCACCATCGCGATGACGAGGCAGAGCAGGGCGCCGACCGCCGCCGTCTCGCTGGGCGTCGCAATTCCGCCGTACATGGCGTAGAGCACGCCCAGGATGATCAGCAGGAACGGCAGCACGCGGGGCAGGATCTCGACTCGCTCGCGCCACGAATAGGTCGTCGCGCTCAGGACGTTGGCATCGCCGGAGCGCCAGGTGGAATAGAGCGACCAGACCATGAAGAGCGCGACCAGCATCAAGCCGGGCAGCACGCCAGCCAGGAAGAGTCGCCCGATCGAGGTCTCGGTCGCGATGCCATAGACGATCATGGTGACGGAGGGCGGGATCAGGATGCCCAGCGTGCCGCCTGCCGCAATGGAGCCTGCCGCCACCCCGTCCGGATAGCCGCGACGGCGCATCTCCGGGATGCCCATCTTGCCGATCGCGGCGCAGGTGGCGGGGCTCGAGCCCGACATCGCGGCGAAGAGCGCGCAGGCCCCGAGGTTCGAGATCACGAGGCCGCCCGGCACCCGCGTCAGCCAGCGCTCGAGCGCCTCGTAGAGGTCGGCGCCCGCCCGCGTCGAGGCGATGGAGGCGCCCATGATGATGAACATCGGGATCGCCAACAGGGCGAAGCTGTCGAGATGCCCGAAGAGGATCTCGGGCATCAGCTCCAGCGACCGCACGCCGTCGAACACGAGCAGGAAGCCCGCCGACACGATCAGCAGGCCGACCGCGACGGAGACGCCGGAGAACAAGACTACGATCGTCACCACTGCCACGAGGGCGCCCAGAACGAGCGGGTCCATCAGTCGTCGATCCCGAAGGGCGCGTCGATCCCGAGGATCACCGCGACAAGGTCGGCCACGAGCTGCAGCAGGAAGAGGCCGAGGCCCACCGGGATCGCGAGGTAGGGGATCCAGAGCTGCACGTCCCACACCGTTCCGGAGCGCCAGTTGCGCTCCCACGCGATATGCCAGAGTTCCCACCCATACCAGAGCATCGACCCGATCACCGCGATCGACAGCCCCAGCGTCAGCACCGCCAGCGCTCGGCGCAGGCCGCGCGGCAGGGCCATCGGCACAAGGTCGACGTTGACGTGGCCGCGCAGCCGCTGGACGTAGGGCAGGCCCACCAGCGTCGCGCCGATGACGAGGTAGACGACCGTCTCGGTCTGCCAGATGGTCGAGCCGTTCAGCACGAAGCGCACCCAGATCATCTGGCAGGTCACGCCCACCGCAACGACGATCATCGCGGCGCTGATCCAACCGGCGACCGTCGAAATCGCGGCGACGGCGCGCAGCACCGGATTGCCTCCGGTGCGCGCCGGGTGCGCCGGCTCGGCGACCGACGCCCCCTGCCGCTCGGGCGGAACCGGCGGCCGCACGCTCACTCGACGGCGAGCGCCATGTCGAGCAGCTCCTGCCCGTCCGGGACCTCCTCGATGAACGCGGCGTAGGAGGACCGCTGAGCGACCTCCTGCCAGGCCTGGAAGTCCTCCTCGGTCATCTCGCCAATCTCGACGCCCGCGTCCCGGAACACTTGGACCGAGGCCTCGTCCTCCTTCTTGGCCTCCTCGAGGTAGTAAGCCTCCGCCTTCTCCGCCGCGTCGAGGAGGGCCTGCTGCTGTTCCTCGTTCAGCCCCTCGAAGGTCGACTTGTTCATCAGGAGCGGCTGGTACATGAACCAGAGGGCGACGTCGCCGGCTGGCGTATAGCACGCCACCTGCTCGTAGAGGCGGTAACTTACGAAGGACGAGGACGAGGTGTTCGCGGCGTCGAGGACGCCGGTCTGCATCGCGTTGTAGATCTCGGACGACGCCATCGACGCGATCGACGCGCCCGCTTCGGCCAGCATCTGCTCGAAAGCCTTCCCGGCCGCGCGGATCTGCTTGCCCTCGACATGCTCGGGGCGGGTGATGCACTCCTCGGTCCCCGCGAAGCCGCCGGCGAGATAGCCGTGGACCAGGACCATCACGTCGTCCTCGGCCATCTTCTCCTCGATCGCCTCCATGAACGGGCTCTCGTTCAGGCGCGCCGCATGGTCGTGGTTCTTCACGAGGCCGGGCATCAGCGTGAGGTTGTATGCCGGCTGCTGCCCGCCCGCGTAGCTGAGCGGCAGCACGGTCATGTCGAGCTGACCCCGGCTCAGCGGATTGTACTGTTCGTTGGCGGTGAAGAGCGACTCCGACGGGAATATCTGGATCTCGAGGTCCACGTCGGCCGCGGCGACCTCGTCCGCGACGATCTGCGCGACCTGGTGCCGGATATCGTTGGTCGACCACTGGTGCGAGAGCCGCAGCTCCTCGGCGCCGGCCGCGCCGGCCGTGGCGATGGCCGCAGTGGCCAGAAGATGGATACGCATGTCGTCCTCCCTCCTTGGCCGCCGCGGTTCCGGCGACCCCTAGTCGCAGCATCGCGATCGGTTCGCGCCGAGTCAACGATCTGGTATACAGACGTCGAGGGATTGCACACATGGGAGCGCGCGACATGGATGTGCGGCGGGCGGACGCCATCGCCGACGAGCTCGAGCAGCTCATCCTGACCGGAAGCTTCGAGGATGGCGAGCGGCTGGACGAGGCGCGGCTCGCCGCGCGTTTCGGTGTTTCGCGCACGCCGGTCCGCGAGGCGCTGCACAAGCTCGGCACAAGCGGGCTCGTCGAGCAGATGCCCCGCCGCGGTGTCTTCGTGCGCCTGCCGGGCGCGGTCGACCTGATGGAGATGTTCGAGCTGATGGCCGAGTTGGAGGGCGCCTGCGGTCGGCTCGCCGCGAGCCGGATCACGGCGGCGGGCCTCGCCAGCCTGCGCGACGCCAGCAAAGCCTGCGCGCGCGCCGCCGAAGCCGGCGACCCCGACGCCTACTTCAGCGAGAACCAGCGCTTCCACCAGCTGATCTACCGTCATGCGGCGAACCGCTACCTCGAGGCCGAGGCGCTTCGGATGCAGAAGCGGCTGAAGGCCTATCGCCGGCTGCAGCTGCATCTGCGCGGGCGCATGGACCAGTCACTCGACGAACATCGCGCCATCCTCCGCGCTCTGGAGGCGGGCGAAAGCGAGACCGCCGCCGCGGCGCTTCGCGCGCATGTGGCTGTGCAGGGAGAGAAATTTCAGCGACTGCGCGCCACGCTCGGCCGCTGACGGCGCCCCTTCCCTTCCCCTGTGGCGGGCGCTAGGGCAGCATCATGAATACCGGCCTCGCCATCGCGATGAAGCTCGCCTCGGTCGCCACGTTCGTGGCGATGTCGTCGCTCATCAAGGCGGTCTCGGGCGCGGTCCCGCCGGGCGAGGCGGTGTTCTTCCGCTCGATCTTTGCACTGCCGGTGATCGTGGTATGGCTTGCGGCGCGGCATGAGCTCACGACCGGCTTCTCGACGGACAACCCGCTCGGCCACCTCTGGCGCGGCCTCGTGGGGTCGCTGTCGATGGGGCTCGGATTCGCCGGACTCGCCTTCCTGCCGCTCTCCGAGGTGCAGGCCATCGGCTATGCCGCGCCGCTGCTCGTGGTGATCTTCGCCTCGATGTTCCTGAACGAGCAGGTGCGGCTCTATCGCCTCACCGCCGTCGCACTGGGCCTCGTCGGCGTGCTGGTGGTGCTCTCGCCCCGCCTGACGGCGCTGGGCGGCGGCGAGCTCGACGCGACCGAGGCGCTCGGCGCGGTGCTGGTGCTGGGCGCGGCGATCTGTGCGGCGCTGGCGCAGGTCTTCGTGCGCAAGCTGGTGCATACCGAGACGACCTCGTCCATCGTCTTCTGGTTCTCGATCACCGCCTCGTGCCTCGCGCTGACCACGCTGCCGTTCGGCTGGGTTGTGCCAACGCCGGCGCAGGCGGCGATGCTGGTGTTGGCGGGGTTGCTGGGGGGCGTCGGCCAGATCCTCCTCACCTCGTCCTACCGCCACGCCGACGCGTCGGTCGTCGCGCCCTTCGAGTACGCGTCCATCCTGCTGGCGCTGGCGATCGGCTATGTCGTCTTCGACGAGGTGCCGACTGCCACGATGCTGGGGGGCGCCGGCATCGTGATCCTGGCCGGCGTCGTCATCATCTGGCGCGAGCGCCAACTCGGCCTGGAACGTGCCCGCGCACGCAAGGCGATGACGCCACAAGGTTGACACATCAGGGCTGACATGAGCCCTCCGTTACCCTAGGTTACGTCGACCAGTGACGCCAATGGAAGAGGGCCGACATGGAACGCCACATCCTCGACCGCCCCCGCTCGCCGCAGAGCGGCCGACTGCCTCACTACCTCACGCAGGAGCGCGACAACCGCGTGCGCGGACCGCACCATGCGGTCAACGTCCTGCGCCGCCTGCCGCGCGGCTCCGGCGAGCTCAGCCACCGGATGCGCAGCTACCTGAAGATCGAGCGGAGCACCTGATTCCGCCGTCGGAGCGGGCGGCTAGCGCTCCGCTCGCTCCCGCAGGTTCGCGGGCAGGTCGAGCTGGATGCCGCGCTTGGCCGCGCTCTCCTGCACCGCCTCCTGAAGCGCCCGGCTGCGGCCGAGCAGACGCAGGAAACGCGGCTCGTCGAGCGCTAGGAGCGTGCAGGGCGTGATCGCGCGCACCTCGGTCCGCCGAGCGCGGTGCATCAGGATCGCCATCTGGCCGAACATTTCGCCGCGACCTAGTCGCCACGCCTGCCCCGCGGCCCTCAGCTCCACCGCGCCCGACGCGATGAAATATACCGCACGCGCCGCGCGGTCGCGCCGCAGGATCACGTCGCCCGCCGCGGCGTACCTGGTGACCAGCGCCCGGCTCAGTCGCCGCAGCGCACCCTCGTCCAATTCGGTGAAGAGGGGGAACTGACGCACCAGCGCCACCTTGCGCACCGCAAGGTCCAGCTTGGGTCGCCGTTCGGTCATTCCGCGGCGTCTCTGCACCTGATGCATCAGCGACATGAAGGGCTCGTCGGCGATCAGCCCGTCGGCGTGCAGCGCCACGTATTCCCGCTCCTCCAGCCGCAGCGCCGTGCGGCGGATGAAGCGCCGCTCCAACTCCTCGGCGTAGCCGGGAAATTGCAGACGCAGCCCCTCCAGCGCCTGGTCCACCGATTCCTGCCGGCGCGTCAGCAGCTCGTGCAGCAGCTCGGCGACCCGCCGGCCGTGGATGCGCCGAATGCGGGTGTCGAGGAATCGGTGGAGGTCGCGCAGGATCAGCCGCTGCGACAGCAGGACCTCGAAGCGGTCCGCCGTCAGCCGCGCGAGCGGCCGCGAGAGGCGCAGCCGGTTGTGCAGGAAGACCGCCAGCCGGAGCGCGGCCCCGAAGTCGAGGCTGGCGCGCGCGGTCCGCTGATAGCCGGTCCGGCCGCCGGCGCGCGTGGCCTCGATCAGTCGGTCAGCGTCGGTGATGACACGCTCGGCTAGCCGTGCCGAAATCTCGTGTTCGCGAAACCGCTCCAGCAGGATGTCCCGCTCGGCCCCCGCCAGCGCCAGGAGGCCCAGCGTGATCCGGTCGCGGTCGAGGATCTCGGTACTGTCCTCGGCCGACTTCACCGCCTGGTCCAGCCGCTCGGCAAAGAGCTTCGCCTCGGAGCGCACCGTCTCGCGCGGCAGGCTGTAGTCCTCGGTCGCCTGCGCCACGTCCTCGCGCACGGTCTGGAGCGCCACCGCGACCACCTGGTTCGCCAGCGCCGCGTCGAGCGGCGACAGGCGGTCCAGCCCGAGCCGCGCGATGACCCACCTGAGCGAGGTGCCCTGCACGATGAGCGTGAAGAGGGTGAAGCCCGTCGCCAGGATTGCGACGAGGCGCCGCGTCTCCGGCGGCACGCGCAGGCTCTCGGTCACCGCGAGCGCCAGCGCCAGCGTCACCGCGCCGCGTAGGCCGCCCCAGAGGATCGCCACGCGGTACGGCCGCTCGACGTCTGGCGACACCCTGAGCCGCGCCAGAAGCGGCAGGAGCCCGAAGAGGATGATCGCCCGCGCCACGATGGCCGCCAGCACCACGACGCCGACCCAGAGCACGTCGCGCAGCGTGATCCCGTCGAGCAGCCGGGGAATCAGCAGCGCGGCCAGCACGAAGATCAGCGCTCCCGCCCAATGCGCCAGCAGGTCCCAGACCTCGCGCAGGCGCGACCAGGCGGCGGGCGGCAGCCGGCCAGGCCCCGCCAGGTTCAGCGTCAGGCCCGCCGACACCACCGCAATCACGCCCGAGGCGCCGAGGCTCTGCTCGGAGACGACGTAGGCGAGGTAGGGCAGCGCCACCGAGATCGACGTCACCGCCAGCTCGTACCTGCCGAGCAACGCCATCAGCGCCGTCGCGATCCGCCCCAGCGCCCAGCCCACCAGCGCTCCGCCGAGGATCAGCACTGGGAATCGCGACAGCGCCCCCTGCAGCGTCGGGTCCGGCACGCCCGCCATGACGAAGCCCATGAACACGCCGAAGAGGGCAATGGCGGCCGCGTCATTCAGCAGGCTCTCGCCCTCGATGATCCGGCTGAGGCGCGGCGGCGCCGCAGTCGAGCGAAATATGGTGACGACCGCGGACGGGTCGGTGGTCGAGACGATGGCGCCGACTAGCAGGCAGACGACGAGCGGCAGGCCGCTGGCCCACGAGAGAGCGTAGCCGATGACGAAAGTGGCGGCAAAGACGGCCACCACCGCCAGCACCAGGATCGGTACCCAGTCGTCCAGCATCCGACGCAGGTTCATGCCCAGGGTCACCTGGAAAAGCAGCGTCGGCAGGAAGACGTAGAGGAAGACGTTCGACCGGATCGGCAGGTTCAGGATTGCCGAGGCGACCGGGTTCAGCGCGTCGGTCAGCTCGGTTCTGAGGAAGAATGCGGCGCCGAGGCCAATGGTGATGCCCATGAGCGCGAGGATCACCGAGTAGGGCAGCCTGAGCCGCGCTGCCAGCGGCTCGGCCAGCCCGATGACGAGAAACAGCGACGCCACGATGGTGGTGATGAGAATTATGCTCATGTCCCTGCAATATCCGTATCGGCCCGCAAGGGAAGGGGTTGAGGTTGCGTTGCGCATCTCCCGGATATTGAGCCGCCTTTCGACCGGACGCGGCGCCGCCAGCGGCTGGCGTCCCGAGAGGCGCAGCGCCCGGACGATCGGGCGCTGCTCGGCGGCCGACATCGAGAGCCAGCGCCGGGTGTCGCCGCGCGAGCCGGTGCACGATGCAAACGAAGATCGCGAGCGAGGTGACGATTCGGAGCGCGTCGGGCGGAAGCGTCGCGAGGATGGCGGTCTCCAGCACCGCGCTGGCCGCGCCGGCGCCGGCGAAGGCGGCACGAAGCCTCGGCGCAGACGGATTCGCCGGTTCTCCCAGCCCTGCCAGAGCTCGGAGACGAGGATCGGCAGCGTCGTGATCGGGGGCGGCACCGGTCGCCACTTGAGGTCGCCGCCGAGCAGCAGGCCATTCATCGCGCACTCCATTTGCAGCACGTACTGGGGCCGGCCAGCGATCTCGATCGGGAAAGCCGTGGCGATACATTAACGGGCCGCCCGCCACACCTGAGGGGCGTCGGGCGATACCTCGCGCTGCCGCTTTCTGCGCATCAACCTTTCCCACGTCGTCAAGTCATGGCCGCGGCTCGTCTGCGGCTGACAAGCGCGGCGGGACGGTGTAGGCGCAGCGCATGAGCCTGCGCACCTCCGGTCCCGCCCGCCATTCCGATGCCGTCGTTCTGGCCTGCGACGCGAACCACCTCGCCATCGCCGTGTGCGTGGCGCTGCGGATCGACGAACTGGAAGTGGAGCGGCGCTTCGACCTCTGCGTCTGCACGCCCGACTGGCAGGCGATCCCCGAGGCTTGGCGCGAGCTGCCAGTGCGCTTCGTCGAGATCGACGTGGCGCGGGTGCCGGCCTTCGTGCACCCCAAGGCGTGGATCAGCGTCGGCACCTTCTACCGACACGTCCTGCCCGAGCTTCTGGCGCAGGACTATGCGCGGCTGCTCTACCTCGACACCGACGTGCATCTGCGGCGGCCCGGCCTGCAGGGCCTCTTCGACCGCGCGACCGGCGATTTCGCCATCGCCGCCGCGCCCGACTTCGTCGCGGTCAAGGCGCCGCGCAAGGCCCGCCGCCGCCGCTCGCGAGAGCTGGTGGAGAACCTCGGCGGCCAGGGCGGCGAATACTTCCAGGCAGGTGTCCTGCTGATGCAGACCGCCCAGCATGTGGCGCAGGGTCTCGGCGGGCGCATCCTCGAATTCGCCACAAACCAGGCGGACGTGCTGCACCAACACAGGCTGGGGGACCAGGCGGCGCTGAACGCCGTGGCCGCCGACCTTATCGTGCCGCTGAGCCCGCTCTGGAACTGGCACAGTTCGAATTGGCTGCGGCGCGAGATCGTCGAGCACTACGACCCCTACATCCTGCACTTCACCGGGCCGAACAAGCCTTGGGTGATCCAGGACGACCCGTTCGTGGGCGGGCTTAACGACGCCTACTTCGCCTGCCTCACGCGCCTCGATCCGGGATTCAAGCCGAAGACGCGGGAGGGGTCCCTGCCTTGGCTCGAGCGACATCCCCGCTATGGCTTCGGACCGGCCGACGCGCTGCACCGGGCGATGCGGCGCCACCGGATCAAGCGCAAGTTCGGCGCCGAGACCTCGCGCACGATCGCGCGCTACGACGCCATGGACCGGCTGATCGCCAGCACCTCCATCGGCTGAACGCCCGTGCCGCGGCGGGACTATCCCGAGACGCCGGACGGCCGCTACTTCGTCGCCCGCGGCCGCCTCTGGCGCAGGACCGACCCGCGCCTCGACGAGGGCGAGCGCCGGGCCGCGGTCAAGGCGCTGATGCAGGCGCGGCGCGCGGTGGGACAGGCGGAGGACCCCGAAGCAGAGCATGAGGCACGGGCGGCGGTGGACGCCGCGAAGCGGCGCCTCGGCGAGCGCGGCCCGGTCTGGTGGGACGACGATGCGCCGGACGAAACCGGCCGCGCCCCCTGGACCACGCGCTACGCCGACTGGTGGGAAGGCCTCAACGACGAGGCGCGTGCGGCAGGGATCGGCACCCGCAAGGACCGCTGAGCCGTCACTCCCGCGCCCGGAGGATCTGCGCCGGCCGCGCGGCGAGCGGGCGCCAGGCGAAGGCGAGCCCGGCAACCAGCGTCGCCATGATCCCGCCGAGCACGATGGCTAGTGCCGACACCGGCTCAAACCGGTAGTCCGTCTCCATCACGAAGGTGGTGACCCCCCAACCCGCCAGTCCGCCGGCAAAGATCGCGACGAGGCCCGCCGCCGCGCCTAGGATGGCCGAGCGCAGCGCGAAGTTGGCGAGGATCGCCGCGCGCGAGGCGCCGAGCGTCTTGAGCACCGCCGCCTCGTAGGTACGCGCCCGCTCGCCCGCCGCCGCCGCGCCGATCAGGACGATACCGCCGGTGAGCAGCGTGGCGCCGGCGCCATAGGTGACGGCCGCTGCGATGCCCGCCAGAACCTCGGCCACCCGGTCGATCGCCTCGCGAACGGAGATCAGCGTGATGTTCGGATAGCTCGTAGACAGATCGCGCAGGATCGCCGCCTCCGCCTCCTCGCCCGAATAGATTGTCGAAATGTAGGTGTGCGGCGCCCCCTCGATGGCGGCGGGATTCATTGAAATGACGAAGCCGATGCCGGCGCTGGAGAAGTCGACCTCGCGGAATGAGGTGATCTCCGCCATGATCTCGCGCCCGAGGATGTTGACCGTGATCGTGTCGCCCAGTTCCAGCCCGATCTCCGCGGCCTCCTCTGCCGCGAAGCTGACCTGAGGCGGGCCGTCATAGTCCTCGGACCACCATGCACCCGCCGTCAGCGCCGCGTCGCTCGGCGGGCGGGCCGAGTAGGTGACCCCACGGTCGCCACGGATGACCCAATGGTCGGCAACCTCGCGTGCCGGGCGGCCGTTGATCTGCGTGACGACGCCGCGCAGCATCGGCGCCGTCTCCACGTCTTCGACTGCCGGGTCGGTCTCCAGTCGCTCCAGGAAGCCGTCGATCTGGTCGGGCTGAATGTCGACGACGAAGAAGCTCGGCGCACGCTCCGGCAGGTCGCGCTCGATGGCCGAGCGCAGGTTGCTGTCGATCTGGCCCACCGCCGCCAGCACCGAGAGGCCGAGACCCAGCGACAGCACTACAGACGCAGTCTCGGCCCCCGGCCCGCCGACCGAGCCCAGCGCCAGCCGCGCCACTGTGCGGCCGCGAAGCGCGTGCGCCCGGGCCAGACGTGCCGCGAGCCGGCGCACGCCCGATGCCGCGGCAACCAGAACCGCGAACGCTCCGACAAGGCCGGCCGCGCTCCAGAGCGTCAGCGTCATCAGACCAGACAGGAAGGCCGCCAATCCGACCAGCAGCGCCAGCGTCGCCGCTGTCGCCGCGATCCAGATCGCGCGCGGACGACCGGCCATGTGGCCGATGTCGCGAAAAAGGGCGGCCGCGCGCACGTCCTCCGTCCGCGCAAGCGGCCAGAGCGTGAAGAGGAGCGCGGCGAGGATGCCGTAGAGCGCCGCTTCTGCGAGCGGGCCGAGATGCACGGCGAACGAGGCGGGCAGCGGCAGCCGCGCCTCGATCAGCGGCGCGAAGGCTAGCGGCAGCGCGACACCGAGGATTAGGCCCAGCGTCACCCCGACCAGCGTCAGCGCGCCGATCTGCAGGAAATAGCTGAGGAAGATCGTGCGCCGCTCCGCCCCGAGGCTCTTCAGCGTCGCGATCGTCGGCACCTTCTCGTCGAGATAGGCCCGCACCGCGGCCGACACGCCGACGCCGCCGACCGCGAGCCCGGCGAGGCCGGTGAGGACAAGGAACGCGCCCAGCCGCTCGACGAAGCGGGTGATGCCGCGCGCGCCGTTCCGCCGGTCGCGCCAGCTCGCGCCTTCGTTCATCGCCGCTTCGGCTTCGGCCCGGAGTGCGTCGAGGTCGGTCTCCGGCGGCAGGCGCAGGCGATACTCGGTCTCGAAGAGCGAGCCGGGCTGCAGGAGGCCCGAGTCCGCAAGCGCCTCCGTCCGGACTATGGTGGTAGGCCCGAGACTGAAGCCTTGGGTCGCGGTGTCCGGCTCTCGCTCGAGCACCGCGCTCAGCAAGAAGTCCGTCTCGCCCAGACGGACGGTATCGCCGGGGTCCAAGCCCAGCCGGTCCACCAGCACGCGGTCAACAACGGCGCCGGGCCGACCCGCGGCCCCGTCGAGCGCCTCGGCAAGCGGCATCGGCGGGTCGAGCACGACCGCGCCCAGCAGAGGGTAGGCGGCGTCGACGCCCTTGACCTGCGTCAGCGCCCGGTCCTCGCCCGCCACCGCCATCGAGCGGAACTCGACCACTTCGGAGACAGCGCCCTGCGCCTCCAGCCACTGCCGCTCCTGCGGCTCTGCAAAGCGGTAGGTGAGCTCCACCTGCGCGTCGCCGCCCAGGATCGTCGCGGCCTCGCGTTCCAGCCCGCGTTCGATGCTCTCGCGCACCGTGCCCACGGCGGCGATGGCGGCCACGCCCAGCGCGAGGCAGGCGAGAAACACGCGGAAGCCGCGCACCCCGCCCCTCAGCTCGCGCAAGGCGATGCGCAGCGCGACCGGCAGCCGCAGGTCCCGCCGTCGCGGCGCGGCGCAGTCGAGGACGCTCACTCCGCCGCCCGCGCCAGCTCGGGTTCGACGCGGCCGTCGCGCATCCGCACCACGCGGCCGCAGCGCTCGGCCAGCTCGCGGGCGTGCGTGACCAGCACCAGCGTCGCGCCACGCTCGTGCAGGCCGAAGAGCAGGTCCATGATCGTCTCGCCCGTCGTCTCGTCGAGGTTGCCCGTCGGCTCGTCGGCGAGCAGGATGTCGGGCCGCGGCGCCGCGGCGCGGGCGAGCGCGACGCGCTGCTGCTCGCCCCCCGATAGCTGCGCCGGGTAATGCGCCGCCCGATCGGCGAGGCCCATGAGCCTCAGCTCCTCCTCGGCCCGCTCGAAGGCGTCCGGCTTCCCCGCCAGCTCCAGCGGAGTCGCGACGTTCTCGAGCGCCGTCATCGTCGGGATCAGGTGGAAGGACTGGAAGACGATGCCCATATGGTTGCGTCTGAACCGGGCCAGCTCGTCCTCGCCCAGCGCCGTCAGGTCGCGCCCCAGCGCCATGACCGACCCGCCGGTGGCGCGCTCGAGCCCGCCCATGAGCATGAGGAGCGACGACTTGCCCGAGCCCGAAGGACCCACCAGCGCCACCGTCTCCCCCCGCGCCACGTCAAGGTCGATGCCGCGCAGGATCTCGACGCGGCCCGCGTTGCCGTCGAGGCTGAGCCGCGCATCGCTGAGGGAAAGGATCGTGTCGGTCATCCGGCGCTCCGCTGAGGTTCCCAAGGCATATGGTCTCCTACGCAACACCCGCAACGCCGGATTGGTCGCGGTGCTCGCCGGCGCGGCACAGGCCGAGACGGTGATTGCCGCGCTGGGCGACAGCCTGACGCAGGGCTACGGCCTGCCGCAGGAGCAGGGCCTGGTGCCGCAACTGCAGGAATGGCTCGACGCGCGCGGCGCAGAGGCGCGGGTGCTGAATGCGGGCGTCTCGGGCGACACGACGGCGGGGGGCCTCTCCCGCGTCGAATGGACGCTGACGGACGAGGTCGACGCGATGATCGTGGCGCTCGGCGGCAACGACATCTTGCGCGGGATCGACCCGGCGGTGAGTCGCGACAACATCGACGGCATCCTTGGGGCGGCCGAGGCCGCCGAGGTCGAGGTACTGCTGGTGGGCGTCGAAGCGCCGGGCAACTACGGCGCGGACTACAAGGCGGCGTTCGACAGACTCTATGTCGACCTGTCGGAAGAGTACGGCACGCTGCTGGTCGAGAGCTTCTTCGCCCCGCTGGAGGCCTCCGGCGACCGCGACACCGCGATGCAGGCCTACATGCAGCCGGACGGGCTGCATCCCAACGCGGCCGGCGTGGAGCTGATCGTCGAGGCGTTGGGGCCGTCCGTGCTGGAGCTGATCGACCGAACCGAAAGCTCAGCGCCAGTCGAAGAAGCCGGGGCCGGCGCGGGACAGTAGCTCCGCCGCCAGCGCGCGACCCATCGCGGCGCCATCCTCGGCGGGCCCCTCAGTCTCGTCGGCCAGCGCCTCCGACCCGTCCGTGCGCAGGATCTCGCCGCGCAGCCTGAGGCGGCCGCCGTCGAGTTCAGCCAGCCCCGCGATCGGCGTCTCGCACGACCCGTCGAGCGCGGCGAGGAACGAGCGCTCCGCTGCAAGGCGCAGGCCCGTCTCCGCGTCGTGCAGCGGCTCCAGCAGGCCGGCAGCCCGCGAGTCGTCGCCGCGCCGCTCGACGCCGATGGCGCCCTGCGCGATGGCGGGCAGCATCTCCTCCGGCTCGATCTCGGTCCGCGGCACGTCCTCGGCGCGGAGCCGGTTCAGGCCGGCCATGGCGAGGAACGTGGCCGCCGCGACACCGTCGTGCAGCTTTCTCAGGCGCGTCTGCACATTGCCGCGGAACTCCACCACCGTCACGTCCGGCCGGCGGTGAAGGAGCTGCGACTTGCGCCGAAGCGACGAGGTGCCCACCACGGCCCCCTGCGGCAGGTCGCGCAGCAGGCCGCGGCCGGGCGAGACGAAGGCGTCCCGCACGTCCTCCCGCGGCAGGTAGATGCCGAGCGTCAGACCCCTCGGCTGCTCGACCGGCATGTCCTTCATCGAATGGACCGCCACGTCGATCTCGCCGCCGATCAGCGCCTCCTCGATCTCCTTGGTGAAGAGGCCCTTGCCGCCGATCTCCTTGAGCGGGCGGTCGATCACGCGGTCGCCCGTCGTCTTGATCGTGACGATGGAAAACGCCTCGAACGGCAGGTCGTGCGCCAGCGCCAGGCGCTCGCGCGTCTCGTTCGCCTGCGCCAGCGCCAGCGGCGAGCCGCGGGTGCCGATGCGGAACGGTCTTTCGGGGGTGGGGAGCGGCTGCATGGCCACCGTCTAGCCTCGCCGAGGTCTGGAGACAACTTGACAAGGCGGGCGGCCCGCGTGACCAACCGCCGATGGAAACAAAGCTGCTTCTGCGCGCCCTCGCCGGCGAGACGTTGCCGGTTCCGCCGGTCTGGATGATGCGCCAGGCGGGGCGCTACCTGCCGGAGTACCGGGCGACGCGGGCGAAGGCGGGCGACTTCCTGTCGCTCTGCTACAACCCCGAACTCGCGGCCGAGGTGACGCTGCAGCCGATCCGGCGCTATGGCTTCGACGCTGCCATCCTCTTCGCCGATATCCTGCTGGTGCCGCAGGCGCTGGGCGCGGACCTGTGGTTCGTGCAGGGCGAAGGGCCGCGGCTCTCCACCGTCACGGGGCCGGAGGACTTTGCACGGCTGCGCCCGGCGAGCGACGTGCACGAAACGCTGTCACCGATCTACGAGACGGTGCGGATCCTTCGCGAGACGCTGCCGCCTGAGACGGCGCTGATCGGCTTCGCAGGCGCGCCCTGGACGGTGGCGACCTACATGATCGCGGGGCGCGGCACCCCGGACCAGGGTCCGGCCCATGCGCTGATGGCCGAGCAGCCGGAGGTCCTCGAGGCGCTGATCGAGCGGCTCACCGAGGCGACGGTGGAGTACCTCTCCCGCCAGATCGAGGCGGGCGCCGAGGTGGTCAAGCTCTTCGACAGCTGGGCGGGGTCGCTGCAGGGCGCGGCCTTCGAACGCTATGCGCTGGAGCCTGCGCGGTATATCATTGCTGCGCTCAACGCGCGCCATCCGGGCGTGCCGGTCATCGCCTTCCCGCGCGAGGCGGGTGCGCGCTACGAGGGGTTTGCTCAGGCGACCGGGGCGGACTGCGTGGCGCTCGACAGCGCGGTAGAGCCTGACTGGGCAGCCACGCACGTGCAGAACCCATCGAAAAGCCGGGTGTGCGTGCAGGGCAATCTCGACCCGCGCCTCCTCGTGACCGGCGGACCGGAACTGGTCGCGTCGACACGGCGGATCGTCCGCGCCTTCGCCGGAGGGCCGCACATCTTCAACCTGGGGCATGGCATCACGCCTGACGCCGACCCGGATAACGTGGCGAGGATGATCGAGACCGTGCGCGGCTGACGCGGGCGCCGCTCCTCGACGCCCGCGCCTTGTTCAGACCTTGCGCTCGGGGTTCTTCGGGTCCGGCGTCCGTGGCCCGGTGTCGGAGGAGACAGTGGTTCCGCCGCCGGGGGTTCCCTGGTCACGAGTGCCGCTTCCGCCGGCTGCCGGCTTCCACGTCGAGTCGCCGGACGTGCTGCTTGCGGGTGCGGAGGTCGCGCCTGATCCGGTGGCCGTGGTGCTCCGCGGGGGGACGCTTCCCGCAGTGCCCGCTCCGGCCGTGTGAGCAGTCTCGGAAGTCGGCCGGCCGACGTCGGGGATCGGCCCGCTCGGTCCCGAGGCTCCGGGCGCGCCGGTGGCGGGGGTCGGCGGGGCCGAGCCTGACCGCGGCGCGCCCGAGAAGGCGTCGCGCCGCGTATCGCCGATGCCGCCCCGTCCGTCGTCCACCGCACCTCGCGCGGTGTCGCGGTAGCCATCCGGTGGCGGCAGGCGACGCGTCGCGGGTGCATACGGCCGCGCCTGCGACGGACCGAACGCCAGCCACGCCACGCCGATGCCGATCAGCGCCACCGCAATCGGCTTCTCGCGAATCGCGCGGCCCAGCGTCTGACCGAAGTCGCCGCCGTTCGAGCGCATGTACTGGCCCGCCCGGTTCCAGGCTTCCTCGAACGTCAGTCGGTTCAGGATCTCGTCCAACGTATTTTGGAGCGCCGCACGCTCCTCTTCCAGCTCGCGCTCGATATCGCGTGAGGATCGCTCAGTGGCCATCGGTTGCCTCCTTTACGGCATAGGCGTCACGCTTCAGGTTCTTCGCCGTCCGCGTCGGCGCAAGGCTGGAGGCCTTGAGGTCGTTCTGCCCCTTGCGCAGCATGATCACCGCAATGAGCGCCAGAGCCAGTCCCACGACCAGCGCCGCCCATCCGGCGCCCAGGCCGAGCTCGGCGAGGCCCGCGACGATCGCCGCCGCGAGCACGTTCAGCGCCGTCAGCAAAAGGATCAGCGCGCCGACGAGAAGTCCGACCGCCGTCGCCGCCCTGTTCACGTTTTCCTGCATCTCGGCGCGGGCGAGGTCGACTTCGCTGCGCACGAGCATGCTGATCTGGGAAATCACGTCCTGGACCAGCCCCGGCGTGCTGCGGGCACGTTCGTCATGGGCGGTCGCGGGTCCTGGATCTGCCATCAGTTCCTCCGGTCTCTCAATCTGCCGGACACGCCGGCTCTGTCGATCAAGAAGGATTCAACGCATCAGGTTCCGCGTCTGCGGCTGCCACGGCTGCCCGCAACACCTCAGAACCACTTGGCGAGCGGCGGCAGGCTCATCAGGACGGCATTGGCGTCGTGACCGGTCTCGAGGCCGAACTTGGTGCCTCGGTCGTAGACGAGGTTGTACTCGGCATAGAGCCCGCGGTGGATTAGCTGCCGGTCGCGATCCTCTTCCGACCAGTCCATTTCGCGGCGGGCGTTCCAGATCGGCAGGACCGCGGGCAGGAAGGCGCGGCCCACGTCCTGGGTGAAGGCGAAGTCCGCCTCCCAGTCGCCGCGGTCCAGGTCGTCGTAGAAGATGCCGCCGACGCCGCGGGCGCGACCACGGTGGGGGATGTAGAAGTACTCGTCCGCCCATGCCTTGAAGCGCGGGTAGAGGTCCGTGCCGTGCGGATCGCACGCCGCCTTGAGCGTGGCGTGGAAGTGGGCCGTGTCGTCGGGGAACTCGATGCAGGGGTTGAGGTCGGACCCGCCGCCGAACCACCAGGCGTGCGGCGTCCAGAACATCCGCGTGTTCATGTGAACCGCCGGCATCATCGGATTCTCCATGTGCGCGACGAGGCTGATGCCCGACGCCCAGAAGCGCGGGTCCTCGGTCATGCCAGGCAGCCCCTTGCGCGCCGCCATCGCCGCCTGCGCCCGCTCGCCGAGCGTGCCGTAGACGGTCGAGACGTTGACGCCGACCTTCTCGAACACCCGCCCGCCGCGCATCACGCTCATCAGTCCGCCGCCGGCGTCGGACCCGTCGGAGGAGGCGCGGCGCGTCTCGCTGACCTCGAACCGACCCACCGGACGATCGGACGCTTGCCGGTCCTCCAGCGCCTCGAACGCCGCGACGATGTCGTCCCTGAGCTGGCGAAACCACGCCGACGCCTGCGCCTTTTCCTCGGACATTTCGCTCATGTGATCCCCCTTGCGCTGCTCGGGCGATACCATACGCTCGCCGGGTGGCAACCGAGGTGGCGCCGTGCACCGACTGACCCTGCTGCTGCTCATTCCCCTGATCGCCTGCGCCGAGCCGGCCGAGCGGTGCGAGCGTGCGGTCGAGCGCGAAATCCGGGTGGTGAGCCGCCTGATCGATGAGACGGAGCGCAACCTGAGGCGCGGCTATGCTTACGAGCTGGAGCCGCGGCACATACGCACCGGACTCACGCTCTGCTCCGGCGGGCGCAACGTCAGCTTCTGCACCGGCGGCTACAACACCCCCCGCCGTACGCCGGTCGCAATCGACCCCGAGGCCGAGCAGCGCAAGCTCGACAAGCTGCAAGCGCGGCGCTCAGCGCTCGTCAGCCGCGGCGTGGGGACCTGCGTCGACCGCTAATGGGCCGCAGCCTCCACGGGATCGACCAGCGTCCGCCCTCCGTCGACCGTCAGCACCTGCCCGGTCATGAAGCCCGATCCGTCGCTCGCCAAGAACTGCACGACCTCCGCCACCTCCGACGGGCTGGCGATCCGGCTGAGCGGCGTATGGCCGATGATCTCGCCGCGGATGTCCTCGTCCTCGCGCAGCGCGCCCCGAAGCGAGGCGCTCATCACGCTGCCGAAGGCGACGGCGTTGACCCGGATGCGGTGCGGCGCCAGCGCGACGGCCAGCGAACGCGTCAGCTGCTCCATCGCCGCCGAACTGACGGAATAGGCCATCAGCTCGGGCTGGGTCCGGCGCGCGGCGATGGAAGAAAGGTTGATGATCGACCCCGCCGGCCCGTCGTTCTCGTCACCCTCGGCCTGGTGGATCATGCGCCGCGCGAAGATCTGGCTGAGCCTGAGGCCGGTCAGGAGATTCTGCTGCAGGAGCAGCTCCATCGCGTCGTCCTCGCTGTTGAGCGGGTCGCCTGCGACCATCTGGCGGCTGGCGTTGACCAGGATGTCCACCCGGTCGAAGTCGTCGATCGTGGCTGAGAGCAGGTTGGCAACTGTCAGCTTCTCGCGCAGGTCGCCCGCAAACGAGCGGACGTTGCCCTCGCGGCTGTCGATGTCGCCCAGCTCGCGCTCCAGCTTCGCCTCGTCGCGATCGGCGAAGACGACGTTCGCGCCGCTTTCGGCAAAGTGACGCGCAATGGCGAGGCCGAGGCCGTTCGCCGCGCCGGTAACGACGGCGGTCTTGCCTGCGATGGAAAACGACATGGCGGCCTTCTGTCAGCGCGACGTGCGGCGGGGATGCGTCGCCTGGATCACCTTGAACCCGCCGTCGCCGGCGACCTCCCGCACCGTGCGAAAGGCTTCGTTCAGCGTCGTCTCATACGGCAGATGGCGATTGGCGACCATCCAGAACTGGCCCGAGGGCTTCAGCATCCCGGCGGCCGCGGCGACAAAGCCACGCCCGATCGACGGATCTGGCCGACGGCCCTGGTGGAACGGCGGGTTCGTCACCACCGCGTCGAGCGGCTGCGGCGGCCGGAAGCGGGTCGCGTCGGCCCAGTGGAAGATCACCCGCGGATCGTCGAGGTTGGCGCGAGCGCAGGCGAGCGCGGCATGTTCGGCCTCGACCGCGTGAAGGGACCGGACCTTGTCGGACCGCAGGATCGCGCGGCCGAGATAGCCCCAGCCAGCACCGAGGTCCGCCACCTCGCCGCCAAGCGCAGGCAGCACTTCCGCAAGTGCGACAGAGCCCGGATCCGGCCCGTCGGCGGAGAACACGCCTGGCGCTGTCGCGAACCCCTCGACCTCGCGTGGCGCCGACTCCCAGTCCCGAAACACCTCGGAAGACGCGAAGGCAAAGAGCTTGCCGTGAGCCTTCGAGATTACCTCGCCCACCTCGGTGCGCGCCCTCACTTCACGCAGGATACCGTCGATCCCGTCGGTCTTCTGCCCGTCGACCGCCACCCTGCCCTGTGTCAAACGGCACGCCTCCGCGATCATGCCGCGCGCCTGCTCCCGGGCGCGGGGCAGAAAGACAACGGCCGCCGCATAGGGACCGCCTGCTTCCGCAACCGTCCGCCAGGCCCGCGCGGCGAACCAGTCATGGTCGGGGCGGAAGCCGTGGACGATCTCGAGGCGGTCCCTCGGCAGCTCGGCGACCTCAGTCCCGGCAGGCGGGCGGAACAGGGCTATCGCGCCGTCCGGCGGCAGCACGAGGGCGCCCTGATCGAGGGCCAGCGACAAGCGTTGCGATGACATGGCGGACGGGCTGGCGCCCTATTCCTTCTCCATGGTGCACTGAAGCGGGTGCTGATGGCGGCGGGCGAAGTCCATCACCTGCCCCACCTTGGTCTCGGCGACCTCGAACGAGAAGACGCCGACGACGGCCAGACCCTTCTTGTGCACGGTCAGCATCAACTCGAAAGCCTGCGCATGGTTCATGCCGAAGAAACGCTCCAGCACATGGACGACGAACTCCATCGGGGTGTAATCGTCGTTCAGCAGCATGACCTTGTAGAGCGGCGGTCGCTGCGTCCGCGTCCGGGTCTCGAGGACGACGCCCGTATCGTCATCACTCTTGCCCGCCATGACGTGTGGATTAGCGGATGACACAGTGCCAATGCTCCGAATCAGAGGTTCGAGGGCCGGATACCGGGCCGACGATATAGGAACGGGCCACGACGTGAAAAGGGGCGCGCGATGCATCAGTCCAACCGGATCGAGACGATCGGCTTCGACGCCGACGACACGCTCTGGCACAACGAGCGGGTGTTTCGCCTGACCCATGCGCGCTTTGCCGAGCTCCTCGCGGAGCATGGCGAGCCGAGCCACCTCGGCGCCCGGCTCGAGGCGGCGGAGCGCCGCAACCTCGGCCAGTACGGGTTCGGCGTGAAGGGGTTCGTCCTCTCGATGATCGAGACCGCGCTCGACGTCACCGACGACCGCGTCCCGGCGTCGGTCATCCGCCAGCTGATCGAGGCAGGGCAGGAGATGCTCAGCCACCCGATCGAGCTCCTGCCGCATGCGCGCGAGACCGTGGAGGCGCTCGCTTCCCGCCACACGCTCCTCCTGATCACCAAGGGCGACCTGCTCGACCAGGAGCGCAAGCTGGCGCAGTCGGGCCTCGGTGAGCTGTTCGACGGGGTCGAGATCGTCTCGGACAAGACGCCGGACATCTACCGCGGCATCTTCGCCCGTCACGGCCTTGCCGCCGAGCGCGTCGCGATGGTCGGAAACTCGGTGCGATCGGACGTGGTGCCCGTCATCGAGGCCGGCGGCTGGGGCATCCACTGCCCGCACGAGACTACCTGGTCCTACGAGCGGCACGACGCGCCGATCGACAGTCCGCGATTCCGCGAAATTGGCGATCTCTCCGCTCTACCCGCTCTAGTTGAGTCGCTTTGACACCCGATCTTGATGCCAAGTGGCGGAGAAGACGCCACATTTTGCGTGTCACTTATGAAGAACACCACGCAACCGGCTGGCGATAAGGGGTTTTTCGAGGATCATCCTCATGCTACGGTTCATCTTGCGGACGGGGCGCAGACCCTGCCGCGAGAGGCAGTGAAAGGGTGAGCGACGTGCAGAAGCGCTTGGGGCAGCCGGCCCGAAACGGACTCCTGATCCTCACGATCTTCGTCTTCATGTTCGTGCCGCTGGTAGCGGTCGCCGCGCCCTACGCGGCCATGGTGATCGACGCGCGCACGGGCGAGGTCCTGCATTCGCGCAACGCGGACACGCGGCTGCATCCCGCCTCACTGACCAAGATGATGACGCTCTACATCGCGTTCCAGGCTGTGGAGAACGGCGAGATCAGCCTAGACACGCCGGTCACGATCTCGCGTAACGCGGCGGCCGAGCCGCCCTCCAAGCTGGGCCTCAGGGCGGGACAGCGGATCCAGTTCCGCTACCTCATCCGCGCCGCGGCGGTGAAGTCGGCGAACGACGCCGCCACCGCGATCGGCGAGGCGATCGCCGGCTCCGAGGCCGCCTTCGCCCGCCGGATGAACCGCACCGCCCGCGCCCTCGGGATGAGTCGCACCAGCTTCAAGAACGCGCACGGCCTGACCGAGAACGGGCATCTCTCGACGGCGCGCGACATGACGACGCTCGGCCGGCGGCTCTTCTTCGACCACCCGCAGTACTACAACCTCTTCTCGCGGCGGGCGACCAACGCCGGCGGAACCGAGGTCTACAACACCAACCGCCGCTTCCTCGCCGCCTATCGCGGTGCTGACGGGATCAAGACCGGCTACACCCGCGCCGCGGGCTTCAACCTCGTCGCGTCGGCCGAGCGCGGCACCGAACGCATTATCGCCACGATGTTCGGCGGCAGCTCCACGGCCGCCCGCAACAAGCGCGTCGCCGAGCTGCTCGACATGGGCTTTTCCCGCGCGGCCACGCACGTGGCAGTCGTCCGCCCGCCCGCGGTCAACTTCGACGTACAGGAGCCGACCCACGCCGCGCGCAACGCGCTCGCCGTCGCCACCAGCCTCAGGCCCCCGAGCAACCCGCGCCACGTCGCGCTTGCCTTGGCCGAGACTGTCAGCCGGCCAATCGAGACCACGGCCGCCGTGGCTGAGGCGCTGGGCGAGGCGGCCGCGCCGCTGATCGAGGGCGCCGTGACGGCAGCCCTCGACACGGACGACGCCACGACCACGGGCGGGCCGGCGACCGTGGAGGAGGCGGCGGAAGCCGTCGCCATCGCGCTTGCCGTTGACACCACCGCGGCGGAGCCGGAGGCGCAGGGCGCCGCGGCGGCGGACTCGCCCACGGCTTTGGCGCTCGCCGACGCGCAGGCCGTCGCTCCGGCCGAGGTCGAGGCCGACGACGAGATCCGCGCCGCCCTCGCCGAAGCGATCGGGAGCGCGCCCGCGGACGATCCGGCAGGCGCCGTCGCCTTCGCCTCCTCGCTGCGCCCGGCGCCGCGCCCGGAGCAGTCGGTCGAGGTCGCCTCGGTCGCGCCACAGCCGCAGATCGTGGCCCGTCTTTCGACCTCCGGCGGCCGTCACTGGGGCATCAACATCGGCCGCTACGGCTCGCGCTACGAGGCCGAGCGAATTTTGCTGCAAACGGCGCTTAACGAGGTTGAGACGCTCGACGAGGCGCTGCGCAAGGTCGTCCGCCAGCCGACCGGCTTCGATGCCAACTTCGTCGGCATGACGCAGGGCCGCGCCGAGCTCGCCTGCAATCGCCTCGCCGCCCGCCAGCTCGACTGCACGCCGATCGGACCGAGCTAGACAGGATACCTGACGATCAAGGGGCGCGGCCCGGCGGGTCGCGCCCCTGTCGATTCTAAGGGCGCCGGAACCGCCGCCAGGCCGCCAGCGCCCAGCCCTCGCCGGCAGACGATCACCTCGGGCAGCGTGGCGATCCCGTATCGCGCCGGATCGAAGGTCTCGTTCAGCCCGCCGACGGCCCGCCTCGACACCACGTCCGCGCCTCCGCCGATCAGACCGGCGAAGTTGAAGATGAACCCTTCGCCAGCGCAGCCCGGAGAAGTGGAGGCCACGAGATCCATATCGCCTCCGGACAGGTGACGACCGGCTCCCGCAGATCCTCGCCGGCGCCGAGGCCGAGGATGCTCTCGACGAAGGTCAGCCGGTCTCGGAACGCCGCCGGATCTGGTGGCGCCCACGCCGGTGACCCGAATCGTGTCGCCGTCACCCTGCAGGTCACCGCTCAACCTCGCCGAGAAGATCACACCGCCGAGGCTCGTGTATCATATCTCGTGCACGGCCGCGCCCGCTGGCCCGGCGAGGACCAAGGCTGCGGCAAGCAGGAACGTCTTCACGACAGGACATCCGCTGAATGAACGGCATCACAGCACCGCGCACGAATGGACCCGGTGGGCCGGGAAAGGTTCCGGCGCCGGAGCGGACTCGACCTAACAGATGACTCCGGCGGCGCCCGCCGGGCCGCCGCTGCCCAAGTCGCCGAATGCGGCCGCCATCAACTCGCGCGTGTAGTCCGTCCGCGGCGCCTCGAAAACTTCATGGGCGTCGCCCGCCTCCACCACGTCACCGCGCTTCATCACGATGACCTTGTGGCTCAGCGCCCGCACCACCTTCAGGTCGTGGCTGATGAAGAGGTAGGCGAGCCCGTACTTGCGCTGCAATTCCCGCAGGAGCTCCACGATCTGCACCTGCACCGTCATGTCGAGCGCGCTCGTCGGCTCGTCCAGCACGACGAGCTTCGGCCGCAGGATCATGGCCCGGGCGATCGCGATGCGCTGCCGCTGGCCGCCGGAGAACTCGTGCGGGTAACGGTGCATCGTGTCGGGATCGAGACCTACCTCGGACATGATATCGGCCACGAGATGGCGCCGCTCGTCGCCCGACCCGCGCCGGTGCACGCTCAGGCCCTCGGCGATGATCTCCTCGACGGTCATCCGCGGGCTGAGGCTGCCGTAGGGATCCTGGAACACGATCTGCATGTCCGCCCGGAGGGGCCGGAGCTGGCGCGAGCGCCAGCCCTGGATGTCGCGGCCCATGAACACCACGGGCCCCTCGGACGAGATCAGCCGCATGATCGCCAGCGCCAGCGTCGTCTTGCCCGACCCGCTCTCGCCCACGATCCCCACCGTCTCGCCGCGCCGGACGGAGACGGTCGCGGCGTTCACCGCCTTGACGTGGCCGACGGTCCGCTTGAGCAGGCCGCGCTGGATGGGGAACCAGATCCTGAGGTCGTTCGTCGCCACCACCTCCTCGGCGCCCTCCGGCACCGGGTCCGGAAGTCCGGTCGACTCGGCCGAGAGCAGCATCTGCGTGTAGGGATGGCGCGGGTTCGCGAAGATCTCCGCCGTCGGGCCGTGCTCGACGATCTCGCCGTCCTTCATCACGCAGACCCGGTCGGCGATGCGGCGCACGATGCCGAGGTCGTGGGTGATGAAGAGCATCGAGAGCCCAGCGTCGCGCTTCAGCTCCGCCAGCAGCTCGAGGATCTGCGCCTGGATGGTGACGTCGAGCGCCGTGGTCGGCTCGTCGGCGATCAGCAGGTCGGGCCCGTTCGCCAGCGCCATCGCGATCATGACCCGCTGCCGCTGCCCGCCCGAGAGCTGGTGCGGGTAGGCACCGAGCCGGCTCTCCGGATCCTGAATGCCGACCTTGTCGAGCAGCTGCAGTATCCGCTCCCGCGCCGCCTTGCCCGTCAGCCCCTGGTGCAGCGCGAGGCTTTCGGCCAGCTGCTTCTCCAGCGTGTGCAGCGGATTGAGCGATGTCATCGGCTCCTGAAAGATGAAGCTGATGTCGTTGCCGCGGATCCGGCGGAGCTTGGCCTCGTCCGCGCCGACCATCTCCTCGCCGTTGTAGTGGATCGAGCCCGACACGCGCGCGCTGTCGGCCAGCAGCGAGACCGTCGAGAGCGCCGTCACCGACTTGCCCGAGCCCGACTCGCCCACCAGCGCCACCGTCTCGCCCCGCGCCACCTCGAACGAGACGCCGCGCACCGCCTGCGTCTCGACCGCGTCCTGCCGAAAGGCGACAGACAGGTCCCTGACCGTCAGGACCGCGCTCACGCGAAGGTCTTCCGCGGGTCGAAGGCGTCGCGGATCCCCTCGAAGATGAAGACCAGCAGCGAGAGCATGATCGCGAAGGTGAAGAACGCGGTGAAGCCGAGCCACGGCGCCTGCAGGTTCTGCTTGGCCTGCAGCGTCAGCTCGCCCAAGCTGGGCGCCGAGGACGGAAGGCCGAAGCCCAGGAAGTCGAGACCCGCCAGCGTGCTGATCGTCCCGGTGATGATGAAGGGCAGCATGGTCAGCGTCGCCACCATCGCGTTCGGCAGCATGTGGCGGAACATGATCGTGGTGTTCGAGACGCCGAGCGCCCGCGCCGCCCGCACGTACTCGAAGTTCCGCGCCCGCAGGAACTCCGCCCGCACGACGCCCACCAGCGCCGGCCATCCGAACAGCGCGGTCAGGAACACCAGCAGCCAGAAACTTCGCCCCAGGATCGCGAAGAGGATGATGATGATGTAGAGCTGCGGCGTCGAGACCCAGATCTCGATGATCCGCTGGAACGTCAGGTCCACCCAGCCGCCGAAGAAGCCCTGCACCGCCCCCGCCACGATGCCGATGATCGATGCGATCGTCGTCACGATCAGCGTGAAAAGGATCGACAGTCGGAAGCCGTAGATCACCCGCGCTACCACGTCGCGCGCAGTGTCGTCCGTGCCCAGCCAGTGCTTGGCGTTGGGCGCGGATGGCGCGGTGCCCTCGATGTCGTTGATGGTGTCGTAGCTGTAGGGGATCGGCGGCCAGAGCATCCATCCCTTTTCGATCGGCTCGCCCGCGACCACGCTGTCGTCCGCATCGGCGATGATCTCCTCCGGCTCGTCGAAGCACTCGACGAGGCCGCCGGAGACGATCAGGCACTGCACCTCGATGTCCGAATAGACCGCCTCTGTCTGGAAATCCCCGCCGAACGCGGTCTCGGGGTAGAAGTTGAAGACCGGCGTGAAAAGTTCGCCGCGGTAGCTCACCAGTATTGGATTGTCGTTGGCGATGAACTCGGCGCAGAGCGACAGGCCGAACAGCACCGTGAAGATGATCAGCGACCAGAACGCCCGCCCGTTGCGGCGGAAGTTGCGCCAGCGCCGCTCGTTCAGCGGGCTGAGCGCGATCCGCTTCGCGCGCGGCGTCGGCAGGCGCTGGGCTTCCTCGAGCGTGACCATCAGGTCTCCCTCGACTCGAAGTCGATGCGCGGATCGACGAAGACGTACATGAGGTCGCTGAGGATGCCGACCACGAGGCCGATGAGGCCGAAGAAGAACAGCGTCCCGAAGATCACCGGGTAGTCGCGCGCCACCGCCGCCTCGAAGCCGAGGCGGCCCAGCCCGTCGAGCGAGAAGATCGTCTCGATGATGAGGCTGCCGGAGAAGAACACGCCGATGAAGACGGACGGAAAGCCCGCGATGACGATCAGCATCGCGTTGCGGAAGACATGGCCGTAGAGCACCCGGCTCTCCTTCAGCCCCTTCGCCCGCGCCGTCACGACGTACTGCTTGCGGATCTCGTCGAGGAACGAGTTCTTGGTCAGCAGCGTCAGCGTCGCAAAGGCCGAGATCGTCAGCGCGATCACGGGAAGCGCGATGTGCCAGAAATAGTCCGCCACCTTCCCGATCAGGCTCAACTGCTCCCAGTTGTCGCTGACGAGCCCGCGCAGCGGGAAGATCTGCCAGTAGGACCCGCCGGCGAACAGGACCAGCAGCAGGATCGCGAAGAGGAAGCCGGGGATCGCGTAGGCGACGATGATCAGCGCCGAGGTCCAGGTGTCGAAGGTCGAGCCGTCCTTCACCGCCTTGCGGATGCCAAGCGGGATAGAGATGATATAGGCGATCAGCGTCGACCAAAGGCCGAGCGAGATCGACACCGGCATCTTCTCCCAGACGAGTTCGAGCACGCCGATCGAGCGGAAGTAGCTCTCGCCGAAGTCGAGGCGCATGTAGTCCCACATCATCGACAGGAAGCGCTCGAGCGGCGGCCGGTCGAAGCCGAACTGCGCCTCAAGCTCGGCGATGAATTCGGGCGGTAGGCCGCGTGCGCCGGCATAGCCCTCGCCCGTCTGCGACTGCAAGGTCTCGGAGCCGCCGCCGGCGATGCCTTCGAACACGTCGCCCGAGCCCTCGAGCTGCGCCAGGATCTGCTCGACCGGGCCGCCGGGGACGAACTGCGTCAGCACGAAGTTGATCACCATGATCCCGAACAGCGTCGGGATCACCAGCAGCAGCCGTCGGAGGATGTAGGCGCCCATGAGATTAGAGCGCGCCCTTCGCCTTCAGCGCGGCCTCCTTCTCGGGATCGACCCACCAGAGGTCGAGGAAGCCCAGCGAAAAGGGCGGCAGCGGGTCGGGGTGCTCATAGATGTCGTAGTAGGCCACGAAGTAGCTGTCGTTGTACCATTGCGGCACCCAGAACCGCTTGGCCCGGAGCACGCGGTCCAGCGCCTTGACGGCAGTGACCATCTCCTCGCGCTCCGCGGCCGCCATCACGACGTCGATCAGCCGGTCGATCGCCGGGTCGCTTACGCCAGCCGAGTTGAATACGTCGCCCAGCCCGTCGGTCCCGAAGTACTGCTTCAGGCCCGCTCCGGGCTCGTAAGCCATCGGGAACTGGTCCGTCGTCATGTCGAAGTCGAAGTTGCGCGTGCGGTCGGTGTACTGCGCAGGGTCGATCCGGCTGTAGCTGGCGTCCACGCCCAGCGCCTTGAGGTTCTGCACGTAGGGGTTGATGACCCGGTCGAAGGTCGGGCTGTCGTCGAGGATCTCGACGCTCAGCACCTGGCCGTCCTTGCGGCGCATCCCGTCGTTGCCGACCTCCCAGCCCGCCTCGTCGAGCAGGCGCGAGGCGCGGCGCAGGTTGCCGCGGTCGAGCTGCCGGTCCGGGTCGCTCTCCGGCGGCACCACGGCGGGCTCCGTCAGGATGCTGGCGTCGAGCAGCCCCTCGTCGACCAGCGGCTGCAGGAGCGCGAGCTCGCCCTCGGACGGCACCCCATCGGCGGCCAGCTCGCTGTTCTCCCAGAACGAGCCGATGCGGTCGTAGAGGCCGTAGAACAGCGTCTCGTTCGTCCACTCGAAGTTGAACATCAGCCCCAGCGCCTCGCGCACGCGCGGGTCCTGGAACTGCGGCCGGCGCAGGTTGATGGCGAAGGACTGGCCCGTGGCGATGGTCTCGTCGGGCAGCTCGACCTTGGCCACGGTGCCGTCCTGCACCGCAGGGAAGTCGTAGCCCGTCGCCCAGGTCTTGGACGAGTTCTCGTTGCGGAAGGTGTAGGCGCCGGCCTTGAACCCCTCGAAGGCCGCGTTCGAGTCGCCGAAATACTCCACGCGGATCGTGTCGAAGTTGTTGCGCCCCACGTTCAGGGGGTGGTCCGCGCCCCAGTAGTCCGGGTTGCGGCGATAGACGATGCGCTGGTTGATGTCGTAGCGGTCGAGCATGTAGGGTCCCGAACCCACCGCCGGCTCCAGCCGGCTCTCGTCGAGCCCCGCCTCGTTGGCCTCGAACCATGCCTTCGACATGATCGGCAGTCCGCCCACGCCCTCGATCACGTCGCGCTTCGGGCCCTCCTCGCGGAAGTCGAACCGGATCCGCCGCTCGTCCAGCACCTCGGCGCTCTCGACCTGCTGGCCGAGAACGGCGCGGTAGGATGGCAGCCCCTCCTCGAGGAACAGCTCGTAGGTGAAGAGCACATCCTCGGCCGTCAGCGGCGTGCCGTCCGCGAAGGTGACGTCGTCGCGCAGGGTGAAGATCACCCACTCGCGGCCCTCGGGATATTCGATCGTCTTGCAGAGCAGGCAGTAGGACGAGCCGATCTCGTCCGCGACCGTCGTCAGCATCGACTCGAAGAAGATCGAGGAGAGGTACCCGGCGCGCCCCTTGCGCGTATAGGGGTTCATGCTGTCGAACGTGCCGGACCACCAGAGCGACATCTCACCGCCCTTAGGCGCATCCGGATTGACGTAGTCGAGATGCTCGAAGTCCGCCGGATACTTCAAGTCGCCGAAGGTCGAGATACCGTGGGAGACGATTGTCTCCTGCCCGTCGGGCGCGTCCTGCGCGGCTGCTGCCCCGGCAAACGCCAGCGTTGCGGCCCAAAACGTCGACCTCGCGGCGAACGTGACGCGGTGCAGCGGCATTGTCCTTCCCTCCCAGGCTTTTCGGATCGGGTCAGGCTAGTTGCGCGGCGGTCTCTTTCACAAGCTTCTGGCTCTCAAGTTCCGGTGAGTCCCGCGTCATCGGCCACCAGATGTGCCGCGATCAGCTGCCGATGCTCCCGAGATAGGCAATGAGGTCGGCGCGGTCCTCGACGTCGGACAGGCCGCGATACGTCATCTTCGTTCCCGGCGCGTACTCGGAGGGGTTCGCGAGAAAGCCGTTCAGCTCCTCCGGCGTCCACGCCAGGCCGCTGCCTCCAAGCTCCGCGAGGGTAGCGGAATAGGCGTAGTCGGCAACGGTCGCGACCGGACGCTCCACAACGCCATAGAGGTGCGGCCCCGTCGCGTTCGCCCCGTCCTCGAGCCGGTGGCACGCCGAGCACTGCCGCCACAATCCCTCTCCCGCAGCCGCATCCGCGGCCGCAAAGACCTCGGCGAAGGCCACTTCCTCGACCGGCTCGCCGCCGCCCTCGTCTGCGTCTTCGACCTCGATCACGTAGGCCTGATGGATTTCCTCGCCGTCGTGGACGGGGGTGCCGACGTGGTAGATTGATTCGGCCGCCCAGCTTCCCATGAGGAAGACCAGGAGGGCGCCGCAGAATCCGCCGACGATCTTTACCCCAGTCATTGTGTCGAACATGTCGCGGTTCCGTCCAGCCCAGTTTCCGCGGGCTTAGTAGCCGCTTCCCTCGTGGGGGTTCAAGCGATATGAGCCGCGACCAAGTGCGCAGGGCGCGAAATGGGGGGAAGATGAGGGGACGCATCGCCTTTCAGGGCGAGCTCGGGGCTTACTCGCACCAGGCGTGCAGGGAGACGCGGCCCGACATGGAGCCACTCCCCTGCCGCACCTTCGAGGACGCCATCGAGTCCGTGCGAAAGGGCGACGCCGAGCTTGCGATGCTGCCGGTCGAGAACACGACCTACGGCCGCGTCGCCGACATCCACCGCCTGCTGCCGGCAAGCGGCCTGCACATCGTGGCTGAGTCCTTCGTGCGCGTGCACATCAACCTTCTGGGAGTCCACGGCGCGCGGCTGCACGACGTGCGGCGCGCGCTCTGCCACGTGGTGCTGCTGCCGCAATGCGGCGAGTTCCTGCGCGAGCACGGGATCGAGGGCGTCGTGACCTCCGACAACGCCCGCGCCGCACGCGAGGTGGCCGAGGCGGGCGATCCTTCGGTGGCCGCGCTCGCCTCCGATCTTGCGGCCGAGGTCTACGGCCTCGACATCCTCGCCCGGCACATCGAGGACCAGGCGCACAACACCACGCGTTTTCTACTGATGGCGCGCGAGCCCGACTACGCCCGCCGCGGCAAGGCCGGCATGATGACCTCGTTCGTGTTTCGCGTGCGAAACATCCCGGCCGCGCTCTACAAGGCGATGGGCGGCTTCGCGACGAACGGCGTCAACATGACCAAGCTCGAGAGCTACATGATCGACGGCAGCTTCAGCGCGACGCAGTTTTACGCCGACATCGAGGGCCATCCCGACGACCGCAACGTGCAGCTCGCGCTCGAGGAGCTGGCCTACTTCAGCACCAACGTCACGTTGCTCGGGGTCTACCCCGCCGACCCGCGGCGGCGCTAGGCCGTCCGCTCCTCGACCTCGCGCGCGAAGGCCTGCATCCGCCGCTCCACGCGTGTGTCGATCTGCCCCCGGATCAGCCGCAGCGACTGGATCAAGAGCCGCCCCGACAGCCCCTCCGCCGTCAGATCCACCACCGCCTCGAGACGCGTCCGGCCCGGCCCCAGCGGCTCGAGCCGCACCGTCGCCGTGCCGGTCGCGCCGCCGACTCGCACGACGCCCCCCAGCAGGTGCGGCGGATCGTGGCGGTCAACCAAGACCTCGAACGTCCGTTCCTTGCCGGCGAGGTCGACGGCGCCACGCCAGGTCATGCCCGCGCCGGGCCGGTCGAGATTGTCGGCCCGCTCCAGTCGCGCGCCCCGGTCCCGCGCCAGCCACTCCCAGCGGCCGAAGTCCGACACCTCGCCCCAGACCGCCTCGACCGGCCGCGCGACTTCGGCCTCCGCCTCGAACCGCACCTCAGTCCAGCCGGTCGGCGAGCCAGGCTTCCAGCAGGAAGCGGGCGATCGCGCCCGGCCGTGCGGGCAGGACGGCGTCGCTGGTCCCGGCAAGGACGTCCATCAGCTCCTCGCGCGTGAGCCAGCGCGCATCCTCGAGCTCGTTCGGGTCGAGCCGGATCTCGCGCCCCTCCGCCTCGCCGCGGCAGCCGATCATTAGCGAGCTCGGAAACGGCCAGGGCTGCGACGCCAGGTAGCCGACGCGCCCGACCCGCACGCCCGTCTCCTCGAAGGTCTCGCGCCGCACCGCTGCCTCCAGCGTCTCGCCGGGCTCCACGAAGCCCGCGAGCAGCGAGAACATCCGCTCCGGCCAGCCGGGCGAGCGGCCGAGGAGCACGCTGTTGCCGTGCGTCACCAGCATGATGACGACCGGGTCAGTCCGGGGGAAATGACGCGCGCCGCATTCATCGCAGAGCCGCGTCCAGCCGGCGTCGGCAGCCTGGCTCGCGCCGCCGCAGCGGGCGCAGAAGCGATGCGTCGCATGCCAGCCGAGCAGCGCCTTCGCGGTGGCCGCAAGCTCCGCCTCGCGCGGCGAGAGGCGCGTCATCCGCGCCCTCAGCTCGGCGAAGACCTCGCCACCCGTCAGCGCCGGATGCGTCTGCTCCGAAGGGTCGGAGAACGCGCCGAGGCTCGGCGGCAGCTCCGCCGGCTCCCAGCCGTCGATGGCGCGCGCGTAACACGGGCGCCCGTCGTCCAGGCCCAGGAACACCTCCTCGTCCCCGCCCTCGAGGACAGGGTGGCCGACCGGCAGCCACGCCAGCGCATCATCGGCCGTCAGAGGCTTGCCGCGCCAGATCGCGAGGACGTGCGCCCCGTCCCGCTCGGCCGGTTCCGCCGCCGCGCCGCGCAGATGCGCCGCCCGGTCGATGCCGCCGCCTCCGAAAGTCACCAGTTCGGCTTCGCGCATCCGACCTCCCCCGTCGCCCGGTCCGCGCGTCATGACACGGCGGCCACAGGGGCGCAAACCCCGGCGCCGCTGCGGCAGGTTCCAATATCGTTGACCGAACCCGTTCCTCCGCCTAGACGCGAAAGCATCTGACATGTCCGTCCAGCTGCCGTGCTGGGACAGAAGAAGGCCCCCAGCTTTTGCGGAGAACTCAATGCGCAACCCGTTCCCGATGAGCCGCCGCGAGTTCCTCGTGGCAGGTGCCGCCGGCACCACCCTGACCGTGCTGCACCCCTATTCGGCGCTCGCGCAGGAGAACCAGGCGCACCTGCGCCTGATGGAGACGACGGACCTGCACGTCCACGTCTATCCCTACGACTATTACGGCGACCGCGCGATCGACACGGTGGGCCTCGCGCGAACCGCCGCGCACATCGCCGACATCCGCGCCGAGGCCACGAACTCGATGCTGCTCGACAACGGCGACTTCCTGCAGGGCAACCCGATGGGCGACTACATCGCCTACGAGCGGGGCATGTCGGCAGGCCAGATGCACCCGGTGATCGAGGCGATGAACACGCTCGCCTACGACGCGGGCACGCTTGGCAATCACGAGTTCAACTACGGGCTCGACTTCCTGATGGCGTCGGTCTCGGGCGCCGACTTCCCGATCGTCTCGGCCAACGTCGCGACCACGCTCGGCGAGACGCCGACGCAGGACGAGACGCTGGTGCCGCCCTACGTGATCCTCGAGCGCGACCTCACCGATGGCGCCGGCAACGCGCACCGGATCCGCGTCGGCCTGATCGGCTTCGTGCCGCCGCAGATCATGACCTGGGACCGCAAGCACCTCGAGGGCAACGTCGAGGCCCGCGACATCGTCGAGACGGCCGAGGCCTGGGTCCCGCGCATGCGCGAGGAGGGGGCGGACGTCATCATCGCCCTCAGCCATTCGGGCATCGGTTCGCAGGAGCACACGCCGGGCATGGAGAACGCCTCGGTCCCGCTCGCCCGCGTCGCGGGCATCGATGCGGTGATGACCGGCCACAGTCACCTCGTCTTCCCGGGCGAGGACTATGTCGGCTTCGACGGCGTCGACCACGAGGCGGGCACGATCGAGGGGAAGCCCGGCGTGATGGCCGGCTTCTGGGGCAGCCACCTCGGCGTGATCGACCTGATGCTCGAGCGCGACGGCGAGGGCTGGCGCGTCGTTTCGACCGAATCGTCGGTGCGCCCGATCTCCGAGCGCAACGCCGCCAACGAAGTCGTGCCGACCGTCGAGAGCCAGGAGGAGATTCTGGAGGCGGTCGAGGAAGAGCACCAGGCGACGCTGGACTACATCCGCCGCGCCGTCGGCACCACGGCCGCCCCGCTCTACTCCTACTTCGCGCTGGTGGCGGACGACCCCTCGGTGCAGATCGTTTCGAACGCCCAGCGCTGGTACATCGAGCAGATGATGCAGGGCACCGAGCACGAGGGGCTGCCGATCCTCTCCGCCGCCGCCCCGTTCAAGGCGGGCGGCCGCGGCGGCCCGGACTACTACACCGATGTCCCCGAGGGCGACATCGCGATCAAGAACGTCGCCGACCTCTACCTCTACCCCAACACGGTCCGCGCAGTGCGCATCACCGGCGCGCAGGTCAAGGACTGGCTCGAGCGCAGCGCCGGCATGTTCAACCAGATCGAACCCGGCGCGACCGACGCGACGCTCCTGAACCCCGACTTCCCGTCCTACAACTTCGACGTGATCGACGGGGTCGAGTATCAGATCGACCTCAGCCAGCCGTCGAAGTTCGACCGCGACGGCAATGTCGTGAACCCCGAGGCCAACCGGATCGTGAACCTGACCTGGCAGGGCGAGCCGATCGACCCTGAGCAGGAGTTCATCGTCGCCACCAACAACTATCGCGCGGGCGGCGGCGGCAGCTTCCCCGGCGCCGACGGCACCACCACCGTCTTCGAGGGGCCGGACACCAACCGCGACGTCATCGTCCGCTACATCGTCGACCAAGGCACGATCCAGCCTTCGGCCGATGCCAACTGGCGCTTCGCCCCGCTGCCCGACACGACGGTCATGTTCGACACCGGCCCGAACGCCGCGCGCTACATCGCCGACGTCCGCGGCGTGGAGATCGAGGAGACGAGCGAGGTCCGGGAGGGCTTCGCCCGCTTCCGCATCCGCCTCTGACGATCAGCCGGGGCCGGCACCCGCCCGGCCCCGGCACCGAACCGCGGCGTCTCCCGCCGCGTTCCCGCCCCATGAGCGGGCGCGTCCATTTCGGCACCTCGGGCTGGACCTACGACCACTGGCTCGGCCGCTTCTACCCGCGCGAGGAGCGCAAGCTCTCGCGGCTCCAGCAGTACGCCCGCAGCTTCCGCTCGGTCGAGATCAACGCCAGCTTCTACCGGATGCCGACGCCGCGGGCGATGCAGGCGTGGCTCGACGAGACGCCGGACGACTTCGTCTTCGCCGCCAAGGTCAGCCGCTTCATCACGCACCGGAAGCGCCTGCGCGAGCCGGATATCCACATCCCGATCTTCTTCCCCCGCATCTTCCAGCTGAAGCCGAAGCTTGGCCCGCTCCTCGTCCAGCTCCCGCCGAACTTCCGCTGCGACATGGGGCGTCTCGCTGCCTTCGCCGACCTGCTGCCGCCGCACCGCTACGCGTTCGAGTTCCGCCACGAGAGCTGGTGGAGCGAGGAAGTCTACGACTACCTCCGGTCGCGCAACCTCGCCTTCTGCCAGTACCACCTCGCCGGCCGCCTCAGCCCGAACGTCGTGACGGCGGATTTCGTCTATGTCCGCCTGCACGGGCCCGGCGCCGCCTACCAGGGCTCCTACGACGACCACACCCTGCAGGACTGGGCCGCGTGGGTCGGGCGCTGGCGCGCCGAGGGCCGCGACGTCTACATGTACTTCGACAACGACGAGAAGGCCTACGCCGCCGAAGACGCCCGGCGGATGCAGGATCTCGTGCCGGCCTGACCAGACACGGCCTTGCGGGACGCGGCATCGCTGCGTATATCGCGCGGCGAGAGGTTGGCGCGGGCGGGCACCTCGCCAACCCGGTCAGGTCCGGAAGGAAGCAGCCGTAACGAGCCCGTGCTCGGGTCGTTGTCAGCCTCTCACCCCTCCCCTATCAAGTCGCGCGGCGCTAAGGTGCCTGCATGAGCGAACCCGGCAAGAAGACCGAGTGGGCCGAGGCGCGGACCGATTGGGCCGAGGACCGCACCGTGCTCGCCAACGAGCGCACCTTCGCCGGCTGGATGCGCACCGGCCTGGCCAGCGTTGCCGTTGCGCTCGGTCTCCACGCGGTTTTCCGCGACCTGCAGCCGACGTGGATCGCCAAGGCCGCGGCCTCGGTCTTCGTCATAGCGGCGATCTACATATTCTGGACGGCGTGGCATAACGGCAGGCGCACCGGCAAGCGCGTACAGAACCACGAGGTCAGCGATCAGTCCGGCCGGCGGATGACGACGCTCGCCATCCTCCTGTCGCTCTCGTCGCTCGGCGTCGGAGCGATCCTGTGGCTTCTCTGACGGTGGACGGCACCCGTCAGCGGCCTTAGGGTCGCCCGGTGCCGCAGCCCACCGACATGACCGAATCCCCGCAACCCGCCTACCAGGTCCTGGCCCGCAAGTACCGGCCGCAGACGTTCGCCGACCTGATCGGGCAGGACGCGATGGTCCGCACGCTCAAGAACGCGTTCGCCGCCGACCGCATCGCGCATGCCTTCATCCTGACGGGCATCCGCGGCACCGGAAAGACGACCACGGCGCGCATCGTGGCCAAGGGCCTGAACTGTATCGGAGCCGACGGCACCGGCGGCCCCACCACCGAACCCTGCGGCGTCTGCGAGCACTGCGTCGCGATCGCCGAGGGGCGACACGTCGACGTGCTCGAGATGGACGCGGCGAGCCGCACCGGCGTCGGCGACGTGCGCGAGATCATCGACAGCGTCCGCTACCGCGCGGCTTCGGCGCGCTACAAGATCTACATCGTGGACGAGGTCCACATGCTCTCGACGAGCGCGTTCAACGCGCTCCTCAAGACGCTCGAGGAACCGCCGGAACATGTGAAGTTCATCTTCGCCACGACCGAGATCCGCAAGGTCCCGGTCACCGTGCTCAGTCGCTGCCAGCGGTTCGACCTGCGCCGGATCGAGCCTGAGACGATGATCGCCCACCTCGCCCACGTGGCCGAGGCCGAGGGCGCCGGAATCGCGCAGGAGGCCCTGGCACTGATCACCCGCGCCGCAGAGGGCTCCGTCCGCGACGCGATGAGTCTGATGGACCAGGCCATCGCCCACGGCCACGGCGAGACGACGGCGGATGAGGTGCGCGCGATGCTGGGCCTCGCCGACCGGGGCCGCGTGCTCGACCTCTTCGATCTGGTGATGCAGGGCGACGCGGGGGGCGCGCTGACCGAGCTCTCGTCGCAGTATGCCGACGGCGCCGATCCGATGGCGGTGCTGCGCGACCTCGCAGAGATCACCCACTGGCTGAGCGTGGTGAAGATCACGCCCGAGGCCGCGGATGACCCCACGATCGGTCCCGACATCCGCGCCCGCGGTCAGGACATGGCCGACCGCCTGCCGATGCGGGTGCTGACACGGACATGGCAGATGCTGCTCAAGGCGCTGGAAGAGGTCGCGGCTGCGCCCAACGCGATGATGGCGGCCGAGATGGCGATCATCCGCCTGACCCACGTCGCCGACCTGCCCTCGCCCGAGGAGCTGGTGCGCAAGCTGCAGGAAGCCCCGCCGCCCGCGCCCCATTCGCCCTCGGGTGCACCGGCCCCGTCGCCCGGCGCGGCCGCCGTGCAGGCGCGGGCGGCGCAGGCGCCCCGCTCCGGCGGCGGACCTGCGGCGGCGCTCGCAGTCGAGCCCGCGACCGCCCTCGCCCGCTTTGGCAAGTTCGAGCAGGTGGTCGAGCTGATCCGCGCCAACCGCGACGTGCGCCTGTTGGTCGAGGTGGAGACGAACCTGCGGCTCGTCTCCTACGCGCCCGGCCGAATCGAGTTCCAGCCGACCGATGCCGCCCCGCGTGACTTGGCGCAGCAGCTCGGCCAGCGTCTCCAGGCCTGGACCGGGGTACGCTGGGCGGTCAGCGTGACCTCGACCGGCGGCGGCCGCACCATCGCCGAGACTCGCGATCGTGAGGCCGACGAGGCGCGCGCGCGTGCGCGCGAGCTGCCGCTGGTGCAGGCGGTGCTAGCGGCATTCCCGGATGCGGAAATCTCCGCCATCCGCTCGCCCGAGGCGGCGACGGCCGAGGCCGAGGACGCGGCCCTGCCCGAGGCGGACGACGACTGGGATCCGTTCGAGGACTGAGCATCCGCGTATGCACGGCGTATGCACGCGATCTGTACGTCCCGTGCCCCCTACCGCGCTTGTGACGACGCTGCCCACGGCGTATCACCGGCGCCGACCTCACCGAAGGAGCGAGACGATGTTCAAGGGAATGGGCGGCCTCGGCGACATGGCCAAGATGATGAAGGCCGCGCAGGACATGCAGGGCAAGATGACCGCCCTGCAGGACGAGCTGCGGTCGATCACCGTCACCGGCGAAAGCGGCACGGGCCTGGTAAAGGCCACAGCCACGGCCAAGGGCGAGCTGACCGCGCTCGACATCGACCCTTCGATCTTCGACAAGGACCAGAAGGAAGTCGTGGAGGATCTGATACTTGCCGCCATCAAGGACGCGCAGGCCCGGGCGCAGGAGCGGTCCAAGGAGGAGATGCGCAAGCTGACCGAGGAGCTCGGCCTGCCCGCCGACATGAAGCTGCCGTTCTAGGCGCACCGATGGGCGAGGCCACGCGCGAGATCGAGCGCCTGATCGAGCTGATGGCCCGCCTGCCGGGACTCGGCCCCCGCTCGGCCCGCCGCGCCGTGCTGCACCTCGTCAAGAAGCGCGCCGTGCAACTCGCCCCGCTGGCCGAGGCGATGCAGAAGGTCGCCGCCACAGCCCGGGAATGCGTCCGCTGCGGCAACATCGGCACGACCGAGCTCTGCGACATCTGCGCCGATCCCGCCCGCGCCACCGGCGAGATCTGTGTGGTCGAGGACGTGGCCGACCTCTGGGCGATGGAGCGGGCGGGCGTCTTTCGCGGCCGCTACCACGTTCTCGGCGGCGTGCTGTCTGCGCTCGACGCCATGGGTCCGGACGAGCTCGGCCTGCCCCGCCTCGCCCAGCGCATCGACGAGGAGGGCGTGACCGAGGTGATCCTCGCGCTCGGCGCCACGGTCGACGGGCAGACGACGGCCCACTACATCGCCGACTTGCTGGAGGGGCGCGCCAGCGTCACCACGCTCGGGCAGGGCGTGCCGGTGGGGGGCGAGCTCGACTTCCTTGACGACGGCACCATCGGCGCAGCGCTGAGAGCCCGCCGCGCAGTCTGAACAGCAGCCATTGGGGGAATGAGTACCGTGGTCCGAAGACCGCCGCATCATCGCGGCGGCCAGTCGGAAAGCGTCAGCGTGAGCCGCGGTCGTCCTCGTCCTCGTCCTCGTCCGAGGCATCGTTCGGAAGGTTGAAGAGGCTCTCCGCGTCCGGCACCTCGCGGTCGTCTTCCTTGTACTCCTCGCCGGTGTCGGAGAGCGTGAAAGTCTCGAGGCCGGCGATCGACGACGGGATCTTCGGCTCGGGCGAGGCGGCAAGCGACTGCTCCGTCGAGACCAGCTTGCGCCGTTCGTCATCGGACATGACCGCACCCTCCTCGGCCTTCTTCTGCGCGGCCTTCTGCACAGCCGAGTCGAGCTCGGTCTGCTTGCAGAGGCCAAGCGCAACCGGATCGATGGGCTGGATGTTCGAGATGTTCCAGTGCGTGCGGTCACGGATCGACTGGATCGTGGGCTTGGTGGTGCCGACGAGCTTGCCGATCTGGCCGTCCGTCAGCTCCGGGTGGAACTTGACCAGCCACAGAATGGCGGCGGGACGGTCCTGGCGCTTGGACAGCGGGGTGTACCGAGGGCCGCGCCGCTTTTCCTCTCCGAGGGCGGCGGCATTAAACTTCAGCTTGAGCCTGTAGTCGGTGTCCTTCTCGCCCCTCTCGATCTCGATCGGGTCGAGCTGGTTGTTCTGGATCGGATCGAAGCCCTTGACGCCTTGCGCCACGTCGCCGTCTGCAATGCCCTGCACCTCCAGCTCGTGCAGACCGCAGAACTCGGCGATCTGCTTGAAGCTGAGCGTCGTGTTGTCGACCAGCCAGACGGCGGTCGCCTTTGCCATGAGCGGTTTGCCCTGCATGTGATGTCTCCTCTGGCAAGACTTCCCCAGCCGGTGAAATCCGCTGGTCCGACTGGACCCGATCCGCGATTTCGGGGAACTTGGGTGCCATATAGTCGCCCAGGCCGCGGGAGGGAAGCGACAAATGCGTCTGACAGCGCTGCTGGCATTTTGCGCCCTACCCGCTTTCGCCGCGGGAGAGCAGGCGGGCGACTTCGACTACTACGTGCTGGCGATGAGTTGGCAGCCGACATGGTGTACGCTTGAGGGTGGCGACTCGCCGCAGTGCGACCGCGAGGCCGGGTGGACGCTGCACGGCCTCTGGCCACAGTACGAGCAGGGCTGGCCCAGCGACTGCCCCACCGGCGCGCGCGACCCGTCGCGTGACGAGACGGCGGCAATGGCCGACATCATGGGCTCGGACGGCCTCGCCTGGTACCAGTGGCGCAAGCACGGGCGCTGCGCCGGCGTCGACCCCGCCGACTATTTCGCGGCGGCACGGGAGGCATGGGGCAACGTGGTGCGACCCGAGGTCCTGCGACAGCTCGACGAGCCGGTGCGCCTGCCTGCGTCGGTCGTCGAGGAGGCGTTCCTGCGGGACAACCCGGACTGGACGGCGGACATGGTGACGATCACTTGCCGTGACGGCCTTATTCAGGAGGCGCGGCTCTGCCTCTCACCCGATCTCAAACCGCGCGCATGTGCCCCGGACGTGCGCCGCGACTGCGCGCTCGGCGATGCGCTCATGCTGCCGATCGGCAGCCGCTGAAGGCTCGAACACTCCATCTTCCTTAAGGTAATGTTTACCCGACTGTCGCGGTCCCCGCGTAAGGCTTAGCAAAGGGCTATTCAGATGAAGGCTTGAAGCGATGCCGACCATTACATCCGACGCCAGAGTCGCCCGCGCAATACTTGCCGCAAACCGCCCCGTTCCGTTCGGAAAGTCGCCGCCTTCGCCCGAGCGGATGGCGCGCCACCTCACGCTGGACGTCTGGTATGATCCGGAGCACCTTTTCTGCCCCACGGCCGGGGTGCTCGTCTATCGCGCCATCGACGACGACGGTCACTTCTGCTGGCTGGTCCGGCGCGGGAACGGGCGCGACGCGGTCAGCCGCGCCGTGAGTCCGTATGACACCGTGCCTTCGGACACGGGTGCGAATGACCCGTTTCCGCCTGCACCCGCAGCCGTTGCCGAACTCGCGACGTTGCTGCGCCGCACCGAGGTGCGGCTCGACCTCGTGCCCGGAGACTTCTACGGCATCCACGGCCTTGCGGCGGCACTTGGCCGGCGCGGGATGCCAGGATGGGCGGCGGCCTGGCTGATGCCGCTGATGCCGGAGATGGGCCGGGCGATCTGGCGCGCGCACCGCCGCAGCCTGGAGACGCGGCAGGCGCGCCTTGCGCTGGTGGCATCCACGCTCCTCACCGCGTGACGCGGGTGGCCGGCCTCAGCCGCCGGCCACCTCCAGAACGATCTTGCCGATGTGGGCGGAGCTCTCCATCCGTTCGTGTGCCTTCGCTGCCTCGGCGAGCGGGAACTGCGAGTCCATCACCGGCGCGACCTTGCGGGAAGCGAGAAGCGGCCAGATCTCGCTCTTCAGCGCCTCGGCGATCTGCGCCTTGGCAAGGTCCGACTGCGGCCTGAGGGTGGAGCCGGTGATAGTCAGCCGGCGCATCATGACCTGCGCCAGCGGCAGCTCGACCTTGGCGCCGCCGAGCAGCGCGATCTGGACCAGCCGGCCATCGTCCGCGAGTGCCTTGAGGTTTCGCGGCAGGTAGTCGCCGCCGACCATATCGAGAATCAGGTCCGCGCCGCCCTCCGCGCGGACGATCTCGACGAAATCCTCCTCGCGGTAGTTGATGGCGCGCTCCGCGCCAAGCTTCTCGCAGGCGGCGCACTTCTCGGCCGTTCCCGCCGTGGCGAAGACACGGGCGCCGAACTGGTGCGCGACCTGGATCGCCGTAGTGCCGATACCCGACGAGCCGCCGTGCACGAGAAAGCGCTCCCCCGCCCGCAGCCGACCGCGGTCGAAGACGTTGGTCCAGACGGTGAATAACGTCTCGGGCAGGCAGGCCGCCTCGCGCAGTCCCATCCCCGGCGGCACCGGCAGCACGTGGGCCGCGGGTGTGGCGACGTACTCGGCGTATCCGCCCCCCGGCAGCAGCGCGCACACCTGGTCGCCGACCGACCACTCCGCAGCGCCGGTTCCGACGGCCGCGACCACGCCCGATGCCTCCAGCCCCGGCAGGTCCGACGCGCCCGGCGGCGGGGCGTATTGCCCGGCCCGCTGCGCCGCGTCGGGACGGTTCACGCCCGCCCAGGCCACCTTGATGAGGATCTGCCCGTGGGCGGGATGCGGCACCTCGCGGTCGGCCTCGACCAGCACCTCGGGTCCGCCGGGACGTGAGATCTCGATCACCCGCATTCGGGCCGGCAGGTCACTCACCGGAAGCTCCGAAGGACGATCCGCCCGGCAGGTCGTCGCGCCGTGCCGCCGAGGGCGCGCGAATCCGGCTCATCAGCCAGTTCGGCACCGCCATCAGCGGTCGCAGCGCCGAATTGTCGTTGATCGAGCCCTTCATCTTCTCGAAGCTCATCACGTCGTCGATGCGGCGGTCGAGAAATCCCCAGGTGTCCTGATGATTCAGACTGTCGTCGCCCAGCCAGTAGAGCACCGTCGAGCCGTAGACGCCCGAGAGCGTCGCACGCTTGGTGTACCAGTTCGCATCCTCGGACGTGTCGCCGAGCGCCGTCCAGATCGCGTCCGCCGTGTTCCAGATCGCTCGAGCGCCGTCGGCGGCATACTGCGGCAGCGCGAAGAGGGTCGTGCCGCGGCGCACTGCCTCGCGATCCTCGACCGCCTCGATCCGGTAGCGCACGGCGGCCGCGATCTTGTCGCGAAAACGGAGGTGGCCCAGATCCTCGGACTTCAGCCGCGCAACCATCGCCGCGTCCCCACGCCGGTGGAAAGCCAGCGCGAGGTCGACAGATCCGCGCGGGAAAGCGAGCCGCGCCCGGTCCCGGTCGATACCCGCATCGCGGCAGGCGGCCCTGAAGGTCGTCTCGGACCATCCGTCGAACGGCACGTGCACAAGGGCCGCGTCCAGCAGGCGGTCTCTGACGTCGTCGGTGCTGCTCGGCATCTCCTGCTCCCTTATCGTGCGGTGGACAAGCTAGAGGCGCTTTGCTATAGGGCCACCTCCTGCAGACCAACGCAACTCCAACCGGAAAGGTGGTGACAACCACATGCAGGTCAGTGTTCGCGACAACAACGTCGATCAGGCGCTCCGCGCCCTGAAGAAGAAGTTGCAGCGCGAGGGCGTGTTCCGCGAGATGAAGCTAAGGCAGCATTTCGAAAAGCCGTCCGAGGAGAAGGCGCGCAAGCGAGCCGAAGCCGTTCGGCGCGCGCGCAAGCTCGCACGCAAGAAGGCACAGCGCGAAGGGATGCTCTGAGCATCACCGGCGCTTTACGGGGCCTGAGCCCCGACAGACGACCCCCGCGGCAGCCAGCCCGGGGGTTTGTCGTTCCCGGGGCACGCCCTCCACAAGGTCTCATGCCGCGCCCGTCACGCTCAAGCGCACGTTAAGCAACCGGCGGTAGGGCGCGAGCCGTCGGAGGGGCAGGACGCCACCTCTGCGATACCAGCCCCGGAGTGTTCAGAATGAACCGAAAGCCTGCCATCCTTCTCGCCGCCACGCTCGTTGGCGGCTTAATCCTGGCGTCGGACGCCGCCGCACAGGGCGTCGAAGAGTGGAACCGCTACTGCCGCATGGAGCCGATGACGCCGCTGGACGCGCGGCGCGCGAGCCGCATGCGCGACTACGATGCCATGCTCCGCTACATGATGAACGCCTGCCCGGAAGCGGCGCTGGCCATGACCGACCTCGCCACCGGCACGATCGGCGGCTCGGCGACGAACGACACGAATCCCGGACGTGAGGATGAGCCGGGGCGCAGCAACTGGCTCGCCGCACTGTTCGCACCGTCGACCCCTGCCGTGACCACGCCGGAGCAGCCGGTGGTCGACGCTGCCACTCCTGGGATCGAGCAGCCGGAGTCGGAACAGCCTGGCGATGGCGCGGCCGGTGCAACCGATGAAGCCGAACTTGCCGGACCCGGAAGCGACCTCTCTGCTCCGGACGCGCAGACCGATACGAGTGTTGATTCCGCTGCGCCTCACACCGGTTCCGAAGGCGCGGACGGCGGCACCGAAGGATCGTCTCGCAACACAGACACCACGGACGACGCAGGCGACGCATCCGGCACCGAGGACAGCTCCTCCGCTGGCGAAATCCCCTCGGCTGGCGGAGACGCACCGTCGGCTGGAGAGGGTGCGCCCGACTACGGCGGGTCCGGTGGCCAAGTTGAACCGGCCACTCCGTCCTTCGAGCCGTCTGATCCGGCGACGGGCGGCAACCCGACGGGCGGAAACGACGTCACCAGCGGTTCCGGAAACAACGGCAACGGCAACGGCAACGGCAACGGCAAGTCCAACGGGAACGGGACCGACAAAGGCAAGGGCGGCTCGAAAGGCAACAACGGCCACGGCAACGGCTCCGAGGGTGCCAGTCCCGGGCGCGGCCACGGCGCCAACGACGACGAGAGCCCGAGAGGCTGAAGCGAGGGCCGAGGGCTGAGAGGCGCCTTTCGCGCCAGTTCAGCCCTCCAGCACCGCGACCCAGCCGGCAGCGTCCTGCGGGTTCTGCATCCGCAAGAACATGTAGCCAGTGCGGTGCCACGGCAGGACCCTGTCCGTGAGATTGTCGAGCACGAGGTCGCCGCTCTCGGTGCGGATTACCAAGACCGCGTGGGACTTCCTCTTCCGGTCGAGAACGGAGGCGAGCATCAGTCGGTCGGCCGGCAGACCTCGCGCGATGAGTTCGCGCTTCTTGATCAGCGCGAAGTCCTCGCAGTCACCGCCGCGCGAGGTCGGCAGCGCCCAGACCTCCTCGCGACCGTACTGCGATTGGTCGCTGATCTCGCGGAATTGCTGGTTGACTGCGCGCGAGACCCGCTTCGCCACGTCGACCTGCTCAGGCGTCAGCGGAGCCGACGCTGCCGAGCGCGCGCACGCCCAGTCGTAGGTCTGGCACAGTGCCTGCGCTCCAGATGGCGGATCGACGGCCATGCGTGCGCCGAGGAATGCGCCCGCATCGGCGGATGGAGCCGCCAGCGCGGTTCCAAGGATGACGAGCGGTGCGAGCACATCTCGCGGCGACAGGCGCTCCGGCCAGGGCATGGTCGTACTCCGACAGCCGGGGATCGCTTCCCCGGCCGCCGAAGTTGCCGCAGATCGTGACAAGATTGCGGCACAGCGTGGACCACAACGGCGCGCTTGGTTTCAAGTTGAGGCGAATACGCGGGTGTCAGACCGCGCGGCCGCGCAGCGCGTCGCGGATCTCGATCAGGATCTCCTTTTCCGAGGGGCCGGCCGGCTCCTCCGCCGTCGCCTCTTCCTGCGCTTTGCGTTCGGTTGCCTGCTTGATGCGGTTCACCATCTTCACCAGCATGAATACGGCGAAGGCAACGATCAGGAAATTGATGACCGCCATAAGGAAGGCGCCGACGGCGAACACCGGCTCGCCCGAGGTTCGCGCCTCCTCCAGGCTGGCGTACTGGCCGTCACCGAGCACGTAGAACCATCCCGAGAAGTCGATCCCGCCGGTGAAGATCGCAATGATCGGGTTGATGAGGTCGCCGACGAGCGACGTCACGATGGCGGTGAATGCGGCACCGACGATGATGCCGACCGCCATGTCCATGACGTTGCCGCGGGCGATGAATTCGCGGAACTCCTGCAGCATGAGCCTCTCCAAGCCTGTCCCTGCGCTCACAGTAGCCCATGGTCGCCGCCGCCAGAAGGCCACATTGCCACGGGGCTTCCGATGCGGCCAAGTCCTGTCGCGGGCCTGCAACGACGTCTGCGAGTGCGCGCCGCGACACCCAGCGCCGCTGAATCGCGCGACATCGGCCGGTGACGCAAGGCTGGTGCACGCCGCAGGCTCTAGCCGCGCAGCGTGCCACCCGTCGCCGCGACGACCTTATCGATGATCCTGCGCGAGACCGCCTCGATCTCGTCCTCCTTCAGCGTCGCCTCGCGCGGCTGGAGGCGGACGGTCAGCGCCAGCGACTTCTTGCCCTCTTCCATCTGCGCCTCGGCCTTGGAACCGGTGAATTCGTCGAAGATCCGCGCCGTCTCGATCAGCGTCCTGTCGGCGCCCAGCGCGGCGTTCACCAGCGTCGCCGCCTCCGTAGTGCGGTCGACGACGAAGGCGAAGTCGCGCTCGACCGCCTGCAGGTCGCTCAGCTCCAGCGCCGGGCGCGTTGCACCCTGGTTACGCGGCAGCGGCACCTCTTCGGGGTGGATCGTGAAAGCGACCGTCGCGCCCTTGATGCCGAGTGTCCGCAGCACCTTCGGATTCACCTCGCCGAATGTCGCAAGCGTCTTCTTCGGCCCGAGAGCGATCCGGCCGGACCGGCCGGGATGCCACCAGCCGTCTGTGTCGCGCAGGACCTGTGCCTTTGCCGGCGCGCCGAGCGCGGCGAGGATCGCCTCGGCATCGGCCTTCGCGTCGAAGACGTCGACCGGCCGCCGCTGGCCGTGCGGATCACGCGGCCCGGTGGCGCCGACGAGCACGCCGGCAAGCTGCAGCCGCTGGTCCTCCGGCTCGCCGCCCCTGAAGACCGGTCCCACCTCGAAGAGCGCGAGGTCAGCGAAGCCGCGCGCCTGGTTCCGCGCCGCCGCCTGAAGGAGGCCGGGCAGCAAGTCGGGCCGCATGTGGCTCATCTCCGACGAGATCGGATTCTCGAGCCGCGCGGCCTCTGTCCCGCCGCCGAAGAGCGCCGCGCTCTCGCGGTCGATGAAGCTGTAGGTCACGCACTCGTTGTAGCCGAGCGCCGCCGCCGTCCGCCGCGCCGCCCGCTCGCGCCGCTGCATTGGCGTCAGCATCGGCGCCGGCACCCCCGGTCGTGGCCGCGGCATTGGCACGCCCTCAAGCTGGCTCAGCGACGCCACGCGCGCGACCTCCTCGACCAGATCCGCCTCGCCCTGCACGTCGGGCCGCCAGCTCGGCGGAAAGACCATGTCGCCGTCGAACCAGAAGCCTAGCTTCAGGAGCGTCTCGCGCTGCTCCTCCGCCGGGATGTCGAGGCCCACCAGAGACGCCGTGCGCGCAGGGTCAAGTCGGTAGGAACGGTCGTCCGGCGGCACCGCGCCGGCCTGCACCACCTCGGACGCCTCGCCGCCGCAGAGGTCCAGCACCATCTTCGTCGCCGCCTCGAGCCCCGGCAGCGTGAAGGCGGGGTCCACCCCCCGCTCGAACCGGTAGCGCGCGTCCGATCCGACCTTCAGCGCCCGCCCGGTGCGGGCGATCGTCACCGGGTCCCAATACGCGCTTTCGAGGAACACGTCGGTCGTGGCTTCAGTCACCCCGGTCGCCTCGCCGCCCATCACGCCGGCGATGCTCTCCGGCCCCTCGGCGTCCGATATCACCATCATGCCCGGCTCGAACGTGTAGGTCCGCTCGTCGAGCGCCTCCAGCGTCTCGCCGCCGCTGGCCCGGTGGATGCGCAGGTCGCCCCTGACCTTGCTCGCGTCGAAGACATGCAGCGGCCGGTTCATGTCGAAGGTGAAGAAGTTGGTGATGTCGACCAGCGCCGAGATCGGCCGGAGGCCAATGGCGCGCAGCCGGTCCTGCAGCCATGCCGGGCTCGGGCCGTTCTTCACCCCCCGGATGACGCGCCCGGTGAACAGCGGGCAGCCAGCGCGCGTATCCTCGTCGATGCTCACATTGATCGGGCTGGGGAACGCGCCCTGGACCACCGGCGCCACGTAGGGCTTGAACCGCCCCAGCCCCCGCGCCGCAAGGTCGCGCGCGATTCCGTGGACGCCCAGCGCGTCGGGCCGGTTCGGCGTGATCGCGATCTCGATCACCGGGTCGACCTTGGCCGGCTCGTTCGCCGCCAGCCAGTCGGTGAAGCTCTCGCCCACTTCGCCCGAGGGCAGCTCGATGATCCCCTCGTGCTCGTCCGAGAGCTGCATCTCGCGCTCCGAGCACATCATGCCGTGGCTCTCGACGCCCCTGATCTTCCCCACCTGGATCGTCGTGTCGATGCCGGGGATGTAGGTGCCGGGGTGGGCGACCACGACGCGGATCCCCTCGCGCGCATTGGGCGCGCCGCAGATGATCTGCTTCTCGCCCTGGTCGGTCTCGACCTGGCAGACGCGCAGCCGGTCGGCATCGGGATGCTGCTCGGCCTTGAGCACGCGGCCGATGGTGAAGCCCCTGAGCTTCTCCGCCGGGTTCGAGACTTCCTCGACCTCGAGCCCGAGATCCGTCAGCGCCTCGGCGATCTCGTCGACCGAGGCGTCAGTCTCGAGATGCTCCTTCAGCCACGACAGCGTGAACTTCATGCGGGGTCCCCCGGGCCTTGCCTGTGCGCCGGCGGTGTTAACCGAGCCGCCCGAAAAGGGGAAGGCCCGCCCCGGGATCAGGCTATACCGCTACCGTTTGAGTAAAACCGTACGAGTTGCGTTTCCGATGTCGCAGACCCCGATCTACCTCCGCCTCGCCCTGCCCGCGCTCCTGCTCAGCGCCGCGGTGGCGCTCTACCACCACCTCGAGGCGCCGCCCGAGCCATCCGCCGAGGCCGCGCTCAGCGACCGATGAGGTCACGTGGACGAACGCCGGCGGCGCGATTGCAGCCGAGTCCGAAGACGAGGCGAAACGGAAAAGTTGCGGATCAGCCGGCCTCGAAGCCACAAAGTGCACCGCGAGCCGGGCGAGCGCCTGCCCGTGGGATGGCGCCACCGACCGTCGAACGACGCGCTTTATGGCAGCCAAGCCCCTCCACCGACCGAGCGTCGCGCGCGGCTGAAGGAGCGCCAGCCCGCCGGGACGGGCAGGCGCTCGCCCGGCGCCTTCGGCTTGATTCCGGGCGGGATGCAGGACGCCAAGTCCGATCAACAGCGTAGATACGAAGCCGTATGTCGTCGCGCTGCAGAAGTCCGCCAGATAGCGCGACGAAGCAATTTACATCAAATGAGGTTCCGGCCCCAGTATCGGGTAACGTTGGCCGGAAGGCGAAACGGCTTGAGATTATCCTTTCGCATCTCCGTCAAGAGTATCTCGAACGCCTTTAGTTCGGTGACAAAGGCGCTCCCAAGATTCACCTGATGCCCCTCCTCAGACAAGCACGACTGAAGATTATTCAAAGCGTCCTTATGGGCGATTGCGGCAGATAAAACCGCATCTGTCGCAAGGATCTGAAGCCGGGCGAGTGCAGCACGATACTCCGCTACCTTCTGGTTGTCTGTGTCGCCCTCAGAGTCGATCGTGTGAGCGCCCATCGTTTCCGCAGCGGAGACATATGCGTTGTACGCCTCCCGCCGCTCACGCAGCATCTCGGTTTGGCGGTCCAACCGTTTCTGCCACGAATAGATTAGTAAGCCACCGATGAAAGCGGCTATGGCTCCAACTGCCGACGCGAACGTCATACTCCTCCAGCCAACTCCGGCACCGCCAGCGCACTGAACCCGTAGTGCCTGAGCCACCGCAGGTCGCTGTCGAAGAACGCCCGCAGGTCGGGGATGCCGTATTTCAGCATCGCGATCCGGTCGATGCCCATGCCGAAGGCGAAGCCCTGCCATTCGGCCGAGTCGATCCCGCCCGCCTGCAGGACCTTGGGGTGGACCATGCCCGAACCCAGCACCTCGAGCCAGCCGGAGCCCTCGCCCACGCGGAGCGAGCCGCCCTCCCACGAGCACTGGATGTCGACCTCGGCCGACGGCTCGGTGAAGGGGAAGTGCGAGGCGCGGAAGCGGGTCCTCACCTTGGTGCCGAAATAGGCGGTGAAGAACTCCTCCAGCACCCACTTGAGGTTCGCCATCGAGATGGCGCGGTCCACCGCCAGCCCCTCGACCTGGTGGAACATCGGGGTGTGGGTCTGGTCGTAGTCGGCGCGATAGACCCGGCCCGGCGCGATGATCCGGCAGGGCGCACCGTTCTCCAGCATGTGCCGGATCTGCACCGGGCTGGTGTGGGTCCTCAGGACATGCGGCGGCCGGTCGTCGCCCTCGCCGCGCGCCATGTAGAACGTGTCCATCTCCTCGCGGCTCGAATGGTGCCAGGGGATGTTGAGCGCGTCGAAGTTGTGCCAGTCGGTCTCGATCTGCGGCCCCTCGGCAACGGCAAAGCCCATGTCGGCAAAGATCGCCGTCACCTCCTCGGTCACCTGGCTCACCGGATGGATCGAGCCCGCGCGGCGGTGTCGAGCCGGCAGCGTCACGTCTAGCCACTCGGCGCGCAGGCGCTCATCCAGCGCCGCATCCTCCAGCGCCGACCGTCGCGCCGCCAGCGCCGAGGTGATCTCGCCCTTCAAAGCGTTCAGGCGTGGCCCCGCCTCCTGCCGCTCCTCGGGCGACATCCGGCCGAGCTCGCGCATCCTGAGGCTGACCTCGCCCTTCTTGCCGACGGCGCGGACCCGCACGTCCTCCAGCGTCGCCTCGTCCGAAGCCGCCGCGATTTCAGCCAGCCACTTGTTGCGCAGGTCGTCCATTTCGCCCTCCGAATGCCGCCGCGACTGCTACCCCCGCGCCCGCTTCGGTTCAAGCCGGCGGAGCCGCGCCGAAACGCGAGCCGCCCCGCGCGGCATCTCCGGCGGGGCGGCTGCTCGGCCGCGTGGCCGAGCGAGAAAGGCGCGAGCGCCGCAGGCGCTCACATCATGATTGGCTGTCAGACCGGCAGCGCGCCCTTTGCCTGGTCGACGATGGCGCCGAACGCCTCGGGCTCGTGCACGGCGAGGTCCGCCAAGACCTTGCGGTCCACCTCGATCCCGGCCAGCGCCAGGCCGTTGATGAAGCGCGAATAGGTCAGGCTGTCGTCATGCGCGCGGACGGCCGCATTAATCCGCTGAATCCAGAGCGCGCGGAAATTGCGCTTGCGGTTCTTGCGGTCGCGCGTGGCGTACTGGTTCGCCTTGTCGACGGCTTGCGTCGCGGTCCGGAACGCCGTCGAGCGGCGGCCGTAATAGCCCTTCGCCTGCTTGATGACCTTGCGGTGACGGGCATGGGTGACGGTTCCACCTTTGGTGCGGGACATGTCTCAGGCCTCCTCAGCGCTCGTAGGGCATGTAGAGCTTGGCAAGCTTCTGGTCCGGTTCGCTCAGGACCTGCGTGCCGCGCGCGTCGCGGATGAACTTGTTGCTCCGCTTGATCATGCCGTGACGCTTGCCGGCCTGCGCAGCCAGGACCTTTCCGGTCCCCGTCACTTTGAAGCGCTTCTTGGCGCTCGACTTCGTCTTCATCTTCGGCATTTCCGTCTCCTCGGCGGTCGGTCGCGGGACTCGGCATGCCAATCGGCCGGCCCCGGCGAAAGAAGTGCGCCTCTTACTGCGCGGTGCCTTTTCCGGCAACCCCTATTCCGGCTCGGCGCGGAAGATCATCCGCTCCTGGCACGGCGCCACGCGCAGGATGTTCGTGGTGCCGGGGATGTTGAACGGCACGCCCGCGGTGACCACGATCTGGTCGTTGTCCTCCGCGAAGCCCTCCGTCAGCGCGGCGCGCACCGCGGCGATGACCGCGCCCTTGAATCGGTACTGCTCGTCCGTCATCACGCAGTGGGCGCCCCAGGTCAGGCAGAGCCGACGTGCCGTGTCGCGCTGCGAGGTCAGCGCCAGGACAGGCACCCGCGGCCGCTCCCGCGCGACGAGGAGCGCCGTGGTACCCGACTGCGAGAAGCAGCAGATCGCCTTGATGTTCGTCGTCTCGGCAATCTCGCGGGCGGCCGAGACGATGCCGTCCGCGACCGTAGCCTTCGGCCCGCCGCGGCTCGCCTCGATCACCTCGCGGTAGGTCGGGTCGCTCTCAACCTCGCGGGCGACGTTGTCCATCGTGCGGACCGCCTCGACCGGATACTGGCCGGCGGCGGATTCCGCCGAGAGCATCACCGCGTCCGTGCCTTCGTAGATCGCCGCCGCCACGTCGCTGACCTCGGCTCGCGTCGGGACAGGGCTGTCGATCATGCTCTCAAGCATCTGCGTCGCCACAATCACCGGCTTCGCGCACATCCGGCACTTGCGCACCAGCCGCTTCTGGATCGGCGGCACGTTCTGCACTGGAAGTTCGACGCCGAGATCGCCGCGCGCCACCATGATGCCGTCCGAGACCGCGAGGATCTCGTCAAAGCTGCGCACCGCGGCGGGCTTCTCGATCTTGGACATGATGGCCGCGCGGCCGCGCGCCAGCTTGCGCGCCTCGATCACGTCCTCGGGGCGCTGCACGAACGACAGCGCCAGCCAGTCCACGCCCAGCTCGCAGACGAAATCGAGATCCTTGCGGTCCTTCGGACTCAGCGCCGCAAGCGGCAGCACGACGTCGGGCACGTTCACGCCCTTGCGGTTCGAGATCGTGCCGCCGACGACCACCGTGCAGACGGCATGCTGCGCCGTCGCCTCGTTCACCCGCAGGCGGATCTTGCCGTCGTTGACGAGGAGGCTCGAACCCGCCTCAAGCGCCTCGAAGATCTCCTTGTGCGGCAGCTGGACCCGCGTCGCGTCACCAGGCGCCTCGTCGAGGTCGAGGCGGAACGTCTGCCCCTCCACAAGCTCCGCCTGCCCTCCGACGAAGGTACCCACCCTCAGCTTCGGCCCCTGCAGGTCCGCCAGGATCGCTATCGGTCGCCCCCGCTTCTCCTCCACCTCGCGGATGATCTCGTGCCGGGCACGGATTTCGCTGTGATCTCCGTGGCTCATGTTGAGGCGAAACACGTCGGCACCCGCCTCCGACAGGGCGTAGATCGTGTCGTAATCGCTCGAGGCGGGGCCAAGCGTGGCGACGATCTTGACGGCGCGAAGACGTCTCATACTGCTCTCTCGATGCTCAAGCCCGTGCCCGTGCTTGGCACGAAAGCCCGTCGTCGACAACTGGCGCGGCCCGGGTCGGCACGCTACGCAGGGGCAAATGCTGAAGATCGAGGCACCAATGGACTGGCAGCCCTACGATACCGAGGGACTCGAACGCGGGGGGCGCTGGCTTGTCACCTGCGACCACGCCTCGAACGCAGTGCCGGTCGAGGTCATTCCGCAGGGCGATCTGGGCCTGCCGGACCGGGAGATGGAGCGTCACATCGCCTACGACGTCGGCGCGGCAGGCCTCGTCCGCGACATGGCGCGGCGGCTCGATAGCCCCGCCATCCTCGGCACATTTTCCCGCCTCGTGATTGACCCCAACCGGGGCGAAGACGACCCGACACTGGTGATGAGGCTCTATGACGGCACAGTCATTCCCGGCAACCGCGATGCCGACGAGGCCGAGGTCGAGCGGCGACTCGATCTCTGCCACAGGCCATATCATGCCGCGCTCGGAGCCCTCGCCGCGCGTCGCGGCGATACGGTGGTCTGCGCGATCCACTCCTTCACGCCGCGCCTCTCGGGGCGCGCTCCGCGGCCATGGCACGTGGGCGTACTCTATGCCGGTGACAACCGGCTGGCATGGCCGCTGATCCGCCGCCTGCGGGAGGACGGCCACTGCGTCGGCGACAACGAGCCCTACGACGGGCACCTGCCCGGCGATTCGATCGATCGGCACGCGATTGCGTCGGGGCGGCTGAACGTGTTGCTGGAGGTGCGCCACGACCTGATCGCGACTGCGGACGATCAGGCGAAATGGGCGGCGCGGCTTGCCCCTGCGCTTGAAGCGGCGCTTGCCGAGACACACCTTTGACCGATTGGAGGACGCTATGGACGACGCCACCCGCACCCAGCTCGAAGCCGCCGCCTTCCGCCGCCTGCGCGACCACCTGCGCGAGCGGAGCGACGTGCAGAACATCGACATGATGAATCTCGCCGGCTTCTGCCGCAACTGCCTCAGCCGCTGGTATCAGGAGGCCGCCACCGAGCGCGGCATCGAGATGACCAAGGAAGAGGGGCGCGAGGCGTTCTACGGCATGCCTTATGACAAATGGCGAGAGGCGCACCAGGCGGACGCGACGCCCGATCAGGCGCGGCGCTTCGCCGATGCGCACAAGGAGCATTGATGCGCGCCCTCGCCCTCGCCCTGCTGCTGCCAACCTCCGCTCTCGCGGACGCGAATCCGCAGCTTGAGGCACTGGTCCAGTCGCGGCTGCCATTCTACGGCATCCACGTTGACGTGTCGGACCTGAGCCTCCGGCAGGTCGCGGCCATCCACCTGGCGATGGCGTCGGGCGGCGAGGGGCGGCTCGAGAAACGGCGCAAGATCCGCGCCATCCTGCGATGGGAGGAAGAATGATGCGACACCTGCTCCTCGGTCTCTTCCTGCTGACGGCGGCAGCGCCCGCCGGCGCCAGCGAGCAGCTGCGGATGCTCGTCACGCGCGAATTACCCCGCTATGGCTACACCGACGTGGACGTGCGGGCGCTGACGATCGAACAGGTGGCGGCGATCCACCACGCCCTGCACAGCGACCATTATTCCGAGAGCGAGAAGCGCGCGATGCTCCGCTCCGCGCTCGGCGGGCGCCAGTCGCTGCGCGGGCTGCTGAGCGGCCGCTAGGCTGTCATGCCGGCGATTTCCAGCGCCTCGGGAATGTGGCGCCGGACATAGTCCACCATCGGCCGGTCGTCGCCGCTGGCCCCGCGGAAGTGCACGAAGTAGCCGTCTGATCGCTGGAGAGCTTCGGCGTCGCCGCTGTACTTGTGCGGCATCGGCCCGAAATCCTGATACTCGAAGCCCAGAACATCGATCTCGCTGCGGAACTGGCGCAGGAACACCGCCTGCAGCGCCGCCTGGTCGCCGCCGAGCCGCCGCCGCGTTTCGAACTCCCATGCCTTCATGACATCCATTCCCGTCCTGGTCGGCTTGAAGAAGAAAAGGCCCGAGTTGATGTTCGGCGCATGCCGCCACTTCTGCAGCTCGAACCAGCTCAGGTTCACCCGCGAGGCCCGCGTCGAGCGAAGCCGCTTTTTGTTGCGCCCCACGCCGAAATCGTAGGGCCGCTCGAGCAGGCGGCCGGCGCACTCGTCGGGCGAGCGGTTCGCCACCACGTCGGCGTCGATGTAGATCGCGATGTCGTGCCGGCTCATCTCCAGCCAGCGGTAGATCAGCGGAGTCAGGTGCTTCGCGGCGAGCGCCGGGCTCGGGCTGGAATAGTCGCGACAGTCGACCTCGGCGCCCATGAAGGGCGCGGACACGTCAATGTGGACGACCTCCGGCGGCACCACGACCTCGCGCAGGCGTGGCACGTCCGGCCAGTCCCGCGACCGCTCGGTCAGCACGACGATGTCGCCTGACCATCCCTGCGCCGCCAGCGTCGCCATTGACAGCCGCCCAAGAGCCGCCGTCGCGTCGCCGTAGCAGATGTAGCAGATCACCGCCGAGATGGAGCGCCGCTTCAGCATGATCGGAGGCCGATTGAAGTGGCGAGGTCGTCGCTCATCCGCAGGAGCCCCGCGTCGAGCAGGTCGCGCCACGACTCGAGCCGTCGCGATCCTTCCCACTCGAACGCGCGCTCCACGACATTGGCAGTGTGAGCCGTCGCCTCCGGACCGCGATCCTTGCGATGGCGCCACATCTCTTCGCGCGCGGCATAGTCGATCATCAGTCGAAAGTGCAGCAGCGCGGCCCAGTCCGGCGCGAGCTTTAGCCGCGCCCTGATCCTGTGACTGCTCCCCGGAAACGTCATGCCGCGCCGCCACTTGATGAGGCCCAGCTTGGACTTGATGCCGAACGGTCGGCTGCCGCGAATGAGCAGATATCGCTGGACGAACCAGGCGCCGGGCCTCGGATGGGTCGGATCGCGATAATCCATGAGCCGGCGCATGAGCCCTTTCGCCACCCGCTCGCGCATCCCGTACGAGGCCTTGCCGTACCGGGAGCGTGCGCCACCGTAGAGCAGATAGGGCGGTGTCGGGGCATCGCGGCGGGTCCGCGGCTTTGGTGGCGCGATCCAGTAGCCCTCGCCGTCGAACAGCGGGTACACGTTCCTCAGCCGCACATCCGAGTCGTGGTGGACCTCCGCCAGTGGACGATCCGCGTACATGTCGACCATCGGCGCGAACACCGCCTCGCTTCCGGTCGCGTCCCAGTGTGACAGGAGGCGCGGCAGTGGCACCTCCGGCCAACCGGGATACACCAGATGCTCGTCGATGTCCGGGTTCAGGATCCAGCGACCGACGGCATAGTGGTCGCACGGCCAGGCGCGAAAGATCGGCTTGAACTGCTGAAACGGCTTGCGCGAATACAGCCGCGTCACGTCGGGCTGCGCGTCCAGATAGTCGCCAGATCCGTCCGTCGAAGCGTGGTCGACGATGTAGAAGTGACGGATGCCGATCTGCCGGTGGTGTCGCAAGAAGTCCGGCAGTCGCAGCATTTCGTTATGAGACACGCTGATCGCCACCGGGCCGTCGTCCAGCCGCGGCGCAGGCGGAGGCGCATCCATGTCGAAAACCTCCCGGAACGGGAGGTCGCCGACGGCACTCATCCACCGCCTCCGGCCATGTCAGATCGCCGCCCTGAGGCTCTCGTCGAGGTAGATCTCGCGCAAGCGGCGGGAAACCCGGCCCGGAGCGCCGTCGCCGAGCGTCACGTTGTCGATCCTGACGACCGGCATAACGAAGGACGAGGCGGAGGTGATGAACGCCTCGTCCGCCGTCTGGGCCTCGGCCACGGTGAACGGACGCTCCTCAACCTCCATCTGCGCCTCGCGCGCGAAGCGAAGGACCGCGGCGCGGGTAATGCCGTGCAGGATCTCGGTGCCGAGCTGGCGGGTGACGATCTTGCCGTCCTTGACGATGTAGGCGTTGTTCGACGTGCCCTCGGTGATCTGCCCGTCCTCCACCATCCAGGCGTCGTCGGCGCCGGCGGCCTTGGCCATCATCTTGCCCATCGAGGCGTAGAGCAGCTGAACCGTCTTGATGTCGCGCCGGCCCCAGCGCTGGTCCGGTATGGTGAGAACGCTCATCCCCCGCTCAGCGATCGGGTTGTCGGCCAACTGCTTTTTCTGGGTGAAGAGCACCACCGTCGGGCTCGACCCCTCCGGGTAGGCGAAGTCGCGATCGGCGGCGCCGCGCGTGATCTGCAGATAGACCAGGCCCTCGTCGATCTCGTTGAGCCGCGTCAGCTCCCGATGGATCGCGAGTAGCTCGTCGCGCGAGAGCGGGCTCGACATGCCGAGCTCCCCCAGCGAACGCTCGAGCCGGGCGGCGTGGCCGTTGAAGTCGAGCAACTTGCCGCCGAGCACGCTCGTCACCTCGTAGACCCCGTCTGCGAAGAGGAAGCCGCGGTCGAAGACCGAAACCCTTGCCTGATACTCGGGAACGTAGTCGCCGTTGACATAGACGGTGCGCATCGCGGTCTCCTGTTCGTCTCCTTCCTTCCTAGTCTGGCAAGAAATGCCGTGAAAGCCGAAACTCCGGGCTGCGTTTGGCGTCATTCCTGGGGTGGGCCGTGAAACGCGGAGCCCACAGCCCGCGTTGTATAGGAATGGCTCCTGCAACCCGCGGCGATCGCGCGGCCCGGACTGAAGAAACTGCGGAGGAAGAAAGCCAATGACCTGCCGCTCACACGCCCGCGTCATCCCGATGGCCGCCATGCTCGTCTGGACCGCTGCTTGCGCCTCCGACGCTCAGGGGACGCAATGCGCCACCACCGACGACGGCACCTACGACTGCGACTTCCGCGCGATCAACTCATCGGGCAGTTTCGAGATCTCAGCCCCGGGCAAGCCGACGTACGTCCTGGACGTCGTCGAACCCGGCGTCGCCTTCGGCTTTGTGGATCTCGGGAGTGGCGCCGTGCCGCTGCCTGGGCGCTACCTGCGCAGCGCCGACGAACCGGCCTGCTGGCTCAACGAGGCGACCGAGACCCGGATCTGCGCGCGCCAGCGTTGAGCCGGAGCGCCTCGCTCAGGCCGGCGGCGTCCTGAGCGCCGCCCAGGTCATCGGGCCGACGATCCCGTCCGGCTTCAGGCCGCGGCTCTGCTGGAACTCGCGCGCCGCCTCCTCGGTGTTGGATCCGAAATCGCCGTCGACGAGCACCGCGAAGCCCGCCTCGATCAGCGCGCTCTGAAGGTCGCGCACCCCGTTGCCCTTGTCGCCGAGGCGAAGGACCGGGTCGCCCTCGACCGCACGCTGGCCTTCCATCCAGAGCCGCTTGGTCCGACGCAGGTACCGCTTGCGATCGTCGAGACCGTTGGTGCCACCGTTGATGGCGCGCGTCACCGCGACGACATCGTCGCGGTCGGCGTGGCGGTTGATATTCCGCCGCCGCCAGTATGAGACCGCGGACAGGAGCGCCCAGGGAAACCGCTCCAGCTCGTCTGGCTCGGCTTCGAAGTCAGGCGCCTTCGCATCGATTTCGCGGATGTCCGCGGCGGCCTCGCGATAGTTGGCGCGACCCGTGGTCTGGATCAGCCCGCGCCCACGATAGCGCGTGCCGTCTCCCTTCTGCAGGTTGCCGAGGTCCCTGCGCCCCTCGTAGGCGGCGCCGGACGCGAATTCGAGCGTGCGGCGGAAGTGGGCGCTCTCGTGTGCGAGCTGCGCCATGAAGTGCGCCAGGCGCAGCTCGTTGTCGATCATGCCGAGTGGCAGGTAGTGCTGATGCTGGACGATGCCGGCGACAATCACGTCGGTGGGATTGGGTGCGATCGCCCTGACGTCAGCCTCGGAAATCTCGATTGTCATAATTCCTCCCTCGCAACAATCCTCCGATACTAGCACCTTTCGTGAAGTTTTGGAAAATATCGCGGACGCCACTAGCCCCAGAGCGCTGCATCCGCAGGATGCACGCCCGCCGCGTCGTAACGCAGCGGGTGATTCCTGTCCTCGGCCAGAAGCAGCGGGCCGTCGAGGTCGGTCACCGTCGCGCCTTGCGCGAGCAGCACCGCCGGCGCCATCGCGAGGGACGAGCCGACCATGCAGCCGACCATGATGCCGTACCCCTCCGCACGCGCGGCCTCGCGCAGCGCCAGCGCCTCGGTGAGGCCACCGGCCTTGTCGAGCTTGATGTTCACCATGTCGTACCGGCCGCGAAGAGCCGGCAGGCTCGCCCGGTCGTGGCAGCTCTCGTCGGCGCAGACGGGCAGCGGCCGCTCGATCTCGGCCAACGCCTCATCCTCGCCCGCCGGCAAGGGCTGCTCCACCAGTTCGACGCCGAGGCGCACGAGGTACGGCGCGAGGTCGGCATAGACCTCTCCCGACCAGCCCTCGTTCGCGTCGACGATGATGCGGGCGGCCGGCGCGCCCTGCCGCACCGCCTCGAGCCGCGGCATGTCCTCGGGCGTGCCGAGCTTGATCTTGAGGAGCGGCCGGTGGGCGTTCCGCGCCGCTGCCGCCCGCATCGCCTCCGGCTCGCCCAGCGAGATCGTGTAGGCAGTTACTTGCGGCTGCGGCGGATCCAGCCCGGCAAGCTCCCACACCCGGCGGCCGGACTGCCGTGCCTCGAGATCCCAGAGCGCACAATCCACGGCATTGCGCGCGGCGCCGGGCGGCAGGAGGTCGGCCAAGTTGGACCGGTCCACCCCCGTCAGCCCCTCGACCTGCGCGCCGACGCTCTCGATCGTCTCGCCGTAGCGGGCGTAAGGCACGCATTCGCCGCGCCCGATGACGCCTTCCGCCTCGATCTCCACCGTCAGGACGCGCGCCTCCGTGCGGCTGCCCCGGCTGATGGTGAAGGCCTCGGCCAGCCGGAAGGTCTCGGACCGGACGTGGATCCTCACGCTGGCAGCGCGTCCACGAGTCGCCCCGCACCCTGGCGGTAGGGATCCACCGTGGGCAGGCCCATCCGCTTTTCGGTCGCCTCGAGGTGCGCCAGAGCCTCCTCCTCGCCGAGGGCGGCCGTGTTGACGGCAATGCCCACGACCTCGACGTCCGGGTTCACGATGCGCGCGAGGCGCAGCGAGACTTCCCGCAGCTCCTCCAGCGAAGGCAACTTATAGTGCGGCAGACCACGCATGTGCGTGCGGGTCGGCTCGTGGCAGAGGATCAGCGCGTCGGGCTGGCCGCCGTGGATCAGCGCCAGCGTCACGCCGCTGAACGAGGGGTGGAACAGGCTGCCCTGCCCCTCGATCAGGTCCCAATGGTCGGCGTCATTGTCGGGCGTCAGCCACTCCACCGCGCCTGCCATGAAGTCGGCCACCACGGCATCGAGCGGAACGCCCTCGCCCGTGATAAGGATTCCGGTCTGGCCGGTCGCGCGGAACGTGGCACGCATGCCGCGCTCGCGCATCGTCCGGTCGAGCGCCAGCGCGGTGTACATCTTGCCGATCGAGCAGTCGGTGCCGACCGCGAGGCACCGCTTGCCGCTGCGGCGCGCGCCGGTCGCGATCGGATAACGCTGCGGCGGCAGGCGCACGTCGTGAAGCTTCCGGCCATGATTGCGCGCCGCCTCAACCAGGTCCGGCTCGTCGCGCAGGAGGTGGTGCAGCCCGCTGGCGAGGTCGTAGCCCAGTGCCAGCGCCTGCCGCAGCACCGGCTTCCATGCCTCGGCTATCGTGCCGCCGCGGTTGGCCACGCCGATCACCAGCGTCTTCGCGCCGGCTTGCAGCCCCTGCTCCAGCGTCATCTCGTCGAGGCCGAGGTCGGCCTTGCATCCCGGCAGCCGCAGTTGCCCGAGGGCGTTATCGGGCCGCCAGTCGCGAATGCCCTGCGCAACCTTGGCGGCGAGCCGATCGGGCGCGTCGCCCAGGAACAGCAGATATGGTGTCTCGATCATGTGCGCAGCATCTGCGGACCGAAAAGCACATGCAAGCCTTCGCCGCGTCTGCGAGGCCGATGTTGCGCCGCAGCGCGCAACATCATAACTCTGAGCGCACACGACATGATGGAATGTTGCCGGAGACCCCCCATGAGCTTCCGCGTCCAACCGCAGCCGCCCGCACGACCAAACCGCTGCCAGCTCTTCGGGCCCGGCTCACGGCCACAGATCTTCGAGAAGATGGCGGCGAGCGCCGCGGACGTCGTCAACCTCGACCTCGAGGACAGCGTGGCGCCCGACGACAAGGCCGAGGCTCGGCGCAGTGTCATCGCGGCCACCCGCGACGTGGATTGGGGACGCAAGACGCTGAGCGTGCGGATCAACGGGCTCGACACGCCGTGGTGGTATCGCGACGTCGTCGACCTGCTGGAGCAGGCGGACGAGCGGCTGGACCTCATCATGATTCCCAAGGTGGGCTGCGCGGCCGACCTCTATGCCGTCGATGCGCTGGTAAGCGCCATCGAGGCCGCCAACGGCCGCCATAAGCGCCTCGGCTTCGAGGTCATCATTGAGACCGCAGCCGGAATCACTCATGTCGCGGAGATCGCCGCCGCCTCGCCCCGGCTGCAGGCGATGAGCCTCGGCGCCGCCGACTTCGCGGCCTCGATGGGGATGCAGACCACCGGCATCGGCGGCACGCAGGAGAACTACTACATGCTCCACGAAGGCCAGCGCCATTGGCCGGACCCGTGGCACTGGGCGCAGGCGGCCATCGTGGCGGCGTGCCGCACCCATGGCGTACTGCCGGTCGACGGCCCCTTTGGCGACTTCTCCGACGACAATGGATTCCGGGCGCAGGCACGGCGGTCGGCGACGCTCGGGATGGTCGGCAAGTGGGCGATCCACCCGAAGCAGGTGGCGCTGGCCAACGAAGTCTTCACCCCCTCGGACAAGGCGGTCGCCGAGGCGCGCGGCATTCTCCACGCGATGGAGGTGGCCAAGCGCAGCGGTCAGGGCGCGGCGGTCTTCGATGGCCGGCTCGTCGATCTCGCCTCAATTCGGCAGGCCGAGGTGGTGGTCCGGCAGGCCGAAATGATCGCCGGCGGACACCGCGAGGCAGCGGAGCCGCAGCGTCTTAACCCGGAGCTTACCACGCGGCCGTAGAGCTTCCGGCGACGAGAACGGCGCTGGAAAGGGCACGGGTTTTGACACTGACTGCGCAGAACCTTTTCGACTTCGTGAGCACGATCGCCGTGCTCGCGCTGCTGGCGGTGCCGTTCGGCGTGGCGCTGCGCCGTGTCCAGTCCTCTATGCGGCGAAGGCGGGCGGGCGCAACCGGGTCCGTTTCCACGCCGACGGGTCCTGTCAGCCGGAACCGGTAGCTCTCGCCGCATGACCTGTCACTGCGCCAGGACGAGGCGCATCAACGTGCTGGCGAAGAGACAGGCGTAGCCGAGATAGAGGCAGAGCTCGTCCATGCGGTGCCAACGGGTCGCTCGCCGCGCCCGCTCCTCACGCAGGCGGCGGGCGACACGACGAAGGCCGGGCCCGTCGTCGCCCCCGATCAGCAGCCGCTCGATGCGGTCGAGGCGCTTCTTGCGCCGGTTCACGGCCATCGTCGGCACGGCGAGGATTGCGATGCCGACGAAGCCGATCAGGTTGATCCAGAACTCCACTAGACGGCTATCGCGTGCGCCTCCTGCACATGCTCAGGCGGCGCGTCGGCGGGGTCGGAGTGGCTGAGCAGCACCACGCGCCCGCAGCCGCGCAGGTAGGCGTGGATCGTCGAGAGGTCCGGCAGCGGCCCCGTCGCATCCTCCATGCGTGAGATCTGCGGCTGGCTCATGCCCGCGCGCTCGGCCAGCGCCTTTTGCGTAAGCCTCGCCTCGCGCCGCGCCGCGCGCAGCCAGAGCGCCAGTCGCCGCTTGGACGCGTGGGCGTTCCAGCTGCGATTCAACGCCGGATCGCGCTCCAGCATCCCGCGGGCGAAGCCGGTCGTGGCGTTCAAGTCTCCCATATCGCGCTCCTCAGGTTGAAATGCCGCGACACCAAAGCCCGCGCCGCGGCGCAGGGATCCGTGCCGGCGATGCCGTGGATCGTCACCGGCCGGCCGGCGGCTCGGGTGTCGACCGAGACCAGAAGCCGCGCCCGACCGCAGCCGCTGGCGCGAAGGGCAAAGACCTCATGCCGACCGTCGAGCATCCCGCACCGCTCCTCCGCCTCGGGATCCGCCTGCGCGAGTTCCTCTGCCAGCGCGATCATGTTCTCCTGGCACCGCTCCGACAGACCCTTGAGTGCCCGGTAGATCTCCTCGTCACAGCCGTCGGCGGCCGTGACGCTCCGCGCGTCCTCCTGAAATATAGCATCCATGTTATGTTTTGCAATGCCTCCCACGCCATGCGATAGCCCCGGATACCCCGGCCGGATGGCTGCCCGCAAAGAGTTCCTGCCCATGACCCACTATCTCGACTTCGAAAAGCCGCTGGCGGAGATCGAGGGCAAGGCCGAGGAATTGCGCGCCCTCGCACGGCAGAACGAGGGCATGGACGTCGAGAAGGAAGCACGCGGCCTCGACAAGAAGGCGCACGACATCCTGCGCGACCTTTACAAGAACCTCGACCCCTGGCGGAAGGCGCAGGTGGCGCGGCATCCGGGGCGGCCGCACTGCCGCGACTACATCGCCGAGCTCTTCACCGAATGGACGCCGCTGGCCGGCGACCGCGCCTTTGCCGAAGACGACGCCGTCATGGGCGGCCTCGCGCGGCTCGATGGCCGTCCGGTCGTGGTGATCGGCCACGAGAAGGGGCACGACACCGCAACCCGCATTGCGCGCAACTTCGGCATGGCCCGGCCCGAAGGTTACCGCAAGGCGGTCCGGCTGATGAGCCTCGCGAGCCGCTTCCGCCTGCCGGTCGTGACGCTGGTCGACACGCCTGGCGCCTATCCGGGCAAGGGCGCGGAGGAGCGCGGCCAGAGCGAGGCGATCGCGCGGGCGACGCAGAAGTGCCTGCAGATCGGCGTGCCGCTCGTCTCGGTCGTCATCGGCGAGGGCGGATCGGGCGGCGCGGTGGCATTCGCCACGGCGGACCGCGTGGCCATGCTGGAGCACTCGATCTACTCGGTCATCAGCCCCGAAGGCTGCGCCTCGATCCTCTGGAAGGATGCGGAGCGCACGCGCGACGCGGCGCAGGCGCTGCGGCTGACGGCGCAGGACCTGCTGAAGCTGAAGGTGATCGACCGGATCATCGACGAGCCCCTCGGCGGCGCCCACCGCGACCCGCGCGCAGCCATGCGTGCGGTCGGCTCGGCGGTGGGCGATGCGCTCGCCGAGCTCGAGGCGGAGAAGCCCGGCGCGCTCGTCCGCAAGCGGCGCGAGAAGTTCCTCCGCATGGGTGAGACCGCGCTCCCGGCCTGAGCCGCTCAGCCCTCGCCGAAACGCTCCAGAAGATCCGCAACGGCACGGGCCGAGCCGTCAATCGCCCGGTCGACCTGCGTCCGCACGTCGTTCGCCAGCTCCACGTAAGCAGCGAGGAACGGTCGCGCCTGCGGCACCCGCTCGGCCAGCGCTGGCGCCCCGGCGTAGAGACCGACGACCAGCACCATAGCGATGAGCACGAGCATCAGGCCGATGCCGAAGCCGCCGCGGCCCCGCGGCGTCTCATCCGAGGGCCGCAGCTCGGCGGCGCGCGAGGACGTGGCCCGCAGCGTCGCGTTGATTGCATCGGCATCCGGCAGCGGGCCGCTCTCGGTCCGCGGCCGAGCGATGCGGCGCGGCGTGATCCGGCCGGGGGGCAGATCGAGGTCGGGCTGCACTTCCAGGCGCCCCTGCTCCCGGCGGACCCGCGCCTCACGCGCGGCCTCCTCCCGCAGGAGCGCCCGCACCTCCTCGGCGATCGGCCGGCGCGGCAGGTCGGGGTTGGGCGCCTCATCGTCCGACGTCTCCGCCTCCGTCCCGGCCGGCGTGGGCGGCTCAACCTCCAGCGCGGGCGGGGCGGCTCGTGCCGGCGGCGCGACTTCTTCCGACGGGGGCGCCTCTGCAGTTTGCGGCTCCGGCGGCGGAGTGGCGGCGGCGGGTTCCGGCCGCGCATGCCAGGTCCGCTCGCAGGCCGAGCACTGCACGGTCCGGCCCGACTCGGGGACGAGGCTGGCGTCGACCTCGTAGATCGCGCCGCAGTTCGGGCATGTCAGGCGTATCACGCGCTACTCCGGATCGCTTCGCGCGCCGACTCTAGGCCGCGCTGCCGGTGGACGAAAGCCGATGCGCGGCTCTCGCGCCTCGCCATTTGCGTCGAACCCGCTATCGTCGCGCCGAGACGCAGGGAGGACAGACGTGGTTTCCGACGCCTTCCAGTGGGTCCGCTCGCTGGTTTTCATCGTGCAGATGTATCTCGTAATGGCGCTGATGGCGCTGGCCTACGCGCCCCTCGTTCTTCTCGACGAGGAGTGGGCCTTCCGCGCGGTCCACGCCTATTGCCGTTATGTCCGGTGGAGCGCGCGCGTCATCATCGGGCTTAGGTCCGAGATCCGCGGCGTGCCGCCGTCGGACGAGGTCGTGATCGCGGCCAAGCACCAGTCCTTCTTCGACATCATCATGATCGTCAGCGCGATCCCGCGACCAAAGTTCATCATGAAGAAGGAGCTGACGCGCACGCCCTTCGTCGGCTGGTACGCCCGCAAGATCGGCTGTGTCCCGGTGGACCGCGGGCGGCGGGGCCACGCGATCCAGAAGATGATTGAGGATGTCGGACGCGGCCAGCTGCGGCCCGGGCAGCTCATCATCTATCCGCAGGGCACGCGCGTCGCGCCGGGCCAGCCGGCGCCCTACAAGATCGGCACCGCAATCCTCTATGAGCAGCTCGGGCAGGACTGCGTTCCGGTCGCCACCAATGTGGGGGTCTTCTGGCCCAGGCGCAGCATCCTCCGCCGTCCGGGCCTGGCGGTAGTGGAATTCCTCCCGCGGATCGCGCCGGGTCTCCGCAATGCGGACTTCATGCGGCGGCTCGAGGCTCAGATCGAAGGCGCTTCGGACCGGCTGATGGAGGAGGCGGGCTTCTCGCTCATCGAGGCGCGGCCGCCCCAGACGACCTAGAAGCGGTCGAGAAGGCGCCGCAGGTAGTCACGCTCCTGCTCCGGCCGCTCCTGCTCGCCCGACCGGCGCCGGATCTCGTCGAGGAGCTCGCGCGCACGGCGATAGACGTCCTCACCCTGCAGGAGCTGCTCATCCGTACCGACGCGGCCCTGCGCACCGGGCATCCGGCCGAGCGGGTCGCGCTGCTGGCTTCCGTCGGCCTGCCCGAATGCCTCCCCTTGGCCCGCCTGCCCGTTCTGCTGCTGTTCCTGCGCCATTGCCTCGCCGAGATTGCGCATCCCCTCGCGCAGCGCGTCGAGCGCCTCGGACTGCCGGTCGAGTGCGCCGGCGAAGTCCTCACCGCGCAGCGCCTCCTCGGCCCCTTCCATCGCGCGTCCGGCGCGGTCTAGAGACTCTCGGGCCGCGTCGCCGCTCGGGGTTCCGGCACCGGGCAGGCTGCCCTGCTGCCGCGCAAGCTCGTCACGGAGCGCCTGCTGGCGGTCGGCGAGGCCCTGCGACATGCCGCGCTGGCCCGGCGACGGCGCGCCCTGCCCCGACTGCTGGCTCTGCCCTGACTGGTTGCCCTGCCCCTGCTGGCCTTGCTGGCCCTGCTGCTGCCCCGGCGTCTGGCCGCCTTGCTGTCCCTGCTGCTGTCCAGGCTGCTGCCCCTGCTCGCCGTCACCCTCGTCGAACTGCTCCTGCAGGTCGCCGAAGGTCTCGTCGTTGAGCTCCTGCTGCTCGCGCAGCGTCTCGGCGAGGTCCTCCATCGCCTGCTGGCCCGGACTCTGGCCCTGCTGCTGGCCTTGGGCGATCTGCATGTTCTCCATCATCTGCTGGAGCTGTTGCAGCAGCTGCTGCGCCTCGGCCATGCGCCCCTGCTCCATCAACTCCTGAAGCTGCTGCAGCATCTGCTCGAGCTGGTCGCCGGTGATCTCCTGCGTCTCGCCCTCGGCGAACTCCTGCTCCTGGCCCTCGGACTGCTCGGCGAGCTGGCGCATGTAGTCCTGCATCGCCTCGCGCAACTCCTGCATGAGTTCGGCGATCTCCTCGTCCGAGGCGCCGCTCTCCATCGCCTCGCCCAGCCGCTCCTGCGCCCGGCGCAGGCGCTCCATGGCGTCGCCGAGATCGCCCTCCTCGATCATAAGGGCGACGTCCCAGAGGGCGTCGGCGATCTCGTCCTGCAGCTCCGTCGTGAACTCGCCGTACCGGTTGTAGTTCTCGAGCCGACGGATGATGACCCGCAGGCGCAGATAGGCGGTCTCCGAGCGGAAGACATCCTCGGGATGCCAGCTGACGGCGCGCAGGATCTGCGCGACCCGTCCGGCGTTCTCGCGGGTCCAAAGCAGGTCACGCCGCTGCTCGGCGATGGCGGCGGCAAGCGGGTCGAAGAACCTCCGCTCCGGCAGGACGAGCGGATCGGGCGCCGACATTCCCTCCTGACCCGCCGCGTCGCGCGCGGTCATGCGCAAGGTGACCGGCATCCCGGCCCAGGGATGCTTGGCGAAATCCTCGGCCAGAACCTCGCTGTATTCCGCGGTCTCGCCGGTAAGGCTGAGCGGCAGATCGATGACGACGGGCTCACGCGGCTCGGGCTCGACTGCCAGGCCGTGGCGCCGCTCCAGCGCCGCGAGATCGAGCGCGAGGCGAGCGTTGCCGCCGATGACGCCGTAGTCGTCAGACGCGGTAAACGGCTGACGCAGCTCGCCCGCGGCGGTCCGCTCCGGCGGGCCGTCGACGCGGATAGTCGGTGGCGAGTCGGCAAGTACCCCGATCTCCCAGCGCGCGCCCCCGGCACCTTCGACCGCGAGGGCGCCCTCCCGCGTGACCTCGAAGCTCTGCGAGGGTGCGCTGGCGGGTGCGACTTCGCCGATGCGGCCGGAAACGGTCTCCGACACGGTGAGCGCGCCGACCTCGCCGTAAAGGCGCAGCGTAACGCGGCTGCCGCGCGGGACATCGATCCGCTCGCGGTCGATGTCGTTGAGATAGAGGCTCGGCAGGCCAGTGTAGACCGGCGGCTCGATCCAGCCCTCCCAGCTCGGACCGGCGGCCAGCGACTGCCCGGCGCGAACCGGCGCCATCTCGGTGACGCTTGCGACCCGCCAGAACGAGCCGAAGAGCAGCGCCATCACCAGCGCGAGGAGCGCGGCGTAGCGCAGAGCGTAGGGATCGCGATCGGCCACGCTGAGGCTCGGCCGCACCGCGCGAGCCTGCCTTGCCCGGTTGGCCATCCGCACGACGTGTGCACGCCAGACCGCCTCGGACGCCGCGTCGCCCGTCCCGATGGCTTGCGCGTCGGTGATCGCGGTGATTGGGCGGCCCGGTAGGGTCCGGTCGAGCCGGTCCAGCGCCTCGGTGGCTCCGGGCCAGCGGAAGCGCCGCGCGCCGTGCCAGAGGCTCCAGCCGAACGCACCTGCCGCGAGCACGCCGCCGGTCCAGACGAATTCGAGGGGAAGGGCGTCCTGCGCGCCAAGCATCAGCGCGGCCAGAAGCGCCATGAGAACCGTCGCCAGCGGCCAGAAACACCTCACCGTCCGCTCGGCAAACATGCCGAGGCGCGTCAGGGCCAGCGGGCGGCGGAGGCGCCTCAGCGCCTCGCGCGGGATGGGCATACGGTCCGTCATCCTCAGACGCAGCCTGCCTGCCACGGAGGAGTCCGCGTCAGAGCCATTCAGGGATGGTATCTCGCGCCAACATCTCGTCAAAGGATGGCCGCGCGCGAATGACGGCGAAGTGATCGCCCTGCACCAGCACCTCGGGCACCAGCGGCCGGGCGTTGTATTCGGAGGCCATGACCGCACCATAGGCGCCGGCGGAGCGGAAGGCGATGAGGTCACCCTCGCCCAGCGTCGTCATGTCGCGGGCGCGGGCGAAGGTGTCGCCCGTCTCGCAGACGGGTCCGACAATGTCGAACGGGCGCATCGGCGCGCCCGGCGCCGGCTCGATGAGCGGCACGATCTCGTGGTGGGCGCCGTACATCGCGGGTCGGATCAGGTCGTTCATGGCCGCATCGACGATCAGGAAGTCCCGCCCCTCGCCCTCCTTCACGTAGATGACGCGCGAGACGAGGATGCCGGCGTTGCCGGCGATCAGCCGACCCGGCTCGATCTCAATCTCGCAGCCGAGGTCGCCGACGGTCCGCCGGATCAGGTCGCCATACTCGGTCGGCAGGGGTGGTGCGAGGTTGGTACGCTCGTAGGGGATGCCGAGACCGCCGCCGAGGTCCAGCCGCTCGATCGCGTGCCCCTCGGCGCGAAGCTCGTGCGCGAGGGCGCCGACCTTCCGGTAGGCCGCCTCGAAGGGCACCAGCGAGGTCAGCTGGCTGCCGATGTGGACGTCGATGCCGACGACGCGCAGCCCCGGCAGGCAAGCGGCGTGCGCGTAGACGGCCCGGGCCCGCGAGATCGGGATCCCGAACTTGTTCTCGGACCTGCCGGTCGCGATCTTCTCGTGCGTCTGGGCGTCGACGTCGGGGTTGATGCGCAGGGCGATCGGCGCCACCGCGCCCATCGACCGCGCCACCTCGTCGAGGGCGACCATCTCCGGCTCGGACTCGACGTTGAACTGCCGGATGCCGCCCTGAAGCGCGTGGCGCATCTCGGTCCGCGTCTTGCCGACGCCCGAGAAGACGATCCGGTCGGCCGGGATACCGGCGGCGCGGGCCTTGCGGTACTCCCCCTCGCTCACCACGTCGACGCCCGCTCCGAGGTCGCCCAGCAGCTTCAGCACTGCGAGATTCGCATTGGCCTTGACCGCGTAGCAGACGAGGTGCGGCCCCCACGCCAGCGCCTCGTCGAAGAGGCGATAGTGCCGCGTCAGCGTGGCCGCGGAATAGCAGTAGAACGGCGTGCCGACAGTCGCGGCGATATCCGCCAGCGGCACGTCTTCGGCGTGGAGCACCCCGGCGCGGTAGAGGAAATGGTCCATCAGCGGCGCGGGTGGACGTCGTTGGAATGGTCAACGGGCATGCCGGCTCCTCTGGATTCTCACCGGCGCTCTTAGCTTCCCGAGCCGTCGCGCGAAAGGCGCTCGGTCAGAAGCCGCCCGCAACCCCGAACTCGGCCGACCCCGACATTGTCACGCCCGTCGAGGTTTCACGCTCGGGAGGTTGGGGCTCACCATCGACGCCGCAGGCCGCCAGCGCGCCGCAGGCCGCCAGCGCAAGGAGGAGGACGAGCGCGCGCGTCACGGCCGCACCGTGACGCCGACGCCACCAACGCGGAGGCCGGCGGACGGATGAACCCGGACGCCGTCCGGAGTTACGCTCACGCCCGCGTTGACGCGGGGCTGCGACGTTTCGCAGGCCGAGAGCAGCAGCATCGCGATCAGGACCCTCCTCATACCAGCGCCGCCCGCCAGCGTGCCACCTGCTCGCGCACCCTGACCGGTGCGGTTCCGCCGTATGAGGTACGGCTCGCAACGGAATTGTCCACGCCGAGGACGTCGCGCACCCCCTCGGTGATGCCTGGATGCGCCGCCTGCATCTCGTCGAGCGTCAGGTCCGCCAGGTCGCAACCCTTGACCTCGGCCTTGGCTACCAGGGCGCCAGTGACGTGGTGCGCCTCGCGGAACGGCAGCCCCGCCTCGCGCACCAGCCAGTCGGCGAGGTCCGTCGCGGTCGAGAAGCCCGAGCCGGCGGCGGCGCGCAGCGCGTCGCGGTTCGCGGCCATGTCCGCAACCATACCGGTCATGGCGGCGAGGCTGAGGGCGAGCGCGTCGGCGGCGTCGAAGACCTGCTCCTTGTCCTCCTGCATGTCCTTGGAATAGGCGAGCGGCAGCCCCTTCATCACCGTGAAGAGCGCCACCGTCGCGCCGAGGATGCGGCCGATCTTGGCACGGATCAGCTCGGCTGCGTCGGGGTTCTTCTTCTGCGGCATGATCGACGAGCCGGTGGAGAAGCGGTCGGAGAGCGTCACGAACCGGAACTGCGCCGACGCCCAGATCACCAGCTCCTCCGCAAGGCGCGACAGGTGCATCGCGCAGATCGACGCGGCGGAGAGAAATTCGAGCGCGAAGTCGCGGTCCGAGACGGCGTCGAGCGAGTTGGCGCAGGGCCGGTCGAAGCCGAGCGCTTGCGCCGTCGCCTCGCGGTCGATCGGGAACGACGTGCCGGCCAGCGCGGCGGCGCCCAGGGGAGACTCGTTCATGCGCGCCCGTGCGTCGCGGAAACGGCCCGCGTCGCGGCCGAACATCTCGACATAGGCCATCATGTGGTGACCCCACGTCACCGGCTGCGCCGTCTGCAGGTGGGTGAAGCCCGGCATCACCCAGTCCGCCCCCGCCTCGGCCTGGTCGAGCAGAGCGCGCTGCAGCGCCGCCAGCCCCTCGACCGCCACGTCGATCTGGTCGCGCACCCAGAGGCGGAAGTCGGTCGCCACCTGATCGTTGCGGCTGCGCGCCGTGTGGAGCCGCCCCGCCGGCTCGCCGATCAGCGCCTTGAGCCGCGCCTCCACGTTCATGTGGATGTCCTCGAGGTCGATTCGGAACTCGAACCCGCCGCCCTCGATCTCTGACAAGATCGTGTCCAGCCCTTCCCGGATCGCCGCGGCATCGCTATCGCTGAGGATGTCCTGCGCCGCCAGCATCGCGGCGTGGGCCTTCGATCCGGCGATGTCCTGCGGGGCGAGGCGGCGGTCGAACCCGATCGAGGCATTGGTCGCCTCCATGATCGCGTCGGGTCCGGCGGCGAAGCGTCCGCCCCACATGTCGTTCCGGTCGGCCATGACAAGAGGGATCCCCATGCTGAAGTCCGCCGTGCTCTACACCGCGCTGATCCTCGCCGCAAACGTGGCCGCTGCCGACCCCGCGCTGGAAGACCTGGCGCAGGGCGACATGCGCAAGCTCGCGTTCCACGACACGCCCAGGCTCGTGCCGGATGTCGTACTGAGCAACCTCGATGGTGGCGAGGTGCGGCTCGCGGATTATGCCGGCGCGCCGGTCGTGCTGAACTTCTGGGCGACCTGGTGCGCGCCCTGTCGCCAGGAGATGCCGTCGCTCGACCGGTTGCAGGCAGAGATGGGCGGCCGGCTGGAAGTGGTGACGGTGGCGACCGGGCGGAATGCTCCGGCGGGGATCCGGCGTTTCTTCGAGGAGGAGGGGATCGAGCGCCTGCCGATGCTGACCGACCCGGACCAGTCCTTTTCCCGCGAGATGGGCGTGCTGGGCCTGCCCGTGACGGTCATCCTCGACGCGAACGGGCAGGAAATCGCCCGCCTGACAGGCGGCGCCGAATGGGACAGCGAGGACGCGAAGCTGCTCCTGGAAGCAGTGCTCGAGTGAATCTCTAGATGCAGGATCGATGAAATCTCATTCGGCAGTTGCCGCCACCTCCGCGTGGCGCGGACAGGTGACGAGGTGGTCGTTTACCATGCCGGTCGCCTGCATGAATGCATAGACGATCGTCGGTCCGCAGAAGCGGAAGCCTTCCGCCTTAAGCGCGCGCGACATGGCGCGGCTGGTGTCGGTATCGGCCGGGATGTCGGCCATCGTCTGCGGCCGGGGCTGGAGCGGCGCGCCGTCGACGAACTTCCACACGAAGGGCGAGAACCCCTCGCGCTCCTCGATCATGAGCCAGGCGCGGGCGCCGTCGATGGCGGCCTCGATCTTGCCGCGGTGGCGCACGATGCCTGCGTCGCCGAGCAGCCGGGTGACATCCTCCTCGCCCCAGCGTGCCACGATGTCCGGGTCGAACCCGGCAAAGGCCGCCTGGAATGCAGCGCGCTTGCGCAGGATGGTGATCCACGCGAGGCCAGCCTGGAAGCCGTCGAGCACGAGCTTCTCGTAAAGAGCGCGCGGGTCACGTTCCGGCACGCCCCACTCCTCGTCGTGGTAGGCGACGTAAAGCGGATCGGAGCCGCACCACGGGCACCGGCCGGAAAGTGGACCCGACGTCACGGACAGATGTCCTTAACTCCAGTTTTACAGGCACGCGTCCATGTGGTCCTAGGAACGTCGCACGAGGCCGGAATGACCTGCAACGTCAATTCTAGCGGGACCCTCACGAGGGCACTGGCTGCATCGCGCGACAGGCAGACGTTCCTGATGGTCTCCCAGGCGCTTGCGGCGGGCCGCACCATGCTGGCTTTCCAGCCGGTGGTCGAGGCGCGGAACCCGACTTCGCCCGCTTTCCACGAGGGCCTGATCCGCATCCTCGACGAAACCGGCATCGTTGTGCCCGCCGGGCAGTTCGTCGCCGCGATCGAGGACCAGCATCTCGGCCGTGCGATCGACTGCGCGGCGCTCACCCACGGGCTCGATGCGCTCGCCCGGGTGCCCGACCTGCGCTTGTCGCTCAACATGTCGGTGCGGACGATCGGTCACAGGCCTTGGATGCGGGTGCTGGACGAAGGCCTCGAGCGCGACCCGATGGCTGCGGAGCGGCTGATCATCGAGATCACGGAGCGCTCCGCCATCCTCGCGCCGGAGAAGGTAGGCGCCTTCATGAAGGATTTGCAGGCGCACGGCATCGCTTTCGCGCTCGACGACTTCGGTTCGGGCTACACCTCCTTCCGCCATTTTCGCGAACTGAGGTTCGACATCCTGAAGCTCGACGGTTCGTATTGCCGCGGCATCGACGGCCACGGCGACAACCGCTTTCTCGTCGAGACGCTGGTCAGGGTCGGACGCCACTTCGGCTGCTACACTGTGGCCGAGATGGTCGAGCGGCCCGAAGATGCGGCGGTCCTTGCGGAACTCGGCCTCGACGCGCTCCAGGGTTGGCTCTTTGGCAAGCCGGAGTTGATCCCGCACTGGCATCGGGACGCCCGAACCGGCCTGCTTGAAGCAGTCTGACGCCCAATGCGGCGCGAGACGCGCCGGTTGCTCTGGGAAAACATGCGCCGTAGAACCGGGACGAACGGCCGGAGCCGTCGTCATTGTTCCGGCAGCCAATCCCAGGGAGGGTTCCCATGACCAACGTCGTCATCGCCTCGGCCGCGCGCACGCCCGTGGGCAGCTTCAACGGCAGCTTTGCGAACACTCCGGCACACGAACTCGGCGCCGCCGTCATCGAGGAGGTCGTCAAGCGCGCCGGCATCGACAAGGGCGAGGTCAGCGAGACGATCCTGGGCCAGGTGCTGACAGCCGGCCAGGGGCAGAATCCCGCGCGTCAGGCGCACATCAACGCGGGCCTGCCGCAGGAAGCTGCCGCCTGGAGCATCAACCAGGTCTGCGGCTCGGGGCTCAGGGCCGTGGCGCTCGGCGCGCAGCACATCCAGCTTGGCGATGCGCAGATCATCGTCGCCGGCGGGCAGGAGAACATGAGCCTCGCGCCTCACGTCGCGCACCTGCGCGCGGGCCACAAGATGGGCGACATGAAGTTCATCGACTCGATGATCAAGGACGGCCTCTGGGACGCCTTTAACGGCTATCATATGGGCCAGACAGCCGAGAATGTGGCCGAGAAGTGGCAGATCGGGCGCGAGCAGCAGGACGAGTTCGCCGTCGCCAGCCAGAACAAGGCCGAGGCGGCACAGAATGCCGGCCGCTTCCAGGACGAGATCGTTCCCTTCACCGTCAAGACGCGCAAGGGCGACATCGTCGTCGACAAGGACGAGTACGTCCGCCACGGCGCCACGATCGAGAACATGCAGAAGCTGCGCCCCGCCTTCACCAAGGACGGAAGCGTCACCGCCGGCAATGCCAGCGGCATCAACGACGGCGCGGCGGGCGTCCTCCTGATGTCGGCCGAGGAGGCCGAGCGCCGCGGGATCGAGCCGCTGGCCCGCATCGCGAGCTACGCCACCGCCGGCCTCGACCCCTCGATCATGGGCGTGGGCCCGATCCACGCCAGCCGCAAGGCGCTGGAAAAGGCCGGATGGAAGGTGGACGACCTCGACCTCGTGGAGGCCAACGAGGCCTTCGCGGCGCAGGCCTGCGCGGTCAACAAGGACATGGGCTGGAACCCCGAGGTGGTGAACGTCAATGGGGGCGCGATTGCAATCGGGCACCCGATCGGCGCGTCCGGCGCCCGCGTCCTCAACACGCTCCTCTTCGAGATGAAGCGGCGCGACGCCAAGCGCGGCATCGCGACGCTCTGCATCGGCGGCGGCATGGGCGTCGCCATGTGCCTCGAGCGCGGCTGATCCGGCGAGGGCGCCCAGAGTAGCGGAGCGCGCATGGGCGCATCCTCCCGCACCCGGTTCGACCAGCTGGTCTTTTCCGGCGGCGGGACCCGTTGCTTCTGGCAGGGAGGTTTCCTGCACGTGCTCCGGCGGGAGCTGCCGCTCGAGCCGGCGCGGATCAGCGGGGTCTCGGGCGGGGCACTTTCCGCCTCGTGCTTCGTCCCGCACCTTGGCCTTCGGCTGCTCGACGAAATGACGCGCGCCTTCGCCGATCAGGACAGCAACGTCGACCTGCACCAGGTGGTCCATCCGGAGACGCCGCAGACGCCTCACCAGAGAATCTACCGCGAGGTGGTCTCGAAGGTGATCGACGCCGAGGCCGAGCGGAAGATCGCGGAGGGGCCAGCGTTCCAGGTGCTGATCGCCCATCCGCCCGATGACGACATGTCGGCGCTGACCGGCACCGCCTCGATGGCGGCCTACGAGGCTGAGCTGCACCTCGTCTCGAGCCCGCACTTCAACTGGGCCGAACGCTGCGGGCTAACGACCAGCTTCGTCGACGCGCGAGCCGCCGCGGCGGAGGGAAAGCTCGTCGATCTCGTCTGCGCCGCCGCGACGATCCCGCCGCTCTTCGACATCGCGACGTGGGAGGACCGGCCGGTGGTGGACGGCGGCATGGCCGACCAGGCGCCGATGCCCTCGCCCGACGAGGGCCGGACCCTCGTGCTGCTGACCCGGCGCTACGACAACGTGCCCGACGTCGCGGGGCGCGTCTATGTCTCGCCGTCGGACGAGACCCCGGCCGACAAGATCGACTTCACCGACCCCGCCAAGATCCGCAGGACGTGGGATCTGGGCGAGCGGGATGCGTTGGCATTTCTGAACCAACTGGACTGACAAAACCGAGGGAGGAAGAACGATGGGACGAGTTGCACTTGTGACCGGAGGCTCGCGCGGGATCGGCGCCTCGATCTCGACCGCGCTCAAGGACGCTGGTTATACAGTCGCGGCGAATTACGCCGGCAACGACGAAGCTGCCCGTAGGTTCACCGACGAGACGGGGATCAAGACCTTCAAGTGGTCGGTCGCCGACTATGACGCCTGCAAGTCTGGCATCGCCGAGGTCGAGGCGGAACTGGGCCCAATCGAGGTGCTGGTCAACAACGCCGGCATCACGCGCGACGCAATGTTCCACAAGATGACGCCGGACCAGTGGAAGCAGGTGATCGACACCAACCTGACCGGCCTCTTCAACATGACGCACTGCGTCTGGGGCGGGATGCGCGAACGCAAGTTCGGCCGGGTCGTCAACATCTCGTCGATCAACGGACAGAAGGGACAGGCGGGTCAGGCGAACTATTCCGCCGCCAAGGCCGGAGACCTCGGGCTGACGAAGGCCCTGGCGCAGGAAGGGGCTCGCGCCGGCATCACCGTCAATGCGGTTTGCCCCGGCTACATCGGGACCGAGATGGTGCGCGCCGTCGACGAGAAGGTGCTGAACGAGCGCATCATACCCCAGATCCCGGTCGGGCGCCTGGGAGAGCCGGAAGAGATCGCGCGCTGCGTGGTGTTCCTCGCCTCGGACGAGGCGGGCTTCGTCACCGGCTCCACCATTTCGGCCAACGGCGGCCAGTACTTCTCCTGATCAGTCAGGCGCGGCGCGAGCCCCAGCGGCTCGCGCCCGATCGGCTGTCGAGGTCACATCGCCGACAGGCGCGTGATCTCCTCCTTCAGTCGCAGCTTCTGCTTCTTGAGTTCGGTGATTCGGAGGTCGTCGGACGATGGGCTTCGCTGTTCCTGTTCCACCATATGCGAAAGCGACTCGTGCTTCTTGCGGAGTTCCTGCAGGTGCGAGCTCAAGGCCATAATTGTCCTCCTTTCGTGGATCCGAAGCGAGCTCAGTCGAGCACAACCGGCGCGCCCTGTCACTCGCCAGATACGCCAGCGTATCCTTCAACCTTACGTTGAGTCCAGCGCTGCACCGTTCCGCAGCACATCGCTGATTTCCGCAGCGTAATCGTCACCATCACCCGAATGGCAGAGGCCTTCGTGAACGATCAGAGGCGCGGTCAGTCGGAACCGTCCGCGCGCGCTCTTGACCGCGGTCAGAATAAAGCGGTCGGCCTCGCGCCCGGCCCGTGCGGCAATCGGGCGCACCGTTACGGCACCAGCGCCGTCATCGAGCGCCTTCAGAAGCTCGGGCAGCCGCTCTGCCGCCTGGATCATCGTCAACCGCCCGCCCGGACGCAGCCGGCGCAGCGCCGCCCCAACCCAGTCTGCCAGAGGCACCGTCTCGTAGAGGGCCGCACGCCGCGACGGTTCCCCGGGCATGATACCGTGCGACCGCCGGAGGTATGGGGGATTGGACACGACATGGTCGAAGCTCCGCGCCTTGAGCTCCGGGCCCAGCTCCCGGACGTCCGCCTCGACGACGTGCATCTCGATCCGGTTCCGCGACGCGTTGCGCCGCGCTAGGGCAGCATAGTCGGCCAGTGCCTCGACTCCGATTAAGTCGAGCGCCCCGACACGTGCCGCGAGGCAGAGCGATACCACTCCCACCCCGCAGCCCAATTCCAGCACCGACTCTCCCGGACTCGCGTCCGTGGCCGCCGCGAGGAACACCGGATCCACGCCCGCACGATAGCCGCGGGCCGGCTGGAGGATACGCAGCCGTCCGCCGAGGAAACCGTCGTCGGTAAGCCCGGTCACGCGTCCAGCGCGATCCCGTTGTCGCGGAGGATCGAGCGCGCCCGGAAGAGGTCGCTGCTGCGGACCATCATCCGCCGCGGGAGTATGCCGATCGAACCCTCCAGCACGCTCATGTGCGCGTCCATCTGGAAGACCTCGATCTGCTCGCCCTCCAGCAGCGCCGCCGCGTAGGCGATGAGCGTCGGGTCATTGGTTCGCAGAAGCTCTTTCATCAGCTCTGATCTAAGGATATGCCCGGCCCGGTGTCGAGCGAAGTGAAAGCGGGTGCGATGGGGCTGGACCGGATTTCCGCGCGGCCGCACGAACGGCTGGCGGCGATGCTGTCGGATGAACTGGACGCGATGGCGGAACTCCTCGAGGCCAGGATGGTCTCGCAATACGCGCCGCGGATCGCCGACGTAACCGCCCACCTGATCCGTGCCGGCGGCAAGCGGCTGCGCCCGATGCTCTCGCTCGCGGTCGCCCGGATGTATGGCTACGAAGGCGAGAACCACATCCGTCTCGCGGCCACGGTGGAATTCATCCACACCGCCACGCTGCTGCACGACGATGTGGTCGACGAGAGCCGGCAGCGGCGTGGCCGGCCGACCGCCAACCTTCTCTGGGACAACAAGTCCTCGGTGCTCGTCGGCGATTATCTTTTTGCCCGCTCGTTCGAACTGATGGTCGAGATCGGGTCGCTGCAGGTGCTCGACATCCTCTCGCGCGCCTCTGCCACGATTGCCGAGGGCGAAGTGCTGCAACTGAGCGCCGAGCGCAACCTGGCGACGAACGCGGAGACCTACCTCAGGATCGTCCGCGGCAAGACCGCCGCGCTCTTCGCCGCGGCCTGCGCGACCGCCGGCCTCGTCGCTGGCCGCCCGAGCGCAGAAACCGACGCCCTCGCGACCTACGGCGACGCGCTCGGCATCGCGTTCCAAATCACCGACGACCTGCTCGACTACCGCGGCAATGTGGAGGTGACTGGCAAGAACGTCGGCGACGACTTCCGCGACCGCAAGATGACCCTGCCCGTGATTCTCTGCGTCGCGCATGCCGACGACGAGGAACGTGGCTTCTGGAAGCGCACGATCGAGCAGGGCGACCAGCGCGAGGGCGATGTCGCACGCGCCACTGCGCTGATGGAACGCCACCGTGCGCTGCAGGCGACCGAGACCGAGGCGAGGATGTGGTCTGACCGCGCCCGCGCCGCACTGGAGGCGCTGCCGCCGCACCCCCTGCGCGACACGCTCGCGGACCTGGCGGGCTACGTGGTGGACCGCGTGGCCTGATCGGTCAGCCCGGCGCTGCGAACCCACCAGCCCGGCTGAGCCCGCGAGATCTGCTTCGCCGCTGCCTCCGCCTCGGCAGACGACGCGAAGAGGCCGAAGACCGTGGCGCCCGAGCCCGACATCCGCGCCAGAAGACAACCGCCGGTCTCGGCCACCGCGGCGCGCGCCGCGCCGACAGCCGGTGCTTTCTCGATCGCGGCTGCCTCCAGATCGTTGCGCTGCTCCGCCAGCCACCGCGTCGCCTCGGCGGCATTGCGCCAATGGGGGATCTCGTCCGGCATCGGCGGGTGATCACGCGAAGCGAGGCCGGCGAAGACATCGGCGGTCCGCAGCGGCACCAGCGGATTGACGAGGACCAGCCACATGGGCGGCATTGTCGGCAACGGCGACAGCCGCTCGCCCACCCCCTGCATCCGCGCAGGTTGCGCCGCGACGCAGACCGGGACGTCGGCCCCCAGTTGCTCCGCAGCGCCTGTACAGGCTCCGGCAACGCCGTTCAGCGCCCTCAGCACCGCGCCGGCGTCAGACGAACCGCCGCCGATGCCGGCGGCCACCGGCAGGCGCTTGTCGAGCTCGATCTCGCAGGAGACGCCCGCGAGCGCCGCCGCCCTCAGCACCAGGTTGTCGCTGCCCGTCGGCACGTCTTCGGCAAACGTTCCGACCACACGCAGCGCCGGACGCGCGGAAGGGCGCAGCGTGACGTGGTCGCCAATCCCGCAGAATACCACCAGGCTGTCGAGCAGGTGATAACCATCGCGCCGATGCCCGACCACATGCAGGGTCAGGTTGACCTTTGCCGGAGCGAACGCCTGGAGCGGCCCCCACTCCGGGGGCGCAGAATTCATCCGCCCTTGGCGACCTGGAGCGGCTCGGCACCCTCTTCGGAGAGCACACGGTCGAGGCCGACTTCCAGCTTGCGCCGGATGCGGTCGGCGTCCGCCTCCTCGGGTTCGAAACTCAGCGCCCGGCGCCACTGGAACTGCGCCTCGCGCCCGCGGCCCACGGCCCAGAGCGCATCGCCCAAATGGTCGTTGACCACCGGGTCGGTCGGCATCAGCTCGGTCGCCCGCTCGAGCTGGTCGACCGCCTGCGCGTAGTCGCCGAGCCGGTAGTAGGCCCAGCCGAGCGAGTCGACGATGTACCCCGAGTTCGGCTGCGCCGCGACCGCCCGCTCGATGTAGTCAAGCGCCTCGTCGAGATCGCCACCCTTCTCGAGATACGAGTATCCAAGGTAGTTCAGTACCTGCGGCTGGTCCGGCCGAAGCTCCAGCGCCTTCAAGAAGTCCGCCTCGGCCTCTTCCCAGCGGTCCGTCCGCTCACGCGCTATGCCCCGGGCGAAGTAGACGACCCACTGCGCCTCGGACGGCTCGTCAACCAGCGCGATGGCGCGGTCATAGGCATCGGCCGCCTCGCGATAGCGCTCGAGTTGCCGCAGAGCATCGCCGAGCGCGATGTGGACGATCGGCAGGTCGCCCTTCTCCTCCACGAGGTTCTGCATCACCTCGATCGCAGCATCGCTGTCGCCCGCACGTGTCAGCGCATCGGCCCGACCGAGCTCGGCGGCGTGAAACTGCGGATGATCGCGCGGAACGCGACCATAGACCTCGACCGCCGCCTCGTGCTGCCCAAGATTCTCCAGAAGCCCCGCGGTCGCGAGGATCGCCTCGACATGATCGGGGCGGAGATGCTCTGCCGTGCTGGTGTAGAGCAGGGTATAGCTGTCCGCCGCCTCGCCGCTCAGAGCCAGGCCGATCGTGTAGAAGATCTCGGCCACGCCGTCGCGCACGCTGGTCACGACGTCGAACGGCACGGTCTCTCCGGCCTCGAGCCGCGCGCGCAGCTCCGTCAGGCCCGGATCGAGCGCCTCGCCGATCCGCTCGTCGATCAACGCGACCGCCTCGTCGTTGCGTTCGAGCTGGCTCAGTATTTGCGCGTGCGCCAAGACGCCGCGCCGGGTCAGCGGCAGCGGATCGTCCTCCTCGCCCGCGAGGATCGTGTCCGCGCTCTCGAGATCGCCCACCAGCGCCAGCGCCAGCGCCTTGTGGAAGAGCCCGAACGCCTTGACGCCCGAAACCTCGGACACCTCGTCGAAGCTCGCCAGCGCCTCCGTCATATCGCCTGCGCCGACCTGCGCCCAGGACTCCATCAGGCCGTCGAAGAGCGGCCCGACCGTCTGGCCCGCCTCGATGTCTTCGATGATCCCGTCCCATGCCTCGCGCGCGGACGCATCCGCCAGGAGCGCCATGTTCGCGATCTGGCTCTTGCCGCCGGTCTGGATCAGGCGGCGCGCAAGCGGCGCCGCCCGGTCCACGTCGCCGAGGCTGAGGTGCGAGGATATCGCCGCTTCCATGAGCGACGGGTTGCGCGGATCCTGGTTCAGCGCGCGCGAGAAGTAAGTCGCGGCCGCCGCGAAGTCGCCGTCCGCGCCGGCGTGGCGGCCAGCCAGATAGGCCCCCGAATTGGTCTGCGCGAAGAGCGGCATCGGCAGCGATACGGCCGCCAGAAGCACGGCAACGAGGGCAGGTCTCATCGGCATCGCGATCGATCTCCAACGGGGGCAACGAAGCGAAGGTAACGTCCGCGTGCCTAACAGGCAATCTACAGGCGCGCTTCTGACGCAGGCGTTACATGCCCGGGTAGTTCGGCCCGTCGCCGCCCTGCGGCACCGTCCAGACGATGTTCTGGCTGGGGTCCTTGATGTCGCAGGTCTTGCAGTGGACGCAGTTCTGGAAATTGATCTGGAACCGCTTCTCGGCGCCTTCGCCGACGAACTCGTAGACGCCGGCCGGGCAATAGCGCTCCGACGGCCCGCCGTACTTCGGCAGGTTCACCCTGACCGGCACGTCGGCGTCCTTGAGCCGCAGGTGGCACGGTTGGCTTTCCTCGTGGTTGGTCATCGAGAAGCTGACGTTGGTCAGGCGGTCGAAGCTGATCTTGCCGTCGGGCTTGGGATAGTCGATCGGCCTGTGGTCCTTCGCCTCGCCCGTCGCCTCGGCGTCGCTCTTGCCGTGCCGGAGCGTGCCGAAGAGCGAGGCGCGGAAGAGGCTCTGCGTCCACATGTCGAACCCGCCCAGCGCCAGCGAACCGGCCAGCCCGTAGCGGGACCAGAGTGGCTTGACGTTGCGCACCCTCTTCAGGTCCTTTCCGACAGGGCCTGTGCGCAGCTCCTCGTCATACTCCTCGAGCACGTCGCCCGAGCGGCCGGCGGTGAGCGCGGCGCAGGCAGCTTCGGCCGCGGCGATGCCCGAGAGCATGGCGTTGGAGTTGCCCTTGATCCGCGGCAGGTTCACCAGCCCGACCGAACAGCCGAGCAGCACGCCGCCCGGAAAGGCCGCCTTCGGCATCGACTGGAACCCGCCCTCGGAGATCGCGCGCGCGCCGTAGGCGATGCGCTTGCCGCCCTCCAGAAGGTCGCGGACCATCGGATGGTGCTTGAAGCGCTGGAACTCTATGTACGGGTAGAGGTGCGGGTTTGCGTAGTTCAGGTGCACCACGAAGCCGATCAACACCTTGTTGTCGGCCGCGTGATAGATGAACGACCCGCCGCCCGCATTCTTCCCCAGCGGCCAACCCATCGTATGCACCACCCGTCCCTCGTGATGCTTCTCCGGGGCGATCTCCCAAATCTCCTTCATGCCAAGGCCGTACTTCTGAACATCGCTGTCGCGGTCGAGCCCGAAGCGCGCGATGACCTGCTTCGACAGCGAGCCACGCACCCCTTCGGCCAGCATCACGTACTTGCCGCGAAGCTCCATCCCCGGCTCGTAGTTCGGCCCAGGCGTGCCGTCCGCCTGCCGCCCGAACTCGCCCGCGACGACGCCGGCAACGCGATCGCCGTCCCAGACGATCTCGGAGCAGGACATGCCCGGGAACACCTCGACGCCCAGCGCCTCGGCCTGCTCGGCCATCCAGGCGCAAACGCGGCCCATGCTGACGATGTAGTTGCCGTGGTTCGACATCAGGCGCGGCATCACCCAGTTGGGGATGCGCGTCCCCCCGCCCTCGCCGAGAAAGTAGAAGCGGTCGTCGCTTACCGCCACGTCGACGGGCGCACCCTTGTCTCGCCAGTCCGGGATCAGCCGGTTGAGGCCCACGGGGTCAATGACCGCACCCGAGAGAATGTGCGCACCGACCTCCGAGCCCTTCTCCAGCACCACGACGCTCAGATCCGGGTCGATCTGCTTGCACCTGATGGCCGCCGACAGGCCCGCGGGACCTGCGCCCACGATCACCACGTCGTACTCCATCGACTCGCGTTCCTGGTCGGCCATTCGGTCCCTCCGGCTGGACATCGAGATTGCTAACCGTCGCGGCCACGCAATGCAAACGGGACGGAGTTACAGATCTCGTGCCGAAAACGATTCGTCTTGCAATCGATCCGGCGCTCGGTTCTTTTCGAGAGAAATCCGGAACGCGGGGCGCCAAGGCGTCCGGCGCCATCAGAAGCTGGCGAACGTCATGGACAAGATACCGCTGACCCGTGCGGGACACGCCGCGCTGAACGATGAGCTCAAGAAGCTGAAGTCGCAGGAGCGGCCGGCGATCATCGCCGCCATCGCCGAGGCGCGCGAGCACGGCGACCTGAGCGAGAACGCCGAATATCATGCGGCGCGCGAACGGCAGAGCTTCGTCGAGGGCCGCGTGCGCGAGATCGAGAGCATCCTGGCGCGCGCCGAGGTGATCGACCCCTCCACGCTCTCCGGCCCGATCAAGTTCGGCGCCAGGGTGCGCCTGATCGACGAGGAGACCGAGGAGGAGCGCACGTTCCAGATCGTGGGCGAGCCCGAGGCCGACCTCGAGCGCGGCCTTCTCAACGTGCAGTCACCGCTGGCCCGGGCGCTCATCGGCAAGGACGAGGGCGACAGCGTCGAGGTCCGCACCCCCGGCGGCGAGCGCAGCTACGAGATCCTCGCCATCGACTACAGCTGACGGCCGGCGTGCAGGAAAGCCGACCCGGCAGCAAAACCAGGTCCCGGCGCCCGGTGGGCCGCCAGCGCGCCACGCGGCCCGACGCGGGCGACATAATGGCGCTCTCGCTCACGCTGATCTGGGGGTCGGCAATCCTGCTGCTGGTGACGATGGTCGGGCTCGACGGCGTTGGCATCGCTGCTATGGTGGCGATCCTGTCGGCTGCGGTCGTACCCATTGCGGTATTCTGGCTCGCGACCTCGGCCGCGCGCACCGCGGGCGAGATGCAGAAGGACATCGCGGAGCTTCGGGACGCGCTGGAGTCCCTTGGGCGCAGCGCATTGCGCGGTGCGCCTCCGCGTCCGGTGACGCAGCCCGTCAGCCCAGTACCCGTCGCGCCTGAACCGGAGGCTGCGCCAGCGCCGAGCGAGCCTTCGCCCCTGCGCTCGGCGTCCGGCGCGACCTTCGCATCAGGCCGCGACGGCGGATTTCGCTCCAGGCCGGCGCAGGGCGAGCTCGTCTTTCCCGACGAGGCGCCGCCCGAGCCGATCTCGGTCGAGGAGTTAATCTCGGCGCTCGACTTTCCGGCGGGCCCCGACGACCGCGCGGGCTTCCGCATCCTGCGGCGGGCGATGGCCGACCGCTCGGCCCGCCAACTCGTCCAGGCGAGCCAGGACGTGCTGACCATGCTCGGCGGCGAAGGCCTCTACATGGATGACCTGGCGCCGGACCGGGCGCGGCCGGAGGTTTGGCGGCGTTTCGCCCATGGCGAGCGCGGACCGACGGTGGCGGCGATCGGCGGCATTCGCGACCGGACCTCGCTGACGCTCTGCGCCTCCCGCATGCGCAACGATCCTGTGTTCCGGGACGTCGCGCACCATTTCCTGAGGGTCTTCGACCGTGCGCTCGCCGACATCGAGTCGCGCACCGACGACGCCGAGATCGCGCGCCTCGCCGACAGCCGCACCGCGCGGGCCTTCATGCTGATCGCCCGCGTCGCCGGCACGTTCGACTGACGGCTCAGAGCCCGAACGAGCCGTAGGGCAGGAACCGCACCGAATCGCCCGGCCGGACCTGCGCCGCTCCGTCGCCGAGCTCCACCAGCCCGTCGGCCCAGCTCAGGCCCGAGATCCGGCCCGACCCTTCGGAGGCGAAGATTTCCGCCCGCCCCTCGCGCAGGCGGGCGCGGAGATACTCGCGCCGGCCCGGCTTCTTGCGCTTCTCGAAGGCCGCCGGCACCTCAAAGCCCTGCGGCTCGCTCCACGTGGCGCCGGCCAGCACCCCGAGCGACGGGCGCGCGAAGATGAGCGTACAGACGAAGGCCGCCACCGGGTTACCCGGCAGCCCGAACACCGGAACGCCGCGCCAGAGCCCCAGCGCCAGCGGCCGCCCCGGCTTCACAGCGATGCGCCAGAGGTCGAGCGACCCCGCCTCACGCAGGAGCGCCGAGACATGATCCTCGTCCCCTGCCGACGCGCCGCCCGACGTCAGGATCGCGTCCACGCCCTCGGCCGCCCGGTCAAGGCGTTGGCGCAGGCCGCCGCGATCGTCGCGCGCATGGCCGAGGTCCACCGCCTCGTGACCCCAGCGCCGCATCAGCGCGAGCAACATCGGCCGATTGGCGTCGTAGGTCAGTTCCGGCTCCGCCGCCACGCCCGGCTCGGCCAGTTCGTCGCCGGTCGAGAGAACACCCACGCGCAGCCGGCGACGCACCTCGACCCGCGCGATGCCCGTCGCGGCCAGCAGCGCGAGGTCGGGCGGCCGCAGGACATGGCCCGGTGGCAGCAGCGTCACGCCCGCCGCCACGTCTTCCCCTGCCTTCCGTGTGTTGGCGCCAGGCCTGACAGGTCCGTTGAAGGTCACCTGTCCGTCCTCGACGGCTGCGTCCTCCTGCAGGATGACGGTATCCACGCCCTCGGGCAGGATCGCGCCGGTCAGGATCCGCACGGCCCGACCCTCCGGGACGCTGCCGGGAGACGGCTGCCCGGCCGCGGCCCGCCCCTCGACGAGGGGCAGGGACTGTGGGCCCTCGCCAGTCGCGCCAGACGCGAAGCCATAGCCGTCGACGGCCGCGTTGGCCGCGGGCGGGTTCGCCCGGTCGGCCCGAGCCGCCGCGACGAGAACCCGCCCCTCGGCCGCCGCGATCGGTACCGCTTCCGCCCCGGTCACGCAGGACAGGCTGCCGCGCAGCCGCGCCAGCGCCTCGTCGACGGGCGTCCAGTCGACGCCGGGCGGCAGCGCGAAGCAGTCGTTCCCGAGGCGCGGGTGGACCGAACCGTGCGCCGCCGCGCGCAGCGCCTCTTCCACCCCGACGCCAAGAATCCAGCCCTCCTCGTGCAGGGCATCGCCATGCGCGGCGGCAAAGGCGGCGTCCAGACTACCCTCCTGCTGCATCCTGTCGAGAGCGGCCGCGAGGGCGCGCACCTGGATATCGTCGCGGACCTCACCCTCTCCGGGGGTCACGGCGAGCAGCGACGGCCAGACCTCCGCCAGCACGATCTGCCGGTCCAAGGCGTGGTCCTCAAACGGCCAGACCCCCAGCCGCGCCTCATAGCGCCGCCTGAGCCGCGCCAGCATCGGCAGCCCGGTCAGTGTCTGCCCGCCCACGGCGCCCGCGCCGGCAAGCTTGAACGGCGATTGCGGATGTCCGTCTGCCAGCCGCTCGGTCAGGCGCTTCTCATCCGCCACGCCGTGGCCGGATCGCGCGTCGCGCATCGTCAGATGCGCGTAGGTTCTGCCTTGCGGATGCCCCCAGAACGGCCCCTGGCCGGGGAACTGCGCGTTCATCGCGTCCGCCACCTCGTATCGGTTGTTGGCATTGTCCGGCCCGTCGACGATCTGCGCCTCGAGCCAATCCCAAACGGCGAAGGCATGGGCGTGCCCGGTCAGGCGTTGCGCGAAAGGGGCCGGATAGCCGAACGCGAAGTCGAGGCAGAGGAGCGACCGCCTATCCGCCGCCACCAGCGCGTCGACCCGCTCGTGTAATGCCGCCTCGGCTTCGCCGCGGGTCCGGTGGTAGGCAGATGTCATGCCTTGCGCCTCCACGCAGCCGATCCAGACCGAGTCGGGCGAAGGCGCAGCCGGAGACGGCACCGCCCGCGCCGACCAGTCGACGACCAGGATGGTGTCGAAGCGGCTCACAGCCTCAACTCCCGCGCGATGAAATCGGCGATCGCGCACGTGTCGTCGAGGTGGAACACCGGCCGGTCGAGCGTCAAGGGCACGTCTGCCGCCACCGCCCTTACCGTGGGATCGCCTGGAGCGATCAGCGGCTGGCATCTCTCGGCGCGATGGGCCTCGATCTTGGCATGCACGTCACGCTTCCAGCCCTCAACCAGCACGAGGTCCACCGGCGAGAGCCGCGACAGCAGCGACTCCAGTGTCGGCTCCTCCGCCCCGCGCAGCTCGTGCATCAGCGCCCACCGCGTGCGCGAGGCAAGCAGCACTTCCGTCGCTCCCGCTACCCGGTGGCGGTGGCTGTCCTTGCCGGGCCGGTCCACGTCGAAGCTGTGATGCGCGTGCTTGAGCGTCGAGACGCTGAGCCCGCGCCCCGCGAACTCCGCCACCAGCCGCTCCATCAACCCGGTCTTGCCCGCATTCTTCCAGCCGACGACGCCCCAGACCTTCACCGCGCCTCCGCAAGCATCGCCTGCGCCGCCACAAGGTCGTCCGGCGTATTGACGTTGAAGAAGGCGTCCGCGTCGTCGAAGAGCGCGGTGCCCGCGCCGTGCCGGTCGGTCCAGAGCACGACCTTGCGCAGCCCGTGCTGCAGCGCCGTCCGCAAGTCCTCGCGCAGCGCAACCGGCCAGAGGCCGAAGGTCGGGTGCCGTGTGACCCGCCCCTCCGCCCGCGTCGCCGCCAGCGCGAGTGGCAGGGCGCCCGCCGCGGCACGGAGCCGCACGACGAGGTCGCGGGGAAAGAATGGTGTGTCCGCCGCCGCCGTGACGATCGCCTCGCCCCCCTGCTCCGCCGCCCAGTCGAGCCCCGCGAGCACGCCCGCCAGTGGCCCCGGATACCCGCCGATGCCGTCCGGCAGCACCGGCAGCTCCTGAGGCGCGAAGCGCGACGCATCGCCGTTGGCGTTGATCGCCAGTCCGCGCACCTGAGGCTCGAGCCGCTCGATCACGTGATCCAGGATCGTGCCCTCTCCGAGCGACATCAGGCCCTTGTCCCCTCCTCCCATGCGACGCGCCAGGCCACCTGCGAGGATCACGCCGAGCGGCTTTCCTGTCATCGACACGCGCCGTCGCCAATCCGCAAGCACGCTGACTTGTTCTGTCCAAATCCGCGGCGGCACGCGCTGGATGCCATCGGAGCCTCCGGCGAAGATACTTGAGGAGCAAAGACGGGAGGTACGATCGCAGCTCCGCCGAGCCTCTGCAGGCAAGGGCAGGGACGCGGGCGCGGCGCGCTCACGCCTCGGCGCTCTTGCGGCGGTGGCGGCGCTCTTCCTCGGGAACGCTCGCGAGGTCGGCGTCGCGCACCAGTCGATCCTCGCCCGAGTGGCAGACGAAGCGCTGCCCCCGCATCCGACCGATCAGCGTCAGCCCGACCTGCTGGGCGATCTCGACGCCCCAGGCGGTGAAGCCCGAGCGCGAGGCGAGCACGGGGATGCCCATCAGTGCCGTCTTTATCACCATCTCAGAGGTGAGACGGCCCGTAGTGTAGAGGATCTTGTCAGCCGAACCGACGCCTTCGGAGAACATCCAGCCCGCGATCTTGTCGACCGCGTTGTGGCGCCCGACATCCTCCATGTAGACGAGCGGCCGGTCCTGGCGGCAGAGCACCGTGCCGTGGATCGCCCCCGCCTCGAGGTAGAGCGACGGCGTTGTGTTGATCCGCCGGGAGAGCGCGTAGAGCCACGAGGTGCGAATCTCGGCCGTCGGCAGCGTCAGCCCCTCCAGCCCCTCCATCATGTCGCCGAAGACGGTGCCGACGGCGCAGCCGCTGGTCCTGGTCTTCTTGCGTAGCTTCTCCTCGTAGCGCGTCGCGCCGTCGGTTCGCACGACGACGGTCTGAAGCTCGTCGTCGTGGTCGACACCGCGCACAACCTCGTCCTCGCGCAGCATACCCTGGTTCTTCAGGAAGCCCAGCGCCAGGTACTCCGGGTAGTCGCCGATCGTCATGGCGGTCACGATCTCCTGCCCGTTGAGGAAGATCGTCAGCGGCCGCTCCTCGACCACGACGGTCTCGACGCGCGCGCCGGTCTGGTCCGTGCCGGTTACGGCACGAGTCAGGCCGCCCCGCGCCGGGTCGGGCGCGATGAGATATCCGCCATCAGGATTCGTCATTTGCCTCTCCCGCGCCGCCGTTCTAAGGCCGGGCGCGACGCAGTCTAGGCCGCTCCAATGTCCTCGACCACCAAGAAATCCTTCCTGCGCGGTGTGCGCGACGGCGCGCCGTTCCTGCTTGTCGTCGGCCCGTTCGCGCTGCTCTTCGGTGTGGTGGCGACCGAGGCGGGGCTGAGCGTGGTGGAAACCATGGGCTTCAGCATCCTGGTCATCGCTGGCGCATCGCAATTCACGGCCGTGCAGCTGATGGTGGACCAAGCACCGACGGTGATGGTGCTCGCGGCCGCGCTCGCGGTGAACCTGCGAATGGCGATGTACTCCGCCTCCCTCACACCGCATCTGGGGCGTGCGGGGATCTGGACGCGGGCGCTCGTCTCCTACTTCAACGTCGACCAGACCTATGCGCTCGCAATCGCCCGGTACGAGCGCGAGCCGGCGGCGCCGGTGCGCGACAAGATTGCCTACTTCTTCGGGACGGCGGCGCCGGTCTGTCCGTTCTGGTACGTCTTCACGCTGGTGGGCGCGCTCGGAGGCGAGGCGATTCCGCCGGGGCTGGCCCTGGACTTCGCGTTGCCGATCACATTCCTCGCGCTGATCGCGCCGATGCTCAAGAGCCTCGCGCACGTCGCGGCGGCACTGACCTCGGCGATCGTGGCGCTGGCGCTGGCGTGGCTGCCGAGCGGACTCAGCCTTCTGATCGCGGCGGGCACGGCGATGACGGTTGGGGCGCTGGTCGAGATGTGGCAGGAGCGGCAGTCGGCATGGACCTGAGCGCGACCACGGTATGGACTGTGATCGTCGGCCTCGGCATCGGGACCTTCCTGATCCGGTTCTCCTTTCTGGGGTTCATCGGTCAGCGGCAACTGCCTGGCTGGGTGCTGCGGTTGCTGCGCTTCACACCGGTGGCAGTGCTGCCGGGGCTGGTGGCGCCGCTGGTCCTCTGGCCTGCGGCGACGGACGGCGTCCCGGATCCCGCGCGGCTGCTCGCGGCGCTTGCCACCGTGGCCTTCGGAATTGTCACACGCAACGTCCTGCTGGCCATCGTGGCAGGTGCGCTGACGCTCTTCGTCTCGCTCTCGATCCTCTGAGGCGGGCTCAGCCCGGCGGCTGGGCCGCGCCTTGGCTCGCCTGGATCAGGATGCCGTGATTTTCGTCCGCGTCGTCGTCGGAGATACGGGCGCCTGGTCCCGCCCCACGTTCGGCAAAGGCCTTCATCGCCGTCTTCGGGAAGTAGCTTCGCGGGAAGCCCTCGAAGCCCGGCAGGCGCGAGAGCACCCGGCTGATGGCGAGCGAACATTGGGCCTTGGGAACTGCGCCGTAGGACTGCACCTCACGCAGCGCCATCTCGGCCACTTCGGGCGAGACGACGATCTCCTGCCGGATCACGTCGAACGTCTCGCGCGCGTGGTAGTCGACATAAACCTTCTCGACCTGATCGGTGATGCCGAAATGCACGTCGTTCCGCTCGGGCGAGAAGGGCAGGCGGAAGCTGCCGGCGGGATCGAACAGCACGCGTTGCGAGCCGTTGACGAGCAATCCGGTATGCGCGCCGGAATCGTTCTTGGAGCTGACGACGGTGTAGAGCGTCAGCGACGGCGGTCCGTCATGGAAGTAGGCGCGGCGCTGCACCTCGGCATCGGGCGCCCAGACCGGCTCGGCCGGGCCGCCACACGCCGCCAGCGCCAACAGCGCTGCGGTCAGTACGATTTTGCGCAAGGTTTAGCCGTTGACCAGCGCGAGCAGGACCAGAAGCACGAGGATCACGATGACCGTGCGGGTGACCCATTGGACGAATCCGACGAACGTGCGCTCCTGCTCGGTGATGTCCATGTGTCCGTGCTTGTGTTCGGCCATTTCCGCCCTCATCGCTGTCTTGCCGGTCGATTAGACCATCGCCGCGCCGCTGTCACGCCCGAGACTGCCAGAGCCACGCACCATCCCCGCGCCGTGTCCGCGACGCCTCGCCGCGATGCCAGAGATGGAGGCAATGCGCCATCGCCTCGACCATCGCCAAGCCGTACTCGCCCTCGCCGATCTGTCGCTTGAAGAGCGGCGCAAAGCATTCTGTCGCCGTGCGTGGCTGAGCGAGGTGCGCCTTCAGCCGCCCAGAGCGCCGTGGTGATTGTCCACCAGCTGCCGCAGACGCAGGGGCAGGCCGCGATAAGGCAGCTTGTGCCCCGGGAGGACCAGCTGCGCGCCGGTCGCATGGGGCGCCAGATGCTCACAGGCGGCGAGCCATTCGCTCACCGGGTCGGCCTCGGGCTCGGTCGCGTAGACGCCCAGGTTGGGCGAGATCGACGGCAGGAGCTGATCGCCGCCAAGCACGAGCTCGCCGTCATTGGACCAGAGCGTCGCATGCTCGGGCGCATGACCGGCGCCAATCCGCACCCGCCACTCCCGCCCGCCGGCTCTTAAGACGTCGCCCTCTCCGATGCGCGTGAAGCCGAGCGGCAGGGGTGCCACCACGTCGGCGAAGTTGAACGGGCGCTCCGCCGCGCGCCGAGAGAGGAGCGTCGGCTCCATCCCAGCGGCGCGCCAGTAGCTCAGCGTCTCCGGCGCTGGCCTCTCCTGCACGTCGAGCGTCAGCATCCGCGCCATCAGCCAGGCCGTTCGCGTCGTCACCAGCTCCGCGCCCGCGGTCTGGAACCATCCGGCGAGGCCGATGTGGTCGGGATGGTGGTGCGTGACGATCACACGCCGGACCGGCCGGCCCGACAGCGGCCCGTCGAGCAAGGCGCGCCACGTGTCGCGGATGCGTGCAGTGCCGAGGCCGGTGTCGACCACGGTCCAGCCATCGCCGTCGTCGAGCGCGTAGACGTTGACGTGGTTCAGCGTCATTGGCAGCGGGATGCGCATCCAGAGGACGCCCTCCGCCACCTCGACCGCGGCGCCCGGCTCCGGCCCCGCCTCCCACGGAAAGGCAAGCACCGGCGTCGTGCCGTCCATCAGCGCACTCCGCTCACGCCGCCAGGTCGTCGGCCGTCAGCGCGTAGAGCCCCTCCGCCCCTTCCCGCGCGTGGGCGCAGTGGGCCGCGTGCTCCGGCAGCAGGCGGCGGATGTAGAACGCGGCGAGCGCGGTGCGCGGTCCCGCGCCGCCCTCGGCGACGGCCGCCTTGAGGTGGAAGTGGCTGCCCAGCACTCGCGCAAACGCGTGCAGGAACGGGAATGCACCAGCGAAGCGATCGTCGGGATCGGGGCGCGCGACCAGCCATTCGACCGTCTCGCGCAGCATTTCCGCCGCTTCCCACACCTCCTGCGCCAGTTCCGGCAGCATGGAGCGGGCGACTTCGGCGCCGGCTTCGATCTCGTCCAGCAGTCGGAACGCGGCCTCGCCGCCATCGGCCAGCTTGCGACCGACGAGGTCCATCGCCTGAATGCCGTTGGTGCCCTCGTAGATCGCCGTAACGCGGACATCGCGATAGTACTGGGTCGCGCCGGTCTCCTCGATATAGCCCATGCCGCCGTGCACCTGCACGCCCAGCTCTGCGACGCGCATCCCGGTCTCGGTGCCGAATACCTTGACGATTGGCGTCAGCAGCGCCACCCGCGCCTTCCACTCGGCCGCGCCCGTGGCGGTCGCCATGTCGGCGGCGGCGGCGCAGGAGAGCGCCAGCGCACGCGCGGCCTGCGTCTCGGCCTTCATCGTCGTCAGCATCCGGCGCACGTCGGCGTGATCAAAGATCGTGCCGGTCGCGCCGTCCCGCGAGGCGCGGCCCTGGATCCGGTCCTGCGCATAGGCCAGCGCGTGCTGGTACGCGCCCTCGGCGGCGCCGATGCCCTGCACGCCGACGCCGAGGCGGGCGTTATTCATCATCGTGAACATCGCGGCCATGCCCCTGTGGGGTTCGCCGACCAACCAGCCCGTGGCGCAGTCATACTCCATTACCGCCGTGGGCGAACCGTGCAGGCCCATCTTGTGCTCCAGGCTCACGACACGCAGCGTGTTGGCGACGCCCGCCTCGCCGCTCGCATCCGGCAGGCGCTTCGGCACCATGAAGAGGCTGATGCCACGGGTGCCGGATTGCGCATCCGGCAGACGCGCCAGCACGAGGTGACAGACGTTGTCGGAAAAGTCGTTGTCGGCCCACGTGATGTAGACCTTCTGCCCGGTGATCGCATAGGTGCCGTCGCCTTTCGGTTCGGCCCGGGTTCTCAGCGCGCCGACGTCGCTGCCCGCGTGCGGCTCGGTCAGGTTCATCGTGCCGCACCACGCACCCGAGACGAGCTTCGGCAGGTAAACCTCCCGCATCGCGTCGTCCGCATGCCGCTCCAGCGCCTCGATCTGGCCTTGGGTCATCAGCGGGTTCAGCTGCAGCGCCAGGCAGGCGGAGGACATCATCTCGTTGACTGCCGTGGTCAGCGTCTGCGGCAGGCCCATTCCACCGTGTTCGGGATCAGCCGAGATGCCGATCCAGCCGCCCTCGGCAATAGCCCGGTAGGCTTCGCCGAAGCCATTCGGCGTCCGCACCACGCCGTTCTCGAGCCGGGCGGGATCGGTGTCGCCGACGCGCTGCAGCGGCGCCATCACCTCCTCGCAGAGGCGGGCGGCCTCGGTCAGGATTACCTCAACCGTCTCCGGCGTCGCCTCCGCGAACCGCTGGGTCGCAGCGACCTGCCCGAAATCGACCACGTGGTCGAGCAGGAAGCGGAGGTCGCGGATCGGCGCGCGGTAGGGCATGGCAGTCTCCTGCTCGCGAAGGGTGGCCCGCGCGGCGCGGACCGGTATAGGACGGCATGATCGGGCGGTGCTGCCGCTCCGTCCACCCGAACGCCGCGTCACGGGATCATCGCATGGTTGCAACCGAGCTTCTCCCCCCGGACGGCGACGGACCGGCGCGCGCGGGTGAGCTGCTGCGCTCAGGCGCACTCGTGGCGTTCCCGACCGAGACGGTTTACGGCCTTGGAGCGGATGCGACGCAGGACGAGGCGGTCGCGAGGATCTACGAGGCGAAGGCCCGGCCGCGATTCAATCCGCTGATCGTCCACGTGCCCGACCTCGCCGCGGCGCGCAGGATCGCGGAGTTCGACGATGTGGCCGAGCGGCTGGCCGCAGCCTTCTGGCCCGGTCCGCTCACGCTGGTCCTGCCGGCACGGGCGGAGACGGTGTCCGCGCTGACGCGGGCGGGGCTTGAGACGGTGGCGGTGCGGGTTCCGGCGCATCCGGTGGCGCAGGCGGTGCTGAGGGCGGCGAAGCGGCCGCTTGCCGCGCCCTCGGCGAACCCGTCGGGCCGCGTCAGTCCCACGGAGGTGGCGCACGTCCTCGCCGGGCTCGGCGGCCGGATTTCAGCGGTGGTAGAAGGCGGGCGCTGCACCGTCGGAGTCGAGTCGACGATCGTCGGCCTCGCGGGACGCCCGCGCCTCCTGCGGCCGGGCGGCCTGCCGGCCGAGGAGGTCGAGGCCTGCCTGGGCCGCCCCCTGGCGACGCACGAGGGCGGGATTGTGGCGCCGGGACAGATTGCCTCTCACTACGCGCCGCGAGGACGCCTGAGGCTCGATGCCGCAAGGGCGGAGCCGGGCGAGGTGCTGCTCGGCTTCGGCCTGGTCGAGGCCGACCTCAACCTCTCCCGCTCCGGCGATTTGACCGAGGCGGCGGCCAGGCTCTTCGGCTGCCTCCACGAGCTGGACCGCCACGGTGTCGAGCGGATTGCCGTCTCACCCATTCCCGAGCGCGGCCTCGGGCGCGCGATTAACGACCGGCTGCGCCGGGCCGCGGCCCCGCGTCAGGCATGACCGCCCTCGGAAGAGAGCAGCAGTGCATCGATCCCCAGACTCTCGAGCGCCGCGTTCCACTTGCGATCGTCCCGCTCGCCGAAGACGATCTCGGAGGACGCGTCGCAGACCAGCCAGCCGTTCTCCTGCAGCTCTACCTCGAGTTGGCCTGGACCCCAGCCGGCGTAGCCGAGGGCGAGAATCGCCGCCTCGGGCCCGGCGCCCTGCGCGATGTCGTGCAGGATGTCGAGCGTCGCAGTCATGCCGAAGCGCTCGCCCACCTGCAGCGTCGACGTGGCCTCTCCATAGTCGGAGGAGTGCAGCACGAAGCCACGCCCGCATTCTACCGGACCGCCGAAGTGCACCCGTATCGGCCGCGCATCGGGCGCCACCTCGATCTCGAGCTGGCGCATCAGGTCGGACGGGTCGAGTTCGCTCGCGGGCTTGTTGACGATAAGGCCCATCGCGCCGTCTTCCGAGTGGGCGCAGACGAAGACCACACTTCGGGAGAAACGGGGATCGCCCATGCTGGGCATCGCCACCAGCAGCCGGCCGCTAAGGTCGCTCGCATCGCTGTCGATTTGCATTCGCGAAGTATAGGCCGGCGACGCGGTGCCGCAACAGCCCGGGCGCCCCGCCGTAGCGGGATTGTGTTCATACGGCGGCTGGCCCTCCGCCGGGACGGACGGTAAGCCTTGAGGCCATGTTCCGCCTGCTCGTGTCCCTCATCCTCTCGGCCGGAGCCGCCGTCGCGCAGACGGCCGACGACGTGGTCCGGGTCGATGTCCTGCCGGGATGGCGGCAGGCCGATGGCATCCACATGGCCGGGCTGCGCATGACACTGGCGCCGGGGTGGAAGACCTACTGGCGCTATCCGGGCGAGGCGGGCATCCCGCCCCGGTTCGACTGGAGTGGCTCGCGCAACCTCGGCGCCGCCAGCACCGCCTGGCCGACGCCTCAGGTCTTCACGGCGAACGGCTATCGCAGCATCGGCTATTCCGAGATGGTCGTCCTTCCGCTCGCCCTGCGTCCGAGCCGCGCCGGCGAGAATATCTCGCTCCGCGGCCGCATCGAGATCGGCGTGTGCCAGACCGTCTGCATCCCGGTCGAGGTCGACGTGGCGGCGGAGCTCGACGTCGACGCCACGACGCCTGACGCGACGATCCGCGCAGCGCTCTCCGACGTGCCCCAGCGGGCGGACCACGCGGTGGACTGCGCCCTGCAGCCAATCGCCGACGGAATGCGGCTGACGGCAACTGTGCGCGTGCCGCGCCTCGGTGGCGAAGAGACGGCGGTGGTCGAGTTCTCGGACCCGGAGGTATGGGTATCCGAGGTGGAGACGAGCCGCTCCGGCGGCGCGCTCGTTGCCACCGCAGAGCTGGTGCCGCCGCAGGGCGCGCCGTTCGCGCTCGACCGGTCGCAGTTGCGCTTTACCGTGCTCGGCGAGGCGGGCGCGGTGGACATTCGCGGCTGTTCCGGTGACGCGGCCGTCGCGGCGGCCGAACGCTGACGCCGGGTCAGCCCCGCCTCAGCGCACCGCCGGCCAGCCCGGCAGCCAGATAGATCGCGAAGAGCACCGCGAGGAGGCCTGCGGCAAAGGCGCTGCACGCCACCGCCAGCGGAGGAAGCGACGGCGCCAGGGCGGCGAGCGGTGCGAGCGCCCCGCCCGACACCATCACCGGCAGGATCGTCACCGCGAAAAGTACCGCCGCCGCCGCCAGCCCCGCGAGCGTCGCCAGCCGCGCCGACCTGCCGCGCGCCGAAAGGGAGCGGCGCATCGCCGTCCGCGCCCGCCGCGCATCTTCCTGCGTCGCCATGAGCGCGGGCACCAGCATCAGCACCAGCACCATTCCGAAGCCCAGCCCGAAGACCAGCGTAATGACCGTCGGCTTGAGGAACTGCGCCTGCTGCGAACTCTCGTAGAGCAGCGGCGCCAACCCCAGCACCGTGGTCAGCGTGGTCAGCAGCACCGGCCGAAGGCGGTCGGCCGCGCCGTCGATGATCGCCGGGATGATCCCACGCTCGCGCCCGTACTCGTCGATCGTCGTCACCAGCACAATCGAATCGTTGATGATGATGCCCACCATCCCGATCAGGCCGACGACCGAGAAGATGTTCATCGGCACCTGCCAGAGGTAATGGCCCCAGATCGCGCCAACGAGGCCGAATGGGATGATCGCCATCACCACCAGCGGCCGTGACCACGAGGCAAAGATGAAGGTCAGCACGATGTAGATGCCGGCGAGGCACATGATCAGGCCGACCGCCGCCTCGCTCAGGAACTCGCTCTCCTGCTCGGCGAGGCCGGCAAGGCGGGTGGAGATGCCGAACTCCGCCTCGATCGCGGGCAGAATTTCATCGCGCAGCGCGTCCTGGACCGCCTGCGCACGGGCCGGATCGTCCTCGGATATGTCGCCGAGGACGCTGACCACGCGCACACCGTTCTCCCGCCGAATGGTCGAGAAGCCGTGCCTGCTCTCGACCGTCACGATGTCGACGAGCGGCACATAGTCCCCCGCCGCGGTGCGCAGCATCGTTCGGTCGAGGAAGTCCGCCGTCAGCTCGGCCTCCGGCAGCTCGACGCGGATCGCGGCGGAGCGAATGCCTTCGGGATAGGTCGCCGCCTCGATCCCGCTCAGCCGATCCCTGAGCGTCCGCCCCAGCGCGTCGATGGTGAAGCCCAGCGCCTGCCCCTGCGGCGTCAGCTCCAGCACCAGCTCGTCCTTGTCGTAGGCGAGCGTGTCCTCGAGCGCCGAGACCTCGGGGAACTGCGCCGCCCGCGCCTTCAGCGCCTCGGCCGCGGCCTTGAGCGTGGGCGCGTCGGCGCCACTCAACTCCACGTCGAGCGAGTCGCCGCCCGGCCCGCCGCGCCAGCCGCGGAAGCTCAGCGTCTCAAGCTTGGGGTGCGGCGGCACCCGCTCCTGCAGGTCGGCGAGGAAGGCCGAGCTGGAGTAGGGCCTGAGGTCGGTGTCGATCAGCTCGACCGAGATCGCGCCGAGCTGGTCGGGCTCCTTGGTGTCGGCTCCGGCGAGCCCGCGCCCCGCGCCGCCGCCGATCTGCGCCAGGACATGGGCCAGCGGGTTTCGCCCGTGCTCCGCCTCGTACGCCGCCCCGAGCTCGTCCACCGTCCGCTGGATCAGGCGCAGCATCTCCATCGTGTCCGAGCGCGTCGCGTCGGGGACCATCGCGAAGTTGCCCGAGATCGAGCTCTCCTCGGGCGAACTGAAGAACCGCCACTGCACGTCGCCGCGAATGAAGAGCGCGGCCTGGCTGGCCAGAAGCAGCACCATCACCGCCACGACCGGATAGCGCAGCACGACCACCCCCGCCATCATCGGCCGAAACAGCCGGTCGCGCACCCAGCGGAAGCCGCGGTTCACCTGCCGCGACGGCCAATCGTACCAGTGCTCCTTCGCCGTGTGGGTCAGCGCGTGCGCCATGTGCGCAGGGAGGATCAGGAAGCACTCGATCAGGCTTGCCAGCAGCACCACGATCACGGTGAAGGGGATGTCGGCGATCAGCTCGCCAAAGCGCCCGCCGATCGTCACGAGACCGAAGAAGGCGATGACGGTGGTCAGCGTCGCCGAGAACACCGGCAGGAACATGCGCCGCGCCGCGTTTTCCGCCGCCACAACCGGCGGCTCGCGCAGGCGCCGCGCGCGGAAGTCCGCGTGCTCGCCCACCACGATAGCGTCGTCGACGACGATGCCGAGCGTGATGATCAGCGCGAAGAGCGAGATCATGTTCAGCGTGAGCCCTGCCAGGTACATGATCGCAATGGCCGCCGTCATGGCGACCGGGATGCCCGCCGCCACCCAGAAGGCGGTGCGCGCATTGAGGAACAGGAACAGCAGGCAGACGACCAGCCCGAGGCCCATCAGCCCGTTGTCGAGCAGTATCTGCAGCCGCCCCGTGATCATTTCGGCGCGGGTGTTGATCAGGTCGATGGTGACGCCCGCGGGCAGCGTCGGCTCCATCTCCGCCGCCACCTCCTCGACCTGCCGCTGGATGTCGATCGCATCGCCCCGATCCGAGCGGTCGACCCGGACTGTCACCGCAGGATCGCCGCCCACGAAGAAGGCGGCATTGCGGTCTGCGCCGAGAGTGCGGATCGTCGCCACGTCCCCCACCGTCAGCGACGATCCGTCGGGGTTCGAGCGCAGCACGACGTCCGCCAGCTCGTCCGCCGTGCGCCGCTCGCTGCCGGTGCGCAGCCGGGCGGCGCCGGACACCTCCCCGGCAGGATTGACGCTGGCGGCGGCCGCGACTGCATCGGCAATCTCGCGCAACGTCAGGCCATGCCTGATCAGCGACAGCGACGGCACCTCGACCAGCGTCTCCGGCGCCGCGAGGCCGCGAATCGTGGTGCGCGTGACGCCCTCGGCAAAGAGCCGCGCGACGAACTCGTCGGCATATCGGCCGAGCTGCTCGACCCCGACCGGACCGGTGATGACCACGTCCGTCACCCGGTCGCGCCAGCCGCCGCGGCCGACGCGCGGCTCCTCGGCCTCCTCGGGCAGGTTGTTCACCCCGTCCACGGCCGCCTGCACGTCCTCGGCCGCGCGGCTCATGTCCCAACCGGGCTCGAATTCCACCTCGATGGAGGCGCGACCCTCCGACGATCGCGACTCGGTCTCGACCACGCCCTCCACCGCCAGCAGCACCGGTTCGAGCAGCTGCACGATACCGCTGTCGACGTCCTCGGCACCGGCGCCGGACCAGGTCACGTCAACGTCGATCTCGTCGATCACCACGTCGGGGAAAAACTGCGCCCGCATCTGCGGGAACGCCGCAACGCCCAGCGCCACCATCAGCACCAGGAGCAGGTTCGCCGCCGTCCGGTGGCGGGCGAAATAGGCGAGGATTCCGCCGCCCATCAGCCGCCCATCCGCTGCTCGATCCGCTCGACCACCTGCGCCGGCACCTGCGGCTCGCGCAGTTGCGCCAGAACCCGCTCCTTGGCGCGGTCGGGCATCCCGCTCTGGCCCTCCACGAACGCGACGAGTCGCGCGCGCCGCTCGTCGCTCAACTCCAGCATCTCGGCCCGCGCCTCGGCGGCAGTCCCGTCGGCGCGGTTCGGGCGCACGCTGATGCCGGGCCCGAGCATCGGCACGCGCTCGGCCACGACCTCGGCTCCGGCCAGCCCGGCGGCGCGGACGATGACATCGTCGCCCTGCCTGCGCAGCAGCTCCACATCGGCCAGCTCCAAGCGCTCGTCGGCCGTGACCGTCAGCACCGTGTTCGCGCTGTCGACCGCGGCCGCCGGCAGCAGCGCCACCTCGTCGAGCGGCGGCTCCTCGATGCTTACGGTCACGAAGTCACCGGGGCGAAAGCCCTCGGCGCTCTCCAGCCGCGCAAAAACCCGCCGTCCGGTCTGCCCCTCGCCCACCACCGCGCTCTCGCGGGTGATCTCGCCCCGCGCCGTCACATCGACACCCATCACGTCAAGCGACGCCACCACCGGCAGCCGCCGCAGGTCGCCCTCCGCGCTGAGAAGGCGCGCGTATTGTGGCGCCGACAGGCGGAACGCGACCTCGAGAGCATCCGAATCGACCAGCCGCGCAAGCTGCTCGTTGGCAGCGACGAGGCCACCCTCCACCGCCGCGACGTCGGTGAGGACGCCGGAAAAGCCGGCGACAATCTCGGTGTCTTCCAAGGACCGTTCGGCCTCGGCCAGCGCGATCCGGCGGCGTTCGAGCTCGATGCGCGCCAGATCGAGCCGAGCCTCCGCCTGCGCCAGCGACTGCCGCCGCGCGACGACCGCCTGATCTGCCGACGCGGCCGCGAGTTCGGCCTCCTCGACCGCCGACGCGGTGCCGACCCCACGCGCATCGAGGTCGCGTTGCCGCTCCAGCGCCCGCGTCCGCAGCTCGGCCTGTGCCGTGACCGACGCAAGATCCTCGCCCACCAGGTCGACGCCACGCTCCGCGTCGCGCAGGTCGGCCTCCGCCTCGGCCACGTCGGCCCGCGCCACAGCCAGCGCCGCCTCCGCCGTCACCGGGTCGATCCGCGCCACCGTCTCTCCGGCCGCGACCGCGCCGCCTTCCTGGAAGTCCTCGTGCAACTCCACCACGCGGCCCGAGGTCCCAGCCCGCAGCTCCAGCGTGCGACGGCTCTCGATCTGCCCGTAGGTTGTCAGCACCGGCGTCAGCGTCTGGGGCGTCACGGTCAGCACGTTCACCGCGAACACCCGCTCGCGCGCCTCGCGCACCGGCGCCTCCTCGTTCCATACCGTCCTGAGCGCACCGAGCACGGTCCACCCGGCCGCCACGAAGAGCGCCAGCGTCAGGGACAGGAGAAAGACGCCGACGAGCGAGCGGCGGAGGAAACGCATGTCAGAGCCTTTTCAGCACGTTCACGAAGATAGCATCGGCGACGCCGACACCAAGCCACAGTGGCGTGACGTGAGTTCAACGGCCGAGGCAGATGTTTCCGTCGCTACTTTCGCCGCAGATGCTCATCCAGCCGCGGCATGATCTCGACGAAGTTGCACGGCCGGTGGCGATAGTCGAGCTGCGGCGCCAGGATCTCGTCCCAAGCATCGCGGCACGCGCCGGGACTGCCGGGCAGCGCGAAGAGATACGTCCCGTGCGCCACGCCACCCGTCGCCCGGCTCTGCACCGCCGACGTCCCGATCTTGTTCATCGACACGATGGTGAAGACCGTGGCGAAGGCCTCGATCTCCTTCTCGTAGACGTCGCGGTGCGCCTCCACCGTCACGTCGCGGCCGGTAAGCCCGGTGCCGCCGGTGGAAATCACCACATCAATAGCCGGGTCGGCGCACCATGCGCGCAACGTCGCCGCGATGCGGTCGCGCTCGTCGGCCACGATGGCACGCGCGGCGATGGCGTGGCCCGCGCCCTCGATCCGCTCGACCAGTGTCGTGCCGGACCTGTCGTCGGCCTCCGTGCGCGTATCCGATACCGTCAGCACCGCGATCCGCACCGGGACGAAGGCGCGGCTCTCGTCGATCCGGCTCAACGCTGCCCCTCCCGCAGCCGCGCCTGCAGCGACAGCAGGTCCGCCCACGCCTCGCGCTTGGCCGCGGGCGTCCTGAGCAGGTAGGCCGGGTGGAACATCGGCAGCGCCGGCCGGCCCAGCACCTCGGCCCAGCGGCCGCGCAGCCGCGTCACACCCTTGCGCCCGAAGAGCGCGAGGCACGAGATGTTGCCCATGCAGACCAGCACCTCGGGCTGCGCCAGCTCCACGTGGCGGCGCAGGAAGGGCAGCAGCATCGCGATCTCGTCCGGGTCGGGATCGCGGTTCTGCGGCGGGCGCCACGGCAGCACGTTCGTGATGTAGAGCGCCTGCGCCGCATCCTCGGCGGTACGGTCGAGGCCGATGGCAGCGAACATCCGGTCGAGCAGCCGCCCCGCCGCACCGACGAAGGGCCGGCCGGCAAGGTCTTCCTCGCGCCCCGGCGCCTCGCCGATGACCATCACACGAGCGGCCGGATTGCCGTCGGCGAAGACGGTGTTCTGCGCCCCCCGCTTCAACTCGCAGTGGGTGAAGGCCGCCATCGCCGCCGAGAGGCCGGCGAGGTCCCGCGCCCCGGCCGCGGCCTCGGTCGCCACGGCGACGGGATCGACCTCCTCGGCGGGCGCAGGCTCCGCGGGTGCCGGCGCTGCAGCTTCGAGCCGCATCGGCGACGCATAGCGGTTGATCGGGGTGTCGCCGATCGCCTCGGTCGCGCCCAACTCCACCTGCCACGCCAGCAGCGCGTGCAACTCTCCAGTGTCCATCTGCGGCATCATCGGCGGGACGCTAGGCCCGGCCGCGGCCGGAGTCCACGCTTGCCAGCGCCCGGCCAGCGGCTATAAGCGCTCCCCGTGTCCGGAGAGCGCCCATGACCTTCCGCGCCAGCCACCTGCTTGGCATAGAGCATCTGGCCCCGGACGAGATCACGGCCGTTCTCGACCTCGCCGACACCTACGTCGCGCTCAATCGCAGCGACGCCAAGCATTCCGATGCGCTGGCGGGCCTCACCCAGATCAACATGTTCTTCGAGTCGTCGACGCGAACGCAGGCGAGCTTCGAGCTTGCCGGCAAGCGCCTCGGCGCGGACGTCATGTCGATGCAGATGCAGGCGAGCTCGATCCGCAAGGGCGAGACGCTGATCGACACCGCGCTGACGCTGAACGCCATGCGGCCGGACCTGCTCGTGGTGCGGCATCCGCATTCGGGCGCGGTCGACCTCCTGGCGCAGAAGGTGAACTGCGCCGTCCTGAATGCCGGCGACGGCCGGCACGAGCACCCGACGCAGGCGCTGCTCGACGCGCTGACCATACGGCGGGCCAAGGGGCGGCTGCACCGGCTGACAGTCGCGATCTGCGGCGACATCGCGCACAGCCGTGTCGCGCGGTCCAACATCCTGCTGCTCGGGAAGATGGAGGCGCGGATCCGCCTCGTCGGGCCGCCGACGCTGATGCCGGCCGGCATAGCCGACTGGGGCGTCGAGGTGACGGACGACATGGCGAAGGGTCTTGCCGGCGCCGATGTCGTCATGATGCTTCGCCTCCAGCGCGAGCGCATGGACGGCGCCTTCATCCCGAGCGAGCGGGAGTACTATCACCGCTTCGGCCTCGATGCGCGCAAGCTTGCCCACGCCGCGCCCGACGCCATCGTCATGCACCCCGGCCCGATGAACCGGGGCGTCGAGATCGACGGCACGCTGGCCGACGACATCAACCGCTCCGTCATTCAGGAGCAAGTCGAGATGGGCGTCGCTGTTCGCATGGCCGCGATGGACCTGCTCGCCCGCAACCTCCAAGCCGCGAGGGCCGCATGAGCGACGAGACCGACAGCTGGACCGAGGTCCGGCCCTTCGAGCATGGCCGCCTGCGGCTCTACGCCGTCGCGTCGGAGACGGAGGCAGGGCAACGCCTCATCGAAGGTCTTCGCATGGAGCCACGTGAGGCCGGCGCCGTCACCGAGGCCTTGGGAACCGAGCGGATCGATCCCTACTGGCTCGACCTCGTGGCGCTACGCGACATTTCCGAGCTCGGGCTGACCGGCTATCTCCGGCAGGGCTATGACGCCCCGGCGGACCAGCTGGCGCGAGCCGCGCCGGGACCGGACGTGCGCCACGTCCTGATCGTTACGTCGCGCGCCTTCGGCGACGAGGAACTGACGCTGTCCCCGCGGCCGCCGCTCTCGCCGCTGGCGCTGATACAGCTCGGCGAGGACGTCGCCGCGTTGCGCCCGATGGCAGGTGATGCGCCTGCGCGAGCCGAAGCCGCGCCATCCGGCGACAAGCCGGCCGGCCCGCCGGCCCGCCGCGGCCTGCGACCGGCGGCGATCCTGTTCCTCCTCCTCGTCGCGGCCGCGTTCCTGTGGCTTGCGGCCGCATGACCACGTTCGGCCGGCTGAAGCGGATCAGCGACCTGCGCACGACCGGGCGCCATGGCCGCATCTTCCGCCCCCTCGTCGCGGAGCTGGCGTGAGGCCGCTGCTGTTTACAGACGCGCGCCTGGTCGACCCGGAGCGGGGGGAGGAGCGGCGGGGGCAGCTGCTGGTGCGCGGCGGTCTGATCGCGGAGCCGGGGCCGGCCGACGACGCGGTGCGGTTCGACTGCGGCGGGCTCTGCCTCGCGCCCGGGATCGTGGATCTCGGCGTGAAGGTCAGCGAGCCGGGCGAGCGGCACAAGGAGAGCTTTCGCAGCGCTGGGCGGGCGGCGGCGGCGGGCGGCGTGACGACGATGGTCACGCGCCCTGACACGCTGCCCGCGATCGACACGCCCGAGGTACTGGAGTTCGTCACCCGTCGCGCCCGCGACGAGGCGGCGGTGCGGGTCGCGCCGATGGCCGCCCTGACCCGTGGCCGGCAGGGGCGGGAGATGACGGAGATCGCGTTCCTGCGTGACGCCGGCGCGGTCGCCTTCACCGACGCGGATGCCGTGGTGACCGACCCGAAGGTCTTCGTCCGCTGCCTGACCTACGCCCGCGCCCTCGGGGCGCTGGTCGTGGGGCACGCGCAGGACCCCGGCCTCTCGGCCGGCGCCTCGGCCACGTCGGGCAAGTTCGCCGCGCTGCGTGGCTTGGCCGCGGTGTCGCCGATGGCCGAACGGATCGGCCTCGAGCGCGACCTTGCGCTGGTCGAGATGGCCGCCGCCCGCTATCACGCTGACCAGGTCACGACCGCCGCAGCCCTGCCGGCGCTGGAGCGGGCCAAGGCGGCGGGTCTGGACGTGACGGCCGGCGTCTCGATCCACCACCTGACGCTGAACGAGTTCGACGTCGGCGGCTACCGCACCTTCTTCAAGGTCAAGCCGCCGCTCAGGTCCGAGGACGACCGGCAGGCGGTGGTCGAGGCAGTCGCCAGCGGCCTGATCGACGTTATCTCGTCGATGCACACGCCGCAGGACGAGGAGTCGAAGCGCCTGCCCTACGACGAGGCGGCCAGCGGGGCGGTCGCGCTGCAGACGCTGCTGCCCGCGGCGATGCGACTCCACCACGCCGGCGACCTTGACCTGCCGACGCTCTGGCGGGCGATGTCGCTCAACCCCGCCCGGCGGCTCGGCCTGCCGGGCGGGCGGCTCGCGCCCGGTACGCCGGCGGACCTCGTGCTCTTCGATCCCGACGCGCCGTTCGTGCTGGACCGCTTCACGCTGCTGTCGAAGTCGAAGAACACGCCGTTCGACGGTGCGCGGATGCAGGGGCGCGTGATGAGCACCTGGGTCGGCGGCGAACGCGTCTTTGGCGGCACAGGCAGTGGCGACGCTCTCGCACCCGGTTGACCGGCGGACCGGCAGCGGCGGATAGCTAGGGCGATGCCGCCGTTCGACACCTCCCTGCCGACGCTCCTCCTGATCGCGGTCGGCGCCTACCTCGTCGGGTCTATCCCGTTCGGGCTGGTGCTGGCGCGGGTGATGAACCTCGGCGACCTGCGGGCGGTGGGGTCGGGCAACATCGGGGCGACGAACGTCCTCAGGACCGGCAACAAGCTGGCGGCCTTCCTGACGCTGGTGCTGGACGCGGGCAAGGGCGCGGCGGCGGTCCTGGTGGCACGGGCGCTCGCGGGCGGGGACGCAGCGCAGGTCGCGGCGCTCGCGGCCTTCGTCGGGCACCTCTACCCGGTCTTCGCCGGCTTCAAGGGCGGCAAGGGCGTGGCGACGTTCCTCGGCGTCCTGCTGGCGCTGGCCTGGCCGCTCGGCCTCGCCGCCTGCGCCGCATGGCTCGCCTCGGCCATCGCCTTCCGCATCTCGTCGCTGGCGGCGCTGATCGCGGCGGTCGCGGCGCTGCCGCTGGCGTGGCTTTTCGGACTCACCCAGGTGCTCGCGTTGATCGCGATACTGGCGATTCTCGTGTTCTGGCGGCATCGTCAGAACATCGCGCGCCTGCGTGCCGGGACTGAACCGCGGATCGGGGCGGGGCGCACCATCGCCAAGGACTGAGGCCATGGGCTTTCAGGATGCCGTCCGAACCTGCCTGAACAAGTACGCCACCTTCACCGGGCGCGCCGCGCGGCCGGAGTTCTGGTGGTTCGCGCTCTTCGTCTTCCTGGGCAACTTCGTCTTCGGCCTGGTGGACGGGCTGATCTTCTCGGGCCGCACGCAGCTCTTCGCGCCGATCTTCTCGCTCGCGATGCTGCTGCCGGCCCTCGCAGTGTCGGTCCGGCGGCTGCACGATTCCGACCACGCCGGCTGGTGGGTGTTGCTGCACCTGATCCCGGTCATCGGCTTTCTCGTGATGTTGTACTTCTACCTGCTCAAGGGAGACGGCGGGACCAACCGGTACGGCCCGCCGCCGCCGCGATGAGCGCCGACGACGCCTTCCTCGCCGCTTTCGACGCCCTGCCTGTCGGGCGGTTCGAAGGCGTGTTCGGCGGAGCGCGCTGGGTCGGCGCCAAGACCGCCTTTGCCGGCGGGCGCAGCTTCAAGCTCCTGGCCGAGGAGGCAGGGGGGCGCAGCGCGATCAGCGCCAACCTCTACCGCTTCGAGGACGGTCGTGCGCTGCTCAACCCGTGCGAGATGTCGGCCGAGGAAGTCCGCCGCTTCGTCCTCGACCTGCGCGTGGCCTGACGGCTCAGTAGGAGTATTCGTCGAAGACCCGGCTGGCGTCGCCCTGCCATTCGCCCTCGAAGCGGGCGATGAGCTCGTCGGCGGGCACGCGCTCTGCCTCGACGCTCTCCCGCAGGGTGTTGAGGAAATGCGTCTCGTCCGGCACGAGGCCGCCCGCCCCCGGCCGCGCGCGCGCCTTGAGGCCGCTCTCGGCGATATCCACCACCTGCCGCGCCAGTTCGGACATGCGCAGGCCGTCGACCTCGGCCTGAAGGCCGTGGACGCTGGCCGCCACCCTCAGCCCGTCACGCGTCTCGGCGTCCCACCCCTTCACGAGATCCCAAGCCGCACCGAGCGCGGTGTCGTCGTAGAGCAGCCCGACCCACAGTGCCGGCAGTGCGCAGAGGCGACGCCACGGGCCCCCATCGGCGCCGCGCATCTCAATGAACTTCTTGATCCGCGCCTCGGGGAAGATCGTCGTCAGGTGGTCCGCCCAATCGCTCAGCGTCGGCTTCTCGCCGGGCAGCGCCGGCAGCTCGCCGCGCATGAAGTCGCGGAAGCTCTGACCAGTGGCGTCGATGTAGCGGCCGTCGCGGTAGACGAAGTACATCGGCACGTCGAGCGCGTAGTCCGTCCAACGCTCGAACCCCATCCCCTCCTCGAAGACCCAGGGCAGCATGCCCGTGCGGTCGGCGTCGAGGTCGCGCCAGATCCGGCTGCGCCAGGACTTGTGGCCGTTGAGCTTCCCCTCGAGGAGCGGCGAATTGGCGAACAGCGCGGTGGCGACCGGCTGCAGCGCCAGCGCCACCCGCAGCTTCTTCACCATGTCGGCCTCGGAGCCGAAATCGAGGTTCACCTGCACCGTGCAGGTCCGGTACATCATCTGAAGGCCATGGCTGCCCACCTTCTGCATGTACTCGGTCATCAGCCGGTAGCGCCCCTTCGGCATCATCGGCATCTCGTCATGCGTCCAGGTCGGCGCAGCGCCGAGGCCGATGAAGCCCACGCCGATCTCGTCGGCCACCGACTTCACCTGCGCCAGGTGGTCGTTCACCTCGTCGCAGGTCTGGTGGATGGTCTCCAGCGGCGCACCGGAGAGCTCGAGCTGCCCGCCCGGCTCGAGGCTGACGTTGGCGCCATCCTTCTCCAGCCCTATGATGTTGCCACCCTCTTGGACCGGCGCCCAGCCGAAGCGATCACGCAGCCCTTCGAGCATCGCGCGGATCGACCTCAGTCCGTCGTAGGGCAAGGGCTTCAGCGTGTCGCGGCAATAGCCGAACTTCTCATGCTCGGTGCCGATCCGCCACTCGTCACGCGGCTTGCATCCGGCGGCGAGGTACTCCGCCAGCTGCTCCTGCCGCTCGATCGTGCCGCCGCCGGACTGGGGTATGGACATCTGGCAGTGCTCCGTTCGGCTGATCGGCCCACGACCTGACGCCGCGGCCCCGGGTTGTCAATGCAGCCGCCGCGGCGCCTTGCGCCAGAGCGTCACGGGCAGGTCCGGCGGCCGGTCCAGCGCCGCCAGCACGGCGGCGGTGTCGAGGCCCGGCAGCCGTGAGAAAACGTCGAAGAGCGCGTCCGCGCCCTCGGCGCTGACTGGCACCATGAGCTGCGTCTGGCCGTCCTCCAGGACCCAGTGCGGCGGCTTGTGCCGCGGATCTATCGCCAGCCGCTCCAGCTCACGCACGGCAACGGTGCCACCGCTCAGCGGCCCGAAGTAGGTCAGCTGGCCCTCTTCAAAGACCACGACGCCCGGCCCGCCGCCCCCGGTGCGGAACCGCGCCCGCTGCACGCCAGCCAGTGCCAGCAGGATGCCCCCCGCCAGCATCGCGATGCCGATCCACGAGAGCGGCACGCGGCCCGTCAGCGCCCACCACGCGCCGAGTACCGCCACGGCCGCGCCCGCCAGCGTCTCGCGCCAGCGCCGGGCGGCGGCGCGCAGCTCGGGCCGGATAAACGGCTGCGGCATGGTCATCGCCAGTCTCCCAGCGCCACCTGCCAGACAGTCAGCGCCGCCACTGCCGCGGTGTCCGCCCTGAGCACCCGCGGCCCCAGCGACACGGCGACCGCCTGCGGCAGCGCCCGCAGCCGCTGGCGCTCCGCCTGCGAGAACCCGCCTTCCGGCCCGATCAGGATCGCCCACGGACCCGGCTCGCCATCCAGCGCGTGCGGCCCTGCCAGCGCCTCGTCGCAGAACATCAGCCTCCGGTCCTCCGGCCAGCCGTCGAGCACCCGGTCGAGCCGCCGCAGGTCATCCACCTCCGGAACCCAGGTCCCGCCGCACTGCTCCACCGCCTCAATCGCATGGGCCTGCAGCCGGTCCCGCCGGACCCGCTCGGAATTGGTGAAGTCGGTCTGCACCGGCATGATTCGCGCCGCGCCCATCTCGGCCGCCTTCTCGACGATGAAGTCGGTGCGGGCCTTCTTGATCGGCGCGAACATGAGCCAGAGTTCGGGCGGCAGCCGCAGCTCGGCCGTCCGCTCGCGGCAGTTAAGGGTGCCGCCGCGCTTTCCCGCTTCGGCCACCTCGGCACGGAACTCGCCGTCACGCCCGTTGAAGAGCGCGACCTCATCCCCCGGCCCGAGGCGCATCACCGCAAAGAGGTAACGCGCCTGTGCCCCGTCCAGAGGAACCGTTTGCCCCTCTGCCAGAGGGTGATCTACATACAGCCTGACCTTCGACATGGGGGCCACTTATGCCCGGATCATCGCCGACGCCAAGCGGACAGGTCGCGGACGCCATCCGCGGGAACTGGGTCGACGGCCTCGCGCCCGCAGGCTGGCGGCCCTACCTGCGGCTCAGCCGGGCGGACCGGCCGATCGGCACCTGGCTCCTGTTGCTGCCCTGCTGGTGGGGCCTCCTGCTCGCGACCGCATCGACCGGGACCTTCGGCTGGTACGAGGCGTGGATCTTCGCGGGATGCGGCATCGGCGCCTGGCTGATGCGCGGCGCGGGCTGCACCTGGAACGACATCACCGACCGCGGCATCGACGGCGCCGTGGCGCGCACCCGCTCGCGCCCGATCCCGTCGGGACAGGTCAGCGTGCGGCAGGCGCTGGCCTGGCTGGTGGCGCAGTCGCTCCTTGCGTTCCTCATCCTTCTCACTTTCCACCCGACCGGGATCTGGCTCGGGATCGGCTCGCTGGCGCTGGTCGCGATCTATCCCTTCGCAAAGCGGTTCACCTGGTGGCCGCAGGTCTTCCTCGGCCTCGCCTTCAACTGGGGAGCCCTTCTCGCCTGGGCCGCCCATACCGGCAGCCTTTCGCCGGCGCCGGTTGCGCTCTACCTCGCCGGCATCGCATGGACGCTCTTCTACGACACGATCTATGCACATCAGGACAAGGAGGACGACGCGCTGATCGGGGTGAAGTCCACCGCACGCCTCTTCGCCGGCGCGACCGCGCACTGGCTGCGCGGTTTCCTGATGATCTCCGTGGGGCTGATGGGGCTGGCCGTGCTGCTGGCGCTCGGACCGTCGCAGAATCCGCTGGCACTGGTGCTGGGGCTCGGCGCCAGCTGGGGCTTCGGCTGGCACCTCGCCTGGCAGCTCGCGCAGCTCGAAATCGACGCACCGGAAACCTGCCTCCGCCTGTTCCGCAGCAACCGTGACGCGGGCCTGATCGTGGTGGCGTTCCTCGTGCTGGCGCAGCTCGTCTGATGCGCTGGAGCAAGCTTCTCCACACGAGCGCACTGGTCCTCGCAGGCGGGATGAGCCTCGGCGGCGCGCTCTATGCTGTCGAGTGGATCGAGGGCCGCTCGCTCGCCGCCGTCGCGCAGGCATTAAGCGACAACAGGCTGAGCTGGGCGCGCGTGGGCGTGGACGGGCTCAGGGTCACTCTGTCGGGGACCGCGCCCGACGAGCAGACGCGCTTCCGCGCGCTGACGGTTGCCGGCACGGTGGTCGAGGGCAGCCGCGTTGTCGACCGGATCGAGGTGCAGCCTGCCGAGCCGCTGGAGCCGCCGACCTACCGGGTGGAGATCCTGCGCAGCGACGGCGGCATCTCGCTGATCGGGCTGGTGCCCGAGGGGCAGGACCGCGATGCGCTTCGCGACACCATCCGCGACCTTGCCAAGACCGCGAACGTCACGGACCTGCTCGAGACCGCGAGCGATCCGGCGGAGGAGAACTGGAGCGCGGCGCTGGCATTCGGCCTTGACGCGCTCACCGCCCTGCCGCGCGCCAAGATCTCCATCACTGCCGACCGCGTCGGCGTGACCGCCGTCACAGACAGCCAGGAGGAGAAGCGCCGGATCGAGCGCGACCTCTCGCAGTCCGTGCCCGCGGGCGTGGCGCTCGCGCTCGATATCTCGGCCCCGCGGCCGGTCTTCACCCCCTTCACCGTGAGGTTCCTCATCGACGACACCGGCGCCAGGTTCGACGCCTGCGCCGCGGACACGCCCGAGGCCAAGGCCGAGATCCTGCGCGCGGCGCTGGATGCGGGGCTGGAGGAGACGTTCGATTGCCCGCTCGGCCTCGGCGTCCCGACGCCGGAGTGGGGCGCGGCCGTCGCGGCCGGGATCGACGCGCTGGCGGCGATCGGCGGCGGCAACCTCACCTTCGCCGATGCCGACGTGACGCTGATCGCGCGCGAGGGGACGGACCCCGCGCTCTTCGACGCCGAGGCGGGCGCGCTCGAGAGCGCCCTGCCCGAAGTCTTCGCCCTGCACGCGAGCTTGCCCGCCGACCCCGCGGACGAGGAGGAGGCGGACCTCGAGGGCCCCGTGCGCTTCGTCGCCGAGCGGGGGCCAGAAGGCGTCCGGATGCAGGGCCCCCTGCCCGACGAGCGTGCGCGCGAGGTCGTCGAAGGCTTCGCGCAGGCGCACTTCGGCTCGACCGGCACCGAGCTGGCCGCACGGCTCGACGCGGACGCGGCGCCGGAGGGCTGGGTGCTCAGGGTGCTCGCCGGCCTCGACGCGCTGGGCCATCTGGCGAGCGGTTCGCTGACGGTCACGCCCGACCGCCTGGAGGTGAGCGGCGACACTGGCAACGAGGATGCCGAGGGCGCCATCACGCGGCTCCTGGCCGAGCAGCTTGGAGAGGGCGCCGACTTCTCCATCGACGTGGCCTACCGCGAGGAACTGGACCCCGCGACCGGCGTCCCGACGCCGCAGGAATGTGTGACGCGCATCGAGGCGGCCATGGCGGAGCGAAAGATCACCTTCGATCCCGGCTCATCACAGGTCGACGCGGAGTCGCGGCCGACGATCGACCGGATCGCCGAGATCCTGCGCGAATGCGGCCCGATCCCGCTGCAGATCGCCGGCTTCACCGACAGCCAGGGCCGCGAGGAGATGAACCGCGAGCTCAGCCAGGCGCGCGCCGATGCGGTGCTCGACGAATTGATGAGTCGCCGTGTCCTGACCTCGGGCCTCACGGCGGTCGGATATGGCGAGGAGCAGCCGATCGCCGACAATGCCACCGCGGAGGGACGCGAGGCCAACCGGCGCATCGAGTTCCGCCTGCCGCCCGAGCCGGAGGAGGCGGAGGAGGACGGCGCCGCCGACGAGGACGCCGCCGCGGAGGACGCCGATGGACAGGAATGAGTTCATCGTCGCGACCTCGGCGATCCTCTTCATCGCTTTCCTGCTGGGCTGGTTCGCCTCCTGGCTGATCCACCGCCTGACCCGCGCGAGCGAGGCCGACATCGGCGAGCTGGAGCGGATGGCCCACGCGCTGCACGAGGCCGAGGACATCCGCGACCAGGCGCTCGCCTACGCCCACGCCCGCGAGGCAGAACTCAAGGCCGACCTGCACGAGGCGCGGGCGGAGCTTGCCGCCGCGATGGACGGCCTGCGCGCCGCGCGGGCCGAGTGTGAGGAACTGCGGGACTACATTGAGCGGGTGCAGCAGCGGATCTGAGCGCCTACCAGCGCTGCAGCGCCGCCTCGTCCTCGACCTTCGCGGCCACCCAGCCGTCGCCGTCGCCGCGCCGCTCCTTCTTCCAGAACGGCGCGCGCGACTTGAGGTAGTCCATCAGGAATTCGGCGGCGGCAAAGGCATCGCCGCGGTGACGCGCCGCGGTCGCAACCATCATGATGAGTTCGCCCGGCTCCATCCGGCCGTGGCGGTGGATCACCAGCGCGTCGGCCAGTGACCAGCGCGCCACAGCCTCTTCGCGGATGGCGCCGATGGCACTCTCCGTCATCCCCGGATAGTGCTCGATCTCCATCTCGATCAGGCCACCATCGGCCCTCACGACGCCGCTGAAGGTGACGATCGCGCCGGCGTCGGTGCGGCCGGAGGCAAAGCGCGACGCCTCGGCGCCGAGGTCGAAGGATTCCGCCTGGACCCGAACGCTCATCCGCCCGTCATCGGCGGGAAGAAGGCGACCTCGCGCGCGCCGGCGAGCGGCGCGTCGAAATCCGTCAGCTCCTGGTCCACCGCCACGCGCAGCGCAGAGAGGTCCGAGAACGCCACCTCGTACCGCTCCTCCCGCGCGCGGAGCTCTGCGACCAGGTCGGCCACCGTCGCCGCCTGCGTCTCGACACGGTCCTTGGGCGCGCCGATGCGCTCGCGGACCCAGGCGAAGTAGAGCACGTCGATCATCGGTCGTCCCTCAGGTAGGGCCGGGCCTTGGCGAAATACTCCCAGCCGGTCATGACGGTGAGCGTCGCGGCGATCCAGAGCAGGATGATGCCGAAGAAGGTGGCCCAGCCCGCCAGTCCGTCGCCGAGCCGCGCGAGGCCACCCACCATCGGTCCACGCCCCCGCTCAAGATAGTCGAGCCCGGTCCCGAGGAACAGCACCCCCAGCGCCACCATCTGCGCCGTGGTCTTCCACTTGGCAAGCTTCGTGACCTTCAAGAGCCCCGCCGTGTCGCCGAGGTACTCCCGCAGTCCCGAGACGAAGACCTCGCGGAACATGATCAGAGTGGCCGGCAGCAGGATCCACGGATTCATCCCGGAGAGCCCGGTGATGACGAGGAGCGCGATGACCACCATCGCCTTGTCCGCAATCGGGTCGAGCATCGCACCGATCTTGGTCTCCTGCTTCCAGCTGCGCGCAAGATAGCCGTCGAACCAGTCGGTCACCGCCGCGCCCACGAAGAGAACCAGCGCGAACCAGTCCGCCCACGGCCGCGCGAAATAGAGGAACATCAACGCCACACCAGGCGCCGCCAGGAGCCGCAGCAAGGTCAGTGCGTTGGGCAGGTTCATCGTCATGTCATACTCCTAGCCGGTCGCACGGGGGCAGGAAAGGCGGCGCGAGCAACCCGCGCGGAAGGCTGCCCGCGCCGGTTCAGCCACGTTCGTGGAAGTGGTCGTAGATCTTCTCCGCCAGCGTCTCGCTGATCCCCGCGACCGCCCTCAGATCCGCAAGGCCGGCGCGGCTCACTGCCTTGGCGCTCCCGAAATGGGCCAGCAGAGCCCGCTTGCGCGTCGCGCCCACGCCGGCGATCTCGTCGAGCGGCGTCGCGCTGACCGCCTTCGCCCGCTTGGCGCGGTGGGTGCCGATTGCGAAGCGGTGCGCCTCGTCGCGCAGGCGCTGCAGGAAATAAAGCACCGGGTCCCCGCGGCGCAGCGCCATCGGCGAACGGCCGATGCGGTGGAACTCCTCCTTGCCGCCGTCGCGGTCGACGCCCTTGGCGACCCCGATCAGCGCGATGTCCTCGACGCCGAGCACGACCAGGATCTGGTGCACCGCGCTCACCTGCCCCTGCCCGCCGTCGATCAGAAGTAGGTCCGGCCACGCCTCTGACTGCCGGTCCGGATCCTCCTTGAGCAGGCGCGAGAAACGGCGGGTCAGCACCTCCTTCATCATGCCGAAGTCGTCGCCCGGCGTCAGGCTGTCGCCGCGGATGTTGAACTTGCGATACTGGCTCTTGATGAAGCCTTCAGGCCCCGCCACGACCATCGCGCCCACCGCGTCGGCGCCCATGATGTGGCTGTTGTCGTAGACCTCGATCCGCGCGGGCGGCGCGTCGAGGTCGAAGGCCTCGGCCAGTCCGTTCAGCAGCCGCGCCTGCGTCGCGGTCTCGGACATCCGCCGCGCCAGGCTCTCGCGCGCGTTCCGGCGGGCGCTTTCCACCAGCTCGACCCGCTCGCCGCGCTGGGGGACGACCACCTGAACCTTGCGCCCCGCCCGCTCACTCAAGGCCTCGGCCATCAGGTCGCGGTCCTCGATGTCGTGGCTGAGCAGAACCAGGCGCGGCGGCTCCTTGTCGGCGTAGAACTGGCCGACGAAACCCGCCAGCACCTCGGCCGCCTCCGCCCCCGAGCCGGTCCTGGGATAGTAGTCGCGGTTGCCCCAGTTCTGGTTGGCGCGGATGAAGAAGACCTGCACGCAGGCCTGCCCGCCCTCCATGTGGAGCGCGATGACGTCGCCCTCGGTGACGCCCTTCGGGTTGATGCCCTGCGCCGACTGCACCTGCGTCAGCGCCCGGATCCGATCTCTGAGGGCGGCGGCGCGCTCGAATTCCATGGCCTCGGCCGCCTCCTCCATCTGGCGGGCAAGCTGACCCTGCATGCGGGTGCTCTTGCCCCGCAGGAAGCGCTCGGCGTCGGTGACGAGCTCCTGATAGCCCGCCTCGTCGACGTAGCCGACGCAGGGCGCGCTGCAGCGCTTGATCTGGTAGAGCAGGCACGGCCGTGTCCGGGTCTCAAACGTCGCGTCCGAGCAGGAGCGCAGCAGGAACACCTTCTGGAGCTGGTTCAGTGTCCGGTTCACCGCGCCCGCGCTGGCGAAGGGGCCGTAATAGCTCCCCTTCTCCTTCTTCGCGCCACGATGCTTCTTGATCTGCGGAAACGGATGGTCACCGGTGACGAGGATGTTGGGGAACGACTTGTCGTCCCGCATCAGCACGTTGTAGCGCGGCTTGAGCTGCTTGATGAGGTTCTGCTCCAGCAGCAGCGCCTCGACCTCGGTCCGGGTCGTCAGGAACATCATCGAAGATGTCTCTGCGATCATCCGGGAGATGCGCGCAGAGTGGCCGGACGGCCGGGCATAGCTCGACACTCTCGCCTTCAAGTTGCGCGCCTTGCCGACGTAGAGGACCTCGCCCGTCTCGCCCAGCATCCGGTACACGCCGGGACTCTGGTCCAGCGTCCTGAGGTACTGGCGGATCAGCAGATGGCCGCGCGGTTGCGCCTCTTGTCCCTTGGTCAACTTGCTGGTCTCCGATTCTGGCGGGGTCGACACTTTATCGCCGCCTGAACAAGAGAAAACCTGTCCACGGAAGCTGTGGACAAGTCGGCGGATAAAATCCCTGCGGACGCACGATATCCCTTGTTTTCAGGTACCTTCATCCTTCTGCCCAAAAAATAAGCTGCTCCGTAAGTTGCCGAATTCCCAAGGAAGTTTTTTTATGAGCGAAGATTCAACGCTCTACATGACGGAAGCGTGACAGCGTGACGCGTCGTCGGCCGGCTGGTGGAGAAAATCCGGCGCTGCGTCAATCGGACCCGAGCACGTCGCGCGTCTGCCACGTCAGGTGTTGGCCGCCGTCGACGCATATCAACTGCCCCGTAACGGCAGGCGCGTCGAGGAAGTAGCCCAGCGCGCCGACGATGTCGGCAGGGTTGGAGCCGCGCTCCAGTATCGTCGCCTTGCGCTGCCGTTCGAAGTGCCCCTCTGACTGCCGCGCGCCGCGCAGTGTCGGGCCGGGGCCGATTCCGTTCACTCTCATCCTAGGGGCGAGTGCCTGCGCGGCGGTGCGGGTCAGCGTCCAGAGGGCCGACTTGGCGAGGGTGTAGGTCATGAAGGCGGGCGTCAGCTTGCGCACGCGCTCGTCGATCATGTTGACCACGAGCGCTTGCGCCAGAGGTTCCCCGTTCTCGTCCAGCTCCGGGTCCGGCGCGTGGCGGGCCAGTTCCTGGATCAGGACGAAGGGCGCGCGCAGGTTCGAGCCCATGTGCCGGTCCCAGCTCGCGCGCGTCGCGCTCTCGATCGTATCGTAGTCGAAGATCGAGGCGTTGTTGACCAGCACCCGCGGCGGCCCAAGCGCCTCGACCACCCTCGGCGTCAGCCCCTGCAGCGCCTCCTCGTCGAGAAGGTCCGCCTGCAGCGCCACGGCACGGCGGCCCAGCGAACGGATTTCGGCCGCCGTGGCCTCGGCATCGTCGCGGGAGCCGTGGTAGTGCACCGCCACGTCATGGCCTCGGCGCGCCAGCTCCAGCGCCATCGCGCGGCCCAGCCGCTTCGCCGCGCCCGTGACGAGCGCCACCTTCACGTCGTCACCACCACCCAGAGATAGCCGCCGTAAATCGCGGCGAAGCTGGCGCCCCAGATCCGGCCGAGACGCCAGCCGCTGATGGCGAAGGGCGCCAGAACGGCGGCGGCGGCCAGCATGATCCAGAGGTCGAAGCGCAGCAGCACCGGGTCAACCGGAACCGGCGCGACCATCGAGGTGATCCCGACGATGGCCAGCAGGTTGAACACGTTCGAGCCGATGACGTTGCCCAGCGCGACGTCCGCACGACCGCGCAGCGCCGCCATCACCGTGGTGGCCAGCTCCGGCAGCGACGTCCCAATCGCGACGAGCGTCAGTCCGATGACCGTGTCACTGATCCCGAAGCGCTCGGCGATGTTGACCGAGGCGTCGATGAGGATGTTCGCCCCGAGCGGCAGCCCCGCGAGCCCCAGCCCGAGGAACAGTAGGATCTTCCACCAGCGCAGCTCCGGGTCGGCGCCCTCGACCTCCTCCTCGTCGGCGATGCCCGCGCGTCGGTGCGCGCGGGCCGTGCGGAAGTGGTCAAGCAGAACCGCCGCGAGCGCGGCCAGCAGGACCAGGCCGTGCCAGACGCGGAACGGACCGGCGAAGGCCAGCGCCACGAACAGCAGGCTGACCCCCGCCATCACCCAGTAGCTGCGCCGCGTCTCGGCGTCACGCATCACGAGGCCCGAGATCATCGCCGGCAGGCCGAGCACCATCAGCACGTTGGCGATGTTGGAGCCCACGACGTTGCCCAGCGCGATGCCCGGCACACCGCCGAGGACCGCCTGCACCGACACAAGGAGCTCCGGCGCCGAGGTGCCGAAGGCGACGATCGTCAGCGACACTACGAGCGCCGGTACGCCGACGCGCAGGCTCATGTTTACCGCGCCCCGCACCAGCGCATCGCCTGCCAGAACGAGGATCGTCAGCCCGAGCGCGGCAAGCAGGAAGTCCACGCGTTCAGCCCCCGCCGCCGCAGGTGCAGGAACCCTTTCCGAGCCGGAAGCGCCCGCACCGGGGACAGCGGCGCGACGCGATGCGCTTCTGCCCCGGCAGGCGCAGCTTGCCGAACATGGCGAGGACCGCCATCGCGAGCAGGAAGAGGACGACCACCTTGACGATCATGTCAGAGGCCGAAGCGCGCGTAGGAGGCCCGCTCCTCCACGGCACCGGCGAGCGCCTCCGTCAGGGTCATGCCGAGGCGGCCGAAGAGGCCGCGCCTGCGCTCGTAGACGCGAAAGCGCACGTCCTCGCCGTATTTCTCCTTCATCGTCGGGACTAGGTGCCCGATCGCGTCGATCAGCCCCTTCGACAGGGCCCCCCCGCCGACCCAGATCTGGCCGGTGAAGAGCTCGTCGTCCTCCTGCAGCTTGCTGCCGCGACGGTCACGCACCTGCGCGATGAAGCTCTCGTGGATCTGCTCCTGCAGCTCCCTGAGGCGGGCGACGTCATCGGGCTTCTCGGGGCGGAACGGGTCGAGCATGCTCTTGGAGCGGCCCGACGTGTAGACGCGGCGCTCGACGCCATGCCTCTCGATGAAGTCGCTGAAGCCGAAGCCGGCGGAGATCACGCCGATCGAACCGACGATCGAGTTGTCATCCGCCCAGATCTCGTCGGCGGCGGTGGCCAGCCAGTACCCGCCCGACGCGGCGACGTCCTCGATGAAGGCGAAGACCGGCACCTGGCGCTCCTTCGCCAGCCGACGGATGCGGGCGGCGATCAGCGACGACTGGGTCGGCGAGCCGCCGGGGGAGTTGATCACCAAAGCCACGGCCCGCGGGCGGCCCCGACGGAACGCCCTCTCGATTAGCGGCGCGACGTTGGCGTCGTTCAGCCCCGGCGCCCGGCCCCCGGACACGATCATGCCGTGAAGCCTCACGACCGCGACCGCAGGCCGAGCCTTCACGAAGGGGATGAACCGTTTCATGGCAGGACAGATAGACCGCCCTCGAAGGAGCAACAAGGCGAGGTCAGTTGCGGATGCGCCAGCCGGTGCGGAAGATCCACCATATCGCGGCGAGGCAGAGCGTCATGAACCCGAGGATCGCCAGCAGGCTCAGCGCGACCGGCACGTCCGCCTGTTCGAAGAACGCCCAGCGGAAGCCCGAGATCAGGTAGACGACCGGGTTGAAGAGGGTGACCGTCTGCCAGGCGGGCGGCAGCATGGAGATCGAGTAGAACGACCCGCCGAGGAAAACGAGCGGCGTCACCACGAGAAGCGGAACCAGCTGCAGCTGCTCGAAGTTGCGAGCCCAGATGCCGATGATGAAGCCCAGCAGCGCGAACGAGACGCAGGTGAGCACAAGGAACGACAGCATCCAGACCGGGTGCAGGATCCTCAGCTCGACGAAGAAGAACGCCGTGCCGAGGATGATGAGCCCGATCACCAGGCTCTTCGTCGCGGCCGCGCCGACATAGCCCGCCACGATCTCGAGAAAGTTCACCGGGGCCGAGAGCAGCTCGTAGATCGTGCCGATGAACTTCGGAAAGTAGATCCCGAACGAGGCGTTCGAGATCGACTGCGTGACCACCGTCAGCATGATTAGGCCCGGCACGATGAAGGCGCCATACGCCACGCCCTCGACCTGATCGATGCGGCTGCCGATCGCCGCGCCGAAGACGACGAAGTAGAGCGAAGTTGAAATGACCGGAGAGATCAGGCTCTGCAGCAGCGTGCGGAAGAACCGGGTCATCTCGTAGACGTAGATCGCGCGGACCGCCTGCCAGTTCATTGCCCGTCCCTCACCAGGTCGACGAAGATCTCCTCGAGGCTCGACTGGCTCGTCTGCACGTCGCGCAGCCTCAGGCCCGCCGCCGTCAGGTCCGAGAAGAGCCGGGCGATCCCCGTCCGCTCGGCCGACGTGTCGTAGGTGTAAATCAGCGCCCCCCCCTCGTCGGAGCGTTGCAGCTTGTAGCCCGAGAGGCTGTCGGGCACGGCCGCGATGGGCTCGTGCAGGTCGAGCCGCATCTCCTTGCGCCCGAGGCGACGCATCAGCGAATCCTTCTCCTCCACGAGCAGGATCTCGCCCCGCGCGATGACGCCGATCCGGTCGGCGATCGCCTCGGCCTCCTCGATGTAGTGCGTCGTCAGGATGATGGTGACGCCGTCTGCCTGCAGCCGCCGCACCGTCTCCCACATGTCGCGCCTGAAGTCGACGTCGACGCCCGCCGTCGGCTCGTCGAGGAACAGCACCCGCGGCTCGTGGGCGAGCGCCTTGGCGATCAGCACCCGCCGCTTCATGCCGCCCGAAAGCTCGACGGTCTTGCTGTCGCGCTTGTCCCAGAGGCTGAGCTGGCGCAGCACCGATTCGACGTGCGCGTCGTCGCGGCGCCGACCGAAGAGGCCGCGGCTGAAGCGGACGGTGTTGATGACCTTTTCGAACGGCTCGAGGTTGATCTCCTGTGGCACCAGGCCGATCAACTGCCGCGCCGCGCGATAGTCGCGGACCACATCGTGGCCGGCGACCTCGACGCTGCCCGACGTGGGCGTGGTGATGCCGCAGATCGTCGAGATCAGCGTCGTCTTGCCGGCGCCGTTGGGGCCGAGCAGGGCCAGGATCTCGCCCTGCCGGATCCCGAGCGACACGCTCTTGAGCGCTCGGAAGCCTCCGGCATAGGTCTTGTCGAGATCGCGGACAGATACGATGTCGGGCATGAGCCCCTCCTCCCTCGGCCGCGATCTAGCGCAACTGCTGCGCGCGCGACAGCCCCGCCCGAATGGCGCACCAGCGCGATCATCCTCGCACACCCGCCACCATAGCGCGCAACGGCAGCGGGTTCCGCGGCGGCACCTCGTCCTGCGAGGGTCAAAAGCCTTGCGGAAAGGGAAATGATGCTGTTGCCTCCTGACCTGGGACGTGCAGCGGGGGAAGGTTTGGCGAAGGCGAGCGCACGAGACGACTTCGTTGTCTTCGAACGGGTTCAGAAAAGCTACGACGGCGAGACGCTGGTCGTGAAGGACCTGAACCTCTCGATCGCGACCGGCGAATTCCTGACGATGCTCGGCCCTTCCGGATCGGGCAAGACCACCTGCCTGATGATGCTCGCAGGGTTCGAGACGGCTACGCACGGAGAGATCAGGCTCGACGGCCGGCCGATCAACAACATCCCGCCGCACAAGCGCGGTATCGGGATGGTCTTCCAGAACTACGCTCTCTTCCCGCACATGACGGTGGCGGAGAACCTCGCCTTCCCGCTCGAGGTCCGCAAGATCGGCAAAACGGAGCGCGAGCAGAAGATCGCGCGCGCCCTCGACCGGGTCCGTATGAGCGACTTCGGCAACCGCCGCCCGGCGCAGCTATCGGGTGGACAGCAGCAGCGGATCGCGCTGGCGCGGGCGCTGGTCTTCGAGCCCGAGCTCGTGCTGATGGACGAGCCCCTGGGCGCCCTCGACAAGCAGTTGCGCGAGAGCCTGCAGTTCGAGATCACGAACCTCGCGCACGAGCTCGGAATCACGGTCGTCTACGTCACCCACGACCAGACCGAGGCGCTGACGATGTCGGACCGGGTCGCCGTGTTCGAGGACGGGCGCATCCAGCAGCTCGCGACCCCGGACGAGCTCTACGAACGTCCGAGGAACAGCTTCGTGGCGCAGTTCATCGGCGAGAACAACACGCTCCTGGGTGAGGTCGCCGAGATCCGAGACGGCGTCGCAGTGGTCCGGCTCGACACCGGGGCGCTGATCGACACCAAGCCCGTCAACGTCAGCCGGGTGGGCGAGCGGACGCGGGTTTCGATCCGCCCCGAGCGGGTGGAGACCAATCCCGAGCGGCTGAGCCCGGGCACCCACACGCTCGAGGCCGAGGTGCTCGAATTCATCTACATGGGCGACATCTACCGTACGCGCCTCAGGGTTGCGGGCAACGACAACTTCATCATCAAGACGCGCAACGCGCCGGACCAGCGCCGGCTGCAGCCCGGCGAGCGGATCGAGATAGGCTGGCTGCCGCAGGATTGCCGCGCGCTCGATGCGTGACAGCAGCTCCGCCCGGCGCGCCCGACGTCGACGCGAGCGGAATCAAGACGGGCAAAGAACAACAAGGAGATCAGAATGAAGCTCAAACCGTTTCTGCTGGCCGGAGCCGCGTCGTTCGCGATCCTTCCGGCCGCCATCGCGCAGGAGGCCGCCGAGCTGCCGCCGTGCGAGAACTGCTCTGACAGCATGACGATCATGTCCTGGGGCGGCGCCTACCAGACCAGCCAGCAGAAGGCCTACACCGAGCCTTATGCCGAGGCGACGGGCATCAGCGTCACCTGGGACGAGAGCTCGAACGAAGCGACCGCCAAGATGCGCGCCGCCGCCGAGGCGGGCAACATGCCCTACGACCTCGTGGACGTGGAGGGTCCGGACAGCCAGCGCCTCTGCGACGAAGGTCTGGCCATGGAAGTCGACCACGACGAGCTGCTGGCGCCGGGCAACGACGGCTCGACCCCGACCGAGGATTTCGGCGACGCCATCATCAACGAATGCTTCATCCCGCAAATCGTCTTCTCGACGACCTTCGGCTACCGCACCGACATCGAGGAGTGGGAGGGCCGCGAGCCCGAGAGCGTCTGCGCCATCTTCGACACCGAGCAGTTCCCCGGCAAGCGCGGCCTGGAACAGCGGGTGAAGAAGAACCTCGAATGGGCGCTCCTCTGCGACGGCGTGTCGAAGGACGAGCTCTACGATGTGCTCGAGACCGAGGAGGGCGTCGAGCGGGCGCTGGCCAAGCTCGACACGATCAAGGACGACGTGATCTGGTGGTCCGCCGGCGCCGAGACGCCGCAGCTCCTCGCCGACGGCGAAATCGTCATGGGCTCCACCTACAACGGCCGCCTGTTCTCGGTGATCGCCGAGCAGGACCAGCCGGTCGACATGCTGTGGGACTGGCAAGTGTTCGACTATGACGGCTGGGTGATCCCGGCGGACCTGCCGGAGGAGCGGCTGAACCGGGTGAAGCACTTCGTCCGCTGGGCCACCGACACCCAGCGCCTCGGCGATCAGGCCAAGTACATCGCCTACGGCCCGGCCCGCGCCTCATCGCAGCCGCTCGTGTCGACCCACGCCGAGCTCGGGATCGAGATGGGGCCGCACATGCCCACAAACCCCGAGAACATGGGCAACTACCTGGTGAACGACTTCATCTGGTGGGCTGACAACCAGGACGACCTGGAGACGCGCTTCCAGGCTTGGCTGGCCAACTGACGCAGCATGGCGGGGCCTGCACTGCCCCGCCATCACCTCTAGGGAGATGACGATGCCCAAGGGCTACTGGATCGCCAACATCACCGTGACGAATCCCGACGCCTACCGCGAGTACGTCGAGCGCGACACCGCGATCATCGAGGGGTTCGGCGGGCGCTTTCTCGTGCGCGGCGGCGACGTGGCCGAGCGCGAGGGCGACGTGCTCGACCGTTTCGTGGTGATCGAATTCCCGGACCACGAAGCCGCCCTCGCCTGCTGGAACTCAGCCGAGTACCAGGAGGTCGCAGAGATCCGCCGCGCCAACGCCGAGAGCCGCATCGTGGTGGTCGAGGGCCATTGATGGGCGGCGAGCGGCCCGACTGGATGGCGGAGGGGCGCGCGCGCGTCTCGACGTTCATTGTCGTGCCGGACGCGATGCGCGTCGTCCGCTTCGCGGAGGACGTGTTTCGGGCTCGGCTGCTGCATGCGCCTCTTCACCGCTCCGACGGCAGGCTCTGGAACGCGGAGCTCGCCATCGGCGACAGCACGATCCTGATTGGCGACGCGCCTGCCGGCATGACCCGCCCGGGCTTTCTCTACGTCCACGTGCCCGACGTCGACGCCACCTTCGCCGCTGCGGTCGCCGCAGGCGCCCGCCCGGTCCAGGAGCCGGGGGGCCGCTTCCACGGCGCGCGAGACGGCGGAGTCGAGGACGTCGCGGGCAATCTCTGGTGGATCGCCACCCAGGTCGAGGAAGTCGGTGACGAGGAGATCCTGCGACGCGCACGCCTCGAGGAAGGCGCATGACAGACGTCACCGACGCCACGACCGCCCGGCGCGGCCCGACGCCCGACGACGCGCTCCGAGTCGCCGACAGCCGGCGCGAGCCGATGCTCGCCGCCGACGGAACGCCCCTCAAGCGCAGCCTCGCCCGCGCCCTGCGCCGCGAGAAGCTGCGGGCGCTGATGCTGATCGCGCCGCTCCTCCTCTTCATTCTCGTGACCTTCATCGCGCCGATCGCCGACATGCTGTTCCGCTCGGTCGAAAATCAGATCGTCTCCGACACCCTGCCCCGCACGACCCGCGCGCTAGCGGACTGGGACGGGCAGGACCTGCCGCCCGAAGACGCCTTCGCCGCCATGGCCTACGATCTGACCGAAGCGGCGGAGCTGAAGGTCCACACACGCCTCGGCTCGCGGCTGAATTACGAGGCGCCCGGCATCTCGTCGCTCTTCCGCAAGTCGGGCCGCGGCACGGGCGACGCGGGCGAGGCGCTGGGGGAGCAGTTCGTGACGCTCGACCCCGCGTGGGAGAACCCGATGGTCTGGGCCGAGCTCATGGCCCCGCCGGACTGGCTCGAGGCGCGCGCGGCACACTATGCCGACGGCGGCGAGCCGGAGGGCCTGCCCGCATTCAAGCTGCGGGACGAGGCCGATACCATCCTGCCCGAGACCGCGAGCGTCTACGGCGGCTTCGCACGGATCACGCAATTCGAGGATGGGGATGATCCGGCCGAGGAGGATCCGTGGAGCCCGATCTACCTCGCGCTCCATCGCGATCTCGCCGCCGACCCGCCGCTCGGTGACTGGTCGGGCCCGCACGCCGACCTGCTCGCGGCGGCCGCCGAGGCGGCGCCGGCGATGGAGACGGTGCCGCTCGTCCAGCAGTTCGAGGAGATCGACGAGGACTGGCTCGACCCCGACGTCTGGGCAACGATCAAGACCTTCTCGCCCCCCTACACGCCCGGTTACTTCCTCAACGCCGTCGACATGCAGCAGACGCCAGACGGCGTCGAGCTGCGGCCCGAGACCCAGCGTATCTACGTCACGCTCTTCCTGCGCACGCTCGTGATGTCGCTCGCAATTACCGGCACTTGTCTGCTGCTCGGCTATCCGGTGGCGTGGCTCCTGGCGAACCTGCCCTCGGGCCGCGCCAACCTCCTGATGATCCTCGTCCTGCTTCCGTTCTGGACGTCGCTCCTCGTTCGGACGTCCGCGTGGAAGGTGCTGCTGCAGCAGCAGGGCGTCATCAACGACACGCTGGTCTGGATCGGCCTCATCGCCGACGACAAGCGCCTCACGCTCATCAACAACCAGACCGGCACGATCATCGCGATGACCCACATCCTGCTGCCGTTCATGATTCTGCCGCTCTATTCGGTGATGAAGACGATCCCGCCATCGTACCTGCGCGCGGCAAAGTCGCTGGGCGCCACCGACTGGACCGCCTTCTGGCGCGTCTACTTTCCCCAGTCGGTGCCCGGCATCGGCGCAGGCTCGATCCTCGTCTTCATCCTCGCCATCGGCTACTACATCACGCCGGAGCTGGTGGGCGGCACGTCTGGCGTGTTCATCTCGAACCGGATCGCCTATCACATCTCGTCGTCGCTGAACTGGGGGCTGGCGGCCGCGCTGGGGTCGATCCTGCTCTTCGCGGTGCTGATCCTCTACTGGGCCTACGACCGCATGGTCGGCATCGACAACGTGAAGCTCGGCGGATGAGCGCGCTGCCGCCATACGCCTCGACCGGCCAACGGATCTGGCACTACGCCTTCCGCGTTATCTGCGGACTGATCTTCTTCTTCCTGATCGCGCCGATCCTCGTCATCATTCCGCTCAGCTTCAACGAACAGGACTTCTTCACCTTCACGCCCGAGATGCTGCGCCTCGACCCCGAAGGCTATTCGCTCGAGCACTACCGCGACTTCTTCACCAACTCCGACTGGCAGCAGGCGCTCAGAAACTCGGTACTGATCGCGCCGGCGGCGACGCTCCTCGCGGTGACCTTCGGCACCCTCGCCGCCATTGGGCTCAGCCAGCCGCACGTGCCAGGGCGGCGGGCGATCATGGCGATCCTGATCTCGCCGATGATCGTGCCGCTCATCATCTCGGCAGCGGGAATGTACTTCTTCTACAGCCGGGTCGGCCTGCAGGGCACCTACCTCGGCGTGGTGCTGGCGCATGCGGCGCTGGGCATCCCCTTCGTCATCATCACGGTGACGGCGACACTGGTCGGGTTCGACCGCTCGCTGACACGCGCGGCGGCGTCGCTGGGGGCGGACCCGGTGCGGACCTTCTTCAAGGTGCAGATGCCGCTGATCCTGCCGGGCGTGATCTCGGGCGGCCTCTTCGCCTTCATCACCTCGTTCGACGAGGTGGTGATCGTGCTCTTCGTCGGCTCGGCGGGGCAGAAGACGCTGCCCTGGCAGATGTTCATCGGCCTGCGCGAGCAGATCAGTCCGACGATCCTAGCCGTCGCGACGATCCTCGTGGCGGTGTCGATCCTCTTGCTCGCCACAGTCGAGGTGCTGCGCCGCCGGTCCGAGCGCCTGCGCGGGATGAGCCCGAGCTGACGCGAACTCAGTGCGCGCCGCCCGACGCCCTCGCCGGCGACAGGCGGTTCCAGAGCGGCGCGACGATGCGCCCGACGACCGGGATCAGCAACGCGCCGAGGATCAGCCCCACCACGCCCGAGCCTGCCGCCGTCACCAGCCAGCCGACGAAACCGGGGACCACCGGCGCGCGGTGCGCCACCCATTCCGATGCATCGTGCAGGACGTGCTCGATGCCGTCCACTCCGAACTCCTCCAGACCGTGGACGACGATGCCGCCGCCGACCCAGACCATCGCTGCCGTTCCGACCGCGGCCAACAGCTTGAGGAAGTGGGGCATGCCCACGACGAGGCCGCGTCCGATCCCGCGGGAGATCCGGCCCAGCAGATTTTTTGCGCGGCTGGCGGCCATCGCGACGCCGATGTCGTCGGCCTTCACGATCAGCGCGACCGCGCCGTAGACGACGAAGGTGACCCCGACGCCGACAATCGCCAGGACGGCCGCACGGCTCCAGAATCCGCCCTCCGGAATCGCGGAGAGCGTGATCGCCATGATCTCGGCCGAAAGGATGAAGTCGGTCTTGATGGCGCCCGCGACCTTCCGGTCCTCCAGCACCGAAGGGTCGGCCGGCTTCGGCACGACCTTGGCCTCATGCTCGTGCGCCTCGTGCGGGAAGAGTGCCTCATAGATCTTCTCGGTACCCTCATAGCTGAGGTACGCGCCCCCCAGCATGAGCAGCGGCGTGATCGCCCAGGGCGCAAGCACGCTCAGCGCCAGCGCCGCGGGCAGCAGGAAAAAGATCTTGTTCTTGAGCGAGCCGACCGCGATCTTGCGAACAATGGGCAGTTCGCGGGCGGCGGCGAAGCCCACGACGTAGCGCGGCGCAACGGCCGCGTCGTCGATCAGCACGCCCGCCGACTTCACGCCCGCCCTGGCCGCCTGTCCGGCAACGTCGTCCACCGAGGCAGCGGCCACCTTGGCCAGGCCCGCCACGTCGTCCAGCAGCGCAAGAAGTCCTGTGCTCACCCGATGCTCCCCTCAGTCCCGTTGCGCCCGTTCCGCATGCCGGCGTGGCGCAGGAACCCGCGTCGGCGCCGCAAGGTTTCACCCGCCGCGCCTAGAAGACGCCATCCGTCTCGATGTGCAGCGTCACGCCGCAATGCTTGCAGTGAACGGCGTCGATGTCATGCACCATCAGACCGCAGCGGGGGCATTCGTGCCGCACCTTGCTCGGGCGAAAAAGAACCTGCGCCAGCCGCAGGAAGAGCGTGACGCCAAAGATCATCACCGCGACCGACAGGAGACGCCCGCCAGTTCCGTCCAAGGTGATGTCGCCGAACCCGGTCGTGGTCAGCGTCGTGACCGTGAAGTAGAGCGCGTCGGCATAGTTCGCGATGTCCGGGTTTGTCTGGTGCTGCGTCGCATAGATCATTCCGGTCATCACGAAGAGGAAGACGAGGAGGTTGACCGTTGCCAGAAACACCTCCTCCATGCGGCGGAAGAATCCGAAGTCACGCCTGAGGCGCGACAGCAATGCGTAGCTGTGCAGCAGCCTCAGCGTGCGGAGGACACGCAGGAAGCCCACCCCCTCGCCCAGCATCGGGGCGAGGAACGACACCGTGGCCGCAAGGTCGGCAAGCGTCACCGGATGCAGCAGGAATCGCCCTTTTCGCCTGTCGATGGCGAAGCGCGCGACGAGGTCGGCAAGGATCACGAGACCGAACAGGATGTCGAGGACCAGGAGGACCGGCCCTCTTGGCGTAAAGGACGTGGCGACGACGAACACGATCGTCAGGACGTCGAAGGCGATCAGCGCGTAGCGGAACCGGTGGCTGCGCTCCGAATGCCCTTCGTAGAGATCCCTGATCACGTCGGTCCTGCTGCTGGCCATGTGCCCTCCCCGGCGGGTCCGCAGCGCATTTGAGACCGCCCCGGCATCGAATGTCCACCGACACGGCAAGCGGGTCTGGCCATTCGGCGCGCCATGCGTCACATCCGCCGCGGATAAAGGAGGAGCGGAGGGACGATGAGCGACGCCAGCGCCACAATGCGGGCCGCCGTGGTGACGGGTCCGGGCGAGGTGGAGGTTCGGACGGTGCCGGTCCCGCAGCCGAACCCCGGCCAGGTGCGGGTGCGTCTGAATGGCTGTGGCGTCTGCGCCTCGAACCTCGGGCCTTGGGCGGGGCCGGACTGGATGGAGTTTCCCACCGCCCCCGGCGCGCTGGGACACGAGGGATGGGGCGTCATCGACGCGCTCGGCGAGGGCGTAAGCGGGCTTGCTGTCGGCGAGCCCGTGGCGGCGCTCAGCTACAATGCCTACGCCGAATACGACATCGCCGCCGCCGGTGCCGTGGTGCCGCTGACCGACGAACTCGGCACCATGCCGTTCCCCGGCGAGCCACTCGGCTGCGCGATGAACGTCTTCGCGCGGAGCGACATCCGCGCGGGCCAGACGGTGGCGGTCGTCGGAGTGGGCTTTCTCGGCGCCCTGCTCACCCGGCTCGCCGCCGAGGCCGGTGCGCGGGTCATCGCGATCACGCGCCGGCCCTCGGCGCTGCGGATCGCTGGCGAGATGGGCGCGGTCGAGACGCTCGCGCTCGACGATCACTGGCAGATCATCGAGCGGGTGCGCGATCTGACAGGCGGCGACTTCTGCGACCGGGTCATCGAGGCGACCGGCCTGCAGTGGCCGCTCGATCTCGCCGGCGAGATCACACGCGAGCGCGGGCGCCTCGTCATCGCCGGCTATCACCAGGAAACGCGGCAGGTGAACATGCAGCTCTGGAACTGGCGCGGGCTCGACGTGGTGAACGCGCACGAGCGGGACCCGGCGATCTATGTCGATGGCGTGCGGCGGGCGGTGGAGGCGGTCAGGGCCGGCCGGCTCGACCTGAGCGCGCTGCCGATGCGGCGCTATCCGCTGGAGAGGCTGGGCGATGCGCTGAACGATACGCGCGACCGGCCCGACGGCTTTCTCAAGGCCTGGGTGGCGCTGTGAGCACGCGTCCGCGGCTGGGCTTCGTCGGCGTCGGCTGGATCGGCCGGCACCGGATGGAAGCGATGCTCGCCACGGGCGCCGTCGAGGCCGTCGCGATCGTGGATGCGGACCCGGAGGCGGCGAGCGCGGCGCAGGCGCTCGCGCCCGACGCACACGTGCTGGCGTCACTCGACGAGGTGCTGGACCTCGGCGTCGACGGCGTGGTCATCGCGACGCCGAGCGCCCTGCATGCGGACCAGACGCTGCAGGCGCTGCACTCCGGCGCCGCCGTATTCTGTCAAAAGCCGCTCGGCCGGACGGAGGACGAGACGCGCGCCGCGGTCGACCTGGCGCGCCACCGGGACCGCCTGCTGGGCGTCGATTTCTCCTACCGTTTCACGGACGGCATGCGCCGGATCGCCGAGATCGTCCGCGGCGGCGAGATCGGGCGCGTCTATGCTGCCGATCTCGTCTTCCACAACGCCTATGGGCCGGACAAGCCGTGGTTCCGAGACCCGCGCCTTTCCGGCGGCGGTTGCGTCATGGACCTCGGAATCCACCTCGTCGACCTCGCGCTCTGGCTGCTCGACTTTCCGGCCGTCGAGGACGTGCAGTCGGACCTGATGGCGCAGGGCGCGCCGCTGGCTGATCCGGCGGCACAGGTCGAGGACTATGCGGTCGCCACGCTCCGCCTTCGTGGCGGGTGCGTCGTGCGGCTCGCCTGCTCGTGGAACCTGCCCATCGGCCGCGATGCCGAGATATCGGCAGCCTTCCACGGCACTGCGGGTGGCGTCCGCCTCGGCAACGTCGGCGGGTCGTTCTACGATTTCAAGACGGCGCGCTACCGCGGCACCGCAGTCGAGACGCTTTGCACGCCGCCGGACGATTGGGGCGGGCGTGCGGCCGCCGACTGGGCGCGGCGGCTGGCAGCAGGCGAGGGCCACGACGCGGAGGCGGAGCGCCTGATCGACGTGGCCCACGCCATCGACGCGATCTATGCGGACGCGGTCAGTCGCGGGAAACGAACTTGTTGAACCGGCTGGTGCCGCCGCCCTTCGTCTCCTCCTGATAGAGGAAGGCGAGCTTGTTCTCCTCGAACAGATCGAAGAAGCGGTCCCACTCGATCTTCTCCAGGTCCTCGTCGGACTCGTCAAACTCGATCCTGAGGATCCCGCCCTCCCCGGTGCCCTTGACGTGGGCCGGATAGCCGCCGCGCGCCTCCGTCCATTTGCGGATCTGGTCATGGTCGGTCGTGGTCACTGCTTCGGACATCGTTTCCTCCTGATCGCGATTTTCACTCGAACGCGCTGGACGTGTCGCCGTTCCGGGCCGCGCCCGGGGGAAATGGCTGGAGCAGGAACCATTCAGGAGCATCATCGTTGTTGCTCCAACCGCAACGCTCGGATGCGGAAGCGATAATTGTGTGCGAGAGGGGTGGGGATGAAGACGGTGCTCGTGACGGGCGGCTATGGGTTCATCGGCCGCTATGTCATCAGGGAACTTCGGGAAAACGGCTATGACGTCCGCGTTCTCGACGCCCTGATCGAACAGGTCCACGGGCCAGGCGCGCGCAAGGACGGCGGCGAGGTCGACTTCATCCATGCTGACATTCGCGATGCCGATGCCGTCGCAAAGGCGGTGCGTGGCGTCGACGCCGTCATCCATCTGGCGGCCGAGGTCGGTGTCGGCCAGAGCATGTACGAGATCGAGCGATATGTCGGCGTCAATGAGCTTGGCACCGCCAACCTGCTGCAGGCGCTGATCGACAATCCGGTCGAGACGCTCGTCGTCGCCTCGTCCATGAGCGTCTATGGCGAGGGCCTCTACGAGACGGCGGACGGCACCCGCGTCGGCAATGCCCGGCGCAAGGCGGCGCAGGTCAAGCTCGGGCTCTGGGACCCGGTCGGTCCGGAAGATGCGCGCCTGACGCCTGTTCCGACGGATGAGACCAAGCCGGTCGACCTCGCCTCCATCTACGCGCTCAACAAGTTCGCACAGGAGCGAGCGTGCCTGCTGGTGGGCGAGGCCTATGGGATGAACGCCGCTGCGCTGCGCCTCTTTAACGTCTTCGGGCCAGGTCAGGCGCTCTCCAACCCCTATACCGGCGTCCTCGCGAATTTCGCCTCGCGCCTCGCTAACGGACAGCCGCCGCTGATTTTCGAGGATGGTGCGCAGCGTCGGGACTTCGTGCATGTCCGCGATGTCGCCCTTGCCTTTCGCCTCGCGCTCGAGCGGCCACGCGCGGCCGGCGAGGTCATCAACGTGGGAAGCGGCAACGCCTACAGCATCGCCGAGGTGGCCCGTCTGCTGGCCGCGGCGATGGACCTGGGGATCGAGCCCGAGATCATGAACAAGGCCCGCGCCGGCGACATCCGCAACTGCTACGCAGACATCGGCAAGGCGCGAGATCTGCTTTATTTCGAGCCGCGCTTCCGACTGCAGGACACGCTGGGCGAGCTGGCCGACTGGGTCGCCGGCGAGGGCGCGACCGACCGTAGCGCCGACATGCGGCGCCACCTCGAGGCGCGGGGCCTCGTTTCATGAAAAGCGCTCCCGCCAAGGAGCCCGCATTCGGTTTCGTCGACTGGTTCCGTCCGGGCGAGTACGAGCGCACCGAGCAGGTTCTGGAGGGCCTCGTCGCCTCCGGGACGACCTACCTGCGCACCCACCTGTCGTGGGCCGAGTTCCATGCCGCCGGAGGTCAGGACTGGTACGACTGGCTGCTGCCCAAGGTCGGGCGGGACCTGCAGCTTCTGCCATGCGTGCATTACACGCCGCCCTCGCTGTCGCGGAACGGCCGCACCAGCGGCGCGCCGCGACGCCTCCAGGACTACGCCGACTTCATCGACATCGTGCTGACGCGCTACGGCGAGCATTTTCGCGAGGTCGAGCTCTGGAACGAGCCGAACAACCTGCTCGACTGGGACTGGCGGGCGGACACTGAATACTACGCCTTCTGCGAGATGGTGGGCGCGGCGGCGCACTGGGCGCGCGAACGCGGCTGGCGCACCGTCCTGGGCGGGCCGAGCCCGTTCGACCCCTACTGGCTCAACCTGATGGGCGAGCGCGGGCTACTCGACGTCATGGACGCGGTGGGGCTGCACGGCTTTCCCGGCACGTGGGAGAGCGACGAGGGCTCGTGGAGCGGCTGGGGTCCCCATATCGCGGAGATGCGCGAGATCCTCGATCGCTACAAGCCCGAGACGGAGATCTGGATCACCGAGGCGGGCTATTCCACCTGGCGCAACGACGAGGTGGAGCAGGTGCGCCACTTCCTCGCGGCGCTCGATGCGCCTGCGGACCGCCTCTACTGGTATAGCTGGCGCGACGTGCCCCATGACGTGGCGGTTCAGGAAGGTTTCTGGTTCGACCCGAGGCACTATCACCTCGGAGCGGTAGAGTCCTCTGGCCGGCCAAAGCTGCTGGGGCGCCTCCTCGCGGACGGTGGCATCGCCAAGCTCCGCGGGCTTGCCACCGTCGCCGCGCCGGCGCTGGGACAGCGGACCCATCCCGTCGCGATCACCGGCGGCGCAGGCTTCATTGGTTCAAATCTTGCCGATGCCCTCCTGTCGGACGGGCACGAGGTTGTCGTGGCGGACGCGCTGCGGCGGCCAGGCGTCGAGGAAAACCTCGAATGGCTGATCGAGCGGCACGGAACACGGGTGCATCCCGCGCTGGTCGACATACGCGACCGGCACGCGCTGGCCCCTGCCCTGTCGGACGCCAGCGCCGTATTCCACCTAGCGGCGCAGACAGCGGTGACGACCAGCCTTGCCGACCCGGTGGACGACTTCGAAACCAACGCCCGCGGCACGCTCAACGTGCTGGAGGTCGTGCGTGCCCTCAACCGGCGGGTTCCGGTGATCCTGTCGAGCACGAACAAGGTCTACGGCGCGCTGGATGATCTCGCCATGATCGAGATGGACGACCGCTACATCCCCGAGGACAAGGCGCTGCGCGCGCACGGAGTCGATGAACGCCGGCCGCTGGACTTCTGCACACCCTACGGCTGCTCGAAGGGCGTCGCCGACCAGTATGTGCTGGATTACGCCAAGTCCTACCGCGTCCCGGCGGCTGTGCTCCGCATGAGTTGCGTCTACGGCCCACGGCAGTTCGGAACCGAGGATCAAGGCTGGGTCGCCCACTTCCTCATCAGCGCGATGCACGGACGGCGGATCGACGTCTTCGGCAACGGGAAGCAGGTGCGCGACGTGCTGCACGTGCGTGACGCGGTGGCCGCCTACCGCGCGGTGCTCGACAAGATCGGGTCAGTGAATGGGCGCGCCTTCAATCTCGGCGGCGGGACGCACAACGCGGTCAGCCTGCAGATGGTGCTGCGCGAGATTGGTCGCATCCTCGGGCATGAGCCCCATGTTGCCCACGGCGACTGGCGCGCCGGGGATCAGCTCTACTTCGTCGCCGACACGCGGCGGCTGAGGGAAGCCACCGGCTGGTCACCGCAGGTCGCCTGGCGCGACGGCATACGCGACCTCGCGAAATGGCTGGAGCCGCGGCGCCGCATCACGCGGGAGGATGCGAGGTCACTGGCATGACGGCGCCGCGCCGGATGCTGATGACGCTCGACGCCGTCGGCGGAGTCTGGCGCCATGCCGTAGACCTCGCTCGGGCACTCTCGGCACACGGAAGCGAGGTCGTGCTGGCGGGGCTGGGCCCGGCGCCGTCCGACGCGCAGCGGGCCGAGGTGGCGGCGATCCAACGGACGACGCTGGTTTGGCTGGACCAGCCGCTCGACTGGATGGCGGAGGATGAGCAGGCGCTTGCGGCGGTGCCCGAGGCGCTCGCCCGGCTGGCGCGTGAGCGGCAGGTCGACCTTGTCCACCTGAACCTGCCGTCCCATGCGGCGCAACTGCGTCCCCTTTTGCCCGAAGGGACGGGATTGGTGGTGGCCTCCCATTCCTGCCTCGCCACCTGGTGGGAGGCCGTGAAGGGCACCTCCCTTCCGGAAGCGTGGCAATGGCACCGAGAGCGCGAGCGCAGGGGCCTCGCTGCCGCCGATGCCGTGCTCGTTCCGAGCCGGAGCCACGGCGAGGCGCTCACGCGCATTTACGGACGGATCGGCCGGCTCCGCGTCGTTCACAACGCTACGTCACCCGCGGCGCCGGCCGAAAAGCGGCCTTTCGTCATGGCCGCCGCGCGGTGGTGGGACGAGGGCAAGAACGCGGCCCTGCTCAACGAGGTGGCTCGGCGGGTCGAGTGGCCTGTCGTCGCGGCGGGAGCGATCGAAGAGGGCCAGGGCCAGCGGGTCCGAATGCCGCACGTCGAGACGCTCGGCGAGGTGCCGCACGCGGAGGCGACGCGGCTTCTGGCGGAGGCGGCGATACTGGTCTCGCCGTCGCTCTACGAGCCATTCGGCCTGGTCGCGCTGGAAGCGGCGAGCCGCGGGGCGGCCCTGATCCTCTCCGACATACCGACCTACCGCGAACTCTGGTCGGAGGCCGCGGTCCTCGCGCCGCCTCGCGACGCCCAAGCCTTCGCCGCCGCGGTCTCGCGCGTGGCGACCGACGGCGCTCTGCGCGCGGACCTGTCCCGCCGCGCCCTCGAACGCGCCGCGCGGTTCCGACCGGACCTGCAGGTGGCGCAGGTGCTGGACGCCTATGCCGCGGCCGGCGCCATACACCCTCTTGCGGTCAGCATGTGAGCCACATGAAGTTCCTCTTCTACACCCATTCCCTCGTCTCCGACTGGAACCACGGCAACGCGCACTTCCTGCGCGGCGTGATGCGCGACCTCATCGCGCGCGGCCATGAGGCGCGCGCGCTTGAGCCGGAGGACGGATGGAGCCGCCGCAACCTCGTCGCCGACCAGGGCGATGCTGCGCTGTCTCGCTTCCGACACAACTTTCCCGGGCTGCGGTCGGAGACCTACGACGACGCCTTCGACCATGAGGCGGCAGCGAGCGAGTCGGACGTCGTCGTCGTGCACGAATGGACCGACCCTGGGCTGGTCGAGCGGCTGGGCCGGGCGCGGCGGAGCGGCAGCCGCTTCACCCTACTCTTCCACGACACCCATCACCGGGCTGTGTCGGCCGAGCGTTCGATCGCAGACCTGATGCTGCAGGACTACGACGGGATTCTGGCCTTCGGCGAGACGCTGCGGCAGCGCTACCTCGCCTCGGGCTGGGGCGAACGCGTCTTCACCTGGCACGAGGCTGCAGACGACCGGTTATTCCGGCCCGATCCCAAGGCGGAGCGCACGGGCGACCTCATCTGGATCGGCAACTGGGGCGACGGCGAGCGCAGCGGCGAGATCGGTGCGTTCCTGATCGATCCCGCCCGAAAGCTCGACCTCACCGGCGCCGTGCGCGGTGTGAGATACCCGCCCGAGGCGCTCGACGCGCTGGCCGGAACACGGCTCGCCTACGGCGGCTGGATCGCCAATGCCGACGTTCCCGCCGCCTTTGCCCGCCACCGCGTCACTGTGCACATCCCGCGGCGGCCCTATGTGCGCTCTCTGCCGGGCATCCCCACGATCCGGCCCTTCGAGGCGATGGCCTGCGGCATCCCGCTGATCTCGGCACCGTGGAGCGACAGCGAGGGTCTGTTCCGCGAGGGGCGCGACTATCTCGTGGCACGGGACGGCGAGGAGATGACGCGCCGCCTCCGGGACGTGCTGCAGGATCGAGATCTCGCCGCCGCGCTGGCGGCATCAGGTCTCGAGACGATCCGCGCGCGGCACACCTGCCGCCACCGTGTCGATGAGTTGCTGGAGATCCTCGCGCGGCACGGGACCGCGCATGTGCGCGAGGCGCTGGCCATCGCGGAGGCGACGGCATGAGAATCGCGTTCTACGGCTCCAGCCTTCTCTCCTCCTACTGGAACGGTGCGGCGACCTATTACCGCGGTCTGCTGCAGGCGCTGGCCGAACAAGGGCACCGGATCACCTTCTACGAACCCGACGTCTACGACCGGCAGAAGAACCGCGACATCGAGCCGCCCGACTGGTGCGAGGTCGTCGTCTACGACGGCACGATGGCCGCGCTGCACGCCGCGGCCGCACGCGCCGCCGATGCCGACATCGTCGTAAAGACGAGCGGCGTGGGCTTCGAGGATGAGGCGCTGCTTGATGCGGTGATGGCGGCGGCGCGCCCCGGCGCCACGCGCATCTTCTGGGATGTCGACGCGCCCGCGACCCTGGCGGAGATGCGGGGCGACGCGGCGCACCCGCTGCGACGGGCGCTGCCGGACCTCGACGCGGTGATGACCTACGGGGGCGGCGCGCCTGTGGTGGACGCCTACATTGCCCTCGGCGCGCGTGCCTGCGTGCCGATCTACAACGCGCTCGACCCCGCGACGCACCACCCGGTGCCGCCCGAGCCGGAGTTCGCCGCCGATCTCAACTTCCTCGGCAACCGCCTGCCGGACCGCGAAGAGCGGGTCGAGCGCTTCTTTTTCGAACCGGCCTTGCGGCTGCCCGGCGCGCATTTCCTGCTCGGCGGGTCGGGCTGGCAGGACAAGCCCATGCCGGGCAACGTCAGCTATATCGGCCACGTTCCAACCATCAGCCACAACGCGTTCAATTCCAGCGCCAAGGCGGTGCTGAATGTCAACCGTGCCAGCATGGCCGAGACCGGCTTCTCCCCTCCCACCCGTATCTTCGAGGCGGCGGGCGCGGCCGCCTGCCTCATCACCGACGCCTGGACCGGGCTCGGGCAGTTCCTCGACGAGGGGGAAGAGGTGCTTGTCGCACGTGACGGCGACGACGTGGTGGAGATCATGAGAGGTCTCACGCGCGAGCGCGCGGCCGGGATCGGCGAGCGGGCGCGCCAGCGCGTGCTGCGCGACCACACCTACGCCCGCCGCGCCGAGCAGGCGGCGGCCGTCTTCCGCGACCTCCGCGCCCGACGGGAGGCGATGGTATGACCCGGCTCGTCATCCTCGGCCTGTCGCTGTCCTCGTCGTGGGGCAACGGCCACGCGACCACCTACCGCGCCCTCCTGCGCGGGCTCGATCGCCTCGGGGTCGAGGTGCTTTTCCTGGAGCGCGACGTGCCGTGGTACGCGGCGCACCGCGATCTTGCGGCGCCCGAGTTCTGTCGCCTCGCCTACTACGGCGACCTTGAGGAACTCGAGCGCGACCACGGTAGCGACATTGCGGCCGCCGATGCCGTCATCGTTGGCTCCTATGTGCCGGATGGTCCGGCGGTGATCGACCTCGTCCAGCGCCTGGCCCGGCGCAGCGCATTCTACGACATCGACACGCCGGTCACGCTGGCGAAGCTCGGGAGGGGCGACGAGGAGTATCTGGCACGGCGGCAGATCCCGGGCTTCGACGTCTACCTCTCCTTCACCGGCGGACCGATTCTCGACCGGCTCGAGCGCGCGTTCGGCGCGCGCCGCGCCGCCGCACTCTACTGCTCGGTCGACGAGACGCGATACCGCCCGACAGGCGGCGAGATGCGCTGGGATCTTGGCTACCTCGGCACCTACAGCCCCGACCGGCAGCCGACGCTGGAGCGGCTCCTGATCGAGCCGGCACGTCGCCTGCCCGACCTCAGCTTCGTCGTGGCGGGGCCGCAATATCCGGGCGACATCGACTGGCCGGAAAACGTGGAGCGGCTGGATCACGTGCCGCCCGAGGAGCATGCCGCCTTCTATTGCCGGCAGCGCTTCACGCTCAACGTGACGCGCGCGGACATGATCGCCGCCGGATGGTCGCCGAGCGTGCGGCTCTTCGAGGCAGCGGCCTGCGGCACACCGATCGTCAGCGACTGGTGGGAGGGGCTCGACTCGCTCCTGCCCGACGGCGAGGCGCTCGCCCTCGCACATGGGCCCGAAGACGTGGTCGCGGCGCTGACCCGGACCCCGGAGGCGGCGCGGCACGCGATGTCCCAGGCAGCGCGAGAGCGCGTGCTGGAGCATCACACCGGCCACGCCCGCGCGCGCGAGTTGCTCGACCTCCTGAAGGTCGGCGCGACGAACACGGAACACCGGCACGCGGCAGAAGCCGTCCCCGGCGGCAGACGAGCGGAAGGAAGATGAATGGCTAGGATGCAGAATGGCACGGTCATCTCGAACGGCAACGGTGCGCCGTACGTTTCGGTCGTGGCCGGAGGCGCGGGCTTTCTCGGCTCGCACCTCTGCGAGGCGCTGATCGCGTCGGGACATCAGGTCATCTGCGTCGACAGCTTCGTCAGCAGCTCGCGGCGCAACATCCGTAGCCTCGAATCATCGCCGGACTTCCGGCTCTTCGAGGCGGATGTCTGCGAGCCGCTGGGCCTCCGCGGTCGCGTCGACCGGGTCTACAACCTGGCCTGCGCCGCCTCGCCGCCGCGCTACCAGGCGGATCCGATCCACACGATGACGACCAGCGTCGTCGGCAGCCTCAACCTCCTGCGCCTCGCCGAAGCGCGCGGGGCGCGCTACCTGCAGGCCTCGACCAGCGAGGTCTACGGCGACCCGGAACAGCATCCGCAGTCCGAGAGCTATTCCGGTCATGTCAATTGCACCGGCCCGCGCGCCTGCTACGACGAGGGCAAGCGCGCGGCCGAGGCGCTCTGCTTCGACTTCCTGCGGCTCGGACGCGTAGACGTGCGCGTCGCGCGCATCTTCAACACCTACGGGCCGCGGATGCAGCCGGACGACGGCCGCATCGTGTCGAACTTCATCGTGCAGGCGCTCTCTGGGAAGCCGATGACGATCTACGGCACTGGCGAACAGACGCGCTCATTCTGCTACGTCTCCGACCTCGTGCGCGGCCTGATGGCGCTGATGGAGGCGCGGCTGCCGCACGAGGGGCCGGTGAACCTCGGCAACCCGGACGAGCACCGCGTCCTGGAGTTCGCCCGAATTGTGGCCGACCTCGTCGGAGCACGAAATGCGGTGCGCCACGAGGCCCTGCCGACCGACGACCCCCGCCGCCGTTGCCCTGACATCTCGCTCGCGCGCGAGCTGCTGGGATGGGAGCCCACGGTTTCGCTGCGGGACGGTCTGCGCGAGACGATCGAGTGGTTCCGGTCAACCGAGGTCGCTTCGCACCCGCATGATCCTGCGCCCGAGCAGCGCATGGCCGCCACGGCGGGCAAGTGATGGCGGACCCTCGACTCAAGGAGCAGATCCGCGAGCTGGGGCCGTGGTTCCACAACCTCGACATCGGCGGCGTCGCGACCGCGCCCGACCACTTTCTCGGCGACTATCCCGCCTTCAAGTGGGAGGGGTTCCGCCATGTCCTGCCTGACGACCTCAACGGGGCGAGCGTGCTCGACATCGGCTGCAACGCCGGCTTCTACTCGCTAGAGATGAAGCGGCGCGGGGCCGGCCGCGTCGTCGCGCTTGAGCCCGACCCGCACTACCTGCGGCAGGCGCGATTCGTCGCCGAACGGACCGGGACCGAGATTGAGTTCCGGCAGATGACCGTCTACGACGTGGGCCAGCTCGGGGAGCGTTTCGACCTCGTGATCTTCATGGGCGTGCTCTACCACCTCCGCCACCCGTTGCTTGCGCTGGACCTGATCCACGACCACGTCGCGGACGACCTGATGCTGTTCCAGACGATGCAGCGCGGCCCCGATAGCGTCGCGCCGGTCGCGGAGGACTATGACTTCGACAAAGTCGGCCACTTCGACGCGCCGGATTATCCCAAGATGCATTTCGTGGAACACCGCTATGCAGGCGACCCGACGAACTGGTGGGTTCCCAATGCGGCGTGTACGCAGGCGATGCTGCGCAGCGCGGGCTTCGACATTCTCGAGACGCCCGAGCCCGAGGTCCATCTTTGCCGTCGCGCCGGGCGCAGCGCTTCGGACCGCCTAAGCGTCTCGACGCGCTGAGGCGGCCGCCCAGGCGAGAGAGGACAGATGCGCTACGAACCCGATCCCGATCGCTACAAGCGGATGGTCTACCGCCGTTGCGGCAATTCGGGGCTGAAGCTCCCGGCGATCTCGCTCGGCCTGTGGTACAATTTCGGCGCTGACACGGCGCACGAGCGCAAGCAGGCGATCGTCCGCACCGCCTTTGATCACGGCATCACCCACTTCGACCTCGCCAACAACTACGGCCCCCCGCGCGGCAGCGCAGAGGAGGCATTCGGCGAGATCCTGAGGACCGACCTCGCGGGTTATCGCGACGAGCTGATCGTCTCGTCGAAGGCCGGCTACGACATGTGGCCGGGGCCTTATGGCGAATGGGGCAGCCGCAAGTACCTGATCGCTTCGTGTGATCAGTCGCTGAAGCGGCTCGGCCTCGACTATGTCGATATCTTCTACTCGCACCGCTTCGACCCCGAGACCCCGCTCGAGGAGACGATGGGCGCGCTCGACCACATCGTGCGCTCGGGACGTGCGCTTTATGCGGGGATCAGCAGCTACAATTCCGCGCGCACGCGCGAGGCCGTGGCGATCCTGCGCGACCTCGGCACGCCCTGCCTGATCCACCAGCCGAGCTACAACATGCTGAACCGCTGGTTGGAGCGGGACGGGCTGAAGCAGACGCTGGCCGAACTCGGCGTCGGCTCGATCGCCTTCACGCCGCTGGCGCAGGGGATGCTGACCTCGAAATACCTCGACGGCGTGCCGGAAGATAGCCGGGCCAGGACACGCGGCTCGCTCCGGCAGGAGATGCTGAGCGAGCGCGCCATCGCCAACATCCGCAAGCTGAATGAAGTTGCGCAGGCGCGGGGCCAGACGCTGGCGCAGATGGCGATTGCCTGGGTGCTGCGCGACGGCGGCATGACCAGCGCCTTGATCGGCGCCTCGCGTCCGGAGCAGATCGTCGATTGTGTCGGCGCGATCCGGAACCTGGAGTTCACGGACACGGAGCTGGCGGAAATCGACCGTTACGCGGACGAGGAGGCGATCAACCTCTGGGCGCGTTCTGCCGAGCAGACTGAGGGCGCCGCCGAGCGCTGACGCCTCGCGATTCGTCCGCGTGTCGATTATGGTGACGCCGATGCAGCGAGGCAGGGACGCTGGAGTCGCGATGCGCCGCAGGTTTTTCAGATCGCCCGAGACGGCTGTCGCCGGAACCTCGATCCGTGCGGCCTGAGCCCCAGCCCGCCATGGATCATCTGGACGAGATCGTACGCCGCATCGGTGCACTCGACCGGACAGCGGGCCGCACGCTCGTCGCCGTTGCCGGGCCACCGGCGTCAGGCAAGTCGACTCTGGCCGAACGACTGGTGGATCGGCTGGGCGAGCGCGCCATCCTCGTGCCGATGGATGGCTTTCACCTCGACAATATCGTGCTCGAGCGCCGCGGCCTCCTCGCGCGCAAGGGCGCACCCGAGACCTTCGACGCGGACGGTTTCGCCGCGTCGGTCCGGCGCATCCGTACCGAGGCGGAGGTCGTGCTGCCCGCCTTCGACCGGGCGCGCGATATCGCCGTGGCGGGTCGCGTGGTCGTCGAGCCGCGGCACGAGGTGGTGGTCTTCGAGGGCAACTACCTTTGCTTCGATGCCGAGCCTTGGCGGACGCTGTCGGAGGTGTGGGACCTGTCGATATTCCTCGACGTGTCCGAGGCCGTCCTGCTCCAGCGCCTGGTGCAGCGGTGGCTCGATCACGGGCTGGCGCCAGACGCCGCGCGACGCCGGGCCGAAGAAAACGACATGCGCAACGCTCGGCTCGTGCTCCGCTCGCGTACGTCGGCGGACCTCGTCCTCACGGCCGGCTGATCTGCCGGCGGGTCACGACAAGGAACCTGCGCGCGCAGCCGGCATTGGTCCCCCGAACACCACCTGGAGGACAGCATGGAGTGGCAAGCGCTTGCGCGGAACTGGCCCTCGTTCTTTCCGGCGATCGAGGATCGCTGGCCGGATGCGGACGAGGCGGACCTGATCGAGATCGATGGCGATCGTGGGCGGTTCACCGACTATGTGGCACGGATCTCCGACACCTCGCGCGCCGACGCCGGCGACCAGGTCGAGGCGTGGCTGCTGGAGCTGACGGATGTCCCGCTCGACGTGCAGATGGACGATCGGCGCGACAACGCGAACATCAGCGAGAGCGCTCGATCGATTCCCGCGGGCGAGGATGTCTATTCCGAGGACGGGCGCTTCGGCAGCGGCGCCGATGAGGACGAGGGCGGCGGCCCCGTAAACCCCCTCGGCCGCACAAACTGAGCGACCGCTATTCGTCAATCAGGGCGCGCATCCCGTCCCGCACCTGCTCGAAGCGTCGCCGGTGCAGTCCGCTCAGCGGGAACTCCGCACCGTAGGCCATGCTGAGCATGGAGTTGGCGCGGTCGAGACAGCCGTCCGTCGCTCTGCCATCGCGGTGATATGAGAGGACGCGGTCGCGTACGTCGATCACCGACAAGGTCGCGGCGCGGGCATCCCGATGCGTCACGTCCGAACCACGCGCGAGCACGTGCTCCAGCCGCGCGACTGCCTCACGGGCGAGGCTTGCCAGATCCGCATCCATCAGCCGCTCCGGTCAAGGCGCCGCCGCCGCGGCAGATTGTGAGGCTGCGCGAAGCGGAAGCCTGTCGCGGGCCGTCGCGCCGCCCGCTTGCCCTGCTCGAGCATGTGATGCCGGAGGAGGAAACTGCCGGCGATGAGCGCCAGCGATGCACTCACGGCAAGCGGGGGACTGCGACTGGCGCGGCCCATGGCATAGGCGGCGAGCGGCAGCGCGCCCATGACGACCGCCTTGGTCGATCCGGATGGCTGACCGCCTTCGCCCGGACCCGGACCGACACCGGACGCGCGACGGCCCGCGGACGCTGCGAGGCTCGCCACGACATGGCTGGCGGCAGCACACGCCGCGACGTCCTCGAGGCGCCGCGCGCTCCCGCTGCGGCCACCGGCTCGCTCGCCCAGCGCCAGGGCGGCCGCGCCGGCGGCGACGGCGGAGGTGGCGAACTGGGCGCCGAGCCCACGCGGCGCCGCAGCCCAGTAGGGGTTGGATGTGGCGGACATCAGCGCGGCGGTGTAGGTTGCCGCCCCCGCTCCGCTGAGTGCCGCGCCGGCCTGCGCCACGTCAGCCACACGCCGGAGCGCCGGCCGACGGCGCATTGGGGCAAGATCACCCAAGGCCGAGACGGCAGTCGTGACGCCGAAGGCGCCCAGGATGTAGGTGCCGAGCGACATGGGCGAGGTCGGTCGCAGGATGCGGAGCATGTTGTAGAATCGCTTCGGGGTCTTGAGGTCGGCGATCAGCAGCGCGGAGCCCGCGGCCGCACCGGCTAGGCCGATGAGGTTGGCGTTGCGGCGGGCGCCGCGAAACACTTCTCGGTCGCGGAGGGAACCGAGAAACGACAGCGCCTGCGCCGCTCCGGCCGCCCCGGCGACCGCGATGTAGCCGCTGACCTTCCAGTCCCATTGCGGGTTCTTGAGCGCAGGCTGGCCATAATAGCTCTGGCCGTGCCAGGCGTCGGAGAGGTCGAGACGGCCCTGCGGGCCGTGCCTCCGGCGGGGATATTTCGGGAGCAAGGAAGGCACGGTCATCGGCGGGGTCCGAGCAGGGTCGCGGCGACGAGGGCGAGGCCGGCGAAGGCGGCGAGGCCGGTGCCGAGGGCGGGGGCGATGCGGTTGGCCGGGCGGGTCGGCGCGGCGGGGAAGTTGTAGACCTCCGGGCGGTCGAGGAGGAGGAAGAAGGCGTTCAGCTTCTCGATGCCGCCGGTCGCGCCGGGGTGGCCGGGCGCGCCGTAGAGGTAGGCGTCGGTGGTGCCGCGCTCGTGCAGCTCCGCCACGCGGTCCTCGGCGCGGGGGATCAGCTCGTCGAGCGGGCCGAACTGGATCGAGTCGGTGGGGCAGACCTTGGAGCAGGCGGGCGCCATCCCGCCCTTCAGGCGGTCGTAGCACATGGTGCACTTGTGCGCCTTGCCGTCCACGTCGTCGAGGTCGACGACGCCGAAGGGGCAGGCGGGGACGCAGTAGCCGCAGCCGTTGCAGATGTCCTGCTGCACCACGACCGTGTCGAACTCGGTGCGGAAGATGGCGCCGGTCGGGCAGGCCTCGAGGCAGGGGGCGGGGTCGCAGTGCTTGCAGACGTCGGACGACATGAGCCAGCGGCTCTGGAACTCCGGCGTCTCGCCGTCGGGGCGGTGGTCCATCTGCTCGATGAAGGCGACGTGGCGCCAGGTGGTGGCGGAGAGGTCGACGGTGTTGTCGTAGCTGAGGCCGGAGAGGCCGTCCTCTTCGGCCGGCAGCTGGTTCCACTCCTTGCAGGCGACCTCGCAGGCCTTGCAGCCGATGCAGACGGAGGTGTCGGTGAAGAAGCCGTAGGCGCGGCCGGGCTCGATCTCGGTGCCGGCCGTCTTGCGGGCCTCGTGCGGCAGGTCGAAGCTCATTCGGCGGCGATCCTCCGGTGCAGGCGGCCGGCGCGGACCGCGCAGGTGAGCGACTTGTTCTCGTGCATCGAGGTGTTGGGGTCGCCGACGGCGGCGGTCAGCACGTTGGCGATGTCGCCCGTGGCCTCCCCCTCCCAGCCGAAGTGCCAGGGCATGCCGACCTGGTAGATCCAGCGGCCGTCGAAGCGCAGCGGGCGCAGCCGCTCCGTCACCATCGCGCGGGTCTCGATGGCGCCGCGGGCGGTCGAAATGACGATCCAGTCCAGCGTCTCGACCCCGAGCTCGGCCGCGAGCTCCGGCGGCAGTTCGGCGAAGCCCTCGGGCTGCAGCTCGGCGGTGTGGGGGACGCCGCGGGTGGGGGTGCCGCCGCAATGATGCTCGGTCAGGCGGTAGGTGGTGAGGACGTGCGGGAAGCGCGGGTCCGGGGAGTCGTGCAGCGGGTTGTCGTCGCGGGCGAACATCTTGGCAACAGGGCTCTGCCGCTGGGCGTAGAGCGGGTTGCGCCCCGGGCTCTCCACCGGCTCGTAGTGCGTCGGCAGCGGCCCGTCCTTGAGGCCCGAGGGAGAGTAGATCGCGGCGCGGCCGTCCGGCATCATGATGAAGGGCTCGGCGCCGCTGATCGCGTCCATGCCGGTCGCGCCCTCCTCCCAGTTCGGCCGGTAGTCGGGGCGCTTCTCGGGCTCGAAGTCGATGGCGTCGGTGCCCTGCCATTCGCCCTTCGCCTCGTCCCACCAGACGAGGCGCTTCCGCTCCGACCAGGGCCGCCCCTCCGGGTCGGCGGAGGCGCGGTTGTAGAGGTTGCGGCGGTTGTCGGGCCAAGCGAAGGCCCAGCCGAGATGGCTGCCGGGGCCGTCCGGCCCGTCGGCCTTGCGCTCGCGGGTCTTGTTGAAGCCGGGATAGCAGCCCGAGTAGAGCCACGAGCCGCAGGCGGTGGAGCCGTCGTCCTTCAGCTCCTTGAACCCGCCGAGCTGCCGCTTCTCCGGCCAGGTGTAGCCGCTGATCTCCTTCAGCACGTCCTCGCCGTCGATGTCGCCGCGGGCGTTCACCACGTCGTAGTCCAGCGTCAGCGCCTGGATCGGCCGGTCGCGCTCGCGGTCGCTGCCCTCGTAGAGCGCCTTCATCCGCCGGGCGAGGTGGTAGGTGAACCAGAGCTCGGAGCGGCTGTCGCCGGGGCCGTCGACCACCTTGTCGTGCCACTGCACCAGGCGGTGGGTGTTGGTGAAGGTGCCGCCCTTTTCGCCGGCGAGCTCGGCGGGCATCAGGAAGACCTCCGTCCCGATCTCCTCGGGACGGATCTCGCCGTTGCGGACGGGGTGGCCCTTCTCCCAGAAGTTTGCCGCCTCGACCATGTCGGTGTCGCGCACCACCAGCCAGTCGAGCTTGGCGAGGCCGCGCTGGATCATCTGGCTGTTGGACCCGCCCATGACGACGTTCTGGCCCATGAGGAACAGGCCCTTCACGACGCCGTCGTTCATCGCCAGCGTGAGCGCGAGCTGGCTGTGGTCGCCGACGATCTTCGGCAGCCACTGGTAGCCCCACTCGTTATGCGGGCCGACCGCGTCGCCGTAATAGGCGCGCAGCAGGCTGGTCATGTACTTCGGGAAGTTGTTCCACCAGCCGGTCGGCATCGTCTCGTCGTCGAGGAACTGGTCGTAATGCCTGGCCTGCGGCTTGAAGGCGTTGGGCTGCGGCAGGTAGGAGGGCAGCATGTTGTAGAGCGTCGGGATGTCGGTCGAGCCCTGGATCGAGCAGTGGCCGCGGAGCGCGATGATCCCGGCTCCAGGCCGGCCGACGTTGCCGAGGAGCGACTGCACCAGGCCCGCCGAGCGGATCATCTGCACGCCGACCGTGTGGTGGTTCCAGCCGACCGCATAGGCGATGGCGCCGGTCCTCTCCGGTCCCGAGGCGTCGGCAATGGTGTCGGCGATCTTCAGGAACAGGTCCTTGGGGCAGCCCGTGACCTCCTCGACCATCTCCGGCGTGTAGGGCGCGTAGTGCCGGCGCAGGATTTGGTAGACGCACATCGGGTGCTGCAGCGTCGGGTCCTGCTTGGGAGGCGCGTCGGTCAGCCGGGTCGTCATCTCCGAGAAGGACTCGGCGGTGTTGAGGTAGTGCTCGGAGAGGGCCGAGGGCACGACCATCCCCTCGTACTGCCAGCTGTCGTAGTCGAAGGCGTTCTTCTTGTCGTTCCAGCCGGAGAACCGGCCGTCCTCGCGCTCGGACGGGCTCTGGAACCGCTCGTCGATGATGGTGGCGAGGTTGGTGTAGGGCAGCGCCCAGTCGCGCCACCAGAGGTCGTTCTCGAGGAGGTGCCGGATCACGCCGCCGAGGAAGGCGATATCGGTGCCGGTGCGGATGGAGGCATGGATGTCGGCCAGCGCCGAGGTGCGGGTGAAGCGCGGGTCGACGTGGATGACCTTGGCGCCGCGCTCCTTGGCCTGCATCACGAAGCGGAAGGCGATCGGATGCGCCTCGGCCATGTTCGAGCCCATGATCAGCACGCAGTCCGAGTTGGCGAGGTCCCACTGCGCCATCGTCGCCGCCCCCCGCCCGAACGATGCGCCGAGGCCGGGCACGGAGTTCGAGTGGCAGACCCGCGCCTGGTTCTCGATGAAGACCATGCCGAGGCCGGCGCCCAGCACCTTCTTGATGAGGTAGTTCTCCTCGTTGTCCAGCGTCGCGCCGCCGAGCGAGGCGATCCCCAGCGTGTGGTTCACCTTGGTTCCGTCCGGCAGCGCCTCGACGAAGGTCTCGTCGCGCGTCTGCTTCACCCGCTGCGCGATGCGCTCCATCGCCCAGTCGAGCGGCACCTCCTGCCATTGGGTGGAGTATGGCGCCCGGTACTTCACCTTGGTCAGCCGCGTCGGGCTCGCGTGCAGGCTGAAGAGCGTCGCGCCCTTGGGGCAGAGGGTGCCTTCGTTGATCGGGCTCTCGGGGTTGCCCTCGACGTGGATCAGCCGGCCCTCCTTGGCGTACATCAGCGTCGAGCAGCCGACGGCGCAGTAGGGGCAGACGCTGACGCCGACGTCATCGGCCTGGTCGAGGCGCGGGCGCAGGCGGTCCGACACATCGCTTCGCGCGGCGTCGGTGCGATGGTCCGCGCCGCGCATCTGCTTCGGCAGCGACCAGTTCCGCAGGAAGTGGCGGGCGCGTCCGCGGGTGCGCCCCGCCGTCACGCCGCCGCCTCCGCCCGGACGTCGAGCGCCGCGAGAGCCTTGCGCTTCGGTGCCTCCGCGAAATCCACCCGCACGCGCCGAGGCGAGAGTAGCGCAGGAAGGTCCTGCGGCTCTATCGACGCGCGGCGGTCGAGCAGGAAGAGGATTGACCGCCCGTCCAGTGTCGAGAGCCGGAAGCGGCTCTCCTGCACGACGGTGATGTAGCCGGAGATGTGCGGCACCGGGCCCTCGTCACGCTGCACCCGATGAACAAGCCGCGCCGAGCGCAGCGGGTTCCACGGGCAGGGGCGCCGTGGTCAGGTGCCGAGCTTCTTCCAGACGCCGCGCGCGGACAGCACCTCCGTCTCGTCGACATAGAGCGTGCCCTCCAGGAAGAAGAGCGTGCGCGTGTTACGCACCAGCCGGGGCCGGCCGATCACCACGTCGCCCATCTTCACCGAGCCCAGGAAGTGCACGTCGAGCTGCACTGTCGCCTGGGGCCGGTGCTCGTTGTGCATCCGGCCGAACAAGCCGAGGAGACGGTCGGCCATGGTCATGAGCATGCCACCCTGCACGACTCCGAGCAGGTTCGCGTGCTTTCCCTCCGCCTGGAAAGCCAGCGTCAGGTCCCCGTTCTCCACCTTTTCCCAGATCGGTCCGACATGGCCGAGGAAGCCCTCGTCCTCGTGCGGGCGATATCCATGGGCGGGAAAGTCGAAGGGAACGGTCACACCACCCCCTCCTGCCGCAGCGCGTCGACCTCGTCCTCGCTGTAGCCGAGCCGCCGCCCCAGGATGGCGGCCGTGTCGGCGCCGACCGGGTGGCTCGGGTCCAGCGGCTTCAGCGGACTGCCCTCGAAGCGGAGCGGGCTGTGCGGCAGGACGATCCGGCCGAGCTCGGGGTGGTCGACGCGCTGCAGGCTGCCGCGGGCGTGCATGTTCTCATCCTCGATCACCTCGGCGAGCTCACGCACCGGAGCGCAGGGCACGCCCGCGACAAGCATCAGGCGGGCGATCTCGTCCCGCGGGCGCCCTGCGGTCCAGCCCTCCAGCAGCTCGTCCACCGCCGCCATGTTCTCAACCCGCGAGGTTCGGCTGACGAAGCGCGGATCGTCCTCGAGATCCTCGCGACCGATCACGCGCAGCATCGCGCGGAAGTCCGCGTCGCCGGGCGCGTTCAGCACCACGAAGCCGTCCGACGCGCGATAGCTGTTGTAGGGCGAGATGCCGAGGCCGCCGTGGCGGTTGCCGGTGCGCGACGGCGCCGCGTCCCCCATCGCCATCAGCATCCCGAGGTTCGAGGTCATCGTCGCGTAGGTCGCGTCCTGCATCGACACCTCCACCACGCGGCCATGACCCGTCCGCTCGCGCTCGTAGAGCGCCGTGACGATGGCCGCGTAGAGGTGGACGCCGGCACTGAAGTCGCAGAGCGCCGGCCCCGCCTTGACCGGCGGCTGGTCGGGATGGCCGGTGATGCTGATGACGCCGGTCATCGCCTGCATCACCAGGTCCATGGCCGGATAGCTCCGGTAGGGCCCGTCCTTGCCGTAGCCCGAGCTCGAGCCGTAGATCAGCCTCGGATTGATCTCCCGCAGGACGGCGGGACCAATGCCGAGCCGGTCGGTGGTGCCTGGCGAGAAATTCTCGACCACGACGTCCGCGCGCGTCACGAGGTCGAGCAGGATCGCCTTGCCCCGCGTGCTCTTGAGGTCCAGCGTCATGCTCTCCTTGTTCGAGTTCAGCATCGCATAGGCCATCGCCGCGGGTCCGGCGTTGCCGCGGCTCCTGAGATGCTCGCCGCCCTTCGGCTCGACCTTGATCACCTCCGCGCCGGCCAGTGCCAGCAGGAGCGTGGCGTAGGGACCGTTATAGATGTGCGACAGGTCGATCACCGTCACGCCAGCCAGCGGCAGCGGCGCCGCCTCCCTGCCCAGATGATCCATCGTCTCCCTCCGGTTATTGCCGCGTCTCGAACCTTGTGCAGCCCGGCGGCCGCTGCGATCGCGATGCGCGTTGCTGAAGCCGGAGTGCATCGCCCTCGCCGCGCGCCGGGTTTATGGATACGCTTGTACGCCGGCGGATGCACCGGCGCCAGCCGCGAAGGGGAAGATACATGAAGCTCGAGCTCACCGACGAACAGCGCGCCATGGCAGAGAGCGTTCGCCAGCTTGCGAACGACAAGTTCCGCGCGCGGGTGCCGCGATATCAGGACGGCACGTTCCCGTGGGAGAACGTCAAGGATCTGGCCGATCTGGGCGTGCTGGGAATGGCGGTGCCGGAGGAGTACGGCGGCCTCGGCCTGCCGGTGCTCGACTGCGCCATCGTGCTCGAGGAGATCGCCAAGGTTTGCTACGTGACCGCGATGGCCGCGCTCGGCATGATGGGCGTGCAGAACCGCATCATCGCCCGCTACGCCCCGGAAGAGATCCGCCAGAGCATCCTGCCCGGCGTCTGCACCGGCGACGTCATCCTCGCCATCTGCATGACCGAGCCGCATGCCGGGACCGACGTCGCGAACTACAGGACGAATACCCGCGTGATGAACGACCGGCTGGTGATGAACGGCACCAAGACGCTCATCAGCCGCGCGGACGAGGCGGAGTGGTTCGTGGTCTTCACCCGGATCGATGGCCAGCCGGGGCGCGAGGGGATCGGCTGCGTCCTCGTCAACCGCGACGCGCCGGGCTTCGAGGTCACGGGCCGCTATCATACGATGGGCGGCGAGAACCTGGCCGAGATCCAGTTCACCGACTGCGAGATGCCGCTCGAGCAGCTGATCATCCGCGAAGACGGGTTCCGCAAGCTGCTCAGCGCCTTCAACACGCAGCGCTGCATGAACCCGGCGATTTCGCTCGGGCTTGCCGAGGGGGCGTTCGGTGAGGCCGTACGCTACGCCCGCGACCGCGAAGCGTTCGGGCGCCCGATCGGCACGAAGCAGGGGATGCGCTGGATGCTGGCCGAGATGTACCGCGAGATCGAGGTCGCCCGCTCGATCCTCTACCGCGCCTGTGCCACCGCCGATCCGTTTCCAGACCCCTACCTTGCCGCGATCGCCAAGATGCATTGCAACGAGATGGCGCTGCGGGTCACGAATACCGCGCTTCAGGTCCATGGCGGCTATGGCTTCACCGACGAGTACCCCGTCTCGCACTTCTACCGCGGCGCCCGCTACGGCACCCTCGGTGGCGGCACGACCGAGACGCTGAAGGACCTGGTCGGCAAGCGGGTCTACGACACCTTCCCCGAAGACGGCTTCCTGGGGACTGGCGCGTTCTGACGCGGTCGTCCCGCTATTCCTGCGGCGCGTCGCGTCTGAGCAGGTCCTCTTCGTCCCGGCGCTCGGCCGAGACCAGCGCGATGAGCGCCTTCTCCTCGGACTGCTGGAAGGCCTGCGGCGGCGCCTCAATGGCCGGGCGCTGGCGCGGCGCCGGTGCGGGCGCCTCCATGGGCGCGCCCACGCCTTCAAGGCGGATGCGATACGTGGTGTCGGGGATCGAGACGCCGGCGGCCTCGATCGCCGCCTTGACCAGCCGAATCGCGTCGCTCCGGGCGGTGGCGAAGCCGGTCGCCTCCTGGTCGATCCAGCCCGTCACGCGCAGGATTGCGCCTGACTCGTTGAGGTTCTCGATCCATACGAGCGCCTCGGGCCGGGCCAGCACGAAGGGCATCTCGCCCAGCGCCCGCTGCACCAGCAAGCGTGTGCCCTCCAGGTCCGCCTCGGGATCGATCCCGATGTCGAAGACAAAGCGGCGCTCGGGATTCCGCGTGTAGTTGACGAGCCGGCTCTTGAAGACGGTCGCGTTCGGGATGCGGATGTGGTTGCCGTCGAGCGACAGCAGTATCGTCGCGCGCGAGGTCAGGCGGATGACGCGCCCCGAGTCGCCCTCGATCTCCACCAGGTCGTTCGGCCTGAACGGCTGGCGCAAGCTCAGCATGACCGAGGCGACGAAGTTCTCGACCGTGTCGCGCACCGCAAAGCCGATGGCGAGGCCGACGATGCCGGCCGCGCCCAGGATCGTGCCGAGGAGCGCCGTCGCTCCCGCGAGGTCGAGCGCCATGACGAGACCCGCGAGAGCGAAGACGATCCGCACCGCCTGACGGTAGATGCCGGCGATGAAGGCGTTGGGCGCGAGCCGGTCCCACAGCCGCGCCCGCGCCGCGAGCCAGCCCAAGGCCACGACGGCCGCGAAGATCGCTCCGGCGAGCAGCAGCAGGGGAAGGCGCGCGATCACCTGCGCGACCCGCGTCTGGAACCGGCCGACAGCAGGATCCAGCTGCTCGGCCAGCGCGCTTGTCTCGATCAGGTCGTTTCGGACGGCAACCACGCCCTCAAGGCGCGCGGCGATGGCGCCCACCTCCTCGCTGATGGAGGGGTCCGCCACCTCACCCGTCAGGGTGACGACGCCGGCCTCGACCTCCGCCGCGATCCCGTCGCGGTCGAGCGCCTGCAGGATCTGACGCAGCCGTGCGGCAATGGCGGCGTCGGGCCGCACGTCCTCGATCGCGATGGGCGGCTGGGGCGGCGCCGTCTCTTCCTGTGCGAGGGCGGGCAAGGCGATCGCGGGCAGCAGCGAGAGCACCAGGATTGCGGAGCGGATCATCATCGGCCGACGGTAGCCGTCGCGATCACTGGCCGCCAGCAGGTCGCAGTCGCTGGTGGTTTTCTCTACTGCGAGTCCGATGGTGTGTCGGCGCGAACGTCCAACGAAAAGAGGCGGACCCGAAGGTCCGCCTCTCTGCACTCGTCAAAGAACGCGTAGTGCGATCAGCGCGCGGCCTTGGCCACCCGCGTGCCCTTCGCGGCGGTCTTGCTGACGGCCGCGTCGGTGTTGGCGGCGACGCTCTGCGCGACGCGCTCGCCGGTGGCGGTGAAGAGTTCGGCCGTGTCGGTCTGGGCCTGCTTCACGACGCCGCCGAACGCTTCGGCGGTGCGGCGCGACAGCTCGATCTGGGCCTGCGAGAAGGCGGCGACGGCTTGGGCGTAGTCGGCGGGCTCGTCACGGACCGTGGTCACGTCGCGCAGGCGGGCGATGGTCTCGTTGGTCGAGGCGCTGGCAATCTCGTTCGATTTCGAGGCGGCTTCGATCGCGATGTTCGAGAAGCGCTCGCCGAAGGTCGCCCAGGTCTTCCAGACGTCGGCGGCAGGGCCGTTGGCGAAGCCCGGGTTCAGCTTTGCGAAGAGTTCGGTGAAGTCTTGCGGGTTGGTCATCTGGTCATCTCCGGCATGTGTGTGCGTTTGCGGCGGACCACACTGATATGCATGCTGCGTCGCAGCATTTCAACCCTCTTTCGCTGCAGCGCAGCATTTCCTCGGGCGGCAAGTCGAAGCGTAAGGTCGTCCCGAGAAGTTCTCTTGCTCCGTCAGTGACTTGGTCACTGCGCCCTCTAGGCGAGGGCCTTGACTGCCATCCAAACGCCCATGAAGAGCATCATGACGTTCTCCGTTAGCGACACGAACCCCAGCCGCACATTGCTGGACCCGCCGACGCAGGCACACTTCAACTCGCGCTTGTCGACGTAGACGGCCTTGAAGACAGAGACGGCTCCGACTGCGCCAATGAAGATCGCCACCGGAGAGGCGATCCAGATCAGCACCCCGGCGATCATCAGGATACCCGCCAGCGCCTCGCCGAACGGGTAAAGGTATCCGTACCGCACCCACCGCTGCGCAAGCAGGTCGTAATTCAGGAACATCGTCGAGAAGCTCTCGACGTCCTGCAGCTTCTGCACCGCTAGCAGCGTCATGGCGAAGGCGATGAACCACTCGAACGCCCGGAGCGTCAGCAGCGAGCCGAAGGTGTACCTGCTGACCGCGAGCGCCATGAGCGCAGAGACCGCGAATATGGCGATGACCGGCTGAAAGCTCGTCTCGCCCTCACCCTTGAGTTCCTCGCCGAAGTGCTTGCGAAGGTCCTCGTAGCCGCCGATTCGCTCGCCGCCGATGAAGGCCTGCGGAGTCGTGTCCACGTCGTGCTCACTCTGGAACCGCTCCGTCTCTTCCCGCGTCGTGAGCCAATTGTCGTCGACCGTGAAGCCCTTGCGCTCGAGCAGAGCCTTCGACTTGAGCCCGAAGGGGCAGAGATGCTCCTCCATCACCATCCGGTAGAGGACGGCGCGCTTGCCGTCGGTCCGGGCGTCGTGCCTGATCTGCTCGTCGAGTGCCGTGCGACCTCCGTCGCCTCGTTCTCCAAGAAGGGGAACAGCGCAGGGTGGCGCGAGTTCCGGTGCCGGCGTCCTACCGCTCGAAAAGGCGGAAGGCCCCGTCGACGATGATGGCGAGCAGCGCCACGAGTATGGCGCCCTGCGCGATGAACGCCTGATTGCCCGCCTGCAGGCCGGCGATGATGACCTCGCCCAGACCCTTGGCACCGACGGTGCTGCCGATGGTCGCCGTGCCGATGTTGATGATCGTCGAGATGCGGATACCCGCCAGGATGACCGGCGCAGCGAGCGGCAGCTCGACCTGCCGCAGGATCGCGGGCTTCGACATACCCATCCCGCGCGCGGCCTCCAGCGTCGCGGGTGGCAGGCCGCGCAGCCCGGCGACCGTATTTTCGAAGACCGGCAGGAGGCCGTAGGCGTAGAGCGCGATGAAAGTGGGCTCAAACCCGAAGCCCACGATCGGCACCGTCACGGCGAGCACGGCGATCGGTGGGAAGGTCTGTCCGAGGTTGGAGATCGTCCGCGCCAGCGTCATCAGGTCGCCGCCTCGGTTGCGGGTCACGAGGATGCCCAGCGCGACGGCGGTGATGACGGCGGCGGTCTCGGCCGCCGCAACGACCGCGACATGCCACAGCACGAGCATCGCGAGCGGCTGGCGGTCGTAGATGATCTGCTGGCCCGGATCGTTCAGAAGCGCGAGCAGCGGCGCGAAGAGCTGCGGCTGCAGCGCCAGCGCCAGGAACAGCACGGCGGCGATCAGCAGCCCGATCGCCCGGCCCCGCCTCAAGCGCGCCGCCCCACGCGCCAGACATCCTCGGCGCGCACTGCACCCACGAGCATGCCCGCTTCCACCAGCGGCAGGCTGTCCGCACCCTCCCAGATAATCCGCGACGCCGCCTCGCGGAGCGTATCCGAGGGCGCGAGCGGCAGGATCCTCCGGCCTGACGCCTGATCCACCACGGCGCCGTCCAGAACCTCCCATCCTTCCACCTTGTGGGGCGTCGCGATCTCCGCCACCCCGTGCAGCGACAGGATGCGCAGCGCGCGATCGTCGAGGCCCACGAACTGCCGCACGAAGCCCTCCTGCGGCTCGCGGAGCAGGAGCTCGGACCGGCCGATCTGCAGAATTCTTCCGGTATCCATCACGGCGATCCGGTCGGCGAGCTTGAACGCCTCATCCATGTCGTGCGTGACGAGGATCACGGTCGTCCCGAGTCGGCGCTGGATCGCCTCGAACTCGTCCTGCAGATGCGCCCGCGTCACCGGATCGAGCGCCCCGAACGGCTCGTCCATCAGGAGGACCGAGGGTTCGGCCGCCATCGCCCGCGCCACACCCACCCTCTGCTGCTGACCGCCGGAGAGCTGCGCGGGGTACTTGTCGCCGAACTCGGCCGGGTCGAGCTGGAAGAGCTCCAGAAGCTCGCGCACCCGCGCGTCGATCCGCGCCCGGTCCCAACGCATCAGACGGGGGACGGTGGCGATGTTGCGCGCGACCGTCCAGTGCGGGAAGAGCCCCACCCCCTGGATGACGTAGCCGATCCCGAGGCGCAGCTCCTCGAGCGGAACCTGCATGATGTCGCGCCCGTCAATACGGACCGTCCCCTCCGTCGGGTCGATCAGCCGGTTGAGCATCCTGAGCGTGGTGGACTTGCCGCAGCCCGATGTGCCGACGAGCGCCAGCACTTCTCCGTCCTCCACGCGAAAGCTCACGTCGTCGACCGCGGTTGTCGCGCCGAAGCGCTTCGTCAGGCCCTCGACCTCGATCATCTCCGTCGTCCCTTCAGCAGGTCGATCACGGCGTCCAATACGATCGTCGCGACGATGGCGAGCGCCACGATGGGCAGCGTGCCGAGCAGCACGAGGTCCATCGCCGTCTGGCCCATGCCGCGGAAGATGAGCGTGCCGAACCCGCCGCCGCCGATCAGCGCCGCGATGGCCGCCAGCCCGATGTTCTGCACGACCACGATCCGCACGCCGGTCAGGATGATCGGCGCGGCCAGCGGCAACTCGACCTGAATCAGCAGGCCGCGCCGGGTCATTCCCATGGCGCGCCCGGCCTCGCGGCTCTGCGCCGGGATGGCGGCGAATCCGGCAACGGTATTCGTCACGATCGGCAGCAGCGAGTAGAGCGTCAGCGCGATGAGCGCCGGCGTCGCGCCCACGCCGGCGACGCCCAGCCGCCGCAGGTCCGGCACCGCCGCGACGAGGGCCGCGAGCGGCACCATGAGCAGCCCAAACATCGCGATGCTGGGAGTCGTCTGCAGGATGTTGAGGATGGGGATCGCGGCCCGCCGCCAGCGCGGCGACGCGAAGCAGGCCCGACCCAGCGGCAAGCCGATCGCAAGCGCGGGCAGGAGGCTGCCGCCGACCAGCAGCAGGTGCCCCCAGAAGGCGGAACGGAACGCGCCCGCGTTCGCACGGTACTCCTGCATGATGGAGAGCCCGTCGAACCAGCCGCTAACGAGCGCCGTTCCGAATGCGGCGGCCATGAGCGCCGTCAGTCCCAGCCGAAGGAGCGGCGGCGGCTCGAGCCGCGAAAGACCCTCCGCTGCCGCGAGCGCGAAGGACGCCACCATCAGCCAGAAGCCGCCGCCGAGCGAAATTCGTGCCAGATCGCCCGCCTCGGCAAGTCTGGCGTCCGCCTCGCGGCCGACGAGGAAGAGCGCCAGCGCCACTCCCGCGACCGACAGCCCGCCCCGCAAGGCCGGGCCGCTGATGAGCGGCACCAGCGCCGCCGCGAGCAGCGCCGCCACGGCTAAACCGCCCGCCGCCTCCCACAGATAGAGCGGGTCACCGCTTACGATCCGGTTCGGACGCACGGTAAGGAACGGCAGCGCCATCAGTCCCGCCACCGCCGGCACGGCGAAGACGAGGGCGGCGCCCTCGATGCCGCGGAAAGGCGCTGCCGCCGCGCCCGCGCTCATCCGCCGAACCCTACTGAACGAAGCCCTGCGACTGGAGATGGTCTCGCGCGACGGCCTGCGCGCTCTCGCCGCCGAGCTGGATCCGTGCGTTGAGCTGCTGCAGCGTCTCAAGGTCGAGGCTCTCGAAGACCGGCGCCAACAGTTCCTCGATCTGCGGGTTCGCCTCCAGCGCCTCCTCGCGGATGATGGGCGTCGGCGCATAGACCGGCTGCACCGACTTGTCGTCCTCCATCACTTTGAGCCCGACCTCCGAGATCGCGCCGTCCGTGCCGTAGACCATCGCCGCGTTGGCGCCGTCGGTCTGTTCGGCGGCGGCGCGGATCGTCGCCGCCGTGTCCCCGCCCGAGAGAATCAGCAGCTGGTCCGACGTCATCTCGAACCCGTAGGCCTCCTGAAACGCCGGCAGGGCTGCCTCGGAGTTCACGAACTCCGACGAGGCCGCGAGCTTGATCTCGCCACCCTCCGCGATGTACGCACCGAGGTCCGACATGGTGTCGAGGTCGTGCTCCGCGGCGACGTCCTGACGGACCGCGATGGCCCAGGTGTTGTTGGCCGGAGCAGGCGTCAGCCAGACGATGTTGTTGGCTTCGGCATCGAGCCGTTTCGCCTCTGCATACCCCTCCTCGGCGTTGCGCCAGACGTCGGAGCCGGCCTCGTCGAAGAAGAAGGCCGCATTGCCGGTGTATTCGGGATAGATGTCGATCTCGCCGCTGGTGATCGCCTGCCGCACGATCGGCGTCGCCCCGAGGCTGACGCGGTCGGTGACGTCGAGGCCCGCATCCTCGAGCACCAGCTTGATCATGTTTCCGAGAAGGTTGCCCTCGGTGTCGATCTTCGATCCGACAACGACCTGAGCGGAGGCACTACCCGCGCTAAACGCCAATGCCGCGCCCAGAAGGGCGGCTGAAAAGATGCTCTTCATGAATGGTCCCTCGCTGTTCGGCACATTCGAGGTTCTAGGTCATCTTCAGAAAGGACAACCGCAAACTTCCGGCGCCGCGTTCATTGCCGCGGATGGCCGCGGCGGGTGCGAGCCGCAGGCCGAGACCTCCCGAGGTCACGAGATCAGGAAGGAGTGAGCGGATCGGCCGCCGAAGACGAAGCCGCGAGGGAAAGCGGGCCGGATCAGTCGCAAGCGGACATCACGGCGACGGGGAGCAACGTCCAGAGCGTCGCGACGAGCCCGACCCAGGCCAGCGCGACGCTGGTCCGCCGGACGAAGGGCGCGGCAGAGCCGAAGCGATTTGAACCGAGCGTCGGGATCAGGCTGAGCTGGAGGAGAACCGCCGCGCCCCAAGCGGCGAGCAGAGCGACCCGGAAGAGCGAGATCGACAGGAGCTCGACATCGGCCCAGCCGAACGCGCAGCCGACGCCGTGCAGGCCGTAGACGCCACTGAACGCCGCGAGCCAGACGAGCGGCGCTACCAGGATGCGCAGGACGTCCGTCACGCCAGCCAGCCGGGTAGGTGCGCGACGACCAGCACCAGGATTGTGACCAGCGCCAGGTAGTCCGCCCAGAGGCAGACGATTGGGAACTCCGCCCGGCGCGCCGGCGAGGTGAACCCGCGGCGCACCCGCACGATGAGGAAGGTCTGCATAAGGCCCGCAAGCGCGGCGTGAAAGAGCGCGTAGCCGCCGAGCACGAAGAGCGTGGCGTCGTAGGCATGACCCGCCGGCGCAGGGACGCGTATCATCAGCGAGGCCACCGCCAGCGCGGCCGCCGCCGTTCCGGTCAGCGCGACCGCGAGGCCCGCGACGCCGGTACCACGAGATCGGTTGCCGCGGATGGCGATCCGCATGCCGATCGAAGCGACGAGCGCTCCGGCCAGACCCACCCCCAGCTCCAGGAGCGATGGCTCCAGCAGCTCCGGCGGAGGCCAGCCCGGCGCGACGGTCCAGAGGAAGGCGTAGCCGAAGAGGAGGGAGCCGAAGAAGGTGGCGTCGGCCGCCAGCAGGAACGCCGACCCCCACCAGCCGGGAGCTCGGTCCGTCTCTCCCGAAACCGGCAGCCGCTCGCCGCGGCCAGCCTCCTGCGGGCCGAGATCAACGGGCTGCGCGAGGCTCCAGACCCACCGCCAGCCAACTGTCGCGATCCCGGCAAGGGCGATGGGGGTCAGCCAGTAGACCTTGATGAGAAGCGACAGGAAGAAGAGGCCTGTAATTGCCGCGAAGACGATCGGCAGGCGCGTGTTGCCGGGGTAGATCACCATGTACTCTGGGGTTCCGCTGCTCGGCTCGACCGTCAGCGTCTCGCGCCGGTCGAGGGCGGGGTCGGCGAGCCAGCCCTCACCCCTCGCCAGCCGGACGGCGAGGTGGGGGTCGCTCGAGACCGGATCGCGCGTCTCGACCACCGGCAGGCTCGCGAAGTTGTAGGCGGGCGGCGGCGCCGGCATTGCCCATTCGAGGCTGCCGGCGTGCCACGGATTACGCCTACCCCGGACGGCGACCACGAAGTGCAGCAGCACGTCGAGCAGGACCATGGCGAGGCCGATGGCGAGGACGAAGCTCGACACAGAGGAGACAAGGTTGATCGTCGTCCATCCCGCCTCGGCGTCGTAGGTCTCGATGCGCCGCCGCTGCCCCAGCAATCCGACCCAGTGCATCGCCAGGAATGTGCCGTGGAAGCCCACGAAGATCAGGCCGAATGCGAGCTCTCCCAGCTTGAAGAACCGCGTGCGCCCGGTGAAGAGCGGCAGCCAGTAGTAGATCGCTGCGAGGATCGGGAAGACGAAACCGCCGAAGAGTACGTAGTGCAGGTGCGCGGTGACGAAGGCGGTGTCGTGCGCCTGCCAGTCGAAGGGCACGATCGCCACCATCACGCCGGTCAGCCCGCCCATCACGAAGGTGACGAAGAACCCCAGGATGTGCAGCATCGGCAGGTGCAGCTCCGGCCGGCCCTTCCACATCGTGCCGATCCAGGCGAAGACCTGCACCCCCGTCGGCACCGCCACCAGCGTCGAGGCGGCGGAGAAGAACGCCAGGCCCATGTGCGGGATGCCGGTGGTGAACATGTGGTGGACCCAGAGCCCGAAGCTCAGGAACGCCAGCGCCACCGCCGCCGCGACGACCCAGCCGTAGCCGAGTAGTGTCGTGCGGCACATCACCGGAATCACGGTCGATATCACGCCCGCGGCGGGCAGGAAGATGATGTAGACCTCGGGGTGGCCGAAGAGCCAGAAGAGGTGCTGCCAGAGCAGACTGTCGCCGCCGAGTTCGGCTTGGAAGAACGGCAGGCCGAATGCCCGTTCGACCTCGAGCAGGACGGAGCCGAGGATCAGCGGCGGAAAACCCGTCAGGATCATCAGCGAGGTGACGAGCGCGTACCAGGCGAAGATCGGCATCTTGTCCAGCGACATGCCGGGAGCGCGATAGCGCAGGATCGAGACACAGAACTCGACCGCGGCGCATATCGCCGAAATCTCAACGAAGGTGATCCCGATCAGCCAGAAGTCGGTGTTGATGCCGGGCGAGTAGATCGGTCCGGTCAACGGCGGGTACATGAACCAGCCGCCATCGGGAGCGATCCCGGCAAGCAGCGAGAAGAGCAGCATCCCGCCGCCGAAGAAGTAGCACCAGTAGCCGTAGGCTGTGAGCCGCGGATAGGCGAGGTCGCGCGTCCCCAGCATCTTGGGCAGCAGGTAGATCGCCAGCCCCTCGAAGGTGGGGATCGCGAACAGGAACATCATGATGGTCCCGTGCATCGTGAAGAGCTGGTTGTAGACTTCGGGGCCGGCGAAGGCGGAGTGCGGCGTCGCGAGCTGCGCCCGGATCAGCATCGCGAGGATGCCGCCCACGAGGAAGAAGAAGAACGACGTGGCGAGGAACATCCGGCCGACGTCGGTATGGTTGACGGTACTGAACCAGCCCTTCCAGCCGGGCTCGGACGCCCAGATCGCCGTCAGCCTGCGGTGCCGGCGGAGCGCGCTCACGGCGCCTCTCCACGCAGGAAGGCCTGCCAGTCCGCCTCGTCGTGTGCGATCACCAGAAACTCGTGCTCCTCGTATCCCTCGCCGTTAAACTCGGCCGTAAGTCCATCGTAGGTGCCGGGCGCGTCGGCCTCGATCCGCAGGACGTTGACGTGGCCGGGAATGGCGTCGAGCTTGCCGGCAAGCCGCGGCACCCAGAAGCTGTGGACGACATCGACGCTGGTGATCGCCACGTCGACGGGGCGGCCCGCCGGGATGTGCAGCACGTTCTCGGTGACGTGCCCGGGAAGTTCCTCGTAGCCGAAGCTCCAGCTCCACCGCTCCGCGACTGCCCGGACGGCCACCGTCTCGGCCGAGTCGCGCGGCAGCAGCCGTTCGCCGACAGTCAAGCCGTAGGCCAGCAGTGCCGCCAGGATCGTCATCGAGAAGCCGAGGCCGAGGCCGATGATCCAGAAGCGCGTCTGCCCGCGCTCGTCCGGGGGAACGGACCGGGGCCGGAAAGCCAGCGCCAACAGCACCAGGACGAATGCCAAGATCAGCGTCGCGCCGGCGAACATCACCCACCAGAGCGTGCCGATCGCCCGCGCCGCCGGCCCCGCCGGGTCGAGAGTGGAGAGCGCCCCCTCGCAACCAGCAAGGACGAGCGGCGTTATTCCAGCAATTAGACCGCAACGGAGGCGCCGGCGATGGCCGAAGAGAGATTTCAGGGCGAGGACGAGCAGTTGATCGACCCGATCTCGGAACGGCCGGGCTACGACGAGACCGAGTCGCAGATTGCCATCCTTGGCCACCCGATCCATGCGATGAGCGTATCGTTCCCGGTCGCGCTGACCTTCTGCGTATTCGGCGCCGACCTGCTCTACTGGTGGACGGGCGACATCTTCTGGGCGAGGGCCGGGATTTGGGCGGCAGGGACGGGGTTTCTCTTCGGCATGCTTGCCGGCTTCTCCGGCACCGCCGAGATCCTGCTGGTGAGCGGCATCCGCGCCCGTGCCGCCGCCTGGACGCACTTCATCATCGCGGTGACGCTGCTCGCGCTGCTCGGGGCGAACTGGGGCCACAGGCTCTATGGCTACGAGACGGCGGTGCTGCCCTACGGCATCCTGCTGTCGGGCCTCTGCGTGCTGATGGTGTCGTTCACTGGCTGGCATGGCGGCAAACTCGTCTTCGACTATCGTCTCGGTACGTCAAAGGGAAAGTGACCGCCGTGGGGCTCGCGCAGCCACTGGGGCAACTCGATCCAGTCGAGGTCGGGCTTGCCGAGCACCAGGACGAGGATCGCGAGGACCGGCAGGAGGATCGCGACCACGGGCAGGAGCGGCCGGGGCGGAGTATCGCGCCCTGGTGTCTCGGCCACCTCGACCATGATGTGACCGATCCAGGCATGAGCGGCCACCAGCAGCGCAACGAACAAGAGCTTGGCGTAAAGCCAAGGCACGAACGCCTCGCGCAGGAAGATGAGCCAAGTGCCCGCGACCACCGCGACTACCGCCGCGGGCGTGACGCAGGTCGTGTATGTCAGGTGCGTGGCGCGGCGGATGCGCCGATAGTCGTCCTGCGCCACCGCCGGATCGTGCCGTGACAGCATCAGCGGCAGCGCCAGCAACCCGCCGCACCAGATGCAGAGCGCCGCGATGTGGAAGGCCTTGAAGATCGGTATGGTGTCGCGGAGCCAGTCGATCACGCGCCCCGACCCTTCAGGTCCGACCAGCCACGCCGCGCCGCCGCGCCCGCCGCCACCGCGTAGGGCAGCCCGGCCGGCACCCACATGAGCAGCCCACCGAGCTGCTGGTCCGCGAGCGGCGTCAAACTCCACGCCAGCGGCGCAACTGCGTGCGCGGCGTAAAGCTGCTGGGGCGCGAAAGTCAGGATCGCGCCCAGCATTCCCATCTGCGTAAACCCTGCGACCACGAGGGCCAGCGCCTCCACGGGCGATCGATCGGCGGCGAAGACGTCGCGCCAATACCAGAGCGCGCTCGTAACGAGCGAGACCTGCATCAGCCAGTAGACACCCATGTGCGACAGGGCCAGGTCATAGGCCGACGGTACGTGCCAGACCCAGAGGACCGCCGTCGAGACGGTGAACGACAGCCCCGGGTTCCTCGTCCGCCACGCGGGCATCGACCATGCGAAGAGCGGCGCCGCCACGGCAACCAGCAGCAGGTGATGCACGACCCGGGCCGAAAAGAGCGCCGACGAGAGCGCACAGAGTGGCGAGACGAAGGCGACGACCAGAACGCCAACCGCTGCTGCGCCCGTCCGGTCACGGCCTGCGACTGCAGCGAGCAGCAGCAGGCCTCCGAGCAGATACGGGTCGAAGTTCCAGCTCGCCCAAATGGCATGGGGAACAGGTGGCGGGCCGCAATAGATCCCTTCCACTGCAAGTTCCTTTCTCGTGTCGCTGCGCCCACGTACACGGCCCCGGACGTTGAAACAGAAACCGCCTGGGACTCGCTCGTCGCCTCAACGGTTCAGTCGGGCTAACGGGTTCCGCCGTCGCGTTGACGGGACGTCCGAGGGACCGAAGCCGCCCCCGGCGATAGCGGTGCGCAGCAGCACCAGGTCGAGGTGCTGACCGATCGCCGCCCCGTTCTCGCTGTCGTCGACCGCGGCTACCGCGGGCACGGCGTCGAGACCACACGCGTGCTGATCAGCGGCACCCGCAGGGGCATCACGCCGTCACTGGCCAGGCTCCTGCGCCGCCGCAGCGCCATCGAGCCGTCGCCAATGATGCTCGAATCATTGGCGCATTCATTGGCGACCGGCCACATGAAGACCGACGGCCGGCTGACGCGCAGCCCGCTCAAGGGAACCACTGGCGACGCGCTCTTCGCCGTCCTCTGCGCCTGCGACCACAACCTCCGCAAGATCCTCGCCCACCTCAGGGCGCTCTTGGCTCTCCTGATCGCCGCCATCCTCGGCGCATTCAGGCCCGACAGCCCTCCCGAAATGGGCGCCGCCGGCGGCTGATCGGATTGTTCAGGCTGAACTACGATCTCTCTTGATCGTGCGGGCGGTTACGGCGGAAACGCGGATTGATCGCTTAGCCGAATGCTTCTCAGTTTCCGGCAGCAACGCGGAATTGCGAGTGCGTCGGAACTGCTTGCGCTACGGCATCTGGTGGGAGGGAAGGGTGTGGTTCGCGAGGGGCCGCACCCTTCTTCCGGGCGACAGGGCCATTTCGGCCGTCGTCGGCCTCAGGTCGCTTCTCTGGCTGACACGACGAGTGTCTCGATCGCCCGTGCTGTCCGCTCATTATCAAGCTCGCGCTGTGCCTCCGCCGCCCGAGACAGAGTGTCGAGAAACGTGCCACGCGATTGGGCATCAAGGCTGGCGGCAGTCATGACGAAGGCGTCACCCAGCGCCTCAACCTCGGATCGGAGTTCGGCGAGAGAGGCCTCCAGCCGCAGGACGCTGTCTTCCAGTTGCCCAAGCCGGATGTGCTCTTCCTGACGCTGGTTCATGTGCTCTTCGTCCCAATGGGATGGTCAACCTGCGGTTGCGACGTATCGGCCGCCGAAAAGCGGTGGATGTCAAGGTCGGCACAGCGTCTGCTTGTGATCGCGGCCGGCCGATCAGGCCGAGAGGCGGTGCACAGCCTCGTCCTCCGGATGCGTCGCGAGGGGCAGCGCCTGCAGGACGTCCCAGCCGCTGATGCGGGGCCGCGTCGGGACCACCTCGTCGGGATGGAAGATGGCAACGTCCAGCAGACCGCGGCGCGCCGCGATCAGCACCGCCTGGAAGATCGACTTGACCCCCAGCTTGCGGACGATCTGGGTCTGCACGTTCAGGGCGGAGCCGTAGCGGCAGGGCATCGACAGGGCGCGCGCCGGATCCTCGCTGAGCGCGACGAGGCGGAGGAAATGCACCTCCTCGGCGCTGAGCGGCGTCATCGTCGAGACGCCGACCTGGCTGAAGTAGCTGAGGGCGTCGCAGGTGGCAAAGGCGAGCGCATGCAGGTCATCCCGATACTTGCGGTACTGCGTTCGCGCGAAATCCGGGGTGCGAACCGTGTTGAGGATCACCGCGGCGACGAGACCTGTGGGATAAGCGATCTTGAAGATGACGCCGTTGCAGCCGATGCCACGCGCCTGAGCCGCTTTCAGGTAGCGCATTGGTGCGTCGTGGACCGGGATCAATTCATCGAGGAAGAGCTCGTGCTCGCGGGCCAGGATGCCTTCGATGATCGGATCGCCGTCGAAGAGCCGCAGCGCGTTGTAGTCGCCCCACCAATCGTCCGGCAGGGTCGAGAGGACCCGGCGCGAAAGATACCGGCCGCCTTCGTTCAGGACAATGAGCGTTGCCTCGTCGAAACCGAACTCGCGCGGCATGTCGCCGAAGATGCTTGCCGCCTGGTCGAGCGTCTCCGCGTCCTCGAGCTGGCTCAGCAGGCGCTCCGTTTCTGCCTTCCGGGGCGGAAATCCGCCCTCCTTTGTGATCCTGTCCCGAGCCCGGCGCAGTTCCGCGACGGTATCGGATTCCAGGCGCCCGTTCTGCTCGATCAGATCGTCCAGAAGTTCGGCAAACCAGTTCACGGTGTCCTCCAACGTTCTGTTGCGGCCGCTCCCGAGGTCGTCGTTCGCGGCGCCGGCGTGCACGTCGCACTTCCTGCGAGTTCTATGGCTCGGAATTCCTTACCTTGATCTTACCAGACTACCATGCGGCCTGCTGCTGCCACGAGCATCGTAGAGCGCTGCGCCCTCCTCTTTTGGACAACGATCACACAGGCTCCCGCCGAGGTTGGCGTCTCGCACCGTTCCCCGTCTCTGATCTTGCCCCCGTTTCGCCGGACACTCAGGCGGTTGCGGTTTGAGCTGCGATGAACTCGCGAGGCGAGCGCATC
>NZ_JAFFOB010000006.1 GCF_016918935.1 Roseitranquillus sediminis
CATGAGCACGTGCTCAGGCATATGCCTAAGCCTCCATGGCTATGCCTGGGGGTCCGGTCGAAACGGGGGCCAGTTCAGCGACCACTTCCTCCGCCAGGCATGCGTCAGCGCAGGACGTGCAGGTCTGGGCGCAATCGTAGGCCTCTTCGATGAACTTCAGAAGTTGGTCGGCCGTGTTGCCCTGGACGTGGGGATGCGTGCTCACCATCTCGCGGACGTGCATCTTGCTTCCTCCTAGTTGGTGTCGGAGCTTCCAAAACATACGCCCTGGGGGTATTGTTCCGAGAAAGCACGACGGCCCAAGGCGAACTGAGGAGCTGTCGACGGTTAGCGGCAGACCTTCTCGAAAATTCCGACGAGCTCGCGGAATTTCTGCCGCTGCCCCTCCGGGTCGCCCGAGGCGATGGCTTGCTCCACGCAGTCGTCCGCGTGGTCCTGCAGGATCAGGACCTCGACCTGCGCCAGAGCTGAGCGGATCGCCTGCGTCTGATTGAGAATGTCGACGCAGTAGCGATCTTCCTCGATCATACGCATGACACCGCGAACCTGTCCTTCGAGCCGCGCAAGGCGCTGAAGGGTTGCTTGCTTGCGTTGCTTCATCGTCCTCTCATCGTTCGACGCGTCTCCACAAACCATGACCAGCTTCTGAAGTTTCGGGGAACACCTGAAGCTTCACCTCGTTAGTTCCAGCATACCCTTGAGGGGTATCGGCGCACGCTCTGGGAACCGTGGGGGCATCGGGCGCACAGACGGCACAAGCGGGAGAGATGCATGACGAAGCAGCTTGGAGCAGGCCTCGTTTTGGGCGTCATCGGCACCGTTCTGATCGCGGTCGCCGTCTGGCTGACTGTGGCGTACACCGGCGCCTACAACGTCGCCGCCTCGGACCAGCATGCCGATGCAATCCGGTGGACCCTCGACACGACGATGCACAGGTCGGTGGAGCGGCGCGCCGGCGACGTCGAGCTGCCGGAGACCTTTTCGGACGAACTCGTCGCGCAGGGCGCCGGCCACTATGCCGAGAGCTGCGTCTACTGCCACGGAGCGCCGGGCCAGGACCCGACGGAGTGGTCACGGGGAATGCGGCCCGAGCCGCCGCACCTGACGGAAGCCGCCTCCGAATGGAGCGCGGAGGAAATCTACTGGATCGTCGAGAACGGCATCAAGATGAGCGGGATGCCGGCCTTCGGGGGCCACCACGGGCCCGAGGGGGTCACGGCGATCACCGCCTTCGTGACGCGGCTGCCGGGTCTCTCGCCCGAGGACTACCGCGCCCTGACCGGCGGCGGCGCGGCCGCGGCGGGAGGCGCCGCCATCGCCCCCGCCGACTGAGACACCCACGACTGAGAAGGAGCACGCATGTCCTACATCCGCTTCGGGCTGATGATCCTCACCTCCACGGTGGTGATGTTCATCCTGATGTACCTCAACACCTACGCCTGGGAGCACCTCTTCTTCTCGGAGACTCGCACCTACATGGCGATCATGATGGGCGCCACGATGGCGGTCATCATGCTGGCGTATATGCTGGGCATGTATTCCAACAAGACGCTCAACATCGCCATCTTCGCCGGCGCCATCGTGGTCTTCGCGCTGTCGCTGTGGCTGGTCCGCAGCCAGGTGACGGTGTCGGGGCCGAGCTACATGCGGGCGATGATCCCGCACCACTCGATCGCGGTGATGACCTCGGAGCGGGCGCAGATCCGCGACCCGCGCGTGGCCAAGCTCGCGCACGAGATCATCCTGGCGCAGCGGCGCGAGATCGCCGAGATGCGCTACCTGATCGCCGAGGTGTCCGAGGGCAACGTCGTCGAGACGATCTACCAGGACCCACCGGCCGAGGTCGGCACTGTCGACGACGCCATCGGCCGCGCGCTGATCTCCACCCTCGATCCCTCGCCGATGCCCGAGGCCGAGGCCGAGCAGATCCTCGAGCCGGGCCCCCGCTGCGTCTTCAACCGCAGCCCCGAGACCGACCCGATCCTCTGGGCCGCGGAGGAGGGCGGACAGGCGGCGATGAAGCTCAACGGCGTGCTGGTGCCGCTCGAGGCGGGCGAGGAGAGCGACGGCGGCTTCGCCTTCACCGCGCCGGGCGTCACCATGACCGTCCGGCCGCTCGGCGAGGAGGCGGACTGGCGCTCCGACGCCGAACTGGTCTTCGCCATGGAGCAGGGCCTGACCGTCGGCTACCGCGGCTTCTGGGCCTGCGAGGCTTGAGGGCGGTGCACACAGCGGCCGGCAACGAGAAGAAGGAGCAGACCATGGCGCTCGACAGCACGAACAAGACGGCTCGGCTCTACCGGATGGTGATGCCGGGCCACCTCTGCCCCTACGGGCTGAAGTCCAAGGACCTCCTCGAACGCAAGGGCTTCGACGTCGAGGACAACCACCTGACGAGCCGCGAGGAGACGGAGGCGTTCAAGAAGGACCACGGCGTGGACACGACGCCACAGGCCTTCATCGGCGGCGAGCGCATCGGCGGCTATGACGACCTACGCGAGCATTTCGGGCAGGAGGTCAAGGGCGAGGACGAGACCAGCTATCAGCCCGTGATCGCGATCTTCGCGACGGCCTTCCTCATGGCCCTCGCGGTCAGCTGGTACGCCTTCGGCACCGTCCTCACGCTCCGCGCCTTCGAGTGGTTCATCGCCATCAGCATGACGCTTCTCGCCGTGCAGAAGCTCCAGGACGTCGAGAGCTTCTCGACCATGTTCCTGAACTACGACCTGCTGGCGCGGCGCTGGGTGCGCTACGGCTACCTCTACCCGTTCGGCGAGGCGTTGGCGGGCATCCTGATGATCGCGGGCGCGCTGATCTGGATCGCCTCGCCGGTCGCGATCTTCATCGGCGCAGTCGGCGCGGTCTCGGTCTTCAAGGCGGTCTACATCGACACGCGGGAGCTGAAATGCGCCTGCGTCGGCGGCTCGAGCAACGTGCCGCTAGGCTTCGTGTCGCTGACCGAGAACGTCATGATGCTAGCGATGGGCATCTGGATGCCGATCCGTATGGTCTGGCTCGGCTGATTGCGCCCAATCAGCTCAGTCGTCACGCCCCGCTGACCGAGGAACCCCTATGGCCTTTCTGCTTGGCTTTGCGCTCGTGTCCGCCTTGGGCATTTCGCACCACTATGGCCTTCTGGCCGTTCGAGCAGTCAAGCCCGACTCCGACAGCAGAGCGCAGGCCGCGATCATCGTGACCTTCCTCGGACTTCTCGCTCTCCATTCCCTGGAGATCCTGGCTTTCGCGGCGATCTACCGCGCACTGCTGGCCTGGGGCGCATTCGGGGATCTCGGCGGAGCATACGACGAGTCCTGGGGCGGGCTCATCTACTTCTCGGGCATCAACTTCGCCACTCTCGGCTACACGCAGATCGAGACCAGCGGGCCGATACGGATGATCAACATGATGCAGTCGCTCGGAGGTTTTATGGTGTTGACCTGGTCAGCCACGTTTCTCTACTCGGTCTGCGAGCGGGCCTGGCGCGAATAGCCGACAAGAAGTCCAAGGCAGCAATCAGTCCGCCACTGACACTCTCTCCTGATAGCTGCGCTCACGCTCCGGCCAGGTGCTTTTGATGTAGGCCAGCACCGCGCGAATTTCGGCGTCCGTCAGCACGTCGCCGAAACCGGGCATGTCGCTCTCGTAGCCGCCGCCGACGACGGCGGCGGTACCCTCCTTGACGATCCGGAACAGGACCTCGTCGGGATGATGCCATGTATGGCCGCTCGCGTCGTGCGGTGGCGCTGGCAGCCGGCCCGAAGGGAGGGGTGATCGCCAATCGGGTTGGCCCTCCAGTTCGGCGCCGTGGCACGCCGCGCATTGCGCCTCATAGATGGCGCGTCCCTGCGCGATGACTTTGGCGTCTGGCATAGAGCCTTCGTCCGCGACGTTACCGGCCGCCAGGACGACGGCGCCGGCAACGAGGCCCGCGCCCATGATCACGACAGGGAGTTTCGCCGTCACTCGGCGTTCTCGGCAATCCAGTTCCGCAGGAAGTCGATCTCGGCTTCCTGCGCCGCGATGATCTCCTCGGCGAGCTGGCGCAGCTGCGGGTTCTCGCCGTGCTCCAATACGATTCGCGCCATGTCGATCGCGCCCTGATGATGCCCGATCATGCCGCGCGCGAAGTCGATATCGGCGTTGTCGCTGAACTCGATGTCCATGGCGGCATGCATCGCTAGGTTGGCCGCCCTGTAGGCCTGCGTTGCGGGCGATCCCGCCGGCTGGGCGCCGTCTGCCGCCCCATGCGCGTCGTGTCCGGCGGCCGGGGCGGCGTCGGAGGGGGTGGCCTCGCCTGTCTGCATCTCTCCCATCATCTCGCGCATGATGTCCTGCATCATGGGGCGCATCATCTCCTCCATGTGCTCCCGCATGGCCTCGGACATCATGCCGTCCTGCATCATTGGCATCCCATCACCGCCATGCGCGCCGTGATCGGCCATCTGCGCGACACCCACGACTGGCAGCGCAAGAGCAAGGGCGAGACCGCCTGCGAACATCCTTTTCCTTCTCATATCAATCTCTCCTCATGCCTAAACATCACTGCATCCGGTCACGCGACTCGCGTGACGCTGTACCCCTCTGCCTCAACCGCGCGCCGCACGGCCTCGGGGTCAGCTGAACCGTCCACCGTTACTTGATTTGCCGCCCGACCGACGGTCACTTCCGCCGTCGGGTTGACCGAGTGGACGGCGCGGGTCACGGCCGCCTCGCAATGCGCGCAGGTCATGCCGGTGACTTGGAAACTCAGCATCTCGTGTCTCCTGAACGACTTGATGGACGAGATGTCGGGTCTTCCCATGTGGGAAGGTCAAGGCGTGCTGAAAGAAGATCCGGGGGGAAGATCCGGGGGATTGACCTTACCATCATGGGAACCCCCATCTTTCCTGTTGAGCGCAGGAATCGGGAGGCAGCCGTGCCGGATGGACAGCAACAGCACCTGGAGACCGGCGGCGAAGGCCGCATCGTCGACATCAGCATCGAAGGCATGAGCTGCGCCTCCTGCGTTGTGCGTATCGAACGCGTGGTGGGAGCGGTGCCGGGAGTGAAAGAAGCCAGCGTGAACCTCGCAACGGGGCGCGCGCGGATCCAGTCGGACGCCGAGACGGATGTTGCGACCATCGTCTCCGCGGTTCATGCCGCCGGCTACGAGCCCCGCATCGAGACGATCACCCTCGCTGTCGAAGGCATGACCTGCGCCTCCTGCGTGGGCCGCGTCGAGCGGGCCCTGAAGGCGGTGCCGGGCGTGCTGGAGGCGTCGGTGAACCTCGCCGCCGGTGCGGCGACCGTGCGGGTGCCTTCGGGCGCCGTCGGCGCGGCCGACCTCATCGGCGCGGTGGAACGCGTTGGCTACGAGGCGCGCGTCGCGAGCGGAAGCAGCGAGGAGCGCGCGGAGCGGCAGGCGGCGCGCGACGAGGAGGTGGGGAAGCTCCGCCGGCAGGTGATCCTCGCCGGCGCGCTGACGCTGCCGGTGGTGGTGCTCGACATGGGCAGCCACCTGGTGCCCGCCTTCCACCACTGGTTGCTCGGGCTGATGAGCCAGCAGGCGATCTACGTCGTGCTCTTCGCGCTCGCCTCAATCGTGCAGTTCGGGCCGGGCTGGCAGTTCTACGCCAAGGGTTGGCCGGCGCTGCGGCGGCTTGCTCCCGACATGAACAGCCTGGTGATGCTCGGCACCTCGGCCGCCTGGGGCTATTCGGTGGTGGCGACCTTCGCGCCTGGCGTGCTGCCGGCGGGGGCCGTGAACGTCTATTTCGAGGCGGCGGCGGTGATCGTCACCCTGATCCTGCTCGGGCGCTGGCTCGAGGCGCTGGCGCGCGGCCGGACCTCGGCGGCGATTACGGGGCTCCTGAAGCTGCAGGCCAAGACCGCGCGGGTCCTGCGCGACGGGGCGGAGCGGGATCTGCCGATCGAGGAAGTCGTCGTCGGCGATACCGTCCGGGTTCGGCCCGGCGAAAAGATCCCCGTGGACGGAACCGTCCTCGACGGCTCGAGCTTCGTCGACGAAGCCATGATCACCGGCGAGGCCGTCCCCGTGGAGAAGGGCGAGGGCGCCGAAGTCATCGGCGGCACCATCAACAAGACGGGCTCCTTCACCTACCGCGCCACCAAGGTCGGCGCAGACACGCTGCTCAGCCAGATCGTCCGCATGGTCGAGGAGGCGCAAGGGGACAAGCTGCCGATCCAGGCGCTGGTCGACCGGGTGACGCTTTGGTTTGTCCCCGCGGTGTTGGTCGCCGCCGCCCTGACCTCCCTCGTCTGGCTGGTTTTCGGGCCTGAGCCGGCGCTGACCTTCGCAGTCGTCAATGCGGTCGCGGTGCTGATCATCGCCTGCCCGTGCGCGATGGGCCTCGCCACGCCGACCTCGATCATGGTCGGGACCGGCAAGGCGGCCGAGCTCGGCATCCTGTTCCGCCGCGGCGAGGCGCTTCAGACGTTGCGGGATGCCGAGGTGATCGCGCTGGACAAGACCGGCACGCTGACCCGCGGCCGGCCGGAGCTGACCGACCTCGAGGTGGCGAAGGGCTTCGACAGCGACGCGGTCCTGCGGCTCGTCGGCGCGGTCGAGGCGGCCTCCGAGCATCCGATCGCCGAGGCGATCGTCGCCGCGGCGCGTGCCACCGGCGCCGCCCTGCCGCACGCGCGGAACTTCGACGCGCGGCCCGGCTTCGGCGTCACCGCCACCGTGGACGGCCAGAGCATCGCCGCGGGCGCCGACAGGTTCATGCGAGAGCTGGGGCTCGACATCGCCCCGTTCGCTGCGGTGGCGGAGCGGCTCGGTAGCGAGGGCAAGACGCCGCTCTACGCGGCCGTCGACGGACAACTGGCGGCGATCCTCGCCGTCGCTGACCCGATCAAGGAGACGACGCCGGACGCGATCCGGGCCCTGCACGCGCAGGGGCTGAAGGTGGCGATGATCACCGGCGACAATGCCCGCACCGCGCGCGCTATCGCCGACCAACTGGGCATCGACGAGGTCGTCGCCGAGGTGCTGCCCGGCGGCAAGGTCGACGCGATCAAGGCGCTGCAGCAGGGCGGCACCCGTGTCGCCTTCGTCGGCGACGGCATCAACGACGCGCCCGCCCTCGCGCAGGCCGATGTCGGCATCGCGATCGGCACCGGGACGGACATCGCGATCGAGGCGGCCGAGGTGGTGCTCATGTCGGGCGACCTGCGCGGGGTGGTCAACGCGATCGCGCTCAGCCGGGCGACGATGGCGAACATCAAGCAGAACCTGGTTTGGGCGTTCGCCTACAACACTGCCCTGATCCCGGTCGCGGCAGGACTGCTCTACCCGGCCTTCGGCATCCTCCTTTCGCCGGTCTTCGCGGCGCTCGCGATGGCGCTCTCGAGCGTCAGCGTGCTCACCAACGCCCTGCGCCTCCGCCGCTTCGCCCCGCCCCTCGCCGCCGCCCGCGGCAAGGGCACGGACATTCCCACCATCGCCTGAGAGGGAGAAGGGACATGAACATCGGCCAAGCTTCCAAGGCCTCCGGGGTGACCCAGAAGATGATCCGCTACTACGAGAGCATCGGACTCATCAAGGATGTGGAGCGGAGTGAGAACGGCTACCGCACCTACGCCCCGAACGATATCCATACGCTCGCCTTTATCCGGCGCGCCCGGCACCTTGGCTTTTCAATCGAGCAGATCCAGGCGCTGATGGCGCTCTGGCGCGACGAGGCGCGGTCGAGCGCCGAGGTGAAGGCCATCGCCAAGATCCACATCGCCGAACTCCAAGCCAAGATCGAGGAGCTCGCGGCGATGCAGCGCACGCTGGAGCACCTCGTCGCCTGCTGCGCCGGCGACGACCGCCCCGACTGCCCGATCATCGACGATCTCTCGGCGAAGGCGGAAGCGCCCGCCAAGGCAACGCCCGCCCGCAGCAACGGCCGACACCGCGCTCAGCCCCGCGTCTGATCCGTCGCCGCCCGACCGGAGGATCCCCTCATGGCACAGCACGCATGTCACGCCCACGGTCATGCCGGCGAAGTCCATGACCAGGAGCCCGAGCATCAGGCTCTCGCGACGGAGGCGGCACAACCGCCGACGCCAGGCGAACACGCCGGACATGGCGGCCACGGCGGGCACGCCGCGATGGTCGACGACTTCCGCAGGCGCTTCTGGATCTCGCTGGCGCTGACCCCGCCGATCCTCGTGCTCTCGCCGATGATCCAGCACTTCTTCGGCTACGATCTCGATTTCGCCGGGCGCGGGCTTGTCGTCCTCATCCTGTCCTCGGTCGTCTACTTCTACGGCGGCTGGCCGTTCCTCAGCGGCTTCGTGGGCGAGCTCCGCAAGCGCCAGCCGGGAATGATGACCCTGATCGCGCTCGCGATCAGCGTGGCCTACGTCTACTCGGTCGCCGTCGCCCTCGGGCTCACCGCGGGAACCGAGTTCTTCTGGGAGCTCGTCACCCTCATCGTCATCATGCTGCTGGGGCACTGGCTCGAGATGCGCTCGGTCCTCGGCGCCTCCCGCGCGCTCGAGGAGCTGGTCCGGCTGCTTCCCGACACAGCCATCCTCGTCGACGCCTCGGGCGCGACCCGCGAGGTGCCCGTCAGCGCCCTGAAACTCGGCGACCGCACCCTGATCCGGCCGGGCGCCAAGGTCCCGGTCGACGGCATCGTCGTCGAGGGCGAGTCGAGCGTCAACGAGGCGATGCTGACGGGCGAGTCCCGCCCAGTGCCGAAGACGCCCGGCGATCGCGCGATCGGCGGCTCGATCAACGGCGCCGGAGCGATGACGATCGAGGTGACCGCGACGGGCGACGCCACCTATCTTGCCCAGGTCATCGAGCTGGTGCGCCAGTCGCAGGCAACCCGCTCGCGCACGCAGGACCTCGCCAACCGCGCCGCCGCCTGGCTCACCTATATCGCGCTGACCGTCGGCATCGGCACGCTGATGGTCTGGCTCGCCTTGGGCGCGAGCTTCGCCTTCGCCATCGAGCGCATGGTGACCGTGATGGTCATCAGCTGCCCGCACGCGCTCGGCCTCGCGGTGCCGCTGGTCGTCGCGGTCAGCACCTCGATCAGCGCGCGCAACGGCCTCCTGATCCGTGACCGCGCCGCCTTCGAGCGGGCACGGCTGCTCGACGCCGTCGTGTTCGACAAGACCGGCACCCTCACCGAGGGCCGGTTCGGCGTCTCCGACATCGTGCCGCTCGGCGCCGCCGATGACGGCGAGATTCTGACCCTGGCCGCTGCGGCGGAGGCGCAGTCCGAGCATCCGATCGCGCAGGGGATCGTCGAGGAGGCGCGCCGCCGGAAGCTCACGGTGCCGCGCGTATCGCGCTTTCGCAACCTCACTGGCGAGGGCATCGTCGCCGATCTCGACGGCCGGGAGCTGCGGATCGTCAGCCCGGGCTACTTGGTCCGTGCAGGCAAGGCCATCGAGAGCGAGGCGCCCAAGCGCCTACAGGATCAGGGCAAGACTGTGGTCTTCCTGCTGCGGGATGGCGAGCCGCTCGCGGCACTCGCCCTCGCCGACGTCGTGCGGCCGGAGTCGCGCCAGGCGGTCGCTGACCTGAAGGCGCTCGGCGTGCGGCCGGTGATGCTGACCGGCGATGCACGCGGGGTCGCGGCCGCCGTCTCGGCCGAGCTCGGCATCGAGGAGTTCTTCGCCGAGGTGCTGCCCGACCAGAAGGCGTCGAAGGTGCGGGAGATCCGCGAGGGCGGTGGCTCGGTGGCCATGGTCGGCGACGGCGTGAACGACGCGCCGGCGCTCGTCGAGGCCGACCTCGGCATCGCTATCGGCGCAGGGACGGATGTGGCGGTGGAGTCGGCCGACGTGGTGCTGGTGCGGAGCGACCCGCGCGACATCCCGGCCATCCTCGGCCTGTCGCGGGCGACCTACCGCAAGATGGTGCAGAACCTGATCTGGGCGACCGGCTACAACGCTATCGCCATCCCGATGGCGGCCGGCATAACCTTCGGCACCGGCTTCCTGATGACGCCCGCAATCGGCGCTATCTTCATGTCGCTGAGCACAATCATCGTCGCCATCAATGCGCAGCTGCTTCGGCTGCGGCCGGCAGGTCGATCTAAATGATGCGTATCGAGGTTCAGGCGCGATCCGACTCACGATGCCGCGAAGCCGGCGTTGGCTTCTTGCCCGGCGTCGCCGTTCGTACGGATATACGCCTCAAAGGATGGCAGCAGCGATCCTGGCCGGAGACATCGACAGAAGGAGCAATCGAATGACCAGCAGTTCCACATTCAGCCGGCGCGGCCTGATCATCGGCGCTGCCGCAGTTCCCCTGCTGGGAGCGCCGCTCATCTCGCACGCTACAGAGCTGCCGCTGGTGAGCGTCAGCAAGGACCCGTCCTGCGGGTGTTGCGGCGCCTGGGTAGAGCACATCGAGTCTGCAGGATTCCCGGTCAGCGTGGTGGAAACGACCGAGCTCGACGCGGTGAAGCGGAGACTTGGGGTCCCGCCAGAGCTGGCTTCCTGCCATACGGCCGAGGTCGCGGATTATGTCGTCGAGGGACACGTTCCAGCGGCGGCAATTCAACGGCTGCTCAGCGAACGGCCGGCCGCCACGGGCCTCGCGGTTCCGGGCATGCCAATCGGCTCGCCAGGGATGGAGGTTCCCGGCGTCGAATCCGAACTCTTCGATGTCTTCCTGTTCAGACCGACGGGGCACACGACCTTCGCACAATTCCGCGGAGCTGAGGCGCTCTGACGCCATACCCCGGTTCCAGTCGTCGAGCGGTGCGTAGATCGTCACTGCGATTCCGAGCGCGACCGCGATGAACACCCAACGCAGCGGATCGAGATACGGGACGAGCGACAGGATCGCGGTCTGCGTCTCGGTCAGCACCTCCTGTGTGACTTCCACCGCGGCCGAGCCAACATCGTTATGCCCGCCGCACCGCCGCGCTTCATGATGTGCCTTTTTGCCAGGTTCTCGCGCGCGGGCGGCGTCTCGGCCACGAAGGGCAGGGATCGCGCGAGGAATCGCTCAGCCCACTGCCGCGCCGCCCCGAGATCGCCGTGCATGAAACCCGAGCGCGGGTAGAAGCCGAAGCCGAGGAACCCGACCGCGCCCGCCGGCGCCTCGAAGGCCGGCAGGGTGGTGGTTCGCCATGGCGATGGCGAAGGCCACGCCTTCCCGGTGCTTCGAGCGGGGTGGCGTCGCCGACGGCGCGGCTGTGTGCGGAGTCGCTAAAAGCCGAGAACACGGTCAGCGGCTTGCCCAGCCGATTCCGCAGCGCCTGCAGCTTGTCGAAGGCGGGTGTTTTCGCTGCAAGCCTGCTGGCGCCTCCGCAGGCGACATCGGTTCCGGCGCATCAATTGAACGGCCGCTTCGGCGACGACTGCCAAATCTCGGACGACTGCAGAGAAGGTCCGTTCTCCGCCCCAACCTCTGTTTCCGGCCGAACTGAACTGGGCACCGTCCGACTACTCTGTGGCGCGGGTGAGGACCTCCTCGGCCCATTGATTGAGGCTCTTCCCGGCCAGATCGGCGGCGAGCGCTGCCTTCCGGTGAACCTCGGGATCGACCCGGAACATGACCTGCCCGGAATAGGCCTTCTGCGGGTCCTTGCCCAGCTTGGCGCAGGTCTCGAGGTAGTCGTCGACCGCCTCGTGGAACGCGACATGCAGACCCTTCACGGTGTCGGCGTGGAAGCTCACGGAGTCGCGGATACCCGCGATCCGGCCCGTGAAGATTTCGTCGTCGTCGTCGTACTCGACGCGTGCTGCATAGCCCTTGTAGCTCATCGCGCTGGTCATGGCCTCACCCCGATCCTGGTCAGGAAGTCGCGCGCCTCACGCACCTGATACCGCTTCGCCTCCTTCGCCGGATGCGGCCGGTGGGGTGGCGACCTCGCCGTCCTTCTCGAACCTGACCCGCGATCCGCGTCCCTCGATCAGCCTTGCGCAGGCGGCGAGAAGCAGACCTTCGATGGCGGCCCACTCGATCGTGCCGGAGACCGGGTCTGTGAAGACGGCTGCAAGGACCTTGCGATGCTTCCTGTTCATCCGGCCTCTAACATATCTGTGCTTGCACAATTTGCAAGCGTTAGGGGCAGTTGGGACTGCGGCGAGCAGGCGCTCCTTCTGCTTGTCTCGGAGACAGGAGCAGGTGCGGACCTGCGGACCCAGAGTGCGGACCCCGATTTCCGGCCTGGCGCTAGCGGTTTGCCGCGCTGCCGCCCCCCGCATACGCAGACCGCCGCGGAGGAACCGAGGCGCCGCGGGCGAGGGGCGATGCCTCCCGATCGGTGGCGTCGCTTCGTGCGATCTTTCCATGATCCTGCCCTCAAAGCGTTGCATCTGTCGCGCCAGAAGTTCGACGTCCGGCGCCGTCAGTTGCGCGTGCCAGCGCCGCCGGATGCGGCCTTGGCGACGCCCCTTGCCGGGGTCGATTTCGCGCCCGAGGTGCTTCGCGCCGATTTCCCGTGCCGGTTCAGGTGGTTGGCGATGGTGATGAGCGACGCGGCCCAGCGCCGCCAGGCGGTCGAGCGGACGCAGCCCATGCGGATGCAGATCTGACGCCAGCGCACGCGCTCGGCGCGCAGCCAGATGATGCGGCCCTCGCTGGCCTCGACCAGGCGCAGCCACTCGATGCACTCCTCCATCCGCGCGATGTCCTGCGCCGACGGGATCACGCGCATCCGCGCCTCGTGGTAGCCGTAGGCGTGCCGGGCGTCGTGGACGTACTCGGGCCAGGAGCTGCCGTAGCCCTTCGGGCCTGAGCCGGGCGGGTTCGGCAAGCGCCGCAGCGTCAGTGCGGCTTCCTCGAAGCGGTCCTCGATCTCGCTCGGCGTGATGGGCATAGGGCTTCCTCCTTCGGGCTCAGTAGATTTGCAGGCGGCGCAAGGCGGCTTCGGTGACGAGCCCTCGGTGCAGGAGCTCATCTCGCATGGTGCTGGAGACGGCGCTGGGCGGGACGAACATGCCGGAGTTGATCCAACCGGCGAGCCGCTCCGCCGGGTCGGGAGGCTCAGCAGCGGCTTTGGCCGCGCTTTTCTTGGCAGATTGCGCGGGCCCGGCGCGGGCAAGCCGTCGCCGATGCGCGACGCGGATTGCCTCGGTAAAATAGTCCCAGGTCCGGATTGGAGTCTTCCGCTCCCGGGACGTCCGGGCCTGGATGGTGGGGAGGATGTCGGCCTCGAGATCGAGGCCTTCCTCGATCCAGCCGGCCAGCGCGCCGCTGGTCTCGACGATCGCGTCGCGGCCGGCATCCGAGAGACCGGGCCCGGCGACATCGAGGCAACGCGCCTCCACCTCGTCCAGCGGGACGGTCGGCGCCGCAGGCGTAGTAGTTACTGGTTCCCTTACAGGGTTAGTGTGCAGATTCTGCACATGGAAACCGGCGATTTCTACACATGGCTCCGGGTCCTCTCCATGTGCAGATGCCGCACATGGCTCGCGGCCAAAATCGTCCTCGAAGGCCAAGACGTAACGGGTGGAAAGGCGCCGCCGTGTCGCGGGATTGATCCGCCGCTCGCGACGGATCAGGCCCGCCCGCTCCAGCTCGTCGAGGTAGACGTTCAGGGTGCGCCGAGGGATTTCGGAATCATAGGCAAGCTGCTCCTGTGAAGGGAAGCATCCGTGGTCGGGATTGTGGCGATCGCAGAGGTGCCAGAGCACCATCTTGACCGCGGGTTTGAGCCCGCGCTGCTGGATGGCCCAGTTCGTTCCGCGGTGGCTCATCGTCCGCGGCCTCGGCCGAGCTGCGCGGTCACGAAAACCGACGGCCCCATGCCGCTCCAGGAGCTGCTGCAGAAGCGTCGCCTTGGCTGTGGCGCGGCGTGGTGAGCGGAGAGAGCTGCCGGGGCGCCTGCGGCGCGCGGACGCGCTTCGCGCGTCCGTTCCCGCACCGGTTCGGTTCCGCGCGCGCCCCGGCTCATCTGCAGCGCGGGAAGGCCTCGGGCTGGCCCTCGTAGATGCAGGTGGCGGCGTGGCCGGCGCCGTCGGTGGCGATCTGCTGGAAGCAGTCCGCGCAGCGGCGGCCGTGAGGCGCGCCAGGAGCGGATTCTCGCAGGTGTTCTGGCTCGTCCATCTGATCGCGAGGCGCGCCTGCAATTCGCTGGCCTTGCCGTGGGAGCGGGATGCTGGCGTCCGGCTGCATCATTCGCAGCAGCTGATCCGCGTCAGTCCGTTCCTCGTCGTCGCCACGCCGCGCAAGAATGGCACAGGCAAGCCGCAAGGTCCTGACATCGTGGTGGGCGACATCGGCGACGACACCACGCGCCCAGCTTAGCCTCGATCTTTTCGGAGGTGCCATCACCAACCCACCCGATTCGCCGCGAGGTGCCGGAGCTCATTCAGGGCGCGGCCGCTCAGGTGGTCGGGAACCCGCATGATCCGGCGCAGGCGGACCGGCCCGCTGTTCGTCCGTAGGAGCACCTCGCCGGGATGATCGGCCTCGCGGCCATGCGGCGCCTCCGGTGTCGTCTGCGGCGCCCAGCGCCCCAGCACAGTGCGACGTTCGGCGTACCAGCGGGTCATGACGAGAGCTCCCGCTTTGCGGCCGTACGTGCCGCATTCAGCTCGGCCATCCGCTCGCCGGAGCCGCCAGCTCGATCGGGATGCGCCGCACGCGCCTTGTCGCGCCAAGCGGCCTCGACGACCCCTAAATCCGCCTCTGGGCCGACGCCGAGCACAGCCCGCCAGTCCCGCGGCGGCGGCAGAGCCGAGAAGCCCCTGAAGGCGGCGCGGACAATGTGCAGGCCGCCGTAGCGCATCTCCTGCCGCCGGGCCTCGAGGACGTAGTAGATTGCCCGAACGTTGTCCTCGGGCTTGGGGAAGCGGTCGACAGCCACGCAGCGCTGGGCGCCGTCCCACTCGAAGTACACCGCGACCCCGGGATCAGCCGGTCGCGCCGCGCCCAGTGTGACGTTCGACGAGATGACGACGTGCCGGACCGGCATCCCGGTGTCCGCGCCGAAGAGGCGCAGCGAGTCCTGCAGGTCGGCTACCGCACGCGACAGCGAGACCTTGAAAGGCGACTGACTGCGGGACCTGGACCGCGGCAGCTCGGCCGGCCAGTGCAGCGGATAGGCGAGGGGGCTTGTCACCATGCCGCCCGCTCCTCAGCTTCCGCCGCGACGCGCGGCACCGCGAGCGCGGTCTCCAGCGCAGCGCGGGCGAGGACGACGGTGCCGAGCCCGACGAGGACGAGGATCATGATCCGTTCCATGAACGGGCTCCGTTACAGTGCGGCTGTGCGGGTGAGGCGCCGCACGATGGCTTCCATGAGATCGATCTGAAGGTCCGCCTGCTCGCGGCTCATCCGCCCAGCGCGGACCTGCTTCTCGTAGAGGGGGCGGCGCATCGAAGCCTCGCGCTGCGCCTCCTCGATCAGCTCGCGCACGGTAAATCGATCGGGGGAGGTCTCGGGGGCGGGATGGGCCATCAGAGCACCTGTCCGAAGAACAGGGCGGTCAGCGCCAACGTGCTGCCAATCAGGCCGATGCTCCGCACCACCCGTCGCCGGCGATCGCGTCGGTTGATCTCGGCGACGGCGTCGCGGACGATCGCGTTGCGGAGCTCGCAGGGGCGCTGGGCATCCGTCCAGTCGCCCCAAGCCTCCAGCTGCTCGCAGGCGTCGAGGACGGCGCCGTCGGTGTGGAAGTCAGGATGTGCAACGACCTCGCGTGCGCGCTGCAGGCCGGCGCCCGGGTGCGGGATCAGGACGGCGCTCATTGCCCGCTCCCAGGGCGCTTCGGCTCCTGCTCGCGCAGCCATTCCCGCACCCCGCCTTTGCGGTAATACACCCGGCGGCCGAGGCGGATGCAGGGCGGGCCGATCCGGCGCGTCTCCCAGCGTCCCAGCGTGTCGACCGAGATGCCGAGCTCGGTCGCGAGCTCCCCGCGGCTCATCCAGTCGCCGAGCAGCCGGTCGGCATGTTCTTCCGCCTGTTCGAGATTTTCGTCCATGGCGTCTGCCCTTTCCGATACCGCCGCCCAGCGCGGGCGGCCTTCTTGGGACAGAGCCAAGCTGATCGGATGGGGAGGCGGGGAGGCGTGGGGTGGCGCACGCCGCCGTAGGTGCATGCCACCCCCTGCTTTTACTGCTCGAAGCCCGCCGCGACGGGCAGGACCGGCGCCGGCGGCGCTGGTGCCGCGCGACGCGCCATGTGTGGGTTGACAGGCCTTCTCCAGCCCGAATCTCTTGAGCGCTGTTCCTCGTTCGTTCTAGAAGCGAGTCGTGCCGCTAAGCACAACCCAGAGGGACGTTCAGGGCGGACGCCAGAGAAGCCGCTCCACCTTGCGCCGGACTGATCCGGACCGCTCGAGTGCAGACCCCACAGAAGGAACGATGAAACGCCGCCGGCGCCTCGCCGCGTGCCGGCGCCCACTCAAGACGTGAGGTATTGCGATGCTGGCTGTGCCGCGGGCATTTTGGACGCTGCCGGAAGTGGCAGGACGATGGGGTTGCCGGGCGGAGGATGTCGCGGCCTGGGCGGCCGCCGGCCAGATCGAGATATCGACCGTGGTGCCGCCCGTCGTCTGCAGTGGCGAGTTCATCGAGGGTCTGGTGGCAATCAGCGTGACCGACGTGATGCCGATGTTTCGCAGGGATGGATCGGGGCCGAATTCCAGTCGCGTTCGTCGTCTACGTCCAGAGAACTGCGAGTGGCGCTACATCACCGATCCGCCCAAGGGTCTCACGGTCAAGAAGGTCGACCTCGTCCTGACGGCCGCGGAGATGAACCGTTTCGAAGTAGAGCACAGCATCTTTGAACGTCGGGCGACACCGGCAGTCCCCGCGCCTGTTGCCTCGAGCCACCTGAAGTACGACTGGGACGCGATGTGGGTGCACGTCCTCCAGCGCGTGCACGAGCAGGGCCTGCCCGAGACCCAGCGGGAGTTCGTGAGCGAAATCCAGGAGTGGTTCATCCGACGGTCTGCCGATGGCGACGCGCCCGACGAGCGGACGATCCGACGGCGCCTCACACCCGCATGGCGGACGCTGAGGGCGGAGGACGATGCCTAGTTCCGGACGACCAGCTTCGGCTTTGGTCGCATCAGCGCGGCCACCTCGTCGGCGCCGGCGCGCAGCGGCTGATCGGCCAGATGGGCGTAGCGCTGGGTCGTTTTCGCCTGGGTGTGTCCGAGAAGCTTGCCGATCATCGCCAGCGACGCCCCCCGGCCGGCGAGCATCGAGGCGAACGTGTGACGCAGGTCGTGCATGCGGACGTCCGGCAGCTCGGCGGCGGTCTGGATGCTCTTCCAGAACCGCCGGATGTCCTGCAGCGGCTGGCCCTCGACGTCGCCGGGAAAGAGCCACGGGCAGCCCGCCGGCGCCGCCGCCCGGCGGAGCCGCACGATTGTCGCAACGTCCTCCGAGATCGGCACCCGGTGCACCTTGCGCTGCTTGGTCGTCGCGGCCTGCTTGGTCCAGATGCAGAGGTTGAGGTCGAACTGCTCGAACTGTGCCATCCGGACTTCGCCGAGACGGGCGCCGGTCAGCATGCACATCCGGACAAGCGTCGCCGCGCGCTGGTCCTCCGCCGCGGCGAGGGCATTCGCCAGCCGGTCGACCTCCTCGAGCGAGAGGAACCGCTCCCGCTCCGTCTCTGCCCGCCGCAGGAAGCCCTCGGCCGGGTTGTCTTCGCGCATCTTCCATGGCCGCACTGAGAGGCTGAACATCTTCCGGAGGACCTCGCCGACGCGGTTCGCGCGGATCGGCGTCGGCTTAGACCCCTGCAGCTCCCGGTTGCCGCGCGACTTCGCCTTTTCCTTCGCCGGGCGTGCCCGGCCCTCGGCGATCTTCGTGAGGAGCCGCGCCACGTCGTCGGGCGTGATGTCGGCGACCAACCGCGTCTTCCAATCCGGCTCGACGAGGTTGCGGAGCATCGAGACCTGATCCGATGCGTTCCGGGGCGAGAGACGCGGCAGGTGTTGCTCGATATAGAGGTTGATCAGGTCGGGGATCCGCGGCGCGGCGCGCTGCTCCTCCCGTCGCGCCATAGGATCGTCGCCGGCGTCGATTTCGCGACGGAGCACCTTCGCGCGCTCGCGCGCGGCCACCACCGACCATTCGGGCCAGCGGCCGATAGTGAGCTTCCGTTGGCGCCCCTGCGCCCAGTAGTGCAGACAGAATGCCCGGAGGCCGGACGGATGGAGCACTACGGAGAAGCCGAGAAGCTCGCTGTCGAAGAGGTGGTACTTCGCCGATTTCGTGTCCGCCGCTTTTACCAGCTTCTCCGTTAATCTGTAGCGTTCCGGCACGTCAGGACCCCTCTTTTCTTAAACAACCCGACTGTTATGACGCGTGAGTAAGTCCCCATTGCAAGTAGAATGGCGACTAGCTCTCAGTATTCACCGAGTGCCATACTACCTTCATGTCGAAGCCGAAGGGTGGCAAGGGTGGCAAGGTTGGCATGCGGCGGCGCCGGGCGGCGCGCCACCGCGAGAACCTGAACCTCTAGAAAATGATGTGGCGCAGACGCAGCATCATTACCTATGCGGCATTGAATACTCTCGCGTAGACGCTCACGACCACATTGGCCAGCGGTTTACACAAAGCATCCCAGTTATATTTATCGAGGTCCACTGATGAATGATATGGACGGAAATGGACGATCGCGTTGCGAAGTCGGTAGATGCGTCTCGCAACCTGCTGCGCAAGCTGCTCATGTTCAGCAGTCTCGTCGTCGAGCGCAATGAGCAAAGCGCGTAAATCGTCCGGGTCTGCAAGTCTCAAGAGGCCGACTAGGCTGCCCTCCTCCTTCGGATACCACCCCAAGCAATCCTCTAGAGCCGCCGCAACCGTGTTCCAATCCTCTTGAATATTGAGAGAGCGCATCAAGTCTCGGGCGCCGGAGTAAGAGTAGAGCTGCTCCAGACATCGATATAGGGCAAGGAATAGTGTGGTAGGGTCGCCATCGAACAGTGAGCGGCACAACACGCGATAAGGGATCCGTTCGGGATCTTGATCACTGATACCTCGGAGAGCTTCCGCCACTCCTGCATCGTTCCACATGCCAATATAATCGCCTTCATCCAAGCAGAGTTCGAAGAACGTGCTCCAGGCAGACGCTGGGGGAGCAACGGCTCGAAAAACGCGTACGGGAGGATACAGCATCGCGATGGCGGCAGCGTCGTGCCCATTGTAGTCCGGATCGGAACTCCGATCAAATCCTTCCACTACATCCCGAATTTCGGCAACCGTCGCCCGCGGGCGCGTCCGCATCTCCGACAAAATAACCGTGAGATGGCTCGCATCGAGCTCTACCTCTTCGAGTTCCTCGATGCGCAGCTCGCCTTCGAACCCGACCGCGCCTACAAGCAGGTGGTCTTCCAAGCGCATAGTGGCGAGCGATCTTCGCGCATTGAACGAGAGACGTTCGTTGATAGAAGCACGAAGCATGAAGTGGCGATGTCGAGGCAGGGAAGCTATCCACCTCGGGGAGCCCGCATTCGCAAGGGCCTGCCCCCGCAACCGACAATAGTCGTCCAAGCCGGAGAAGATTGTGCGGTTCGCCGATATCAAGTGACGAGTCATCTAGTTGGCTCGCCAGCACGGCTCCATGTTCGGTAGGTTGAAGCTCTCGTCGATCAAGACTGAAAAACCATCGAAAAACACGCCGCGTTCATAGCGTCCGACTTGCCCGACCCGCCTATCGAGTGTTTCTGCCAGCACATCCAGTCGCAGGAAATCGCGTAGCTCGGGCGTATCCATGCCGTCCAGGTGGTCTGCAAAAGAACGAGCTTCTCTGCCAATTTTCTCCATTCTGGCCGCTCTGTCTGGCGCGGATCGGTCTAGGCCCGGTCGGCCGAGGACGAATTGAGCCACTGCGACTACGAAGCCAATCCGCGCAGGCTGGCTGTCGAAGATATTACGGCCTTTCGTGAATCGGCCGGTCGAACCTTCATCGTATCGGGAGAACGATCTATCTAGCACAACGAGAGCACTGAGGCAGTCGTAAAAGCTTTGCTGAAATGTCGCCTCCGACAGGTTCTCGACGAAATCGAGGCGAGAAAATTCATCCGACAGTGCCTCCCGGGTATCGACTGATGTCTTCCGCAGCGAGAATGCAATGTACAACTCGACAAGAGCGTCGCTGCTGAATTCCCCGCTGGCAACACGCCTTCCTGGCTTGTCCGGAGTAAATACGCGGCCGAGCTCCGGAACTCTCTCGTTGATTTCCTTGAGTAGCGGGGAATAAACGACCGACAGCTGTCGTGCTAGAGTCCAGGGTACTTGGCCGGTATTTAGGACCAGCATTCTGTAGATCATCCCGCCGATCGACCGGGTTAGCCAAAATTCAACTCTCATCTTCCGAGAACGAACGTTCGCATCGATCGTCGCCGCTTCTTTCAGCGCTGCGGTCCGCTGCATGCCATCGATTATTGAGAGCTCGGCTTTGTCGTTGGGCAACATGAGCGTGGCGAGATCGTCGTCGTGATTGTCGGTCGAGTAGGTGGCGAACGCCTCTTCGCTGACAACTACACCCACGACGACTGGCGGAAGCACAGCGCCACGGCGGATATCAGAGACCATTCGGTCGCGGATGCGCTTTGCTGTCGTAGTCTTAAGGGTGTCCCGCTGACCTGAGAGCGCCCCTTTTGCAGAATGGGCGGGCTCTACGAGGTCGAGGTAATGGCCGGCGGGCATATCCGTCATGACGGAGTAGCACTCGGTCCTGTCATCATAGAGCCAGTTCATTCAGGTCCTCGTTCTAGGAATCTGCGCGATCATCCAGTGGTGTGCGGCCACTTGGCAAGTCTTGGACCACTTCGCGCTGACGATCCATCCCCGGCCGCGCTTCCATGCCTCCATGCGGTGAGAGGCTAGGCTCGGGACGCCTGCAGTCCTGCGCTACCGGCTTGTTCGAATTGGAGCTGGCAGCGTGCGGCCACGAAGGCGATTCCCCTAGCCGCCCCGTGGGGCGCGAGGGCACCATAAGGGCGCTTCCGCGGCCGACGGCACGACGGGTCCCGCGGGCTGGGCCTGGGCGCCGATTAGCCCGGCTGCGAGACCGGAGGCTTACGCAACCAGGATCTTGTCCTATGGGTCATTGTTTTCGCTTGCGCGAATCACGAAAGCTCAGTGAGCCTGTGAGCTGTAGTGTGGCGGTAGGTTAGCGGAAGTCCCGCCCTCGCTTGGTATGCGGTGAGCCGGATCTGGAGATTTGCGGCCCCGGGTCAGAGGTAGTTAGCAGCTGGGCCGCTCATGCGAGGAGATTCGTATGCCCGAAGAGAAGGTAAACTTGGATATCGACGCTCTCGAAGTCGTCGATGATGATCCGGATTTTGTGAAGATTACCGCAGAAGAAATTGTTAACAAAATCAAAGAGCTCAAAGACGCTGGTGGGCTAGAAGGAGGGGTAGGGGTCGGAGTGGTTTGGTAAGGACGCTGCAGCGTTCGTGTGTGCTGAGGCCTCCAATTGACTCAGCACACCGACGCTGTTGTCTCGTTCCTCAACGAAACAGACTTGGCTCGCTTCGATGCGTTTGCGGAGACCAATCAGATAACCATCGTTCGCAAGTTCGACCTTACCTTAAGTAGATCAATCCAAGTTTCACCGGATGTGCTCCGCAAGTTGCGCGAAGAGTTTCCTGAAGCGCGGATTGAATTGGATCGGCCTGGCGAGCTCGAGTAGCTGCGGAGGTTAACCTCGGGTATGCCAAGCGCGAAAGAATACCTGAAGGAGGAACTTGGGTGGACTGACCCGGGGCTTCACGCCCTATCCGCGCGCTTCGCGGAAGTGATTGTCGAGATCGTGGAGTCAGGATTGGAAGGCGTTGGGTATCCGGTAGTACTGAGTCCTTCAGCATCTGCCAAATTGATTGCTCCACGCCGGGCGACACCAGAGGACTTTCTGGCACAAGCAGAGAAGCAATTTCGGAGCGACGTTGATCGCATTGGGGAGAGTGTAGGCCGTATCGGTAAGGACCCGGAAAAAACTCTCTCGCTTACCGGTGCCGTGGTCGGAAATTTAACTGAAGAGGAACTCCGCTCACTGTTAACCTCGCCGGAATCTGGCGTAGGATTTGCCGAGCTAGACACCCCTGGTGAGCTTGAACTGGATCGAGGACGAGCGTTAGTTGGCGCCCCCGACGTGGAGAGATGCGGGCTGGATGGAGAGGGCCAGATCATCGCGGTCTTGGATGGCGAAGTACTTCCGCATGTATCGCTCGCCGAGCGCCTCACTCAAAAGGGCAACTTCTCGAAGCACGGCTGGGGCGAAAAACCCGAACATGCCGGTGAACTCTTTGCCCGCAATCATGCAACTGCTGTTGCTACCATTATTGCTGGTGACGGTGAATCGGACACTGGGGAGACGCCGTTCAAGGGCCTCTGCCCAAAAGCGCACATTTGGAACTACAAGATCGCACCTTCAACGCCTCGAGGTTCGGATGTCGCGGCGGCATTGGAGGCGGCGTTCCGAGACGGCGCTAAGATCATCAACCTGAGCTGGGGCAAGAAGGACGCGGACATTGATGGTCGGAACCTGTGGGCGCGAACCGTGGATGCCCTTTTCGAGCGGGATGTTATAGTCTGCAAGAGCGTCGGGAACGCTGGCCCCGATCCAAGCACGCTCTCCGCACCCGCCGACGCGCACTTCGTAATTTCTGTGGGATCGGCTGAACTCGACGGATCAGGAGTTCAGGAGGGATCTAGTCGCGGCCCAACCGCAGACGGGCGAGAAAAACCGGAGCTTCACTGTCCAGGGGGCGGAGTGGTCTCCGGTTCCTTCGATAATACGTTCGCTCCTACCAGCCCACCGGGAACAAGTTTCGCGGCGCCCTTTGCGGCTGGTGCAGTAGCGCTGCTGCGCCAGCGTTTCCCCGAGGCAACGGCCGCGGAACTCCGGGATGCGCTCATGTCGTCGCCGCGTCGCAGTGTTGCCGGCGACAGCTTACAGCTGCTGAGTATTCCAGCCGCCCTCCAATTTATAGGATCGAATAAGTGACAGCGCACCGCCTGATATTAGTAAATCCACCTTTCGCGGCCGTTCACTATCCCTCGATTCAGCTCGGCATAATACAGGCCTATGCAGAGCGCGCCAGCGTCCAGACTCAGACGATTTACGCGAATCTAATGCTGCACAAGCTCATTGAATCGCGACTATATAATCTTATTTCAGATCACCGGGGCTTCCAGGTAGGCGATTGGCTATTTTCGCGTGCTGCGTTTCAAGATGAAGCTCCAGATGGCTTCATTGAGCAAAACTGGGACGGGCTGCGACTCCTGATCGAAGAGGCAGGAGTGAAGGTTTCCTATTTAGAGCACCTCCGCGAGAGTGTACTGCCGGAGTTCATCGATGAGTTTTCAGAATTCGTGGTCTCGCGCGCGCCAGAAGTTGTGGGTATCACGTCCACTTTTGAGCAGACTGTTGCCGGTCTTGCCATTGCTCGAGGTGTCAAGCGCCGAGATAATCGCATTAAGACAGTCTTCGGGGGCGCAAACTTTGACGATACCATGGGGGAGGCGCATTTCGCAGCATTCGATTTCATTGATGTTGTTCTCAGCGGTGAGTTCGAGCCGGCGGCGGCTTCTCTTTTCTCTGCACTTGGTCTTACGCAAGGACAAGTCCAATCTACGCCGGCGATGCACTCTCGCCTGAGTGCCCCCTCCTCAACTGTTCCGGGAGCGCCGGCTGGCGGCGGGCATGCAGCTGTATACTCGGCACCAGACTACTCCGATTATTTCACGCAGCTCAGGGAGGTCGGGATCGAGCGCAACGACATGAAGGCCCCCCTCGTCGTTCCGTTTGAAAGTTCAAGAGGCTGTTGGTGGGGAGAGAAGCACCACTGCACTTTTTGCGGTTTGAACGGAAGTACAATGAAATTTCGTCAAAGGCGAGCTGCCGATGTCGTTGAAGAGCTTTCTGCGCAGGAGCGACGCTTCGGAGCCACGCGGTTTGCTGCGGTGGACAACATAATCGGTCCTCAGTTCTTTCGGGAGTTCAGTGACATCCTTGAAAGCGCGGAAACGTCGTGGAGCATATTCTACGAGGTGAAAGCAAACTTAACGATCGAGCAGATACGCGATTTCTCGCGTGCGGGGGTTTGGTCGATCCAGCCAGGGATCGAAAGCTTGAGCACGCCTGTCCTCAAACTAATGCGAAAGGGCATCAGGGCAATCCAGAATGTTAACACTATGAAATGGTGCCACTATTTTAGGGTGCAATGCTCTTGGAACCTCTTATACGGCTTCCCGGGTGAGACGACAGAACATTATGCGGAACAGCTCCTAACGCTTAAGTCGATCAGCCATCTTCCGCCGCCCGCGGGAGGAGGGCGCATCTGGCTGGAAAGATTCAGCCCTTATTTCACCGGCCAAGCAGAAGGTTTCCACAGTGTCAGGTACGAGCGGAGCCTCGATTGCGTGTATCCCGCTCGAATAGACAAGCAGGCCATTTCGTATTTCTTTTCAGGCGAAGGTGCTTGCACGATATCGGATGATGACTATTCGACAACGGCGAGTTGGCTGAGGGAATGGCGCGAGCTCTGGAAGCGAGAGGTGCGGCCATATCTGTATTACTCTGGTTCTCCGGGGGAGATAAAGATAGCGGACGGAAGGGCCGATCCGTGGACGCCGAGAGTGTTGCGCTACAAGGAGCCGGTTGGAACAATTCTTCGGTTCTGTGGTGATCGTCCGAGGTCCGTGGAGTCTGTACTTGAATTCTTGCGTCAGCGATATGATGCGAAGTTTTCGCTTGAGGAGGTCGGGAACGTCATGAACGGATTAGTTGAGCGGGGCTTAATGATGACGGAGTCGGGGGCATACCTCTTTCTGGCTCTGCCGTTGTCAGAACATCGTCGGATCGGAGCGTCTGACCGGCGCGTTGATAAGGAGCGGTCGAGCGACGCTAGGAAGAGTGAGCGGCCACGTCCCGAGGAAGGACGCGCGCATGCGTCCTTCCCGCTGGAGTCAGGTGGTCTGTGAAGGGGCGCTGAGACATGAATGACGATTTGGGAGGAGCGGCGGCAGCTTTGGTCAACGAAGCAGATAGGCCAGCGTTGCAGTCCAAAGTCGCGATCAGACGATCGGTCGACGATACTGGCACTGATCGAGTGGAACCGCTGTTCTTGCCAGAGCGCGGTGCATGGGTGGGATATGAAGAGACTCAGACGGGAACCTTCTTGAACGCTGAGAATATCAGATTGAGGTGGGTCTCACCTGACTTCTTCGAGTATTTGCCGGTAGGCGAGTCAGAATTCGGTTTTGTGCGTGCCAATGGAGAGACGATCACGCCTGGACGAATGTATACGGATGGAGGGTCGATCCCGAGAGCGTTTCGCAACATCGAGGGTTTTTCTCCCTGGAACTTCGCGCCGGCTTTCTTGGTGCATGATTGGGAGTTCGATGTGCATCATTGTCGCATCTCGGATAAGAGCTTCTCAGAGGTCTCTGTGACGATGATGGAGGGCATCAAGACGCTTATGGAGCAGGGCGTGAGCAAGAGATCCCAGAGTACTTTCTACTCGATTCAATTGGCTATCTTATCGCCCTTTGGTGAAGCGGCATGGAATAGAAATCCAGAGGTGTGTCCTCTGCCCGATGTGGGGTAGATTGAGGCAGCGCGGTTGTTCGTTCCGATTTCGGCAGCGGAATGGAAAGCGATATCCCATATTGCTCGAGTGGCGCACCTCAAAGCCGGCTAGGGGCCTAAGGTCGGGGTGGGGCAACACACGGGCAACAGCCTTAAGTCGTTTTGTTCATGTTCTGTGCGGACGGATGCGGCTGAGTGCGTTCTAATCGAGCAAGAGAGTGCTCCCAATATCAGAGGGTTGCCCGCTAAGCGATTGTTTTTTCGACCCAACTTCAATCATGTGGTATCAGGCTCATAACCTGAAGGTCGCAGGTTCAAATCCTGCCCCCGCAACCAAAATATCGGAAGAATTCAAAGGCTTGAGAGAACGCCTCGGCGCTTAGCGCCGAGGCGTTCTTCTTTGCGGCAACGCCACGGCAATATTCAGACGCCACGGCGCGTCTCGGCCCCGGCCGGGGACACCGTCACTGAAAGAGGTGCCGTTGGATGTTTACGAAGGCCGCCCGGATGTCTGCGACAGTTCCCAGGCGTTGCTTCGCTTCATTGGTGCCGCCATAGCGGATGCGGAGGAGGTCCGAGATCTTCGTTAGGGCCAACTCGTCCGTCCCGTGCGCCTCATAGCCTCGCAGCACGTAATCAAGGAAACTGCGCATCTCGTCTTCGTAGCCCGAGAGACCTGTTCTCCGCGCCTGTTCGGATCGCTCCGTCCTGGCGAGGGGCGCAAGGGTGAAGCGGACGTAGGCGAGGACGTCGAAGATGTCGCTGTCCGGCGCGTCGATCAGGCGCTGCATGTCCTCGAGGCGGTCGGCGTCATAGCCCATCTCCGTCAGGCGTAGGATGAACGCGTTACGGCGCTCCGGATCGCTCCAGACGGCGCGCAGCTCGTCCTCGGAGGCGACGAGGGTGCCGAGGTCGCCGAAGAGCTGCTCCATGAACTCCTGCGCGGTGATCGGGCGGCCGTCGTGCGACCAGTAGCTGGTCGACGCGATGTAGCGGATTTGGCGTTCCTTACCGTCAGCGAGCTTGACTACGATCTTCTCGGTCACGGTCGGCTCGGGATCAGTGAGAATCTGGGGCGATCGTCCCGGAGGCTCGCCTGGCGGGCGCGGGCCGGGGGGGCCATCAGGTGGCAGCGGGTCGCTGTCCCATTCGGGGTCGTTGAAGTGCTCATAGCCCTGGAAAGTGAACTCTCCCTCGCCGGTCATGAAGGTCTGGAAGATCGTGAAGAAGACGCTGGCGTTCTTGGGCACACGGCCGAGCTTGCGGATCTCGTCGGGGCTGATCCGGGCGAGCGCGTCGGGCGGGAAGGCGCTGAAGGCGTTGTAGGCCTGGTCGGCGAGGATGTTGCGGTCGGCGAGGAACAGGATGCGCGGGCGGCGCACGGGCTCGCGGCTGAGATTCCAGGAGGACTGGAAGAGCTTCCACGCGATCTGGAAGGCGATGGAGGTCTTGCCGGTGCCGGTGGCGAGCGTCAGCAGGATGCGGCTGCGTCCGCGGGCAACGGCCTCCAGCACCGCGGTAATGGCGTTGTGCTGATAGTAACGCGGCTCCCACTTGCCGCCGCCGGTCTCGAAGTGGACGGCGCCGAAGCGGTCGCGCCAGTCGTTGCCGTCCGGAAAGCAGCGCTGCCAGAGGTCCTGCGGCGAGGGGAAGGGCGGCGCGTGGGTCGCCCTCCGCCCCGGTGTCCATGTCGATGCAGTACCAGCCGACGCCGTTCGTCGAGTAGGCGAAGCGGGCCTTGAGGCGGCGGGCGTAGTCCTTGGCCTGGCCGACGCCGTCGGCGTGCCGAGTCCGGCGCGCTTGGCCTCGATCACAGCGAGCTTCTGATCGCGGCAGCTGAGCACGTAGTCGGCCGAGAGTGGGTTCGCCCGCCCGCCGCCGCCGGTAATCCGGCCGGGGCAGATCATTTCTCGCTGTATTCTCGAGCCCTCGACGACGTCCCACCCGGCCTCGCGCAGGACGGGGTCGATGCGGTTGGCGCGGGTGTCGGCCTCGGTCTCGATGGTCACATGGCGTCTCCCGGACCGAGACCCATCAGTGGAGCCAGAGCTCTAACTCGATCGTTATTCAATCGGCTCATCTGCTGTCTAATGAAGCTCCACGGGTCGGAGTGCGGCTCAAAGTAGGTCCACGAGATCATCTCATATCCGTCGGGACGACCCGGTGCGTCTTCGCCTGCCGGAGACCAGCCATACGCATCGAAGGCATGGAAGCGCAGATAAGGACCCAGCGGCCCCTGCTTGTCCGACAGGCTCGCGAGGGGCTCGGGCATCATCAGTATGTTGGCGAGATGTGTGTAGGAGTCCGGGTCTCTTGCCCTCGTCCACACGTGGGCAATGGTCCAGCCCTTCGCAGGGTGGGTCATCCTGTATCCGTGGGACCACAGCAGCGCCCAGCGCGGCGACGTGTTGTCATCGACCATCAGGCGCCGCCCGTCGATCTCCTGGACGGAGAACCGATCGGATTTGGCGCCACGGATGACAGGAAAGATCGCGCCGCCCACGGCTGCCACGACATCGGGATGGGGAAGAAGGCAGTGCGGAACTGCGATCTGCACGAGCGCCTTGAGGTCGGGGCCGAGATCAGGCGGAGCGGGCTCCGGTCGCGCCTCTGCGATCCAGTCTCTCGGCGCCTTATCGCGATCCGGTGTGGAGGCGTCCAAGTTCCTTCTCCTCAGTCGCGCCGCGTAAGCCACAGGGGCAGATCATCTCGCGCCGTATCTTCGATCCCTCGACGACGCCCCATCCGGCCTCGCGCTGGATGGGGTCGATGCGGTTGGCGCGGGTGTCGGCTTCGGTCTCGGTCATGCGGTCAGGTCAGGCGGCCAGCGAAAGCTTGTTGCAGAAGTGACTGCCGCAGGTGAGCGATACTGGCGAGCTTCGTCTGGTACTCCTCGACCAGAACCTTCGCTCCATCAACGATGGTGTCCAAGCGCTCAATGAGAGCTTCTTGAACGGCCAAGGAGGGTATTCGGATTGGGAAGTCGCTGATCTGCTTTCCGCTCACATGCGGCACACCGAGACCCGTCTGTATCCCGAGCACATAGGCTTCGAAAAGCGGCTCCCGATCCAGTAGCCGATGTATCGGGGCAGGATGCTACTCTTGGCCCGCAATCTTGCGACTCGCTGAACAAGGAGGCTCGGCAAAGCGTCGTCGTCGACGATCGCAAACTTGATGCCCGCGCTAACCCACGTGCGATCCATCGCGACCAAGACGTCGTCGCGCGAGAGTTCATACTTCGAGTAGGTGTCGCGGTCGCTGATGGGCCACCTTTTGAGGCCGTCCCATCGAAAGGCTCCCTGGACAATGTTATCGCCCCGGATCAGCCGAATATCCGAGAGGTCCTCGGTATATCCACGGCTCTTGAAGGCGAAGCCGGTAAGCAGGTCGATATAGTCGCCCAGCGGCTTCAATGTGCCAAGTTCCTCCGAAGCCAGCTCGTCCTCGACGGCCCGGGTGCCCAGTTCCTGCGCATCCGCCAGGTTGGCCTCGGCATGGGCGCGGGCGCGGTCGAGGGCGGCGAAGGCCTGATCGAGCACCGCAACGATCCGCTCCTGCTCCTCCAGCGGCGGCAGTGGTAGCTCGACTGCCCTCAGATTGGTCGCGGAAAGCTCCTTAAAGGTCGTGCCCGAACCGAGGTCGTTCAGCTTCTGCCGGCTTGCGGCGAGGAAGTAGTAGAGGAAGACGTGGTCGAGGCGCTTGCCGGGGACGATCCCGCGACATCCCTGATTGAATGCCATCGGGACCGAGTTGATCGCCAGATGGCCGATGGGAGCTCGCGTCGAAAGGATGACCGACTGCGGAGGCACGAGCCTTGCAGAGGATTTCGCCAGACCCGCTGCGGAAATGGTACGGGGCGTCACGGAAATCTCGCGCCCGTCCATCTGCCCCATGTCTTTCGGCGTAAGCCATTCAACGTCACCGTCCCAGTACTCGGCGACCTTCGACTTCGGCGTGCCTCCATTGACGACGGTTGCAACCTCACCAAGTGCCGCGTTTGTCCAATGAGAAGGCGGGGAATTGGGAACCTCTATCTGATCCTTCACAGCATCCCCCGGATGTCTTCGAGGATCCGTGCCGTCTCGCCACTCTTTCCGGCGAGGCTGACGCGCGGCGAAGCCTCACGTTGGCAGCCTTGCGCATACAGGCCGTCCAGCTCGCGAGCGTGTGTCCGCCCCACGCGACTCGACCACATATTCAAGAGGGATACCTACTTGGGGAATTTCCCGACATCGCAATCTACGAACAGAAGCAACTTTATACTGCATTCGAAGTTGATTTTGGTAGGCGACTGATTGCGAAATTTCGTTTCAAGAAATCTACATTTATATCGAATGCGGACTTTCCTTTAATATCCCGAGCCGCGCTTTACCCCGATGATACTGATCCATTCATCGGACTGGCTACTGAACTGCGCCACCACCTGGAAGTCTGAACAATGTCCATGAGAAACCTTGTCAAAACCATCCAAGACGTCATGCGCAAGGACGTCGGCGTCGATGGCGACGCGCAGCGCCTCTCGCAACTGGTCTGGATGTTCTTCCTCAAGATCATCGACGACCAGGACGAGGCCCTCGAGTTCACCCGCGACGACTACACCTCGCCCATTCCGGAGCACCTTCAATGGCGCAACTGGGCGGCGGACCCGGAGGGCATCACCGGCGACGAGCTCCAGGACTTCGTAAACTTGCAGCTGTTCCCGACTCTGAAGGAGCTGCCAGCTACGACGTCCCGCGCCCGCGTCGTCCGTTCCGTCTTCGAGGACGCCTACAACTACATGAAGTCTGGCCAGCTCATGCGGCAGGTGATCAACAAGATCTCCGAGGTGGACTTCAACAGCTTATCCGAGCGACAACACTTCGGGGACATCTACGAGCAGCTCCTGAACGACCTCCAGAACGCGGGCAACGCCGGCGAATATTACACCCCTCGCGCCGTCACGGCCTTCATGGTCCAGCAGATGGACCCAAAGCCCGGCCAGATCCTTATGGACACCGCCTGCGGCACCGGCGGCTTCCTTACCTGCGCAATGCGCCACATGCGGAAACACTACGTGAAGCGGCCCGAGGACGAGGCCACTATGCAGTCCTCCCTCCGCGCCGTGGAGCAGAAGCCCCTGCCGCATATGCTCTGCACGACGAACATGCTCCTCCACAACGTCGAGGAGCCGTCCTGGGTGAGGCACGACAACACGCTGGCTCGTCCGCTCATCAGCTGGACCAAGGACGAGCGCGTCGACATGATCCTCACCAACCCGCCCTTTGGCGGGAAGGAAGAGGACGGGATCGAGAATAACTTCCCCCAGTTCAAGACCCGCGAGACGGCCGACCTTTTCCTCGCCCTCATCATCCGGCTGCTGAAAAAGAACGGGCGCGCGGCCGTTGTCCTGCCCGACGGCTCGCTCTTCGGGGAAGGGATCAAGACCCGCCTCAAGGAGCACCTGCTGACCGAGTGCAACCTGCATACCATCGTCCGGCTGCCGAACTCGGTCTTCAAGCCCTACGCCTCCATTGGCACGAACCAGAAGAGAGCCGTCCAATGAACAAATTTCAGTCGCCAGTTCCCCAAGCTGCTAAATCTGAAATTGGACTACGGATAAGGTCGGGCAGCCCTCGTAACTTGGTCTTCACGCAAGCTTATGGGCGAAATGCGCAAACTTATGGGGATCGCGCATGATTACGCACGATCCTACAACGAGTCAGAAGTCGAGGTTGGCGACGCTTAGCGCATTTTCCTGGATGAAGGCGCGGCGGGGCTCGACGACGTCGCCCATGAGCTTGGTGAAGATGTCGTCGGCCTCTGCCACGTCGTCGATTTTGACCTGAAGAAGCGTGCGCGCCTCGGGGTCCAGCGTGGTCTCCCAAAGCTGGTCCGGGTTCATCTCGCCGAGGCCCTTGTAGCGCTGCAGCGCCAACCCTTTCTCACCCTCGGTCAGGATCGCCTCGAGGAGGTCGAGCGGGCCATAGATCGGCGTCTCGCGATCCTTGCGGATCAGACGGGCAGGTTTCCTGTAAGTCTCCTGAAGGTCCTTGGTGAAGCCGCCGAGACGCCGCGCCTCGGCGGCGCGCAGGACCGGCCCGTCGAGCGTCCGCACCTCTTCGACGCCCCTGACCATGCGGCTGAGGCGAAGCCCCTTGTCCTGCGTCGGCCGTCCGGTCCAGCCGCGCTCATATTCCAGCGCGATCAGGTCCAGCCGTGCGGCGACGTCGTCGGCCACGCCCTGCAGATCGCTGTCGGCACGCCCGGGCACGAAGGCGCCTGCGATCGCCGCCTGCTCCAGGATCTTGCGCGGATAGTGCGTGGGAAAGCCCTGCAGGATGCGGCGCACCTGCCGCGCCTCGCCGACCACGCGGCCGAGGTCCGCGCCGACGATGTCCTCACCCGTGCCGAGGCGCAGGCAGGCGCCATCCACCCCCTGCTCGATCAGGTAATCCTCGAGCGCCGCCTCGTCCTTGAGGTAGACCTCGGACTTGCCGCGGCTCACTTTGTAGAGCGGCGGCTGGGCTATGTAGAGGTGCCCCTCCTCGATGATGTGGGGCATCTGCCGGAAGAAGAACGTCAGTAGCAGCGTCCGGATGTGCGCGCCGTCCACGTCGGCGTCCGTCATGATGACGATCTTGTGGTAGCGCAGCTTTGAGATGTCGAACTCGTCGCGGCCGATGCCGGTGCCGAGCGCTGTGATCAGGGTCCCGATCTCCTGCGATGAGAGCATCCGGTCGAAGCGCGCGCGCTCGACGTTCAGGATCTTGCCGCGGAGCGGAAGCACCGCCTGGTTCGCGCGGCTGCGGCCCTGCTTGGCCGAGCCGCCCGCGCTGTCGCCTTCGACGAGGAACAGCTCGCGGTCGGCAGGGTCCTTGGCCTGGCAGTCGGCCAGCTTGCCCGGCAGGTTCGAGACATCGAAGGCGGACTTCTTTCGGGTCATCTCGCGCGCCCGCCGCGCCGCCTCGCGCGCCAGCGCCGCCTCGATGATCTTGCCGACGACGATCCGCGCCTCCTGCGGATGCTCCTCGAACCATTCCGCGAGCTTCTCGTTCATCAACCCCTCGACCGCCGGCCGGACCTCGGAGCTGACGAGCTTGTCCTTGGTCTGCGACGAGAACTTGGGGTCTGGCACCTTGACGCTGAGCACGCAGGTCAGACCCTCGCGCGCGTCGTCACCCGACAGAACCACCTTCTCGCGCCGGGCGATGCCGGACGAGGCGGCGTAGAGATTGATAGTGCGCGTCAGCGCGCCGCGGAAGCCCGCGAGGTGGGTGCCCCCGTCGCGCTGCGGGATGTTGTTGGTGAACGGCAGCACCATCTCGTTGAAGCCGTCGTTCCACCACATGGCGACCTCGACGGTCACGCCGTCGCGCTCGCCCGAGATGAAGATCGGCTCGGGGATCAGGGGGTTCTTCGAGCGGTCGAGGTAGCGCACGAACTCGCGCACGCCGCCCTCGTAGTGCATCTCGACGCGGTGCGTCTCGCCGTGGCGCTCGTCGACCAGCACGATGATCACGCCCGAGTTCAGGAAGGCCAGCTCACGCAGGCGCGCTTCCAGCGTCTTGAAGCTGTAGTCAAGGTTCGAAAACGTGCTGAGCGAGGCGAGGAACCGCACCTCGGTCCCCTTCTCGCCGTTCGCGTCGCCGGTGACGCGCAGCGGCTCGACCGTCTCGCCCCGTTCGAAGCGGGCATAATGCTCCTTGCCGTCGCGCCAGATCCTGAGCTCCAGCCAATCGGAGAGCGCGTTGACGACGCTGACGCCCACGCCGTGCAGGCCGCCCGAGACCTTGTAGCTGTTCTGGTCGAACTTCCCGCCGGCGTGGAGCTGGGTCATGATGACCTCGGCCGCGCTGACGCCCTCGCCCTCGTGGATGCCGACCGGAATGCCGCGGCCATTGTCGCGCACGCTGACGCTGTCGTCGTCGTGCAGCGTCACCGTCACCGCGTCTGCATAGCCGCCCAGCGCCTCGTCGATGCCGTTGTCGACGACCTCGTAGACCATGTGGTGCAGACCCGAGCCGTCGTCGGTGTCTCCGATGTACATGCCCGGGCGCTTACGCACGGCCTCCAGGCCCTTGAGGACCTTGATTGAATCGGCGCCATATTCCTCGGGAACGCGTGCGGGCTCGGCCATGTCGGAGCTGTCCTGTCTAACGGTGCCGCACTTCTATCCCAGCGGCCGACTGGTGTCACCCACATGGGCGCGGCAAGCCTATGTGCCAAGGCTCGGGAGCGTCAGACTGCCGTCCTTGGCAAGCGGCCAGAACGGGTTGTGCGCTACCTCCCAGACATGTCCGTCGGGATCGGCAAAGTACCCGGAGTAGCCGCCCCAGAAGACCGCCTCCGGCCGCTTCAGCGCCGTCGCGCCCGCCGAGAGCGCCAGAGCGAAGGCCGCGTCCACCTCCTCGCGCGAGCCGAGGTTCCGGGCGAGCGTCGCGGCGCCGGTGCCGAGCGCGGCGCCGGGCCGTCCCTGGTCCTTCGCCAGTTCGTCCAGCGGAAAGAGGCCCAGCACCTGCCCGGCAAGCTGGATGAAGACCACCGTCTCCTGGCTCTCTGCCGCCGCCTCCCAGCCGAGCGCGGCATAGAAGGCGCGCGCGCGGTCGAGGTTGGTGACCCCCAGCGTCACCAGCGTGATGGACGGGGGGAACACGGTGTCCTCCCTCAGACCCGCTCGATCGCCAGCGCGATGCCCTGGCCGCCGCCGATGCACATGGTGACGAGGGCCCGCCGCCCACCTGAGCGCTCCAGTTCGTAGAGCGCCTTGACGCAGAGGATCGCCCCGGTCGCACCCACCGGGTGGCCCAGCGCGATGGCGCCGCCGTTCGGATTGACCCGCTCGGGGTCCAGCCCGAGCCCCTGCGACACGGCGATGGCCTGCGCCGCGAAGGCTTCGTTCGACTCGATCACGTCGAAATCGCCGATGGACAGGCCGGTGCGCTCCATCAGCCGCTCGACGGCCGGGATCGGACCGATGCCCATGACCTCCGGACGGACGCCGGCGTGGGCATAGCCGAGCATCCGCGCCCGCGGCTTTGCCCCAGCCCTCTCGGCGGCGTCCGCGCGCGCGAGCACCAGCGCCGCTGCGCCGTCGTTGATGCCGCTCGCGTTGCCCGCCGTCACGCTGCCGTCCTTGCGGAAGGCGGGCCTCAGCCCGGCCAGCGCCTCGGCGGTCGTCGCCTTCGGGTGCTCGTCGCGCCGGAACTCCACTGTGTCGCGCTTCACCCGGACCTCGACCGGAACGATCTGCTCGTCGAAGCGCCCCTCCTCGATGGCGCGGGCCGCCCGCTTCTGGCTCTCGAGCGCGAAGGCGTCCTGCGCCTGCCGGTCGATCTGGCGCTCGGACGCGACATTCTCGGCCGTGACGCCCATGTGCCCCGCGCCGAACGGATCGCTCAGCGCGCCCAGCATCATGTCCTGCGCGCCCGCATCGCCCATCTTCTGGCCCCAGCGCGCCTGCGGCAGGATGTAGGGCGAGCGGCTCATGCTCTCGGCACCGCCGGCCAGCGCGAAGTCCGCGTCGCCGAGGCTCAGCGCCTGGGTCGCGGACGCGACGGCCTGCGCCCCCGAGCCGCACAGGCGGTTCACGTTCATCGCCGGCACCGTGTCGGGGACGCCGGCCTGGATCGACGCGACGCGCGAAAGGTACATGTCTCGCGGCTCGGTGTTGATGACATGACCGAAGACGACGTGGCCGATGCGGTCGGGTGCTACCTCCGCGCGCTCGAGCGCCGCCCTTGCGGCGACGGTGGCGAGTTCGGTGGGCGGCGTCGCGGCGAGTGACCCGCCGAAGGTGCCGATGGCCGTGCGGACGGCGCCGAGGATTACGATGTCCGTCATCTGTCAGTCTCCCCCGATGGCGATGAAAGTGATCTCAGGCGGACGCCCGACTCGCAAGGGCAGACCTGTGAAGCCGAGCCCGCCCGAGACGACGAGGTGGCGCCCGTCCTCGACGATGTGACCCCATGCATACCGCGCACCGTGATCGGACGGCACGACCGGCGTCCACCCCAGCGGCGCGATCTGGCCCCCGTGAGTGTGGCCGCTGACCTGAAGAAACGGGCGGTCTTCTTCGGCGAAGACATCCGGCTCATGCGCCAGCAGGATCGACGGTGCCCCTACCGGCACCCCGCGGAAGGCGGCCGTGCGGTCGTCGAAGCCGGGGCGGCCGGGACGGTGCAGGGCGCGCCGACTGTCGAGGCCGACCAGCCAGAGGCCATCGCCAACATCGAGCCTCGTCGCGCGGTTTCGCAGCACCGGCAGACCTGTGGCCTCGAAAGCCATTTCGACGGCGCAGGTCGCATGGCCGGTGGCGTGGGCCTGCAGATCGTCGCTCCAGTCATGGTTTCCCAGCACGGCGAAGACCCCGAGCGGCGCGAACAGCCGTGCCAGTTCCCCCGCCACGTCCTCGACCGGCATCGGCCACAGCGGCAGGTTCCGATCCGCGACGGCGTCGCCGGCGAAGAGCGTCAGGTCCGGCGCCTCGGCGTTGACCAGATCGACCGCCCGCCGCAGATGCGACCGCGTTGTCCACCAGCCGCCTGCGTGCAGGTCGGAGAGGACGCCGATCGTCAGCCGGGGTCGCGGCCACGCGCGGTGCGCGAGCCGGTGGCGCACCAGGCGCGGCCGGCCCGATCCGAAATCCGGCCGCAGCCCGCTCCACATACTCATCCACAGTTATTGCCAGCCGCGAGGCAGCAGGAACAGGGGCAAGTTACCGGCGCCTCGCCCGCGACGTGCGGGGAGCGCTTCCTGCGGCAAAAGGAAGCGGCTATAAGCTCACCAGGTCACAGGCGCCGCCGTCTTTAGCGGCAACCCGGACGTCTGCCGGCCCGAGGGCGCAGCACGCGACCTCCCCATTGAAACTTCGGGGCCGCGTCGCCGCGGCCAGTAATCGGAGAACAACTCATGCGCAATGTCGCTTTCCTCTTCTACGCAACCGCCGCGGTCTTTGCCCTGATCGGGATGGGCTGGGGCATCGTGATGTCTGCCACGCATGATCACGCCCTGTCACCGGCGCACGGGCATCTCAACCTCATCGGCTTCGTGGCCATGGCGGTGTTCGGCACCTACTACGCGCTGACCCCGCGCGCCGCATCCAGCCTGCTGGCGCGCCTGCACTACGGCGTCACCGTCGCTGCAGTGCTGGTACTCATACCCGGCATCGTCGCGGCGATCCGCCAGACGGGCGAGCTCGGCGCGCAACTCGGGGCGCTCCTCGGCATGGCGGCGATGGCGCTCTTCCTCGTGGTCGTGCTGATCCACGGCGTCGGCGCTGCGCCGGAGACCGGCCGCCGCCTCGCCGCAACGCCTGCGGAGTAGCGTCCGCGGCGGGCCGGCGCGACGCGGGCCCGCCGCATCTTTCCGCGCGTAGCGGGCGACTGGCACCTGCCGCGCTAGAGGCTAGTATCCTGCGGACCCTGCCACCCGAAAGAGAGGGAGCGGATGTCCGCGCCGGACCCGGCCACGCCACGACTGGCGATCGATGAGCTGATCGCCTGCCCTCGCTGCGATGCGCTGCATCGTGCCGAGCTGCCCCATGCGGGAGAGCGCGCGATCTGCCGGCGCTGCGGAACGGTCCTCATCGCGCCGCGCGCGGGGTCCTACGGGCGGATCCTGATGCTGGCGACCACGATCATGATCCTGATGTTCGGCGCGGTCTTCTTTCCTTTCCTGCAACTTCGCGTCGCGGGGCTGCGCAGCGACGCCTCGGTCTTCGACACAGCGCGCGCCTTCGCCGGCGGCAACATGGCGCCGCTGGCCGTCGCCGTGGCGCTGCTGATCGTGCTGATCCCGGTACTGCGCGTGTTGCTCATCTCCTACGTTCTCGCGCCGCTCGCGGCCGGACGGCGGCCGGCGCGCCATGCGGCGGCGGCGTTCCGGCTGTCTGAGGACCTGCGCCCGTGGTCCATGGCCGAGATCTTCGTGATCGGCACCGCCGTCGCACTGGTCAAGCTCGCCGACCTCGCGCAGGTGGTTCTCGGCCCCGCGTTCTGGATGTTCGCCGCGCTGGTGGTGGTGACGGTGCTGCAGGATGGCTTCATGTGCCGCTGGTCGATCTGGCGGGCGCTGGAGGCGGAACGCTGAGCGCCGAGGCGCTCACCAGCGCGCGCGAGGCGGGCCTCGTCGGCTGCACCCGCTGCACCCGGGTCTGGCCGCGCGGCACCCGCGTCTGCGGCCGCTGCGGCGGGGCGCTTCACTCGCGCCGGCCGCAGAGCCTGCAGCGGGTTTGGGGGTGGTGGTTCGCGGGCCTCATCTGCTACATCCCTGCGAACCTCTACCCGATGCTGCGGACAAGGACGCTTCTGACCGTTCAGGAAGACACCATCGTCGGCGGCGCGATCGAACTTGCCACTCACGGCGCCCTGGCGGTTGCGCTGATCGTGCTGATCGCGAGCGTCGCGATCCCCGTGGCCAAGTTCATGGCGATTGCCTACCTCGCGCTGAACCTCGGCCACCGGGCGCGGCTGACGGCGCACCGGCGACAGCAGCTCTACGAGCTGGTGGAGTTCATCGGCCGCTGGTCGATGATCGACGTCTTTGTGGTGGCGATCCTGTCGTCGCTCGTGCAGCTCAACGCCATCGCGACGATCAACCCCGGTCCGGCGGCCTTCACCTTTGCGCTCTCCGTCATCTTCACGATGCTGAGTGCGCAGAGCTTCGATTCCCGCATGATATGGGATCGCGCCGCGTGAGCGAAGTGCCCGAGCCCGAGATCCGGCCCGCCCGCCGCGCGATGCTCGACCGCATTTCGGTGGTCTGGCTGGTTCCGCTCGGAGCGCTGGTGATCTCGCTCGCAATCGCGTGGCAGAACTACGCCCAGCGCGGGCCGCTGATCGACATCGCCTTCGAAAATGCCGCAGGCATCCAGCCGGGCGAGACCGAGCTGCGCTATCGCGACGTGCCCGTCGGCCTGGTCGAGGACGTGGGCTTTTCTGCCGGGCTGGATCAGGTGCTCGTCACCGTGCGCCTGGATCAGGACGTGGCGCCCTACGTCGACGCCGAGAGCGAGTTCTGGGTGGTGCAGCCGCAGGTGACCGCGCAGGGCATCTCCGGCCTCGGCACCGTGCTGTCGGGCGTCTACATCGAAGGTTCGTGGGATGACGAGATCGAGGGCGATCAGACGCGTTTCGATGGCCGCGCCGTCCCGCCGGTCGCGCGGCCCGACCAGCCGGGCCTGCAGATCGTGCTGACGACGAACGAGGGTGAGGGGCTGATCGAAGGCACCCCGATCCTCTATCGCGGCGTCACTGTCGGCCACATCGCCAACCTGAGGCTGGCCGAAGAAGGCGATGCGGTTCTGGCCGATGCCTTCGTCGAGGCGCCGCACGACCGGCTCATCAACTCGAGCACCCGCTTCTGGAATGCCTCGGGCTTCTCCTTCACGCTGGGGCCGCAGGGGGCGGTGCTCGATGTCTCGTCGCTCGCGGCCCTTGTCACCGGTGGTGTGGCCTTCGACAGCCTCGTCACAGGCGGCAATTCGGTCGAGCCCGGCACGCGCTTCGAGCTCTACGCCGATCGGCCGGCGGCGCTGACGAGCGTCTTCAGCGAGCCGGAGGCGGGCGAGCGCGTGCAGGTCGCCGTCGTCTTCAGCGGCGACGTCGCCGGCCTGAGCGCGGGCTCGGCGGTGGAGCTTCGGGGCGTGCGCGTGGGCGAGGTCACGGCCGTCACCGGCTACGTCGACGAGGAGCGGTTCGGCGACCGGCGTGTCCGCCTCCTCGCGACGGTCGCATTGCGTCCGGTCCGGCTCGGCTTTGACGGAGAGGCGGGGCGGGAGGCGGTCCTCGACTATCTGCAGGAGCTGGTGGACCAGGGAGTGCGGGCCCAGCTTGCACGCGGCAGCCTGCTCGTGGGCGGCCTCAAGATCGCGCTGGTCGAGGCCGAGGACGCCGAACCGGCAGCCATCGCGCTTGATGCCGATCCCTATCCGATCTTCCCGTCGATCGCCGCCGACCTGCCGGATACCGCGGCCACGGCCGAGGCTCTCATCGCCCGCGTCAGCAACCTGCCGATCGAGGAGCTTTTGGGCTCCGCCTCCGAGCTTCTTGCCAACGTCAACGCGATCCTGGGCTCGGAAGCCCTGCGCGAGACGCCGGACGAGGTGCTGGGGCTGGTAGCCGATCTCCGCGGCGTCGTCGGCGCCGAGGCGGTGCAGGAACTCCCCGCGCAGCTCGGCGAGATACTGACGTCGCTCAACGGCGCCACGACCGAACTGCGCACGGTGCTGGCCGAGCTGCAGGACGCCGGTGCGGTCGAAGCGCTGACCGAGGCGCTGGCGAGCGCGGCCACGGGCATCGCGGCAGTCGAGCGTCTGGTCTCTGCCGCCGAGCCCGCGGCGGAGGAGCTGCCGCAGCTCGTCGCCAACCTCTCCGCCGTGGCCGAGATCGCCGCCAGCCTGCCGCTGGAGCAGGCGGTCGTCGCCGCCGCCGACGCGGCCGAAGCGGCGCGGGCGCTGGTCGCCAGCCCTGAGGCGCAGCGCGTTCCGGCCGAGGCCGCCGAGGCGCTAGCGACGCTGGACGAGGTACTTGCTCAGGTGCGCGATACCGGTCTCGTCGGCACCGCGGACACGGCGCTGGCGCGTGCCGCCGAGGCGGCAGAGGCGCTTGGCGCGGCGACCGAGCAGCTGCCGGAGCTGATTGCCGAGGCCGACCGCTTCGCCACCGCCGCGGCCGAGGCCGCCGAGACGATCGCGGCGCTGACGCTCGAGCCGCTGGTGGCCGAGGCCACCGCCGCCGCCGCCGCCGCGCGCGAGCTTATCGCCAGCGAGGCGCTGCAGCAGGCCCCCGCCGCCGCTACCGAAGCGCTTGCCGCGCTGGAAGCGACGCTGGCGGAGGTGCGTGAGGCGGGGCTTATCAGCTCGGCAAACACGGCACTGGCCGCAGCGGGAAGCGCCGCCTCGGCCGTCGACGCCGCGCTTGCCGGCCTGCCGGAGCTGATTGCGGAGGTGCAGGCGCTCGCGACGGCGCTGGGTGGCCTGCCGCTCGCCGAGCTCACCGGCGAGGCCACCGACCTGGTGCAGTCGGCGCAGGCCCTGATCGGCAGCCCCGAAGCGCAGCGCGTGCCGGGCGAGTTGGCGGCCGTGCTCGACGAGACCGAGGCGGTCCTGGCCCAGCTTCGCGAGACGGAGGTGGTGGCAAGCGCCGACGCCACGCTCGTCTCGGCCCGCGAGGCGGCGGATGCCGTCGCCGCGGCCACCGGTGAGCTGCCGGCGCTGATCGAGCGGATCGGGTCCGTCGCCGCCACGGTCGAGGCGCTGCCGCTGGCGCCGACCCTGGAGTCGGCCCGCTCGGCCCTCGGCTCGGCCGATGCGCTCCTGTCGTCGGAGGCGACGCAGGGGCTGCCGGCATCGCTGACCGAGACGCTGGCGGAGTTGCAGGCGACGCTGGAGGACCTAAGGGCGTCCGGCGTCATCGCCACGGCGACCACAACGCTCGCTGCGGCCGGCCGTACAGCCGAGGCCGTGACCGAGGCGAGCGCCGGCGTGCCGCAGCTGGTCGAGGGCCTCTCCGGCCTGACCGACAGGGCCAATGCGCTGCCGCTCGAGCGGCTTACCACCGAGATTGCGGACCTCGCTGCCGCCGCCGAGGCGCTCCTGGCGGCCGACGGGGCACAGGACTTGCCCGCATCGCTGAATGCGACGCTGGCCGAGGTACAGGCGTCGCTGGCCGAGCTGCGCGAGGGCGGGCTGATCGCGTCGGCCAACGCCACCCTTGCCTCCGCCTCGGACGCGGCGCAGGCGGTGGCGGAGGCGTCGGCGGCGCTGCCCGCGCTGGCCGACCGGCTCGACGCGCTGGCGGACCAGGCGGAGACGACGCTCGCCGGCTACGACGAGGGCTCCGAGTTGACCCGCCGGGCTCAGAGCACGCTGCGCCAGGTGGAGGAGGCGGCCCGCTCGGTCAGCTCGCTCGCCCGTGCCATAGAACGTAACCCCAATTCGCTCTTGCTGGGACGCTGACAATGTTTCGACTTGCGCCGCTCCTGATCCTCCTCGCCGCCTGCAGCTCGACGCTCGGCCCGGTGCGCTACGAGATGCCGCTGCCGCCGCCGGGTGAGCGGGTGCCGGTCAACGTGGGCGCGCTGGAGGTCCGCGATGCGCAGCTTCCGCTCTATGCGGAGCTCGAGGAGATCTACACCGAGGGCGAGGGCGGCGCGCTCGTCAGCGACACCGACGTGCTCTGGGCCGATGATCCGCGCCGCGCGGTGACGCAGGGTCTGGCGCTGGCGCTGGCGCGGATGACCACGGCGCAGGTGGCGACCGAGCCCTGGCCGCTGAGCGACCTGCCCGACGCGCGCCTCGATGTCCGCCTCGACCGCGTGCTGGCCGGCGCGGACGGCGTGTTCCGGTTGTCCGGCCAATACTTCCTCAGCCGCGACACCGGCGCCGAACGCTCGGACCTGTTCGACATCCGCGTGCCTTACGAGGTGGGCAGCACGCAGGCCGTCGCCGCGGCGAAGGGCGCCGCCGTCGCGGAACTCGCCCGGAGCATCGCGCGAGACGCGCTAGGCGGCCGCGGCGTCTGAGCTCAGTCCCGCGGCGGCCGCATCGTGTCGCCGGGCTGAAGCACGGGCTGCAGCTCGATCCGCCGCCTCTTGGACGGCCGCTCGCCCGACGCCGCCTCGGCGATGATGCGCGCGGCCATCCGCCCGGTCTCCAGCCGCTCCACGTCCATGGTGGCCAGCCGCCGCGGCAGGCCGTCCAGCAGCTCGACCCCGTTGAACCCGGCGAGGCCAATCCGCCCGGGCACGTCGAGGCCATGCTCGAGGCACCAGAGCAGGCCGCCGGCACCAATCATGTCGTTCGAGTAGTAGAGGAAGTCGAGGTCGGGTGAGCGGCCGAGGATGGCTGCGGTCATTTCCCGCCCCTTGGCAAGCGCCGACCCGCCCGAATAGAACTCGCTGTCCTCGATCTCGATCCCGTGCTTGCCGAGCGTCTCGGTGAAGCCCTCGAACCGCTTCCGCGCACGGTGGTCGAGCGGCATCTTCGTGCCAAGGAAGCCGATCCGGCGATAGCCGCGCTCGACGATCGCGCGGGCCATCTCCCGCCCCGCGCGCCGCTGCGATATGCCGACGACGGCATCCACCGGCTCGCCGTCGGTGTCCATAATCTCCACGATGGGCACACCCGAGGAACGCAGCATCGCCCGCGCGGCGTCGCTGTGCTCGATCCCGGCGATGATGACACCCGAGGGACGCCAGGACAGCATCTCGAAGAGCACCTTGTCCTCGCGCCGGGGCAGGTAGTTGGTGACGCCGACTACGGGCTGCAGCGGCGTCTCGTCAAGAACCTCGGAGATGCCGGCCAGGACTTCGGGGAACACCATGTTCGAAAGGCTCGGGATGATGACCGCGACGAGGTTGACGCGGCTCGAGGCCAGTGCGCCGGCGATCTTGTTCGGGACGTAGCCCAGACGCGCCGCTGCGTCCTGTACCTTGCGTCGCGTGGCCTCCGAGACGTCGCCGCGACCGCGCAGGACGCGGCTGACCGTCATCTCGCTGACGCCCGCCGCTTCGGCCACGTCGCGCAGGGTCAGCGGACGTCTGCTGGACGCGGGGCTCTTCGCTTCGGTCACCACGTCTCCCGCCCGTGCCCTCTGTGCGATGCTAGCGCCGCCGCATGCGTGGCTTCAAGCGTCAGGCGTCGCGCTGCCGGTTCCGGACGTCCCGCCCCTCAAGAGCGCGGAGGAACTGCGAGGACCACCAGGCGATGTCGTGCGCCTCTATTTCGGCGAGCATCGACTCGTGGCGCATCTTGCGTTCCTCCAGCGGCATCTTGAGCGCCTGCTCGATCGCCTGCGCCATCTCGTCGGTATCGTAAGGGTTGACGATCAGCGCCTGGTCGAGCTGTTCGGCCGCGCCCGCGAAGCGCGACAGGATCAGCACGCCGGGGTCGTCGGGGTTCTGCGACGCCACATACTCCTTGGCGACAAGATTCATCCCGTCGGCCAGCGGCGTCACCAGCCCCACCGACGCGCGCCGGAAGAGCGTGGCCAGAACCTCGCGCGGGACCTGCCGGTGGATGTAGCGGATCGGGGTCCAGTCGATTTCGGAATGGCGGCCGTTGATCGCACCGGTCAGCCGCTCGAGCTCGTCGCGGATCTCGGCATAGGCACGCACATCCTCACGCGTCGGCGGTGCGATCTGGAGGAGCGTGGCGCGCGCCGCATCCGGTGGGCGCTTGTCGAGGTAGACGCCGAATGCCTGCAGCCGTTTCACGAGGCCCTTGGAATAGTCCAGCCGGTCGACGCCGATCAGCAGGCGCTCGCGCGCGTCGAGCTTGAGGCGCGTGTCCGCACCGCCCTCGCCCTCGCCCGCCGCACTACGCATGACCTCGACGTCGATGCCGATGGGGAAGCTGCGCAATTCCACCAACCTGTCGTCATGCTTGATCGCGCCGTCGAGCATCATCTCCGCGTCGACGTCGGAGCGAAACATCTCGAGGCAGGTGGCCACGTCGCGCTGGGTCTGAAGGCCGACGACGTCGTAGGCCGAGATCCAGCCGGGAAAGCTCTCGCGGTCGGGCAGGGCCAGCAGGTCGGAGCCGTTCGGGAACGGGATGTGCAGGAAGAAGCCGATCCGGTTCTCGACCCCGAGCGCGCGCAGGTGCGCAGCCAGCGGAAAGAAGTGGTAGTCGTGGACCCAGAGCCGGTCGTCCGGCTGCAGGATCCGCGTCAGCATCTCGGCAAGCCGGCGGTTCACCCGGTCATAGCCGGCGCGGAAGCGCGCCTCGTAGTCGATGAGGTCCGAGCGCCGGTGGCAGAGCGGCCAGAGTACCGAGTTGGCGTAGCCGAGGTAATACTCCGCGTGATCGTCCGCATCGAGCGTGAAGGTCAGCTTCTCGTATGGCACGTCCTCCTCGTGCCGGTGGAATTCGTCGTCCGCGACCTCGGCCTCTTCGGAGCCGATCCAGACGCCGCCCTCGGCGCTCAGCGCCTCGTGCAGCGCGACGACGAGGCCACCGGATCCCGCGCCGCCGAGCGGCATCCGGTTGGAGACGACGATAAGGCGCCCCTCCATCAGCGCGCGTCCGCCCAACGGGCAAGCGTCGCGCGCACCTCCTCCACGCCGTCCAGCCGATGTGCGGCGCAGGTGTCGCCTTCGCCGACCTTGACCGCGAAGCCGCCGGCCTCGTTGACCCAGCGCATCGCCGCCTCGTCGGTGTCGTCGTCCCCGAAGTAGCAAGGCTGCCGCCCCTCGTAGGGCGTGCGCTGCATCAGCCATTCCACCGAGGCGATCTTGCCGGTGTCCCGCGGCTTCAGCTCATAGGCCATCTTCGCCGGCTGCAGCTTGAAGTCGTCGCGGTCACGGCAGAGCTCGCGCATGAACTCCTCGGCGTCCGATTGCAGTTCCGGCTTGCGGCGGAAGTGCAGGACCACCCCCGCCGGCTTGTCCTCCACCAGATATGCTTCGTCACGATCGGCGAATTCGCGGACCGCCCGCTTCAGCTCATCCACCTCCGGCGAGCCTGCGAGGCGATGCCGCTCGATGTGGCCATCGATCCGCCGCTCGGCTCCATGCGACCCCACGACATCTCCGGCGTAGCCCGAAAGATGCCGCTCGATCGCCTCAACGGAGCGTCCGCTGATGATGGCCAAGGCTCCCCCGGATCGTGTGCGGAGGTCGTTCAGCCGCTCAGGCAGGTCCGCGGGCACATCAATGGCATCCGGCGTCTCGGCAAGTCCGACGAGAGTTCCGTCAAAGTCGAGAAAGATGGCCGTGCGCCCGAGGTCGGGCCGGTCGGGCAGCTTGCCACTCTGGGTACTGGGGGAACTCATGTGCCAAAGCTCCGAGGCGGGGCGCACGGAACGGGATCGGACGGGCTCGGGTCGGAAAGGAAGATCAACTTCAGTCTCGATGAGTTCGGCATGTTCAACGAACGCGGCGTCGCCGGCACGGTTCCGGGTGTACGGGCGCCACTCGGGCGTGACAATCCGCGAGCCTCCGCCTATGACGAAGCCGCGCGGCCCCGTAGCTCAGAGGATAGAGCAACCGCCTCCTAAGCGGTAGGTCGAAGGTTCGACTCCTTCCGGGGCCGCCAGCCGATCCGGACCGGAACGAACAGGGGCGCAGCCTATGCTGCTCTTCATGGATTGGTGGCTGACCCTTATCTACCTTGTGGCCTGCGCGGGCGCCGCAGCGACCGGGGTCCTCTTCCAGCCCGGTGCTTGGTACGACCGGCTCGACAAGCCGGCGTGGACACCCCCGCGGTGGCTCTTCCCGGTGGCGTGGACGATTCTCTACGTGATGATCGCCGTGGCGGCGGCGCGGGTGGCGCAGCTGCCGGGTAGCGCCTACGCCATGGCTTTCTGGAGCCTTCAGATCGTGCTGAACGCTCTCTGGACGCCAATCTTCTTCGGCCTGCACCTGATGCGTGCCGGCCTCGCCGTCATGGTGATGCTGTGGCTCGCGGTCGCGGCCACTCTGGCGACCTTCCTGCGCCTCGATCCCGTCGCGGGCCTCCTCCTAGTGCCCTACATCATCTGGATCAGCTACGCGCTCGCGCTCAATCTGTCGGTTCAGCGGCGCAACCCAAGCGCCGAGGGCGCGCCCCGAGGATCGAAACCGGTCGGCGAATCGCGGAACGTGCGCTAGGATGCGACATCGGTTATCGGCCACGCATCCGCGCGTCCGGCCGATAGGGTGGCGGCAGCGCAGAACGCTTTCTACGCCTCTTGATCAGGCTGCGCTGGCCGCCGCGCCCTTCCACCGGGCGCTGCTGCGCCGAAGATCTGCTCACGGTGAGTGTCCAGATATATCCTGAGCCACGGGGTGAAGCGCTCCGGCTCCAGTTCCACTTCCGCCTCCAGATCGCGCAGGTCCACCCATCGCGCGTCGGCGACTTCGGCGGGATCCGGCGACATCGGCAGCGGGCGCCGCGCCTCGGCCACGAAGAGGTCGACGACCTCGTGCTCCACCAGACCGCCGCCCACTTCGGCACGATACTCGACCTGCTCCCGGTGCTGCAGATCCAGGCCTGTGATGCCCAGCTCCTCCCGCAGTCGTCGCGCCGCACACGCTTCGGCTGCCTCGTTCCAATCAGGATGCGTGCAGCAGGTGTTCGTCCAGAGACCCGGCGTATGATACTTGTCCGCCGCGCGCCGTTGCAGGAGCAGGGCGTCGCCGTCCATGACGAAGACGCTGACCGCCTTGTGGCGCAGGGCTTCGCGGTGCACGCGGAGCTTTTCGACCGGGCGTAGCGCGCCGTCCTTCCAAGCGGGAATCAGCGTCATGCCGCGCGTCTCGTCTGCCATTCATATCTGTATCCGACATCGGCGTTCGGCTTCACCGGCATGCGCCTCTCCCTTCTGCCCGCTTCTCTGGTGTCCTAGCGCAGTCGCGGGGTAGGAAAAGCCGGGGCTGCGGGCCACAACAATGCGGTTGCGCAAGCCCGAGGAAGAATGAACTTTCCATGTTGCATAGTAGTTGTGCGACTGCAGACGGAGGGAGAAGTCCGCATGTTCAAGTTAGTGACCACGTTCGGCGCCGGGAGCCTGCTGGCATTCTCGGCCATGGCGCAAGAGAGCGTCGGCGATGCTGCGGCTGGCGAGGATGTATTCCGCCAGTGCCAGACCTGCCATGTCGTCGTCGACGATGAGGGCAATACGCTGGCGGGGCGCAACGCCCGCACCGGTCCAAACCTCTATGGGGCCATCGGCGGACCGGCCGCCCATGACGCGGACTTCAACTACTCCGATGGACTGACCGCCGCGGCCGAGGCAGGCCTCGAATGGACGCCGGAGAACGTCATTGCTTACCTGCAGGATCCGACGGGCTTCCTCAGGGAATATCTTGGCGACAGCGGCGTCCGCGGGAAGATGACCTACCGCATCCGGTCGGAAGAGGACGCGGCAAACGTCTATGCATACCTCGCGCAGTTTGGCGGCGAGGAGGCGGCTGCCACCAACTAGGGCTCGGACTGACGGCGCCGCAGTGTGGCGCCGCGTCGCCGTCAGATCACCTGGATCGCGTTGCGGTCCACCGAGAGCATGTAGCCCTTGCGGGCGATGGTCTTGACCAGCAGTTCGGCCACGATCTGGTTTCCCAGAGCGTCCCGCAACCGCTTGATGCGCGTGGCGCCCGCGCTTTCGTCGCAGTCGGCGGGATTGCGGCCCGAGACCGTCGCCTCGAGCTCGGACCCCGACAGGATGTCGTCGTCGAGCCGCGCCTCGGCCAGCACCGACAGCGTTTCGATGGCCGCTTCGGTCAAAGAGAACTCCATTCCATTCAGCGTCACCGACCGCTGGCCGCGATTGACCGTCAGCGACGTGACACGGATGCCCTGCCGCTCGATCTCTGCCACGCGGCGTGCCTGCGTCACGATGACGACGAGAAACGCCACCGCCGTCACGAGCAGCGCCACCGAGAAGACCAGCAGCACGAAGAGGACGACCCGATAACTCGCCAGCGTGTCGGCGAAGGCGGTCCCGGACTGCGCCAGGATCTCGAGCAGGCGGATCTCCTGCGGTCCGGTGAGGTCGGCGCTCTCGACGAAGATACGCTCGACCCGCGCGTCGAATGCGCCGGCATCGGGCAGGTTCAGCAAGAGGCCGACTGCCGTAAGCGACAGGATCGCGACGATGGCCCCGATCCCGAGGATCGCGATCCTGTAGCCCGTCATTGATCGCTCAGAACCTGAGGAAGTACTGGCCTGCACTCTGTCGTCTCCGGTCGAGGCCCTCGTCGCCGAACGTACCCTCGACCGAAAGAAGCTGCCAGTCCGCGCGGGCAAGCCGGTCGGCGACTTCCGACCGAGCGCGCGCGCTGTCGCGGCACGCCGCGTCCGAGACCTCCATCACCCCGTAGTGCAGCCGCAGCGGGTCATCCCGCTTCGCCTTGTAGTCGGCATAGCACGCCGCGTCGGCGGCCGCCGCGGCAAGCGTGGCGGCACAGGCGATGCAGAGGGTTAAGCGGGTCCGTGACATGACGGAATTGGTGCGGCACGAAGTTACGAAAATCAATAACATCGCCTACCCGATTGCGTGACATCCGATTACCAGCCGCCGTGATTGCCTGTCGTCGCGACGCAGACGGAGGATGCCGACTGCAAGGCGACGCCGCACATCGCGGCCAGCAGGGAGGCATCCGCCATGTTCACGAAATTGATCTCCGGCATCCTCGCGGCAGCACTGACGGTGGCCGCGCCCGCCGCTCACGCCGACCAGGGTGACACCGCGCGCGCCATAGCCGGTGTCGCGGGGCTCGTCCTTCTCGGGAAGCTGCTGCACGACCGGTCGGAGGCGCGCCGCCGGATCGAGGGCTACGCGCCGCGGGTCGAGGTGGGGCGGGCACATGATCACGCACGGTGGCCGGGCCTCGATCGCAACGAGCGCTTCAATCGTGGTCGCGAACGCGGACGCCTCGTCGCTCCGCCCCGCTGCCGCACTTCCGCCGTCATCGGGGGCCGCTGGCGCGACGCCTACGATCGGAACTGCCTTGAGCGGCGCGTGGCGCGTCCGGGTCGCCTGCCGGACCAGTGCCTGCGCCGTGCCTGGACGGGGCAGGGCCAACGGCTCGTCTATGGCGCCAACTGCCTGCAGAGGAGCGGCTGGCTGCTGGCGGGCCGGCGCTGAAACGAAATACTGGCGCGGGCCTTCCGGCATCTCCGCCGCGCCGGTTTGGGCGGGCGGTCATAGCGCCGCCCGCCTGCCGATCCGGTCTTGCGGCCCCCGCCGCGACCGGGCCATTGTCTGCCCATGGCGACGCTGCCCGACCTGAGCCACGAGCTGCGGCTGATCGCGGCCGGCACGACGCCTGTCGCCGGCGTGGACGAGGTCGGCCGTGGTCCGCTCGCCGGTCCGGTGACGGCGGCGGCGGTGGTACTGGATCCCGACTGCATCCCGGACGGGTTGAACGACAGCAAGCGACTGGCGCCGACCCGGCGCCGCGAGCTCGCTAGGGCGCTGGCGCACTGTGCCGAGATCTCCGTCGCTCATGCCGACGTCGAAGAGATCGAGAGCCTCAACATCTACTACGCTGCGCACCTCGCGATGTGTCGCGCGGTCTCGGGCCTCCCGCGCCGGGCGCGGCACGTCCTGATCGACGGCAACCGTGTTCCGCAGAGGATCGGCTGCCCGGCTGACGCCGTGGTGGGCGGTGACGCGCTCTGTCTCTCCATCGCCGCCGCCTCGATCGTGGCCAAGGTCGCGCGCGACGCGATCATGGCGGAGCTCGCCCTAGACTGTCCCGGCTTCGGCTGGGAGCACAATGCCGGCTATCCAACGCCCGAGCACGTGGCGGCACTGGAGCGGCTGGGACCGACACGCCACCATAGGCGCACCTTTCGCCCCGTGCACAACATCTTGTATGCAAAGGCCGCTGTAAGCGCCTGATTCCATTTTGAAATTGACGCCGAATCAGCGCTCGGCCATGGTCCGGAGCCTGTGGACAGGTGGTGGAGGCGGGCAGGATGGCGATGCAGGCGGACTTGCCGGTGGGGCGGATTCTCGAGGGGGACTGCATCGAGGCGATGCGGGGTCTGCCCGATGCGTCGGTGGACCTGATCTTTGCCGATCCGCCCTACAACTTGCAGCTAAAGGGCGAGCTGCACCGCCCGGACAACAGCCGGGTCGGTGCGGTCGACGACGCATGGGACCGGTTCGACACGTTCGCGACCTATGATGCCTTCACGTGCGCGTGGCTCGCCGAGGCGCGGCGGCTGCTCAAGCCCGACGGGGCGATCTGGGTCATCGGCAGCTACCACAACATCTTTCGCGTCGGCGCGGCGATGCAGGACGCCGGCTTCTGGCTGCTCAACGACGTGATCTGGCGCAAGCTGAACCCTATGCCGAATTTCCGCGGCAAGCGCCTGACCAACGCGCACGAGACGCTGATCTGGGCGTCGCGCTCTGAAGGGGCGCGCTACACCTTCAACTACGAGGCGCTGAAGGCGCTGAACGAGGAGGTGCAGATGCGGTCCGACTGGACGCTGCCGATCTGCACCGGGCACGAGCGGCTCAAGGACGCCAACGGCGACAAGGCGCACTCGACCCAGAAGCCGCAATCGTTGCTGCACCGCGTGCTGGTGGCGACGACGCGGCCGGGGGACGTGGTGCTCGACCCGTTCTTCGGCACCGGGACCACCGGCGCGGTCGCCAAGATGCTGGGGCGCGAGTGGATCGGGATTGAGCGCGAGGCGCGCTACCGCGACCTTGCACGGACTCGTATCGACCGGGTGCGCCGCCTCGATTCGGATGCGCTGCAGATCACTCAGCCCAAGCGCGCCGCGCCCCGCGTGCCGTTCGGACAGCTGGTCGAGCGCGGGCTGCTGCGGCCGGGCGAGGTGCTGACCTCGCCGCGCGGTCAGACCGCCAAGGTGCGCGCGGACGGCACCCTCGTCGCTGCCGCCGTCAGCGGCTCGATCCATCAGGTCGGTGCTGCGCTGGAAGGCGCGCCGAGCTGCAACGGCTGGACTTACTGGGCCTTCGTCCGCGACGGCGTTCGCGTCCCGATCGACGTCCTGCGCCAGCAGGTGCGCGCCGAGATGGGATGATCCGGCTGCCGCCGTGGCGTGGCCGAAGGTGGCCGCGGCCGGACGCGCCGCTCTGCATCGTGGGTGATGTTCACGGCCGCGCGGACCTGCTGCGGCAGATGCTCGAACGGTCCGAGGAGGCGGCACCGGACGCGGTTCTCGTGACGGTCGGCGACTACGTCGACCGCGGACCGGACAGCCGCGAGGTGCTGGACATCTTGGGTGCGTCAGGCGACCTCGTCGCGCTGCGGGGCAATCATGAGGACATGCTGCTGCGATTCCTCGACGACCCCGAGGCCGAGGCGCCGCGTTGGCTGCGCAACGGCGGACGGGCCACCCTCGCGAGCTTCGGCGTGCCCGACCCTAAGGAAGCCTCGGAGCTGTCAGAGACGGCGAAGGCGCTGCGCGCGGCACTGGGCGCGACGGAGGCATGGCTCCGGGCGCTGCCTCCCGCCTGGCTCAGTGGCGACGTATTCGTCACCCACGCTGGCGCCGACCCGGCTCGGCCGCCGGAGGATCAGGAGCATGAGGTCATGACGTGGGGCCATCCACTCTTTTCCCACCGTGCGCGAAGCGACGGGCTATGGGTTGCGCGAGGGCACCGCATCCGGTGGCGGCCCTCGGCGCGCCACAGGAGGATCCAGGTCGACACCGGCGCCTGGCGGACAGGCCGCCTCACCGCCGCGTTGGTGCGGCCGGGCGAGCGGGTGCGCTTCCTGACCGTGCGTGGTAGCCGCGGCTGAAGGCGGGCCTCACTCGTCGAGCGCCGAGCGCGCGAGGTCGAAGGCCTTGCGCATCACCGTCGGAAGCTCCGTAGGCCTCAGCAGCAGCAGCGTGCCCCGCTGTGGCTTGGCACCCCCCGGCAGCTCGGCCGCCTCGACGTGGAGCCTGAGGTGGAAATGCGTGAAGGTGTGCCGCACCTCGCCGACCGTCTGCCAGTCGGCATCGACCGGCGGCACTCCCATCGGCGCCTCGCCCCAGTCGGTCCCCGGCCAGCCGAGCGTTCCGCCGAGCAACCCGCGCGGTGGCCGCCGCTCCAGCAGCCAGAGCTCGCCGCGCCGCGCCACCCAGGCCCTGCCCATGCGCACCGGCTTGGCGGCCCTAGGACTTCGGCGCGGCAGCTCGGCAGCGACTCCCGCGGCGCGGGCGCGGCAGGATTTGCGCCAAGGGCAGATGCCGCAGGCGGGTGCGCGCGGCGTGCAGATCGTAGCGCCGAGGTCCATCATCGCCTGCGCATGGTCGCCCGGCCGCTCCTGCGGCGTCAGCTTCGCCGCCAGCGCGGTGAGCTCACGCTTCGCCTGCGGCAATGGCGTCTCGACCAGTCGCAGCCGCGCGATGACCCGCTCCACGTTTCCGTCCACGACGGTCGCGGGCTGGTCGAAGGCGATCGCCGCGACTGCCGCCGCAGTGTAGGGGCCGATGCCGGGCAGGGCCCGCAGCTCCGCCTCCTCGCCGGGGAAGCGTCCACCATGCTCCCGCACCACCATCCGCGCACAGGCGAGCAGGTTGCGCGCCCGGGCGTAGTAGCCGAGGCCAGCCCACTCGCCCATGACATGACCGTCATCCGCCGCGGCCAGTGAGAAGACGTCCGGCCAGAGCTCGGTGAAGCGCAGGAAGTAGGCCCGCACGGCGGCAACGGTGGTCTGCTGCAGCATGATTTCGGAGAGCCAAACGCGGTAGGGATCCGGCCGCCCGCCCGCCCGCCGGTGCGCCGGACCCACGCGCCATGGCAGGTCCCGCGCGTGCCGGTCGTACCAGGCCAGCAGGGCAGCAGTCTCGTCACGCATTCTTTATGGTCTCGCGCGGCTTTGCTCTGGCATGACCCACCTGCGCTTATAAGATGCCGGGCAGAGGCGAAACAGGCGATCCATGAGCAGCACGACCTCTTTTGCCAGACGACGGGGCCGCGGTTTCCGCGCAGCGGCGTCGCTGGTGGAGGATCGTGTGCGCAAGGCGGGCGAGAGCCGAGGCTTCGCCGTGATGCGCCTCCTGACACGCTGGCCGGAGATCGTCGGACCGGACCTCGCGCAGCTCGCCCGGCCGGGGAAGGTTTCCTACGGCCGCGGCTTCGGCGCGACGCTGACATTGGTCTGCAGCGGCTCGGCCGCGCCGATGGTGCAGATGCAGGCGCCGCGGATCGTCGAGCGGGTGAACGCCTGCTACGGCTATGCCGCGATCTCGCGCATCAAGGTGACGCAGACTGCGCCGGAGGGCTTTGCCGAGGCGCAGGCGCTCTTCCAACCCGAGCGCCGCCCCGATCCGCAGGTCGAACGCCATGCCGCCTCGGTCGCGGAGGGTGTCGCCGATCCCGAACTTCGCGCCGCGCTCGAGGCGCTGGCGCGCAACGTACTGACCCGTTCAAGCTGATCAAGAGGTGCTATCCATGACGCGTGTTCCCGCCATTCTTGCCGTGTTCGTCGCCTTCTTCTGGGCGATGGCGGCCGCGCTTCCGGCCGTGGCGCAGGATGCGTCGCAGGTGAACGAGATGACGCTGGGCGACGCCGACGCGCCGGTAACTGTCGTCGAGTATGCCTCCTTCACCTGTCCGCACTGCCGCACGTTCCACCAGGAGAACTTCGAGCGGCTCAAGGACGACTTCATCGACACCGGCAAGATCCGTTTCGTCTACCGCGAGGTCTACTTCGACCGACCGGGACTTTGGGCGGGAATGGTCGCCCGCTGCGGCGGCGCGGAGCGCTACTTCGGCATCGTCGACCTGCTGTACCAGAACCAGGATGAGTGGGCGCGCAGCGAGGACCCGGCGCAGATTGCCGCGGACCTCGCCCGGATCGGCCGGACGGCCGGGCTCGACGACGAGACGATCGGCGCCTGCCTGCAGGACGGCGAACTAGCGCAGGCGCTGGTGGCTGAGTACCAGCGCAACGCCGAGGCCGACGGCATCAGGTCGACGCCGTCCTTCGTCATCGAGGGCGAGACCTACACCAACATGCCCTACGCCGAGATGTCCGAGATCATCGAATCGCACATAGACGGCTGAACAGGCGCGCTGACGTCAGCGGGCGCGCTCGGCCGGGAACAGCCGGTCGAGCGCGGCGTCGAGCGGGCGGGCGTCAATCCAGCGCAGCCGCACCGGGACCGTCAGCACCTCGCGGCGGAAGTCGGGCGGCAGGCGGACGGCGTCCTTCTCGGTCGTGACGAGCTGCGCGTCCTTCTGGCGCGCGAGCCGGGACAGCCGGTTCAGCAGCGCCGGCGCGAAGGGTTGGTGATCCGACAGCGGCACCGCCTCCACGATATGGGCGCCAAGATTGCGCAGCGTCGCAAAGAACTTGGCGGGCCGCCCGATGCCGGCGAACGCCACGACGCGCAGACCGTCCCAGTCCATGCCCGTGGCAAGCGGCTCCAGCGTTGCCTCGAGCCGTGGCAGCGGACCGTCTGGCCAGCGCGCCGCGAAACGCTGCCGGTCAGCCGCCTCGCCGATGACGAGGAGCAGGTCCGCCCGCTGCAGGCCCGCCGCGACGGGCTCGCGCAAGGGGCCGGCGGGGATCACGCGGCCGTTGCCAAACCCCACGGCCGCATCCACAACGACCAGCGTCAGGTCCTTCGCCACCGCCGGATTCTGCAGACCATCGTCCAGCAGGATCGCGCCGCACCCCGAGGCCTCGGCGGCGCGTGCAGCCTCCGCGCGATCGCGTGACGCGAAGACCGCGCCGAAGGCCGCCAGCATCAGCGCCTCGTCGCCCACGTCGCGCGCGGTCATCCGGGCGGGGTCCACCCGGACCGGACCCGCAAGCCGGCCGCCATAGCCGCGCGTGACTACCACGGCCTCGACGCCGCGCGCGCGCAGCCGCTCCTGAAGAGCGATCACCGTCGGCGACTTGCCCGTACCTCCGGCATTGATGTTGCCGACGCATATCACCGGCACCTGGGGATGGACGTCGGGCCATCGCGCGACCCGGCGCGTTGTCGCGGCAGCGTAGAGCGCCGACAGCGGCCGGAGAGCGTGCGCCTGCCAGCCGGGAGCTTGGGGCGGCGCGCTCCAGAAGGCAGGCGCGCGCATCAGGCGACCGCGTCCGCGCACTCGATCATCAGTCGGGCGACGGCGTCCGTCACCTCCGCGCCGTGGGTGACGACCTTCCAGGCCTGATGGGCCAGCACCGCGGCGCGATCCGCCGCCTGCAGGTCGCTGATCGTCGTGCCGAGATCCTCGCCCACAAGTATCCGGCGCGTGGCCGAGGCCGCCACGAGCGCGGCGAAGCGGGTGGAGTGGACACCGCCATGGGGTCCGTGAACGACGGCGGAGCCGAGCGAGGCGGGCGCGTAGGGATCGACGGTCGCGCCGCTTCTGTCCAGCGTCCCCCCGACGAAGGTAATCGGCGCGATGCGGTACCACATGCCGTCCTCGTCCGGCAGGTCCGCCACAAAGACGGCGCAGGATTCGCTCGCGACATCCGCCTCGCTTCGCAGTGCCGTCGCGTAGCCGGTGGCCGCGAGTTCCCGCGCCACGTCGGCCGCGTCCAGTCCCTGCGCCGGCCGGACGATCAGCAGCAGACGGTGCGCCGCCCCCTGCGCAAGCATGTGGGCGCGGAGGATTTCCGGTAGCTCCGACGCGACGATCCCCGCGGCCAGCCAGACGGGACGGGCGGCGAGGGCGGCGACGAAGCTGCGGCGCTCGGCCTCGTTGCAGGGCGGCGGGACGAGCCCCTTCTGCAACGGGCCGGCGTTGGGCTCGGGGTGATGGCCGAGCCGCTCCCATGCCTCGCGATCCTGCGGCGAGAGGGGAAAGACGTGGTCGAACATGCGGAACGGGTTACGTCCGGCATCGCGGGTAGCGCGCGCGATGGGGCCACCGACGTTCGCGAGGATCAGCGAAGTTCCGTTCCGGCGCGCCTCGGAAACGAGGGTCGGATCTACTTCGTCCCCGATCCAGACGCCGGCGGCAGGACGCGCGGCGGCGAAGAACGCGGCTGCCTCGGTCTTGTCCGCGGGTGCAGCCTGCCATTGGAGCGGTCCGCCCGCGTCCGTGGCAGCATCCCCCGTACCGATGACGCGGAGGTCGGGTCGATCGTCCCGCAGGCGGGCTGCCAGCAGTTCGGCCGCCAGCCTGTGCTCCGGACGCGCAATGTGAATCCAGAGCCCGTCGCGCGGGCCTGCCTCGGCACTCGCCGCAGCATCCTCGCGCGCGCCCGCCGCGTGCCGCGGAGCCCGGGTCCACGGAAGGCGGAGGTTCCGCAGTCTGGGCCAATGCTGCAGCATTTCCCGGCGCTAGGTCTCCAGCTCTTCGGTCGGCGAGGCCGGGGTTTCCTCGTCCCTGAGCCTGTGGAGATGCGCGATGAAGTAGCGCGTGTGAGCGTCGTCCACGGTACGCTGGGCGGCGGACTTCCAAGCGTCGTAGGCGCTGGCGTAATCGGGGAAGATACCCACGATGTCGATCTCGGACACGTCCTTGAAGACGGTCTTGCCCGGATCGACGAGTTCGCCACCGAAGACGAGATGCAGTCTCTGCGACATGAGGTTTGATCCTTTTTACTGTCGGCATCGCGGCGTCCGTGAGCGCAACCCTTGCGCGGCACTCAGACGCGGCCTTGATCGTACAGGTGTGTCACCTGCGCCACGACCACGGCGTTGTCCTCGATCGCCCGTCGCATCAACTGCCTCTCGTCCTCGCCGACGTCATGGCCATGCGAGGCGCGCTCACCCTCGGTGCCGTAGCCGGTGACGTCGAGCGGCGCGAGGTCCGCCTGCTTCAGCGTCGCCACCGTTTCGCGCACCGCCTCCGCCTCGTCGCGCCCGGCGGCGAAGCAGAGGAGCGCGGCGCCGGTCGAGTTCTCGGGCAGGCCATCACCGGCCTTGCGGCCGACCTCGACCAGCAGCGTGTAGACCTCGCGCTCCCGCTTAGCTTCGCTCAAGAGCGGCCGCGTACCGCGCGATAGCCCCAGATGAGCAGGGACGCGCCGATGATGGCGATGATGAGCTGGCCGATGAAGCCACCCCAGGTCGCTCCGAAGATCAACCCCAGGATGAAATTCAGCACCACGGCGCCCAGGATGCCGAGAATGATGTTGGTCAGGAGGCCATGGTCGGCCTTCATGATCTTCTCGGCGATCCACCCGGCGAGCGCGCCGATGATGATCGTCATTATCCAGCCTACGCCTTCCATAGTCCCTCTCCTCGCTTTATACGGTTTGCCCGCCTGCGGCAGTGCATCTTCTGCGAACGGACGGGCGCAGCCGCGGTTCCGGCGCGCCGTCCGTGATGAGCATAGGCAGAAAATTCGATGTCCGCGAAGAGGGTCGAGGCGTCTCAGTCCCGCAGCAGCTCGTTGACGCCGGTCTTCGAGCGGGTCCGCTCGTCCACCCGCTTGACGATGACGGCGCAGTAGAGGTTGACGCCACCCGAGGACGGCATCGAGCCCGACACGACGACGGAGTAGGGCGGCACCTCGCCGTACATCACCTCGCCACTCTCGCGATCGACGATTTTGGTCGACTGTCCGATGAAGACACCCATCCCGAGGACGGAACCCTCGCGCACGATCACGCCCTCGACGACCTCGGACCGCGCGCCGATGAAGCAGCCGTCCTCAATGATCGTCGGCCCCGCCTGCATCGGCTCAAGTACGCCGCCGATCCCAACGCCGCCCGAGAGGTGCACGTTGCGCCCGATTTGCGCGCAGGAGCCGACAGTCGCCCAGGTGTCGACCATCGTGCCCTCGCCGACATAGGCGCCGAGGTTGACGAAGGACGGCATCAGCACCACCCCCGGCGCGATGTAGGCCGAGCGGCGCACGACGCAGGTCGGCACGGCGCGGAAGCCGGCATTGCGCCACTCCGCCTCGCCCCAGCCGGAGAACTTGGATTCCACCTTGTCCCACCAGCCGCCGCCCTGCGGCCCGCCCGGCTGGACGGCCATGTCCTTCAGCCGAAAGCCCAGCAGCACGGCCTTCTTGGCCCACTGGTTGACGTGCCAAGTCCCGTCGCCGCCGCGCTCGGCCACCCGCAGCGTGCCGCCGTCGAGCGCGTCGAGCGTCGTCTCGATCGCCTCGCGCGTCTCGCCGCCCGTCGCGGGCGTGATGCGCTCGCGCTCCTCCCAGGCGGCTTCGATGGCGGCTTCGAGCTGGGCGTGGGACATCGGGCCATCCTCTGGCGGCTGGAAAAGAACTGGCAGGGGCTATAGAGGCTGCCCGACCGTGGCGCAATCCGCGCCGGGAGAGACCCGAATGAGAGACCGCCGCGCCCGTCCGTTCCGCGATGCCCAAGAGGACATCGAGAGCGCGCACGACATCCCGGACACCCCGCAGACGCGTTCGGCGGCCTATCGGCTTGCGTTCGACGACGCGGACTTCCTGCAGCGAGCCGAGCTGCGGCCGGTTCGGCTGCAGCTCGAGCTCCTGAAGACCGAGATGGCGCTGGCCGAGCATGGCGTGGAATCGACGGTGGTGATGTTCGGCGGCGCCCGCATCCCGCCGCCTTCGCGCCAGGACCGGGCGCGGACCGACACGCTGCGGGATCTCAGCCACTTCTATGACGAGGCGCGAAGGTTTGCCCGCCTGGTGACCGAGCGCAGCGTCGCGAGCGGAGGGCGCGAGGACGTCATCGTCACCGGCGGCGGCCCCGGTGTCATGGAGGCCGGCAACCGCGGCGCGGCGGACGCGGGCGGTAATTCCGTCGGGCTCGGCATCGTCCTGCCGCACGAGCAGGCACCAAACGAGTTCGTGACGCCCGAGCTCTGCTTCAACTTCCACTATTTCGGCATCCGCAAGATGCACTTCCTGATCCGCGCCAAGGCCGTGGCGGTGTTCCCCGGCGGCTTTGGCACGCTCGACGAGATGTTCGAGACGCTGACCCTGATCCAGACTGGCCGGATGCAGCGGATTCCGGTCCTGCTCTTCGGTCGCGCCTTCTGGAATGGCGTCGTCAACTTCCGCGCCCTGGCCGAGGCCGGCACCATCGCCGAGGCCGACCTTGACCTCTTCCGCTTCGTCGAGACGGCCGAGGAGGCGCTCGAGGCCATGGACAGCTGGGCCGGCGCCGGCACCCGGCGCGAGGAAATCCCGGGCCGCGTCGAGCCGCTGCACGAAGGCTAAACGCGCTAGCCGCGCCACCGCGCGCCGCGCCAGCGGCGCGCCCGGCCCAACGGGAAGAGACGCCCGCGAGGGCGGCGATGACGGGCGGGAGCCTCCCGCCGCGGTCCTTCCCATCGGCCGCTCCGCGCACTAGAGGCTCGGCGGACGCATGCACCCGAAGGATCTCCGCTTGATCGTCACGCTGATCGCCTGCCCCGGATGCCTGGACCCGGCGCTCGTCGAAGCGCTCCGCAACGCGTGGGGCGGCGGCGACCCGCGCTGGCTCTCGCCCGACGAGGCGGCGGAGTTCCCGGTGCCGGACCTGCCCGAGAATGCGGCGGCGGTACGGCGCGAACTCGACGCCCAAAGTGTCGATCTGGTCGTGCAGCCGGGCGAGGGGCGGCGCAAGCGCCTGCTGGTCGCCGACATGGACAGCACGATGATCCGGCAGGAATGCATCGACGAGCTCGCGGCCGTCGCCGGCGTGGGCGAGCGGGTGGCTGCGATCACCGCGCGAGCGATGAACGGCGAGCTCGACTTTGAGGGTGCGCTGCGCGAGCGGGTAGGCCTGCTTGCCGGGCTCGACGCCGGCGTGGTCGCGCAGGTGCTGGCCGAGCGGATCGAGCCAATGCCCGGCGGCGCCACGCTCGTCGCCACGATGAAGGTCGCGGGGGCACGGACGGCCCTCGTCTCCGGCGGCTTCACCGCCTTCACCGGGCCGGTGGCGGCGCGGCTCGGCTTCGACACGCACCGCGCGAACGAGCTGCTGATCGAGGACGGCCGCCTGACCGGCCGGGTGGCCGAGCCGATCCTCGGCCGCGAGGCGAAGATCAACGCGCTGCACGAGATCACAGCCGAGCTGGGCGTCGCGCCGGCCGACGCGATCGCGGTGGGCGACGGCGCCAACGACCTGGGGATGCTCGAGCTCGCGGGGACGGGGGTCGCCCTGCACGCCAAGCCCGCCGTCCAGGCGCGCGCGCCGCAGGTTGTCAATCACGGCGACCTGACGGCGCTGCTCTACCTGCAGGGCTACGCGCGGGACGAATTCGTCACTCCCTAGCCGCCAGATCCTCGCCGAACCACGACACCGCCCAGTCCCACCAGCCGGGTGTCTCGAAGGCGGGAGCGCCATATTCGTCAGGTTGCCGATTGAGCGAGCCGCCCGGATCGCCGGCGACCATGCTCCAGATCTCGGCCCGCGTCGGCACCTGGCGGCCGCAGGCCTCGTGACGCTCGGGGTCGTTGGCGAGCGAGGGGTCGAAGGCGACATTCAGCGCGTGGATGTCCGCCATTAAATCGCAGGCGTCCTTAAGCTCCCACGCTGTCGCCCCGGCGATGACCGCGATACCGAAGAGCGGCACCGCCTCGGCCGGAATCGCGGCAACGTTGCGCGCGGTGGCGGTCGCGGTGCGGCGCGCGATGCGGTCTGCGGTGTCCGAGACGGCCTCGCGCACCGTGCGCACCTGCCCGCGATAGCGGACGTGGCGGAGCGCGTCCGCTTCGGCGGCCTGCGCCGCGATGCGCCGATTGGCGGTGGCCAGTTCGTCCGCCTGCGATGCGATCCGTCGATCGGCGGCGGCCAGTTCGTCCGCCTGCGCAGCGACGGTCCGGCGACTGGCGGCGAGATCGCTCTGCGCGGCGTCGGCCATGGTGGTAATGCCCGCGCGGGCGAGGAGCCCACCGGCGGCGGCGGCAAGGGGCGCGAAGGCCAGCGTTGCGACGTTGAGCGCGAGCATGGCCACGATGACGAGCAGGATGCCGCCCCGGAAGAGCAGGCGTACCGCGCGCACGAGCGCCCTAAGCGCCCAAAGCATCCGCATAGCGGACCTCACCGGCAAGCGCGCCGCGGCGGCTGAGGGTCGGGCGGTGCAGCAGCCGGCGCGCCTCGGGACGCGCCGGGTCGAGCACGCCCAGCAGGACGAGGATCGCGGCGATGGCGGCCTCGGAGGCGCGGGTGGCGCCGTCCGCGATCTTGAGCGCGACGCCGAGGCGCTGGCGGGGCAGGATCGCGACGAAGACGCCCTCGGCGCCGGTCTTGACCGCGACCCCGTCCATCGCTCGCATGAGGCCGGTGCAGGCGCGGCCCTCGCCCGCAACCAGCGCGGGGTGCGCCACCATCGCCTCGACCAGACGCTGCGCTGCGCGGTCTCGCGCCGTGCCGCGCTCATGGGCCGAGGCGAAGACGGCCATCGCGCGGGCGAGGCCGCGCAGCGTCGTGGCGAAGTTCGGCGCCGAGCAGCCGTCGATCACGTAGCCGGGCGACGGCTGGTCCGTCACCTCCTCGAACGCCTCCCGGACCGCACGCTGCACCGGGTGGGCGGGATCGACGTATTCCGGCCCCGCGCCCATGCGCTGCGTCAGCGTCAGGAAGCCCGCGTGCTTGCCCGAGCAATTGTTGTGCATCTGCGCCGGCGCCGCGTGCGCCCGGATCAGCCGCGCGTGCTCGGGCTCGTCGTCCGGGTCCTGCGGTCCGCAGCGCAGCGCGTCGTCTGAGAGGCCGAGCTCGGCGAGCCATCGCCCGACGCGGCTGACATGGATCTCCGCCCCGTTGTGCGACGCACAGGCGAGGGCGAGCTGCTCGGTCGTGAGGTCCGCGCCGCTCTCGACCAGGGGCAGCGCCTGGATCATCTTGCAGGACGAGCGCGGCAGGATCACCGCCTCGGGATCGCCCCACGAGCGGACGATGCCGCCGGAGGCGTCGGCGATGACCGCGTGGCCCAGATGCACGCATTCGAGGAAGTCTCCGCGCCAGACTTCGGCCATCGGCACCGGCTGCATACCGCTTTCTCCCCTCACATGACGGCGATTTTGCAGGCGCGGGCCTTTCGTCCCGCCCGCGCCCCGCGCTAAGGTCCGGCCACGTTAGGAAGATGCCGCGGCACCGGCAAGCGCCACGCACCACACGCAATGGGGGCCCGCAGCCGTGGCGAACCGGCAACGGACGAAAGGGCGAAGAGCAGGCATGACGATCCGAGTGGCTGGCGCGATCTGCGCCGCGTTTCTGGTGACGGCGCCGCTGGCGACCGCGCAGACCTCGTCCAACAAGGTCGCCGAGCAGACGGACTGGAGCGTGTTCGTCGAAAGCGACCCGCAGGAATGCTGGGGCGTTTCGAGTCCCAAGAGCACGGAGAACACGCGCGACGGACGCCGGGTGCAGGTGCGGCGCGGCGATATCCTCCTCTTCGTGACCTTCCGCCCCGGCGACGAGGTCAGAGGAGAGGTGTCCTTCACCGGCGGCTATCCCTTCGCCGAAGGCTCGACCGTCGAGGTGCGCATTGGCGATGACGCCTACCAGCTCTTCACCGACGGAGAGTGGGCCTGGCCGGCATCGCGCGACGACGACGAGCGCATCGTCGCGTCGATGAAGCGCGGCGTCGACGCGGTGCTCACGGCGCGCTCCTCGCGTGGCACGCAGACGCAGGACACCTTTTCGCTCCTCGGCTTCACCGCCGCGATGGAGGAGGCCGAGGCGCGCTGCAGCAGCTGAACGAGGTTGGGCCGGCTCCGGCGTCGGGCGACATTACCTTTGGATATTCGCACCGCGATGCCATATGACGTGCGCCCACAGCCGACCGGAGCCGATGAGATGAGCGCCAGCACGCCGATCACGCAGGACGTCCTGACCCTGCCGCGCAAGCCCGCGGAGGATGACGGGCGCGCGAACCTCATAGGCCTGACGCGGGACGGCCTGCGCGAGGCGCTGGTCGCCGCGGGCACGCCCGAGAAGCAGGGCAAGATGCGGACCGACCAGGTCTGGCAGTGGCTCTACCAGAAGGGCGTGCGTGACTTCGCGGCGATGACGAACCTCTCCAAGGACTACCGTGCGCTGCTGGCCGAGCACTTCACCATCGAGATCCCCGAGGTGGTGAGCCGTCAGGTGAGCGCCGACGGGACGCGCAAGTATCTGGTGCGTATCGCCGGCGGTCACGAGGTCGAGACGGTCTACATCCCCGAAGAGTCGCGCGGCACGCTTTGCGTCTCCAGCCAGGTGGGCTGCACGCTCACCTGCTCGTTCTGCCACACCGGGACGCAGCGGCTGGTGCGCAACCTGACGGCGGCCGAGATCGTGGGGCAGGTGATGCTCGCGCGCGACGATCTGGGCGAATGGCCGCAGCCGGGCCGCCATCCGAAGGACGAGACGCGGCTCCTGTCGAACGTCGTGCTGATGGGCATGGGCGAGCCGCTCTACAATTTCGAGAACGTCCGCGACGCGATGAAGGTGGTGATGGACGGCGAGGGAATCAGCCTGAGCCGCCGGCGGATCACCCTCTCGACCAGCGGCATCGTGCCGGAGATCGCGCGCACGGCGGAGGAGATAGGCTGCCTGCTGGCCGTCAGCTTCCACGCGACCACCGACGAGGTGCGCGACCGGCTGGTGCCAATCAACAGGAAGTGGAACATCGCCGCGCTGCTCGATGCGCTCAGGGAGTATCCGCGGCTGTCGAATTCCGAGCGGATCACTTTCGAATACGTGATGCTCGACGGCGTCAACGACAGCGACGAGGATGCGCGGCGGCTGGTCAGCCTGATCCGCGGCATCCCGGCCAAGATCAACCTGATCCCGTTCAACGAATGGCCCGGCGCCCCCTACCGCCGCAGTCCCGAGGCGCGGATCCGCGCCTTCGCCGACATCGTGCACAAGGCCGGCTACGCCAGCCCGATCCGCACCCCACGCGGCGAGGACATCATGGCGGCCTGCGGCCAGCTCAAGTCTGCGAGCGAGCGGACCCGGCGCCGTCGTCCCGCCGAGGCCGCCGCCAGCCTCTGAAACGACGCTCCGTCGCGAGGTGACCATCGGTGTGATCCAGTTCGTCCGAGGCGACCGGACGCAGCGGAGCGTCCCTTCTGAGGCGGGCCGTTGTTGCCGAGGCGGTCGAGCGGTGCGTGGCGCCATGGTCGACCCGTTCGTCGCGATGCGGTTTGGCGACCGCTGGCACAAGCGGCGATCTTGCCTCCCGGCGCGAGGGCTGCGGCCGGCGGTGCGGGACTGTCTCAGATGCCAGCGCCACGCTTCTCGGTGATCAGTCACTTTCACAGCCCACCCAGGAGCAAGGCTGGCCGATGACCCGACCCGACCCACATGATCGCGATATTCCGGATGCGGGCACGCCGCAGCCTAGCAGGATCGTCATCATCGGCGCCGGTCACGGCGGTGCGCAGCTCGCCGCCTCGCTGGTGGAGGAGGGGCATCCGGGCACCGTCACGCTGATCTCGGCAGAGGACGACGCACCCTATCACAAGCCGCCTCTTTCGAAGTCGTTCATGAAGGCGCCCGACACGCCGCTGCAGCCCCTGCGCGGCCGGACCTTCTTCATTGACAAGGGCATCGACATGCGGCTCGGCGCCGAAGTGACGTCGATCGACTGTCGGGGGCGCCGCGTCCTGCTGGCTGACGGATCGGAGATTCCCTACGACCGCCTGGTCCTCGCGACAGGCACGCGCGCGCGCCGCCTGGCGGTGCCGGGGGTGGAGCAGGAGGGCGTCTTCCACCTCCGCACCGCCGGAGACGCGCGGGCGATGCGCCGAGCGCTTCCGGAGAGCGGCCGCGTCGTCGTCATCGGCGGCGGTTTCATCGGCCTCGAGGCTGCCGCGATGCTGGCGGCTCGCGGCCTGAGCGTCGAGGTGCTGGAGGTGGCACCGCACCTGCTCCGGCGCGCCGTAAGCAGGCAGGTGGCCGATGCGGTTACGGCGTACCTTGAGGGCCAGGGCATCGGAATTCGTTGCGGCGTTTGCGTCGACAGCCTCGGCGGCGAGGGCCGCGTCACCAGCGTCCGGCTGGAGGACGGGCCGGAGCTCCAGGCGGACATGGTCGTGGTCGGCATCGGCGCGGTGCCCGAAGTGGCCCTGGCCGAGGCGTCTGGCCTCGCCTGCGACAACGGAATTGTCACCGACGCGCTGCTCACCACTTCGGATCCCGCAATCTGCGCGATCGGTGACTGCATCTCCTACCCGCAGGCGCAGCTCGGCCGTATGGCGCGCCTCGAATCGGTACAGAACGCGACGGACCAGGCGCGGGCGCTGGCGAAGACGCTGACCGGCAAGCCCACGCCCTACGGCGCCCTGCCCTGGTTCTGGTCGGACATCGGCGCGCTTAAGCTGCAGATCGCCGGCCTGGCGCACGATGCGGACGAAGATGTGGTGGTGCAGCGGGCCGACGGCGCGCTGCAATCGGTCTACCGGCTGTCGCAGGGTCGGCTGGTGGCGGTCGAAACGCTGAACAGCGCCGGCGAGCACATGCTGGCCCGCCGCCTGATCGCTAAGGGGATCACGCCCGACCGCGAGGTCATGGCGTCCGGGGACATGGCGGCGCTGAAGGCGGCCTACGCAGCGGCGCGCGCGAGGCGTGGCGAGGCGCGACGCGACTGACTGGAAGCGGTCGCGGCAGGGCAGGCGTCAGCGCTCGCCCTCCTCCATTTCGGCGAAGGTTTTCTTGGCGAGCTTGATCGCGTGGTTGGCCTTGGGCACGCCGGCATAGATCGCCACGTGCAGGAACGCCTGCATCACGTCCTCGGGGCTCGCGCCGGTGCGGGCGGTGGCGCGGATGTGCATCGGGATCTCGTCGAAATTTCCCGTCGCGGCGAGAAGCGCGAGCGTCAGCATCGAGCGCTCGCGGCGGGTGATCGTTTCGTCGGCCCAGACGGTGCCCCACGCGCCCTCGGTGATCAGGGTCTGGAACGGCGCGTCGAACGTCGTCCTGCCGGCCTCGGCGCGGTCGACATGCCCGTCGCCCAGCACCTCGCGCCGCACCTTCATCCCGCTCACCTCGCGTTCGGACATCAGCATCTTCCTCCGGTTGGGGCCGCATCAGTAGGGCAGGCCGACATAGTTCTGCGCCATCGCCACCTGCGCCGCTTCGTTGTCGCGCAGGAAGTCGACTTCCGCGCGCTGCATCTTGAGGTCGAACTCGGACTGGTCCGGGTAGCGGTGCATCAGCGACGAGAACCACCATGAGAACCGCTCGGCCTTCCAGACCCGCGCCAACGCGCGCTCGGAGTAGCGATCGATTCCCTCCTCGTCGCGCTCCTCGTAGAATTGGCGGAGCGCGTTGTAGAGGTAGTGGACGTCCGACGCAGCGGTATTGAGACCCTTTGCGCCGGTCGGGGGCACGATGTGCGCGGCATCCCCGCAGAGGAACAGCCGCCCCCAGCGCATCGGCTCGGTCACGAAGGAGCGGAGCGGTGCGATCGACTTCTCGATCGAAGGGCCGGTGACGAGGCGCTCGGCCTGTTCCGCCGGGATCCGGCGTTTCAGCTCGTCCCAGAAGTTATGGTCCGTCCAGTCCGCCGGGCTGTCCGAGAGCGAGCACTGGATGTAGTAGCGGCTGAGGTTCTCGTTCCGCATCGAGCAGAGCGCGAAGCCGCGCTCGGAGTTCGCGTAAATCAACTCGTGATTGACGGGCGGCGTCTCGCTGAGCACGCCTAACCAGCCGAACGGGTAGACCTTCTCGTACTCGCGACGCACTCCCGCGGGGATCGTGTTGCGGCTGACCCCGTGGAAGCCGTCGCAGCCGGCGACGAAGTCGCAGTCCAGCCGCCGCTCCTCGCCCCCGACCTCATAGATCACCGTCGGAGTTTCCGAATCGGCCCCTTCGACTCGCACCTTCTCGACGTGGAACTCGAACCGGCCGCCGGACTTCTCGCGCGCCTCGTAGAGGTCGCGCGTGAGCTCGGTCTGGCCGTAGACGATGACCGGCTTGCCTGCGCGGCGGGCGAAGTCGATGCGGAAGATCTCTTCGCCGTGCGAGATGAGGGCGCCGTCGTGGACGTACCCATGGCTTGTCATCCGCGCGCCGACCCCCGCCTCTTGCATCAGATCGACGAGGCCCTGTTCCAGCACGCCGGCGCGGATGCGCCCCAGCACGTAGTCCCGCGTCTTTCGCTCCAGGACCACGCTGTCGATGCCGCGCACATGGAGCAGCTGGGACAGGAGGAGGCCGGAAGGCCCTCCGCCGATGATGGCAACCTGCGTCCGCATGGTCTCCTCGCCTCGCTGGCGCGACGATCGGGGAACCGGCGAGACAAGTAAATCGGCTTCGGGATGGCATGGCGGGCACAGGTGAGCCAGCCAGCGGCCGATGTGCCGAATTCGGACGCAGCCGCGAGCGGGTTCGCGCCGCCGGTGATTCTGCGGCTTGGCCGTCTCAGGCGGTAAGCGCGATGGTGGTGCCCCACGGATCGCGCAGCCTGATGCCATCCTCGCCGCTCTCGATCCCTGATCCAACGCGGCTGGCGCGCTCGGCAGTTCGCCGCAGGCCAGCGGGGTCGCGCAGCACGAGCTCGACGGTGCCGAGGCCGGCCATCCCCTCCGACCTCGGGCCGGCGTGACGGCTGTTCCAGACGTTGCCCGCAAGCTGGTGGTGATAGCCCCCGCTGCCGTAGAAGCTGGCGCCGGGATAGCGCGCGGCGACGTCGAGGCCGAGAGCGTCGCGGTAGAAGCGGTCGGCCTCCTCCAGATCGCCGACCTGGAGGTGGACGTGACCGATCGCGCCGTCGGGCGGAAAGCCGGCCCACCGCGCCGCCCCAGCCGCCTGCATCAGGTTCTCCAGGTCGAGCGGGTCGGTCTTCATCCGGATCGCCCCAGACCTGTCGCGCCAGTGGCTCGGCGCCCGGTCTGCGTAAACCTCGATTCCGTTGCCTTCGGGATCGGCGAGATAGATTGCCTCGCTGACAAGGTGGTCCGACGCGCCTTGCAGCGGCACCCGTGCTTCGGTGACGTGGCCCAGCCAGCAGGCCAGGTCGCGGCGCGACATCAGGAACGCGGTGTGGAAGAGACCCGCCTGCCGCGAATCGCGCGGGGCGAGCATCGGGTCGCCGTCGAGGTGGAGAAGCGGCCTCTCACCCGCGCCTAGCGTCACGGACCCGTCCCCGGCCGTCAGCGGGACGAGCCCGAGGACGTCCCGGTAGAACCCGGCGACCGCATCAAGGTCGCGCACGTTCAGCCGGACGGTGCCGATGCGCATCGGCGCCTCGCTGATCTCGAACCGCTCGCTTTCCATGATCATGATCCGCGCCTCTGGCTGGCTTGCTGTCCGTAGTATGGCTGCTAGAGGTCCCGCGGGTAATCCGTGGCAACGGAATATGATTGCATCCGCTTCGGAAGCGAAATCTCGAGCGGTCTCGCCGCACGGTGTGGTGCTGCGGCTGCCTAGATCAGCTGTTCTCGAAATACGCGTGAAAGACCTTCGCGGCCTCCTCGATGGCTCGGAACGAGTCGGTGAGGTGTTGCGCCAGCGCCTCGCGCGCCCGCTGCGGGTCCTCGTCCTCGACGGCCTCGGCGATGCGACGATGCTGATCGAGGACGCGCAGTTTCCGCTCGCGATTGGACACGGCAAGATAGCGGACCCTGTCAAGCTGCGCCTTGGTCCTGTGGACCGCTGCCCAGGCCTCGGCATGTCCAGTGATCGACAGAAGGTGACGGTGAAAGAGGTCGTCGAGCGCATAGAAGCGGCCCGGTTCGCTTGCATCGACCTCGCGCTCCTGCTCGGAGAGGATGCGATGCAGCTCGTGCCGGTCGGCCAGCCGGACGCGGCGGAGATCGCACATGCCGGCACACTCGACCGCCTTCCGCAGGAACTGCGCATTGTCCAGCATCGCGGGCCGGATCCTGGCGACCGACGTGCCCGACTTGGGGCGGACGACTACGAGCTCTTCCTCGGCCAGCTTCAGGATTGCCTCGCGCACCGGAGTGCGGCTGACGCCGAACTCGGCGCAGATGTTCTTGTCCGAGAGCTGGGTCCCGGGCGGCCGGACGAGCGTGACGATCTGCTCCCGCAGCGTGCGATAGATGGCCTCGGAGATCGCCAACGGACGCTCGGGCGTTGCGACTTCCCTTGCACCTGGCCTCACGGCGGACTCCTTCACGACGCGCGGTCCTCCCTGGATTCTGGCCTCGACCGATGCGCGGGCAAAGCGCGATACGCAAGTATATCAGAAGCTATGAGCGCTTTCCAAGATGCAGCGCCTCTTCCGCGTTAAATCGCTCCCGCTAACAGCTTCAAGCCTGAAGCCTGCGCCTTCAGGGCCTGAAATTTCCTTCAAGCCCTAGGCAGTCGCCGGAATCTGGTATATCAGATGCTCTGGATAGCTATGGGGGAGGGCCGGCGATGCGCGTCGACAGCATCGAATGTATCGAGATCGTGGGCAGACTGCGGGAGCCGTGGCTGATCGCGTCCGGTCCGATCACCGAGCTCGGCGCTCTCGTCGTGCGCATCACGGACGAGCAGGGCCGCTGCGGATACGGCGAGTGCTGCTCGCGAGGCGGCATTGCCGTGCTGAGGGCGGTGGTCGAGGATCTGCTTGCGCCGATCGTGCACGGCAGGGAGACCGCCGACATTGGAGCCATCTGGCGCGACATGCTTGCCACGCTGCGCACCCGTGGCCACACCCGCGGTTTCCTGCTCGAGGCGATGAGCGGTATCGACATCGCGCTCTGGGACCTTGCCGGGCAGCAGCAGGACCGGTCGATCTCGTCGCTCCTCTTCGGTCACGGCCGGAAGCAGGTGCGCGCCTACGCGTCCTCCATACTGATCGACGCGCCCGACGCGATGGCGGCCGAGGCGGCGCGCCTGCGCGACGAGGGCTACGACGCGATCAAGATGAAGATTGCAGGCGACGTCGACGCCGATGTGGAGCGGGTCGCTTCGGTGCGCGCCGCGCTCGGGCCGGAGGTGCGGCTGATGCTCGACGCCAACAGCGGCTTCGACGCGCCGGGTGCGATCGAGTTCGCGCGGCGGACCGCCGACCAGGGCGTCTACTGGCTCGAGGAGCCGCTGCCGCTCGACGACCTGCCCGGCTACAGGCGCCTGCGCGCGGCCTCCGGCGTCAGGATCGCGCTCGGCGAGGGGGAGTTCACCGCCGGCGGGTTCCGCGAGTTCCTGCGGGACGGCCTGATCGACGTGCTGCAGCCGAACGTGACGCGGGCGGGCGGCGTCACCGGCGTGCGTCAGATCACGGGCCTCGCGACCGCCTACAACCTGGCGGTTGCGCCACACACGGGCGCATCTGGTCCGGTATGCATGGCCGCGACGCTGCAGCTTGCCGGCGCCATCGACGGCTTCCTGATGCACGAGTTCATGTATCTCGAGGACCCGTTCGAGCATGTCTTCGAGAGCGGATTGCCCGTGCCCTCGTCGGGACGCATCGAGATTCCGCGCGAGCCCGGCCTGGGTTGCACCATTGACCCATCAGTGTTGGACGATCTCACCCGATCCGACGGCCGCGCGGCCGCCTGATCTCCGACGGTGAAGCTTTACCAGAATCTGCAAGACAAGGGAGGAACCATCATGACCCATCGTACCACGCTTCTTGCCGCCGGTGCCGCCGGTGCCGCCATGGCGCTGACCTCGGTTGCCGCCGGGGCACAGGAGACGGACTACAGCTCGGTCGAAGTGCCGTCGACCATCACCATGATCGTGGCGTCGAGCCCTGGCGGCTCGAGCGATGCGCTCGTCAGGACGACCGCCCCGTACTTCGAGGCGGCGGTCGAGGAGCTCTCGGGGCAGGACGTCTCGACGGTCGTCAAGAACATGCCCGGCGCCGGCACCGAAGTCGGAGCCACTGCGCTGGCGGCCGCCGCGCCGGACGGCAGCACCATCGGTCTGATGAACCTTCCGCACTTCCCGCTGCTGCAGGCCGCGCGCGAGGTGCAGTTCGAGCCCTGGCTCGAATCCTTCGTGCCGCTGGGACTGAACGTCGTCGACCCCAACGTCTTCATCCTTGGCGAGAACTCCCGCTACGCGACCGTGCAGGAGGCGGTCGAGGCCGCGAAGCAGGATCCCGGCAGCGTCATCGTCGGAGCGCAAGGTCCGCTTTCCGATGACCAGCTGGCGCTCTACGCGCTCGAGCAGGAGACAGGCGCAAAGTTCGCCTTCATCCCCTACGCAGGTGGAAGCGACGCGAACCGCGCCCTGATGGGCGGCGAGATCGACGCGACGATCGGCAACATCTTCGACTACATCCAGCTCGAGGATACCGCGGCCGACGCCGCCGTCTTCAGCGACGAGCCCGCCGAGATGATCCCCGACGTCCCCACCTTCGAGCAGGCGATCGGTGTCGATGTCGGCAATCTCGGCTCGACGCGCGGCTTCGGCGCTCCGGCCGGCCTGCCCGAAGATCTGCTCGCCCTCTACCGGGAGGCCTTCGCGCGCACCTTCGAGAACGAGGATTACGTCGCCGAGGCGCGTGAGCGCAGCATCACCCTCGTGCGGCCGCGGAGTGCGGATAAGTTCGGCGCAATCATGGCCGAGCAGCAGGATGTGGTCGGCGGCCTCGTCGATGTCTTCCGCGAAGGCGGCTACATCGAGTGATCCATTCGCGGGCCGCGGCAGACCGCGGTCCGCATACCCTTTCCAAGGAGCATCGCGATGGGACGTGTCCTTGCGCGCCTGGAATTCGACGGATGCCTCGCGCTCGTCTTCGTCATCGGAGCCGCGGTGGCGTTCGCGCAGACCTACTCGTTCCCCGCCACCGCAGCGGCCTGGCCGCGCTGGGTCATCGGCAGCTTCGCCGCGCTGAGCGCCCTGCTCGTCGTGCTGAAGCTCGTGGCAGGCAGGAAGCCGTCATGACGCGCTCGGGCCTCGACCTCGCCGTCACGCTGGGACTGCTCGTCCTCTACGTGCTCGGCATCATCCATGTCGGCTTCTTCACGGCGAGCTTCGTCTTCATGATCTGCCAGATGGCGCTTATGGGTCAGCGCAGGCCCGTGGTCATGGTCTCGGTCTCGATTGGCCTTCTGGCCGTACTCTACGGGGTGGTCGAGGTGTTCCTGAACGTCGCGATGCCCTCCGGGCTCCTGTTCTGAGGCCACTTGATGTACAGCGACATCATCGCAGCTCTACCGATCGTCTTCAGCCCGGCGATGCTGCTCATCGTGGCGGCCGGAGCGGTGCTCGGCACACTTCTCGGCGCGACGCCCGGCGTCTCGGCGACGCTCTCGATCGCCCTCCTGGTCCCGGTGACCTTCACCATGGACCCGACCATGGCGCTCGTCTTTCTCGGCGGCGTCTATTGCGGGGCGATCTACGGCGCGTCGATCTCGGCGATTCTCATCAACGTGCCCGGTACGCCGTCGGCCGTCGCGACGATGCTCGACGGCTATCCGCTGACGAAGCAGGGCAAGGCCGGCACCGCGCTGGGGGCCGCCGTCACCGGATCGTTCATCGGCGGTCAGGTCGGCGTCATTGTCCTGCTCTTCGGCGCGCCGCTGGTCGCGGCGCTGGCCCTGCGGGTCGGCTCGCAGGAGTTCTTCTGGATCGTCATCTTCGCGATGACCAGCGTCGGCGCGCTCGGCGCGGGATCGGTGCTCAAGGGCCTAATCTCGGCGGCGCTCGGCCTTTCGCTGGGGGTGGTCGGCTCGCACCCGGTCACCGGTGCGCTGCGCTTCACCGGCGGCTCGACGGCGCTCTACGAGGGGATCCCGATTGTGGTCGCGCTGGTCGGCCTCTTCTCGATCTCGCAGGTGCTTCAGCTCGTCATCGAACCGCGCGGCGACCGAGGCGTCAAGATCACCAGCGTTGGGAGCCTCTGGCCCGGAGCCGCTGCGGCGCTGCGCTACAAGGTGACCGCGGCACGCTCGGCCATCCTTGGCACCTTCATCGGAACGTTGCCCGGGGCAGGGGCCGACATCGCCTCGTTCATCGGCTACAACGAGGCGAAGCGGGCTTCGCGGGAGCCTCAAAAGTTCGGCAAGGGGTCGGTGGAGGGTGTCTTCGCCTCCGAGACCGCCAACAACGGCGTCGTCGGCGGAAGCCTGATCCCGATGATGACGCTGGGAATCCCGGGGAATGCCGTGACCGCGGCCCTGCTCGGCGGGCTTCTCATCCACGGGCTGATCCCGGGCCCGCGCCTCTTCGAGGCGAGCTCGGACATCCTCTACCCGTTCATCCTCAGCCTCTTCCTGGCGAACCTCGCCTTCCTGATCTTCGCCTTCACGGGACTACGCTATCTGGCGCGCGTGGTGCTGACGCCGAACTCGATCCTCGCGCCGGCCATCGTGGTGCTGACGATGATGGGCGCCTTCACCTTCCGCGGGTCGACGACCGATCTCTGGATCGCGCTGGCGATGGGCGTCTTTGGCTTCATCTTGACGCTGGGCCGCTTCCCGCTGCCGCCGGTCGTCCTCGGCATCATTCTAGGGCCGCTCGCCGAGAAGAACATCGCGCGCGCGGCGCAGATCGCCTCGGCGCGCGACGTCCCGCTCCTCAGCTACTTCCTGTCGAGCCCGATCTCGGTGGTCTTCATCATCCTGACGATCCTCTCGATCGTCATCACCGTCCGGCGCGAGATCGCCTGGCGACGCAGCGGAACCGGCGGCTACGACGGCTTCGACAACGCCGGCTGATCGCGGCTCACAGATAGATAGAAAGGAACGGAAATGCCCGAGATCGAGAGCGTCGAGGTATGCGTCGCCAGCGTCCCGCTCAGCGAGCCGGTGGTCTTTTCGACCCGCACGGTCACCCGGCGCGAGTACTGCCTGGTCCGCATCCGCTCAACCGACGGCGACCACGGGATCGGGTTCAGCTACGCGGTGAACGGCGCCGGCCGACTGCTCGCCCACGCGATCGAGGATGTCTTCGCGCCACGATTGATCGGGGACGATTCGCATCGCACCGAGGGCATCTGGCGCGACCTCTACCAGGAGTCGCTCCTCCTCGGGCGTGCGGGCGCCACGATGCGCGCGCTGAGTGCCGTGGACCAGGCGTTGTGGGATCTCAACGCCCGCTCCGTCGGCCTGCCGCTCTACAAGTACCTGGGGGCGTCGCGGATGGGGCGCGTCCCGGCCTACGGCAGCGGCGGCTACTACATCGCCGGCAAGAGCAACGACGACCTCGCCCGCGAGATGCAGGGCTTCGTCGAGGCGGGGCACGATGCGGTCAAGATGAAGGTAGGCGCACGTTCTCCCGCCGAGGAGGAGGCGCGCGTCCGGGCCGTGCGCGAGGCGATCGGGCCCGACATCCACCTGATGCTCGACGCCAACAACGCCTGGCGCGACCTGCCGGAGGCGCTGCGGACCATCACCCGGCTCGAGCAGTTCGATCCCTACTGGATCGAGGAGCCCTTCAGCCCGGACGACATCGACAACCATGTCCGCCTCGCCGCCGCGACCCGGATCCCGGTCGCGACCGGCGAGATTGAGGCGGGGCGCTGGCGGTTCAAGGACCTCGCCGCTCGCGGCGCGGCCACGATCCTGCAGACGGACGCGATCGTCTGCGGCGGGATCACCGAGTTCCGCCGCATCGCCGCCACCGCCGCCAGCCATGGGCTGACAATGGCGCCGCACGCGTGGCACGACGTCCATGCACATCTCGTCGCGGCATGCGAGAACGCGAGCTACGTCGAGTTCATGCCAGACGATTCCATCGTCAACTTCCGCAACATAATCGACCACCAGCTCGAGCTCGAAAACGGCGATCTCGTCCTGTCCGACCGGCCCGGCTTCGGCTTCGATTTCGACGAGGACAAGCTCGCCCGGTTCGGCTGGTCCGAGGGCAATGCCGGGCCGTGGAAGCGGCTCGCGTAGCCGGCGTGCCGAGGCAGCGCGAGACGGACGGCGCGGCCGTCCTGCTCCTCGTCCCGGTGGCGGACGACCTGCGGGAGCGGCTTGCGGCGGAGTGGCCCCTCGTCGAGAGCCACGCGCCGGGGACGGAGCGCGATGCGCTTCTCGGGCGCGAGGGGGCGAGGATCGGCGCCATCGTCGGCTACACCCAAGTCGACGCCCTGCTGCTCGCCGCCTGCCCGAACGCGCGCCTCGTCGCGACGTTCGCTGCGGGTTACGAGAACGTCGACTTGGACGCTGCGCGGAGGTTGGGCGTGGCCGTGGTTCACGCACCCGGCGTCAGCGCCGGTGAGGTCGCGGACACCACCGTGATGCTGCTCCTCGCCGCGCTGAAGCGGCTGCCCGCCCTCGACCGGCTCGTCCGGTCCGGCGCATGGCCACGGCTGGGGCAGCCTCCCCCCGTCAGCGGGCTGTCGGGCCTGCCCGTCGGCGTCGCCGGCACCGGTCCCGTCGGACGCGCGATCCTGTCGCGCCTCACCGCCTTCGGGATCGAGCCCCACTGCCATGCCCGACATGCGCCGGCCGGCCTCGACGCCCGCTACCACGCAAGCCTCCTGTCACTCGCAGGCGCGTGCGACGCGCTCATCATCGCGCTGCCCGGCGGCCCGGAGACGCGGAACGCCGTCGACGCCGAGGTGCTCGGCGCGCTGGGGCCCGCCGGCATCGTCGTCAATGTCGGGCGCGGCTCCGTTGTCGACGAAGAGGCGCTCTGCACCGCGCTCGAGACCGGCGCGCTCGGCTTCGCCGCCCTCGATGTCTTCGCCACCGAACCCCACGTCCCGGCGCGGCTCCGCGCGCTCGAGAACGTCATCCTGACGCCACACTATGCTGGCGCAAGCCTGCAGGCCCGCGCGGCCAAGGGCGCGCACCTGATCGAGACGCTGCGGGCGCACTTCGCCGGACGGCGGCCTTCCGACCGGGTCTGCTGAGGCGACGCCGACACCCGCGGACCAAGGAGTCGCCTGCGCGATCGGCTCCCGCCATATCAGGCGTGGTGCAGCACGAAGGGGCGCCCGTCGACTTGGTGCGCTGCGACCGGCGCGTCGAACACGGCGGCGATGCGCTCGGGCGTGATGGCTTCGTCCGTCGGCGCTCCAGGCGACGCGGCCGTCCTTCATCGCGACGATCCGATCGGCGTGGGCGGCCGCGTAGCTGATCTCGTGCAGCACCACGACGACCGTCCGGTCCTCGCGGCCGGCCATGTCGCGCAGGCGGCACATCAGCGCTCGGGCGTGGGTCACGTCCAGGTCGTTGAGTGGCTCGTCGAGCAGCAGGTACCTGCGCAAAGGTGCGGTTAGCGGCCGAAGCCCAGGAGCTCGCGCACCCTGAGGCGCGTCACCACCGCGGTGTCCTGGCGCAGGATCGCCGGCGCGTCGGCGTCCGCGTCGCGTCGAGCCCGCCGAAGCGGAGCGCGCCCGCCTGTAGCCGCTCGAGCCGCGCCATCAGCGCCAGCAGCGTCGACTTGCCCGCGCCGTTCGGGCCGATCAGCGCGGTCACCCCGCCCTAGAGATCGTCAGGCTGATGTCGGAGAGGATGTGCTCCCCGCCGACGAGGGATTTGCCGCGATCAGCGCCGACGCTGGCAGCAGGACTCGGATGGCGGTGGGTCCGCATCAGCCGGTGCGCGAGCGCGGTGACAAGGAGGCCGAAGAACATGGCGGGCCCGACGAGCGCGTTCGAGACGGAGGCCAGCGCGGCGACGAGGACCAGCACCAGCAGGGTTGAGCGGCGATGGGCGACCCCGAGGCTGACGGCGTGGTCGCGCCCGAGCGCCAGGATATCGAGCCGGTGGCGCAGACGCCACCTCGCCCAGAGGATGATGGCGCAGACGAGGGCGGAGACGGCGACGAGCTCCGTGCCGCGATAGCCCAGCACAAGGCCCCAGCTGCCGCGCACGCCAAGTGTAATCTAGAGGACCGGCACAACGACGAGCAGGAAGGCGAGCAGCGCCAGCCGGACTCGACCGTCAACCTTCGCGGAAACGGAGCGTCGCCCGCCTCGCGCGCGGCCGATAGAGCTCGCCGACGACCGGAGCTGCGCCTCGATGCGCGCCCGCGCGGAGCTGCGGCCGCGTCCCGGCTCTCCCGCGCACGCGCCGGCCCCGCCCAGAGAAGCCGCCACGCGTCCGGCGAGCGGCTCGAGCTGGTTGGAGGAGCGCGAACGCTCACCGCCATGCGTCCTAGGTGGGAGCTTGAACCGACCGAGAAAAAAATATCAGACTGACTTTGTCGGATTTGCTTGCGCCGGGCGCACACTCCTTTAGGTGACGAAAACACTAAGGCGTTCAAATCAGGGAGACATGCATGAACGTTTCGAGAGCGATGATGACGACGGCCGCGACCGCGGCCATCGCGGTGGCATCCGCTTGGCCGGCGATCGCGCAGGAAGGCGAGCTCAATCTCTATTCCTCGCGCCACTACGACACGGACGAGCAGCTCTACTCGGACTTCACCGAGCAGACCGGCATCACCATCAACCGGATCGAGGGTGACGCCGACGAGCTGATGGCGCGGATGGAGGCCGAGGGCGCGAACTCGCCCGCAGACGTCTTCATCACGGTCGATACCTCGCGCCTGCACCGCGCCTCGGAGGCAGGCCTCCTGCAGAGCGTCGAGTCGGAGGTGCTCGAGGAGCGCATCCCGGCGCAGTACCAGGGCGAAGACAACGAGTGGTTCGGTTTCTCGCTCCGCAGCCGGATCATCTTCTACGACAAGAACGACGTCGAGAACCCGCCGCAGACCTACGCCGCTCTGGCGGACGACGCCTACGAGGGCATGATCTGCATCCGCTCCTCGACAAACACCTACAACCAGACGCTGCTCGCCTCGATCATCGAGAACCAGGGCGAGGAGGCCGCGCGCGAATGGGCGCAGGGCGTCGTAGAGAACATGGCGCGCGACCCGCAGGGCGGCGACACCGACCAGCTTCGCGGCATCGTCTCGGGCGAGTGCGACATCGCGGTCTCCAACACCTACTACTTCGCCCGCGCGATCGCGGAGCAGGTCGACGGCGTGAGCGATGGCATCGACCAGATCGGCTGGGTGTTCCCCAACCAGGACACGACCGGCGCGCACATGAACCTCTCCGGCGGCGGCGTCGCCGTGAACGCGCCGAACCGTGAGAACGCGGTGGCGTTCCTCGAGTACCTCGCCTCGGACAGCGCGCAGCAGTACTTCGCGGCGGGCAACAACGAGTACCCCGCAGTGGCCGATGTCGAGACGACCGAGGCGGTGGACCAGCTGGGCGAGTTCACGGCCGACGACGTCGATCTCGCGGCGGTGGCCGAGCACCTCGCGACCGCGCAGCAGATCTTCAACGAGGTCGGCTGGGAGTAATCTCGCCTGACGAAGCCGGGGCGCGGATCAGGACCGCGCCCCGCCGAACCCGCTGCCCCGCGCCATGCGCCGGCAGAGAAGGATGACCGGCACCAGCCCCACCGCGGCGATCACGAGGCTTGGCACCGCCGCCCCGTTCAGCCGCTCGTCGGCCGCGAGGCGATGCGCCTGCACCGCCAGCGTGTCGAAGTTGAACGGCCGCATGATCAGCGTCGCCGGCAGTTCCTTGGTCACATCGACGAAGACGATGAGCGCGGCGGTCCAGAGGCTGGGGCTCAGGATCGGCACGTGCACCCTCCGGACCATGCCCCAGGCGTTGGCGCCGAGCACCCGTGCCGCCGAGTCGATGCTCGGGCTGATGCCGGCCGCCCCGCTCTCGTATCCGCCGATCGCGGCGGCGAGAAAGCGGATCATGTAGGCCGCCACCAGCGCCGCGATCGACCCGGTGAGCAGGAGGCCGGTCGATACCCCGAAGCTTTCGCGCATCCAGGCGTCGAGGGCGTTGTCGAATCCCGCCAGCGGCACCAGCAGCCCCACCGCGATGACGCCGCCCGGCACCGCGTAGCCGAGGCGCGCGACGTAGAGCGAGGCACCCGAGACGCGGCCGGGACGCAGCCGCTGGTACGTCCCGAGCACGATCGCCGCGCCGACCGTCACGGCCGAGGCCACGAACGCGAGGGTCAGGGTGTTCTGCACGAAGCGCAGGTACCGCGCGCTGAGGATGTCCTGTTGCGAGTCGACGGCCATCGCCGCCAAGGCGATCACCGGCAGCACGACGCCAAAGATGACCGGCACCGCGCAGAACGACGTCGCCGCCCAGCCCCGCGCGCCGCGCAGCCCGAGCCGCGGCATCGGCTGCGAGCGCTGCCCGGCAAAGAAGCGCGCCCGGCTGCGGCTGACGCGCTCGAGCATGGCGAGCATCAGCGCGAAGGCGAGGAGCCCCAGCGAGAGCTGCGCCGCCGCCGCCCGGTCGGCCATCGCGAACCAGCTCGTGTAGATGCCGGTCGCGAAGGTCTGCACTCCGAAATGAGCCACCGCGCCGAAATCGGCGATCGTCTCCATCGCGACCAGCAGCACGCCCGCCGCGATCGCCGGCCGCGCCATCGGCAGCGAAACGCCGAGGAACGCCCTCAGCGGCGAGTGTCCAAGCGCCCGCGCGGCGAAGAACGGCACCGAGCTCTGCGTCATGAACACCGCGCGCGCGATCAGGTAGACGTAAGGATAGAGCACCAGCGTCAGCATCGCCGCCGCGCCGCCGAGCGAGCGGATCTCGGGGAACCAGTAGTCTCGCGGTCCCCATCCCATCACGTTTCGCAGCGTGCTCTGCACGATCCCGGGATGGTCGAGGATGTCGGTATAGGCATAGGCCAGCACGTAGGCCGGGAACGCGAACGGGATCACCAGCGCCACCTCCAGCGCCCGGCGGCCCGGGAACTCGGTCATCACGACCAGCCACGCCGCCGTCACGCCGATCAGGATGGTGCCCGCGCCGGTCGCCGCCACCAGGATCAGCGTCGTCCGGGTGTAACGCCAGAGCACCGTGTCCGCGAGGTGGCGGAGCGTGTCGAGCGAACTCGACAGCGCGGCGGCGATCACCGCGATGCCGGGCAGCGCGCAGATGCACGCGATCGCGATGGCCAAGACGGCAATCCAGTCGAACGCGCTCCGCCCCCGCGGCGCGGGAACGCCGAGCGGCTTGAACTGCGTCTGCCGTGCGTCGCTCTCGATCGTCATCGCATCCTTCCGCTGCCCTCCGGCCCGGTGCCCCACTCGCTCCCTCGCCCGGACGCCGGGTCGTATACCCAAGCGCGCCGCCTGTCGCGACTCCCGATGTGCCTGACCGGCACCTTTCTCACGGGCCGCCTCAAGCCTCCCGCCGCAGCCCCGCCGCCTACTGCGGCATTCGTGATCGCGGCGCAGGAACCCGCCCGGCAGAGTCGTGTTTGCCGGTCATGTCACCGATCGACGCCTTGCGCGACTCCGCTTCCCGGCTGGTCTACTACCCCGACGACCGACCCGGCATCACTCGCCGGCGCTGCGGCCGGGGCTTCTCCTATGTGGCGCCCGACGGCACCCGCATTGACGACGTGAAGGAGCGCCGGCGCCTCGAGTCGATGGCGGTGCCGCCCGCCTACCGCGACGTCTGGATGTCGCCGCGCCGCAACGGACATCTCCAGGCGACGGGCTTCGACGCGCGGGAGCGCAAGCAATACCGCTACCACCCCGAATGGACCGAGTGGCGCGCACGGCGCAAGTTCGACAACCTCGCCGACTTCGGCCGGGCGCTGCCCCGCCTGCGCCGGCACATCAACGAGGACCTGTCGGGCGAGGCCGGCGAAAAGACCTTCGCCATCGCCGCGGTCGTGGCGCTGCTCGACCGCGCGGCGCTCCGGATCGGCCACCCGGAGAACGTCGTGGAGAACGGCACCTACGGCGCGACGACGCTGACTTCGCGCCACGTCGCGCTGGGCGAGGGCGAGATCCGCCTGAACTACCCCGCCAAGGGCGGGCGCAAGGTGAACCGGACGCTGCGAGACAAGCGGCTCAACAAGGTCTTCCACGCGCTCGACGACCTGCCGGGCAAGGCGCTGATGAGCTGGATCGACCGGCGCGGCGAGAGCCACGCCGTCAGCTCCGAGGACGTCAACGACTACATCGCCCGCATCGTCGGCGAGGAGGAGGCGACGGCCAAGACCTTCCGCACCTGGGCCGGGACGGTCTGCGCCTTCGAGGTGGCGGTGCGCTCCGACAAGGCCTCGATCAAGGCGATGTCGCAGGCCGCGGCGGAGCGGCTGGCCAACACGCCGACCATCGCGCGCAACAGCTACATCCACCCCCAGGTGATCGCGCTCTCCGACGTCGACCCCGAGACCCGCCGGGAACTGGGCGAGCGCCCCAGTCCCGTCAGCGGGTTGCGCAAGGCCGAGGGGGCGCTGCTGGCGTTCCTCGGCGGCTGAGGGGCGGCCGGAACCCGAGCAGGCGGGGCACGTTGCGCCAGTGAGCCACCAAGGCGTCGGAGGCGATCTCATGCGACGCGCGATGATCTTCCTGGTGCTGGCCTTCGCGGTGGCACCACTGGCATTCGGCGGCCTCGCGCCCGCCTTTGCGCCCATCGCGCTTCTGGGGTTCTTCCTCTTCATCGTGGTGTTTGTCGTGCTGATGGTGGTCGGGATCGTGCGCGGCAGGTGGTGACGCAGCGTCATGCATCCCGGCGGGAACCGATCCCGCCTGCCGCCGTTGTGCTGCCGAGCGAATTCGGGGGACAGATGACCGACAGTTTGAAGGTCGTGCCGAGCGAGGACGAGGTTCGCACCGGCGTAACGGCAACGGCCGGCATCGCGACCGGCCTCGCGAACGTTCTGGCAGACACCTACCGCCTGCTCTTCAAGACGCACGGCTACCACTGGAATGTGGAGGGTCCGCTCTTCTACTCGATCCACAAGCTGACCGAGGAGCAGTACGAGGACATGTTCGCCGCGGCCGACGAGCTGGCCGAGCGGATCCGCGCTCTCGGGCACCTCGCGCCGATCCGCATGGCCGAGATCGTGGAGCGCTCGGTCATCGAGGACCCGACCGAGATGCCGAGCGCCGGGCGGATGGTCGAGGACCTCGCTCGCGACCACGAGCGGGTGGCGCATCGCCTCCACGCGCTGATCAAGCTGTCCGAGGACGAGCGTGACGACGTCACCGCCGACCTCGCCGTTGAGAGATCGGCCTTCCACGAGAAGGCCGCATGGATGCTGCGAGCGATCGCAGCGCAGTAGCGAGTAACGAGTGTCTGTGTGCCGGGTTGGGGCCTCGCCGCGTGGCGGGGCCTCAGTCGTTTGGGATAGGGTGATGCTGCCGCACAGCGCGGTCGGAGGGAGGATCAGTGGCGAGTCTGGAGGCGAAACGGAAGCAGATCGGCGAGGAGTGGCTGAGCTACCGCCTCTGCATCACGGCGGAGGAAGCCTTTCCGGAGTACGAGCGCCACTTCCTCTCGGCTCGTGAGGAGATCGTCGCGAGCTTCCGCATCTTCGACCCCTCCACCCGCCTGCGCTCGCCCGAGGGCCGCGCGATCGGCGAGACGTGGCGCGACCTGATCGAGCACGTCCTCCGCAGCGGCGTGGAGATCACCCTCTACATCACCGACTTCGACGCCATCGCAGCGTCGAGCCTGCACCAGTGCACATGGCGGTCGATCCGCGAGCTGAGCGCGGTTGCCGAGCTGGCGGGACCGGATGCCGCGCGCCTGCGACTCGTCGCGGCGGCGCATCCGGCTCGGGTCGGTCTCCTCCCGACCCTCGTGCTCTACCCCCGGCTCGTGCGCGAGCTGCAGCGGCGCGCCAGGGAGCTCGCGCGGCTGAGCCCCGAGCTACTGCGGACGGCCCTGCGGGACATGCCCTGCCTCGCCCCCTACATCCGCCAGACGGACAAGGGACCGCGGCCCGCCTACGGTTTTCCGCGCCTGATCCCGGCGTCGCACCACCAGAAGGTCGCCGTCTTCGACCGCAAGCGGATCACGCTCGGCGGCCTCGATCTCAACGAGCGGCGGTGGGACACCAAGGAACACCGCCAGCCGGCGGACGAGACCTGGCACGACGTCCAGATCTTCCTCGACGATCCGGGGCGCGCCCGCGCCGCCGTCGAGCACATCCTGTCGCTGCAGCGGGTCACGGGCGGGATGATGGCGCCGCCGCGCACGCCAGGCCTCCTGCGGACACTCTCGCGGCGGCGGCGCACCGGCTTCTTCCTGTCGCCGCACCGGCTGGTGCGCGAGATCAGCATGGCCCACCGGCGGCGGATCGCGACGTCGCGCAAGCTCATCTACATCGAGACCCAGTTCCTGCGCGACCTCAGGACGGCGCAGCGCCTCGCCCGCGCCGCGCGCAAGAACCCCGATCTGAACCTCATCCTGATCATTCCCGCCGCGCCCGATGACCTCGCCTTCAACAAGCTGCGGCGCGCCGACGTGCGACTGGGCGAGTTCCTCCAGGCGCGCTGCCTCAGGATGCTGCGAAGCGCCTACGGGTCACGCGTGTTCATAGGCGCGCCAGTGCAGCCGCGGCGTTACTTCAGCGAGGGGCGCGACGCGCTCTGGGGCGGCCCGATCATCTATGTCCACTCCAAGGTCTCGGTGTTCGACGACGACGCGGCAATCGTCTCGTCGGCCAATCTCAACGGGCGCAGCCTCTACTGGGACACCGAGCTGGGGCTGGAGCTGACGCGCCCCGCCGACGTGCGGCACCTCAGGCGGCGCTGCTTCGAGCACTGGCTGCCGGAGGGCTCCGGCCCCGAGTTCTACGACGCGGAGACGGCGCTCGAAAGCTGGCGCCGGCTGGCGGTCGACAACCTCTACAAGCCGCCGGAGGAGCGTCGCGGCTTCGTCCTGCCCTACGACCCGACGCCGGCGGACCGCTTCGGCCGCGACCTGCCCGCCGTTCCCGACGAGATCGTCTGAGGCGGAAGGGCGGCTCGGCTCCGGAACCCGCTTGTGGCGGCGGCGTTGGCCACGGACCATGAGCCGCCTCAGCGACAGCGTCCCGCGCGACCGCTTCCTCCCCTTGCCGAACGGCCGGAACGACAGCGGCAAGGCGCGCCGCGTCGGGGTCGAGATCGAGTTCGCCGGTCTCACCGAACGCGACGTCGGGGCACTGGTCCAGCGCCAGCTCGGCGGAGAGGTGGCCGACGCCGGACCCTTCGAGGTGATCGTGAGCGGTACTGCGCTGGGCGAGATCCGCTGCTTCCTCGACACCGCCTTCCGCAAGGGGCGCGGCAAAGGCCTTGGCCATCTGGGACTTGAGTTCGGGCGCGAGGTGATCCCGGTCGAGCTGACCACCGAGCCCCTGCCGGCCACCCGGCTCCCCGAACTCGACGCCCTGCGTGAGGCCCTGCGTGACGCCGGCGCGATCGGCAGCCGGCGCGGGCCGCTCCTCAGCTTCGGGATGCACCTCAACGTCGAGGTCGCCTCGGAGCGGGTCGAAAGCGTGCGGCCCGTGCTGACCGCCTTTGCGCTCATTGAGGACTGGCTGCGGCTGGCTGACCCGATGAACGCCTCCCGGCGGCTGATGCCCTTCACCGATGCCTATCCGCGCCGCTTCGTGCGCGAGCTCCTGGCGCTGCCGCCCGGCGCGGAGATGGACGCGCTGGTCGCGCTCTACCTGCGGCTGACGCCGTCGCGGAACCGGGCGCTCGACATGCTGCCGCTCTTCCGCCATCTCCGGCCCGCGCAGGTGGCGTCGGCGGCGCACAATCTCGCCGCGGTCGCGCCGCGCCCCGCTTGGCACTACCGCCTTCCCGACAGCCGGGTGGACGAGGCGGACTGGACCATCGCCTACGAGTGGAACCGCTGGGTCATGGTCGAGCGGGTGGCCGCGCGACCCGACCTGCTCGCGCACCTCGCCGACGAATGGGCGCGGCACGACACGCCCGCCGCGCGCCACGCCTGGTGCGAGCAGGTCGACGCGATCCTGACCGAAGCCCTGCCCGAGCCTGGGCGATGAGGCGGCACGCGACGCGCCCGGTGATCGGCGTCACCACCTCGCGCCGCTCCGGCTGGCGGATCTTTCCGCTGGTCCGGTTCAACGTGTGGCTCGCCGGCGGGCGCGCGGTGCGCTGGGTCGCGGGGCGCGACGCCGACATGGCGCAGGTCGACGGCATCATCATCGGCGGCGGCGACGACATCTCGCCCGACCTCTACGGCGGCCGGATCGTTACCTCCGCCCGGCTCGACCCCGACCGCGACGCGCTGGAGCGGCGGCTCGTCTGCGAGGCGTTCGACCAGAACAAGCCGATCCTCGGGATCTGCCGCGGCAGCCAGATGATGAACGTGGCCCTCGGCGGCTCGCTGCACCAGGACGCCTACGGCGTCTACACCGCCTCTCGGCGCTACTGGACAATCCTGCCGCGCAAGACCGTATGCCTCGAGCCCGGCACCCGGCTGATCGGGCTGACAGGCGGCAAGCCGATGAAGATCAACGCCCTGCACAGCCAGGCGGTCGACCGGCTGGGGCGCGGGATGCGCGTCGCCGCGCGCGACACGGGCGGCATGATCCAGGCGGTGGAGCGCGAGCGTGACCCCTTCGCGCTGGGCGTGCAGTGGCACCCCGAGCACCTGTTCTACGCACGGCGCCAGCGCGCTATCTTCGCCGGGCTCGTCGCCGCGGCGGCGGCGGCGCACGAGCATCGCTCGCAGGTCGGCGCGGTGTCACGCGCGGCGGACAATCTCGCCGCCGGCCGCGCGGTGCTCGACTAGACCTCAGGCAGCGCTCCGAGGCGCGCCCGGTCGAGGTCGAGCACCGTGTATTCTCCCTCTTCGGGCATGTGGTGCAGCGCGCTCCACGGCACCCGCCGCCCGTTGACCAGGAAAGCGTTGATGGTCAGCGTCTGCGGGTCGATCGCCAGGTCGTCGAGCCGGCCGAGCAGGCCGTCCTCGCCGAACACCTCGCCGCCGATCCGGCGTGTCGCCCGCTCGAGCCGGTTCATCCGCGGATCGGCCGGCTCCGGCGGCGTCGGCTCTTCAGCCTCTCCACCTGCATCTGCGTAGGCCGCGTACATCAGGAGCGGCGAGGTCGTGTATCCGAACGGCCCGGTGATGATCGGCGGCCAGGCTTCCAGCGCCAGCGGCGGCCGCTCCGGCTCGTGCCGCCACACCGGCGCGCTCTCGATCTCGTCGGCGTCGACCGCCACCTCCCACGTCGCCTCGTCATCGGCGGGCGGCGAGAACCGACCGATCGCGACGAGGATCTCCTTGCGCTTGAACACCGACCCGGTGGCGAGCGCGACGTAGCGCAGATGCCCGGTCCTCTCGTGAAAGAAGATTTCGGTCACGCGCATCGCGTCGCCGTTCGACTTCGCCACCGCCTTGCGGCCCAAGAGGTTCTTGATCGTGATCATCGCCGCTCCCTTGCCGGTGGGAAACCCGGGCGCCGGCCCGCAGGTTCCTGCGCCGCCCCGCGCGACCGGGCAGGAGCGCCACGTTACCAACCCCTCTGCGCGCGGCAAGCCGGTCGCCCCCGATCCCTTCGCGAGAAGCGCGCCTGCTATTGCCTTTCCCGCGGCTGTTCCTTAGAGGCAGCCGCGGGACACCCCTCCCCAACGAGGGGCGAATATCTGTAAGGATACCATGACGAACCCGACGAAACCGGCCGCGCGGCCGGGCAATCCGCGCTTTTCCTCCGGCCCCTGCGCCAAGCCCCCCACCTTCACGCTCGACTCTCTCTCGGATGCGCCGCTCGGCCGCTCGCACCGCGCCGGCGTCGGCAAGGCGAAGCTGAAGCAGGCGATCGACGAGACGCGCGCGGTGCTTGGCGTGCCGGACGACTATCGCATCGGCATCGTTCCCGCCTCGGACACCGGCGCGGTCGAGATGGCGATGTGGTCGCTCCTCGGCCAGCGCCCGGTCGAGATGCTGGCGTGGGAGAGCTTCGGCGCGGGCTGGATCACCGACGCCGTCAAGCAGCTCAAGCTCGACGCGACGGTGCGCGAGGCGGACTACGGGCAGATCGTCGACCTCGCCGAGGTCGACTGGAACGCCGACGTCGTCTTCACCTGGAACGGCACGACCTCCGGCGTGCGCGTGCCGAACGGCGACGCGATCCCGGCCGACCGCCAGGGCCTCACGATCTGCGACGCCACCAGCGCGGCCTTCGCGCAGGAGCTGCCCTGGGACAAGCTCGATGTCGTCACCTTCTCCTGGCAAAAGGTGCTGGGCGGCGAGGCGGCCCACGGGATGCTGATCCTGAGCCCCCGCGCGGTCGAGCGGCTGGAGAGCTACACGCCCGCCTGGCCGCTGCCCAAGATCTTCCGCCTGACCAAGGGCGGCAAGCTTATCGAAGGCATCTTCAGGGGCGAGACGATCAACACGCCGTCGATGCTCTGCGTCGAAGACTACCTGCAGGCGCTCGCCTGGGCCCGCTCGGTCGGCGGCCTCGAGGGGCTGATCGCCCGCGCCGATGCCAACACCGCCGTCATCGACCGGTTCGTGCAGTACCACGACTGGATCGACTTCCTCGCCGAGGACGCGGCGATCCGCTCGAACACCTCGGTCTGCCTCAAGTTCACCGACGCGCGCATCGCCGACGGCGCGGCCTTCGCCAAGGCGGTCGCGAAGCGGCTCGAGGCCGAGGGCGTCGCCTATGACGTCGGTGCCTATCGCGACGCGCCGCCGGGCCTTCGCATCTGGTGCGGCGCCACGGTCGAGACGAGCGATCTCGAGGCGCTGATGCCGTGGCTCGAATGGGCGTTCGAGGCCGAGCTCGAGGCCTTGTCCAAGGCCGCCTGAACGGCCCCAGGTCTTGCAAGAACTTGCAAGACCGTCCCCGAAATCTTGCAAGTATTTACAAGAACAGGAGTGCGCGACATGGCGCCCAGGGTTCTCGTCTCGGACAAGCTCTCCGAGACCGCCGTGCAGATCTTCCGCGACCGCGGCATCGACGTGACGTTCGACCCAAGCATCGGGAAGGACAAGGAAAAGCTGCTCGAGGTGATCGGCGATTATGACGGCCTCGCGATCCGCTCGGCCACCAAGGTGACCGAGAAGGTGCTGGAAAAGGCAAGCAATCTCAAGGTGATCGGCCGCGCCGGCATCGGCGTCGACAACGTCGACATCGCGGCGGCCTCGAAGCGCGGCGTGATCGTGATGAACACCCCCTTCGGCAACTCGATCACCACCGCCGAGCACGCCATCGCGATGATGTTCGCCGTGGCGCGCCAGATCCCTGCCGCGAACGCCTCAACCCACGAGGGACGTTGGGAAAAATCGCGCTTCATGGGGGTGGAGCTGACCGGAAAGACGCTCGGTGTCATCGGCGCCGGCAACATCGGCGGCATCGTCTGCGAACGCGCCGTCGGCCTCCACATGAAGGTTATCGCCTACGACCCGTTCCTCAGCGAGGAGCGCGCAGCGCATCTGGGCGTGACCAAGGTGGAGCTCGACGAGCTGCTGAAGCGCAGCGATTTCATCACCTTGCACGTCCCGCTGACCGACCGGACGCGGAACATACTGTCGAGGGAGAATATTGCGAAGCTGAAGAAGGGCGCCCGGATCGTGAACTGCGCCCGCGGCGGCCTCGTCGACGAGGCGGCGCTGGCCGAGGCGCTGAGGGAGGGCCGCGTGGCAGGCGCCGCCTTCGACGTCTTCGCCGAGGAGCCGGCGACGGCCAGCCCCTTGTTCGGGCTGGACAATGTCGTCGTTACTCCGCATCTCGGCGCGGCGACGACCGAGGCGCAGGAGAATGTGGCGCTGCAGGTGGCCGAGCAGATGTCGGACTATCTGCTGACGGGCGCGGTCTCGAACGCGCTCAACATGCCGTCCGTCACCGCCGAGGAGGCGAAGGTGATGGGACCGTGGGTCAAGCTCGCCCAGCACCTTGGCGCCTTCGTCGGCCAGCTGACCGAGGAGCCGATCGAGGAGATCAACCTCACCTACGACGGTGTCGCGGCCGAGATGAACACCGCCGCGCTGAACGCGGCGGCGATCGCGGGGATCATGAAGGCGCAGAACCCCGAGGTGAACATGGTCTCGGCTCCGGTGATGGCGAAGGAGCGGGGAGTCGAGATCTCGACGACCACGCAGGACCAGACCGGCGTCTTCGAGGGCTACATCAAGCTGACGGTCAAGACGCCCGAGCGCGAGCGCTCGATCGCGGGCACCGTCTTTTCGGATGGCAAGCCGCGCTTCATCCAGATCAAGGGCGTCAACATCGATGCCGAGATCGGCGAGCACATGCTCTACACGACCAACTGGGACGTGCCGGGCATCATCGGCACGCTGGGTGCGACGCTGGGCGACAACGGCGTCAACATCGCCAACTTCACGCTGGGCCGAACCGAAAAGGGGCACAACGCCATCGCGTTGCTCTATGTCGACGACCGGGTGCCGGAGTCGGTGCTGGACAAGCTGCGGGCGACGGGCAAGTTCCAGCAGGTGCGGCCGCTGCAGTTCGACGTGGTCTGACGCCTGCCGAGCGGAGACGCCGCCCTGTCGGGGCGGCGTCGCATCTTCACTGGAGCGGCGCCATTCGGCGCCGCGGCGCGCCTCCGGCGCAGAGGCGCATGAACGACGTGAGGAGGCCAGGTGACCATCTACGCAATTCCCGACGTGCACGGACACCTCGACAAGCTCGAGCGCGCGCACGCGCTCATCGCGGCGGATCGGGTTCGGGAAGGCGCATCGAAGGCGCCGGTGGTGCATCTGGGAGACCTCAACGACCGCGGTCCCGACACCCGCGGCGTGATCGACCGGCTGGTCGGTGGCATCGGCGCGGGCGAGCCTTGGATCGTGCTCATGGGCAACCACGACCGGATGTTCCGAAACTTCCTGCGTGCGGAACGCCTCGGTGATGCGGGGCGCGACGACGACGCGTACTGGCTGCATCCCGCCCTGGGTGGAGTCGAGACGCTCGCGAGCTATGGCGTGCGCGCGCGGGGGCGGCGGCTGGCGGAGGTGAAGCGGGACGCGGCGGCGGCGGTGCCCGAGGCGCACCGGGTCTTTCTCGAGGCGCGGCCGCTCTGGCACGTGACGGAAGAGCTGGTCTTCGTCCATGCCGGAATCCGCCCGGGGGTGCCGCTCGAGGCGCAGACCGAGGAGGATCTCGTCTGGATCCGCGAGCCGTTTCTTTATGACCTGCACGACCACGGGCGGCTGGTCGTCCATGGCCACACGCCGGTGCGGGAGCCGGAGCATCACGGCAACCGTGTCGCGCTGGATGCGGGTGCCGCGTTCGGCGGTCCGCTGGTGGCAGCCGTCTTCGAAGGACGGCAGTGCTGGCTGCTCGGCCCGCGCGGTCGCGAGCCGCTGCGGCCCTTCTGAGGCCTCAGGGCTTCGTGGCGCGATGGGCGAGCGCCAGCGCCTCGGCAATCGCGGCGTCGTCGCCGATGTGGTTCATCAGGATGAGCACGAGCGCGGCGTTGAAGGCGTGGCTCTCGGCCTCGCTCAACCCGGAATGCGCCGCGAGCAGGCGGGCGTAGGTCTCGTCCGGGTCGGCGAAATTCGGTTCCGTGACAAGTTTCATGCGCGGCCCCACATGCGGTCGATCTCGTGGCTGACGGCGGCGGCGTCGGCCGTGGTCCAGCGGGCGCCCACCACCTGGTCGGGGCGGATCAGGCAGAGCGCGCCCGGCGCATTGCCGAGATAACGCTGCCGGAGGTGGTCGTTCAGTGCCGGCGCCAGGATGCGGACGCCGTCGATGCGCGGCGCTTCACGACCCAAGGCCAGGAGCACCGGGTCGGGCCCGAGCTGCCGCATGAGCCAGCCGCCCTCGAGCGGCGCATCGGGCGCGACCGAGCCTGGGCGCGAGGTGGCAGGCAGCGCCGGGTCGTCGGGCGCGTCGAGCGGATAGGTGCAGGGGCGGCTGAGGCGGCCGGAGTTGGCCAGCGCGCGGGCAAATGGCGCCTCGGCGGCGAGGGCGAGGGTGCTGTCGCGGTATAGCCTCTCGACGCCGTCGGCGGGAGTCATGAAGCGGGTGGTGCGGGTAGAATTGCGGATGTTCTCGTCGGCGCCGAAGGTCCGTTCGGCATCGTAGGCGGAGAGCACGCGCTCCGACGCCCGGCCCGCGAGCAGGGCAGCGAGACGCCAGCCCAGCGCGTCGACGTCCTGCAGCCCGCCGTTGCCGCCGCGGGCGCCGAACGGGCTGACGACGTGGGCGCTGTCGCCGACGAAGATCACAGGCCCGTGGACGAAGCGATCGAGCCGGCGGCACTGGAAGCTGTAGACGCTGACCCAGTCGAGGCGGAAGTCGCGGTGGCCGACCATCCGCTCGATGCGCGGTATCACCCGCTCGGGCGCGCGTTCGGCCTCGGGATCGGCGTCCCAGCCGAGCTGGAGGTCGATGCGCCAGATGTTGTCGGGCTGCTTGTGCAGAAGCGCCGACTGGCCCGGATGAAATGGCGGCTCGAACCAGAATCGCCGCTCGGGCGGAAAGTCGGCCTTCATCTCGATGTCGGCGATCAGAAAGCGCTCCTCGAAGAGCTCGCCTGCGAATTCGAGCCTCATGATCGTGCGGATGGCCGACCGCGCGCCGTCGCAGGCGAGCACGTATCGCGCCTGCAGTGTATAGCTGCCCTCGGGGGTCTGGACGTACAGCTCCGGCAGTGCCGGCCGGATCGCCGCAACGCGGTTCAGCGGCCGAAAGTCGATGAGCGGGTTCGCCAGCACCGCCTCGGTCAGGTACTCCTCGACGTGGTATTGCTGGAGGTTGACGAAGGCGGGCATCTCGTGACCGTCCTCGGGCAGAAGGTCGAAGGCAAAGATCTCGCGGTCGCGGTGGAAGGTCCGGCCGACGTGCCACGTCACGCCCTTCTCCACGCAGCGGTGGCCGACGCCAAGGCGCGCGAGGATCTCGAGCGAACGCTTCGACCAGCAGATCGCCCGGCTGCCGATGCTGACCCTGTCGTTGTCGTCGAGCAGAACCGAGCCCTGGCCGTGGTTGGCGAGGTCCAGAGCCATGGCGAGCCCGACAGGCCCGGCGCCGACGATGACGACGTCGTGGCACGGCTCGGGTGCATCGAGGCCTGGGGCGCGGCGGTAGGGCAGGCGGCGGTGCTCGTAGGCCATGCGGCACCATCAGACGCGTGCCCCTGCCGCGCAAGGCGCTCGTGCGGGGCTCGGGGAACGGGCGCGGGCGCCGGCGGTTCTGTCGGCGACGCAGCAAAGCGGAGGGATCCGATGTCGCACGTGACCGAGCCGGAAAAGGCGCCGCCGCCCCCATCACGTTTCGATTGGCTGCTGACACTGTTGATGGGGCTGGTGCTGATCCTCGGCGGCTTCATGGCCCTGGCCAACCCGTTCGCCGCGACACTGACGGTAACTGTGGTGGCGTCGGCGGCGTTCGTCGTCGCTGGCGCAATGCAGCTCTGGCTTGCGTTCCGAGGGGGCGAGACGGGCGCGCGGGCGGTGGCTGCTGCGCTAGGCGTGCTGCTGATCCTCTTCGCCGTGTCGCTCGTCGCGCAGCCGTTTGCAGGGATCCTGTCGCTGACGATCCTGGTGGCGGCGTTCTTCCTTGCCGCGGGCCTCGTGCGGATCTGGCTGGCGTCCCGGCGGAGGGAGAGTTCGGGCTGGGGCTGGCTGCTGGCGTCGGGCCTCGTCTCGGCGGCGCTCGGCCTCATCATCTTCTTTGCCCTGCCGGAAGGATCGCTGGTGCTGCTCGGGATCTTCCTCGGCGTGGAGCTTCTGGCGTCGGGCGCGGCGGCCGTTGCGCTGGCCCTTGCCGCACGGAGTGGCTGAGCGCGGGCGGTTGCCATCGCGGTCATGGCGTCCTTAAGTGGCCTCAACGGGTGCGGCGGTCACGTGCCGCCGTCAGGAATGAGGGAGGCGACATGCGGACACGGGCAGCGGTGGCGCTGGAGGCAGGCAAGCCTCTCGAGGTGATGGACGTCAACCTGGAGGGACCGCGCGCGGGCGAGGTCCTGGTCGAGATCAAGGCGACCGGAATCTGCCACACGGACGAGTTCACGCGCTCCGGCGCCGACCCGGAGGGCCTCTTCCCGTCCATCCTCGGTCACGAGGGCGCGGGCGTCGTGCTTGAGGTCGGCGAGGGCGTGACGACGGTCGCCCCGGGCGACCACGTGATCCCGCTCTACACGCCGGAATGCCGGCAGTGCCCCTCGTGCCTCAGCCAGAAGACCAATCTCTGCACCGCGATCCGCGGCACGCAGGGGCAGGGCCTCATGCCCGACGGGAGCTCGCGCTTCTCCACGCTCGATGGGGAGATGCTGCATCATTACATGGGCTGTTCGACCTTCTCGAACCACACGGTCCTGCCGGAGATCGCGGTGGCGAAGGTCCACCCCGACGCGCCCTTCGACAAGATCTGCTACATCGGCTGCGGCGTGACGACCGGCATCGGCGCGGTCATCAACACGGCGAAGGTGGAGGTCGGCTCGACGGCGGTGGTCTTCGGCCTCGGCGGCATCGGACTCAACGTGATCCAGGGCCTGCGTCTGGCGGGCGCGGACATGATCGTCGGCGTCGACATCAACGAGGACAAGAAGGCTTGGGGCGAGCGCTTCGGCATGACCCACTTCGTCAACGCGGCCGAGGTCGGCGACCAGATCGTGCCGCACATCGTAGACATGACGAAGCGTCGGGGCGACCTGATCGGCGGCGCGGACTACACGTTCGACTGCACCGGCAACGTGCAGGTGATGCGCAACGCGCTGGAATGCGCACACCGCGGCTGGGGCGTTTCCGTGGTCATCGGGGTGGCACCGGCGGGCGCGGAAATCGCGACGCGGCCGTTCCAGCTTGTCACCGGGCGAACGTGGAAGGGGACGGCCTTCGGCGGGGCGAGGGGCCGGACCGACGTGCCGAAGATCGTCGACTGGTACATGCAGGGCAAGATCGAGATCGACCCCATGATCACCCACACGCTGTCGCTGGGTGACATCAACGAGGGCTTCGACCTGATGCGCGAGGGCGAGTCGATACGCTCCGTCGTCGTCTACTGATCGGACGGCCTTTGGTCCCGCAGCCGCTGCGGTGGTCAGGCCTGCAACTGCTCCCACATCTCGCGATCGCGGGCGGCGGTCCAGATGCGCGGCGTCTCGATGCCACGCGCCTCGTCGTAAGCGCGGGCGACGTTGAAGGGCAGGCAGTGCTCGTAGATCGCGTAGTCTGAGAATTTCGGGTCGCAGGCGGCGCGGACGGCCTCCCACGCTTCCTTGAGGCTGCCGCCGCGGGCGGCGACGCGGGCGGCGGCGCGGTAGGTGCTCTCGACGAAGTCGCGGGTGTTGGCAAGCGCGACGGCGACCTTCTCGCGCGTGTCGAGCGCATCGCCGCGGCCGGGCGCGATCGCCGCCGGGTCGAAGGCCGCGATGTTGTCGAGCGTCTCGCCCCAGTCGCCGAAATGCCCGTCGCCGCAATAGCAGGCGGAGTGATATTCGACGATGTCACCGGTGAACATCACCTCGGAATCGGGCACCCAGACCACCGCGTCGCCGGCGGTGTGGGCGCGGCCGAGCTGCATGATGTCGACCCGGCGATTCCCGAGCCAGACGCTCATCGAACCTGAGAAGGTGGTCGTGGGCCAGGTCAGGCCCGGGATCTCATCATGCCCCTGGAAGAGGCGGGGAAAGCGGGCGAACTCGCTCTCCCAATCCTCCTGTCCGCGCTCGGCGACCTGCGCGCGGGCGGTCCCGGACATGACGATCTCGCGGGCGCCGTAGACCGAGGCGCCGAGGACGCGGACCGCGTGGTAGTGGCTCAGGACGAGGTGTGTGATCGGCTTGTCGGTGACGCGCCGGATCTCTTCGATCACCTTGCGGGCCAGGCGGGGGGTTGCCTGCGCCTCGACCACCATCACGGCGTCGTCGCCGATGATGACGCCCGAGTTCGGGTCGCCCTCGGCGGTGAAGGCCCAGAGCCCGGGCCCGATCTCGGTGAAGCTGGACCGCTTCTCGGCGAGGTCGCCGGCGCTGGCGAAGGTCTTGCTCATCTGACGCTCCTTCGATGACGAGGACCGCCTGAGATTGCGCAGCGATCCGCTCGGCTCGCGCCGTTGTTGCCACGAGCGGCGCGGAGGGAAAAGGTCGCTATGAGTCCGGCTGCTCCGGCGCAAGGCCGCCACGGGATCGGGAAGGAGTGGTGAGCCCGACAGGATTCGAACCTGTGACCCACTGATTAAAAGTCAGTTGCTCTACCAACTGAGCTACGGGCCCACTCGGAGCGGGGTGCTAGCGTCACGTCCGTGTGGCGTCAAGACGAAAGGGCGGCGCACGTGTGGACAGGTGCAAGTGGAGCGACTAAAGGCGCCATGGCCGTGGAGTCAGGTGACCAGATGTTGTCGGTAACGATCGTCATCCCGATGCAGAACGAGGCGGAGAACGTCGTGCCGCTGATCGACGAGATCGCGGCGGCGATGGCGGGCCGGCCGGATTGGGAGATTATCGCGGTGAACGACGGGTCGACCGACGGCACCGGCGAGGCGCTGCGCGCGGCGGCGGCACGGGTGCCCAGCCTGCGCATCCTGCGTCACGCGCAATCGGCGGGCCAGAGTGCGGCGATTCATGCCGGCGTCAGGGCGGCGCGCGCCCCGAGTGTCGCCACGCTGGACGGCGACGGTCAGAACCCGCCCGCCGACCTGCCGCGCCTGCTCGATGCGCTCGCGGCGGGGGGCGAGCGGCTTGGCCTCGTCGCCGGTCAGCGGGCCGTCCGGCGGGACAGCGTCGCCAAGCAGCGGGCCTCGCGCGTCGCCAATTCCATCCGCGCCCGAATGCTGGGGGACGGCGTCCGCGACACGGGTTGCGGCCTCAAGGCCTTTCGGCGGGACGCGTTCCTCGCGCTGCCCTACTTCGACCACATGCACCGCTTTCTCCCGGCGCTCTTCGTGCGCGACGGCTGGGAGGTGCAATTGGTCGACGTGGGTGATCGGCCGCGGCGCGCGGGTGTCTCCAAGTACACGAACCTGCAGCGCGCGCTGGTGGGCGTCACGGATATTTTCGGCGTGCTGTGGCTGATCCGCCGCCGCCGCCGGTGCGAGGCCGTCGAAGAGGTCGCGGTACGCCCGGCGGAGGCCGCCGAGTGATCGGAACATTGGCGCAATGGTTCGGTGTCAACGACGGCTTTGAGCTGGCCTGGATCGGCGTGGGGCTTGCCGGGCAGGTGCTGTTCTCGGCGCGCTTCATCGTGCAATGGATCAGCTCGGAGCGAGAGCAGCGGTCGGTGATCCCGGTCGCGTTCTGGTACCTGTCGATCGGCGGCGGCGCGACATTGCTTGCCTACGCGCTCTACCGTCGCGACCCGGTGTTCATCCTGGGTCAGGCGGCGGGGCTCTTCATCTATGCGCGCAACCTCTGGCTGATCCATGCCGAGCAGCGGCGCGCCTGACCGGCTGACGTGGTTCGGCCCGGCGCTGGCGATCGTGCTGGCGGTGACGGTCTTGCGCGTGTGGCTGCTGGCGGTGACGCCGCTCGAGCTCTTCGTGGACGAGGCGCAGTATTGGCTCTGGGGGCAGGATCCGGCTCTGGGTTACGCGTCGAAGCCGCCGCTGATCGCCTGGCTGATCGGCGCGGTGACCGCGCTGGCGCAGAGCGACGATCCGTTCTGGGTGCGCCTCCCCGCGCCGCTCCTGCACGGGACGACCGCGATACTGCTCGGCGCGGTCGCGGCCCGGCTGGTGGGCGGTGTCGCCGCCCTCTGGACGGTGGTCGCCTACCTGACGCTGCCGCTGATCGCGGTGGGCAGCCTGCTCATCTCGACCGATACGGTGATGTTCCCGTTCCTGGCGGCCGGGCTGCTGCTCTGGACATCGGCGGTGCCGGAGGACCGGCCAGGCCTAGGTGCGCTCGCCGGGGCGCTGGTCGGGATCGGGTTCCTGGCCAAGTACGCGGCGATCTATTTTGTGGGCGGCGCCCTTCTGGCGGCGGCCCTGGTACCGTGGGCGCGGCCGTCGTGGCGCCTTGCGCTGGCCGGTCTGGCTGCTTTCCTCGCCGCTGTGGCGCCGAACGTGCTTTGGAACGTCGGCAACGGCCTAGTGACGATGCAACACACGGTGGACAACATCGACTGGGCGCGTGCGCCGGCTGCGCGGCTGGGCTTCGAGTGGGACGAGCTGGGCGAGTTCACGGCGGCGCAGTTCATCGCCTTCGGGCCGGTGTTCCTGCCAATGCTGGTCGGGCTCGGCTTTCGGTGGCGCAGACTTGGGCCGGGCCTGCGTCAGCTCGTGCTTTTCTCGCTGCCGATCCTGTTGGTGGTTTGCGTGCAGGCGCTGCTCTCGGGCGCCTATGCGAACTGGGCGGCCACGGCCTATCTCGCGGGGACGGTCGCTGTCGTCATGGCGCTCTGGCCGCTGGCGCGCGGCTGGCTGGTGGCCGGGGTGGCGTTCAACGCTCTGGTGTCGCTAGCCGTCGCCACCGTCGCCGCGGTCCCGCACCGGCTGCCGGACGGGCTGCGGGAGGTCGCGGCGGATCGCTATCTCGGGCGTGTCGCGCTCAGCCGTGAGATCGTCGCCCTGGCCGAGGCGCAAGGGCTCGACGTCGTCGTCTCTGACAACCGCGATGTGCTGGCCGACCTTTTCTACACGGGCTGGGGTCTGCATCTGGACTTTCGCGCCGCGCCACCAGACGGACCGGCGCTGACGCACTACGCGCGCACCTACCCGTACGAGGGCGGCGTCGAGCCGGTGCTCTTCGTCGGCCGCAGAGCGCCCGCCTGCCTTCAAGGCGCCGAGCCTATCGCGGCCTTCTCGCCCGCCGGCTACTGGGAGGACCGGGGCCAGCGTGCCTACGTCGTGCCGGGCGACTGCTGGGCGGCCGACTGATGGCGGTGCGGCTGGCGGTCGTGTTCGCGCTGGTGCACCTCGTCTTCGCGACCTGGCCGGGGATCGACCTGTGGATCTCGGACCACTTCGCCGGCCCAGATGGCAGCTTTGGCATTGCAGACTCTGACGAGGCCGAATGGCTGCGCCACATGATCTGGAACTCCTCCATCGTCCTCGCGCTGGCGTCGCTTGTCCTCTGGCTCTCTTGGCTGACGCTCGGGCGCGCCGCGCGCGTGCCTGCACGACTCTGGGGCTGGATCGCGGCGGTCTACCTCGTCGGGCCCGGGATCCTCGTGAACCTCGTGCTTAAGGAGCACTGGGGCCGGGCGCGTCCCGATCACGTCTTCTCGGGCGAATCGCGCTTCTCGCCGCCGTTCCAGATGGTCGACGAATGCGCACGCAACTGCTCCTTCGTCTCGGGCGAGGCGTCGGCGGCGGCGACGCTGGCCATCGTCACCGGCGTCATCGCGTGGCCGCATCTCGGCCCGCGGGGGCGCCGGCGCGCCGTCTGGATCCTTGCATCCGTCGCGGTGCTCGGCTCGGCGCTGCGGGTCGTTTCGGGGCGGCATTTCACGTCGGACGTGATCTTCGCGGGCTTTCTCGTGGCGTTCGTGGCGCTGGGTCTCTACCGGCTGCTCGACATCGGCCCGGCCCGGCGCGCGCTGACTCTGCCGGCGCTGCGGCACGATCTGGGCCTGCTGCGGGCGATGGCTCGCCAGAGATGGCGGCGCCTCCTCCGCTGAACGTGTGCTTTCCAAGCGCGCGGCACGGGAGTATGAGGCCGCCCGATGTCAAAGTGCCAGCATAGCGGCCTGCCCTTCATGAAGATGCACGGGCTCGGCAACGACTTCGTCGTGATCGACGCGCGTAGCGGCGCGAAGCCGGTGACGCCGGAGCTTGCGCGCGCGCTGGGCGACAGGCACCGCGGCGTGGGCTTCGACCAGCTGGCGGTGGTGGAGGCGGCCGAAGGCGCGGACCTCGGCCTGACCTTCTGGAATGCCGACGGCTCCACCTCGTCGGCCTGCGGCAACGCGACGCGCTGCATCGCGGCGTGGGAGATGGCGCGGACGGAGCGCGCGGCGCTGACGCTGAGGACCGGGCGCGGCGTCCTGGCGGCTCGTAAAGAGGACAGGTTGATCGCAGTTAACATGGGGCTGCCGCAACTCGACTGGCGCGAGATCCCGCTAGCCGAGCGGGCAGACACGCTGCACCTGCCGATCCCGGGCGATCCGGTGGCGACGGGCATGGGTAACCCGCACTGCACCTTCTTCGTCCCCGACGCCGAGGGAGCGGACCTCACCGCCCACGGGCGCTTCGAGACGCACCCGCTCTTTCCGGAGCGCACGAACGTCCAGGTGACGCAGGTCGTGGCGCCCGACACGCTGCGGGTCCGGGTGTGGGAGCGGGGCGTCGGGCCGACGCTCGCCAGCGGCTCGTCCTCCTGCGCGGCAGTGGTCGCGGCGGCGCGCCGAGGGCTGACCGGGCGGCGGGTAACGGTCGATCTGGACGGCGGCCGCCTGGAGATTGACTGGCGCGAGGACGGCGTCTGGATGGCGGGGCCGACGGCGCATGTCTTCGACGGCGTGCTGACGGCCGAATGGCTGGAGGCGCTCTGATGGACCGCCGCGCGCCTGTTTTCTCCACGCTCGGCTGCCGCCTCAACGCCTACGAGGCGGAGGCGATGAAGGCGCTGGCCGATGCCGCCGGCGTCGAGGACGCGGTGGTGGTCAATACCTGCGCCGTGACCGCCGAGGCGGTGCGCAAGGCACGGCAGGAGATCCGGCGGCTCAGGCGCGAGAACCCGAACGCCCACCTCATCGTCACCGGCTGCGCCGCGCAGACCGAGCCCGAGACCTTCGCCGCGATGGACGAGGTCGACGCCGTGGTCGGCAACGCCGAGAAGATGCGGCCGGAGACCTGGAACGGCCTGCTGGAGCGGACCGAGCCGGTGCAAGTCGACGACATCATGTCGGTGCGCGAGACGGCGGGCCACCTGATCGACGGCTTCGGCACACGCTCCCGCGCCTACGTACAGGTGCAGAACGGCTGCGACCACCGCTGCACCTTCTGCATCATCCCCTATGGCCGCGGCAATTCGCGCAGCGTGCCGGCCGGCGTGGTGGTCGAGCAGATCCGGCGGCTGGTTGGGCGCGGCTACAACGAGGTGGTGCTGACCGGCGTCGACCTGACCTCGTGGGGCGCCGACCTTCCGGCGACGCCGCGGCTCGGCGACCTCGTGCGGCGGATCCTGCGGCTGGTGCCGGACCTGCCGCGGCTCCGGATCAGCTCGATCGATTCGATCGAGGCGGACGAGGCGCTGATGGAGTGCATTTCGATCGAGCCGCGCCTGATGCCGCACCTGCATCTGAGCCTGCAGGCAGGCGACGACATGATCCTCAAGCGGATGAAGCGCCGCCATCTCCGCGACGACGCGATCGCCTTCTGCGAGGAGGCGCGGCGGCTGAGGCCCGACATGACTTTCGGCGCCGACATCATCGCGGGGTTTCCGACCGAGACCGAGGCGATGTTCGAGAACTCGCTGAGGCTGGTGGAGGAGTGCGATCTCACCTGGCTGCACGTCTTCCCCTACTCCGCCCGGCGCGGCACGCCGGCGGCGCGGATGCCGCAGGTCGATGGCGCCTCGGTGCGCGATCGGGCGGCGCGCCTGCGGGCCGCGGGCGCTGCTTCCGTCGAGCGGCACCTCGCGGCGCAGGTCGGCCGTCGTCACCGCATCCTGATGGAGAGCCCGCACATGGGCCGGACCGAACAGTTCGCGGCGGTGCATCTCGACCGCGACGAGGCGGAGGGGCAGGTCGTGGAGGTCCGTGTCGGCCGCCACGACGGCAACGTGCTCTTCGCCTGACGCTAGCCGGCCAGCGCCTGCACCCCGGCGGCGATGACGTAGAGGCCGAGGATCGAGGAGCTCTCGAGCCCGATGCCGCCCGGTCCCGTGCGCTCCCGGAGAATGAGGCCGGCGAGCAGGATCGCTGTCATCACCGAACCAGTCGCCAGCCAGAAGTAGTCCTGCGGCTCGAGCGCGTGGAAGATCGAGCCATCGCGGTAAGCCGCGTCGGACGCGACGAGGAAGAGCGAGTCGAACGTGTTGCCCCCGATGATGCCGCCCACCGCGAGCTGCAGCGCGCCGCGCCGCACGGCGGCGACTGTGGTGACGAGCTCGGGCAGCGACGTGACGACAGCGGTCATCAGCGCACCGACGAGAGACGACGAGAGGCCGGTGCGCTCGATCACCGCGCCCGCGACCTGGGCGATGATCCAGCCGGAGACCGCGAGGGAAATCGCCAGCAGGGCGAATGCCGCCAGCGGTCCCGCGGCGCCGCGCTCCGGCTCGCTCTCGTCCTCTGGCACATCGTGGCGCGTGTCGTCGGTGTCGACCGCCTGCCACATCGGCGCCTCGCTGACACGCCGTGTCAGCCGGACGCCCACCGCGTAGACCAGGAACATCACGAGCGAGACCGGGTGGAGGCCTAGGAGCGAGACCTCGGGCGAGGTATAGGCGAGTATCGGCAGCGCCAGAAGGATGGCGAGCAGTGCGCACTGGAACAGGTTTGCGGGCTCGGCCGACGCATGCTCCAGGTTCGCCCTACGCCACGCGATGTCGGCGAGCGCCAGGAATGCCGTCTGCGCCGCGATGCCGCCGACGCCATTGGAGAAGGCCAGCGAGGCGTCGCCGCTCCAGGCGGCGCTGACCGAGACGGCGAGGCCCGAGAGCGAAGTCGCCGCACCCAGCATCAGCCCCCCGATCAGTGCCTCGCCCCATCCGGCGCGGTCTGCGATGAGGTCGGCGAGCCGCGTCATGCGGGTCGAGACGACGAACACCACCAGACCTGCTGCGCCGAAGATTCCAACGAGCGCCGGGAGCGGGAGACCGGTGAAAAGGCCGCTCATTGCGGACCAGCCGGTGCCGGGCCGCCGACGCCGCGGTCTTGGCAGCCGGCACGCCCACCGCTAGCGTCGCGCCGAGCAACAGACCCGGGAACTTCAGAGTGCAACTTCTCCATTCGCCAGCGTCTCCCTTCGTACGCAAGGCCCGTGTCACCGCGATCGAAGCCGGCATCGCCGACCGCATCGAGCTTGTGGACGTGCACACGAGCGCAGTCGCCACGCACCAGGCTGTCGCTGCGGCGAATCCCGTGGGCAAGATCCCCGCGCTGATCCGCGAGGACGGTCCGACACTCTACGACAGCCGGGTGATCTGCCGCTATCTCGACTGGCTCGCCGGCAGCCGCCTCTATCCCGAATCGCGGATCTGGGAGGTGCTGACGCTCGAGTCGCTGGCCGACGGGATGATGGACGCCGCCGTGCTCATCACCTACGAGCGCCGCTTCCGCGACGAGGGCAAGCGACACGAGGGTTGGATGCAGGGGCAGCGGGACCGGATCTCGCGCTCGCTCGACGCGCTCGCGGACCGGTGGATGAGCCATCTCGGCGGGCCGCTGACGGTGGGGCAGATCGCCGTCGCCTGCGCACTGGCCTACCTCGACTTCCGGCACGAGGACCTCGACTGGCGCGCCGGTCACGGAGCGCTCTCCGACTGGTACGAGAAATTCGCGTCGCGCGAGAGCATGATCGCGACCCGTCCGCCGTCCGGCGCCTAGCGCCGGCGCCAGGCGGAGCGCGCCCACCCGCCTGCCACCCGCAGCGGCCGTTCCATCGTGCGCAAGACGCGGCGGAGCGAGGCGACGACGCGGTCGCGGACGGGGCCCGGCCGACGCAGCGCGCGTTCCCACAGAACCGCCCAGATCGCGCCGGCGAGCACCTGCCAGATCGTGTGCTTGTCCGCCTCGATCCGCGATGCGCCGGTGAAGGCGGCGGCGAAGACGACGCCCGTCTTGATGAGCGGCGCGTCCGTCAGGCACGCGAAGACCAGAGAGGACGCTCCAAAAGCGGATGCCGACGTATGTCCGGACGGAAAGCCGAGATCACCGCCGCCGGGCCGGATGTTGATCGCGGCCTCGCCGAGCCCCTGCTTCGAGGCGTGGGTGGTGGTCCACATGCCGAGGAAGCGGAGGAGGTATTCTCCGCCCGCCCCGGTCGCCACGGCGCAGCCCAGAGCGGCGAGCGGCAGCGCGATCTGGAAGTTGTCGCCATAGCGCTCGGCTTCGCGGTCGGAGAAGACGAGGGTGAGGATCAGGACCGCGGCGACCAGCCCGTTGCGCCATCTACGGACCAGATACACCCTTTCACCCCCGGTTCCCGCTGCGACGTTTGCCCGCTGGACGCGCCATTATCAGGCGGCTAGTAAGCACTCAACCCGACCGCGGGCGCTCGCCGCGCCCGTCCTGCCCGGCTGTATCCGGGACGAAGCCAATGGAGAAGCACGTGTCGCATGCAGAAGACCATCCGGGCACACGCCGCGACTTCCTCTACTACGCAACCGCGGGCGCGGGCGTGGTGGTCACGGGGGCCGCGGTCTGGCCGTTGGTGAACCAGATGAACCCTTCGGCCGACGTGCAGGCGCTGTCGTCGATCCGCGTCGACGTGGCAGATGTGCCGCCGGGGACGCAGATCACCGTCAAGTGGCTGGGCAAGCCGGTCTTCATCCGCCGCCGGACCGAGGAGGAGATCGCGGAGGCGCGGACCGTCGACGTGTCGGCTCTGCCCGATCCGATCGCGCGCAACGCGAACCTCGACGGCGCGGTGCCGGCGACCGACGAGAACCGCGCGCTGGACGAGACGGGCGAATGGCTGGTGATGATGGGCGTCTGTACGCATCTGGGCTGCGTGCCGCTTGGCGACGGCGCGGGTGATTTCGACGGCTGGTTCTGCCCCTGCCATGGCTCGCACTACGATACGGCCGGGCGCATTCGCCGTGGTCCGGCTCCGGAGAACCTGCCGGTCCCGCTGGCGGAGTTCGCCGACGAATCCACGATCGTCCTGGGCTGAGGAGGGGACAGATGCCGGGCATTCCGCACGATCACTACGAGCCGCGCACCAGCGGTGAGAAGTGGATTCACCGCCGCCTTCCGATCGTGGCGCTGCTCTACGACACGATCATGATCCCGACGCCCCGCAACCTGAACTGGATGTGGATCTGGGGCATCGTGCTGTTCTTCACCCTGGCGCTGCAGATCGTGACCGGGATCATCCTGGTCATGCACTACACGCCGGACGTCGATCTCGCCTTCGCGTCGGTCGAGCACATCATGCGCGACGTGAACGGCGGCTTCATGCTGCGCTACCTGCACATGAACGGCGCGTCGCTGTTCTTCGTAGCGGTCTACGCGCACATCTTCCGCAACCTCTACTACGGTTCCTACAAGGAGCCGCGGGAGATCACCTGGATCATCGGCATCCTCATCTACATCCTGATGATGGCGACGGCCTTCATGGGCTACGTTCTTCCGTGGGGGCAGATGTCCTTCTGGGGCGCGACCGTCATCACCGGCCTCTTCGGCGCCATCCCGTTCGTGGGCACCTCGCTGCAGACGTGGCTGCTCGGTGGGCCGGCGGTCGACAACTACACGCTGACGCGGTTCTTCTCGCTGCACTACCTCCTGCCGTTCCTGATCTTCGGCCTCGCGCTGCTGAAGGTCTGGGCGTTCCACGCCACCGGGAACAACAACCCGAGCGGCGTCGAGGTGCGGCGCGAGTCCAAGGCGGTGGCGGCGCGCGACACGGTGCCGTTCTGGCCCTACTTCGTCATCAAGGACTTCTTCGCGCTCGCGGTGATCCTGATCGTGTTCTTCGCGGTCGTGGGCTTCATGCCGAACTACCTGGGGCACCCGGACAACTACATCGAGGCGAACCCTCTGGTGACGCCGGCGCACATCGTGCCGGAATGGTACTTCCTGCCGTTCTACGCGATTCTCCGCGCCTTCACCGGCGACGTCTGGGTCGTGATTGCCGCGAACTGGATCACAGGCGGCATCATCGATGCCAAGTTCTTCGGCGTGCTGGCGATGTTCGGCGCGATCGCGGTGATGGCGCTGGCGCCCTGGCTCGACACGTCGAGCGTGCGGTCGGGCCGCTATCGGCCGATGTTCAAGTGGTGGTTCGCCGCGCTCGTGGTCGACTTCTTCGTCCTCATGTGGTGCGGAGCAATGCCGGCCGAGGAGCCTTACGCGACGATCTCGCTGATCGGCTCGGCCTACTGGTTCTTCTACTTCCTCGTCGTCCTGCCGCTGCTTGGTGTCATGGAGAAGCCGATCGCGCAGCCGGCGACGGTCGAGGACGACTTCAACGCGCACTACCATGGCGGCGAGCATGCCAAGCCCGCCACGGCCGCGCCCAGGCCGGCCGAATGAGAAAGGACGCCGCAATGATCGCACGGATCCTGATTTCCGCAGCAGCGGCGCTGGGCGTGAGCGTCGGGGCCGCCTCGGCCGCCGAGGAAGAGGCGCATGTCACCGACTATGCCTTCTCGTTCGAGGGGCCGTTCGGCACCTACGACCAGATGCAGCTCCAGCGCGGCCTGCAGGTCTACACCGAGGTCTGCGCCTCCTGCCACGGCCTCAAGTACGTGGCCTTCCGCTCGCTGCACGACGAGGGCGGGCCGGGCTTGCCGGAGGATCAGGTGCGCGCCTACGCCGAGTTCTACGAGGTCTTCGACCCGGAACTCGACGACTTCCGCCCGGCGCGTCCGGTCGACCACTTCCCGAACTCGATGATGGAGACGGCGCCCGACCTCAGCCTCATGGCAAAGTCGCGGGCCGGGTTCCATGGCCCTTACGGCACCGGCCTCAGCCAGCTGGTGAACGGAATGGGCGGTGCGGAGTACATCGCATCGCTGCTCGTTGGCTATACCGGTGAACAGCGCGAGGAGGCGGGCGCGGTCCTCTACGAGAACACGGCCTTCCCCGGCGGCTGGATCTCGATGCCGCCGCCACTCTACGGCGACGACGTCGTCTATGCCGACGGCGCCCCGACTGACCTCGTGTCGGTGTCGAAGGACATCTCGGCGTTCCTGATGTGGACCGCGGAGCCGAAGCTCGCGGCGCGGAAGCAGGCGGGCTTTGCCGGAGTGCTGATGCTGACGGTCCTGTCGGTGCTGCTCTATCTCACCAACAAGCGGATCTGGGCGCCGGTCAAGCATCCGCGCAAGACGCCGGCCGCGTAGGCCGCGAGGCCGGGACCGCGCCGGCCGCGGTTCAGCCGAGATAGGTGCGAAGCGCCGCCGGCGGGTTCCGGAGCAGGTCCGTAGTGTTTTGCGGCGGATGCGCAACGCCGTTCGCCACCAGCACCGTCTGGGGCGCGAAGCGGCGCGCGTCGTCCGGGTCGTGCGTCACCATTAGGACGGTCGCTCCGGTTTCCGTGGCAACCTCGGACACCAGATCCAGCATCTCCACCTTCAATGCCGGTCCGAGTGCGGAGAACGGCTCGTCGAGCAACAGGATCGGCTGACGCCGCAGCAGGACGCGCGCTAACCCCACCCGGCCCTGCTGTCCGCCCGAGAGGTGAGCAGGCTTCCGTTCGCCGAGGCCACCAAGGCCGACCCGGTCGAGCGCTCGCTCCACGTTGGCGCGCTGCACCTCCGAAAGGCGCAGCCGCGGGTCAACACCGAGGGCCACGTTCTGAAACGCGGTCAGATGCGGGAACAGATTCTGATCCTGAAAGACCACGCTGACTGGTCGCACACCGGGCGCAAGGCCGTCGATCCGCTGCCTGCGCCACTCTATCTGGCCTGAGGTCAGATCGATGAAGCCTGCGACCGCCTGCAGCAGCGTCGACTTGCCGGCACCGGAGGGACCGATGACGGCGACACGAGCCCCTCGCTCAACGCCGAGGTCGGCCACGAGTTCGAAGTCCCCCAGCCGCACCTCGACCCGGTCAAAGGTCAGCATCGATCCTCCCCCCACGGTCGAAGATCCAGAAGGCCCCGAGGCTGAGCGCCAGGAGCAGGACGGCCGCAGCGGCGGCGGCGTCGCTGCGGTAGGCGCCCATCAGGTCATAGAGCTTGAGCGGAAGAGTCGCGTGCTCCGGATCGGCGAAGAGCGCGACCACGCCAAGGTCTCCCATCGACAGAGCCGCGGCGAGACCCGCGGCGAAGCCCAGCGGTCGGCGCAGCCGCGGCAGCCAGAGATGCCGCAGGCGCGCCTGGCCATGCATGTCGAGGGAACTGGCGAGGCGACCGTAGGAGCGCTCGATCTCCGCCAGCGCCGGCACGAGCGCGCGCAGCGCGAAGGGCAGGCTCATCACCGCATTGACCAGCATCGTCACCGGCAGCGCCAGATCGGCCGGTCCGGCGACGGGGAACAGCAGGAGAAAGAGCCCCGTCCCCAGCACCATGGGCGACACCGCAACGGCGAGGTAACCCGACGCTTCGATCAGCCGCGCAGGCGTCCTGCCAAGACGGAGCGTGGCCGCCGCGATCGACAGCGCGAGGATCAGCATCAGGGCGGTCGAACCGAGTGCCACCGCCACCGACCGCCCGGCTGCGAGCCAGACCGACGCGGGCAGCGTCACGATTCCGGCCGCGCCTCGCGTCACGACGAGTAAGAGCGGGGTCAGCAGGAACGCGGCGGCGAGCGCGACGAGAATGGTGTCCTGCACGCGCAGGAGCGGCGTGCGTGCATCCCACCGCGCCACCGGTGCGCCAAGTCCGGCGCCGAACGCCGCCGGCACCGCGGATCGGAGCGCGACGAGCGCCGCCGTGGCGGTCAGCGCGACCTGCGCCAGCCCCAGGAGCGCCGCGCGCCCTAGGTCGAAGTCGAAGCGGAATGCCTGGTAGATCGCGAGCTCTATAGTCGTTGCGCGCGGCCCGCCGCCGAGCGTCAGCGCCACCGCAAAGCTTGTGGTGCAAAGCAGGAAGACGACGAGCAGCGCGCCCGGGACCACCTCGCGCAGCATAGGCCGCTCCAGCAGGCGCGCGACGTCCGAGGGGCCGAAGCCCAGCGAGGCGGCAAGGCGGAACCGCTCCGCAGGGATCCCGACCCAGCCTTGAAGGATCAGCCGGACCGCCAGCGGGAGGTTAAAGAAGACGTGGGCCAGCACTACGCCGGTCAGGCCGTAGATGCGGATGCCCGGCAGGCCGATCCCGGCCAGCGCGGCGTTCACGAGGCCGTTCTGGCCGAAGACGGCCAGCAGGCCGAGGATCGCCACGATCACGGGCAGGACGAACGGCGCGCCGAGCAGCGTGATGAGCAGCCTGCGGCCTGGAAAGCGCCGCCGCGCCAACGCGCGCGCGACCGGGATCGCGAGGCCGACGCTAAGCACGGCCGAAAGGACCGCCTGAAGCACGGTAAACCGGATCGCGGCCCAGTCGGCGGGACCAAATTGCGCCGCAGCCTCGGCCCGGAGCGCAACGGCGACGAGCGTCGCCGCCACCAGAGCCGCCACCAGCGTGGCCGCGGCCACACCCGGCAGGGCGGTGCGGCTCATGCGCGGCGTCCGGCGGGCGTCAGCGGCTGAGCGCGAGGAGCCATTCGTCGAGCGCCGCCTCTCGCGCCGCGGCCGCCTCGTCCGGCGGGTAGAGCAGAGCCCGGTCGGGCTGGATCAGATCGCCGAAGCCCTCCGGCAGCCCGTCCTGCGGCACCACCGCCGGGTACATCCAGTTGGTGGTCGGGATCACCGACTGCGCCGCGTCCGAGAGCATGAAGGCGAGGAAGTCGCGCGCGAGCTCGGGCTGATCCGTGGAGGCGACGATGCCACCGACCTCGATCTGGAGGTAGTGGCCTTCCTCAAAGGCGGCGGCGGCGAAGCCGTCGTCCTCCTCGGCGATGGCGTGGTAGGCGGGCGAGGTCGTGTAGGAGAGGACCATGTCGGCCTCGCCCTCGAGGAAGAGGTTGTAGGCCTCCGACCAGCCGGCGGTGACGGTGACGATGTTGTCGGCGAGCGCGGACCAGAAGGCTCCGGCCTCGTCGCCGTAGGCTGCCTCGACCCAGAGCAGGAGGCCGAGGCCGGGGGTCGAGGAGCGCGGGTCCTGGATCAGGACCGAGACGTCGCTCTCGGCCAGTTCGCGAAAGCTCTCCGGCGGGTTAAGCTCGTTGCGGTGGACGAACGCGAAGTAGCTCCAGTCGAACGGCAGGAAGATGTCGTCCTCCCACTCGACCGGCAGGTCGAGCTCGGGGTCCAGGCCGTGCGGCGCGAAGAGGCCTGTGTCCGCCGCCGCGGCGGTCAGGTTGGTGTCGAGGCCGAGCACGACGTCCGCCTCCGTCCGCTCGCCCTCCAGCCGCAGCCGTGCGAGCAGGGCGGCCCCATCACCGGCCCCGACGAAGCGCAGCTCGCAGGCGCACTCGGCCTCGAACGCCGCCTCGATCGCGGGACCGGGGCCCCATTCGGTGACGAAGCTGTCGTAGGTGTAGACCGTGACCACGGGAGCATCCTGCGCCGAGGCTCCGGTCGCCGCGAAAAGCCCTGCTGCGAGGAGTTGAAATTTCATGCGCATCGCTCCTTTCGGCCGGAAGAAGGACAGGAGCTGACCTTCCCTCCGCCGGTTCTAGCCGGTTCAGGTTCGACGGGTTCGCCGTGCGGCATCTCAGCCCGCCAAAGGGGCACCCCGAGGTGGACCGGAGCGTAGTGGCTGGTTCGCCGGGGGCAAGGGCAATCCGCGCACGGCCACTTGAGGGGCGAGACGCGCAGGTCTAGACCGGCAGGCATGAGCCTCAACACCTTCGGTCACCTCTTCCGCGTCACCACATGGGGCGAAAGCCACGGGCCCGCGCTCGGCGCCACGGTCGATGGGTGTCCGCCCGGCATTGCGATCGACGAGGCGGCGATCCAGGTGTGGCTCGACCGGCGCAAGCCAGGCCAAAGCCGCTACACCACCCAGCGGCGTGAGGCGGACGAGGTCGAGATCCTGTCGGGGGTCTTTGATGGGCGCACCACCGGAACGCCGATCCAGCTGATGATCCGCAATACCGACCAGCGGTCGAAGGACTACGGCGACATCGCCGAGAAGTTCCGTCCGGGCCACGCGGACATCACCTACTGGCAGAAGTACGGGATCCGCGACTATCGCGGTGGGGGGCGGTCGAGCGCGCGCGAGACGGCGGCGCGGGTCGCGGCCGGGGGTGTGGCGCGGGCGGCGCTGGCGGCGCTGCTGCCGGAGCTGAGGATCACCGGCTACATGGTGGCGATGGGGCCGCACGCCATCGATCGCACGCGCTTCGACGCCGACGAGATCGGCCGCAATCCGTTCTGGTCGCCCGACGCCGAGGCCGCCGAGGCCTGGGCGGATTATCTCGACGAGCTGAGGAAATCCGGCGACTCGGTCGGCGCGCTGGTCGAGGTCACGGTGGCGGGATGCCCTCCCGGCCTCGGCGCGCCGGTCTACGGCAAGCTCGATACCGATCTGGCCGCCGCGATGATGTCGATCAATGCCGTCAAGGGGGTGGAGATCGGCGAAGGGATGGCCGCGGCCACTCTGACCGGCAGCCGGAACGCCGACGAGATTGCCATGGGGCCGAACGGACCGATCTTTGCCTCGAACCACGCGGGCGGCATCCTCGGCGGCATCTCCACGGGGCAGGACATCGTGGTGCGGTTCGCAGTCAAGCCGACCTCGTCGATCCTGACGCCGCGCCGGACCATCACGCGCTCGGGCGAGGAGACGGAAATCGTCACGAAGGGCCGGCACGATCCCTGCGTCGGCATCCGCGCGGTCCCGGTGGCCGAGGCGATGGCGGCATGCGTCGTGCTGGACCACCTGCTCCTCGACCGCGCTCAGACCGGCGGCTGCCGCGGTCCAGTCGGATCGGCCTAGGCGATCAGCACGTTCACCGAGAGGTCGGAGAGCCAACGGTCCACGACTGCCGTCTCGGCGGCGTCGAGCGCCTGCGCCCGCGGGTAGCGGGGCGTGCCGCGGTCATCCAGCACGGGCGCATCCCAACCGTCGGTCGTGGTGACAAAGCGCGCCACTCCGGCCACGCCGAATTCGCGCAGATAGCCCTGCAGCACGACGTCGAGATAGCTGAGCAGGATCGGGCTCTGCGGTCCCGGCGCCTCGTGCGCGCCGGGCGGGATGGCGTAGATGGCCGTCTCCAGTACGCCTCCGAGGCTGTGGGTGAGGCTCGCGAACGGCACGCGGTCGTAGGCCGCCTCGCGCGCGTCGAGCGCCACCCAGTCGGCACCGGGGACGGCGGCGATCAGCCCGTCGATCTCGGTCTCCGGGTCGGGGAGCACGGTCAGGAACGCCGCCGGGCGCAGCGGCGTCCGGCGCCAGACGCGGCGCCAGCCCTGCGCCCTGGCAGGCGCGGCGCCAGCAAAGGTGTGGGTGGCGCGGTTCACGAGGCTGCCGTAGCCGAAGAAGAAGGGGTCGGACATGGCGCACCTCTGAACCCGCGCTTCGCGTCGCGCAAGACCTTGCCGAGCCGCCGGCTCTGGCCTAGCGTCAGGGCTCCGCGCAGGGAGAATCCGGGGCAAGCCCGGTGCCGAAGGAGCAAGCGCCCCGGCAAACTCTCAGGCAAACGGACCTGCGCGGGCAAGGAACTCTGGAGAGTGGCGCGAGACGCCCGCCGAAGGGATAGCGATCTCAGGCGAAGGGACAGAGGGGGCACCAGGGCGGCGGTCTGCCGCCGGAGGTGCCGCGCCTGCGGCCGAGGGAGGGCCGATGGCCGACACGAAGCGGACCCCGCTGCACGGACTTCACGAGGAACTGGGCGCGCGGATGACGCCCTTCGCAGGCTGGGAAATGCCGCTGCAATTTGCGGGCGTCATGTCCGAGCACCTGCACACGCGGGCCGCAGCGTCGCTCTTCGACGTGAGTCACATGGGGCAAGTGGTCCTGCGCGCAACTGACGTGGCGGCGGCGCTGGAGCGGCTGACACCTGCGGCCGTCATCGGCCTGCCCGAAGGGCGGCAGCGCTACGCGCTCTTCACCGACGAGAACGGCGGGATCATCGACGACCTGATGGTCGCGAACCGGGGCGACCACCTGTTTCTCGTCGTCAACGCATCGCGGGTGGACGTCGACCTGGCGCACATGCGTGAAAACCTGCCCGAGCTGGAGGTCGAGCACCTGACGGATCGCGCACTGATCGCACTGCAGGGGCCGGGCGCCGAGCGCGCGCTGGCACGGATCGCGCCTGAGGTGGCGGGGATGCGTTTCATGGACGCGGCCGTCGTGCCGATGTCGGGCGGCGAGCTCTGGGTCTCACGCTCGGGCTACACGGGCGAGGACGGCTACGAGATCAGCGTTCCCGCGGCGGAGGCCGAGGGGCTGGCGCGCTCCCTCCTCGCGATGGACGAGGTCGAGCCGGCGGGCCTCGGCGCGAGGGACTCGCTGCGCCTCGAGGCCGGGCTCTGCCTGCATGGCCAAGACATCGACGAGACAACCACGCCGATCGAGGCCGATCTCGCCTGGTCCATCCAGAAGGCGCGGCGGCGCGGCGGCGACCGGGCCGGCGGCTTTCCGGGCGCCGAGCGCATCCTCGACGAACTGGAGAACGGCCCTGCGCGCCGGCGGGTCGGGCTGCTTCCGGACGGCCGCGCACCGATGCGCGCCGGCACCGCCCTCTACGACGGCGATGTGCGCGTGGGGGAGGTGACGTCAGGCGCCTACGGCCCATCTATCGGGCGGCCGATGTCTATGGGATATGTCGACGCCAACCGCTCTGCACCCGGCACCGCCCTCACCGGCGAGGTTCGGGGCAAGCGGCTGCCGGCGACCGTGACCGAGCTACCTTTCCGCCCCGCCACCTACAAGCGCTGAGAGAGACGCATGAAGTACACCCAAGAGCACGAATGGCTAGACCTCGACGGCGACATCGTCACCGTCGGCATCACCGAGCACGCCTCCACGCAACTGGGCGACATCGTCTTCATCGAATTGCCCGAGGTGGGCGACATCGTGAAGAAGGGCGACGAGATCGTCGTGATCGAGAGCGTCAAGGCGGCCTCGGATATCACCGCGCCGCTCGACGGCGAGATCGTCGAGGTGAACCAGAGCATCGTCGAGACGCCGGGCAAGGTGAACGAGGACCCGGAGAGCGCCTGGTTCTTCAAGATCAAGGTCGAGGATCCGACCGAGCTCGACGAGCACATGGACGAGGACGCGTACCAGGAATTCATCGAGTGAGCCGGCAAAAGCCCGCCCACAAGCTGCGCGCTCCGCAGAAGAAGACTACCGGCCATCGCGGCCAGTGGACGGCCGACGTCAACGGGCGTGAACTGGCCGTCCTGCACAACACGTGGCGGGTCGGCACCACCGGATACTTCGATCCGATGGAGGCGGCCAAGACCGACGGTGCGAAGCACAAGCGACTGACCGATGCGTTGCTGGAGAACGACGTTGCCGTGGTGCAACGCGATGCGCCGGATGATCCCGGAATGGCGCGCTCGGGCTACATCGGACTTTTCTCCTAGAAGGACCTCGAGATCGGCGATGACGGCAGCATCCGCCTGACATTCGTCGACCGCATCCAATAGCCGAAGGCCCCACATGCCCTTTCACCCCACCGACTACGATCCCTACGACTTTGCCAACCGGCGGCACATCGGCCCCTCGCCGGCCGAGATGGAAGAGATGTTCGCGGCGCTGGGGGTGGAGAGTCTGGACGAGCTCGTCGACCAGACGGTGCCCGGCTCGATCCGGCAGGCGGCGCCGCTCGCGGGCGAGCCGCTGTCCGAGCGCGAACTGATCTGGCGGATGCGGGAGGTGGCGAAGAAGAACCAGGTCTTCACCACGATGATCGGGCAGGGCTGGCACGGCACGGTCACGCCGCCGGCGATCCAGCGCAACATCCTGGAGAACCCGGCCTGGTACACGGCCTATACGCCCTATCAGCCCGAGATCAGCCAGGGCCGGCTGGAGGCGCTGCTGAACTTCCAGACGATGGTGAGCGACCTGACCGGCCTGCCGGTGGCCAACGCCAGCCTGCTCGACGAGGCGACGGCGGCGGCCGAGGCGATGACGATGGCGCAGCGGGTGGCGAAGTCGAAGAAGATGGCCTTCTTCGTCGACGTGAACTGCCATCCGCAGAACATCGCGGTGATGCAGACGCGCGCGGCGCCGCTCGGGATCGAGGTGATCGTGGACGAACCGGACGCACTCGATCCCGCGGCGGTGTTCGGCGCGATCTTTCAGTATCCCGGCACGCACGGCCAATTGCGCGACTTCGGCCCGCAAATCGCGCAACTGCATGAGCAGAACGCGATCGGCATCGTGATCGCCGACCCGCTGGCGCTGACGCTTCTGAAGGAGCCGGGGGCAATGGGCGCGGACATCGCCGTAGGTTCGACGCAGCGGTTCGGCGTGCCGATGGGCTATGGCGGGCCGCACGCAGCCTACATGGCGTGCACCGACTCGCTGAAGCGGGCGATGCCGGGGCGGATTGTCGGCGTCTCGATCGACGCGCGCGGCAACAAGGCCTATCGCCTCGCGCTGCAGACGCGCGAGCAGCACATCCGGCGCGAGAAGGCGACCAGCAACGTCTGCACGGCGCAGGCGCTGCTGGCGGTGATGGCCGGGTTCTACGCGGTCTTCCACGGACCGGCGGGGTTGAAGGCCATCGCCCAGCGGGTGCATCAGAAGACGGTGCGTCTGGCCGACGGGCTGAGGCAGGGCGGCTTCGAGGTGACGCCCGAGACCTTCTTCGACACGGTCACGGTCAACGTCGGGCCGATGCAGGGGGTAATCCTGCGTTCCGCCGCGGCGGAGCGGGTCAACCTGCGCCGCATGGGCGAAGACCGGCTGGGCATCACGCTCGACGAGACCACGCGTCCGGCGGCGATCGAGGCGGTCTGGCGCGCTTTTGGCATGGACCTGAAGTTCGACGACGTGAGCGATGCCTACCGACTGCCCGAGGGGCTGGTGCGGACGTCGGACTACCTCACGCACCCGGTGTTCCACATGAACCGGGCCGAGACCGAGATGATGCGCTACATGCGCCGCCTCGCCGACCGGGACCTCGCGCTCGACCGGGCGATGATTCCACTGGGCTCGTGCACGATGAAGCTGAACGCCGCGGCCGAGATGGCGGCGATCAGCTGGCCCGAGTTCGCCAACATCCATCCCTTCGCGCCGGCGGAGCAGACGACGGGCTACGCCGAGATGCTGGAGGACCTCAGCGAAAAGCTCTGCGAGATCACCGGCTACGACGCCTTCTCGATGCAGCCGAACTCGGGCGCGCAGGGCGAGTATGCCGGCCTCCTGACGATCATGGCCTATCACCGCGCCCGCGGCGAGGACCGGCGGATCTGTCTGATCCCGACCTCCGCTCACGGGACCAACCCGGCCAGCGCGCAGATGTGCGGCATGAAGGTCGTGGTGGTGAAGGCGGCGAAGAACGGCGACATCGACCTCGATGATTTCCGCACGAAGGCCGAGGCGGCAGGCGACCACCTGGCCGCCTGCATGATCACCTATCCCTCGACCCACGGCGTCTTCGAGGAGACGGTGACCGAGGTCTGCCGCATCACGCACGAGCATGGTGGCCAGGTCTATCTGGACGGCGCGAACCTCAACGCCATGGTGGGCCTCGTGAAGCCGGGCGAAATCGGCGCGGACGTGAGCCACCTGAACCTGCACAAGACCTTCTGCATCCCGCATGGCGGCGGCGGTCCGGGGATGGGCCCGATCGGCGTAAAGGCTCACCTCGCCCCGTTCCTGCCCGGGCATCCGGCGACGGGCGGGCGTGAAGGGCCGGTGAGCGGCGCGCCCTTCGGCAGCGCCTCTATCCTGCCGATCAGCTGGGCTTACATCCTGATGATGGGCGGCGCGGGCCTGACGCAGGCGACGCGCGTGGCGATCCTGAACGCGAACTACATAGCCGCGCGCCTGGACGGGGCCTTCGACGTGCTGTTCCGGGGGCGGAACGGGCGGGTGGCGCACGAGTGCATTCTCGACACCCGGGCCTTTGGCGAGCATGGCGTAACCGTTGATGACATCGTAAAACGCCTGGTCGACAATGGTTTTCACGCGCCCACGATGAGCTGGCCCGTGTCGGGCACGCTGATGGTGGAGCCGACGGAGAGCGAGACCAAGGCCGAGCTCGACCGCTTCTGCGACGCGATGCTGGCGATCCGGGAAGAAATCCGGGCGGTCGAGCAGGGGGAGGTCGAGGCGGCCGAGAGCCCGCTCCGCCACGCGCCGCATACAGTCGAGGACCTCGTGGGCGACTGGACCCGACCCTACAGCCGCGAGCAGGGCTGCTTCCCTGCCGGTTCGTTCCGCGTCGACAAGTACTGGCCGCCCGTGAACCGCGTCGACAACGCCTATGGCGACCGCAACCTCGTGTGCACCTGTCCGCCGGTGGAGACCTATGGCGAAGCGGCAGAGTAATGCGAGGCGGCACGGCTGGCGCTAACGATTCCGACAGCTGATTCCCGCTAGAGCTGCGGGAGTTGGCAAACGGAATCACGAGCATGACGCATCAACGAGTAGCCTGCGAGCACTGCGCGCACAGGAAAGGTCGCGCCTTCGCCGAGCAGATCACGATGGCCTTTCAGCCGATCTTCGACATGACCACCGGGAGGGTCTTCGCGCAGGAGGCCCTGCTTCGCGGCAAGGACGGCCGCTCGGCCTTCGAGATGCTGAGCCTCGTCGACGCCGAGAACATGTACAGCTTCGACCAGACCTGCCGCACCACGGCGATCGAGGTCGCGGCGGGGCTCGGCCTGACGGCGTCGCTCTCGATCAACTTCATGCCGAACGCGGTCTACGAGCCCCAGACGTGCATCCAACGGACGCTCTGGGCGGCCGACTCCGTCGGCTTTCCGGCCGAAAACATCATCTTCGAGTTTACCGAAGGCGAAGTCGTGCGCGACAAGGGACACCTTAAGAACATCATTGAGAGCTACCGTCAGATGGGCTTCCGCACGGCGATCGACGATTTCGGCGCCGGCTTCTCGGGGCTGGGCCTGATCGCCGATGTGGTGCCCAACATCATCAAGATCGACCGGGAGCTCGTGAGCGGGATCGACCGCGACCACGTCCGGCGGGCCATCGTGCGCGCGCTGTGCGGGCTGTGCGACGAACTCGGCGTGATGGTGGTGGCCGAAGGCATCGAGACGCAGGCCGAGCTCGAGACGCTCCGGGATCTGGGTATCGCGCTGATGCAGGGCTACCTTCTGGGCCGTCCGCAATTCGAGGGGCTTCTGCACGAGCCGCAGGCGCAGCCAGCTGTGGCGGCCTGAGCCTTGGCTTCCGACAGCGACTCCAGATCGGGATCTCGACTGCCCGAGCGCCGCCTCTCGGACGTCTGAAATCGCTGCCCCTGCCGCGATCGGCAGGCCCGGGACCAGCACGGCGCGAGCTCCTGGGCGGTCCTGCATTCTCGTCGCCGGCCGCGCTGTCGCAGGCGCGCCGGGCGGCGGCGGATCAGGCAGGGCTGCCGCAGCGCTTTGACGGAAACCCGGCTGCATGCGATCATCGACCTCAGACAGATGAGGCGGGAGGTGACCGACACTTCGCCAATCCAGCATGCGCACGATCGCAAGTCACTCAATTCGGCCGAGATCGGTGCACTGGCGCATCTCTATCGTGGCGAGGTCTACCGCTCGGCCACGTGGCGGACGCGGTTGGACACCACGACGAACTGGGCCGTCGTGACGCTGGGCATTGCGCTCTCGATCGCCTTCGCGTCGCCCGATGCCTCGCCGCTTCCGCTGGTGCTGGTCGGCGTCCTGATCGTATTCTTTCTGATGCTCGAGGCGCGGCGCTACCGCTTCTTCAACGTCTGGCGGGCGCGATGCCGGTGGATGGAGACGCATTTCTTCGCCCCGATGCTCCACGATGGCAACCTGCACATGGAGGAGGGCTGGCAGAAACGGCTGGCGGAAGACTACTGGCACCCGCGCTATCACGTCTCGCTCACGGTCGCAGTCGGTCGGAGGATCCGCCGCAACTACTTGTGGATTCTGCTGATCCAGGCGCTCGCCTATTGCGGGAAGCTGATCGTTCATCCGCGCCCGGTCACAACGGTGGAGCAGTTCGTCGAGCGCGCCGACATCGGGCCTGTTCCGGGGCTCGTCGTGCTGGCCGCGGGCGCGCTTTACGTTCTCGGCTGGAGCTTCGTCGCTCACTGGAGTTATCGCGATGACGTCCGGCGTGCGCAAAGCCGCAAGGACTCCAGCAGCATGGGGTGAGAGCACGGGGCGAGCGGCGATGCCGACTGCGCGCCTTGATACCGGCCGGACCGGGTTCTGAGCATCGCGCTGCCATTCTGGACAGCGCTGGCGACGCGGCCGGTGCAGTGTATTGATCCATGTCAACGGCCGATGCATCAGACTGTGGCTGGTATCGACTGGCGCGGGAACGGTAACCTCAGGCAGTCGGGGAGGAGGAACGATGGCTTACAGAACGATCGCTACGGTCGTGACGGATCTGGAGGCGGGCGCGGCGACACTCGACTCGGCGGTGGCGCTGGCAGAGGGGCTGGACGCGCACCTCGATGTGCTCTGCCTCGGGCTCGACCGGACGCAGCCGGCAGCCTACTACACCGGCCCCGACATGTTTCCGGTCCAGGACATGCTGGGCGACGCGCGGGAGGAGGCCGCGGCCATCGAGGAGAAAGTGCGCGAGCTGCTCGCGCGCAGCGGCGTGCGCCACGACATCGCCGCAGCGGGGGTGCCGATGAGTGGTCTCAACGGCCTGGTCGCCGGGCACGTGCAGTACGCCGACCTTGCGGTTCTGGCGCGGCCCTACGGGGAAAGCCGAACACCCGAGGATGTCAGCATCCTCGAGGCCGCGCTCTTCGGAACCGGCACGCCGGTGCTCGTCCTGCCGCCCGGCCATGGCAACAAGGCAGTGGGCGGGCGCATCGTGATCGCCTGGAACGAAAGCCCTGGCGCATTGAGTGCGGTGCGGGCGGCGCTGCCGCTTCTGCAGGCCAGCTCCGCGAGCTGGATCGCGGTGGTCGACCCGCCGGTGCATGCAGCCGATCGCTCGGATCCCGGCGGCGCGCTCGCGCAGATGCTTTCGCGCCATGGCGTGCATGCCGAGGTCGCGGTGCTGGCCAAGTCAGTGCCGCGCATCTCGGACGTGCTCTGCCGCTTCGCGCTCGACATGGAGGCGGACATGATCGTGATGGGCGCCTACGGACACTCACGTCTGCGTGAGGCTATCCTCGGGGGCGCGACCCGCAACATGCTTCAGCAGGCCGAGGTGCCGGTCCTCATGAGCCACTGATCACGCGACGGGTTGAAGGCGCCGCCGCGAGCGCGTAAGTGGACGCGGCTGCGAGACAAGGGAAGACCATGGCGACGAGGACGAATCCGCTACAGTTCGTGCAGCAGGTGCGCGCGGAGATCGCGAAGGTCGTCTGGCCGACGCGGCGCGAGACCGCGCTGACGACTGTTATGGTCCTCATCATGGCCACGTTGACGGCGATCTTTTTCTTCTTCGTCGATTTCGTGATCCGGCAGGGCCTCGAAGGCGTGCTGCGGCTCTTTGGATGACGCAGCCTCCGGCGCTTGAACTCGTCGGCAGAGGGCGTTAAGCGAGCGGACATTCCCGGAAACAGGCGTGCGGCGATTCGCGTGGCGCGCCGATTTCCGTTTTCGGGCAGTACGGCATGTGGGCCTGGTGGCGCGGGACGAGGCAAGGGCAGGGACGATGGCGAAGCGTTGGTATTCGGTGAGCGTTCTGTCGAATTTCGAGAAGAAGATCGCGGAACAGATCCGGCACGCCGTTTCTGATGCCGGGCTTGAGGGCGAGATCGAGGAAGTTCTCGTTCCGACCGAGGAAGTGATCGAGATCCGCCGTGGCAAGAAGGTCCCGACCGAGCGGCGCTTCATGCCGGGCTACGTGCTCGTGCGGATGGAAATGTCGGACCGGGCCTATCACCTGATCACGTCGATCAATCGCGTGACCGGATTCCTCGGCCCGCAGGGTAGGCCGATGCCGATGCGTGATGCCGAGGTCAATTCGATCCTGAACCGCGTCGAAGAGGGCGAGGCATCGCCGCGGCACGTGGTCCACTTCGATATCGGTGAACGGGTAAAGGTCAACGACGGCCCCTTCGAGGACTTCGACGGCATGGTCGAGGAAGTGGACGAGGACAACCAGCGCCTGAAGGTGATGGTCTCGATCTTCGGCCGGGCCACGCCGGTCGAGCTGGAATTTGCTCAGGTCAGCAAGCAGGGCTGAGCGTCCCTCCGTGGGAGGTGACCCGGGCGCGCCCGGGGCCGGACCACGGCAACTGAAGCCGCCGCGACGCGTCGCGGGGTGTTGAGAGAAGGAGGCCGTGAATGGCCAAGAAGATTATGGGCAGCCTCAAGCTGCAGGTGAAGGCGGGGCAGGCGAACCCGTCTCCGCCGGTTGGCCCCGCGCTCGGTCAGCGCGGCATCAACATCATGGAGTTCTGCAAGGCGTTCAACGCGCGGACGCAGGACATGGAGCCGGGTGCCCCCTGCCCGACGGTGATCACCTACTATCAGGACAAGTCCTTCACGATGGACATCAAGACGCCGCCGGCGTCGTACTTCCTGAAGAAGGCCGCGAAGAAGACGTCCGGCGCCAAGCTGCCCGGGCGCGAGACTATCGGTTCGGTCACGGCCGCCCAGCTGCGCGAGATCGCCGAGGCGAAGATGAAGGACCTCAACGCCACTGACGTCGAGGCCGCCATGAAGATCGTGCTTGGCTCGGCCAGGTCGATGGGCATCGAGGTGAAGGGCTGATGGGCAAGATCGGAAAGCGACTGCGCGCGGCACGTGAGGTCTTCGCGGACAAGAGCGATGTGAGTGTCGAGGATGCCGTGAAGCTGGTGAAGTCCGGCGCGACGGCGAAATTCGACGAAACGGTCGAGATCGCGGTCAACCTGGGCGTCGACCCGCGTCACGCGGACCAGATGGTCCGTGGTACGGTGACGCTGCCGAACGGCACCGGCAAGACGGTGCGGGTGGCGGTGTTCGCCCGCGGCGCGAAGGCCGAGGAGGCCGAGAAGGCCGGCGCCGACATCGTGGGTGCCGAAGACCTGATGGAGCGGATCCAGGGTGGCCAGATCGACTTCGACCGCTGCATCGCAACGCCGGACATGATGGCGATCGTGGGGCGGCTCGGGAAGATCCTCGGTCCGCGCAACCTGATGCCGAACCCGCGTGTCGGGACGGTGACGATGGATGTCGCCGAGGCGGTCAAGGCGGCGAAGGGCGGCCAGGTCCAGTTCAAGGTCGAGAAGGCAGGCGTGGTTCACGCCGGTGTCGGCAAGTGCAGCTTCGACGACCAGAAGCTGGTCGAGAACGTGCGCGCCTTCGTCGATGCGGTAGCCAAGGCCAAGCCCGCTGGCGCCAAGGGCGCGTACATGAAGAAGGTCAGCCTGACGTCGACCATGGGGCCGGCGGTGAGCGTCGACGTCCCGTCGGCCACGGGCAACGCCTGAACGAGTTTCGCCGGGCCGTGGGTCCGGCGGATGGCGGGGCTTGAAGCCCCGTCCTGTCCGAGACGGAGGGTTGGCCGCGAGGCCGGTAATTCCTTCCTGAGACGGGGCCATGTCGGGCCGGTCGGGTTCCACCCGGTGGTCTTGGCGGGTCCCTTCGGACCCGAGGGTTCCGGTTCGCCGGAGCCATACTGAGCCGGGGGAAACCCCAACTTGGAGTGAAACTGTGGATAGAGCCCAGAAAGAGAAAGTGGTCGAGGAACTCGGCCAGATCTTCGAAAGCTCTGGCGTCGTGGTGGTTGCCCACTACACGGGTCTCACGGTGAAGGAGATGCAGGACCTCCGCGCGCGCATGCGCGAGGCGGGCGGTTCCGTTCGCGTTGCCAAGAACAGGCTCGCCAAGATCGCCCTCGAGGGAAAACCGGCGGCATCGATCGCCGACTACCTGACGGGCATGACCGTACTTTCCTATTCCGAAGACCCCGTGGCGGCAGCCAAGGTGGCCGAGGATTTCGCAAAGTCCAACTCGAAGTTCGAGATTCTGGGCGGCGCGATGGGAGAGACGGCCCTGGACCGGGCCGGTGTCAAGGCAGTGTCGGAGATGCCGTCGCGCGAGGAGCTTATCGCTTCCATCGTCGGCTGCATCGGCGCCCCTGCCAGCAACATCGCCGGTGCGATCGGTGCGCCCGCCAGCAACATCGCGAGCATCCTTTCGACGATCGAGGAACGTGCCGAGGCGGCGTGAGAGCCGTCTCAGGGTTGAAAGCCCGACGTTGGAACACATCTTACCGAACGGAAAATCGACATGGCTGATCTGAAGAAACTCGCCGAAGAGATCGTGAACCTCACGCTGCTCGAGGCGCAGGAACTGAAAACCATCCTCAAGGACGAGTACGGCATCGAGCCCGCCGCTGGCGGCGCGGTGATGATGGCCGGTCCCGCCGGCGGCGGCGAAGCCGCTGCGGCAGAGGAGGAGAAGACCGAGTTCGACGTGATCCTGAAGTCCGCCGGGGCGCAGAAGATCAACGTCATCAAGGAAGTCCGTGCCATCACCGGCCTTGGCCTGAAGGAAGCCAAGGATCTCGTGGAGGCGGGCGGCAAGGCCGTCAAGGAAGGCGCTTCGAAGGAAGAGGCCGAGTCCATCAAGCAGAAGCTCGAAGCGGCCGGCGCCGAGATCGAGCTCAAGTAAGTCCGGGCGGCCTGAGGGCCGCCCGCTGCAAGGCGGCTGGCACCGGAGGCTTCCGGTGCCAGCCTTCCGCGTCTTGGCAAGGGCCTGCGGGCAGACCCTTTCCAGGATGCGGTTCGACGGATCGGGCGGCTGCTGGTGGGACGGCAGCCAGGGATTGATCCGCCGGACCCCCTTCACGTACGGGCATGCCGCCGGGCCCCGCGGCGCCGTGCCCCGTGACACGAAAGGTGACGACGCGCATGGCTTCCACATACCTTGGCCAGAAAAGACTTCGGAAGTATTACGGCAAGATCCGCGAAGTGCTGGAGATGCCGAACCTCATCGAGGTGCAGAAATCCAGCTACGACCTGTTCCTGAATTCGGGCGACCAGCCGGAGCCGATCGACGGCGAGGGGATCAAGGGCGTCTTTCAGTCGGTGTTCCCGATCAAGGACTTCAACGAGACGGCGGTTCTGGAGTTCGTCAAGTACGAGCTCGAGAAGCCGAAGTACGACGTCGAGGAGTGCCAGCAGCGCGACATGACCTACAGCGCGCCTCTGAAGGTGACGCTGCGGCTGATCGTGTTCGACATGGACGAGGACACTGGCGCGAAGTCGGTCAAGGACATCAAGGAGCAGGACGTCTTCATGGGCGACATGCCCCTGATGACGCCGAACGGCACGTTCATCGTGAACGGGACGGAGCGTGTGATCGTCAGCCAGATGCACCGCAGCCCGGGCGTCTTCTTCGACCACGACAAGGGCAAGACTCACGCTTCGGGCAAGCTCTTGTTTGCCTGTCGGATCATCCCCTACCGCGGCTCGTGGCTCGATTTCGAATTCGACGCCAAGGACATGGTCTACGCGCGCATCGACCGTCGCCGGAAGCTGCCCGTGACGACGCTGCTCTATGCGCTCGGTCTCGATCAGGAAGGCATCATGGATGCCTATTACGACACGATCACTTACAAGCTCGAGAAGAACCGCGGCTGGACCACGAAGTTCTTCCCAGAGCGGATGCGTGGCACGCGGCCGGCTTATGATCTGGTGGACGCGAGCTCGGGCGAGGTGATCGCCGAGGCCGGCAAGAAGGTCACACCGCGCGCCGTCAAGAAGCTGATCGACGAGGGCACGGTTTCTGAGCTTCTGGTTCCGTTCGATCAGATCGTGGGACGCTACGTCGCCAAGGACATCATCAACGAGGAGACCGGCGCGATCTACGTCGAAGCCGGTGGCGAGCTGACGTGGGAGACTGACAAGGAAGGCTCCGTTACCGGCGGTACGCTCTGGGAGCTCCTCGAGGCGGGCGTTACCGAGGTGCCGGTGCTCGACATCGACAATGTCAATTTCGGTCCGTACATCCGCAACACCATGGCGGCGGACAAGAACATGGGCCGCGACACCGCGCTCATGGACATCTACCGCGTCATGCGCCCGGGCGAGCCGCCGACGGTGGAAGCGGCGAGCGGACTCTTCGATACGCTGTTCTTCGACCCTGAGCGCTATGACCTGTCGGCCGTCGGTCGCGTGAAGATGAACATGCGTCTCGACCTCGACGCGCCGGATACGCAGCGGACGCTGAGGCGCGAGGACATGATCGCCTGCATCAAGGCGCTGGTCGAGCTGCGCGACGGCCGTGGCGAGATCGACGACATCGACCACCTCGGCAACCGCCGGGTGCGCTCAGTCGGCGAGCTGATGGAGAACCAATATCGCGTCGGCCTGCTCCGCATGGAGCGGGCGATCAAGGAGCGGATGTCCTCGGTCGAGATCGACACGGTGATGCCGCAGGACCTGATCAACGCCAAGCCGGCGGCGGCGGCGGTGCGCGAGTTCTTCGGCTCGTCGCAGCTCAGCCAGTTCATGGACCAGACCAACCCGCTTTCGGAGGTGACGCACAAGCGGCGCCTGTCGGCGCTCGGGCCCGGCGGCCTGACGCGTGAGCGGGCCGGATTCGAGGTGCGCGACGTGCACCCGACGCATTACGGCCGGATGTGCCCGATCGAGACGCCGGAAGGGCCGAACATCGGCCTGATCAACTCGCTCGCCACCTTCGCGCGGGTGAACAAGTACGGCTTCATCGAGACCCCCTACCGCAAGGTGAAGGAGGGGCAGGTCACCGACGAAGTGCAGTACATGTCGGCGACCGAGGAGATGCGGCATGTCGTGGCGCAGGCCAACGCGCATCTCGACGATGGCGGGCGATTCGTGAACGACCTCGTCTCGACGCGGCAGTCCGGCGAGTACACGCTCGCGCCGAACGAAAGCGTGAGCCTGATCGACGTGTCGCCGAAGCAGCTGGTTTCGGTTGCGGCCTCGCTGATCCCGTTCCTGGAGAACGACGACGCGAACCGCGCGCTCATGGGCTCGAACATGCAGCGTCAGGCGGTGCCCCTGCTGCAGGCGGAGGCGCCGTTCGTGGGCACCGGGATCGAGGAGGTCGTGGCGCGTGACAGCGGCGCCTCGATCATGGCGCGTCGTGCGGGCGTGATCGACCAGGTCGACGCGCAGCGTGTCGTGGTCCGGGCGACGGACGATCTGGATCCCGGCGATCCGGGAGTCGACATCTATCGCCTGCGCAAGTTCCAGCGCTCGAACCAGAACACCTGCATCAATCAGCGTCCGCTGGTGAAGGTGGGCGACACCGTCATGAAGGGCGAGGTGATTGCCGACGGCCCGTCGACCGACATGGGCGAGCTGGCGCTGGGCAAGAACGTGGTCGTCGCGTTCATGCCGTGGAACGGCTACAACTACGAGGACTCGATCCTGATTTCCGAGCGCATCGTGCGCGACGACGTCTTCACCTCGATCCACATCGAGGAGTTCGAGGTCGCCGCCCGCGACACCAAGCTCGGGCCCGAGGAGATCACCCGCGACATTCCGAACGTCGGCGAGGAGGCGCTGCGCAACCTCGACGAGGCGGGCATCGTCTATATCGGTGCCGAGGTCGGGCCCGCGGACATTCTGGTCGGCAAGATCACACCTAAGGGCGAGAGCCCGATGACGCCGGAGGAGAAGCTGCTCCGCGCGATCTTCGGCGAAAAGGCCTCTGACGTGCGCGATACGTCGCTCCGGCTGCCGCCGGGCGACTACGGCACGGTCGTCGAGGTGCGCGTCTTCAACCGCCACGGGGTCGAGAAGGACGAGCGCGCGCTGCAGATCGAGCGTGAGGAGATTGCGCGCCTCGGTCGTGACCGCGACGACGAACTCGCGATTCTGGAGCGCAACATCTATGCGCGTCTCAGGACCATGATCCTCGGCAAGACCGCGGTGAAGGGGCCGAAAGGCGTCAAGCCGAAATCCGATATCACCGAGGAGCTGCTCGAGACGCTGAGCCGCGGCCAGTGGTGGCAGCTTGCCCTCGGCGACGAGGAGGGCGCGCAGCAGGTCGAGGCGCTGCACCAGCAGTACGGGGCGCAGAAGCGCGTGCTGGAGGCGCGGTTCGAGGACAAGGTCGAGAAGGTCCGGCGTGGCGATGACCTGCCGCCGGGTGTGATGAAGATGGTCAAGGTCTTTGTCGCGGTGAAGCGCAAGCTGCAGCCGGGCGACAAGATGGCCGGCCGTCACGGCAACAAGGGCGTCGTCTCGAAGGTGGTCCCGATGGAGGACATGCCGTTCCTCGGAGAAGGGACACCGGTCGATATCGTGCTCAACCCGCTCGGCGTTCCGTCGCGGATGAACGTGGGCCAGATCCTCGAGACCCACATGGGCTGGGCCGCGCGCGGCCTCGGCCTCAGGATCGACGAAGCGCTCGGCGAGTACCGGCGCAGCGGCGACCTGACACCCGTCAAGGAGGCGATGCGGATCGCCTACGGCGACGATGTCTACGAGGAGGGTCTCGAGAGCATGTCCGAAGACGCGCTGGTCGAGACGGCGTCCACCGTCACGCGCGGCGTGCCGATTGCGACGCCGGTCTTTGACGGCGCCAAGGAGGCGGACGTCAACGATGCGCTGAGGCGAGCGGGCTTCAACGAGAGCGGCCAGTCGATCCTGTTCGACGGGCGCACCGGCGAACAGTTCAGCCGCCCTGTCACCGTGGGGACGAAGTACCTGCTGAAGCTCCATCACCTCGTGGACGACAAGATCCACGCGCGCTCGACGGGTCCCTACAGCCTAGTCACCCAGCAGCCGCTGGGCGGCAAGGCGCAGTTCGGCGGCCAGCGCTTCGGCGAGATGGAGGTCTGGGCGCTGGAAGCCTACGGCGCGGCCTACACGCTGCAGGAAATGCTCACCGTCAAGTCGGACGACGTGGCGGGGCGCACCAAGGTCTACGAGTCCATCGTCAAGGGCGAGGACAACTTCGAGGCCGGGGTGCCGGAGAGCTTCAACGTGCTGGTGAAGGAAGTGCGGGGCCTCGGCCTCAACATGGAACTCCTGGATGCGGAGGACGAGTGAGGGCGGCCCTCGCCCCACTCACCCCATCTGACCTGAAGGACAGAGTATGAACCAGGAACTGACGACGAACCCATTCAACCCGCTTGCCGCGCCGAAGACGTTCGACGAGATTAAGATCTCGCTGGCCAGCCCGGAGCGGATCCTCAGCTGGTCCTACGGCGAGATCAAGAAGCCCGAGACCATCAACTACCGCACGTTCAAGCCCGAGCGCGACGGCCTCTTCTGCGCGCGCATCTTCGGTCCGATCAAGGACTACGAATGCCTCTGCGGCAAGTACAAGCGCATGAAGTATCGCGGCGTCGTCTGCGAGAAGTGCGGCGTCGAGGTGACGCTGCAGAAGGTCCGGCGCGAGCGCATGGGCCATATCGAGCTGGCGGCACCCGTCGCCCACATCTGGTTCCTGAAGTCGCTGCCGAGCCGCATTGGCCTCATGCTCGACATGACGCTGCGCGACCTCGAGCGGATCCTCTACTTCGAGAATTACGTCGTCATCGAGCCCGGCCTGACGGACCTCCAGTACGGTCAGCTGATGACCGAGGAAGAGTTCAACGACGCGCAGGACCAGTATGGTGGTGACGCCTTTACGGCGAACATCGGCGCCGAGGCTATCCGCGAGATGCTGGCGGCGATCGACCTCGAGTCGACCGCGGCAGAACTGCGCGAGGAGCTCAAGGAAGCCACTGGCGAGTTGAAGCCCAAGAAGATCATCAAGCGGCTGAAGATCGTCGAGAACTTCATCGAGTCGGGCAACCGTCCCGAGTGGATGGTCCTCACCGTCGTTCCGGTTATCCCACCGGAGCTGCGCCCGCTTGTCCCGCTCGACGGCGGCCGGTTCGCGACGTCGGACCTCAATGACCTCTATCGCCGGGTGATCAACCGTAACAACCGCCTGAAGCGGCTGATCGAATTGCGCGCCCCCGACATCATCATCCGCAACGAGAAGCGGATGCTGCAGGAATCGGTCGACGCGCTCTTCGACAACGGCCGTCGCGGCCGGGTCATTACCGGCGCCAACAAACGTCCGCTGAAATCGCTGTCCGACATGCTCAAGGGCAAGCAGGGCCGGTTCCGGCAGAACCTGCTCGGCAAGCGCGTGGACTTCTCCGGCCGTTCGGTAATCGTGACTGGGCCGGAGCTGAAGCTGCACCAGTGCGGGCTGCCGAAGAAGATGGCGCTCGAGCTCTTCAAGCCGTTCATCTACTCGCGGCTTGAGGCGAAGGGGCTCTCCAGCACCGTCAAGCAGGCCAAGAAGCTGGTCGAGAAGGAGCGCCCGGAGGTCTGGGACATCCTCGACGAGGTGATCCGCGAGCATCCGGTGATGCTGAACCGGGCGCCGACGCTGCACCGCCTGGGCATTCAGGCGTTCGAGCCGGTGCTGATCGAAGGCAAGGCGATCCAGCTGCACCCGCTGGTCTGCTCGGCCTTCAACGCCGACTTCGACGGAGACCAGATGGCCGTGCACGTGCCGCTGAGCCTTGAGGCGCAGCTGGAAGCGCGCGTGCTAATGATGTCGACGAACAACGTGCTGTCGCCGGCCAACGGTGCACCGATCATCGTGCCGTCGCAGGACATGATCCTCGGCCTCTACTACATCTCCATGCAGCGCGAGGGGATGAAGGGCGAAGGCATGAGCTTCGCCGACGTGGACGAGGTGCAGCACGCGCTCGACGCGGGCGAGGTGCATCTGCACGCCAAGGTCACGGCGCGGATCAAGCAGATCGACGAGGAGGGTCAGGAAGTCATGCGTCGCTACGACACGACGCCTGGCCGCGTCCGACTGGGCGCGCTCTTGCCGCTTAACGCGAAGGCACCGTTCGAGTTGGTCAACCGCCTGCTGCGCAAGAAGGAGGTGCAGCAGGTCATCGACACCGTCTATCGCTATTGCGGTCAGAAGGAGTCGGTCATCTTCTGCGACCAGATTATGAACACGGGCTTCAAGGAGGCGTTTAAAGCCGGCATCTCGTTCGGCAAGGACGACATGCTGATCCCGGACTCCAAGTGGACGATCGTTGACCAGGTGCGCGATCAGGTGAAGGAGTTCGAGCAGCAGTACATGGACGGCCTGATCACGCAGGGCGAGAAGTACAACAAGGTCGTCGACGCATGGTCGAAGTGCTCGGACGAGGTTGCGACGGCGATGATGGCCGACATTTCGGCGGTGCGTAGGGACGACGCCGGTGCCGAGATGGAGCCGAACAGCGTCTACATGATGAGCCATTCGGGCGCCCGGGGCTCGCCGGCGCAGATGAAGCAGCTGGGCGGGATGCGCGGCCTGATGGCCAAGCCGTCGGGCGAGATCATTGAGACGCCTATCATCTCGAACTTCAAGGAAGGCCTGACCGTGCTCGAGTACTTCAACTCGACCCATGGCGCCCGGAAGGGTCTGGCCGACACGGCGCTGAAGACGGCGAACTCGGGTTACCTGACGCGGCGTCTGGTTGACGTGGCGCAGGACTGCATCGTGCGGATCAACGATTGCGGCACCGAACGCGCCATCACGGCGGAGGCTGCCGTGAACGACGGCGAGATCGTCTCGTCGCTGGGTGAGCGCGTGCTCGGTCGTGTGGCGGCGGAAGATGTCATGAATCCGGCCGGCGACGTGCTGGTGGCGAAGGACGAGCTGATCGACGAGCGCAAGGCCGACATCATAGAGGGTGCGGCCCTGCAGGCGGTACGCATCCGCTCGCCGCTCACCTGCGAGGCGGACGAGGGCGTCTGCGCCATGTGCTACGGTCGCGACCTAGCGCGGGGCACGATGGTCAACGTTGGTGAGGCCGTCGGCATCATTGCGGCGCAGTCGATCGGCGAGCCGGGCACGCAGCTGACGATGCGGACCTTCCACATCGGCGGCATCGCGCAGGGCGCCCAGCAGTCCTTCCTCGAGGCGAGCCAGCCCGGGCGGGTCGAGTTCCGGAACCCGAACCTGTTGCGCAACGCCGTCGGCGACCAGATCGTGATGGGCCGCAACATGCAGCTCGTCATCCTCGACGACAATGGCGTGGAGCGGGCGAGCCACAAGCTTGGCTACGGCACCAAAGTCTTCCCTGTCGAGGGAGCCGAGGTGAAGCGGGGCGACAAGCTCTTCGAGTGGGACCCCTACACGTTGCCAATCATCGCCGAGAAGGCTGGCGTGGCGCGCTTTGTCGACCTGATCTCGGGTCTGTCGGTCCGCGAGGACACCGACGATGCCACGGGCATGACACAGAAGATCGTCTCGGACTGGCGTTCGGCACCGAAGTCGAACGAGCTGAAGCCCGAGATCATCATCATGGAGAGCGAGTCCGGCGAGCCCGTGCGGAACGAGCAGGGCAACCCGGTGAGCTATCCGATGAGCGTCGACGCGATCCTGTCGGTCGAAGACGGACAGGACATCAAGGCCGGCGACGTGGTGGCGCGGATCCCGCGCGAGGGCGCCAAGACCAAGGACATCACCGGCGGCTTGCCGCGGGTGGCGGAACTTTTCGAGGCGCGGAGGCCGAAGGACCACGCGATCATCGCCGAGATCGACGGCTACGTGAAGTTCGGGCGCGACTACAAGAACAAGCGCCGGATCACGATCGAGCCCGCCGACGAGTCGATGGACCCGGTCGAGTACATGGTGCCGAAGGGGAAACACATCCCGGTCGCCGAAGGCGATTTCGTCCAGAAGGGCGACTACATCATGGATGGCAACCCGGCGCCGCACGACATCCTCAGGATCATGGGGATCGAGGCGCTGGCTGACTACCTGATCGACGAGGTGCAGGACGTCTACCGGCTGCAGGGCGTGAAGATCAATGACAAGCACATTGAGGTCATCGTCCGGCAGATGCTGCAGAAGTGGGAGATCCTTGACAGCGGGGAGACGACGCTTCTGAAGGGCGAGCACGTCGACAAGGCGGAGTTCGACGCGATGAACGAGAAGGCGGTGGCCGACGGCCGCCGTCCTGCATCGGGTGAGCCGATCCTGCTCGGCATCACGAAGGCCAGCCTGCAGACGCGGTCGTTCATCTCGGCGGCCTCGTTCCAGGAGACCACGCGCGTGCTGACCGAGGCGTCGGTCATGGGCAAGCGAGACAAGCTCGTCGGCCTGAAGGAGAACGTCATCGTGGGCCGGCTGATCCCGGCGGGCACAGGTGGTGCGACCCAGAAGGTACGCCGCATTGCGGCCGAGCGTGACCTCAAGGTTCTGCAGGACGCGCAGGCCGAGGCGGAGCGTGCGGCGGCCCTCGCTGCGCCGACCGAAGGCTATGACGGTGACGACGACGGCGGCCTCGTCGAGACGCCCGAAGGCGACTGATCTGTCCTGACATCTCGGAAGGCCCCCTTTAATGCGGGGCCTTCTGCTTTTTGGGCGTATGGACTTCCCGGCGGCGCCACTGCTACGGCGTCGGCGAAGGAGACGCGTATGCCGCCACCCACGGACAACTTGCGCGGCGCCGCCCTCATGACCGTCTCTATGGCGGCCTTCACGATCAACGACACCTTTATGAAGTCGCTCTCGGACGAGCTGCCGCTCTTCCAGGCGCTGCTGCTGCGGGGCATTGCCGTTTCGATCCTCCTCGCTGGGGCGGCGTGGTCGACGGGGGCCCTCAGGATGGCCATCGGACGCAGGGACGCGTTCTTCATCGGCCTGCGAACGCTGGGCGAGATCGGGGCGGCCTACTTCTTCATCACCGCCCTCTTCAACGCGCCGCTCGCCAACATGACTGCCATCCTGCAGGCGTTGCCGCTGACGGTCACACTTGCGGGCGCGCTCTTCCTCCGTGAGCCCATAGGTCTGCCGCGGCTTGTAGCGATCGTGATCGGCTTCTTCGGCGTGCTGCTGATCGTCCGGCCCGGCGCCGCGGGATTCGACGTCTACGCGCTCTATGGGGTGGCGGCCGTCATGGGGGTGACAATCCGCGACCTTGCGACGCGGCGGATCTCGGCACCCGTACCATCGGTCACCGTCGCGCTGGCTGGGTCCCTCGGCGTTGCGCTCTTCGCCGCTGTTGGCGCAACGGGTACGGACTGGCAGCCGATGTCCGCGCGCGCGACGCTGCAGCTCGGCGGCTCCTGCCTGTTCCTGATTGCCGGATACCTGCTCAGCGTGGCAGTCATGCGGAGTGGCGAGATCGGCTTCATCGCACCGTTCCGCTACACCGGCCTCGTCTGGGCGCTGGCGTTGGGCTACCTCGTGTTCGGCGACTGGCCTGACGAAATAACGCTGGCAGGCGCCGGCATCGTCGTCTCGACCGGTGTCTTCACCCTCTGGCGAGAGCGTCGTCTGCGCCGCCGGATCACGACCACCGCCGCGTCTTATCCCGGAATGGAGCCGCCGCGCGGAGCACCTTGACGGAGTGTTGACACCCCGAACGACTCTGTCTATACGGCGCCCACTCAGGCGGTCGGATCCTCTGGTCTGCGCCTGGCACCAGAACTGAAGTGGTCACGATCCGGGCCCATCCGCCCCGATCCTCTGAATGCCCACCGCGTCGTCCCCGCGTAGGAAGGGGGCCATGCGGTCTTTGCGTTTTGCGCGATTGCAGGGCGCCCGAACGAGACATGTGTTGCTAGACGGGAACGAGACCGGAATGCCAACGATCCAACAGCTGATCCGCAAGCCGCGGCAGCCCAAAGTCAAGCGCTCGAAGTCGCTGCACCTCGAGGGTTGCCCGCAGAAGCGCGGCGTCTGCACGCGCGTCTACACGACGACGCCGAAGAAGCCGAACTCGGCCATGCGGAAGGTCGCGAAGGTGCGCCTGACGAACGGTTACGAGGTGATCAGCTACATCCCGGGTGAGAGCCACAACCTGCAGGAGCACTCGGTGGTCCTGATCCGTGGTGGCCGGGTGAAAGACCTTCCGGGCGTCCGTTACCACATCCTTCGCGGCGTGCTCGACACGCAGGGCGTCAAAGACCGCAAGCAGCGCCGTTCGAAATACGGCGCCAAGCGTCCGAAGTAAGAGGATAGACAGATGTCCCGCCGCCACGCCGCCGAGAAGCGCGAAGTCCTGCCCGACGCCAAGTATGGCGACCGGGTGCTGACGAAATTCATGAACAATCTGATGTACGACGGCAAGAAGTCCGTCGCCGAATCCATCGTCTACGGGGCGATGGAGCGGGTCGAGGGGCGCCTGAAGCGCTCGCCGATCGAGGTGTTCATCGAGGCGCTCGACAACATCAAGCCGTCGGTCGAGGTCCGCTCGCGCCGCGTCGGTGGTGCGACCTATCAGGTGCCCGTCGAGGTGCGCCCCGAGCGCCGCGAGGCGCTGGCGATCCGCTGGCTGATCGACAGCTCGCGCAAGCGCAACGAGAACACTATGGAAGAGCGTCTGGCGGCCGAACTGGTCGACGCGGTCAACGGCCGCGGCACCGCCGTCAAGAAGCGCGAAGACACGCACAAGATGGCCGACGCCAACAAGGCGTTCAGCCACTACCGCTGGTAAGAACTCTAGCCTGAGGACCTCTCCAAATGGCCCGCGACTACTCTCTCGAGCGCTACCGGAATTTCGGGATCATGGCGCACATCGACGCTGGTAAGACCACGACGACCGAGCGCGTCCTGTTCTACACGGGCAAGTCCCACAAGATCGGCGAAGTTCATGATGGCGCCGCCACCATGGATTGGATGGAGCAGGAGCAGGAGCGCGGGATCACCATTACTTCGGCCGCGACGACCACGTTCTGGTTCCGCACCGAGGACGGTGAGAATCCGACCGGTATCTACGGCGACACGCCGAAGGAAGCCTCGTTCCGCTTCAACATCATCGACACGCCGGGCCACGTCGACTTCACCATCGAAGTGGAGCGCTCTCTCGCGGTGCTCGATGGCGCGGTCGCACTGCTGGACGCCAACGCCGGCGTTGAGCCGCAGACTGAAACCGTCTGGCGACAGGCCGACCGCTACAAGGTCCCGCGCATCGTGTTCGTCAACAAGATGGACAAGATCGGCGCCGACTTCTTCAATTGTGTCAAGATGATCAAGGATCGGACCGGCGCCCAGCCGCTGCCGATCCAGATGCCGATCGGCGCCGAAGACAACCTCGAGGGCATCGTCGACCTTGTCACGATGAAGGAGTGGGTCTGGCGCGGCGAGGATCTCGGTGCCTCATGGGTGGTCGAGGACGTCCGCGAGAGCCTGCGCGAGCAGGCCGAGACGATGCGCAACGAGATGATCGAGCTCGCCGTCGAGCAGGACGACGAGGCGATGGAGGCGTACCTGGAAGGGAACGAGCCCGACCTGCCGACCCTCCGCAGCCTGATCCGCAAGGGCACGCTGTCGATGTCGTTCGTTCCCGTCCTCGCGGGCTCGGCCTTCAAGAACAAGGGCGTTCAGCCGCTGCTGAACGCGGTGATCGACTATCTGCCGGGTCCGCTCGACGTGCCGCCCTACATGGGCTTCTCGCCCGATGACGAGACGGAGACACGCAACATCGCCCGCACCGCGGACGACAGCGCGCCGTTCGCCGGCCTGGCGTTCAAGATCATGAACGACCCGTTTGTCGGCTCACTGACCTTCACGCGGATCTACTCGGGCACGATGAAGAAGGGCGACGCCCTCCTGAACTCGACCAAGGGCAAGCGCGAGCGCGTCGGCCGGATGATGATGATGCACTCGAACTCGCGCACCGAGATCGACGAGGCGTTCGCAGGCGACATCATCGCGCTGGCCGGTCTCAAGGAGACGACGACCGGCGACACGCTCTGCGATCCGCAGAAGCCGGTTGTTCTGGAGACGATGACGTTCCCGGACCCGGTCATCGAGATTGCGGTCGAGCCCAAGACCAAGGCCGACCAGGAGAAGATGAGCCAGGGCCTTCAGCGCCTCGCGGCCGAGGACCCGTCCTTCCGGGTGGAGACGGACATTGAGTCCGGCCAGACGATCATGAAGGGGATGGGCGAACTCCACCTCGACATCCTCGTCGACCGCTTGAAGCGCGAGTTCAAGGTCGAGGCCAACATCGGCGCGCCGCAGGTCGCCTATCGCGAGACCGTCTCGAAGCTGGCCGAGATCGACTACACGCACAAGAAGCAGTCCGGTGGTTCGGGCCAGTTCGCGCGCGTCAAGATGATCATCGAGCCGACGGAGCCGGGCGAAGGCTTCTCGTTCGAGAGCCGCATCGTCGGTGGTTCGGTGCCGAAGGAATACATTCCGGGCGTCGAGAAGGGCATCAAGTCCGTGATGGACTCGGGTCCGCTCGCCGGTTTCCCGGTCATCGACTTCAAGGTCGCCCTGATCGATGGCGCCTATCACGACGTGGACTCGTCGGTGCTGGCGTTCGAGATCGCGGCCCGCGCGGCGATGCGCGAGGGGCTGCGCAAGGCGGGCGCCAAGCTGCTGGAGCCGATCATGAAGGTCGAGGTGGTCACGCCGGACGAGTACACGGGCAACGTCATCGGCGACCTCACCTCGCGCCGGGGCCAGGTGCAGGGGCAGGACAGCCGCGGCAACGCGGTCGTCATCAACGCCTTCGTGCCGCTGGCGAATATGTTCGGCTACATCAATAACCTGCGGTCGATGAGCTCCGGCCGCGCCCAGTTCACGATGCTGTTCGACCATTACGAGCCGGTCCCACAGAACATCAGCGAAGAAATCCAGGCGAAGTACGCGTAAGCGCCGTCTGAGCGGAAGGAGAGACGAAAATGGCGAAGGCGAAGTTCGAGCGGACGAAGCCGCACGTGAACGTGGGGACGATCGGGCACGTTGACCACGGCAAGACG
>NZ_JAFFOB010000007.1 GCF_016918935.1 Roseitranquillus sediminis
GGACGCCAACCGCCTCGCACGCATCCTCCGCCTGCACCTCCAGAACAAGCTCAACGCACTCCGCAAAAGCCTCGAAAAGGCAAGCAGCGAAAAGCGGCAGCACCGCGCCTGAGCCGCATGCGAACAAGCGTCAGTGCGACATCAGCACCGGTATCTGCGCGTGGTCGAAGATATCGCGCGTCACGCCGCCGAGGATGTCCTCGCTGAACTTGCTGTGCTCGTAGGCCCCCATCACCAGAAGACCGGCCCCGACCTCCGCGCAGGCATCGAGAACAGTCCGCCCTATGCCGCCGCGTCCGGCGGGCCGCACCAGCGCCTCGGCCGCGATGCCGTGCCGACGCAGCAGCGCCAGAACATCGTCACCCGGCCTCTCTGGCAGCGCATCGCGATCTCCCACCGTGAGAACGGTCACGCGGCTCTTCGTCTCAAGAATGTGCATCGCGTCGCCGAGCGCTCGCGCGGCGGCCCGCTTGCCATCCCATGCGACAAGCGCATGTTCGTTGATCTCCGCCACGGCATAGTCCTGCGGCACCAGGATGAGCGGGCGGCCGCTGCGCAGCGCCACGACATCGGGTCGTGCGACGAAGTGCTCCCGACCAACCTTCGCCGCGCGTGCGCCCATCACGACGACATCGTAGCCGCGGGCGCACGCGGCGAGATTGAAGTCGCTCCTCCCTGTAAGGTCGAGGAACGTGCTGCGCGAGCCGAGGTCCTCAGCCGCGACTCGCGCCGCGAAGTCTCGCCGGATTTCGCCGACAAGCTCGGCGTCGCGTTCGCGAAGCACGCCGAGCACCTCCTGATTGAGATAACCGCGATAACGGCTCTCGAGAAAGCTCGGCCCGTGCCAGACGACGCCGGTCAGGTGCGCGTCGTACTTGCGCGCCATCAGCGCCGCCAGTCTCAGACCGCTCGACCCCTCGGCATCGCCGGAATAGGCGGCAAGGATGCTCTTGATCGACATCGACTGATCCTTTCTCCGATGTTCCGCCTCGGCGTGAGGCTCGGTTTCGCTGCGACGGCCCGTTTCTCATCCAGGCTCCCGCGTTGTCTACAGATCCCGGAAGCCCTCGACCTCGCGCAGAGGGCGCGCAGCGGCCAGCGCGTCGAGATCGGGCCGTGAGAGGCGCATCGAAGCGTCCGACGAGATCACCGCCTCGAGTTCGGCCGCGACCGCCAGCACGCCGGCGTCGTCGTTGCGCCGCCCGACGATCTGCAGACCGAACGGCATCCGGTTCGCATCGGTCCCGCACGGGATCGTCACCGACGGGTGACCGGCGATCGTTGTGGCATAGGCGAGCGCCAGCCAATGGTAGTAGCTTTGCGTCGGCTGGCCGTCGATCTCCGCCGGGTAGAGCTCGCGCCAGTTCCGCGGGCTGACTGTCACCGCCGGGCTCAGCACGAAGTCGACGCTCTCGAAGAAGTTTTGCCACGCGCGGTAGTACACCGCCTGCGCCGCGAGGGCCTCGGCCACGTCGCGGGCCGAGTAGCGCAGACCCTCCTCGACGTTGGCGCGGACGTTGGGGCCGACCTTCTCCGGGTATCGCTCCATGCGGTCGCGATGCGTGCCGAGGAAGCCCACCGCACGCAGCACCGCGAAGATCCGATCCGCCTGCGGACAGTCGGGGGTGGCGTGCTCGATCCGCAGATGGGAGGCGAGCCGCCTGACTCGGTCGCGGAACGCCTCGCGCACCACGCTTTCGGTCGGCGCGAAGCCGAAGTCCTCGGTCGCCGCGACCCGCAGGCGCGAGAGATCGGGCGCCCGCAGCGGCGCGAGGGACGCCGAGTCCGGTGCGGCGGCGCGCCCGCCGCCCGTCTGTGACCACGGATCGCGCCGGTCGGGCCGCGACAGCACCGACAGAAGCAGCGCCGCGTCGGCGGCGGTCCGCGCCATCGGGCCGGACGTCGACATGGGCAGCAAAGCCATTTCGCTGGTGGTGCCGGGAACGACACCCGGCGAAGGCCGGAACCCCACGACGCCACAATAGGCGGCGGGGTTGCGCAAGCTGCCGCCGAGATCGGACCCGGTCGCGAGCGGCGCCATTCGCGTCGCCAGCGCCACCGCAGATCCGCCTGAGGAGCCTGCGCATGTACGCTCGAGGTCGTAGGGATTGGCGGTCACGCCGAAGACGCGGTTGCGCGTATTGGCACCGGCGCTCCATTCCGGCACGTTGGTCTTGCCAAGGATCAGCCCTCCCGCGGCACGCACGGAAGCCACTAGGGAATCGTCGCTGTCGGGAACATTGTCGGCGAAGATCTCCGACCCGTAGGTGGTCGGCAGGCCGGCCACGTCGTTCATGTCCTTGATCGCGACCGGCAGGCCATGCAGGGCGCCGAGCGGTTCCCCGCGCGCCACGGCCGCCTCGGCACCGTGCGCCTCGTCCATCAGTCGATCGAAGTTGCGGGCGACGACGGCGTTGACTGCGGGATCGAGGGCTTCGACGCGTGCGATGCAGGCCTGCGCCAGTTCGACGGGCGACAGCTGTCGGCGGCCGATCATGCGTCGCGCCTCGATTGCGGTCAGGTCAGCGGGATCGCTCAAGAGATTACTCCTCGCTTCGCGACGTGCGCCGACCGCGCCAGGCTGCCCGCAGCAGAGCCGTTCCGGCATCGAGATTTCCACTTGTGAATTATGAATGCAAGATGCAGAGTTCTGATTGACGCTGTGAAAAGCAGGAGCGGATCGGGAACGGGGGAGGATCACGTTCGCAGACGCTGCGGAGACGACCGTCGAGCGCGTGGAGGTCGACGATTGCGGGCGAGCTCACAACAAATGACCGCAGACCGCGCCGCAACCACCGGCGCAGCGATCATGAGAAAAATCCGCAGACAGATCTGCGGCCGGGCGGAACAGGGAGACGTTTTCGGATGAAGATCACCGAGGTTCGCGCGACTGTGCATCGGTTCGACACGCGCCTGCCAATCGTGGGAAAGCCCGCCGGGGACGCAGTTCGCATCGTCTGCGAGGTCGAGACCGACGAGGGCCACGTCGGCATCGGCATGGCGTCACGCTTCCTGCCCCACGGCGTCGCGGCAATCGTGCAGCAGCACCTCGCCCCTGCCGTCATCGGCGAGGATCCGCGCGACCTCGAGCGCATCAACGACCGGCTGCACAAGCTCGTGTCCGAGCGTGGCCAGACCATCGGCGTGAACCTGGCGGCGCTGTCCTGCCTCGACCTCGCCCTCTGGGACATCATCGGCAAGGCTGCCGGCCGCTCGGTCGCGCAACTGCTTGGCGGGCACAAGGATCATGCCGAGTGCTACGTCACCTTCGGGTTCGGCGCGTTCGACCGCGACCAGCTCGTCGAGGTTGCGAAAGACCTGCAGGATCGTGGACATCGCCGCTTCAAGATGCTCGTCGGCGTGGCGGAGGGCGGTCTCCGCGAGGACGCCGCGCGTGTCCGCCACCTGCGGGAGTCGCTCGGCGACGCGGCGACCATCGCCGTTGACGCGAACGAGAGCCTGCCTCTCGACGAGGCGCAGCGCCTCGCCCGCATGATCGAGGACTGCGACATCGCATGGTTCGAGGACCCGGTCTGGCGCAACGATCCGCGCGACCTCGCGATCCTGCGCGCGAAGACGATCATCCCGCTCTCCGCGGGCCAGATGGACGGCCATTCGGCGCGGTTCCGCGAATTCGTCGAGCACGGGTCGATCGACATCTTCATGCCGAACAGCCTCTACAACGGCGGCATGACCGAAACGCGCCGGGTCGCGCATCTGGCGCAGATCTACGACCGGCCGCTCTCCGACGCGGGCGGTGGCGGAATATTCTGTCTGCATCACGTCGCCGGCTTCCGCAACGGCACGCTCGCCGAGACGCATCTCGGGGTCGAGCAGGTCGAGCGCGCGCTCTTCAAGGCAGTCCCCGAGGTCGAGGACGGCCGCCTTCGCGTACCTGACGCGCCAGGCTTCGGCGTCGAGCTCGACCGCGACGTGATGAGGGACACACTGGATGCGGCCGCATAGTGGCCGATCGCGCGGCCGGAATGGTCGGCCGGAGCAGCGCCGCAAGAGCGCGACCAACAGAGGAGACGACGAGATGACATTCATGAGAAGCCTGACGATCGGAGCGATCGGCGCGCTCGCCCTGGGCGGCGCAGATATCGCGAGCGCGCAGGCGTTGAGCCTGAGGATCTCGGGCGAGAACCCGATGACTGGGCTCGACCTGCGCATGGCCGAGCGGTTCGCGCAGAACCTCGAGGCCGAGCTCGGCGACGACTTCGACCACGAGCTGTTCCACACCCAGGCGCTCGGCGACGAGAACGTGCACCTGCAGATGATCCGCACCGGGCAGATCGACGTCTATCCGATGGGCTCGGATGCAGTGACGCTCGACGGCAAGTGGGCGATCTTCGACATGCCGTTCCTGTTCTCGGACCGTGAGACGATTGCTCGCCTGCTAGATGGCGAGGTCGGCGAGGAGCTGCGGCAGTCGATGCGGGAGTCCGCCGGCCTCGAGGTGCTTGCGTTCGGCGAACTCGGCTTCCGGCAGATCACGAACAACGTGCGGCCGATCAACGTGCCTGCCGACCTCGAGGGCGTGCAGATCCGGGTGCCCGGCAGCCCGGCGCGCATCCTGTCGTTCACCGAGCTCGGCGCGCAGCCCATCTCGATGAACTTCGGCGAGCTGTACCTGGCGCTGCAGCAGGGCACGGTCGATGGGCAGGAGAACCCGCTCATCACCATCAAGAACCGGTCGCTCTTCGAGGTGCAGGACTACCTCTCGATGTCCAACCACGTTTACTCGCCGGTCACGCTGGTGATGAACGGCGCCAGGTACGACGCGCTCACCGACGAGCAGAAGGAGGCGGTGAACGCCGCCGCCCTCGAGGCGGCGCAGTACACCCGCCAACTGGGCACGGAGGGCGACGCGACGCTGCTCGAGGAGCTGTCGCAGAGCATGGAGGTCAACGACATCGACCTCGCCGCCTTCAAGGAAGCCGCGCGTCCGATCTGGGACCAGGTCGGCGAGATGGCCGGGTCGGAGTTTGCGCAGGGCGTCATCGACCGCGTCAGCGAATAAACCAACTGTGCAGGGCCCGCGGCACCGTCCGCGGGCCCTTTCGCCGCCGTCCAGGGGGTAGAGAATGACCCGCGACCCAGATGACGAGGATCTCGGCCGCCAGATCGAGGAAGCATCGCGTGCCGCCGACTTTCTCGAATACGACCAGGGCCTCGGCCGGTTCGACCGGACGATCAACCTGATTGCCGAACTCGCGGGCGTGGCGATCTTCGCCACAATCCTCGGCCTCGTGTTCTTCAACGCCGTCGGCCGCTACGCCCTCGGCTTCACCTTCATCTGGGGCGACGAGATCGTGCTGTCGCTGCTGCCGTGGCTGGGCATGACCGGCATGTTCCTGGCGATCCGCCGCCGGCAGGTCATACGCATCGAGTTCTTCGCCAGCCTGCTGCCTCGCCCCGTCTACCGTGTGCTGACGATTACCGCCTCGGTCTTCGCGGCCGCGGTCTTCCTGTGGCTCGCCTTCGTGTCGATGCGCTATGTCGGCCTCTTCGGCGGCGACCGGCTGATCTACCTGCCAATCGACAAGGTCTGGTTCATGTCCGCAATGGTCATCGGCCCGGCCATTGCGGCCGTCGCTTACCTCATCGTCGCGGTCCAGGACGCGGTCGGACACGGGAGCGGCGGGCGGTGACCGTTTCCTTCCGCACGAGGTTGTCCGAATGATCGTTTCTCTCGCCGCCATCGGGATGATGCTGATCCTGCTCGTCCTGGGGATGCCGATGGTCGCCGCGCTTCTCGCGGCGGTGTCTTTCAACTTCGTGGCCGGCGGCCAGTGGGGCATCATGGTGCCGCAGACGATGGTCTCGGGCGTCAGCCAGTTCACCCTTATCGCGCTGCCGCTCTTCGTGCTCGCCGGCGTCATCATGAACGCGGGCGGCATCTCCGGCCGCCTCTTCGACTTCGCCCGCGCCCTCGTCGGCTGGATGCGCGGTGGTCTCGCGCAGGTCAACGTGCTCACCTCGATGTTCTTCGGCGGCATGATCGGCTCGTCGACCGCCGACCTCGCCGGCTCCGGCTCGATCCTGATCCCGGCGATGAAGCGCGAGGGCTACTCGTCCGAGCTTGCCGCCTCGGTCAGCGCCTCGTCGTCCGGCATCGGGCCGCTGATCCCGCCCTCCTCGCCGATGATCCTCTACTCGGCGGTCACCGGCACCTCGCTGGGCGCGCTCTTCATCGCCGGGCTGATCCCGGGTCTCCTGCTCGGCGGCGCTTTCATGGTCGCGATCGCGTTCCTCGCCCGGCGCCGCAAGTGGGTGCGGCACGGTGACCTTTCGCTGAAGGAGATCGCGCGCACCGGCTCGCGCGCGTCGCTCGCCTTCGGCACACCGCTGATCATCGTCGGCGGGCTCGTGCTTGGCGTCTTCACCCCATCCGAAGGCGGCGCCTTCGCGGTGGTCTACGCGATCCTGCTCTCGCTTTTCGTCTATCGCACGTTGGACCTGCGTGGCCTCTACCGCGCCTTCGTCGCGGCGCTGCAGATGACCGGCGAGCTCCTCATCATTGTCAGCCTCTCCTTCGCCCTCGGAGCGAGCCTCTCGAGCGCGCAGGTGCCGCAGGCGATGGCGTCGCTGATCGACGTCTTCACCCCCGGCGACAGCATGTTTGCCCGCCTGCTGATCCTGATGGTCCTCGCGATCATCGCCGGCATGTTCCTCGACCCGCTGATCCCGGTGCTGGTTCCGGTTATCCTGCCGACATTGATCATCTATCAGGTCGACCTGCTGCACTTCGGCACGCTGATGGTGATGGCGGTGGTGATCGGCCAGCTCACGCCGCCGCTCGCCATCGCGCTCATCATCACGTCCCGAATAGCCGAGACCGACCAGCTGAAGATCTTCTTCGCAAACCTGCCGTTCTTCCTGCTGATCATCGTTTTCACGCTCGTCCTCATGGCGGTGCCGCAGCTCGCGACATGGCTGCCCGCGCAGGTCGGGTGACCAGAAAGGAACGCGCTCAGATGTCCTCGACCTACCAGGCCAACGACGGCCCCGCCTACGAACGCTTCATCGGCCGCTGGACCCGCCGGCTCGGCGACGCCGTGGCCGAAGCGGCCCCGCCGGGAGGCGACGGCGCGATTCTCGATGTCGCCTGCGGCACCGGCAGCATGACCGCCGCGCTCGCCGCCATCTCGTCGGGCCGCCGCATCGTCGGCATCGACGTCGCGTCCGCCTATCTCGACCACGCGAGGACTCGCACGGATACCGGAGCTGCCGAATTCATCGAGATGGACGCGCAACAGCTGCTGTTCGAAGACGATGCCTTTGCCGCGGCCTATGCGACGATCGCGCTCAACTTCATGTCGGAACCCATTGCCGCGGCGCGCGAGATGAACCGCGTCGTGCAGCCGGGTGGTCTCGTGGCAGTGGCCGGCTGGGACTTCCGCGGCGGCCTCGTCTACCAGCGGATGCTGTGGGACACTGCCGCGGCCATCGAGCCCGGCGCGGCCAAGGTGCGCGCCCGCATCTTCTCGCACCCGCTCGCCAAGCCAGATGGCCTGGGCGACCTTTGGCAAGAGGCGGGCATTGTCGATGTCACGCGCAGGTCGCTCACCATCCGCATGGACTTCCAGAACTTCGACGACTACTGGCTGCCACTGCTTGGTGGTCAAGGGCCGGTCGGCGGCTACGTCGCCGCGCTCGACGAGGCCACGCAGGTGCGGGTCCGCGACGCGGTGCGAGAAGCCTACCTCTCCGGCGATGCCGACGGCCCTCGGTCATTGACCGCGACAGCGTGGCTTGTCACCGGCCGCGCCACCTGACCGCCAGTAAGGAGTCCCCGCATGAGCCTCTTCGAACGCATCGGCATGGACGTCGGGCGCGATCTTCCCGCCGAGGATGCAATCCGATGGGCCGCCGCAAACGACGTCAAGTATCTCGACGTGCAGACGGACCTCGCACCGAACGCTCTGGCCGAAATGCCCGCGCGCGCGGCGGCGATCCGCGAGCTCTGCCAGGAGACGGGGGTGGAGCTTGGGCTCCACACGCTCTCGGGCGTCAACATCGCGGAGGTCTCGCCGCACGTCTCGGACGCCGCGGACGCGTACCTCCGCAGCTACATCGACCTCGCTGCGCTCACCGGCGCCGGCTGGGTCATCGTTCACGCCGGCTACCACTTCACGTCGGACTACGAGCGGCGCCGCCAGGCGGGGCTCGAGCGGCTGCAGCGCGCGGTGGACCATGCCGAGGCGCAGGGCATCACACTCCTGCTCGAGAACACCAACCGCGAGCCCGACCATGCCGAGGTGCACTATCTCTGCTGCACGCTCGGTGAGATCCGCTGGTACTTTGAGCGACTGACCTCGCCAAACCTGCAAATGGCGTTTACCGCCAACCATGCGCATCTCTACCCCGAGGACGTGGCCGGATTCGTCGACGCGATCGACTTCGGACGCTGTCGCGAGGTGCGCCTCGCCGATTGCCGCGGCGAAGTCGAGGAGCACCTTCAGCCCGGCGAGGGCACGATGGACTTCGCCGACATGTTCCGCCGAATTGAGGCGGCGGGCTTCACCGGTCACTACATGAACCAGTTCGGCACGCTCGACGACATGCTGGTAGGACGCCGGTACCTTGTTGAAAAGGCCCGCACGGTCGGCCTCGCCTGACCGACACCGGCGCACGATGGCCGGATTGTCGACGCGCGCGAGGGTTTCGAGCGACAAGTAAGGTCGCGCCACGGCTGTTCGTTGTTGGTCTCGTGCAGTTCGCCATGAGGCTGGTCGACGTATACGTCGACGATCCGAGGCCTATGGCGGATGCCCGACGAACAGCGCGACCGCCTCGTCGTTCGGCAAGATGCTGATGACATCGCCGTGCCGAACTCGTGGTTCAGCCGTTCGAAGAGTTGGTGCAGGCGGTCTGGACCCGGTGCCGGCGAGGGCAGGCCATGCAGGACAGGACGCCGTCCCCAGACGCGTCCGTGAAGGCGCCGAGCTTCTCAATCTTCTCTCGGGATCCGCGTCGACCTCGGTGTTCCACCGGGGCTCGGCATCGGCCTTGCTCTCCTGCGCAGAGTTCGACTTCAGCATCGCCGCGACCGCGGCGCACTGCCTGGCCGAGGCATGCGACGGCGCATTGCGCATTCGGTGAATCCGGCACCTCTGGGTTTGCCATCGTCGCCCGGACCAATGGCGCATGCGCCGACCGATCCAATTACTCGCGCAAGGAAGCCTGCGTCCACGGCGTCTCGAGCCGGTCCATTGATGATCCCTGGTCAAGGCCATTGGCGCGGGCGGCATGTCTAAGAGTCAGGTCGGCCGGCTTTGCGTCGAGACCGACGAGCGCGTGAGCGCGTTCCTCTCCCGTCCCTTGGAGGGGTCGACGCATTCGCCGACGGCCCTTCCTCTGGCTCGATTGACCTGCGTCGAGGTTCGCGAGAATGGGGTTCGGGCACGCCCTCGAACCGGTATCGGGCATGCCCAAACCATCAGCCCTGCCGTGATGGTCGCTGTCGCGGTGAACGAGGTCGGCAAGCGCCGAGGGTGAGCCATCGATGCGCCGTTGGTTCAAGTACGGTGGCGCACGGTGGCCGCCAGCGTCACCGCCAGTCCCGTACCGCGCTACGCCGATGGCTCCGCGCGCGGCCTCCTGCACGCAAGCAACTGGGACAATGCCCCTGATGCTGAAGTCTTCCTCCATTCGGTCCAGCAACGTCTGCGAGGCGCCGACTTCGGCCTCACCGATGACGCCGCATGGCGCTCTCCTCTCGACTCACCGTACATGATGACGAAGCACCTGGTGTCGATCAAACAGGCCTCGGCGCAGGCGAAGCAGGACCGGCATCCCTGAGCGCGCGCCCATTGAGTCGCCTTGTCGCACTTCGCCTCGAACTTCGGCTGCGACGGTGAGGCCGCCTCGAAGGGGGCGGGTCCTGCTGGCATCCGCCGAGAGCAGGCGGCATCGACGGCGAAGCTCTCGCCCGAGACAGGTTCTCCTTCAGGCGTCGCTGCCCGTGCGGGATATACCTGCCTCGGCAGGTTGCACTCGCGGAACTTGTCGTGCCGATAGGTCGGAAAGCGACTGATCCGCCATCCTGCCGCCCCGGCCCAGCCCGCAGAACTACCGGCAGTCGGCAGTTTCCTGCGATGAAGCACGGGCTCAGGCAACATTATCGGCGCGGTCGACGGGATGAAGCCGCCGCTCTTGGCATGAATGCGTCCCGGCGCAGCTTATCAAGAGGATGCGACGAAGCGGGCCAACTTGCCGAGGGTCTGGAGACCCAGTTCCACGGCGCCGAATTCCTTCGCCTGCTGAAACTCCGCAGCCGTGCTGAAGACCATCCCTAGCGTGACTTTCGTCGCCCCGTCCCGATCCTCGAACGAGGCCCAGGCATCGGCATGTTTCGGCCCGTCCTCGCCCCAGAGCAATGTGTAACCGATCCTCTCCTCGGGCCGGACCTCGACATAGAGGTGGTGGTTCGGAAAGATGGTGCCGTCGGGCGCGATCATGTCGAACAACCACTCGCCGCCCGCTCGCAGGTTGATCCGCTGCGTCCGGCAGGAGAAGCCATCCGGCCCCCACCATTGCGGCAGCGTTTCCGGGTTCATCCAGGCGCCCCACACGACGGATCGCGGTGCCTGGATGAACCGCTGCAGCACCATGGTCCGTTCAGCCACCCCGACGAGGTTGTCGAGGCCGGCGCCGAACCCCTGCCGGTACCCGGCCTCCATACCCTCCACCAGCGACGAGAGCTGCACCGTCACGACCAGCCGGCTGCCTTCCTCCGCGCCCGAGATCTCCGCCGTCACCAGCGCTGCCGATCGCGTCACGCCGTCGAACGAGATCACCTCATAATTGACGCTGCGTGCCGTCGGCTGCAGTTCCAGCCACCCGCAATCGCAGCGGATGTCGGGTTCGCCTGCGACCTTGCAGAGCGAAACCTCACGGCCACCGACTCTGGTGTCGGCCTCAAGGAACTCCACGCTGACCGAAGGCGATGGCGCAGCCCAGACCGCCCGCGCCGCCGGGGCCGTCCATGCCTCCCACAGCGCGTTCGGTGGCGCGGCCACGTCCCGCTCGAAGGTGAGCGTCGCGAAACGGCTCCTTCCCTCATCTGTCGGAGCATGCGGCGCACTGTCCTCAGTCAAGCATCGTGTCATCTGTAGCCATCCTTCCTCGCCATCATCACGAATGCGTCCAACCGATCGAGCCGGGCCTCCCAGATGGCCCGCTGCTCATCAAGCCACGCCCGCACCGGCTCCAGGGCCTCGGGAACCATGGCGCAGGTACGAGTCCGCCCGTCCTTCGACGTGCTTATCAGACCTGCTTCCTCCAGCACGGAGAGGTGCCGCATCACCGTTGGCAGTCGCAGCCCGGTAGGGCTGGCCAGATCCGTCACGCGCGTGGGCGTCTCGGCAAGCCGCGTCAGGATCGACCGGCGGGTCGGATCAGCCAAAGCGTGGAAGAGCAGCGAGAGATCCGGATCATGCTTAGCCATACGTCTAAGTATGACGGGCGTCGGCAAAGGAGCAAGCAAAAAGGTTCGCCGGATGGCTAAGTTTTGCCGCAGGGACGCGCCCAGCTAACACGATCGTCGACGTCGACCGCCGTTCTCGCCAAGAAACCCGCTCGCGACGAGGCGCCACTGCCGGTAGCAGCTGGCACCTCGATACCGTCCCTATCGGTTGCACCGCAGGCTTCGCGAGTGCAGTCGGCCGTAATTCACGGCTCAGTAGGCACGCCGCCCTTCCAGTCGTCCCAGTTGCGGATGATCTCCTGCGCCAGCGCGTTGGCGACGCGAAAGGCATTCTCTGTCGCCGGGCCGAAGCCGCCAGAGTCCGCCGCGAGCGAGGCCGCCGCGCTTCCCCCCTCGGGCTGGCGGTCGAAGTTGGAGCCAGTCCGGAGCACGGCGATCCTGTCGAAATTCACCGCGCCTGCCTCGGCCGCGCGCGACAGCGCGGTCAATGTCGCGTTGTCCTCCATCTGAGTGGTGCAATACGTCGCCGCGCCGTCGGTCAATCGCTCCGTCCGGTCCTCCATCGCCTCGGCGACGATCCGCCCGTGCCAATAGGTGTCGGACGAGACGGTGTCGCAAGCGCTCACGAAGGGCGCCCGGCGTGCCGCCTCGGCATCATAGCTGGCGCGATACTCGGCCGCGCGGTCGCTGTCGGCCAACTCCACTTCTTGGGTAAGCTCCAGCGCCCGTTCGACCAGATCTGCGTTCAATTCGTAGACCTCGGATCCCGCCGACCACCCGCCTTCGCCGCCCGGCTCGGTGGTGCCGAGCGTCAGGGACCCGGTGCTCCAGTCCGCCGGGATCTCGCGCGGGTCGATCAGATGGCGCAGTCCGCCATCGACGACCCAGCGCGCCCAATGCGCCGAGCCGAGCGTTCCCTGCTCGGGGTCCACCCCCGCGATCCCTGCGATCAAGATGTAGCTTTCCGACAGGTCGACCACGTCGGACAAGGCTACGGCGGCGACCGACGAGGCGGCGTTGGCGAACCCCATCGTGGTAGTCATCACGCACAGATCGTCGTCGCAGAGAAGCTCCGGTGCGCTTTCCGGCAGCCCGGGGACATCAATTCGCCGGGTGAGGTCGAGGTTGTCGCGCCAAGGCTCGGTCTCTCCGTCGAACATCGTGATGACGAGGACCTTCGGCGCAAAGCTCTCTTGCGCCGAGGCAGCGAGGGGCACGAGGAGGGCAGCAGCAAGGAGCACGGGCTTTAACGGCATGGTGGACCCTTTCGATCAGCGCTTCATCATCTCCTGTTCGTTCCTTTAGAGACCTGACTGCTCGGCGCCCGCAAGTGTGGATCCGAGTGATGCGGCTCTTGACCGGCGTCAGGCATCGATCTGTTCCGCCGATTCCACGCTCTTGCAGTTCAGCGGAATCAACGCCGAGGACGAGTTGATCCTGCTCCCAGTATTCCCGGCGGGACATCGTGTCATTCTCCTCCTGTGGAAGACGCCTGGGTCGATGTGGCGTTCGATCCGAACTCAGTCTCCTTGTCGCTGATGATCGCCCGCCGGCCGCGCAGTTCGACGATCGCGATCGATCTCCGGCGGGTCATGCGCGCTTCGGAGAGCGAGGTTTCGGCGAGGGCATCGGTGGGTGAATTTCGTCCACCCGCGCCCAAGACTTGGCCCTTGCCATCGGCGCGCGGACTTTTCGAGTCCGCTTGCGTCAGCCGCGTCGCCGTGCGGCCAGTCGTTCTTCGCGATACAGGCGGAACAGCGTATTGTGAGTCAGTTTGCAGCAGGAGGTGCCGGCGGCGATAGCGCGGACACGCAGGTCGTCGTCGACCGGCCGAGTCGAAAGGCGTCGCAACGTCTTCGGGCGCGATCTCCCCCAGAACGCAGGCGTGGTCCTGAGAAAAACACATCCTGAATGTCAAAGTCACGGCTCGTACAGCATCGGGACTTTCGCCACAGTCTCCGCCAGCAGTTCCTTGAGCTGACTGTTCTCCTCTTCATTGAACGCAGGCCCGCATGCTCCTTCAGGATCGTGATCGCATATATCTTGCTGAGCCGGAACCTGCGCATCCGATTATCTTTTTTCTGAAGAACAGCCCAAGCCCATTTCGGCGCATCTGCGGGGGCAAGGCCAAGGGTCAAGGCGTCGGCATCACTTGGCGAACACGCGGAGCTAAGCTGCCGATCAGGGACTTTTCCTGAGCCGCACTGCAAGATCCCGAACAGGGTTATGCGTGCGGCGCACGACATACTCCTGCGCGCGTATGCCAGCTGAACGGAACATCGTTTCCAATCCTGCTGTCGGCGACCTGACGCGCCTTTGCGCTCGCGCAGATCCGCCTGAAGTCAGCCCTCGCTCACCTCCGCCGCGTTGCCCTGCGCTTCGAAGAGGAAACTGCCGGTCTTCAGGTAGTGCCTCTCGAGCGCCTCCACCGCGTCGTCGGCACGCCGCGCCAGGACCAGGTCCTTCAGGGCGTCGTGCTCCGTCGAGACGGTCCGGGTGCGGCGAGACTTCCGGCGCGACTGGAAGCGATAGCGTATGTTGAGGTCATAAAGCTTCTCGCAGTTCGCGGCCAGGATCGGCGAGCCGCAGGCGGAGATGAGGGCCATGTGGAATGTCTTGTGCGCGTGCTCCCAGTCACGGTTGATGTCGGTGTCCTCGGCGCTTCCGAAGCGGGGGACACGCCCCAGCCGGAAATGCGCCAGGAGCACCTCCTCCTCCCACGTGCTGTCGCCGGAGGCGATCGAGCGGCGCAGAGCCTCGGTCTCGAGAAAGCACCGGTTCATGAGGATGTCCTGGAATTCGGCCTCGGACGTCAGTGCCACGAAGAACCCGCGCCGGTCCAGCCGGACGACCCACCCGTGGCTGGCGAGCTGGCTCAGCGCCTCGCGTATCGGTGAGGCGCCGCAGCCGTAGCGGTCGCAGAGAACGCGCAGCCGCAGCTGCTCGCCCGGGCGGAGCTCGGCGTAGAGGATGTCCTTCTTGATCGCCTCGAACGTCGAGATGCCCAGCGAGGTGGCCTTGCCCGGCGCGTCGTCCGTCCGCGCGTGTACCACGCCTGATCTCCACTCAATCCGCCCCCGACCGCTGCGATCGATGCCGCCGGGGCCCTGCGTCAGCTCATCGGGACGCCTTGCTCCCCTCAAACCCGGCGGAGCCTGTCAGTGCTCCATCACCGCGCTCGACTTCTGCCAGAACACGAAGCGTTTCTGTGCCCACACGACCGCCATGAAGATCAGCATGCCGACGAGACTGAGATAAATGATCAGCGAGAACACCCGCGCCGTGTGCAGGTTGGTCGAGGCGATCCGGATCAGCTCGCCGAAGCCCTTGCCACCGCCGAGAAACTCGGCGGTGATGGCGCCGGCCATCACGCCGACCGAGCCGATCTTCAGGCCAGTGAAGAAATGCGGCATTCCGGTGGGCAGTTTCATCTTGACGAGGGTCTGCCAACGGCTCGCACCCAACGTCTTGAAGAGCATCCGCGCGTTCTCGTCGGCCGCGTGCAGGCCGGCCGCCGTCCCGACAATAATCGGGAACGTCGCGATGTAGGTCGCGAGCGCGACCTTCGACTCGATCCCGAAGCCCAGCCACGCGATGAAAAGCGGCGCGAACGCGACCTTGGGCATCGTGTCGAACGCCACGAGATAGGGCATCAGCGCGCGCTCGCCGAATGCGGTCTCGCCCACGATGACGCCCAGCGTGAAGCCGAGAACGATCGCGAGGACGAAGCCGTAGAATACTTCCTTCATCGTGATCCAGAGCGAGGTCAGCATGTACCCCCCGGTGAGGAGGTTGTGTCCCACGAACCAGATCTGCTCGGCCGTCTCGACGGGCGAGGGCAGGATGATCGGCGAGACGATGCCTGTGACGACGACGAGCTGCCAGAGCCCAACGCCGAGAACGAAGATTGCCGCCATGGCGACCGAGCGCGGCACCCGGTCGAACCAGGAGCCCTCCTCGACCCAGACTGTAGACACCGCACCGCTCGACGCGGCGATGTGAACCCCTTCGTCGGCCGGAGAGACATGGGTCATTCGAGTACTCCCATTTCGAGATGGCCCCGGATTCGGTCCACGAGCGCGCCGAACCGTGGCGTCGTGATCATGTCCAGCGTCCGCGGCCGCGGCAGGTTGACCACGACTTCCTCGACGAAACGTCCCGGGCGGGGCGACATCACGTAGACGACGTCGGAGAGGATCACCGCCTCGGGTATCGAGTGGGTGACGAGGAAGACGGTCGCGTTGCGCTCCATGCAGATTCGCTGGAGCTCCATGTTCATGAAATCGCGCGTCAGCTCGTCGAGCGCGCTGAAGGGTTCGTCGAGGAGCAGCACCGAGGGTTTGGAGACCAGCATTCGGCAGATCGCCGCCCGCTGGGCCATTCCGCCCGAAAGCTCGTTTGGGTAGGCGCCAGCGAATTTCGACAGGCCCGCCATCCCCAGCAGCTCGCGCGCTTGGTCATGCGCCGCGCGGGCCGCCGCCTTACCGTCGCGGATCTCGATCGGCAGCACCACGTTCTCGATCACGGTGCGCCACGGGAAAAGCGTTGCCTGCTGGAACATCATTCCGATGTCGTCCCGCGTCCCGAGCACCGGGCGGCCGTCCAGCATGACCGAGCCTTCCGACGGCGGCTGCAGCCCCGCCATGATCTTGAGCAGCGTCGACTTCCCGCACCCGCTCGCGCCGATGACCGAAGAGAAGCTACCTTCCCTCAGCGTCAGGTTGATGTGGTCAAGGGCATGGACGTTCCGCTTGGGAAAGACCTTGCTGACGTCGGTGAGCACGTAGATCGGCCGCGCGTCCTGCGCGGCCGACTCCGTCTCGTGTGGAACTGCGTTCACTCGGCGTTCCATGTTTCGATGAACTGGTTCGTGTAGACGCTCTCGAGATCGTCGAGCGGCTGTTCCAGTTCGCCGCTCGCAACCAGGCTGTCGTGCCATTCCTGCCAGTGCTCGGGGTCGTTGTAGCCCCAGCCGTTCTCCATGTTGTGCGGAATGCCGTTCTCCAGCACCTGGTCGAGCAGCGCGTTGGCAAAATCCTTGTCTTCGCCCTCCTGCGGATTTCCCGCCGCCAGATGCTCGAGAACACGCTCGCGGTTCGCTGGATCGCGCGTGAAGTTGTTGGCCCGCACCAGCGCCCGGCCGAAGCCCTCGACAGCCTCTGTATTCTCCTCGAGGAACTCGCGCGTCACCGCGTAGCCGTTGCCGAAGAGCGTCTGGAACCGCTCCGGAGTGATGTTGCGCATCGGCATGCCGCGGTAGGTCAGGATCGCGCGGTCGGCGGTGCTGCCGACATAGGCCACGATCTCGTCGCGCATCAGGCCGGCGAGCGCCGTGCCACCGTCACCCACGGGGATGAATGTGTAGTCCTCAGGCTCGCTCATGCCGTAATCGTTGAGGATGGTCCGCGCGAAGCCCACCTCGGCCCCGTCGGCGGTGCCGACGCCGATCGCGTTCCCGGCGAGTTCGTCAGGCTCCTGGTATTCCGACTCCTCCGGCACGAGGATCCCGAACGAGCTGCGCGGCAGCGAATTGTAGATGAACACGATCTCTTCGCCGCGCGCGTTGGCGAGGATCACCGGCGCGGGCCCTGGTCGTCCGAACTGCGCCTGACCCGAAGCCAGCGCCTGAAGGATCGCCGACGAACCGTTCACCGCCTGCGGGATGATCTCGAGTCCCTCGTCCGCGAAATAGCCCTCGCCTATGGCTACGAAGACGACATACGAGTTGATCGCCGAAGGGCTCGGCGACACGTAGGTGTATTGCTCCAGGTCTTGCGCGGCCACCGGGCCGGCGAGTGCCAACCCAAGAGCAATCGCACCGAGACCTGAGGTCCTCATTGCAGTCATGTTGCTTTCCTCCCTTTCGGTTTTTTTTGCCGAAGTGCGGGCGCCCTCCCCGCGCCCGCACTTCCTACGCCGCCGGCTCGGACGCGTACTTGCCCGAACTCTGCGGCGGTAGCGCCTCGAGCCCCTTCTCCTGCCGCTCGAGACGCGTCTCGCGCGGCCAGGTCCGCTTCAGCTCGTCGCGGATCGAGATGGAGAGCCGCCCGATGCCGCCGCATTCCAGCTCGACCCTGTCGCCATCCTGGATGCTGCTGAGGCCACGGTGGTTCGTCCCGGTGGCGAGGACGTCGCCAGGCTCGAGCGCATGGATGCTGCTGGCCCACTCGATGCAGCGGGCGATGTTGTGCCCCATGTCCGAGGTGTTGAAGCTCTGCTTCAGGTCGCCGTTGACCCAGAGCCTGATCGGGATGTCGTACGGATCTTGGACCTCATCGGCGGTGACGATCCACGGACCCATCGGCGCGAATGTCTCGCGCGACTTGCCCTGGAAGAAGACGTTGCGATCCGGCGGCAGCCCGCGGGCCGAGCCGTCGAGGAAGGGTACATAGCCGAAGACGTGATCCATCGCCGTGTCGGCGCCGACGTTGGCGGCGCGCTTGCCGATGATCACGGCGACTTCGGCCTCGCACTCGAAGTTGCTGGCGGGCACGTCGGGCAGAACCATCGTGTCGTCGGGTCCGATGACGGCGTTGGGCGCCTTGTGGAACGCGTTGATCGGCTTCGGCTCGGACAGCGTGCCATCCTCCAGGTAGTTCGTCGCCATGCAGACGATGTTGCGCGGCCGCGGCAGCGGGGCGCGGACACGGACCGAGCTCACCGGCGGGCCGCTCGCCTCCGCAACGTGCGCAGCGATCCTGTCTCGATAGCTGTCGAAGTTGGCGATCAGCGCCGCCATGAGATCCTCGCGCCGCAGATGCGGCAGATCCTCGACGAGCGGTGTGATGTCGATGGCCTGCTCGTTGGCGAGCACGCAGAGCCTGTAATCGTCCGCATAGAACAGCCGCATCGTTCCTCCCCGTTGTCGTTTGTTGTTTCTCGCGCAATTGATCATCGAAAAATCGCGCCGGTCAATCCACTTTGTCGATAATCGCGCCTGGAGCAATCGCCCACTGAAGCGTCGACGCATTCTGCAAGTTGTGCGACGCTAGCGAAGATCACGCCGGACTGGCGTTGATCGGCATCTTGGGAGGAGTACCATGACAAAGCGGCTCACGATCCGGCCCGTTCTGGGCGCCGGGATCCTCGCGATGGCAGTCTGTCACGCACCATTCGCGGCGGCGCAGGAGGAGGTCCCTCCTGCCGCGCAGTCCATCACCGACTATTCGCCACGCGACATCCCGACGGAGCAGCAAGTGGTGATGTCTCAGGGCACCGAAGTCGAGGAAGGCGTCGATGCAGAGGGCGTTCCGCACTACCGCGTCGATCCGTTCTGGCCAAAGCCGCTGCCCAACAACTGGGTGCTCGGGCAGGTCTCCGGCGCCGACGTCGGGCCGGACGGGAACATCTGGTTCCTGCACCGGCCGCGCTCGCTGAGTGATCGCGAGGTCGGGGTGACGCAGGACCCGCCGATCAACAAGTGCTGCTATCCCGCGCCGCCAGTGGTGGCGTTCGACCCGGAGGGCAATCTGGTCGACGCCTGGGGCGGTCCGGCCGAGGGATACGACTGGCCGGCAAACGAGCACGGCATCCATGTCGACGACGAGGGCTTCGTCTGGATCGGCGGCAATGCCGAGGACGACAATCACATCCTGAAGTTCACACCCGAGGGCGAGTTCCTCATGCAGATCGGTGCACCCGGCGCGAACCAGGGCAGCAACGATACCGAAAACCTGGGCCGTCCGGCGGACCTCGACGTCGACGAGGAGGCGAACGAGGTCTACGTGGCCGACGGCTATGGCAACCGCCGCGTCATCGTCTTCGACAGCGAAACCGGAGAGTACAAGCGTCACTGGGGCGCCTATGGCAACCAGCCCGACGACAGCGTGACGCCGCCCGAGGATCCGCGGACGGGCGACGCGCCGCAGTTCGGCAGCCCGGTCCATTGCGTCAGGCTGTCGGCAGAGAACCGTGTCTTCGTCTGCGATCGCGTGAACAACCGCTATCAGGTGTTCGAGAAGGACGGCACGTTCGTGAACGAGGCATATTACGAGCGGGATACGCTCCTCAGCGGCTCGGTCTCGGACCTGGTTCTTTCGAACGACCCCGAGCAACGGTTCGTCATCATGGTCGACGGATCGAACAACGAGATGCGCATCGCCGACCGCGAGGCGGCGGAGACGGTCGCTCGCGTCGGTCGGCCGGGCCGCAATGCGGGCCAGTTCCACGTCGTGCACGATATCGCCATCGACCAGGCGGGCAACGTCTACACGACCGAGGTCAATACGGGACAGCGCATACAGAAATTCGAACTTGTAGAGCCTTCCAACTAGTCTTTCAGCCAAGGCGCGGCGGAGGGAGCCCCCGCCGCGCAGTCTATCAGTTCACGCTTTTCGCAAGACCAGGGCTGCGGGGATGCGCACCGACACCGCATGCCCCGCAGGCATCTCAACGCTCGGGAATGGCCTCTTCCGCGGCTTCCAGAGCGGCGGCATTGTTGGGGCCCAGCCCTCCGCTCGCGCCCCCGAGGTTCAGCATCATCCACCCGGCCTCGATCCGCTCCGCCATTTCTCCGGCCGCGATCGACTCGCCGCAGGCCACGTTGTGCGCGAGGCAGGCCTCCAGAATCGTCGCACGCGCCTCGTCGATTTCCGGGGAGCTGCTCGAAACGCCCAAGGACCGCGACAGATCGGACGCCCCTACAAAGATCGCGCCGACTCCGGGCGTCGAAGCGATCGCATCCACGTTCTCCAGACCCTCCGCCGTCTCCACCATCATTATGGCCAAGAGTTCACCGTCCGGGTTCAGCGGCCATACGTCCGCGACCTCGGCGTATTCCGATGACGGGATGCCCCAGAGCCAGGTGGCATTGCCGGGGGACCAGCCGCGCAGTCCCGCGGGCTCGGGGATCTCGGCGTCACGCCTAGGCGGATAGCGCATCGTCCGCACCGCGAATTCAGCCTCCTCGGCATTGTTGATCGAGTTGAAGATGATTCCCATGAGCCCCAGATCGAGAGCCTGCTTCGAAATCCATTCCACCTGCTCACGACCGTATGGCGGGAAGCGCGCGAATATTGCGATGTCGGATTGCAGGTTGCCGCGCTCGTGAATCGCGGCGCGGTCGATGGTGGCGAGCGAGAAGCGGTAGAGCTCGCTCATGTCCATCGGGTTGTGCTCGAAATCGACGTAGACATAGTCGATTGGCGCCTGCGCCAGCGCTTTGGCGTGCTCGGGCGAGAGATTTGCGGTGCTGACGCCGATGAATGGCTGCCCGTTGGCTAGTCGCTCGATGACGGGATTCAGATAGCGGGTTCGCGTCCCGGCCGCGCCGGACACGGCGGCCTGATCCACCGTGTCCGCCTCCTCAGCAGCGTCGGGCGTCTCTTGTGCCACGGACGGCGATAACCCGAGACAGAGAAGTGCGGCGACTGCCGCGCTCAGTCGCATCAGCGAGTCGGGCTTGGCTTGCAACGTCATGTAGTGGTCCTCCTCCAGATTTTCGTGGAACGTGCTCCCGAAGGCCGGTTGCCTCAGGCACTTGCGGGCGACGGCATCGCTGTCGGCTGCGCCGCCACGCTACCACGTCGACGCGAACCGCCCTACACTTCAGGACGAGGTCAGATGCAGGTCCTAAACCGCCGCTTGATCTGGAATGCAGGATGGCAAGAGCACGTCGTTCGGCCAAGCTTCAGGCGTTCTTCGCGGCGCCTTCTGGCTAAGCGAGCTTTGCGAGCCAGATCGTGTGCCGTCCGCCGCGTTTCCCGCGCACGGCACGCGCCTGTACCACGCGGACATCGAAGCCGCACTTCTGGAGCCGACGGGTAAAGTCGCGATGTGGCGCGGCGGACCAGACGGCGAGCACGCCCCCGGGCGCCAGCGCCCGACGCGCCGCTGTTAGTCCCCGCTCGCTGTAAAGCGCGTCGTTGCCCGGCCGGGTGAGTCCGTCGGGGCCGTTGTCCACGTCGAGTAGAATGGCGTCGTAGGTTCCCGCCGCCTCGCGGATCTGCACCGCAACGTCAGATACGCACACTTCGACTCGCGGATCGGCGAGACTGTCGCCGAAGAGCGCGGACATCGGCCCCGTGGCCCAGTCGACCAGTTCCGGCACGATCTCGGCGACAACCAGATGCGCCTCGAGACCGACCATCGCCTGCGCCGCGCGGAGCGTGAACCCCATGCCGAGCCCGCCGATGAGCAGCCGCGATGCGAAGCGATCGGAAAGTTGCTCGATGGCGAGCGTCGCCAGCGCCTCCTCCGACCCGCTAAGACGGCTGTTCATCAGCTCGTTCCCTCCGTCGAGCCGGATCGAGAATTCGTCGCCGCGGCGCATCAGGCGCAGGATTGTGCCCTCCGGCGTCATCGCCGATCCGAGTTGGTGCCACGGCAGCATCGCATGCCTCTCAGTCTGACCCATCGCTGCCTGCACGCCACAGCCGTTCGCCGCAATGGCTGTCGCAGAGCCAACAGCTTCGCAATCCGGCGCCGACGGCCGCGGCGCTGCGGCGATCTGGTGAGGGCGAGAGCCGCCTGACCCTGCGTAAGTCTGCGCTTGCCAAAAACCGGCACTCTGGTACCATCTGAAGCTGATAGTTTATTAGACCGCACCACCGGCAATTGCCGCTGTCCATTTTCTTTCTCTAGCCATTTCGGAGACGGGATGGGAAAAGCGATTTCCACGGCCGTGACGGAAAGATCCGGCTGCGAGCGCCGCGTCACCGTCACATCGATCGGCACGGCGACTCCGGGTCAGGCCGCCTCCATTGCAATCGGGCTCGGGGTGCCGGTCCAAAGGGTGATGGCGGCGCTTTACCGGGCTCCCACCATACTCGTCGACGGTCTGCAGCCAGAGATCGCGCATCGCATGGCCGAGCTGCTTCGCGACGTCGGCTGCGAAGCTTGCGTCGAGGATGAGGCGGCCCCTCCGCCGGCGAAGGAGCCGCTCTTCGACGTCGCGCTCCATATCACCGACACTGGCCGCCATTCGGCGATTACCGAGTCGCTGGGCACGTTCCTGGGCATCGATGCGGGCGGCGCGGCTCGGCTTATCGCGCAGCAGCCGGGCGTCGTTCTGGGACAGGTCAGCGGCGCGACGGTCGCGGCGCTGCGGGAGCGGCTCGGCGACGGCGCGGACCTCCTGGCGTCCGATCCCGACACCGCCACCTACGACGTCTTCCTCGGCGACGGAGATGCGGCGTCGCGGACGCGTCTGCTCGGGCAGCTGAGGCGCCGAGGGCACACGCCGCTCGCAGAGCGTGGTTGTCTCCTGACCGGTCTCGATCGTGCCGCGGCCGACGCAATCTGGGCGGCCCATCACCGCGTCGCGGCCTTGCGGGTCATCAACCGCGATTTCCTCCGCTTCGACGTTGTGCTGACAGGCGGCGCGCCGACGCCCGAGGCGCTGGCGACGCTCGCCTCGGTCGCAGGCATTCCCGAGACGGTCCTGCCACGGCTCTTCGAGGCACTCCCGATCACGGTCATCGAAGCGCTGCCGAACGAGGCGCTCGCCGGGACGATGACCGCGCTGGCGCAGGCGAACCTCGAAGTGCGGGCCGATCTCATGACCTTCCTGCACCTCGGCGTTGAGGTCACTTCGGCGCCCTCTCGCTCGCGTCTTGCGCGGACGCTCTCCGTGCTCGGAGCCGAGGCGGAAGGGCTGAGTGCGCGGCCGCTGCCGATCCGACTGCCCTACCTCATGCCGGAGCTCCAGGCGCGTCTCCTGCGCGAAGCGCTCGCGGCGCAGGGCATCGAGGCAATGCTTTTTGAAGCGGCCGAGGCGGCATGACGCGCCCCGCCGCAGCCAGTGCGCACGAGATGCACCTCGGGATTGCCGAGGCCGGCAAGGCCGCGGCGCTCGCCGGGGATCATGTCGAGGCGCTGCGCCACTACCGCGAGGCGCTTCGCCTCGCCGTTTCGTCCCGTGCGCCCGAGGTCTTCTTCCGCCACTACACCCAGTGCGCGCTAGAGAGCCTGGAACTCGCCGGCCACTACGGCGACGTGATCGCCTTCTGCGAGCGGGCCGAGGCGCACTACCGCGAGATCGGCGTCAGTAATCCACTGCAGCGGCGCGACCGCGGCAGCATCCTTGAGCGCAAGGGGATTGCGCTGATCAAGCGCGGCGATCCGGCCGAAGGCCAGGCTGCGCTCGAGGCCGCCGTCGCGGAGGCCGGAACCGCCACGCTGCCGGTCAGCGAGACGGTGCTCGGGTGGCTGCGCCGCGGGCTGCGCCCCGACGTTCGCCGCCTGACCGAACTGCAGCGGCGCCAGCGCTATTTCACCGTCCGCCCCGGCCAAGTCGACGCCGACCGGGCACGCCCGCTACCCAAGCCGCGCACGCGCGGCAGAGGGGAGGCCGCCGCGCAGCACGCCCGCTGACCCCGCGCCGCTGCGTGGACCCATTCGAGAGGACGACCGAGATGCCCGACATCGAGAACATGACGCCCGGCGAGGTGCTCGCAGAGGCCAGCGTCGCGGACTTCATCAAGGCGCTGGGACTGTCGATCGCCGAGGCGCAGCGCGCGCTGGACGAAAACTCCGTCGACCAGATCGGCGAGTTCATCCGCCCGCGCGAAGGGCTCGACGGCCGTTCGCTCCTCGACCTCGGGTTGTCGCCGGCCTTCTATCATTATCAGCACGCCGACATCAGCTGCTCCATGCAGCTGTCGCTCCGGGTCGAGAAGGACCTCAGCGTCGGCGTCAACCTGTCCGGCTCATTCAGCGACACCTCGACCAGCGACGAGAACCGCTCGGAGAGCACGACCTCGACCGAGAGCGGGTCCACCGAGGTCAGCCGCGAGCGCACGGCCGAGATCGAGATTCAGTCCGCCTCGACCGGCGCCGTCTCGATCGGCGGGCGCGAGTTCCAGCTGTCGGGCGGCGATCCCCTGACCCGGATCCGCGCGCTGCAGGAAGCGGTAAGGTCGGACGCCTCGGCAGGAGTGCCGCGGCTGCTCTACGAGCCGACGCCTAGGACCTTCACCATCACCACCGATGCTCCGCCCGACCGCGTGCACACGACGTCCAACACAGTCGCCTTCCTCGGTTCCGCGAGCGATTTCGCGATCATCCAGATCGATGCGAACGCTGATACGAGCTACGTCTTCAATGGTACCACGACCATCGCCACCACTGCCCAGGGGGATCTCGACACCTATGCCGCGCATGTGGAGGCGCAGGTGCAGGCAGCGGGCTACACGACGCTGCTGGCGTCCCCCACGAGCCCGCTCGTCACGGTCAATTTCGCCACGGGCCTGCACCACTTCCAGGAGACAAATCCCGACGGACCGGTGGACAACACAGGCGACCGCAGCCGCCTGAAGCTGATCGCCCTCGTCGCACGCGCGAGGAATCTCGCGATCACCGTTCAGGGATACGCGGACGCACAACGCTATCCCGGCGGCCAAGCGATCTCGGATCAGGAGAACCGCCGGCTGGGCGACCGTCGTGCGGCGGAGATCAAGGCGATCCTCGAGAGCTACGGGGCGGATCCCGCGCGCGTTAAGATCACGCCGTCGACTGGAGCGGCGGATGCGAACGCGGACGTCACTGCCGGAGGATCGCGCGCAAACGTCAATTTCCGGCGCGTCGATGTCCGCATTCCCGGGCGCCCGCACTGGCTCTCGGTGAAGTCGAATACCGCCGCGCAGGCGATGAGCGGCATCGACCCCGACCGCCGCGCGCCGGGCAGCACCGGCAACGGCTTCATCTTCCTGCTCGCCACGCAGGCCCTCTCGCTGTCGGGGATGAAGTGCACCATCGACGGCACCGACTTCCCCTTCTCGGGCTCCGCTGCGGGCGGGCACGCCTCCGGCTCGGCCGAAGCCTACGCCGTCAACCTGAGGGACGACATCAACGGCAACGCCAGCGTCGACTATCAGGCCTCGGCCGATGGCAACATCGTGACGGTCTTCGGCAAGAGTTCGCCCTTCAAGGTCACGCTGCTCACGGCGGAGAACCGCCAGATCCAGCTCAGCGGCCGCGACGGCGTGTCGATCAAGCGCGAGTTTACCCGCACGTCGACCTCCAGCCTGACGCGGCAGAACACGGGCAACCGCACCGTCGCCGTCGGCGCCTCGGTCGATGTGCGCTTCGGTCGGCAGTTCGAGATGAACGTCACCGGCAACTCCGCGATCTCGGCACGGCTCGTCTCGATCCCGGCGCCGCCGCAGTTCCTTGAGACGATCAAGGAATACCTGCGGCAGGACAACGAGGGCTGACGATGGCCGAGACGCCGCAGGTCGTCCGCTCGCTGCTGTCGGCGCCGCTGCCGCAGATCATCGAGCGTCTGGGGGTGGCGGTCGCGCAGGCGCAGATGGCGCTCGACACGAACTCGGTCGAGATCGCGAAGACGATGTCCGAGACCGAGGTCGAGATCGGCGACAAGACCTACAACCTGCTCTCGCTCGGATTCGTGCCGAGCTTCTATGCCTTCACCGAGGCGACGGTGGAAGCGAAGCTCAGCTTCCAGATCTCCGAGTCGACCGAGACGTCGATCAACGTCGGAGTGCAGGCCGGCGTGCAGTACGGCGTCTTCATGGCCGCCGCCTCGATCGACGTCGGGTACGCGCGCAAGTTCAGTGTCTCGGCCGAAGGCATGTCGTCGCTCGCGGCGCGGCTGGTCTCGCTGCCGCCCCCCGAAATCTTCCTCGAATTGCTCAAGCGCGAATACCAGCAGGACATTCAATAGGGCGCCGGCCGCGTCCGCCGAAGGACAGGAGAGTCAAGGATGTCGATCGGACAGGAACTTCTGAACGTCCCGATGGGGGACATGATCCGGCAGATGGCCTTCGCGATCGCGGACGGGCAGGCCAAGCTGGACGAGAACTCGATCAACACCGCCGAGATGATGGGCGGCCTCACCACCGTCTACGACGCCGAGGGCAACGTTACCTTCGACGACAGCCGGGTGTTCTTCGGCTACGAGTACATGACGCTGGCCGAGGCGGTGGCCTACGCGATCATGGACGACGCGGTGACGGGCGCGCTTGACGAGACCGAGGCGGTCAAGCTCCTCGACCTCGTCAAGAAGGTGGCACAGCAGCTTCACGGCATCAACATCACGGGAACCGACGGTCAGAGCATGATCGACGGGATGACGGACGAGCAGAAGCGGCTCGAGATTCGGGTGCCGACGCGCCTGTCGATGATGGAGCTCGGCTTCGCGCCGACCTTCTATCAGTTCGTCGACACGATCATCGAGGTGAAGATCGCCATCAAGATCACGCGGACGAGCGAGTACACACACACCCGGCGCAATCGAGACTCGTCAGTCGACAGTTCGAGCCGGCGCAAGCGCAGCTTCTGGGGCACGAGCCGGTCGTCAAGCTACAGCCGCGACGTCGCTACCAGCCAAGTGGATGCGACCTACGCCAACAAGTACTCGTACTCCGCCGAGGGCGCCTCGATCCTGCGGACCAAGATCGTGCCGGTGCCGGTGCCGACAGCGCTCGAGGACCGGATCCAGTCCTTCATGCAGACCGAGGAGGCGCGGCGCGAGGCGAACCTCGAGAAGCGGCGGACGGAGTTCGGTCTGACGAACGGCTGATGGCGGGCGCCTGACAGGAGGAACGAGAGATGTCCGTCAGCACGGAGATGACCAACACGCCCTTCCCCGAGATGGTGCGGCTTCTCGGGATCGGCATCGCCGAGGCGCAGTACGAGCTCGACCTCGTCTCGCTCAAGATCGCGCGGATGATGGCGGGCTACATGCCCGACCCGGAGCCCGAGCCGGGACAGCCGCCGCCCGCGCCGTCCGGCACGCCGGAGCGGACGGTGCTGGTCAAGCTCGGCGATGGCAACGAGTACTCGCTGCTCGAGCTCGGCTTCGTGCCGACTTTCTACCAGTTCGTCGACACGCTGATTGAGCTGAAGCTGTCTATCTCAGCCTCGCGCGAAACCAACATTTCGCGCTCGTCGACCACCGTGAACGCGTCGGTCACGGGCAAGGTCGGCTTCTTCTCGGCCTCGGCCAAGATGCGGGTCAGTTCGGTCTCGGCGTCCTACTCGGCCAAGTACCAGTATTCGGCCGAGGGGTCGTCGCTGATGCGCACGAAGCTCGTTCCGGTGCCGGCGCCGGCGATCCTGGAAGAGCGCATCCGAGCGATGATCGCCTCCACCGTCGAAGAGGAAGGATGACGCGATGACCCGGCGCAGCTGGCGCGACCTTGCCGGTCAGCAGGCGACGCCTGCGGCCCCGCCGCGCTCTCCGGCGGCGGCGGGCGACGGCGACCTTCGCCGCGCCGCGGAGCTGGCGCCGCAGAGCCGCCTGGGCGACCTGCTGGCGCAGCGCGAGGCGCTGGAGCGGCGGCTGCGCGGCCTCACCGGCGCGCCCGGCAGCGAAGACGCCGCACGGGTGGCCCGCTTCCAGGTGATGACCTTCGCGGAGCGGCAGGCGCAGCAGCGCGAGCTCGACGCGCGGCAGGCCGCGCTGCGGCAGCGCCAGGACGCGCTGCGCCGCGCCGGCCAGACGCCCGGCGGCGGTTCGTCCCCCCTGCCCGGCTTCGCCGACACGCCGCTCGCGCAGCGGATGGAGGCGGGCCTGCCGGAGGGCACTGCGCTCGGCCGAGACGCGCGTTCGGGTCTCGGGCTGCCGGCGCTCGGACAGCTGCGCCAAGGCCGCGAGAGGATCGCGGGCCGCAGCCGGGCCGCCCGCAGCGCGCCTGTCGACCCCCTGCGGCGCGTCCAGGCGCAGGCGGAGGAGGTCGGGCGCCCGCTGCGGGACGTGGGTCGCCAGGTGTCGGATGCGCGGGACCAGCTTGCCGACCTCGACCGCCGGCTTGCCGCGGAGGGCGTGAGCGAGGCCGACCGCGCCGCCGTCCGCGAGGGCGTGGGCGGCGACACGCTCGACAAGGTCGGCGCGCGGCTCGACAAGGCGAACGCGGCCCTCGACGCGCCGAAGCGGATGGCCGACAAGATCGAAGCGGGCTGGATCGCGCGCGAGCGGCAGGTGACGGCGCCGATGGACCGTTTCTCGTCCTACGCCACACAGCGCGACCGCCGCCTCTCGACCGAGTTCGGCGGCTCGGGCGACCTCTTCGAGCGCATGATGCGGAACCGTAGCCGCGCGCTCGAGCGGCGGCGCGAGGCGCAGGCCGAGGAGGCGCGCGACCGCCGCCGGCAGGAGCGCGCGCAGGAGGCCGGGCGCGCCCGCCGCGCCGAGATGGAGGGCCCGAGGCGATGAGCGACGGGGCCTTCATCGCCGACACGCTGGAGAGCCTGATCGTCGGCATGGCGGAAAGCTTGCGCGAGGCCCAGGAGGAGCTCAGTGCGACGCCACCGCTCGACGGGTTCGGCCGACCGGTACCGCAGTACCGCATCCCGTACCTCGACTTCGAGATCGGCTTCCGCCTCGTCACCGAGACCAAGTCCTCGGGCGGCATGCGCCTCATCTTCGCGCCGGTCACGTCGAGCGAGGCTGCCCGCGAGGTGACGTCCCGCATCACCGGGCGCTTCGTCTCGATTCCGCCGGGCGAGGGCCTGCCGCTCCCCGTCCTCTCGGCGCAGATCACGGGCTCCGGCGCGGAACGCGAGCTGCGGGTGACCGCGGCGACGACGGCCGGCGAGCTCCTCGCCGGCGCGGAAGTGCAGCTCAACGTGGAGGTGGCCGCCTCAACCGCGCTCTCTCAGGCGGCAGGCATCACGAACCCGCGCATCGCAGGTGAGGTCGGCTTCGGCGCCGCTGTGCTGACGACCGGCGAGGACGGCACCGCCATCACCACGATCACCTTCGGCGCCGGGCTGCAGTCGAATGCGCGGGTGGTGGTGACCGCGGAACTCGGCCCCGAAATGATCCGCCTCACCACCGGCAAGGGCATCGGCTGATGAAGCGCATTCTGATCACCGCGCGCCTGTTTGGCGATGAGGAGGAGCCGGCGGCCGGCCACGTCGTCACGCTCGAGCTCTTTCGCATCGAGGGCGGCACCTGGCTCGAGATCGCGCGCAGCGAGACGGCCGGCGACGGACGACTGCAGATCGACCTCGACCCGGCCCAGCTCGGCATCGAGGGGGTCGCCCCGGCGCTCCGTCTCATCGAGGAAGGCCAGCCCGCGCCGCGCGTCCTCTCTGCCGGCGGCATGGTGCGCTACGATGGCCGCAGGCGCATCCTGTTCGTGGACTTCGGCGAGATCGAACGGCTCGAGGAAAGCGCCTACTCCCGCCCCGCCGTCGAGGAGAGCTTTTCCGGAAGCCCGGACGCCGTTGCGGGCGTGCCCCGGCGGGCGGGGCTGAACCAGCACATCATGCTGAGGAACCTCGACCGGAACGCGGTGCTGCGTGACGCCGTCTCCCGCAACCGGGTACCGCTCGGCGGCCTCGTCCTCAACACCACACCGGCGGTTGAGGTCGCGGAAGCCGGTTCGCCGCGGCTCCGCGACGAGGTCGTGGTGAAGCCCGCAGCGGATATCGCGGCGGCCATCCCACGCGAGGTCGACACGCTGAAGGGCATCATGATCGAGAAGGACAACCTCATCGTCCAGAAGGACCAGCAGCTCCTGTCGAGGACGAACGAGCTGAACCTTGCGAAGGCCCGGAACGACGAGCTGGCGAGCCGCCTCTCCACGGAGGTCGAGCGCGCCGACATCGCGGAGAAGAAAGTCGCGACGTTCGAGGCGCAGAAGCGGGTGACGGCACCCGTGACCTCCGTCGTTGCGGGCCTCGGGACGAAACTCGCCGACGCCAACGCCGAAATGAAGTCGAAGGCGGTCCCCTTCCGCCTCGGCGCGGTCAAGATTGATGTCCGCGGCCGCCTCAGCGAAGACGGCAGCGCGATCGTCATGGGCGACGACGTCAGGGACGGCTCCGGCTTCAGCGCTGAAATGCACGCCGACGCGCAGGCGGAGCGGCCAACGAGTGGGGTCACTGTGCCCGACGTCGGCGGCCTCACCACGGCGGCGGCCCAGAGGGTGCTGCGCTCGATCGGACTGAAGCTCGCGGTCGCGCAGCAGACGCTTCCCGCGGGCAGCGGCACGCCGGGTCAGGCACTGATGCAGCATCCGCGCGCCGGCGAGAGCGTCGCGCACGGCAGCGACGTCCTCGTCGTCTTCGGCGTCGCGTCCGCATGAGAGGGATCGGGAGTCCATGACCACCATAAAGTCGCTCGTGAACGATGTCGTGGCCTCGCCACTCGGCGACGTCATTGCTGCGGTGGGTCGCGGGGTGGCAGAAGCGCAGAACGCTCTCGACGAAGCCTCGCTGGCCGCGGTGCTCGATATCTACGCCGAGAACGACGACGCGAAGATCCGCCTCCTGCAGGAGATCGGCTACCGCCCGACGTTCTACGCGCTGCCGGATACGACAGGCGAGGTGCGCGTCGCGCTGCGGTTGGGACAGGGCGCGGCCGGCGCCGCCGGCGCGCAGGCGACGCGGCCGGCTCCGGCCCTCGCGACGCCCGCAGTACGGGCGGTGCCGCTCCGCATCGGCCTGAACGCGCGCCTCGGCTCCAAGCTCTACGCGACACCTGTCGACGCGGCGTACCAGAACCAGTTCGGCTACACCGCCGACGTCTCGGCGAAGGTGACCTTCAAGATCGTCCCGATCCCCGCACCGCAGGGCGCGGACGAGCTGCGCGTCGTGCCCGACCTCGGCGGCCGCACCGCCGCAGAGGCGGAGGCGGCACTCCGGCAACTCGGCCTCAACGCGTCGTTCCGCAACGCGGACGGCACCGTGCGACAGGATCCCGACCCCGAGGCAGAGGTGGCCGCGCAGGAGCCGGCGGCGCTCACGATCCTGCGCATCGGCGACGACGTCGTCCTGAAGCTGGAGACCTGACGGCAATCAGCGGCCGAGGGAAACCAGAATCGTCGGCCGAGAAACCTTCGCCGCAGGTCCGGCGAGTAGCCGCTGCACCCCCGGCGCGGTCGCGACGTCGCGACGTCAGTTACTCCGCGCAGCCAACCATCTCCTCCGCCACCGAGCGCAGGAGCTGCGGGTAGAAGTCAGGCCCGCTCTCGAGCCCGACACCGAGCGGATCGATGACGGCGGAGCGCGCCCGTGTTCCCTCGGTCACCGTACGGACGAGCGCCTGGTTGTACTGCGGCTCTGAGAAGACGCACGTTACACCGAGTTCCGTCACCGTCTCGCGCACCGCCTCGACCCGCGCCGGGCTGGGATCGCTTGCGTCACTGAGCGAGATCGCTCCCGCGGCCTGAATTCCGAAGCGCGCTTCGAAGTAATGGTAGGCATCGTGGAAGACGATGAAGTCCATCCCGCGGGCGGGAGCGATGAGCCGCTCGATCTCGGCCTCGACGGCTTCGATCTCCGCGTGTCCCGCCTCGGCGTTCGCTGCGTAGGCCGCGGCGTTCTCCGGGTCGAGGCGCCCCATCTCATCCGCGATCACCTCGAGCCACGCCTTGCCGTTCTCTGGATCGAGCCAGGCATGAGGATCATGCCCCTGCTCGTGGTCCTGTTCCTCCTCGTGCTCTTCGTGCGCGTGCTCGGCGAAGGTGGCGCCCGTCCGGAACTCGAGCACGGTCGTCGTGGGCGCATCGAGCAGCGCGACAGACACGGCATCCGGTGCGAGGTTGGCGATCGCATCCTCGAGCCACGGTTCCAGTTCGGAGCCGATCCAGAAGACAGCATCCGCCTCGCTCAGCGCGCGCGCCTCGGACGGACGCATGGAATAGCCATGCGGCGAGGCGCCAGGATCGACCACGAGGGATGGCTCGCCCAGCCCGTCCATGACGCGGGCGACGAGCGAATGCACCGGCGCGATGTCCGTCGCGACGCTCGGCACCTCTGCCGAGGCGGTAGCGGCGGAAAACGCGGCGCCGACAAGAGGCGCCAATCCGGCAATGGCACGACGCAGACGAATGGACACCAGCACCTCCTGTAATTATATAACGTTGACGAAGCTCTATGCGATACTGTATAACATTTCAAGAGCTGGTCCGGAGGAGAGGGTGCGCGAGCAGGTCGAGGTGTTCGGCGCACATGATCACGCGGGCTGCATGGCCGACGCGATGGCGGCGGCTGAGAGACATTGCACCGCAAACAAGCTCCAGTTCACCCCCAGCCGGCGGCGCGTGCTCGAGATCCTGCTCCGCGAGCACAAGGCGATGGGCGCCTACGAGATCCTCGACAAGCTGCGTGAGGAAGGGCTCGGCTCGCAGCCGCCCGTCGCCTATCGCGCCCTCGACTTCCTCGTGACGCACGGTTTCGCGCATCGGATCGAGCGGCTCAATGCCTTCATCGCCTGCACCCGCACCGAGGATCGGCACACGCCCGCCTTCCTGATCTGCCGCTCCTGCGATCGCGTCGTAGAGGCCGATACTGATCCGGAGGCGGGCGAACTCGGCCGCGCCGCCAAGCGGACTGGCTTCATCATCGAGCGCACCGTGCGGGAAGCCGAGGGGTTGTGCCCCCGATGCGTCGAGCGGAACGCCGCATGAACGAGTCCCTCGTCCAGACCACCGGACTGACGGTCCGTTACGGAGAGACACTGGTCCTCGAAGGTGTGGATTTCCGCATCGCGCGTGGGGAGATCGTCACGATCGTCGGCCCGAACGGGTCCGGTAAGTCGACGCTCCTCCGCGCGCTTCTGGGCGGTGTGGGACCCTCCGCCGGTCGCATTGAAAAGATGCCGGGGCTGCGCATCGGATATGTGCCGCAGCGCCTGGTGCTCGACCCGACGCTGCCGATGTCTGTCACGCGCTTTCTCGGCCTGCCGCGGCGCGTGACGGCGCGAGCCGCCGAGGAGGCGCTGGACCGCGCGGGCGTCCCCGGCACCGGCACGCGACAGATGTCCGCGCTCTCGGGCGGGCAGTTCCAGAGGGTCCTCCTTGCCCGCGCGCTGCTCGAGAAGCCGGACCTCCTGATCCTCGACGAGGCGGCGGCGGGCCTCGACCAACCCGGCGCCGGCGCCTTCTACCGCCGCATCGCGGCGGTGCGGGCCGAGACGGGCTGCGCCGTGCTCATGGTCAGCCACGACCTGCACGTCGTCATGAGCGCCTCCGACCGCGTCATCTGCCTCAACGGCCATATCTGCTGCGAGGGCGCGCCCGAAGTCGTGGCCGAGGCGCCAGTCTATCGCGCGCTCTTCGGCGAGGGCACGCAAGGGGCACTCGCGCTCTACCGGCACCACCACGATCACCACCACCACCGCGGGCAGGACGCCGCCGAATGATCCTCGACGACTTCATGGTCCGCGCCGCGCTCGCCGGCGTCGGCACGGCCTTGGCGGCGGCACCTCTCGGCTGCTTCGTCGTATGGCGCCGGATGGCGTATTTCGGCGACGCGACCGCCCACGCGGCCATCCTGGGCGTCGCGCTCTCCCTTGCCCTGTCGCTGCCGGTCTTCGCCGGGGCGCTGGTGGTCGCGCTCGTCATGGCGACGGTGGTGACGATCCTGACCGGGCGGGGCTACGCGATGGACACGCTCCTCGGCGTGATGGCGCACTCGGCGCTGGCGTTCGGGCTGGTGGGGGTGTCGTTCCTTACCAACGTCCGCATCGACATAATGGCCTATCTCTTCGGAGATATCCTGGCGGTGTCCCGCGCCGACCTCGCCGTCATATGGGGCGGCGCCGCCGTCGTGCTGGCCCTTGTCGCCTGGCGCTGGTCGGCGCTGCTGACAGCCACGCTCAACCCCGACCTCGCCCGCGCCGCCGGCATCCAGCCGAAACGGGAGCAGCTCGTCCTGACGCTCGCGCTCGCCGTGGTCGTGGCGGTCGCGATCAAGGTCGTGGGCGTCCTGCTGATCACCGCCATGCTCATCATTCCCGCGGCCACTGCGCGCCCGTTCTCGCGCACGCCCGAGGCCATGGCCGCCATCGCGTCGGGCGTCGCGATGCTCTCCGCGTGGGGCGGGCTGCGCGCGTCCTACATGCTCGACACGCCGACAGGCCCGACCATCGTCTGCGTGGTGGCAGTCCTCTTCTGCCTCTCGACCCTCATTTCGGGAACACGCCGCCGAGCTTGACACCGGTGCCGGACTCGTTGCGGTGCCGAGGGGACGACGCCCTTGTCCTGGATATGGCGAAGCCCGACTTGCGGACTCCGCCTCGCTCCCGGACCTGAGCTCCGCTCGCCGCCTCGGCGGATGTCTCAGTTGAGCGCGGCGACCACGGCGTCGAAGAACGCCATCGGGTCGATTGGCTCCTTCCCAAGCGGCTTGGGCTGCGCCATGTGCGTGGCGATGACCACGTTCCTCGTCGGGTTGATGTAGACGTTCTGCCCCTGGATGCCGATCGCGGCATAGGCACCGTCGGCGGTCGAGCCCTCGGTCCAGCCGGGCCACCACATCAGCCCGTAGTCGATGACGGTCCCGTCATCGAGGGTCTGCTTCTGCCCCGCCATGTCGGTCCAGCCCTCGGGCAGGACACGCTCGCCGTCGATGACGCCGCCCTCGAGGAAAAACTGGCCGAACCGGGCGTAGTCGCGGAGCGTGGCGGAGATGCCGCTGCCCCCGATCTCCACGCCGTCCGGCGAGTCGAGCCACCAGTTGGCGTCCGCCTCCATGCCATAGGGCTTCCAGATCTGTTCGGAGAGGTAGTCCGCGAGCGGCCCACCGACGGCGCCGTAGACCACCTCGCCCAGCACCTGCGTCTCGCCGGTCGAGTAGTTGTGGATCGTTCCCGGCTCGCCGGCGCGGGGCAGCGCGGCCATCACCTCCATCGCGCCGCCCGGCTCCTGGGCGATCTGCGCGCGCAGCAGGTCGCGGCGGTCCGAGGTAGGGTCGGTGTAGGTCTCGTTCCACTGCACGCCGGAGGCCATCAGGAGTACGTCGCGGATGCTCACGCCGTCATAGGCGCTGCCCTCGAGCGCGGGCACGTACTCGACCACCATGTCGTCGACGCTGCCGATGTGGCCGTCTTCGATCGCCGCGCCGACGAGTGTCGAGGTAATCGACTTCGCCACCGACATCGACATCCATCGCGTCTCGGGCGTGTTGCCGCGCTGGTAGGTCTCGTAGACCACCTCGCCATCCTGAAGGACGATCATGCCCGTGACGTTGTTGAGCGCGAGGAAGTCATAGAGGTCGTAGGTCTTGCCGTCGGCCTCCATGGAGACCTCGCCCTCGAGGTCCTGCTTCGCCTCGGGCAGGGGTCGCGGATCGTCGCCCGCCTCGATCACGCGCACCGGGAAGAGGCGGTCGATGTTGCGAAAGGTGTTGACCGCGAGGTCGGGCGTAAGGTGGCCGTCATAGACCTGCTCCACCGTCCCGATCGGCTCGTCCGCATGGGGATAGTCCTGAGCCACCGCCCCTCCTGCCGCAGCCAGTGCGCCTGTCATCGTCGCCACCCCCAGGACCGATGGCCAGATGCAGGTCTCGTTCTTCGACGTCAGCATGTCAGCTTCTCCTCCAGCTCTGTTTCGTCCCCGCACAGGTTCGCGCCGCCCCGATCCACTTGCACCACGCGTCCGGGCGAGGCGCAAGGTTGCACCTGCGCGCAAGCAAGTCTGCTGCCGACATGGATCGGCCGTGGCGCCAACTCGTGAGCGCCGGACGGTTTGGATATCTCTGGCCGCCGCCTCGGCAGGCAACGCGGCTCAGAGCCGGTCGAGCGTCGGCTCCTCCTCGCCCGTCCAGGCATCGCGCCACATCGTCATTGCGGCTTCGGCGCCCTCCGGATCGTCTTGCGCCTCCCTTGCCTTGGCAAGACCCCAGTACGCCCAGCCGTTGTCGGGGCTCTCCACGAGGGTGGCGAAGAACTCCTGCTCCGCCCGCTCGGCCTGACCGTCGGCGAGGAGTGCTGCGGCAAAGCTCTGCCGCGCCGGATAGTACCAGAACGGCGGCTCGAGGTACGGCAATTCGGCCTGGATCGCCGTCGCCCGGCCCCAGTGGTCGATCGCCGCGTCGCGGTCGCCCTCGGCCATCGCTGCCCGCGCCAGCACGCTCTCCTGCATGATGTCGACGAGCGGCGCGCCCGGCATTCCGGGGATCGCCGCGCCCCAGTCGGTGGCCTCGTCGAGCGCGGCCAGCGCCTCTGCCTCGGCGCGCGCCTCCTCCGGCTGTCCGAGCCGCGCTGCCGCCTCTCCACGTGCGTAGCGCCACGCCGCCTCGATGTAGGCGGGCGCGTCCGCGGGAGCGGGTGCCGCGAGGATCTCCTCGAACTTCGCCGCGTCCCCGAACTGGACCTTGGCGAACCATGGCGCCGCCTTGATCAGTTGCACCCAGCCCTCGACCGTCGCCATCTCCATCGGCAGCGCCGCGTCGAGCTGGTCGGCGGCCTCCATCACCGTGTCCGCCTCCCCCGCCATCTGCGCCGAGGTCAGGACGAAGTGCACGTTGTGGGGGTAGTAGCCGTAGCGGTAGATCGGGCTGATGGCGTCGCCCGCCTGCGCAATGTACGCCTCGTCAACCGCCACGGCCGCAATGTTGGCGTCGAGCGAGTCGGCGAAGCGCCCGACCCGGAAATAGGTGTGGGCCGGCATGTGGACGAGATGTCCCGCTCCGGGCGCCAGCTCGCCCAGTTCGGCGGCGTAGCGCTCGGCGCGCCAGGGATCGTCCGACGCTTCGGTCATGTGGATGTAGAGATGGATCGCCAGCACGTTCTCGGGGTTGCGCCCGAGGACCGTCTCGAGGCGGCGGAGACCGTCGCCGGCCGCGCCCTTCGGCGTGCGTCCGCCAACCTCCCAGTAGTCCCACGGCTGCGCGTCCATGATCGCCTCGGCCGCCAAGGCCTGGACCTGGTCGTGCTCCGGAAAACGATCGGCGACCTGCTGCATCGCCTCGGCGTAGGCGGCATCGAGCGCCGCCCGGTCGGCCGCCGGAACCTCCGAATAGCGGGTGAGCAGCGCTTCGGTCAGCGCCCGCTCGAGCTCGGTCCCGGCCTTTTCGGCCGCCAGGCGCGCGGCCTCGAGTGCGCGTGGATTGTTCGCAGGATCCATCGGGTCATTGATGTTGGGGCCGAGCGCGTAGGCCTCGCCCCAGTAGCAGAGCGCACACTCCGGGTCCGCCGCCTGCGCCGCCCGGAAGGCCCGCACCGCCTCGAAATGGTTGAAACCGTCGACCAGCCCGACGCCTTGCTCGAAGTAGGGGCGCGCCGTCTCGTTCACCGTCGCCTCAAGTGCCGACGAGGCGACCCCCGCGATCAGCGTCGGCGGAGCCGCGGGATCCGCGGCCGTTTGCGCGTAGGCTTTCGCCGCGCTGATGAAGAGACCGCGGCGCGTCGGCCCCTCCGCCGTCGTCGTGCGGCAGATCGAGAGGCTGGCGCTGAGCGGGTCGAGCGCGGACACGCCACTGCGCGCCTCGTCCGCCGGGCCGACAAAGGAGATCGTGGGAAGCGCAACGAAAAGAGCACAGCCGGCAGCGCCGGCGAGAAGCTTGGATCGCATCTGGCCCTCCTGGACCCGCAATCCCCATGGCTGCGCAGACTCGCGCGGGCCGAACGAGCGGTGCGCCTGCGGATGGTCTCACATCTCCCCGCTCCGATCAATTCGGTGCCCGCGCGCTTCGGTCGATCGCAAGACGTGCGGCCCGTCCACTGGCAGGCCTTTTCGCGCACCCCGGAATGCCTGATAGAATGAGGACAGCTGGCCGCGGGCGCGACGGCGAGCCCCCCGATGCGAGTGACCCCGCATGAGCGACGACCGCCCTCTCGGCTATGCCTCGCCCCCGTGCCTCGCGCACGAGGTCGATCCAGCGTACTTCGACCCGCTCGCCGTCGATCCGCAGCAGGCGGCCGATGTCGCCCGCTGGCGCCGAACCACGCGCGAGCGGCTGCTGGCCGAGCGGGCAGCGCTGCCCGCATCCGCGCGCACGGAGATGGGCAGGGCGCTCGCGGCCGGGCTCGATGCCCTTCTCGCCGAACAGGTCGGACCGGTCTCGGGGCGGATAGTCTCGGCCTATTGGCCCATCAAGTGCGAGCCTGACCTGCGTGGGTGGCTCCGGCGGCTGCTCGCTGCCGGAGCCACCACGGCCCTGCCGGTGGTGGAAACGAGGGCGGCGCCGCTGGTCTTTCGCTGCTGGCGACCCGGTGCGCGCATGACGCGCGGCCACTGGAACATTCTGGTGCCGCCGGAGGATGCCGGTACCGTCACGCCGGAGGTCACCATTGCACCCCTCGTCGGCTGGGACGCCGCCGGGTATCGGCTTGGCTACGGCGGCGGCTACTTCGACCGCACCCTCGCGGCGCTTTCGCCCGCGCCCTTCGTCATCGGCGTCGGTCTTGAGGCAGCCCGGCTGGCGACGATCTACCCGCAGCCGCACGACGTGCCGATGGATGCGATCGTCACCGAGGCGGGCCTGCGGATAGTTCGGGGCCGCTGACGCAGATCCACCGCGCGGGCTGTCGCCGCATGTTCCCGCGACCCTCCGCGGAGGACGCGGAACAGGCCGGGCAGAGATTTCCCGATGGGTGCTCGCGAGCGACATGAGCCCTCTCACTGCCGGTCGGTCGCCAAGCGGATCCGCCCGCCCCTCGGCATAATGGCGGCGTGCGGGCGCATCGCCGCGCTCTCCCGCTCGGGGCGGAAGAGGAGCAGGCGGAGCGCATTCAGCGTCACCAGGACCGTCGCGCCGGTGTCGGCGAGGATCGCGATCCAGAGGCCGGTGATGCCGAAGACGGTGGTGACGAGGAACACGCCCTTGAGCCCGAGCGCGATGGCGACGTTCTGGCGGATGTTGGCCATCGTCGCGCGGGCGAGGCGGATCTTGCCGGCGACGTCGGTGACGCGGTCGCGCAGGATCGCGGCATGGGCGGTCTCGAGCGCGACGTCGGTGCCCGAGCCCATTGCCACGCCGACATGCGCCGCAGCGAGCGCCGGCGCGTCGTTGATGCCGTCGCCCACCATCATCACCTGCGCCGCGCGGGCGAGGGTCCGGACCTCGGCCACCTTGTCCGCGGGCAGGAGACCGGCGCGATGGTCGAGCCCGAGGCTGGCGGAGACGGCGGCGGCGGTGCGGGCATTGTCGCCGGTCAGCATCACCGGGACGACGCCCATCGCGCGGAGCTGGCGCACGCCCTCGGCGGCATCCGCCCGCGGCTCGTCGCGGAGCGCGATGAGGCCGAGTGGCGTCCCGGCACGCCAGACGGCGACCACGGTCTTGCCCTCCGCCTCCAACGTGCCGATGCGCGACCGGACCTCATCGGTCAGCACGCCCGCCTCATCCGCGAGGCGCGGCGAGCCGACGGTCGCCGTCGCGCCATCGACCACCGCCTCGGCGCCCTTGCCGGGGATCGCCCGCGCGCCCATGGCGCCCAGCTGCGCGATTCCGTCCGCCTCGGCGCGGGCGCAGATCGCCTTGCCGAGCGGGTGGCTGGCGCCGCTCTCGACGCCGGCGGCGACGGCCAGCAACTCCGCCGCCGTCCCCGCCAGCGGCACGAGGTCGGTCACGCGCGGGCGGCCGTGGGTCAGCGTGCCGGTCTTGTCGAAGGCGACGTGGGTGGTGCGCGCCGCCGCCTCGATCACCGCGCCGCCCTTCATCAGCAGGCCGTTCCGCGCCCCCGCCGACAGCGCCGAGGCGATGGAGGCCGGGACCGAGATCACCAGCGCGCAGGGGCAGCCGATGAGCAGCAGCGCCAGCGCCCGGTAGACCCACTCGCCCCAGGCCTGCCCGAAGGCGAGCGGCGGGACGACAGCGACGAGCAGCGCCGCGCCGACCACCGCCGGCATGTAGACGCGGCTGAACCGGTCGATGAAGCGTTCGGTCGGGGCGCGGGCGCTCTCCGCCTCCTCGACGAGCCGGATGATGCGGGCGACGGTGTTATCCTCGGCCGACCGGGTGACGCGGATCCGCAGCGCCGCCTCGGCGTTGATCGAGCCCGCGAAGACCTCCACGCCCGGCTCCTTGAGGGACGGCACGCTCTCGCCCGTCACAGGGCTTTCGTCGACGCCGGAGACGCCCTCGATCACCGCGCCGTCGGCCGGCACGCGGTCTCCCGGCCGGACGAGCACGACCTGGCCGACCTTGAGGCTCTCCGCCGGCACCTCGCGCGTGCGGCCCCCGATCTCGAGCAGCGCGGTCCGCGGCACCAGCCGCGCCAGCGCCCGGATGCCGTCGCGCGCCTTGCTGGCGGCGAGCCCCTCCAGCATCTCGCCCACGGCGAAGAGGAAGACGACGAGCGCCGCCTCCTCCGCCGCGCCGATCACCAGCGCCCCGGCGGCGGCGATGGTCATCAGCATCTCGATGGTGAAGGGCATACCCGCGCGCGCCATGGCCACCGCCCGCCGCGCGATCGGCAAGAGGCCGATCAGCGTCGCCAGCGCGAACGCCCAGTGCGCCACCTCGGCGGAGGCGGCGAGCCGCACCGCCCAAGCCGCGGCGAGCAGCGTCCCGGTTCCGAGCACCAGCCGCCCCTTGGCGGTGGCGTGCCACTTCGGCGCGACCTCCTCCGCCGCGCGCGCCATCGGCTCGACCTCCTCCGCCGACTTACCGGTAGCGGCTGGGAACGCCCCGTCCGGCAGGATGAAGCCGCCCTTCGGCCTCTCCGGCGCGGCGCCCTTCGGCGCGATGCCGAAGCCGAGCGCGCGGACGGCGCCCTCCACCCGCTCCGGCGGCGTCCGCGCCTCGTCGAGCGTCAGGCGCAGCCGCTCGGCGAGGAACGCCACGTCGACCTCGGCGACCCCCGGCAGCCGCTCGACCGCGCCGCGCACCTTGGTGGCGCAGGCGCCGCAATCCATGCCCGTTACCCGCCACTCGCGCTGCCTTGATGCGCCGTCTGCCATTCCGTTCTCCCGTTGTCCGCGTAGGTCAGATACGACCTCCAGCGGCTAGAGCTTCAAGCCCTTTCTCCGCGATCTGGGGCCTCGCATCTCGCGTGGCCTGCGGCCAGAGCCTTGCCTGCGGGCTACCTGAACCTACAGTGACTGTAGCAAAGGGGAACGGCAATGATCTCTATCGGGACGCTCGCCGGGCGCACCGGCACCAAGGTGCAGACGATCCGCTACTACGAGCAGATCGGCCTCCTGCCGGAGCCGGAGCGAACCCAGGGCGGGCAGCGCCGCTATGACGATGCCGACCTTGACCGTCTCGCCTTCATCCGCCACGCCCGCCAGCTTGGCTTCACCCTCGAGGCGATCCGCGAGCTGCTGGAGCTCTCGGACCGGCCCGAGCGCTCCTGCGCCGAGGTCGATGCCATCGCCCAACGGCAGCTGCGCGAGGTTTCGGCGCGGATTGCCCGCCTCGAGGCGCTGCGCGGCGAGCTGCGGCGGATGCTGCGCGAGTGTCAGGCCGACCGGGTGGCGGACTGCCGCGTGCTCGAGGTGCTGCGCGACCATGCCGAGTGTCTGACTGATCACGACCGGATCGGGACGTGAGGCCCAGCCGGCGCATCAAGTCGCCACCGTCGCGCTCAGCGCGACATAATTTCGAATTACCTGGAAATACCGCTTGACGCGGCGCAGTCGACTGCGCAGTGTTATTCTATGAACATCGAAACAGCCTCTCGCCAGCTCGACGCACTGGGAAAGCCGACCCGGCTCAGGATCTACCGCACGCTGGTGCGCGCGGGGACAGCCGGCCTCTCGGTCGGGACGTTGCAGGAGCGCATGGCAATGCCGGCCTCGACCCTGTCGCACCACCTCAAGCGCCTCGTGGAGACCGGCCTAGTCTCGCAGGAGCGTGTGGCGACGACCTTGATCTGCCGGGCAGAATACCCGGCCATGAGCGCTCTCATCGGATATCTCGCGGACGAGTGCTGCGCGGACGAGCATGCCGAAGAGGCCCAGGCGGCGAGGCCATCGTGAGCCGATTCACACTCAAATCCCCAGACTGGAAGGTACTCCCATGACACCCTCCAAGACGCTTCCGATCGCGGTGCTCGGTGCCGGCCCGGTCGGCCTCGCCGCCGCCGCGCGTCTGGTCGAGCGCGGGCTCGAGCCGCTGGTCTTCGAGCGGGGCGCGCAGGCTGGCGCGAGCGTTGCCGAGTGGGGCCACGTCCGCGTCTTCTCGCCTTGGCGCCACAACATTGACGAAGCCTCCCGCGCGCTGCTCGAGGCGGAGGGCTGGCGGGAGCCCGACCCGGACGCCTTGCCGACCGGGGCGGAGATCGTGCGCGACTACCTCGCGCCGCTGGCGGCGCATCCGGCGATCGCACCGAGGCTGAAGACGCGGGCGACGGTGCTCGCCGTCACCCGGCAGGACCGGAGCAAGCTCCACTCCGACGGACGGGAGGCGGTGCCATTCGTCGTCGTCTGGCGCGACGCGGAGGGGCGGACGCACCGCAGCCTCGCCCGCGCGCTGATCGACGCCTCGGGCACTTGTACCCGGCCGAATCCGATCGGCCGCGACGGCTTGGCCGTCGAAGGCGAGGTCGAGAACCGCGCCCGCATCGCCTACGGTATCCCCGACGTCAAAGGCGCCGCCCGCGCCGACTATGCCGGCCGGCATATCCTTGTCGTCGGCGCCGGCCACTCGGCGATCAACGTCGCTCTCGACCTCGTCGGCCTCCAGGAGGACTCGCCACGGACCCGCATCACCTGGGCCACCCGTGGCGGCGGTGTCGGCCGGCTGCTCGGCGGCGGACTCAACGACCAGCTACCGGGCCGCGGCCAACTCGGCCTCGCCGCGGTCGAGGCGGTGCGCTCGGGACGGCTCTCGCTCCTGTCGCCGCTCGCCGTGCGCCGAATCGAGGCGCGGGGCGACGGCCTCGCCGTCAGCGCCGAACGCAACGGAGCGGAGGTCGCGCTCGAGGTCGACCGGATCGTCGTCGCGACCGGCTTCCGACCTGACCTCGACCCGCTGCGCGAGCTGCGCCTGTCGCTCGACCCGAGCGTGGAGGCGACGCCGGCACTGGCACCGCTGATCGACCCGAACCTGCACTCCTGCGGGACGGTGCGGCCGCACGGGGTCGACGAGCTCGCGCACCCCGAGCCCGGCTTCTACATCGTCGGCGTGAAGTCCTACGGCCGCGCGCCCACCTTCCTGATGGCCACCGGCTACGAGCAGGTGCGCTCCGTCGTGGCCGAGCTCGCAGGCGACTCCGTCGCCGCGCGGCAGGTCCACCTCGTCCTGCCGGAAACGGGTGTCTGCAAGGTCGCCGGTCCGGCGCCGGCGGCCGCGTCCTGCTGCGGCCCTGCCGAGGAAGGCTACTGCGCCGCCGCGCGGTCGGAGGTAGCGGCTGACGTCACCGACGCCTGTTGCGGCGGCCCGGCGAGGGAGAACGCCGAGGCCTGCTGCGCCGCCGACGAAGATGCCAAGGCCGGAGGAATGGCCGGCTGCGGCTGCGCTTCAACGGCCAACGCCGATGCCTCTTGCGCACCGGCATGATCTCGCACCGTGCCGGCGTGATCTCGGCGCTGGGAATCGTCGAGATCTTCGCCTGGGGCTCGACATTCTACCTGCTGGCGGTTCTGGCAGAACCCATCATCGCCGACACCGGCTGGTCCCGGACCGTCGTCACCGGCGGCATCTCCCTCGGCCTCCTCGTCGCGGGCGCGGTGGCGATCCGGGTCGGGAGCTTGATCCAGCGGCACGGCGGCCGTCCCGTCTTGGCCTCGGCTATGGCCCTTATCGCGGCGGGACTGGCCCTGCTCGCCGCCGCCCCCAACGTGGCAGTCTACCTCTGCGCTTGGATCCTCCTCGGCGTCGGCATGGGCGCTGGCCTCTACGACGCCGCCTTCGCAGCGCTCGGCCGACTCTACGGGCGGGACGCGCGGCGCGCGATCACCGCCCTCACGCTCTGGGGCGGGTTCGCGAGCACCGTCTGCTGGCCGATCTCGGCCCTCCTGGTCGAGTCGATCGGCTGGCGCGGCACCTGCCTTTCCTACGTCGCGCTGCACCTCACCGTGACGCTGCCGCTCTGCCTGATCCTGCCGCGCGCGGAGCCGCCGCTGCAGTCCAAGGCGGCGTCGCGGTCCGCGCCAGCGTCCTCGCCGCTCCGCGACCCGAAGTTCTGGCTGCTGGCGCTCGCGGGAACCACGCTCGCCATGATCGCATCGCTCTGGTCTGTGCACCTGATCTCGATCATGCAGGCGCACGGGCTGACGCTGGCGGCCGCTGTCGCGCTCGGCACGCTGATCGGTCCTGCGCAGGTCGGGGCGCGCGTGGTGGAGATGCTCTCCGGCGGACGGCACCACCCGATCTGGACGATGCTCGCCGCCACGCTCCTCGTCGCCGCCGGCTTCGCGGGCTTGCGGGCCGGAGTGCCGGCCTCCGCCGCCGTCGTCGCCTACGGCGCCGGCAACGGCATCTGGTCGATCACGCGCGGTGCCATGCCGCTCTCGCTCTTCGGGCCGGACGACTACCCCGCGATCATCGGGCTGCTGGCGGCCCCGGCGCTAATCGCCTCCGCCTTCGGACCGGCCGTCGGCGCCGTCGTCATCGAGCGCTTCGGCGCGGAGGGCGCGCTGGCCCTCCTCGCGGGCGCGGCCCTGCTTCCGGTCCTCTGCGCCATACTTGTCTTCGTGCTGCTCCGAAGAAACACGCCGCTCTCGATCTGATGCTGGCGCCGCCGCCGAGCGACCGGGCGCTTCAGGCGATGTCGCGCCGCGTGACGCCGTCGAACCCGAGCACGAAATCTGCTCCGAAGGCGGCGCCGGGCGTGTGGAAGCCGGGCGGAACGGCACCCTCGGCGACCCGCGCGGCGACCGCGAGGGCGGTGAGGGCAGTCAGGGCGTAGGGGTCCGGCGTCCGCATCAGCGAGGCAATGCGTCGGCCGGACTCATCCCACGCCTCGCCGAGCAGCCGCGCCTCTCCCTTCGCCCGCGACTGCGCGTCCGGGCCCGCCGCCGCCCGTCGCGCAAGCGCTTTCAGCACCGCCTTCAGGGGGCGCGACCGGAGCATGGCGCCGATCGGGGCCGGCGCTCGCGCCAGCGCCGAAAGCGCGGGAGACGCCTCGAAGTGCACCTCGATCCAGGGGGCGGCGGTGGTGTACCAGGCGGTCGCCACGTCGCCCCAGCTGACGGCGACAGTTGGACGCGGGCCGTCCCCGAAGTCCGCCTCAGCGCGCGGCGGCCGCGGCAGCTCGACGAGTTGACCCTCCCGTCGGACCAGCGTCCCGCGCCCGATCGCCTCGATCGCGGTCAAGGTCGTGCCGCGGCTCGCGCGGTTGAGACCGGAGATCGACAGGCGCAGGCGCTGCATCCCCGGCATCCGGTTCTTGAGATGCTTCGTCAGGCAGTCGCTCGGCACGACGTCGAAACCCGCGCCCGGCAGCAGGACGATGCCATCCCGCCGCGCCTCGGCGTCGCGGGCGGCCGCGGCCTCCAGCACGGCCGCCTCGCCGGTCACGTCGACATAGTTGGCGCGGGCGTCGCGGCAGACGTCGATCAGCGGTGCCGCCGTTGCCGAGAACGGGCCGGCGAGGTTCAGGACTGTGCCAATGCCTTCCAGCCCCGCGCGCAGCCGTCCCGGTTCGTCGAGCGCGAAGCTTCGCCAGGACAGACCGAGTTCGTGGGCCAGGCGCTCCAGCTCACGCTGGTTGCGGGCGGCGAGGACGACGCGCAGTCCCTGCAGCGCCGCCTCCTCCGCCACCAGCCGGCCGGTATAGCCGGTGGCCCCGTAGATCAGCAGCGTGCTCATCGGCGTCGAGATTGCGGATTTGGTGCCGCGAGCGCAACGGCTGCCTCTCGCTCCGCGATGGGTAGCTGCCCATCAGCCTTGGCAGCAGCGACCTTGCTGCGTTTGCGACACGATGGACGGGTCAACTCGCCGGCACACGCGACTGCGCAGCTCGACGGGCCGCACGTTGAGCGGGGCCTTCGGGCGCCGGCGTCGTCGTGGCCATCGCGTCGAAGTTGAACCAAGCGGCCAGATGCCAGATCAGGCGCGGCGGGCCGTCGGCCGTCAGCCGACCCGTCTCCAGCGCCGCCGCCAACGGGACGTCGCCGCGGTAGACGTGGATGAGATCGCGGAGCGTTCCAGCGAGGTAGAGGGCGGTCTCGCCGCCCGGATCGGAGACGCAGAGGTCCAGCGTCCCGCCCTCGCAGACGAACCAGTAGAGCCGCTTGCCGGCGGGCTGATCGTTGACGTCGAGCCGCAGGACGTGCCGCTCCGGCCCGAACGCCGCCGGATCGACCGAATGCTCGAGGCCCCAGATCAGGAGCCCGAGGTCCAGCTCTCCCTCCGCAAGTTCGCGGCGCGTCCACCGCTGGCCCCAGACGCCGAGGGCGCCAACAAGGGGCAGGAATTCCGCGCCCGCTTCGGTCAGGTGGTAGGTCCAGCTCTTGCCGCTGGCGCTGCGCCGGCGCGTCACCAAGCCCTCGGCCTCGAGCTGACGCAGCCGCCGCGTCAGGAGCGTCGCCGACATGTGCGGCACGCCGCGATGAATGTCGTTGAAGCGCTCCGCGCCGGCGCCGAGATTACGGATGACGAGCGCCGTCCAGCGCTCGCAGAAGATCTCGGCGGCCTTGGCGATCGGGCAGAACTGGCCGTAGCCCTTCATCTGCGCCTCCCTCGGATGTCTTCAGGATAGCGCAGAGAAGGGCCGGGCGGATACTCCAGATCGTGGAGTTTCCGGCGGCGCCGCGAAGGCGCAGGATCGCTCGCGAACCTGCGAAGGAGGCGGCCATGGATACGGCAATCGATCTCGCGCCAGCGGCGCGAATGTGGGGCGAACCGGGCGCAGCCTATGACGGCATCTCGTTCGGTCTCTCCGACACGATCTCGCACGCGGTGCAGCTGCTCTGGCCACGGCCCGGCGAGCGGGTGCTCGACGTCGGCACCGGTACCGGGTGGGCCGCGCGCCTCGCGGCACGGCGTGGGGCGCGGGTGACGGGCGTGGACATCGCTCCGGGAATGCTGGCGGCGGCCCAGCAGCTGTCGGAAGGGATCGAGCCGCGACCCGAGTTCGTCCGCGCGCGAGCCGAGTCGCTGCCGTTCGAGGACGCCACGTTCGATGGGCTGATCTCCACCTTTGGGGTGATCTTCGCCGAGGACTCCGCCGCAGCGATCCACGAGATGGCGCGGGTGCTTCGCCCCGGTGGTCGGCTGGCGCTCGCGACGTGGGCTGACGAACCGGAAGGCTACATTGCCCGGTTCTTTGGCCTGACTGCCCGCTGGTCGGACGTGCCGCCGCCGCCGGCCTCGCCCTCGGACTGGGGCCGGCCGGACTGGCTGGCGGCGGCGATGCAGGGGCGCTTCGAAATCGCCTGCAGGGCGCAGGTGACGGTTCTCTATGCTCCCGACCCGGCAACCGTCTGGCAGGAGTATCTGCATGGCTTCGGCCCGGTCGCCGCGACGCATGCCGCCCTGCCAGAGGAGCGGCGCGCGGACTTCCGCGCCGAGTTCGAGGCAATGCACCGCCAATATCAGACCGAGATCGGCCTGGTGATCCCTCGAAGTGCCCTGCTCGTGCGCGGCACGCGGATCTGACGCGGGACAGCCCAAGGCGGCGCGAGGAACGGGTCTGCGACGCACACGTTGACCGCCCGGACAACATCAGGACGGTCATCATGAGCCTCAAGCGTATACTGGGAACGATGCTCGCCACCCGCATGGCGGGACGCGGACGGCGACGCGGATCGATGGGAACCGCGGCGATGCTCGGCGGACTCGGCTATCGCAGGCGCCCGAGGATGGGCGGCAAGATGGGCCTCGCCGCACTCGGCTACATGGCCTACCGCGCCTATCAGGACCACCAGTCGAAGACCGGAGGTAGCACCGGGAGCACGAGACGCTCGAGCTCCGGCGGCGGCATTGCAGGCATGGTCCAGGACGTGGCGGACCGCCTCGGGGGAAGCATGGATGCAAACAACCGCGGGACCGGCGCAATGCCCGGCGCGGGCGAGGAGGATCTGCGCGAAGACGAGCGCGCCGCCGACAGCTTCAGCGACCAGACCGCACTCCTCTTGATCCGGGCGATGATCACCGCCGCCTATTCTGACGGTGCCATGTCCACCGACGAGCGGCAGCGGATCATGCAGGAGATCGACGAGGCCGGCGCCGACGAAGAGGATCGCGGCGTAATGGAACGTGAGATGGCGAACCCGAAGCCGCTGGACGAGCTGCTGGCGGAGATCCACGACGAGGAGACGGCGGAGGAGTTCTACCTAACCTCCCGCGCCGCGGTCGACGGCGAGACGGAGGCGAATCGCGCCTACCTCTCCGAGCTTCGCCGGCGGCTCAACCTCTCCGAGCAGCAGGTCGCCGAGGTGGAGGAACTTGCCTCCTGACGACATCGACCTTCCCTGAGATCCTCTCGCGATCCGCCGGCTTCCCCCGTGGTTCCCATCGGCAGGCGGACGCCATATGGTGCGCGCGAACGAGGCAGCGGCCGCTGCGAGAACAGGGAGGAAGAGTATGACGTTCGCGTTTCGGAAATCGATGATCGCCGCCGGGCTGACGGCTGCGATGCTGGGCGGGGCGGCCTCTGCGGAGACGCTGAGGCTTTCGCACAATGTCGGCGACACGACGACCTGGCACCGCGGTGCCGAGCGGTTCAACGAGCTGCTGCAGGAGAAGACGGGCGGCGAGTACGACGTGCGGATCTTCCCCAACGCCCAGCTCGCTGGCGGCGACCAGATGAAGCAGGCCGAGATGACCGGACGCGGCGCGATCGACGTCGTGCTGACCTCGGCGATCAACGTGACGCCGCTCGCGCCCGAGATGGCTGCATTCTCGCTGCCCTACCTCTACGCCGACTACGAGGCGGTCGACGCGACCACGTCGGGCGAGGCCGGCGCGCGAATGGAAGAGGTGATGGAAGGCCACGGCATCAAGGTGTTGGCCTGGGGCGAGAACGGTTTCCGCGAGGTCACGAACAATGTCCGCCCGATCCGCACGCCCGAGGACATGGCGGGCCTCAAGATGCGCGTCGCGGGGCCGATGTACATCGACGTGATGAATTCGCTCGGCGCCAACCCAGTGCAGATGCAGTGGTCCGAGACGTTCCCGGCGCTGCAGCAGGGCGTGGTCGACGGGCAGGAGAATCCGATCGGCGCCGTGATCATCCCGCAGCGGGTCTACGAGGTGCAGGATCACCTTACGACATGGCACTACTCCTACGACCCGATCTTCCTCGGCGTCAGCATGGAGCGCTGGGAGGCTTGGGACGAGGAGATGCAGGCCGCCGTGCAGGAGGCCGCGACCGAGGCGATGGAGTACCAGAAGCAGATCAGCCGCGAAGACACGGCGACCGGCGTGGAGTTCCTGCGTGAGCAGGGCATGGAGGTCTACGAGCCCACGGCCGAGGAGCTGCAGGCGTTCAAGGAGGCGACGCAGCCTGCCTTCGACAAGTGGGCCGAGCAAATCGGACCCGAAATCGTCGAGCTTTTCGTCTCCGAGGCGGGCGCGGCGGCGACCAACTGAGCCATCTGGGGGCCGCGTCCTGCGGCCCCCGACCGCCCGGAGGCGCGCCTTGCTGCGGATCCTCGTCACAGAGTTAGAGAAGATCGTCTGCGTCTCGCTCCTCGTGGCGATGACGGTTCTCGGCTTCGTCAACATCGTCGTGCGCTACGCGACCGACTACTCCTTTGCCGCGTCCGAGGAGCTGCTGACGAACGGCTTCCTGCTGCTTACGATATTCGGCGCGGCGATCGCGGCGCGGCGGGGTGAGCATCTCGCGGTCACGCTCGTGGCCGAGGCGCTGCCGGCGCTGCCGCGGCGCGGCGTGTTCCTCCTGTCGCTGGCCCTATCGCTGATGCTGCTCGGCCTGACCGCCTGGTTCATCTGGCAGCTCCTGCAGAACCAGCGCGGCACCGGCGTGCGGTCCTACGCCCTGCAGGTGCCGATGTGGTACTACACCGCGGCGCTGCCGCTCGGCTTCGCGCTGATCCTCGTCCGCACGGTCGAGCACGCCGTCCGCCGGATGCGTCACGACGCCCTCGACAGCGCCGACCCGCCGCATGTCTGACTTCAGCCCCGGCTCGCAGATGGTGGTGCTGTTCTTCGCCCTCCTGGCATTGCGCGTGCCGGTGGCCTTTTCGCTGGGGCTCTCGGCGATTTGGGCGATGTGGCAGCTCGGCTTCGGGCTCGACCTCGTGGGCGACCTTGTGACCGCCAGCGTGGCGCGCTTCTCGTTGCTCGCGATCCCGTTCTTCATCCTCGCCGGCACGCTGATGGCGGAGCTGGGCATCGCGGAGCGGATGATCCGCTTCTTCCGCGTGCTCGTTGGACGACTGCCGGGCGGAATGGGCCTCGTCGGGACCGTTGTGTGCCTCTTCTGGGGTGCAGTCAGCGGCTCGGGCCCGGCCTCGGTCGCGGCGATCGGCCCGATCGTCATCCGCTCGATGGCCGAGGACGGGTACTCGCGCGCCTTCGCCGCCGGCCTCGTCTGCACCGGCGCCGCGCTCTCCATCGTCATCCCACCGTCGATCGGGCTCATAGTCTACGGCGTCATTGCCGAGACCTCGATCGCCGACCTGTTCCTGGCGGCAATCCTGCCTGGCGCGGTGCTGGGGGTGCTGATGCTCTGCGCCCTCCCCTTCGGCAAGCCGCGCGGAGGCGCGCCCGCGCTCGAGGCGCTGGCGCCGATGCCCTACCAGGAGCATCCCTATGCCACCCGCCTCTGGCTCAGCTTCCGAGATGCGTTCTGGGGGCTGCTGACGCCGGTCGTGATCCTCGGCGGGATCTATTCCGGGATCTTCACCCCGACCGAGGCGGCCATCGTCGCCACTGTCTACGCGCTGCTCGTCGGAACGATCTACCGCACGCTGACGCTGCGCCGGCTCTACGAGGCGTTCTCCGATGCGGCGGCCTCGTCGGCGGTGGTGATGCTCGTCGTCGCCTATGCCAGCCTCTTTGGCTGGGTAGTGACGGTCGACGACCTGATCGGCCGCTACTCCGAGGCGCTGCTGGGGCTCAGCGGCAACGAAACCGTCATCCTGCTCGTGATCATGCTGATCCTGCTCGGCGCGGGCATGTTCATGGACGCGATCACCATCATGTTCATCACGCTCCCGATCTTCCTGCCGGTGATGCGCGAGCTCGGCTGGGACCCGGTCTGGTTCGGCGTGATGGTGATGATCAACCTCGCCATCGGCCTCTTCACGCCGCCCGTCGGCATCAACCTCTACGTCGCGGCCAACCTGACGCGCCTGCCGCTCGAGCGGATCGCGCGGGGCGCGCTGCCGTTCCTGGTGACGAGCCTGATAGGCCTCGGCCTCGTCGCGGCGCTGCCGAGCCTGTCGCGCGTCTTTCTCGACGCGTCAGGCGGATGAGCGCGAGCGGCCTCTGGCCATCGCGCGGCAGGGTCGCCCTGGCCGTCCCTCCGGTCACCAGGTGGCGAGGACGCCACCAGTAGGGCGGCGACCAGCGGACTTTACCGGGCTTTCCTGCGGACGCATCATCGATGGTGCGACGGAAGCCTTTGGCCAGCAAGAGCGAGGGACGAGAGATGAACGGGCGAACGGCAGCTTCGGCGGATGGCCCCACCGGATGACGGGCGAGCGTCCGCCGACCACCAGTCCGGCGATCCGGACCATCGCCATGCCGGCCGACACGAACCCCGCCGGCGACATCTTCGGCGGCTGGCTGATGAGCCAGATGGACCTTGCGGCCGGCAATCTTGCCGCGCTCACCGCCCGCGGACGAAGCGCCACAATCGCGGTCGACGCGATCAGGTTCCACCGGCCGGTGAAGGTAGGCGACGAGGTCTCGCTCTACGCCGAACTTCTCTCCGTCGGGCGCACGTCGATGAAAATCCACGTCGTCGCCTGGCGCCGCTACCGCGATCGCGAGGAAAGTCAGAAGGTGACCGAGGCGACGTTCACCTTCGTCGCCCTCGACGAAGACGGGCGCTCGCGTCCCGTCCGGCCGTAGCTTCAGCGCTCCACGAAGGTCTCGCAGCAGCGCGCGCGAGCCCGATTCCGGATTCGACCGTCGACCGATGGTGGTCGAACGTCGTGCGGGGCGCAGGCTAGGATGCCGCGGGTGGTCAGGTCGGAGCGGCGTCCGGTTGCGCGTCGTGCCTGCTCATGGCGCGGGCCAGCCGCCGGATCCTGATCGCGCGGTTCAGCTCGCCGCCAACGATCAGGACCAGCGCCGCGAGGTACATGAAGTAGAGGGCCGCGATAATGCCCGCCAGCCCGGCATAATAGCTGGCATACGTCCCGAAGCTGCGCAGGTAGTACGAGAAGACGGCCGCGAGGAGCATCCACGCGGTCACGGTAAAGAGGACGCCGGGCCAGATGCTCGAGAACCGCGTGCGCCGGGCAGGCAAGAAGACGTGGGCCGCGAAGAGGGTTACGAAGAGGATGCCGGTCGCGGCAGGATAGCGGATCAGCCCGACCGTAACCGACGCCGGATCGAAACCCGGCATCAGCGTGTGCAGCCAGGATCCCGCCCGCGGCGCCAGCACCAGCAGGTAGCCGACCATGACGAGGACCAGGCTGGCGACGAAGACCATCGCCGTCTGCACGGCATAAAGCACGACCGCGGAACGTGTCTCGTGGATGCCATACGCCCGGTTCAGCCCCACCCGGACACCATCGACGCCGCCGACTGCGAACCAGATCGTCAGCAGGATGCCGACGCTCAGCACGCCACCGCGCTGCACGGTCATCACCTGCCTCACCTCGGCGACGATGGGCTCTACCAGCGCGGGGGGCACGATCGCGATGAGGAAGGCGATCAGGTCCTGCGCCATGGTCCGGTCGCCGATGAAGGCGGTCAGCGAACTGGTGAAGATCAGGAACGGGAAGATGGCCAGCAGGGCGCGGAAGGCCACGTTGCCCGCGAGCCCGAAGGCGTCGTCGCTCCAGAGCCTCAGCGACGCCTCGCGGACCACCGCCCACGGCACACGCCAGCCCGTGCCGTGCAGCAGGTCCTCGGGATGCTCGCTCAGGACACCATGGGTCAGGACCGCGTCCCGCCCCGATTGATGGGCTGGCTTGGCACTCATGCACTGGCTCCGCGCACCTGCGACCCTTGCATGCGTAGCGACCTTCGCGACTATGGACCAGCCGCGCCAGGTCCGGGCCCGGCTCAGGCGAGGCGGGCATAGACGTCGCCCGAATTCCATTCGTCGGGCGCATCGCGAAGGAGGGCCGCTGCCTCGTCCGCGGACACCCACTTGCGAAGGTGGAGCACGTGCCGCTCACCCACGGACAGACCGAAGACGTAGCCGCCAAGTTGCACGAGCAGGCCCAGCGCCTCGAGCGCCTTGTCGCGCTGCATCGTCGTGAACTCGAACGAGAGCGCCGGGAGCGGCCGGCTCAGCCCCGCGATGACATCCGGCTCGAACCCCTCCACGTCGATCTTCGCGAAGTCCGGCACGCCGTGCCGCGCGATGAGGTCGTCGAGCGTCAGCAGCGGCACGTTGATGACCCGGTCCCAGCGCTCGTCCTGCCAGCCCCGCGTCTGCCCCGCGGCGGCCATGAAGCTCGGCGAGGCGCTGGAGACGGTGGGGTTCCGCGTGTTGACATGAAAGGCGATGCTGCCCGTCGCGGCCCCGACGGCGGCTGGCAGGAGCATCACCTCCGCGTCACGATGGAAGAGCAGGCGCAGCGCGCGGAACGCGGCCGGCTGCGGCTCGACCGCGACCACCCGCGCGCCCAGGCGGCGAAAGCTCGCGACCCGGTCGCCCACATGCGCGCCGATGTCGAAGGCGAGACTGCCGGGGCGGACGAAGAGAGCGTTCAGGGCATCCATCCGCCGGACCCGAACCGCATCGCGGTGATAGATCCGCAACGAGCGGGCGATGCCGACCGCTGCCGGCCGTTCGCTCTCTGCCATGTCCCGCTCCACTCGCACCCCAGGCGACGGAGGTAGTGCGCGGGAGCCATATGGCACCTGGCACGCGCCAGGGCCCCGCGGCGTCAGAGGAGGAAGTCGTCCAGCTCTCCCGCGTCGACGGCGGGCTCGGGCGCGGCATCCTCGCCGATGAAGTCCCTGTGGACCCGGCGCTCCGCCTCGGTGGTATAGCAGTCCCACAGCCACGCCGCCGAGCCGCGCTCGGCCGGGCTCACCGGTGGCGTCTGGCGCAGGAGGTGCGACAGCCGCGCCTCGGCCGCCGTGCCGTGCTGGATGAGCTGCCGCGCCTTTCGCGCATTCTCGCCCAGCGACCGCAGGCCGCGCGCGAGATCGGCGCGCACCTCGGCCTGGCGCTTCAGTTGCGCGTCCTGCTGTCGGACGGCCTCCTCCGAGGCGGCCTGGCTCTGCGAGAGGACGTCGAGCCCGTCCATCAGCGGCCTGCGGTCCACCGCTTCCAGCCCGGCGCCGATCGTCTCGAGCGCCGCGCGGCTGTCGCGCAGGCGGCTGGCGCAGGAACGCGCCGCCTGCTGCACCTGACCCGACAGGAACTGCAGCGCACCGCCGGCCTCGGACGCCCGCCCGGCGGCGATCGCCGCGTTGACGGCCGCGAGGTCGAGCTGGGCGATGAGCGCCTGGAAGTCGGCAATGGCCGTAGAGGCCCGCTCTCCCGACCGGGCCACCGCGTCGAGCAGGTCGCCCGCCACGCCGAGGCGCGCGCGAGCCGCCGAGACCGCCTCGCTGATCCGGGCGATCCTCGCACGCCGGTCGTCGAGCCACCGTTCGGCGGAGTTCGGGGCCGCGCCGGGAGCGAGGACGCTGGCGGCTTGCGCGGTGGCCTCGCTCATCCGGTCGAGTGCGTCGGCCGCGGCGGCTGCGACATTCCGGTGATCCTCGACCAGTGACGCAAGCTGCGCGGTCATCAGGGCGCGCGCGGCCTGCTGCGACGCGGGTCCCCGCGCCTCGATCTCGGCCGCGATGCGGACGAGGTTGCCAATCCGCTGGCTGAGCTCGTCCGAAAATTGCAGCGCCGGCACCAGCCGCCCGATCTGGCCGCCGCAGGTGATCGCCAGCTCCTGCGAAGTCGCCTTCAAGTTACCGAGATAACGGGTTCGGGATTGAAAGAGCGCCGTAGTTTCGGCGCTTTCGGCTCCGCATTTCTGCCGGGCATCGCGGAGCGACCGGGCCGCGACGGAAACGCCGATGCCGGCTGCGGAAATGTGCTCGCGGATCGGCCCGACCTGCCGGCCGGCCTCGCCGATGGCAACGTCGAGGCGTCGCACCAGGTCGTCCACCATCGTCGCGAAGTCCGAGGTGTCGCCACGCGCGGCATCGGTCGGCGGCGCGCTCGTCTTCACGAGGACCGAGACGATCGACAATTCCAGCGTGTGACGCCCCGCGTCCTTGAGGCAGGACCCGAGGTGCTGCGTGCACTGGATCAGGCCCGCGTCCGCAAGTGCTTCAGATGCGCACTGGCTGGTCGCGCAGATCTCGTCCAGCGTGCGCTCGTCGATCAGCGCGGCGTCGGCGGCACCGTCGGCGGCTTCGATCGTCCGGACCAGCTGGTCGGACTGGGCGACAATCGCGCCGACCGCATCGCGTACCCGCCCGATGAGCGGGATCATGCGCTCGTAGTCGCGGCTGATTGCGCGGCCGGCCTCCGACAGCGAGGCAGTCGCCACCGCACACGCCTCCGATGCGTCGAACAAAACGATGCCTCCTCGATACTTCGCGACAGTCGCGGGCGGTGAATTGGCAGCAAGTCTTTTCCGAAACGTGAATCGGCGAAATCTGCAAACGGGCAACTGCTCTTTAAGACTCGTCGCGGAAACAGGCGCCGCCGAACCAACCGAGCGGATTGCGCCGACATGACCACGACCGATTCCTTCTCGATGGCAGCCGACCTCGGGCCGGCGGACGCGCCGTCCTGCCGCGAGGCGCTGCTGGCCTGGCTCCGGTCTCCAGCCGATGGCGCAGTTCTCGAACTGGGCGCGGAGGCGGAGGCGCCGAGCGCCTGCGCGCTGCAGCTTCTCGCCGCCACGAGCCGCTCGCCGCTCTTCACGTCCCGCCGCACCGGGCCCCGCGCGACGGCCGCGCTCGCCGCCCTTCACGCCACGCAATCCGTCAAGGAGTCCGCCCGATGACCAAGACCATCCTGACCGTCGACGACTCGCGCAGCATCCGCGACATGATCGCCTTCGCGCTCGAGCCCCAGGGCTACCGCGTCGTCAAGGCCGAGGACGGCAAGGACGGCCTCGCCAAGGCGCGCGCCGAGCGTCCCGACATGATCGTTACCGACCTCAACATGCCCGTGATGAACGGCATAGAGATGATCCGCGAGTTGCGCGCCGACGCCAGCTTCAACGGCCTGCCGATCGTGATGCTCACGACCGAGGCGCAGAAGGAAAAGATGCTCGAGGGCAAGCAGGCCGGCGCCACCGGCTGGATCGTCAAGCCCTTCGACGAGGCGAAGATCACCGGCGTCGTCGCCAAGCTGCTGGGATGAGCGGAATGTCGAACCCTTCCGACACCTTCGCTCAGGAGGCCGAGGAGCTGCTGCAGTCGCTCGAGCAAAGCCTGCTGGAGCTCGAGGGCGCACCCGGGAACGCGACGCTGGTCGACGCGGTATTCCGCGCGCTGCACACGCTCAAGGGCTCGGGCGACATGTTCGGGTTTTCCGCCCTCGCCCGCTTCACGCACCACTTCGAAACCGCCTTCGACCAGGTTCGCGAGGGCCGCGCCCGCGTATCGCACGAGCTGATCGCCGTGGCGCTGGCCTCGCGCGATCACCTCGCGGCCCTGCTCGCTCTCGGTGCCGAGGCCGTGGCCGATGCCGGCATCGCGGCCGAGGGACATGCACTTCTCGCCCGGCTCAATGCGGTCGTCGAGGAACAGCCGGCCGGGGCGGCCAATGTGGAGGCACGCGCCACGCGCACCTGGCACATCCGTTTCCGCCCCGCGACCAACGCGCTCCGCAACGGCTTTCGGCCCGACCTGCTGCTCGCCGAGCTGGCCGAGCTCGGTCGCCTCGACTGGAGCTGCAGCGACGAGCTGGTCCCGGCGATCGAGGACCTCGACGCGTCGGATTGCTGGCTCGTCTGGGAGATGACGCTCGAGACCTCGGGCAGCCGCGAGGCAATCGACGACGTCTTCCTCTTCCTGCAGGACGGCGAGATCGACATCACGGCCGCCGACGAAGCGCCGGCCGAGGCGGAGACCGGTGATGAGCCTGTCACCGCGGACAAGGTCGAGCCGCAGCTCGAGACGTCCGCAGGTCCCGCCGCTCCGAAGTCAGACTCCGTCCGGGTGCAGTCGCATCGCCTCGACGAGCTCATGGACCAGCTCGGCGAACTCGTGATCGCCCAAGCGCGCCTGCGCCGCATCTCCGACGAGCTGGGCGACACCACCCTCGGCGAGACGGCCGAGGAGATCGAGCGCCTGGTGACCGGCCTGCGCGACGCCACGCTCTCGATCCGGATGCTGCCGATCTCGCTCGTCTTCGGCAAGTTCCGCAGGGTCGTCCGCGACCTCTCCGAAGAGCTTGGCAAGCCCGCGCAGCTCGTCACCGAAGGCGACGAGACCGAGGTCGACAAGAACGTCATCGACAGCCTGACCGAGCCGCTGGTCCACCTGATCCGCAACGCGATCGACCACGGCATCGAGACGCCCGAGACGCGCGCCGCCGCCGGCAAGCCCGCCGCGGCCCGCGTCACCCTGCGCGCCCGACAGGCCGGCGGCGAGGTGCTGATCTCCGTCACCGACAACGGCGGCGGCCTCGACGCGGACGCCATCCGCCGCCGGGCGATCGAACGCAAGCTGATTGCCGCGACCGACGACCTCTCCGAAGAGGCGCTCTACCAGCTCATCTTCGAGCCGGGCTTCTCGACGGCCAAGGCCCTCTCCAGCGTCTCCGGCCGCGGCGTCGGCATGGACGCCGTGCGCCGCGTGATCGAGGATCTGCGCGGCACCGTCGAAGTCCGCTCGCGGACCGGGATCGGCACCGAGGTGACGCTGCGCCTGCCGCTGACGCTGGCCATCATCGACGGCCTGCTCGTGCGGGTCGGTGAGGGCAGCTTCGTCCTGCCGCTCGCCAGCGTCGAGGAGTGCGTCGAGCTGCCCGAGGACGAGGAGGCGCGCCAGAGCGGCCGCTCGATCCTCCGCATCCGCGACCAGCTGGTGCCGTTCGTCGCCCTCGACACCCAGTTCGGCTTCCCGCCATCCGACCGCAAGCGCCGCCGCGTCGCCATCGTCTCGGTCGAGGGGCGCCGCGTCGGCCTCGTCGTCGACGACGTGCTCGGCCAGCACCAGACCGTGGTCAAGCCGCTCAGCGCCTACCACCGCGGCATCGAGGGGCTCGCCGGGGGGACCATTCTCGGCGACGGCTCGGTCGCGCTGATCCTCGAGGTCGCGACGCTCGTCCGCCGCGCCCAGTCCGCCCCCCGTATAGCCGCCTGAGGAGTAAGCATGTCCGACTTGAGCAACACGCCCCAGACGGCGCTGACCTTCGTCCTCGACGGCGAGACCTTCGGCGTCGACGTCGCCCGCGTCGAGGAGATCGTAGACCCGCTGCCGATGACCCGCGCCCCCAACGCCGACCCGTTCGCGCCGGCCCTGGTCAACGTCCGCGGCTCGATCGTGCCGGTGGTGGACCTGCGCCACCGCCTCGGGATGGCCGCGGCCGAGCAGCGGCCGTCAAGCCGCCTGCTGGTTCTGAACGTGCTTGTCGACGGCGAGCCGACCCGCGTCGCTCTCATGGCCGACGACGTCGACGCCATCGTCGAGACCACGGCCGCCGAGATCGAGGCGGTCCCCGAGCTCGGCCTGCGCTGGCCGGCCAAGTACTTCCGGGGCGTCGCCCGCAAGAACGGCGTCCTCGTCATCCTGCTCGACGAGCAGACCACCTTCCCGCCGCAAGCCGCGTGAAGATCCCTCCCGCCCCTACTCAACGACCGGAAACATCATGCGTATGACCATCAAGACCAAGCTGATCGGCACCTTCGTCCTGCTGATCGCGGCCCTCGGGATCTCGAGCCTCCTGTCCATCCGGCAGACCACCCAGCTCGACAGCCAGATCACGCTCGTGGCGGAGGAATACGCCCTGCAGCAGGAGCTGAGCCTCGACGTCAAGGCCGTCGTGGCCGACGCCATCGCGCTGATCCGCGGCTATCTCATCGCCGACACCCGGCAGGCCGCCCAGGACCTGGCGGTGACGCTCGACGCGCAGCTCGCGCACATTGAGGAGACAGTGGACAGGATCCGCCCGCTCCTGAAGACCGAGGAGAGCCAGGCGGTCATGAGCCGCTTCGACACCGAATGGGCAGAATTCCTCGCCGTCGAGGCGGAACTGCGCGAATTCGGCCTCGAGAATTCCGACACCCGCGCCCGCGCGATAAGCCTCGACGAACTCGAGCCGGCCTACGAGCAGATCATGGTCAGCCTCGACGCCGTGATCGAGCCGGCGCGCGAGCGGCTCGCGGCGCAGGCAATTCCCGATCCGGACCTCCAGGCGCTCGAAGCCACGCTCGACAGCGCCATGGACGACGTGCGCGCCATCCGCGCCTCCGAGATCGACATGCTCGTCGATCCCTCGCAGGACGCCCGCGACGCCAACGCCGAGATCATCGCCCAGTCCGTCACCTCGTTCGACGGCAAGCTCGAGAAGGTCCGCAGCCTGATCGACCCCAACCAGCGCGGTCCGATCGATCAGATCGGTGCAGACTGGCAAGTCTACCGTGACGGGATCAACGTGTTCTCGCCGCTCATCGTGCAATCGACGCAGCGGCGTGCCTTCGAGCTTCTCGATGCCGAGCTGGTGCCGGCCTACCTTGAGGCTTCCGGCGCTGCGAGCGACCTCGCCGAGCGTTCGGCCGTCGTGATGGCTGCCGCAACCCAGCACGCACACGACCTCGCCGCCACCACGAAGCAACTCCTGATCGGCGTCGGCGTCTTCGCCGCCCTCGGCGCAGCCGCCGCCGCGTTCTGGCTCTCGACCTCGATCAGCCGCGGTCTGGGCCGGGCCGTTCAAGTCGCCAAGGAAGTCGCTCGCGGCAACTTGGAGGTCGACACGAAGACGAAGAGCCGCGACGAGATCGGCGTGCTTCTGAACGCAATGGACCAGATGGTCGTCGACCTGACGGGCATGAGCCGCTCAGCCGAGCGGATCGCCCAAGGCGACCTGACGGCGGACGTCTCGCCGCGCTCGAACGAGGATAGGCTGGGCAACGCGCTGCGCGACATGACACACAAGCTGCGCGAGGTGATCTCCAACGCCTCGACCTCCGCCGGATACGTGGCCGAGGGCGCCGAGCAGATGTCGACCACCTCCGAGCAGCTGAGCTCGGGCGCCAGCCAGCAGGCCGCGGCCGCGCAGCAGGCCAGCTCGGCGGTCGAGGAGATGGCGGCCAACATCCGCCAGAGCGCCGACAATGCCGGCCAGACCGAGAAGATCGCCAACCAGTCCGCCGCCGACGCCCGCCGTTCGGGCGAGGCCGTGGCGGGCGCGGTCCGCGCGATGAAGACGATCGCCGACAAGATCAACATCATCCAGGAGATCGCCCGCCAGACCGACCTGCTGGCGCTCAATGCCGCCGTCGAGGCGGCCCGCGCCGGCACCCACGGCAAGGGCTTCGCGGTCGTGGCCTCCGAGGTACGCAAGCTGGCCGAACGCAGCCAGCAGGCCGCGGCCGAGATCAGCCAGCTCTCGGGCGAGACCGTCGGCGTCTCGACCGAGGCGGGCCAGATGCTCGAGACGCTGGTGCCGAATATCCAGCGCACCGCCGACCTGGTGCAGGAGATCTCGGCGGCCACGCGCGAGCAGAACATCGGCGCCGAGCAGATCAACCAGGCGATCCGCGAGCTCGACCGGGTGATCCAGCAGAACGCCGCGGCGGCCGAGGAATCGGCTGCGACGAGCCAGGAACTGGCCGCCCAGTCGACGCAACTGACGAGCGTCATCGGCTACTTCCGCGTGGGCGAGCAGACCGCCGCGGCGGCCGAGGCGCCGAAGGCGAAGGTCACGCCGCTCCGCGCCGCCAAGCCCGCGCCGGCCAAGGCACAGAAGCCCGCCAAGGGCTTCGAGCTCGACCTCTCCGCCGAGGAGGTCTCCGATGCGGAGTTCCAGCGCTATGCGGGATGATCGCGACACGGCCGGGGACCAGGAGGCGGACGCCGCCTCGACCTTCCTCACCTTCGACCTTGGGGCGCAGAGCCTCGGGGTCGAGGTCCGCCACGTCCGCGAGATCCTCGACATGCAGAAGATCACGCGACTGCCGAACGCGCCGCACGACGTCCACGGCGTCGTCGACGTCCGCGGCGCCAGCGTGCCGATCGTGGACCTCAAGTCGCGCCTCGGCGTGCCGCCCTCCGAGCTCGGCCCCGACGCCCGGATCGTGGTTTTGGAGGTCGAGGCCGGCGCCGCCCGACAGCCGATCGGCATCCTCGCCGACCGTGTCCGCAACGTGGACCTGATCGGCGACGACGAGATCGAGCCCGCGCCCGGCGCTGAAATCGGCGCTTGGGACGCCAGCACCCTACGCGGCCTGGTGCGTCGCGACGGCGATCTGATCGTGCTGGTGGACCTGCGAAAGGTCTTTGGCGGCGAACGCAGAGGACTGCCCGAGTTTTGCTGAAGCACGCGACCGCCATGCGGCATTACCGCGACACGGCAGACCGGGAGTAGGACGATGACAGAGCATCCGGGGCAACTTTTCGCAGCAGGCCCGCGCCTCAGGCCGGAGGAGGTACCCGCTCTGACGGCTGTCGCGCTCCGCGATGCCGGGATCAACCTCCACGGCGGCAAGATCGAGTTCCTGCAGGCCCGCCTGTCGCGGCGTGTCACGGCGCACGGGCTGGAGAGCTTCACCGATTACGCGCGCCTGCTCGAGCGCGACGCGGCGGAGCGGCGGGAGTTCGTCGAGGCGCTGACGACGCATACAACCAGCTTCTTTCGCGAAGGGGCGCAGTACCGCTGGCTCGAGATCACCGGCCTCGCAGCGCTGGAGCAGGCGCGGCAGCACCACCGCGGCGACCTCGTGATCTGGAGCGCCGCCTGCTCGACCGGGCCGGAGGGGTGGAGCGCGCTGATGGTGACCGAGCGGGCGCGGCGGATGCAGACCATGCAGCGGCGATTCCGGCTGATCGGCACCGACATCTCGCGCCGGGTGCTCAAGACCGCCGCCGACGCCGTCTATCCCGCCGCCGAGGTGGCGGGGGTGCCGGTCGAGATGCGGCGCCTCTTCCTCCTCTCCTCGCGCAGCGGCGACGCGCGCTGCCGGATCGTGCCGGAGCTTCGCACCCTGGCGCAGTGGCGGCAGGCGAACCTCGTGGAGGGCACCGGCCTCGACGGCATTGAGGCGGACATCGCGTTCCTGCGCAACGTGCTGATCTACTTCGACGCGCCGACGCAGGCCGCCGTAATCGACCGCGTCGTGCGCCGCCTGCGCCCGGGCGGCTACCTCTTCACCGGGCACACCGAGACGGCGTTCCGCCACCCCGAGCTGACCCCGCTCGGCCCCTCCATCTACAGAAAGGACGAGCGGTGACGACCGGCAGAAAGCGCGTGCTCATCGTCGACGATTCCGCCCTCGTGCGGCAGACGCTCTCGGACATCATCTCGGCGCATCCGCGGCTCGAGGTGATGGCCACCGCCTCCGACCCGTTCCAGGCGTCCGAGCGCATCCGGGCCGAGCTGCCGGACGTCATCACGCTCGACGTCGAGATGCCGCGGATGGACGGGCTGACGTTCCTCCGCCGCCTGATGGCGCAGCGCCCGATCCCGGTCGTGGTCTGCTCGTCGCTCGTGGGTGAGGGGACGGCGACGATGCTGGCGGCGATGGAGGCAGGCGCGGTCGAGGTCATCGCGAAACCCACGCTCGCCACCAAGCGCCAGCTCGAGGAGGCGAGCGTCCGCATTCAGGACGCCGTGCTCGCGGCCGCCGAGGCCCGTCTCGACCGGCGGAAGCCGATCCCGGCGGAGGGCAAGCTTTCGGCCGATGCCATGCTCGAGGCGCCGCGTCCGGGCGCGATGATTCAGACCACCGACAAGGTGGTGGCGATCGGCGCCTCGACCGGCGGCACCGACGCGCTGCGGCAGGTGCTCGAGCGGCTGCCGCCCTACGCCCCTCCCATCGTCATCGTGCAGCACATGCCGCACACCTTCACCGGAGCCTTCGCCAAGCGCCTCGACTCGCTCTGTCAGATCACGGTGAAGGAGGCGCGGAACGGCGACCGGCTGCTGCGCGGGCAGGCGCTGATCGCGCCCGGCAACGCCCACATGCTGCTGCGGCGGAGCGGCGCGAACTATCACGTCGAGCTGCGCGACGGCCCGCTTGTCAGCCGGCATCGTCCGTCGGTCGACGTGCTCTTCCGCTCGGTCGCGCGCTTCGCGGGCTCCAATGCGCTCGGCGTCATCATGACCGGCATGGGCGACGACGGGGCCCGCGGCCTTAAGGAGATGCGCGACGCGGGCGCCCGCACGGTCGGCCAGTGCGAACAGAGCTGCGTCGTTTACGGCATGCCCGCCGAGGCGGTGCGCCACGGTGCGGTCGAGAAGCAGGCCGACCTTGCCAAGATCGCCGACATCATCCGCCGCACCGGCGCGGAGACGGCCCCGGCGGAGTGACGCGCGGCATGAAGGGTGCATCGGCGGCGGTCGCAGGCTGTCTGCACCCGCCGCGCGCGGGCTACTCGACCTGCTCGATCTGCAGTTCGACTTCCGAGTACCAGTCGGCGACCTCGCGGATCTCGGCGTCGGTCATGTCCGCCGCTATCTGCGACATGATCTCGTGCTCTCGCTTGCCGAGACGGAAGGCCTTGAGCTGGGTGTCGATGTAGATGTTCACCTCGCCCGCCAGGTTGGGCGCGTCGAGCAGAAGCGAGATGCCGTCGGCACCATGACAGGAGACACAGGCCGCGGGCGCGTCATCCTCGCTGACGCCCTCCGGCAGCGTCGCGACGGCTTCGTGCGACGCATACCAGGCCGCGACGTCCGAGATCTGCTGCGCAGAGAGGCTGGCGGCGACCACGGACATCATCTCGTGCTCGCGCGCGCCCGTCTTGAAGGCCATGAGCTGCGCCTCGAGGTACTTCTCCGGCTCACCGCCGATGTGCGGGGCGATCGGGATCTGCGCGTAGCCGTCGATCCCGTGGCACGTCCGGCACATGTTGGCGACCTGGCGCCCGGCCTCGGGATCGCCGGCCATCGCCGGCTGTGCGGTGCCCCCGGCGAGCATCAGCCCGCCGAGAGCGATCGCGACCGCAGGCCTCATTCGGCCGGCGTAGGATTGTAGGCGATCCGCCAGATCGCGCCAGCGAAGTCGTCGGAGACCAGCATGGAGCCGTCCGGCAGGAACTCGATGTCCATCGGGCGGCCACGATACTCGCCCGTGTCCTCGTTCAGCCAGCCATCCGCGAAGACCTCGGCGCCGACCGCGTTGCCCTCCTCGTCGAGCGGGGTGAACATGACCCGCGCGCCGACCGGTTCGGTGCGGTTCCAGGAGCCGTGCTGCGCCCAGAAGATGCCGCCGTGATACTTCTCGGGGAACGAGTCGTCGTGGTAGAACCGCATTCCGAGATCCGCCGCATGCGCCGTCAGCTCGAGCTGCGGCTCGACGAACGTCACGCCCTCGGGACGCGGCACGTCCTTGTATTCGGGGATCTCGATCCGGCTGTTGGTCCAGGGGAAGCCGAAGTGCTGGCCCGCCGCGGTCTGCCGGTTCAGCTCGCCCGGCGGGATGTCGTCGCCCATTCCGTCGACCTGGTTGTCGGTGAACCAGAGCTCGCCCGTCTCCGGGTTGAAGTCCTGCCCGACCGAGTTCCGCACCCCGCGCGTATAAACCTCGCGGCCGGTCCCGTCGGTATTCATGCGGATGATGCCGCCGACGCCTATCTCGTCGTACATCTCGAGCTTCTCGACCGGCTGCACGTTGTACGGCTGGCCAAGCGAGATGTAGAGCATGCCATCAGGCCCGATGTCGCACACGCGCGCGGTGTGGTTGAAACTCTCCTCCTCCGGCGGGATGAGCTCGCCCTGATCGACAACCACGCCGACCGCCGGATCCGGCCCCTCGAAGAAGAACTCAGCCGCCGGGAACACGAGCACGCGGTTGCGCTCGGCGATGTAGAGGAATCCGTCCGGCGAGAAGCAGGGCCCGTTGGGGATGTCGAAGGTGATCGAGGGCGCGAAGTCCTTGACCTCGTCGGCCACGCGGTTGCGGTCGCGGTCGACGATCGACCACATCTTGTCCTTGCGCGTTCCCGCGAAGAGCACCGTGCCCTGCGGTGCCATCGCCATCGAGCGCGCGTCCGGCACCACGGCGTAGAGGCTCACCTCAAATCCGTCGGGCACGTTGATGTTCTCGACGATCTCCCTCAGCGCCTCGGCCCGCTCCCCCTCCTGATCGACATGCGTGAACGATGCGTCCGTCTTCTGCATGTTCGTCAGCTTGTCCATGTTGTCCTGCGCCAGACTTGGCCCAGACAGCATGGTTCCGAGCAGGAGCCCGGAAAGAACACGGCTGTTTCTCATGTAGTCCCCTCCCTTCGAGTCGATGAACCGGCGAGCCGCTTCAGCGTCGGCGTCCCTTCACCTCGCATACATTCGCTTCACGCTCGGTCACGTGTCAACTTCCTGCACTGTTCTGCGAGTGCCTGGCGTGGCGCTCCGGCGAGTGTGTGGCTCCAGGCGTCGGGCCTTTCGCGTTGCGCCGGAAGGGCACAGCGCCTAAACACGGGGCACCTTGCGGGGCCTTGGCGGAGAAGCGCCGCAACATCAGCATGTTGAGCCTCGCGCTGCGGATGGACCCGATGAAGGACGACACCGCCCGCGCCGACGATCTCGTCGCCCTCTGCCGCGCCGCGGTCGAGGGGGAGGCCGCCGCGCTGACCGCCTACGCCGCCGAGATGGGGCCGGAGGTCGCCGAGGCGCTCGCGCTCCTGTCCGCCGCCACCGCGCCGGTCGTCGTCTCCGGCGTCGGCAAGTCCGGCCACGTCGCGCGCAAGATCGCCTCGACCTTCTCCTCCATCGGCAAGCCCGCGCTCTTCGTCCATGCGGCCGAGGCAAGCCACGGCGACCTCGGCCTGATCGCGCCCGGGTCGGTGGTGCTGATCCTGTCGAACTCGGGCGAGACGCCGGAACTCTCGGACCTCATGCACTACTGCGAGGCGCACGACGTCCCGACCGTGGCGCTGACCGCCCGGCCCGACAGCACGCTCGGCCGCAAGGCGCGCGTCACCCTCGCCTATGGCCCGGTGACGGAGGTCTGCCTGATCGGCCTCGCCCCCACCACTTCGACGACGCTGCAGATGGCCGTCGGCGACGCGCTCGCGGTCGGCCTCACACGGATCATGGGCACCGTGCCCGACGACTTCCGCCGCTACCATCCCGGCGGCAAGCTCGGCGCCCGCCTGACCCGCGTGGCCGCGGTGATGCATACCGGCGACGGCCTGCCCCTCGTCGCGCCGGACACGCCGATGGCCGAAGTGGTGGTGGAGATGTCGCGCAAGTCGCTCGGCGTCGCGATCCTCTCCGAGGCGGGCGAGGTCGGCGGCATCATCACCGAGGGCGACCTGCGCCGGAACCTCGACCGCCTGTGGGACGCCCGCGCCCGCGATGTGGCCACGCCGCGCCCCGTCACCGTGGGACCCGACATGCTGGTGCACGAGGCGGTCGACCTGATGACCGCCCGCGCCATCACCTCGCTGATTGTGGCCGAGGACGGCCGCCTCGCCGGCCTCGTCCACGTCCACGATTGCCTGAGGCTGCTGTGAAGGTCGCCGTCATCATCCCGGCCCGCTACGCCTCGTCGCGCTTCCCGGGCAAGCCGCTGCACCCGCTCCGCGGCCGCGACGGCACCAAGACGCTGATCCACCGGACGTGGGAGCGCGCGGTCGAGGCGGTGGGCGCAGACGCCGTCTGGGTCGCCACCGATGACGGCCGCATCGCCGAGGCCGTGCGCGGCTTCGGCGGCCGCGTGGCGATGACATCGGCCGACTGCCGCAACGGGACCGAGCGCTGCGCCGAGGCGCTGCCCCAGCTCGGCGACCCGGACCTAGTCGTCAACGTGCAGGGTGACAGTCCGCTGACCCCGCCCTGGTTCGTCACCGGCCTCGTCGATGCGCTCGCCGCCAGCGACGCCGGCGTCGCGACGCCGGTCCTGCGCTGCGACCCGCAGACCCACGCCCGCCTGCGCGAGGACCGCGCCGCCGGACGCGTTGGCGGCACAACGGCCGTCTTCGGCAACGACTTGTCGGCGCTCTACTTCTCCAAGGAGGTCGTGCCCTTCGTCCCCGATGGCACCGCCAACCCGCCCGTCTTCCACCATGTCGGCCTCTACGCCTACCGCCCCAACGCGCTCGCCCGCTACGGCGGCTGGCCGCCCGGCAAGCTCGAGGAGATGGAGGGGCTGGAGCAGCTGAGATTCCTCGAGAACGGCGAGCGCATCCTCTGCGTCGAGGTCGAGGCGCGCGGCCGCGTGTTCTGGGAGCTCAACAACCCCGTCGACGTCGCCCGCATCGAGGAGGTGCTATGAAGACCGTCCGCGTGGGCGAGATCGACATCGCCAACGGCCGCCCCTTCGCGCTGATCGCCGGTCCCTGCCAGATCGAGACGCTGGACCACGCGCTGATGATGGCCGAACGCATCGGCGAGGCCGCCTCGACCGCCGGTGTGCCCTGGATCTACAAATCGAGCTTCGACAAGGCCAACCGCTCGTCCATCTCGACCCAGCGCGGCGTCGGGCTCAAGGCGGGGCTCGAGATCCTGGCCGAGGTCAAGGCGCGCTTCGGCTGCCCCGTCCTCACCGACATCCACGAGCGCGAGCAGTGCGCCCGCGCGGCCGAGGTGGTCGACATCCTGCAGATCCCCGCCTTCCTCTGCCGCCAGACCGATCTGCTCATCGCCGCGGGCGAGAGCGGCGCGGCGGTGAACGTCAAGAAGGGCCAGTTCCTCGCGCCGTGGGACATGGGCAACGTCGCCGACAAGATCGCCTCGACCGGCAACCAGCGCATCCTGCTGACCGAGCGCGGCACCTCGTTCGGCTACAACACCCTCGTCACCGATTTCCGCGCCCTGCCGCAGATGGCCGGGACCGGCTGGCCCGTCGTCATGGACGCGACCCACGCGGTGCAGCAGCCCGGCGGCCAAGGCACCTCATCGGGTGGCGACCGGCGCTTCGTCCCGCCGCTTGCCCGCGCCGCGGTCGCGGTGGGCTGCGCCGCGCTCTTCATGGAGGTGCATGAGGACCCGGACAACGCTCCCTCCGACGGGCCGAACATGCTCAGGATCGGGGACCTCGCGCCGCTCCTGCGCCAGCTTCGCGCGATCGAGACCGCCCGCGGCGACGTCTGGGGCTAGACCTCAGCCCCGCGCGATGTGCCGGTGGATCTCGGCGATCAGGCTCTCCGGCACCACGCCCGACAGCGCCGTTACGATCCGGCTCGGCGCTCCCGGCACCGTCTTCGCCTCGCCGCGCATCAGCGCCTCGTAGCCCGCGCGCGCCACCGCCGCCGGCTTCTTCGTCAGCACCTCGTTCGAGATCGGCGCGTCGCCCATGCCGGCCTTGTCGAAAATGGCGGTGTCGACCGGTCCGGGCATCAGCGCCGTCACCACCACGCCGGTCTCCTTAAGCTCGTCTCGCAATCCCATTGCGAAACTGTCGAGGTACGACTTGCTGGCGTTGTAGACCGCATCGAAGGGACCCGGAGTGTATCCCGCGATCGACCCGGTGATCAGGATGCGACCCCGTCCTCGCGCCGCCATGCCACGAGCGACCTCATGAACGAGCCGCGTCGTCTGCCGCACGTTGAGCGCGATCAGGCGGGCGATGTCTTCCCACGCCTGCTCGTGCAACGCGCCTTCTAAAGCGATGCCCGCATTCGCGAACAGAAGGTCGACCTCGCGCCCTTCCAGCTGCGCCAGCAGAGCCGCGACGCCCTCCTCGGTCGCAAGATCGGTTCGCACGGTCTCGACCGTTCCGCCCAAGCGACGAAGCTGATCCGCCGCCTGCATGAGCGCCGCGTCGTGCGCCACCGCGATCAGCGCGTGCCCGTCCTCGACCGCCCGCCGCGCGAGCTGATAGCCGATCCCGGACGACGCGCCGGTGATCACCGCCAGCGCCATTCAGTCCGCCTTGTCCGGGTCTGCCATGTTCCGGTGCATCTGCGCCAGAACGCTCTCCGGCACCACGCCTGCCAGCGTCGCCTGCACCTTGTTCTTCAGCCCCGTCGTCACGCCCGACGAGCCCTTCAGCATCGCCTGCCAGCCCTTCCGCGCCACCATCGCCGGGTCGTCCTTGTCCGCCTGCCCGACCGGCGTGTCTTCCATGTGGGCGCGCTCGAAGAACTCCGTCTGGGTCGGCCCGGGCATCAGGCAGGTCACCGTCACCTCGCTGTCCTTCAGCTCGTTGCGCAAGGCCCAGCTGAGGCTGTCGAGGTAGGCCTTCGTCGCGTTGTAGACGGCCTGATAGCTGCCGGGGATGAAGCCCGCGACCGAGCCCACGATCAGGACCCGGCCCTGGTCCCGCGCCACCATGTCCCGCAGCGCCCGGTGCACCAGCGCGGTGGTGCCGGTCACATTTGTGTCGATCACCCGCGCGATGTCCGGCCACTCCTGCTCGACGAACGCGTGGCCAAGCCCGCGCCCCGCGTTCGCCACGAGATAATCGACCGGCCGCCCGGCGACCGCCTGCCACAGCCGGTCGATGCCCTCCATGGTCGCGAGGTCGGCCTGCACCGCCTCGACCGTCGCGCCGCCGGAGCGGAGCTCGGCGGCCGCCTTCTCGATCTCCGGCTCATCTGCGCAGAGGATGAGGTCGCAGCCGTCCTCCGCCGCGCACCGCGCCAACTCCAGCCCGATGCCCGACGAGGCGCCCGTCACGACTGCCAGTTGCGCCATCTCAGACTCCCGCCGTTCCGGGCTTCAGCACGACCTTGGTCCAGTCGTTCTGGTTGTTGGCGAAGTTGTCGTAGCCGCGCGGCGCCTCCTCCAAGGGCAGCCGGTGCGAGATCATGAAGGTCGTGTCGAGCTCGCCGTCCTGGATGCGCTTCAGGAGCTCCTTGATGTACTTCTGCACGTGGGTCTGCCCGGTCCTGACCTGCAGCCCCTTCTCCATCAGCGCGCCCAGCGGAAACTTGTCGAGGAAGCCGCCATAGACACCGGGGATCGACACCCGCCCGCCCTTGCGTACCGCCATCAGCGCCTCGCGCAGCGCGTGGCCGGCGTCTGCGCCGAAGCCCACCTGCTGCTTGATGTTGTCGAGGATGTTGTCGGGTGCGAAGCCGTGGCTCTCCATGCCCACCGCGTCGATCACCGCGTCGGGACCGATGCCGCCCGACATCTCCATCAGCGCCTCGAGCACGTGGGTCTGGGTGTAGTCGATGACCTTCGCCCCCAGCTTGCGCGCCAGCGCCAGCCGGTTGGGGTAATGGTCGATCGCGATCACCTGATGCGCGCCCATCACCAGCGCCGACTGAATCGCGAAGAGCCCGACCGGGCCGCAGCCCCACACCGCGACGGTGTCGCCCTCCTCGATGTCGCAATTCGCCGCCGCCATCCAGCCGGTCGGCAGGATGTCGGACAGGAACAGCACCGTGTCGTCGTCCATGCCGTCGGGGATCACGATCGGCCCCACGTCGCTAAACGGCACCCGGACATACTCCGCCTGCCCGCCGGGGTAGCCGCCCGTCAGGTGCGAATAGCCGAAGAGCCCGCTGACGGAATGGCCGTAGAGGTTCTCGGTAATGTCCTGGTTCGCGACCGGGTTCGAGTTGTCGCAGGCCGAGTAGAGCTGCTTCTGGCAGAAGAAGCACGACCCGCAGGAGATGGTGAATGGCACCACCACCCGGTCGCCCTTCTTCAGCGTGCTCTTCGGCCCCGTGTCCACGACGCGGCCCATGAACTCGTGGCCGAGGATGTCGCCCGAGGTCATGCCGGGGATCACCCCGTCGTAGAGGTGCAGGTCCGAGCCGCAGATCGCGGTCGACGTCACTTCGATGATGGCGTCGCGGGGATTGATGATCGACGGGTCGTCGACGGTGTCGACGCGGACGTCGTGCTTGCCGTGCCAGGTGAGTGCGCGCATAGGGTCCTCCTCAGGCCGCGGACTTGTGGAGTTCGGAGGTGGCGATCTCGCCCGTCTCCATCAGCATCTTGAGCCGCTTCAGCTCGCGGCGGCCCTGGATCGCCGGCTCGCGCTGGAACAGCTTGGCGATCCACCGGCCCAGCTCGCCGGCCGGCGGGCGGTAGGCGACGATGGCCTCGACCTCGGTGCCGCGTCCGCCGGGGGCGTCGCGAAACATCACCTTGCCCTCGGTGTCGATCTGCGAGCTCTCGGTCGCGCGCCAGGCGATCTGCTCGCCGGCGCGGTCCTCGATGACGCGCGTCTCGACATGCACCGAACGGCCAGCCGGGCCAGCGATCTCCCAACGCGTCACATCGCCCGCGGTCGTGACCGACAGGACGTTCTCCATGAACTTCGGCAGGTTCGAGAAGTCGCGCCAGAAGGCGTAGAGCTCGTCCTTCGGCTTGGCGATCGTGACGGTCCGCCCGGTGACGGCATAGCGTCCGAAACGGCTCTGCCGCGCGGTGCGTCCCGGCGCGCTGTCGCCAGGCCGCCGCGCACGCTCGCGCCGCGACTGCTGGGTATACCAGGCAAGGCCCGCCGCGCCGAGCAGCGCCCCCACGCCCAGCGCGAGCCAAACGTTCGCATTGTCGTCGCCGCGGCCATAGGGGCTGTGGCGGAGGTCTTCGAGATGGTCCATTGCTGGCCCTCCGGATAACTGTCGCGGGTGCGCCGGGCCCGACGTACGGGGCCCGGCCGTCCGCTTACTTCTCCTGCTCGCTCTGCGCGCCGCTCTTCGGCTTGGCCTTGCCGAGGTCGGGCTTCTGGCCAAGCGGCTGCACCTTGTCGACGATCTTGAACTCCGAGCGTCCGTCAAGCGAGGGACCGCTCGTCCAGCGCCCTTCCGGGGTCGGCTCGTCCAGCGAGGTGTTGAGGAAGTAGTAGCTGTGCTCGGTCGCCTCGTGCTCCGTCGGCGTCGAGTTCGGGATCGGCAGCTGCGCGTTCCAGCCGCCCAATTCCTCGATCACCGCCAGCCACTGCTGCTGGTGCATCGTGTCGCGCGCGATCAGGAACGACAGCATGTCCTTCATGCCGGTGTCATCCGTCATGTTGTAGAGGCGGCTCGCCAGCACGCGCCCGCCCGACTCGGCCACCGCGTTCGCCATCATGTCGGCGGCGAGGTTGCCGGTCGCGTAGACGTGGCTCATGTCGAACGGCACGCCATTCGCGTTGACCGGCATCGCGCTCAGGCCCGAGGACAGGATGTGCCGCGGGTTCGCGCCGCCCATGATCGCGTGCACCACCGGGTCCTTGGCGGCCTCTTCCTGCGCCGTCACCGGCGCGCCCTCGAGGTTCAGCGCCACGGCGTGGCCCAGGAACTCGATGTGGCTCAGCTCCTCGGTCGCCGTCATCATCAGCATGTCGCGGTACTTGGCGTCGCCCCGCGCACCCATGGCCTGAAAGAAGTACTGCATCGCGACCCGGATCTCGCCCTCGATCCCGCCGATCGCCTGCTGCAGGTACTTGGCGAAGACCGGATCCGGCTTCTCGACGCGGACCTCGTACTGTAGCTTGCTCGAGTGGTGGAACATCGCTTTCCTCCTGGACAGTGACAGGCACCCAAAGCAGTGCCATCGAGAGTTGTTCCAGCCTGCGAGAGAGATAGTGGCCGCGACTCAGGCGCGTCAGGGCGGGTGGCCGACCGAGTGCCTAACCGTTTTCTTCGGCGGAATCGGACCGCCTCTTGCTGGTCCGCGAACGAGCTGGATGGCTTGCCACTCGGCGAGACAGCCGCGAGTTGATTTGAAGAGAAATTTACAACCGATTGCAGACCGCCAGCATCGAGAAAACTCTGGATAGAGCATCAATCGCGAAGTAGACTGGGAAAAGAAGATGTTCTTTATATGCGTGGATTTGCGATGAAAAGAATTAGTTCGGGCCTGTTTTGGGCTCTTGCCGCAACTGCATTGTTCATTTCGACAGATGCGGCGCTCGCACAGGATCGGGGAAGTATATGGGGCCGAATCCGAGATCGAATTGAGGACCGCAGGGAAGAACGCCGGGATCTGATCGAGGACTGGATCGAGCGCAGGAACGGGGGGGAAGTGCTCAACGCGCCCGAAATAGATGCCGCGCATGGTCTTGCCGCTCTTGCCGTTATCGGCGGGGGTCTGGCCTTGGCGTGGGAGCGGCGCAAGCGACGCACGTGAGGAGCCGGGGCTGTGCTCGCGGACGGAGCGCGTAGCGCCGCAACCTGCCCCGCCCGGACGTAGCCGAACGTCATCCGCGCGTCCGACGGCCGCCGCGCGATCCGCCGCGCCACGAAGGCGATGGCGAGCGAGATCGCGTCGCTGAGGTTGTGCACCGCGTCGGCGATGAGCGCGAGGCTGCCCGAGAGGAGGCCCGCCACGATCTGCGCCACCGTCAGCCCAAGATTGACCGCCACCGCGGCGAAGACGCGCCGGTCGCCGGCCTCCGGGTCCATGTGGTGCGCGTGGTCGTGCGGCATGACCTTCACCTAGCGTCGTTACTGCGCGAGAGACAGCCCCTCCCGCTCCCGCCGGGAGCGGCTATGCTCCGGGAGCCACGACCGGAGGCCGCCATGACCCACCGCCCGCCCCGCCTGATCCGCCGCGAGGACTGGGCCTCGCACCCTACCCTCCCGAAGGGTCGAGTCGAGGGCCACAGCCTCGGCACCGGCGTCACGGTCCTCTTCTACGCGACCGACGAGGTCGGCGCCGGCCCTCGCTGGCACGTCCACCCCTACGACGAGATCTTCATCCTGCGCCAGGGCCGCGCCCTTTTCACCGTGGGCGACGCGCGCATCGAGGCCGAGGCGGGCCAGATCGTCTTCGGCCCCGCGCACGTTCCGCACAAGTTCCGCAACCTCGGCCCCGGCCGGCTCGAGACCACCGACATCCACGACAGCGACCGCTGGATCCAGACCGACCTACCGGACCCGGAGGAGCCGGGCTAGCGCCGCCCCACGTCACGCCCCGGCCGCGCGCGCCAGACCGGCAGCGTCCAGCCAAACGCCAGCGCCGCCGCCCTCAGCCCGAACGCCGCGGCGAAGGCCAGGACCGCCGCCCACGCCCGCCCCTCCATTATGCCGTCCAGCACCACGAAGACGGCCGCGCCCAGCGCCGCGGCCGCGACGTAGATCTCGCGCCGCAGGATCACAGACGGCTCCTGCGCCAGCGTGTCGCGGATGATTCCGCCGACGCTGGCCGTGAAGACGCCCATCACCACCGCCACCAGCGCGCCGGCGCCAGCATCGACCGCCCGGGCCGCGCCTGCCACCGTCACCAGCGCCATCCCCACCGCGTCGAAGACGAGAATGTAGCGATAGCGGCTCTCCATCATCGGCGCGACGAAGTGCATGACCGCCGCAGTCAGCAGGCAAGCCACCAGAGGTGCGGGCGCCACCACCCAGAAGACGTCCAGCCCCAGCAGCAGGTCGCGCACCGTGCCGCCGCCGACCCCCGTCGCCACCGCCAGCCAGGCGAAGCCCAGGATGTCGAGCTGCTTGCGCGAGGCCGCCAGCGCCCCCGTCGCAGCGAAAGCCACCGCCGCCGCAAGGTCCAGCAGCGTCAGGATCGCGCCCAGCTCGGCCATCGCCTCAGTGCGCCGCCGCCCAGTTCCGCCCCCAGCCCGCGTCCACCGTCAGCGGAACCGACAGCTCCACCGCCGGGTGCGCCGCCCCCTCCATGACCTCGCGCGCCCGGTCGGCCAGCGCCTGCTCCGACCCTTCGTCGACCTCGAACAGCAGTTCGTCGTGCACCTGCAGCAGCATCCGCGCGGGCAGGCCCGCGATCGCGTCCTCCATGCGGATCATCGCGCGGCGGATCACGTCGGCCGCCGTCCCCTGGATCGGCGCGTTGATCGCCGCCCGCCGCGCGAAACCCGCCGTCGGCCCCTTGGCGTTGATCTCGGGCGTGTTGATCTTCCGCCCGAACAGCGTCTGGACGTAGCCGTTGTCCATCGCGAACCGGGTCGTGTCGTTCATGTAGTCCCTGATGCCCGGGAACCGCTCGAAGTAGCGGTCGATGAAGCCTTGCGCCTCGTCCCGCGGGATGCGCAGGTTCCGGGCGAGGCCGAAGCCCGAGATGCCGTAGATCACCCCGAAGTTGATCGCTTTCGCCCGCCGCCGCGTCTCGGCCGGCATCCCCTCGACGGGCACGCCGAACATCTCCGACGCCGTCATCGCGTGGATGTCCGTCCCGTCGCGGAACGCCGCCTTCAGCGCGTCGATCCCGGCGACGTGCGCGAGGATGCGCAGCTCGATCTGGCTGTAGTCGATCGAGACGAGGCTCTTGCCCGGCTCGGCGATGAACGCCTCGCGGATGCGCCGCCCCTCCTCCGTCCGGACGGGGATGTTCTGCAGGTTGGGGTCGGTCGAGGCCAGCCGCCCCGTCGCCGCCCCGGCGATGGAATAGGACGTGTGCACCCGCCCCGTCTCCGCGTTGATCGCCGTCTGCAGGTTGTCGGTGTAGGTGTTCTTCAGCTTCGAAAGCTGCCGCCAGTCCAGCACCCGTCCCGGCAGGTCGTGCTCGGTCGCCAGGTCCTCCAGCACCTGCGCCGGCGTCGCGTAGGCGCCGTTCTTGCCCCGCTTGCCCCCCGGCAGCCCCATCTTGCCGAACAGGATCTCGCCCAGTTGCGCGGGGCTGCCCACGTTGAACGGCTCGCCCGCCAGTGCGTGGATGTCGGCCTCGAGCTCCGCCATCTTCTGCGCGAACGCCCCGGACATCCGGCTCAGCGTGTCGCGGTCGACCTTGATCCCCGCCATCTCCATCCGCGCCAGCACCGGGATCAGCGGCCGCTCCATCGTCTCGTAGACCGTCGTCACCCGCTTCTGGTGCAGCTGCGGCTTCAGCTGGTCCCACAGCCGATAGGTCACGTCAGCGTCCTCCGCGGCATAGGGGCAGGCGTCGTCCACCGCCACCTTGTCGAAAGTGATCTGGCTGCGCCCCGACCCGATCAGCGTCTTGATGGCGATCGGCTGGTGCCCGAGATAGCGCTCGGAAAGCTCGTCCATCCCGTGATTGTGCAGCCCCGCATGCATCGCGTAGCTGAGGAGCATCGTGTCGTCGAGCGGCGCGACATCGATCCCGCAGCGCGCCATGACCTTAAGGTCGTATTTGGCGTTCTGCGCGATCTTCATCACCGCCGGGTCCTCCAGCACCGGCTTCAGCAGTGCCAGCGCCTCGGACCGGTCCATCTGCCCGTCCGCCAGACCGTTCCCCAGCAGGTCGTCGCCCTTGACGTGGCCCAGCGGCAGGTAGCGCGCGCGGCCCGGCGCGACGGCCATCGAGATGCCGACCATCTCGCACGCCATCTCGTTGAGGCCCGTGGTCTCGGTGTCGAAGGCCACCCGGCCCACCTCCCGGATCTCCGCGATCCAGTCGCGCAGCGCCTCCGCATCATGGATGCAGGCATAGCTCGCATGATCGAAAGGCAGTTGCTCCGGCATCTCGGGCTCGGCCGCGCGCCGCGGCGCGCTCTCGCCTTGCATCGGCACCTCGACGCCCAGATGCTCGGCCACCCGCTTGACGATGGTGCGGAACTCCATCTCCTTGAGGAAGCCCAGCAGCACCTCCGGGTCCGGCTCCTTCACCTCCAGGCTCTCGAGGTCGTAGCCGAGCTCCATCCCGCAATCGAGCTGCACCAGCCGCTTCGACGTGCGGATCTGCTCGGCATAGTCGATCAGGGTCTGCCGCCGCTTCGGCTGCTTGATCTCGCCCGCCCGCTCGAGCAGCTTCTCAAGGTCGCCATACTCGTTGATCAGCAGCGCCGCGGTTTTCACCCCGATCCCCGGCGCGCCCGGAACGTTGTCGACGCTGTCGCCGGCCAGCGCCTGCACGTCCACGACCCGCTCCGGCCCCACGCCGAAGCGCTCGCGCACCCCGTCCGCGTCGATGCGCAGGTTCTTCATCGGGTCGAGCATCTCGACCCCGTCGCCCACGAGCTGCATCAGGTCCTTGTCGGACGACACGATCGTCACCCGCCCGCCCGCGTCGCGCGCCTTGCAGGCGAGGCTGGCGATGATGTCGTCGGCCTCGAACCCCTCCTGCTCCAGGCAGGCCACGTTGAACGCCCGCGTCGCCTCCCGCGTCAGCGGGATCTGCGGGCGCAGTTCCTCGGGCATCTCGTCGCGGTTCGCTTTGTAGGCGTCGAAGATCTCGTTGCGGAAGGTGATCGAGCCTTTGTCGAATACCACCGCCGCATGGGTCGGCGCGTCCGAGCCCTTGCCGTCCTGGATCAACTTCCACAGCATGTTGCAGAAGCCCGAGACCGCCCCCACCGGCAGCCCGTCCGACTTCCGCGTCAGCGGCGGCAGCGCGTGATAGGCGCGAAAGATGAAGGCCGACCCGTCGACCAGGCTGAGGTGATGGCCCTTGCCGAATGGTTCGCTCATGCCAGACTCCTGCGCGTGTCGACGGAGGTCTTGCCATGATCCGGCGCCTGCTGCCAGCCGCCCTCGGGCTTCTCGCCCTCCCCGCCGCCGCGCAGGAATGCCCGCATACCGGCGGACCCGACAATTGCTCCCGCGTCCTCGCCTGCGTCGGCGACGACGGGCTCTGGTTCGACGGCCGCGCCATCGGCTGGGGCCACGGCACCGTCGCGGGAGAGCTCAGCGACGGCACCCTCTGCACCGGGGAATGGGCGTACCAGAGCGCCATCACCAGCCGGACCTACATCTCCTGCGACAACGGGATGGAGGCCGTGGTCATCGCCGTGTCGCAGGATCCGCCGACTGCCACCTCTATCGGCGAGGGCCAGACCTCCGACGGCCGCCGGATCACCGCATAGACGGGCCGCTACGTGCTCAACTTCCTCCGCGGACCCGACGGCACGCCGATCCTGCCCTGCACCGACGGCGCCATCCCGATCGGCTAGCCTTCGCCGGGCAGCCGGCGGAACGTCCGGCGTCCTCCGTCGTTCGGCGCCAAGGAGGACCGCAGATGGCCACGCACGCACCCACATTCCCCACCACCGCCGGCATCCTCTTCGGCCTCGGCATCGGCGGGTTCTTCGACGGCATCGTGCTGCACCAGATCCTGCAGTGGCACCACATGGTCTCGAGCGCCGGCTATCCGCCCGACACGGTCGAGAACCTGCGCATCAACACCTTCTTCGACGGGCTCTTCCACGCCTCGACCTACATCTTCGTGCTGGCGGGCCTCGCGCTCCTCTGGCGCAGCGCGCATCGCCGGCACCTCTGGTGGTCGGGCCGCCTCCTTGTCGGGACACTCCTGATGGGCTTCGGTCTCTTCAATCTCGTGGAGGGGGTGATCGACCACCACATCCTCGAGCTGCACCACGTGAACGAGACCGTCCCGCGCGAACAGTGGATCTGGTGGGACCTCGGCTTCCTCGCGTGGGGGGCGCTCATGCTCGGCGGGGGCTGGTGGCTCTACCCCTCCGGCCGCCACCGATCGCCTGCGGCTTGACCCCTCGGCTCCGGCATTGGAACCTCCGGCAGGTGCCCGGCTGAAGCCCGGCCTACGGATGCTCCGGCGGACGCGCCGCCCTCAGCGGTTCGGCTCGTCCCGCGTCGGGATGCCGGGATGCGAGTCCGCAGGCTGCACCGCCTCGCCCGGCGTCACCGCGCTCTCGTGGATGTAGCGCTTGTCGCAATAGCCGCACTCGACCCAGCCCAGCTCCTCGGGGATCTGCAGCCAGACGCGCGGGTGGCCCAGCGCCCCGTCGCCGCCGTCGCAGGCCACGCGCCAAGACGACACGACCTCGCTCTCGGGCGCGTCGTGGGTGGTTGTCCGCGGCTCGTTGCCCCTGGTGATCTGCGCCATGCGCCCTCCGCTCCGCTTGCCCCCGGCAGTCCCGGCAGCTAGGTCGCGGCGCATGATAACGGCACGACCGGCAGCCACAAGGCGAACGAGATGAGCAACGCCATCGAGATCGAGGGCCTGCGCAAGACCTACCCCGCCTCGGGTTCGGAGCCGCCCAAGGAGGCGCTGAAGGGCGTCGACCTGACCATCCCCGAGGGCTCGATTTTCGGCCTGCTCGGCCCCAACGGCGCGGGCAAGTCGACGCTCATCAACATCCTCGCCGGGCTCGTCGTGAAGACCTCCGGCACCGTGCGGATCTGGGGCTTCGACCAGGACCGCAACCCGCGCCAGTCGCGCGCGGCGATCGGCGTGATGCCGCAGGAGCTGAACATGGACCCGTTCTTCACGCCGCGCGGCTCGCTCGACGTGCAGGCGGGCCTCTACGGCGTCCCCCGGCGCGAGCGCAAGACGGACGAGATCCTCGCCATGATCGGCCTCTCCGACAAGGCCGACGCCTATGCCCGGAACCTCTCGGGCGGGATGCGCCGCCGCCTGCTCCTCGGCAAGGCGCTGGTCCACTCGCCGCAGATCCTGGTGCTCGACGAGCCCACGGCCGGCGTCGACATCGAGCTCCGCCAGATGCTCTGGCGCAACGTCCGCCGCCTCAACGAGGAGCGCGGGATGACCATCATCCTGACCACGCACTACCTCGAGGAGGCCGAGGCGATGTGCGACGAGATCGCCATCATCGACCATGGCGAGGTGCTGGTCCGCGACACCACCCGCGCCCTCGTCGCGCGGATGGATGCCAAGACCCTCGTCATCACGCCCGAGGCGCCGCTGCCAGCCGACCTCGCCCTGCCGCCTGGCGTCGAGACCGAGGCGCGCCCGGGCGGCGCATTCGCCTTCACCTATCGCCGCGCCGAGACCTCCCCGGACGACATCCTCTCGGCGCTGCGCACCGCCGGCGTCCGCATCCGCGACGTCGCCACCGAGGAGGCCCGGCTCGAGGACGTGTTCCTCGACCTCACCCGCGGCACCCACGACACGGCCGCCTGACGGTCGTTCACCGCCCCCAGCCTCGTCTTCGGCCCGGCTGGCCGCCAACGTCGCGACTGCATCGCCTGGATCGACAGAACTCACTGGCGCCGACGCGACGACCGATCCACCTCCTCGCTTGCCACGAGGCCAGCGACGAGATCGTCACCCCCCGCCCGATGGCGGACAGACGGGTCGAGCGCGAGCCAGCGTCTCGCCGCGCGCGAATGGCAGAGAAACGAGCGTCAGGCGCTGCTATCGCGACAAAGCCCGCCGCGCTGCCGGCCGTGCCCGCCTCAGTCGACCGGGGCCTCGAACTCGAACGAGCAGGACAGGCCCTGCTCCTCGAAATCGAACCGGACCTCCGCCTCGAACTCGGCGGCGAACACCGCCTCGATCATCCGCGTGCCGAAGCCGCGCCGCGCGGGCGGCCGGGCGGGCGGGCCTCCGCGCTCGATCCAGCTCAGGCGGATCCTTCCGCCCTCCTCGCCGACGGCCTCCCAGGTGACCAGGACCCGCCCCTCCGGCACCGACAGCGCACCGTACTTCAGCGCGTTCGTGGCCAGTTCGTGCAGCGCCAGCGCCATGTTCGTCGCCCGCTTCGGCGACAGGTCCAGCGGCGGTCCGCGATAGCTCATCCGGTCGGCCCCGCCAGCCTCCGCCGCCGTCAGCTCCATCAGGTCGTGCAGGCCGATGTTGCGCCAGTCCATCCCGATCAGCAGGTCCTGCGCCTGCGACAGTGCATGCATCCGCGCCTTGAACTCCGCCGCTTCCGGCCCCGTGAGCGACTGCCGCGCGATGCTCAGCACCACGCTCAGCACGTTCTTCACCCTATGGTTCAGCTCGCCCATGATCAGGTGAAGCTGCCGCTCCGCGCTGCGCCGCGCCGAGACGTCGCGCAGCACCACCGAGTAATCCGGATCGGAGAGCCCGCCATTCTCGTTGACGGGCAGGACCTGCACCTCGAGGTCGGTGCCATCCTCGAGCGCCGCCGCGAACTGCAGGCCCGCGACGGCGTCCGGGCGCGCATGCTCGGCGAACCAGCCCTCCGCCCTGCTCAACCGCACCACGGACTCGATCTGCCGCGACCGGGCTGCGTCGGCTGACAGGCCTAGCAGCCGTTCCGCGCCCCGATTCCAGCGACGGACCAGTCCCTCCGGCCCGACGCGGATCACCCCGTCGGGCGAGCATCGGACGATCGCCGCCAGCTCCTCGGCCTCGGACCGCGCCTCGCGCAGCGATGCCTCGTAGCCCGCGCGCTCGGTCGCGTCGAAGAGGGTCCAGTCGATCCGCTCGATCCGGTCGTCGGCGCCGCGCCGCACCACCGCATTCAAGAGCACCGGACGCGTCCCGCCGTCCTCGCGCACCAGCTGAAAGGCGATCTCGCGCACGAAGCCCTGCAGTCGCAGCATGGGCGCGACGTGCGCCTCGAGAAAGATCCGCCCCGGCACCGTCAGCAGGTCACCCAGCCGCGCCTTCTCCACCAGATCGTCGCGACAGCGGCCCACCCAGCGGCACAGGATCCGGTTCGCGATCAGGAACCGCCCGTCGGGATCGGTCACCGCGATGCCGCACGGCGCATCCTCCAGAAGCTCCGCCGCCAGCTCCTCGAGCTGTGGCAGGCTGTCTCGGTCAGCTGCCGTCACGGCCAAGATATGCTCGGATCGCTCGCACCGTCACGTCCGGCGCAGTCAGGTGGGGACAGTGGCCGCTGACATCCACCACCTCCAGAGCGCTGCGCGGGATCGACGCGTGCATCCATTCGCCCACGCCCACGGGCGCCAGCGCGTCGTCGGCGCACTGCACGATCAGCGCCGGCACCTCCAGGTTCGGCATGTCCGCCCGCCGGTCCGACAGGAACGTCACGCGGCCGAAATGCTGCGCGATCCTCGGATCGGTTCGACAGAAGCTCTGTGTCAGCTCCACCGCCCCCGGCTCGTCGCCGTCCTGCCCCGCGATCGTCGGCGCCAGCTGCGTTGACCAGCCGAGGTAGTTCTCGTCCATGAAGGCGATCAGCCCCTCCAGCTCCGCGCGCTCGAAGCCGCCACGATACGCTCCGTCGTTCATGAAGCAGGGCGACGGCGACAGGAGCACCAGCCGGTCGAACAGGTCCGGGCGGCGGATCGCGGCCAGCGCAGCGATGATCGCGCTGACCGAGTGCCCCACGGCCACCACGCGCTCCAGCCCCAGCGCCTCGCAGATCTCGATCATGTCCTCCGCATGCCCGTCTAGCGAGCGGTAGCGGGCGAAGTCATAGGCCCCGAGGTCCGAGCCCCCGGCCCCGGTCAGGTCGTAGAGCACGACCCTGTGGTCCGTCTCGAATTCAGGTGCCACCTGCCGCCACATTGCCTGATCGCACCCAAAGCCGTGCGCGAAGAGCAAGACCCTCGCGCCCTGCCCCGTCACCGTCACCCGATTGCGCTCAAGAACCGACAACGACACCTCCACTACAGACCCGCTCTATAGATCAGTCGCCAGCACGACGCGAGCCCGAGCCGACACGAGGCTCCAACGCCCGCTTAGCACCCGAGCAGGACGAAAGGCGTCGGCCCTGCCATGGACCGGCGCAGGCGCCAACTGCCGCCTGCGGAGTGCATGCCCTTCGGTTCGGTCGCTGAACATGAGCGGCCCGTCCACGTCCTCAGGCTCTGCGCCGTTTCATTGTTTGCCGCGATCCACGCGGGCGGGCTGCCATGGGCAGAGACGCGCGCCGAGATGGGCGCCGCGCGTCGCAGCCGCGCCTCGTCCGGCTCCGCGCGCTCCGCGGAAGTCGCTCCGTCATGATCCAGCGCCTCCGCGCGCCTGTCCCTTCGTCTCCAACCGCAGCTTCATCACGCTGCATCCGGCGCGGGGCCCACCGCCGTTGACTCCCGCGCGCGCCGCCCGGAGACTTCCCCGACTTCACGTCGTGGGAGACGCCGATATGACAAAAGCACTTCTGGTTTTCGCGCTGGTCGTCGCGTCCCTCGGGTCCGCGGTTCAGGCGCAGGACATCTACGACCGGACGCAGCTCCCGCCGTTCCTGCAGAGCACGATCATCTTCCCGGGCTTCCTGGCCATCTGGCACCACGCCCCGGAGAAGGCACGTCCCGGCGAAGTCACCGTCGATGCCTTTCATGCGCTGCAGGCCATCGCGGACCATCCCGCGCAGTGCCTGGGACAGAACGCCGAAACAGTGCGCTACACGACGCAGATCGACACGGTCACCCGCGACGGCTTCGGCATCGAGCGCGACCGCGAGACCATGGTCGCCGAGAGCGGGCTCGACGTGCGGCCGGAATTCGCGCCTTGGGTCCGGGAGAACATCCGCTCTATCAACAGCAATCCGCTCTCCGGCGTTCGCGAAGGAGTCTGGAACCTGATCGACGCAGCCGGATGCCACAGCGACGAATTCCGTCAGCTCGAGGAGGGCTTGGCGCTTGCCTTCGGCGTCACCCTGGTCGAGCCGGAGGTGCCGCAGATGGCCGAGGCCGACTGGCGCGCCTTCGTGGCGACCTGCCAGCCCGCCCAAGTGCGCGCGATGGCCGCCCGTGGTTACAACGTCGGCGAGCGCGGAATGGCGCTGGTTTGCGTCTGCACCGAGCACGCGGCGCAACTGGCGGGCGACGCCGCGCTCTACGAGAAGCTGCGGATTGCCGATCCAAGCGCCTGGGAGACGGTGCCCCCTGGCTTTCAGGAGACCTTCGACAGCTGCTATCATGAGCGAGAGCCGGCCGAGGTCGTCGCGCGCTACGAAAGCTTCATCCGCGAGAACGGCCTCTAGGCGGACACACCGCCCGCGCAACCCCGGCCAGATTTTGCAAGAACATGCAAGATGGGCGTCGAAATCTTGCACGTATTTGCAAGAACCGGGCTCAGCCGGGCTGGAGCATCCGGCCGAGTGGGCGGCCGCCGAGGATGTGGAGGTGGTAGTGCGGCACCTCCTGCACACCCGCCTGGCCGGCGTTCGAGATCGTCCGGTAGCCGCCGTCGGCCAGCCCCTGCTCCGCCACCACGCGAGCCGTCAGCCGCATGAAATCAAGCACTTCCGCGTCGCTTGCCTCGGCCGCGAAATGGTCGTGGCAGACATAGCGCCCCTTCGGCACCACCAGCACATGCACCGGCGCCTGTGGCCTTATGTCATTGAAAGCCAACGAATGTTCCGTCTCCGCCACAGTGTCGTTCGGGATCTCGCCCCGGATGATCTTGGCGAAGATGTTCTGATCGTCATAGCTGTAGGCCATCCGCCCCTCCCTCAAGCCATTGACCTTGCCGTCATTTCAGCCCCGCCTCGCGGAAGAGCTCCCGCACGTCCACCTCCGGCCGCGCGCCATAGTGCCCGATCACCTCGCGAGCCGCCAACACGCCCATTCTACCTGCGTTCTCAAGGTCTTGTCCGGTCGCAATCCCATAGAGGAACCCCGCCGCGAACTGGTCCCCCGCCCCCGTCGCGTCGACCGGCTGCACCCGCTCCACGGGCACCACGACCCGCTCGCCGCCCCGGATCAGGATGACGTCTTCCCCGGAACGCGTGCAGATCACGAGGCCACAATCACGGGCCGCGTGGCCCAGGGCCGCCTCCAGATCTTGTGTCTCGTAGAGCGAGATCCACTCCTTCTCGTTGCCGATGACGTAGTCCAGTTCGCCCACCAGGCGGCGAAAATCCATGCGGTGACGGTCGACGCAGAACGGATCGCTCAGCGCGATGCCGGCCTTGCCGCCACCCTCGCGGCAGGCCCGCGCGGCGGTGAGGAACGCCTGCTTTCCCTTTTCCTTGTCGAAGAGATACCCTTCGAGGAACAGGAGCGCCGCGCGACCCGGCACCGCCGCATCAACGTCCTCAGGCCCCAGCTCGGCGGAGACACCAAGGTAGGTGTTCATCGAGCGCTCTCCGTCCGGGGTGACGAAGATCATCGAGCGTGAGGTCGGCAGCTCGGCCGCAACCGGATCGTTGACGAACGCCATGCCGTGATCGCCCATCGAGGCCACGTAGAATTGCCCCAGCGCGTCGTCCCGCACGCGCCCGATGAAGCCCGTCGACATGCCCAGCGCCCCCAGCCCCGCCAGCGTGTTGGCGACCGAACCGCCGGCGATCTGGTGGCGATTGCTCATCGCGCCGTAGAGCGCCTCGGCTTCATCGCGCTCGACGAGCTGCATGATCCCCTTGGTGATGCCCATGCGGTCGAGGAAGTCGTCGTCGGTCTGGCTGATGACGTCGACGATGGCGTTGCCGATTCCGACGACGTCGTAGAGCTGGGTCATGTGGTCTTGTCCTCGTATTCGCAGAGATCGCGGATCAGGCATGCGGGGCATTTCGGCCGTCGCGCCACGCAGACGTAGCGTCCATGCAGGATCAGCCAGTGGTGGGCGCGGAGCTGGTAGGGCACCGGCACGTGGTCCTCGAGCGCACGCTCAACGGCGACCACGTCTTTGCCAGGCGCCACGCCGGTGCGGTTGGCGACGCGAAAGATGTGGGTGTCGACGGCCTGCGCAGGATGGCCGAACCAGGTGTTGAGCACCACGTTCGCCGTCTTGCGCCCCACCCCCGGCAACGATTCCAGCGCCGCCCGGCTCGCCGGCACCTCGCCGCCGTAGAGCTCGACTAGGATGCGGCTCATCCGGATGACGTTCCTAGCCTTGTTGCGGTAGAGGCCGATCGTCCTGATCCGCTCGGCCAGTCCCTCCTCGCCGAGCGCCAGCATCTGCTCGGGCGTCGATATCTCGGCGAAGAGCGGCTCGGTCGCGCGATTCACACCGGCGTCGGTCGCCTGTGCCGAGAGCGCCACGGCGACGAGCAGCTGGAAGGCGTTGCCGTGGCGAAGCTCCCCCACGGGCGAGGACTCGGCCTCCTCGAAGCGCGCGAAGATCTCGCTGAGCGTGGCATAGGGGAGCTGAGCCGGCATCGGCTGCGGGTATGGCGGCCGCGCGCGCGCGGGACAAGCCGGAATGGCGCCCTTTGCGCAAGATCCGGGTCGTGCGGCCTGATCGCACGGCGTAGATTGGGCGCAGACCGCGGGGAGACCGAAGATGCTCGACACGGATGCTGAGCCCGAGAGCCGCTACCATTACGGCGTGATCCGACGCGCAATCGACCAGATCGACGGCGCCGGACGCGAGTTGACGCTGGACGAGCTGGCGGCTGAGATGCAGCTCAGCCCGGCGCACTTCCAGCGGCTCTTCACGCAGTGGGTCGGGGTCTCGCCGAAGCGCTACCAGCAATATCTTGCGGTCAGCCACGCGCGCGCCCTGCTCGGCGCGCGCTTCACGACGCTGGAGGCGGCGGAGGCGCTGGGGATGTCCGGGCAGAGCCGGCTGCACGACCTCTTCCTGCGGTGGGAGGCGATGACGCCGGGCGACGTGCGGCGCGGCGGCGCCGGGCTGACGATCCGCACCGGCAGCTTCGAGGGGCCGTTCGGCCCGATGCTCGCCATGGGGACGGAGCGCGGCCTCTGCGCGCTGGCCTTCACCGAGGAGACGGGCGAGCCGGCCGCCTACGACGACCTGCGCGCGCGCTGGCCCGCAGCGGCCTACGTGCCCGACGCCGGGGCGCTGGCGCCCTGGGTCGAGGCGGCGCTGGCGCAGCGGGGCGAGGCGCGGCTGCACCTGATCGGCTCGCCCTTCAATCTCAAGGTTTGGCAGGCGCTGCTGGCGATCCCCTCGGGCCACGTCACGACCTATGCGGAGGTCGCGCGCGCCATAGGCTCGCCGCGCGCGGTGCGCGCCGTCGGCACCGCAATCGGCCGCAATCCGGTCAGCTGGCTGATCCCATGCCACCGCGCTCTGCGCAAGTCGGGCGGGCTCGGCGGCTATCACTGGGGCCTGCCGGTCAAGCGCGCCCTGCTCGCCCACGAGAGCGCGCGGGCCGATGCGCGCGGCTGAGACCTCGGCGGTCGTTCGCCGAGGGATGACGCAATCGCGTCGTGCAAGCCGCTGCCGGGTGCGCTAAGTGCGGCGGCGGAGATGCGTAATCGTGACGAGGTTCGAACCATGAGCATCAAGACAAGACCGGTCCTGCTGGCATCCGCCTGCGCGCTGGTGCTGGCGGGCTGCGCCGACCCCTATGGGTACGGCGGCGCAATCGGCAGCCCCGACTACGAGCGCACCCGGCAGGGCGCGGCCGTTGGCGCGGCCATCGGCACCATCGCCGGCGCGCGGCGCGGCGACGACACCAACGACCGGGTCCAGAACGCGGCCGTGGGCGGCCTGCTCGGCGCCGCGGTCGGCGGCGGCGTCGGCGCCCTGCTCGACCGGCAGGCGCGCGAGCTGCGCAACGACTTCGACAACAGCCAGATCGACGTCGTGAACACCGGCGAGCAGCTGATCGTGCGGATGCCTCAGGACATCCTGTTTGCCGTGAACAGCACCGCGGTGCGGGCCGACCTGCAGTCCGACCTGCGGGTGATGGCGGCGAACCTGCAGCGCTATCCCAACAGCCGCGTGACCGTGATCGGCCATACCGACAGCGACGGCAGCGCGGCCTACAACCAGGATCTGTCGGAGCGTCGCGCCCTTGCGGTGACGTCGATCCTGCAGGCCAACGGCGTCTCGGGCAGCCGCCTGCAGGCCGTCGGCCGGGGCGAGGACCAGCCGATCGCCAGCAACGCGACGGCGGCCGGCAAGGCGCAGAACCGCCGCGTCGAGATCGTCGTCACGCCGTACTGAACTTTCGAAGACGAACAATCTGCGAGGGGCCGGGCGGCGACGCCCGGCCCCTCGGCATTCGGAAGCCAGGTAAGCAGATGCGGGGAGTTGTTCCGAACGGCCAAGCGCCCTCGGCCCGCTACTGCATCGCCTCGTCGGAGGAGCCGCCGCGCAGCGCGAACTCGATGAGAGTGACGAGCGTCTCGCGCCGCGTCTCCAGCGACGGCGCCTCGAGCAGCGCCTGCTTGTCCTCCGGCTCGAACGGGCAGAGCATCGAGAGCGAGTTGATCAGGAGCTCTTCGTCCGCCTCGCGCAGGCTGTCCCAGTCGGTCGAGAGGTGCTGCGACTCGAAGTAGCGCCCGAGCAGACGCATGAAACCGTCGCGCGGAAAGCCGCTGTCGTGCTCGGTGCCGCCGAGATCCTGCACGAAGTCCTGCCACACGACGTCGCACCTGATGTAGGGCGCGAAACCCTCCTGCACGTTGCTGACACGGAACCGCGAAATTCCGCTCAGCGTGATCATGTAGCGCCCGTCCTCGGTCTCGGAGAAGGCGGTGACGCGGCCGGCGCAGCCGATGCGGTGCAGCCGCGTCTCGTCGCTGCCCGGCACCTCGCGCGGCTGGATCATCCCGATCAGGCGGTGCGGCGTCTTGAACGTGTCGTCGAGCATCTGCAGGTAGCGCGGTTCGAAGATGTGCAGCGGCAGACGCGACCGGGGCAGCAGCAGGGCACCGGGCAGGGGAAAGACGGGAATCGACTGCGGCAGGTCCGCGACCGTGAACATGGACCTGCAGGTAGGCGCGGCGGGCCCTCAGGCAAATATCATCGACGAGAGCCGGCGGCGTCCATTGAGCACGATCGGGTCCTGCGGCTTCAGCGCGTCGAAGATGGTGAAGAGCTGCGTCTTGGCCGCGGCCTCGTTCCACTCGCGATCGCGCCGGAAGAGCTCGAGCAGCTGGTCCACCGCGCCGGCGACGTCGCCCTTGGCGTGGAGCGCCAGCGCTAGGTCGAATCGCGCCTGGTGGTTCGTCGGGTCGGCCTCCACCGCCTGCTGCAGCTCAGCCACGGGTCCCGCCTTCTCGGCCTGCCGTGCGAGTTCGAGCTGCGCGCGCGCCGCCTCGAGCTCGGGCGAACCCGAAATTTCCGCGGGCGCCGCATCGATCAGCTGCGCCGCCCGGTCAGCCTCGCCCATGGCGAGATGCGCGCGCACGAGGCCGCCATAAGCCGCCGCGTTGGTCGGGGCCTCGCCCAGGATGGCTGCGAAGGTCTGCGCCGCATCGACCGCCGCGCCCTCCGCCAGCATCGTCTCGGCCGCCTCGACCGCCTCGGCGAGCGGATCGCCGTCGTCGCCGCCGCCGAGCTTCACCAGGCGCTCGATGAACTCCTTGATCTGGCTGGGCGGTACCGCGCCCTGAAAGCCGTCGACCGGCTGGCCCTGCCAAAAGGCGTAGACCGTGGGAATCGACTGGATGCGGAGCTGCGCGGCAATCTGCTGGTTGCGGTCGACGTCGACCTTGACCAGCCGCACCTTGCCGCGCGCCTCGGTCACCGCCTTTTCCAGCGCGGGCGTCAGCTGCTTGCAGGGACCGCACCACGTCGCCCAGAAGTCGACGATCACCGGCACGTCGCGACTGGCGTCGACGACGTCCTGCATGAAGGTCGCCTCAGTCGAGTCCTTGATGAGATCCGTCGCCGCGTCCTCTTTCCGACCGCCAAGCTCCAGCATCGGTTTCCCCCTGTTCCGGATTCGCGGCCCTATATGCGCCCGACGCGGCCGAAGGCCAAGGGCAGCGGTCAGTCGAGCCGTACCGGTAAGTCCGCGCCGCGCAGCGCCTCGGCCGCGCTCAGCGGGCGACGTCCCTCGCGCTGGACCTCGGTCACCTCGACGGCGCCGCTGCCGCAGGCGATGCGCAGCCCCTCCAGCCGCTCGCCCGGCGCCCCCTCGCCCGCCGCCAGGCGCGAGCGCAGGAGCTTCAGCCGCTCGTCCCCCGCCAGGCACCAGGCGCCCGGGAACGGGGAGAGGCCGCGGATCTGGCGGTCGACCTCCACCGCCGGGCGGCTCCAGTCAATCCTGGCCTCGGCCTTGTCGACCTTGGTGGCGTAGGTGACGCCGAACTCGATCTGCGGCACCGGGACGAGGCCGTCGAGCCGCGAGATCGCCTCGACGATCAGCCGCGCCCCAATCGCCGCCAGCCGGTCGTGCAGGTCGCCGGTCGTGTCCTCCGGCCCGATCGGCGTCGCCTCCATCAGGAGCGCCGGCCCGGTGTCCAGCCCCTCCTCCATCCGCATGATAGAGATGCCGGTCTCTGCGTCGCCCGCCATCACCGCCCGGTGGATCGGCGCCGCGCCGCGCCAGCGCGGCAGGAGCGAGGCGTGGATGTTGAGGCAGCCCCGCGTGGGTGCGTCCAGCACGGCTCGCGGCAGGATCATGCCGTAGGCCACGACCACCGCGAGGTCGGCGTCGAGATCGGCGAGACGCCCCTGCTCCCCAGCATCGCGCAATGTCCGAGGATGCCGGACCTCGAGGTCGAGCGCCTCCGCCCGGCACTGCACCGGCGACGGCCGGTCCCGCTTGCCCCGCCCCGCCGGCCGCGGCGGCTGCGTGTAGACGGCCGCGATCTCGTGCCCCCCCTCGACCAGGGCCTCGAGCGCCGGAACCGAAAAGTCGGGCGTTCCCATGAAGACGATGCGCATGGGCAGCTTGTTACCATTCCCGCCCGGCGACGCCAGCGCGGATCTCGGCGCGGGCCTCGCTACGCCGTCCCCGTCACCGCCCATGCCTTTGCGCGAAACACGAGGGTCCCGTCCGCACGGCGAGGCAGCGCCTCCTCCAGCGACGCCCGCAGACGCTTCCGCGCATCTTCCGGAAGGTTGGCGCAATAACCGGGCGCCGGTCCCGCGCCGCGGGTGAACGGCCGCCAGTAGTCGTCGAAGTCGCGGAACACCGTCTGCGTCTCGATACCCTCGCACGCGACGTCGACCAGCCCCGCCTGCTCGGTCAGGGAGACGAGGTCGTGCGGCGTGCAGAACGTAAAGCGCCGGCTCTCCCGCAGGTCCTCCGCATGTGGATCGAGCGCGATGGCCGCGTCCCAGAAGCGGGCCAGAAACTCGAGGCCCCTGTTCGGATAGTCCCAGACGTAGAATCCGACGCGCCCGCCGGGGCGCAGGATCCGCTTCGCCTCTGCCAGCGCCGCCACCCGGTCCGGCACGAAGTTCAGCACGAGCCCAGAGACCACCAGGTCCCGGCTCTCGCTCGCCACGTCGAGGTGTTCGGCGTCTCCGATCCGGAATGTTGCCCGCGGATCATCGAGATTGCGCGTGGCCTGCGAGATGAAGTCTGGCGACCTGTCGATGGCGAGGACGCTCGCGGGGTTCCTCGCCAGTATCTCACGCGTGAGCGCGCCACTGCCGCAGCCGATCTCGAGCCAGTCGAGCCCCTCGCGCGGCTTGAGCCAATCGAGAAACAGGGGCGCGACCTGCCGGCTCCACCGGCCCATGTAGCCTTCGTAGGCTTTGCCCTCGCGCCAGACATCGTGCCGCGCCGACTCGCTCATCCCGGGCTCCCGCTGCTGGCTCAGCTTCACACGCCTGCGGGACGCTGTCAGCAGCAGAGAATGGGAAGCCGGGCGGGAATGTCAGACGCGCGTCACGCGCGCTGCCGCTCGCGCTTCAGCTTCTGCATCTTGCGGGTTATGATCTGCCGCTTCAGCGGCTTGAGATAGTCGATGTAGAGCCGCCCGTTCAAGTGGTCGAGCTCGTGCTGGACACAGACCGCGGCGAAGCCGTCGAACGTCTGCTCCCGCTCGCTTCCACTGAGATCGAGCCAGCGCATGGCGACCTCTGCCGGGCGCTCGACGTCCGCATAGATCTCGGGGATCGAGAGGCAGCCCTCTTCCCAGACCTTGGTCTCGTCCGAGCGGGCGATGATCTCGGGGTTGACCAGCACCATCGGCTGCGGATCCGTCCCCTCCTTCTTGGCGCAATCCATCACGAAGATGCGCTTCATCACCCCGATCTGCGTCGCGGCGAGGCCCGAGCCGGGCGCGTCGTACATGGTTTCGAGCATGTCGTCGGCCAGCTGCCGCAGTTCGTCCGAGATATCGTCCACGGGATCGGCCACCGCCTTCAGTCGCGGGTCGGGATGGATCAGGATCGGTCGCAGGGCCATGGAGGCGGATTTAGGCGAGGGCGCCGCGCCGCGCAACGGCCCTTGCGCTCGGCCGTGCAGGGTCTAGCCTCGCGCCGCCATCAGCAGGGGCCTTTTCATGAACGTGGACCTCACGACCGACTTCGACCGCATCATCGACCGCCGCGGCACCCAGTGCCAGAAGTGGGACATGATGGAGGCGCGTTGCGGTGTCGCCGGCGAGGACGCGCTGGCGATGTGGGTGGCGGACATGGACTTCCGCTCGCCGCCCGAGGTGCGCGAGGCGCTGAGGCAGGCGGCCGAGCACGGCGTCTTCGGCTACCTCGGGGACGAGGGGCCCTACCGCGAGGCGATCCGCTGGTGGATGGAGACACGGCACGCTTGGCGGCTCGACCCCGACCACGTCTTCACGACGCACGGCCTCGTCAACGGCGTCTCGCTCTGCCTCCAGGCCCTCACCGAGCCTGGCGACGGGATCGTCCTGATGACGCCAGTCTACCACGCCTTCTCCCGCGCGATCCGCGCCAATGCGCGCGAAGTGGTCGAGATGCCGCTGACGATCGGCGCGGACGGCTGCCACGCCATGGACATCGACGCTTGGGAAAGCGCCATGACCGGGCGCGAGCGGATGCTGATCCTCTGCTCGCCGCACAATCCCGGCGGCCGGGTCTGGACGCGGGACGAGCTGCGGCAGGTCGCCGACTTCTGCCGCCGCCACGACCTGATCCTCGTCAGCGACGAGGTGCACCACGACCTCGTCTTCGCACCGCACGCGCACGTCCCGATGCCGCTCGCCGCGCCCGAGGTCGCCGACCGGCTGGTGATGCTGACCGCCGCCAGCAAGACCTTCAACATCGCCGGCGAGCACATCGGAAACGTCACCATCGCTGACCCCACCTTACGCGCACGCTTCGCCGCCCGGATGCAGGCGAGCTCGATCAGCGCCAACTTCCTCGGGCAAGGGATGGTCCGCGCCGCCTACTCGCCCGAGGGCGCGGAATGGGTCGGCGAGCTGGTGGGCTACCTCGACGGCAACCGCCGCCTGTTCGACGACGGTCTCGACGCGATCCCGGGCGTGCGCTCCATGCCCCTGCAGTCGACCTACCTCGCCTGGGTCGACTTCTCGGGCACCGGAATGACGGCCGACGAGGTCAACGCGCGGGTGGGCCGCGTTGCCCGCATCGCCGCGAGCCCGGGCCCGGCGTTCGGCAAGGGCGGCGAGAGCTGGCTGCGCTTCAACCTCGGGATGCCGCGGGTGCAGATCGCCGAAGCGGTCGAGCGGCTGCAGCACGCCTTCACCGACCTGCAGTGACTCCTGCGCCAGCGCGCATGCCATGTGCGCGCCCTGCTGTTCCCACGCAACCGTCGCGAGCCATGTAGAGGATTGGTCAGAAGGGAGATGGCATGGGACAGCTCATCGGCGGCGTCTGGCACGACGCGTGGTACGACACGGCGAGCACGGGCGGGAAGTTCGTCCGCTCGACCTCCAAGTTCCGCAACTGGATCACGGCTGACGGCGCGGCGGGTCCCACGGGCGAGGGCGCATTTGCCGCCGAGAGCGGGCGCTACCACCTCTACGTCTCGCTCGCCTGCCCCTGGGCTCACCGCACGCTGATCTTCCGCCGGATCAAGGACCTCGCGCCGCACATCGGCGTCAGCGCCGTCCATCCTGACATGCTGGACGAGGGCTGGGAGCTTCGCGACGACTTCCCCGGCGCGACGGGCGACGATCTCTACGGCCTGCCCTATCTGCGAGACCTCTACGTGAAGGCCAAGCCCGATGTCTCGGGCCGCGTCACCGTCCCGGTCCTTTGGGACAAGCAGCGCGAGACCATCGTCTCGAACGAGTCGTCCGAGATCATCCGCATGTTCAATTCCGCTTTCGACGGCCTCACCGGCAACACCGACGACTACTGGCCCGAGGAACTTCGCGACGAGATTGAGGCAGTCAACAAGCGCGTCTATTCCACCGTCAACAACGGCGTCTACAAGGCCGGGTTCGCGACCTCGCAGGAGGCCTACGACGATGCGGCACGCGCGCTCTTCGACAGCCTCGACTGGCTCGACGGCATCCTCGCGCAAAACCGCTACCTGGTCGGAGACCGTGTGACCGAGGCCGACTGGCGCCTCGCGACGACGCTCTTCAGATTCGACCCGGTCTATCACACCCACTTCAAGTGCAACCGGAACTACCTGCGCGACTATCCGAACCTCTGGCCCTACGCGCGCGAGCTCTACCAGTGGCCGGGCGTCGCGGAGACGGTCGACTTCGACCACATCGTCCGGCACTACCACTACAGCCACGACACGGTAAATCCGCACCGCATCATCCCGATCAACCCGGTGCTCGACTGGGATGATCCGCACGGGCGCGACCGCCTGAAGAAGTCGCAGAGTCTGCTGATGTAGCGGCGGCGGCCCCGTGCGGCGCTGCGACAGATCCAACTCCGCCCGCCCAGGTGAAGCGGTCCCCGGACCGGACACCAACAGGCGGCGCCTCTCATCGGTAGCCGGCCATGCTGCTTTCGTAGCGGTCGGGGCTCAGGCAGCCGGGCGACGGGTGAAGCGCCGGGCGTCGTGCTACGCGCTGACGGCGGGGGTTTCTCCACGCAGCGAGCGGCCCCACGCCATCGACCTTCAGCGTCTCCGTATGTCACCGTCGTCCGGGTTTCCGCGTCTGTGAAGGAGCCGACCGGGTTCGCCTCGCGAAGGCTGTCACCGTAGTTCTCGCCGGCTTCCTGCCGCCCGCGGCCACCTTTCGGCCGGCTTACGCAGCGCGGGCGCCCGCGTCCGCCGCGCGTCGACCCGCCGGCCCATCGTGCAGCCCACGATCCTTAGCAACCTGGCGTCCATGAGCGGACCTCGGTCCGGTCGTCGTTTACGCCAACGGTCCGAGACGGAGCCGAGCGCCTCGGCGACGCGTCAGCCGCTTCAGTTCCTTGTAATCTACGACCCGGCCCGATCGACCGGCTGACGCCGCACGACGATGCGGTCGGCGGCGGCTTCATCCTCGCCATCGACCGCAACCCACTGACCGGGCTCTGCAGGGCCCTGTTCTTCAAATTTGTCGATCAACCGAAATCGGCCGTGCGCTCGAGAGCTCCGCGCCCCAGACCACGGATGCAGATCGAAGGCGAGGGTCGCAAAGCCGGTTCCGCACAACACCGCGCCAGGTGGCAGGCCCGATCCGGATTTGGGAGGCAGCCGAATTCTAGGAGCTGGATGGCACGAGCCGGAGGGCGATCCAAGCTCGGCTCGCCTGCGGTCAGGTGGACGAGAAGTGCTCGACGATCGCGACAAGGTCCTCGGGACTGGTCTCGGCCCGCATGAACGCGCAGGCGTTCGGGATGTGCCGGAAGATCGAGCCGTCCGAGAAGAACGAGGTGTCGGTCACGAAGATGACCTTGGCATCGGGTCGGCGGTAGCTGGCGTAGTCGGCCACGGCGAAGGCCGATTCGCCCGGCAGGACGAGGTCCAGCACCACCACGTCGACTGCAGGGTCGCGCTGCAGTTCGTCTATCGCTTCATGCTGCGTCGTGGCCACGCGCACCGCCGCGCCCCGACGCTCCAGCGCTCGGCGCCAGAGATCGGCCAGCGCCGCCTTCGGCTGAACGATCAGAACCTGCATCACATACCTCTGCGGCAACCGGCTTGCCGCGGCCCCTTGCCGGCACGTTCGTCCGTGCAGTTTAACGACCATCTAACGTCGACACACACCACATGGAAGACAAGCGATTCTTTGCTGACGACTTGACGCCGCCGTCCCGCGCCCGATGCTCTGCGGCATGCACAGGATCCTCCTACTCGCCGCCGCTCTCGCCCTTCCCCTTCCGTCCGCCGCGCAGGTTGCTTGCGGTGGCGACTTCGGCGGCTTCGTGCAGCGCATGGCGGCAGAAGCACGCGCCCGCGGCTTCGATCAGTCCACCGTCGGGAGCTTCTTCGCCGGCGTCCGACAGGACCCGGCGGTGATCCGTGCCGACCGGGCCCAGGGCGTCTTCCAGCTGCCCTTCATCGACTTCTCCCGCCGCCTCATCAGCCAGAACCGGCTGCAGAACGGCGCCCGCATGGCCCAGCGCTACGACGCCGTCTTCGACCAGATCGAGCAGCGCTACGGCGTCAGCCGCGGCGTCCTGCTGGCCTTCTGGGCCTTCGAGACCGACTTCGGCCAGGTGCAGGGCGACTTCAACACCGTCAATGCGCTGATGACGCTGGCGCACGACTGCCGGCGCCCGGACCTCTTCCGGCCGCAGGTCTTCGCCGCGCTCGAGCTCTACCGCCAGGGTGCGCTTGATCCGGCGCAGACGCAGGGCGCCTGGGCGGGCGAGATCGGGATGGTGCAGATGCTGCCGTCCGAAATCATCGAGAAGGGCGTCGACGCAGACGGCGACGGCCGCGTCGACCTCAAGGGCTCTGCCACCGACGCGCTCTTCACCGGCGCCGCGGTCCTGCGCTCGCTAGGCTGGCGCCCGAACGAGCCGTGGCTGCAGGAGGTGACGCTGCCCGCGAGCTTCGACTGGGCGCAAACCGGCCTCGACGTGCAGCGCAGCGGTGGCGAATGGGCGCGCTTGGGCGTGCAGCCTCGCTGGGGCAGCATCACGAACCTGCCTGCCTCGGTGCTCCTGCCGCAAGGGCGGGGCGGCCCCGCCTTCCTCGCCTATCCGAATTTCAACGTCCTCTTCGAGTGGAACCGGAGCTTCGTCTACGTTACCACTGCCGCCTACTTCGCCACCCGGCTCGAGGGTGCGCCGGTCTACGCCGCCGGCAATCCCTCCCCTGCCCTGTCCGAGGGCCAGATGCGCCAGCTCCAGCAGAAGCTCGCCGCGCGCGGGCATGACGTCGGCGGCATCGACGGCATCCTCGGCGCGATGACGCGCTCGGCGGTGCAGGCCGAGCAGCGGCGGCTGGGCCTGCCGGCCGACGCCTGGCCAACGCCGGAACTCCTGCAGCGCCTCTGACACCCAGCGCGACCGCGCCGCGCCGTCAGGCGCGGCGCCCGGCCCAACCCCCGGCAAGCGCGCCAGCGCGCAGTCCGGGGGGCGGGAGCGCCCCAGTCAGGCCACCAGGCTCTCGGCCGCGCGCAGGTCCACGCTCACGAGCTGGCTCACCCCCTGCTCGCCCATCGTGACGCCGAACAGGCGGTCCATCCGCGACATCGTCACCGCGTGGTGCGTGATGATGAGAAAGCGGGTGTCGGTCCGCCGGGTCATCTCGTCGAGCAGGTTGCAGAACCGCGTGACGTTCGCGTCGTCGAGCGGCGCGTCGACCTCGTCGAGAACGCAGATAGGCGCGGGGTTCGCCAGGAACACGGCGAAGATCAGGGCCAGCGCCGTCAGCGTCTGCTCTCCGCCGGACAGGAGCGAAAGCGCGCTCAGCTTCTTGCCCGGCGGCTGGCAGAGGATCTCCAGCCCCGCCTCCAGCGGGTCGTCGCTCTCCACCAGCTCCAGCCGCGCCTCCCCGCCGCCGAAGAGGTGGGTGAAGAGCGTCGCAAAGTTCTCGTTGACCTGCTCGAACGCGGTCAGCAACCGCTCGCGCCCCTCGCGGTTCAGCCCGGCGATGCCGTGGCGAAGGGCGCAGATGGCCTCCTCGAGGTCCGCCTTCTCGGACAGGAGCATGTCATGCTCCTCCCGCACGCTTCGCGCATCCTCCTCGGCGCGCAGGTTCACCGCGCCCAGCGCGTCGCGCCTGTGGCGCAGGCCCGAGATCTCGTGCTCGATCTCCGAGGCGGTGCGGGCGCCGGTCGCGGCCTCGCCCAGCCGCTCGGCAAGCGCTTCCGGCGTCGCCTCCGCCTCGTCCGCGATGCGCGCGACGGCGGCGCCTGCAGCCTCGCCGGCCGCCTCCGCCCGCGCCTGCCGCGCCGCGCGGGCCTCGCGCGCCGCGCCCGCCCTGCGCTCCGCCTCGCGCGCCGCGTTTTCCGCCGCCCGCTCGGCCGTCTCCGCGGCGGCGAGCGCATCGTCCGCCTTGCGCCGCCGCCCTTCGGCCGTCTCAACCGCCTGCCGCAGGCGCGCTTCCTCCTCCGCCAGCGCCGCCGGCGCCGCTTCCGCCGCGGCCAGTTCCGCCGCCGCCTTCTCCCGCCGCGCGCGCAGGTCCGCTAGCCTGCTCTCGGCAGTCTCCAGCCGCCGGCTCCAGGTCTCGCGGTCGGCGGCAATGCCCTTCAGCCGCCGCTCCCGCGCCTCGCCTGCCCGGCGCAGCTCGTCGTGCGCGGAGCGGCGCGTCAGCATGGCCAGCCGCACCGCCTCCACCGTGGTCTTCGCCTCGTCGATTGCCGCGCGCGCGGCGGTGAGGTCGCCGAGCCCGTGAAGCGCAGCCTCGGCCTCGGCCAACCGGCCGCGCGCCTGCTCCGCCTCGCGCGCATGGCGGACACCGGACTGCTCGGCCCCTTCCAGACGCTGCTGGGCCGAGTTCCGTTCCGCCTCCGCCCGCGACAGCGCCCGCGCGGCGGCGCTTGCCGCCTCCTCGGCGGCACGGCGCACCTCTCTGTGGCGGCGCTCGTCCCGGACCAGCGCATCGAGCCGCTCGCGCGCCGCCTCATGATCGCGCGCGGTCGTCTCCAGGGCCGCTTGCGCCTTGGCCAGCGCCGCCTCCAGTTCAGCCAGCCGGTTCGCCTGCTGCAGCCTCAACGTGGCACGCGAGGCGGCGCTCGCCGCAACCGTCCGGAGCCCGTCCCAGCGCCAGAGGTCACCCTCGACGCTGACCAGTCGCTGCCCCGGCCGGAGCGCCGGCTGCAGTCGCGCCCCGTCGCTGCGCGCGACGAGGAACGTCCGGGTCAGGCGCCGCGTCAGCAGGGACGGCCCTTCCACCAGCTCCGCGAGCGGCCGGGCGCCCGGCGGCGCCTCCTGGGGCCCGAGATCGGGCAGCGCCGCCCAGCCCGGCCCGTCGCCCTCGGCAAGCGGTGCCTCCAGATCGTCGGCCAGCGCCGCCCCCAGCGCCGCCTCAAAGCCGGACGCAACCGATACGCTGTCGAGCAGGCGGTTGCCAGACGCCCGCTCCTGCCGGAGCAGCCGCTCCAGCGCCGCCGTCTCGGCCTCCAGCGTCTTCGCCTCGCGCGCGGCCGCCGCATGGGCCGCCCCAGCGTCCGCCTCGCGGGCCTGCACGTCCGCGCGCGCGGCGTCCGTCTCGGCCAGCGCCTCGTCGGCCGCGCCGGCCGCCTCGACCGCCGCGCCGCGCCGCGCCTCGGTCTCGTCGCACGCCGCCGCCGCCCGGCGCAGCGCCTCGCGCGCAGTCTCCTGTGCCTGCCTGGCCCCCTCGACCTCCGCCTCGGCGCGTGACACCGCTGTACGGCTCTCGGCAGCGGCGCGCTCCATGGACTGGCGCCGCGCCACAAGGACCGCCATCTTCTCCGTCATGTCCGAGAGCGCATCCTCGTGCTCGCGCAGGGTCTCCGCCGCATCCTCGGCGGCGTGCGCGGCCTCGGCCAGCTGGTCGTCGTGCCCCTCCGCCTCGTCCCGCAGTCGCCGCGCCTCGTCATCAAGCCTTTGCAGCGTGCCCGTCGCGTCGCCGTTCAGCGACTCCTCGCGCTCGACGTCCCGCTCGAGCTGCGCCGCCCGGCCGGTCAGCGTGCGGATCGCCGTCTCCGCCGCCTCGCGCCGGCTTTTGAGCGTGTCACGCTCCACGTCGAGGCGCTGCATCAGCGCGCCCGCGATTGCCGCCTCCTCGCGCAGCGGCGGCAGCGCCTCGGCCGCCTGTTCCCGCGCGGCGGCGGCGGCGCGGGCGGCGCGCTCGGCCTCGGACGCCGCGCGGAGGGCCTCGGCCAGCTCCGCCTCGGCGGCAGTCCGCTGGTCCTCGGCATCGCGCCAGCGCCGCCAGAGCAGCACGCCCTCCGCCTGCCGGAGCGCGGCGCCGATTTCGCGGTACTTCGCCGCCTGCCGCGCCTGCCGCGCCAGCGAGCCGAGTTGCGACGCGAGCTGCTCGACCACGTCATCGACCCGCGCAAGGTTCGTCTCCGCCCCGTTCAGCTTCAGCTCGGCCTCGTGCCGCCGCTGGTAGAGGCCGGAGATGCCCGCCGCCTCCTCCAGGATGCGGCGCCGCGCCACCGGCTTGGCGTTGATCAACTCGCTGATCTGCCCCTGCCGCACCAGCGCCGGCGAGTGCGCGCCGGTCGAGGCGTCGGCGAAGAGCATCTGAACGTCGCGCGCCCGCACGTCGCGCCCGTTGGCCTTGTACGCCGAGCCGGCGTCCCGCGTGATCCGCCGCACGACCTCCAGCACGTCGCTGTCGTTGAAGCCTTGCGGCGCGCGTCGCTCGGAATTGTCGACGAGCAGCGCGACCTCGGCGAAATTGCGCGCGGGCCGCGTGGCGGCGCCGGCGAAGATCACGTCCTCCATCCCGCCGCCGCGCATCGCTGTCGGGCGGTTCTCGCCCATTACCCACCGCAGCGCCTCGAGCAGGTTCGATTTGCCGCAGCCGTTCGGGCCGACGACGCCGGTCAGCCCCTCGGCGATCGTCAAATCTGTGGGGTCGACGAAGCTCTTGAAGCCCGTCAGACGAAGGCGGTTGAAACGCATGGACTGCCCGTTCCTCGTGCGTTTTTTCTTTTCAGCCTCGTTCACGCGCGGGGCGCTTGTCAAGATCGGGTGTCGGACCCGACATGTTGGCCCGAGATATGGGCGTGGATGGCGGATGACGCGGCGGACGGCGTGACCTAAGACTCGCGTCATGGTCGCCGGGCTCGCCATCCTCCTCAGCTTCCAGCTCGCAGGCGAAATTGCGTCGCGTGCGCTGGGCCTGCCGGTCCCGGGGCCGGTGCTGGGCCTCGGCCTGCTGCTGGCCGCACTGGCGCTGCTGCCGGATCTGGCGGAGCGGGTGGCGCCGACGGCGCGCGTCCTGCTCGCCAACCTGTCGCTGCTCTTCGTGCCGGCCGGCGTGGGCGTCGTGGGCCACCTCGACCGGCTGGGCGAGGACGGCGTGGCGATCTTCGCGGCGATCCTCGTCAGCACCGTGCTTGCGCTGCTCGTCGCGGTCGGCACGTTTCTCGCCGTCCGCCGCCTCGTCGGTGCCGAGGATGGTGAGAGCCAATGAACGACATCACGGGGCTCTGGAGCTATCTCTCGCAAGAGCCACTGCTGTGGCTGACTGCGACCATCCTCGCCTACCTCGCGGGCGACGCGGCGTTCCGCGCCGCGGGACGGCGGCCGCTGGTCAATCCGGTCCTGGTGGCGGTGGTGATCCTGGCGCTGCTCCTCTGGATCAGCCGCACGCCCTATCAAACCTACTTCAAGGGTGCGCAGTTCGTCCACTTCATGCTCGGGCCGGCGACGGTTGCGCTGGCCGTGCCGCTCTGGACCAACGCGGCGCGGGTCCGGCGGACGCTCCTGCCCATCGCCGCGGCGCTTGTCGCCGGCTCGCTGACGGCAATACTGAGCGCGCTGGGCGTGGCGGCGGCGCTCGGGGTGCGGGGCGAGGCGCTTCTGTCACTCGCGCCAAAGTCGGCCACCGCGCCGGTGGCCCTCGGAATATCGGAGCAGATCGGCGGCTCGCCGACGCTGACCGCGGTGCTCGTCATCCTGACCGGCATCACCGGCGCCATCGTGGTGACGCCGCTGATGGACGCCCTCCGCGTCCGCGACTGGCGCGCGCGCGGCTTCGCCGTGGGCGTGGCGAGCCACGGGATCGGCACCGCCCGCGCCTTTCAGGTGAATGAGACGGCCGGTGCGTTCGCGGGCATCGGCATGGGTCTCAACGCGCTCCTGACGGCGATCCTCGTCCCACTCATCGCCGGCTGGCTCTAGCCGTCAGGCCGGCAGGTCGGCACCTGTCGACAGCGTGCGCGGGTCGAGCCGCAGGTGCAGGATCGCCGGACGTTCCGCCGCCAGCGCCCGGTCGAGCGCGGCGGGGAAGTCCGCATCCCGCTGCACCGTCTCGCCGTGGCCGCCATGGGCGCGGGCCAGCGCGGCGAAGTCGGGGTTGATGAGGTCGGTGCCGGAAACGCGGCCGGGATAGGCCCGCTCCTGGTGCATCCGGATCGTGCCGTAGCGGCCGTTGTCGCAGACCAGGACCACCACGTTCGCGCCATGCTGCACGGCGGTGGCGAATTCGTTGCCGGTCATCTGGAAGCAGCCGTCGCCGGCGAGACAGACCACCGGCACCTCCGGCCGCTCCAGCTTGGCGGCGATGGCGGCGGGCAGGCCGTAGCCCATGCTGCCGCTCGTCGGGGAGACCTGCGTGCCATAGCGCCGCCAGCGGAAGTAGCGGTGCAGCCACGCCGCGTAGTTACCCGCGCCGTTCGTCACGATCGCCTCGGTCGGCAGGCGCTCGGCCAGCCGCGCTACGACCTCCTCCATCCGAAGGGCGCCGGGCGTGCGGCGCTGGCTCTGCCACGCATCGTAGTCCGCCCGCGCCTGCTCCATCGACCCGTCGCTTCGCGGGCGCGGCTCGGGTGCGGCCAGCGCCGCCACCGCGTCGGGCGCGCGGGCGGTGATCGTCAACGCCGTGCGGTAGACGGTGCCGGGCAGGTCCGGCGCAGGGTGGACATGGACGATGGCCGGCGGCTCCGCAGGACGGATCGTCTCGTAGCCGGCGGTCACGATGTCGCCGAGGCGCGTCCCAAGCGCCAGCACCAGGTCGGCCTCCGCCAGCCGCCGAACCAGCGCCGGGTTGGCGCCGACACCAAGGTCACCGGCATAGGCGGGCGAGGTATTGTCGATTCGGTCCTGCCGCCGAAAGGCCACCGCGACCGGCACGCGCCAGCCCTCGGCAAAGCGGGCGAGATCGTCCGCCGCCCGCTGCGACCATTCGGGGCCGCCGGCGACGATCAGCGGCCGCTCGGCCCGCGCCAGCATCTCCAGCGCCTCGTCCACCGCCGCCGGGTCAACCGCCTGCCGCGCCGTCCCCGTCGGAGGCAAGTCCGGCACATCGGCCTCGGCCGACAACACGTCCTCGGGCAGCGCCAGCACCACCGGCCCCGGACGCCCCGACTGCGCGACGTGGAAAGCGCGCATGACGTATTCCGGCAGGCGCTCCGTCTCGTCCACCTCGGCCACCCACTTGGAGAGGCCGCCGAAGACGGCGCGGTAGTCGAGCTCCTGGAACGCTTCGCGGTCGCGGTGGCCGCGGGCGATTTGGCCCACGAAGAGGATCATCGGCGTCGAGTCCTGCCGCGCCACGTGCACGCCCGCCGCCGCGTTCGTCGCCCCCGGCCCACGGGTGACGAAGGCGACGCCGGGCCGCCCGGTCAGCTTGCCAGTCGCGTCCGCCGCCATCGCCGCCGCTCCCTCGTGACGGCAGACGACGTTCTGAACGCCGGTGTCGTGGAAGCCGTCGAGGGCCGCGAGGAAGCTCTCGCCCGGAATCGAGAACACGCGCCGGACCCCGTGCAGGGCCAGCGCATCGGCGAGTATCCGGCCACCGTGCCTCATCGCGCGGACCAGAGGGCGCGGTCGAGGTCGCCGTCGAACTCCTCGGCGGCGAACATGCCGCCCTGGAACGCGTCGGCCACGGGGTCTCGCTCGGTCTCCTCCGCAAGGCTTCGCGGCGACTCGTAATCCTCGGCCGCGTGCTTCGGGCGGTACCCGAGGCGGAAGGCCGGCTCGTTGTCCCAGAAGTTGCGCGTGTTGTGCGACGCGCCGAACACTATCTGGTTGTGGATGTCGGGATGCTCCAGCCCGATCGTGCAGAGCTGGAAGAAGTCCTCCGGGTGCAGCCAGATCTGCTGCAGCCGCGCGTCCACGGGTTCGGGCACGCACTGACCGATGCGGACTGAAAGGGTACGGATGCCGAACTTGTCGGCGTAGAACGAGGCCAGCCCCTCGCCGAAAACCTTGCTCAGCCCATAGCGCGTGTCGGGCCGGGTCGGATCGTCCGGCCCAATGCGGCGGTGGCGGGGATAGAAGCCGATGGCGTGGATCGAGGAGGCGAAGACCACGCGGTTGACCCCCGCCCCGCGCGCCGCCTCGTAGAAGGTGTAGAGGCCGTCGATGTTGGACTTCAGCACCGTCTGCCAGTCATCCTCGACCGACTGGCCGCCCAGGTGGATGATGCCGTCCACCCCCTCCATCGCGGCGTCGAGCGCGGCGCGATCGGTGAGGTCGGCGGGGCGCGAGCTTTCGCCCTCCTGCAGGTCCTCGACCTCGCTCCGCGAACTCAACACCACGTCCCCGTAGCGCTCGCGCAGCATCGGGCGGATGAAGCCCGCCACCTCTCCGGTCGCGCCGGTCATCAGGACTTTCATGTCGCCTCCCTCCTGTCGCCCCGGCATGGTTCGCACCCGGGTTCGCAGACGTAAAGGTCGAGCGGCGGCACGGTTCCGGTTCAGCCGGCGCGCGCGTCGGAGCCGATCCGCACCACCGGACCGCTCGCGGCCGCGGCGTCGTCGGCGTCGTGCGTGACCATGAGGACCGGCAGGCCTCGCGCCCGCGCTCGCTCGATGACGAGGCCGCGGACCTGCGCGCGCAGCTCGGCGTCGAGGCCGGAGAAAGGCTCGTCGAGGAGGAGCGCCCGGGGCTGCGACAGGAGCGTGCGCATCAGCGCCACGCGCGCCTTCTGTCCGCCCGACAGGGTCGCGGGATCGCGCGGTCCGTAGCCCGCGAGGCCGAACTCGTCGAGCGCCGCCTCCACCGCCGCCGCGCGCTCGGCGCCTCGCGGCGGCCGGGCGAGGCCGAATGCGAGGTTCTGCGCGACGCTGAGGTGGGGAAAGAGCAGGTCGTCCTGGAAGAGGATCCCGACATGCCGCCGCTCGGGCGGCAGCGCCGTCAGGTCGCGCCCGTCGAGCAGCACCCGCCCCTCCAGCCGGAACTCCGGCGGCAGCACGCCCACGATGGCGGCGAGGAGCGTCGACTTGCCCGATCCCGACGGTCCCATCACCGACAGCACCTCGCCCGGCGCCACGATAAGGTCGAGCCGCAGCATCGGTCCGCCGGCGCCGAGGATCGCCAGCCGGTCGAGCCGCAGCCCCGCCTCAGCCATGCCGCAGCCCCCGCCGCTGCGCGAAGACGAGCCGCGGCACCGCGAGCGCCAGCGCGAAGGGCAGAAGCGCCGCCGCGGTCTGCGCCAGCGCATAGGCGCCGATCGCGCGCCGGTCGCCGCCGGAGGCGAGCGCCACCGCCTCGGTCGTCAGGCTCTGCACCCGGCCGCCGCCGATCAGGAGCGTCGGGAGGTACTGCCCCACAGACACGGCGAAGCCCACCGCGGCGGCGGTCAGCACCGGAGCGAGCAGCATCGGCAGCCGCACTGCCCAGAGCACCCGGTCGGGACCCGCGCCCAGGGCATGGGCGACGGTGCCGTGACGCGAGTCCCAAGCCCGGAACGGATCGCCGAGCGAGAGGAAGACGTAGGGCAGCACGAAGACCACGTGCGCCGCGATCACTGCGTCAAGGCCGGTGCTTGCGCCCGCCTGCAGCATCAGCATCTGGAGCCCCGGCAGGAAGGCGACCTGCGGCACCAGTAGTGGCAGGTAGAGCAGCCACATCGCCCGGCGCGTCATCCTGAGGCCGTAGCGGTGCTCGGCCTCGAGGCAGCCGATGGTGAGCACCAGCGCCGCCAGAGTCGCGACGGCGGCGATGATCCCCGTCTCCGCCGCGGTCTCGGCCAGGGCCGGCGCGAACCTCTGCCATGTGCGCAGGGTCAGGCCCTCCGGCAGCGCATCGGGATAGGTCCAGAACCCCGCGACCGACCAGAGCGCCAGGCCGGCGAGGCCCAGCAGCACGGCCGCGCCCGAGCCCGCGGCCATCGCCACCGCGATCGGGCGCACCAGTCGCATCGACGTGCCGCGGCGCCCGCTCCACACCCAGCGGCGGCCCAGGGCCGCGACTGCGAGTTCGCCCAGTCGCCAGAGGCCCAGCGCGCCGACGACCAGCGCCAGCTGCAGGACCGCGCCCGCCGCCGCGCGGAGCCGCAGTGCGAGGTCCGGGTCGCCGATCCAGCGCACGACTTGGACTGAGAGCGTCGGCGGCGTGTTCGGCCCAAGTATCACCGCGACGTCAACCACCGTCATCGAGAAGGCCAACACCACGTAGACGGGCAGCCGGATCTGCGCGTAGACGCGCGGCAGGACGACCTGGAGCCAAGCGGTCTCGCGCCCGTAGCCAAGCGATTGCGCGACGAGTACGCTGCGTCGCGCCTCGACCTGCCCGAGCGCGGCGATGGTCATCAGCATGAGAAACGGGACCTCCTTGGCAATGAGGCCCGCGATCAGCGCCAGCCCAGCGGGGTCCTGCACGATTAGCAGGTCGGGCGGCCGCTCCCATCGGGTGAGCCAGGGCGAGAGAACGCGGGCGACCCAGCCGGAGGGGGCGATCAGGAAGGCGATCCCAAACGCCGCCGCCGCGTGCGGCACCGAGAGGAGTGGGGACAGCAGGCGCTCGACGACGGCGAAGGTGCGGGTCCCCTGCCAGCAGGCCGCGATCATCGTTACGATCGCAAGCGACGCCGCCGTGGCGGCGAGGCCGGTCCAGAGGCTGAGCAGCGTCGCGCGCGGCAGGCCCGGCCAGCCGAGGAGGTCGCGGAACGCGCCGAGGCCCGGCTCGACGAGGCCTGCGGCGGGCAGAATGCCAAAGGCGGGCGCGAGCGTCCCCAAGAGACCCGCCGCGACAGGCCCGAGCATCACTGCGAGCGTCATGGCCGGCAGGAGGTGCAGCCCCCGCCGGCCGCGGCGCGGGCGCACCCGCAGCGCAGCGCCGGGCCGGGTGGCCTCCGTCATCGCTTCAGTCCGCGACGCCGTAGCGGCGGGTCCAGTCCGCTTCGATCCGCTCCATCCACGACGGGTGCGGCTCCGGCAGGATGGGCCCCAATTCCTCGGGCGGCAGCGTCGCCACGCCGAGGTCGACCCGGTCGAAGAGCTGGCGCTCCGCCGGGTCGAGCTTTTCCATCGCGAGAACTGTACCGTAGCCGAGGTGGCCCGGATCGAGCGCCCGCGCCTGCGCCTCCGGCGAGAGGAGGAAGTTCGCCACCACCATCGCCCCCTCCTTTGCGCTGGCGTTGTAGGGGATCGCCACGAAGCTGACGTTGCCGATCGAGCCGCCGTCCATGACGAACGTCCGCACCACCTCCGGCAGCTGGAAGTTCGCGATTGCGGTCGAAGCCTCGCCGGGACTGAAGGAGATCGCGAGGTCGATCTCGTCGTCGGCCATGAGCTGCAGCTGCCGCGGCCCGCTCTGCGGATAAGCGCGCCCCGAGCGCCAGAGCTGCGGCGTCAGCGCATCGAGAAAGTCCCAGAGCGGCGCCGTCACGGCCTCGTAGTCCGCCTCGTCAACCGGGTCGAGCAGCGGCGCGGTGTCCGGCGCGAGGTCGTAGAGCGCCTGCTTGAGGAAGGTCGAGCCGAGGAAGTCCGGCGGCTGCGGAAAGGTGAAGCGGCCGGGGTTGGCCTTGACCCAGGCCAGCAGCGCCCCCATGTCCGGCAGCGGCTCGGGCAGGTCGGCCGTGTCGTACATGAAGACGACCTGCGCGGCGGCCCACGGGCTCTCGTAGCCCTCGGTCGGCACGGTGAAGTCGGTGCGGACCGTCGCCCCCTCGACATCGACATGCTGCCAGTTGGGCAGCGCCTCGGCGAACGGCCCGAAGAGCAGTCGCGCCTGCTTCATCGCCGCGAAGTTCTCGCCGTTGATCCAGATGAGGTCCACGGCGCCGCCTTCGTCCCGCCCCGCCGCCTTCTCGGCCAGCACCCGACTGACTGCGTCGCCGGTGTCGGATAGCTTCACGTGCTCGACCGTGACGTCGAACTCCTCCTTCACCCGGTCGCCCACCCAAGCGATGAAGTCGTTGGTCGCCGTCGAGCCGCCCCAAGCGTTCCAGTAGACCGTCTGCCCTCGCGCCGCGTCGAGCACGGCGGGCCAGTCGGCGGGATCGGTCTTCGCCGCGGCGGGCGTGGCAAGAAGGGCTGCCGCCGCGAGGCTGAGTGCAGGTCTCATGTCAGATCTCCGTGGGTTCTTTCGTGTCGTCGGGAAACACGCGCCGCGCCAGCACCAGCCTCAGCGCGCCGGTGACGAAGCAGAGCGCGCCGAAGATCCAGGCGAGCGGCGCGAACCAGTCGGGCACGAGGCACAAGAGAACGAAGAAGCCGATCGTCTCGCTCCCCTCCAGCAGACCGCCGGTGAAGTAGAGCGACTTCACGCCGCGCACGTCGGTCCGCATCCGCCGCTTCTCGGCCAGGATGGCGAAGCCGAGGAAGCTCGTCCCGTTGAAGTAGAAGCTCGTCAGCAGGAACGCGCCCGCCGCTCCGTTCGCGGCCGGGTCGAGCCACACGAAGGCCATCGGCACGGCGCCGTAGAAGAGGAAGTCCGCCGCAATGTCGAGGTAGCCGCCGAAGGCCGTCGGCCGCGTCGCCCGCGCCACGGCTCCGTCGAGTCCGTCGGCCAGCCGACTCAGGATCAGCGGCACGAGCGCCCATCCCGGCGCGCCCGCCGCGATCAGTCCGGCGGCCGCCAGCCCGAGGACAAGGCCGAGCGCCGTCACCGCGTTGGCGCCGACGCCCAGCCGCGCGAGTGCCGCGCCCTGCCGGTCGAGCGTTGGGTCGATCAGCCTGCGAATGGACGCGTCGAGCATATGCGGGACCTAGAGCGCTTTTCCATTCATGTCGCTTCAAGCCGCCCTGCGGTTACGAGGCTGACGGAAATGTGAGCCGGCGCTCGCCCGTTCAGGCGCGCCGGGCGTTACGCCGCCCGGCGAGGCCACCCGCCGGCCGCAACGCAGCACGCCCGATTTCCGTAGGCAGGCAGTACTCGCCACGGCTTCCGCCAGTGATCATACGCCGCCGCCGGTGTGGATCGCCTTGAAGGTGATCGTGGTCAGCGAGCGCACGATACCCGGAATGTCGAGCAGCCCCTCGTTGAGGTAGACTCCGATGTCTTGGTCCTCGGGCACGTAGATCTTGGCGAGCAGGTCGAAGTCCCCGCTCGTCGAATAGAGTTCGGACGCGATCTCGCGGAGGTAGACCTCCTGCGCGACCTCGTAGGTCTTGCCCGGCTGGCAGCGCAACTGAACGAACACGCACTTCATCGGCTCGCCCTCCTCCGGTCCTTGGTTAGCGCGCGCCTGCGGCAGGCGAAAGTCGCAATGTTGCGCGAAACGCCGGGCGAGCGCACGCCAGGGTAAGGAAAATGTCACTTATCAGCCTCAGCCTGATGTGGCTTGCTGAAGGGGTGGAACGATTGCCGGCAGAATTGCGCCTCCCCGCCACGCGTCACCCTGAAATGGCGAGTGGCGGATAGGCAATGGCCTGACCTAAGGTCGCCGCGGCCAAAGTCCTGACTCGCGCGGGACGGGCGATTGCGACGAAGGTCGACGAACTCGGCGAAAGCCGGGCTGGGCGGAAGGTGGCGGCTGAGGTTGGGAAATGCTGCCTTCCGCCCAAGATGGCCGTCGGACCGGGAAAGGCGGCGACCAGGTCACAGGATGTCATCCTGCACCCGCGCCTCCAAGCCAATCAAACAGAAAATTTGATCATCTTCTCGGGCCCGCGCGGAGGCAGCGTCATCCGTCGATCGCGCCAGGCGTGCCAGTTGAAACGGGAAGCCGCGCATCCTGTCTTGCACGACATATCGGACAGAACTGCGTCTCTGCGCCTTGTCATGCCAAGGCTGACGCCAGCAAACGGTGCCAACAGAGGTGAGACTGTCGCCGTTTGCGCCCGTAACTCCTCTTCGCCGAGGTTGACGCCGCGCCGATCCACACCGCAACGTCGGACGGAGGCAAGTGTGCGAGGCTTCATGACGCCTGACGTCCCTGCGAGACCGGGCCGCCCGCTGGTCGCCATCCTGCGCGGCGTGGAGCCGTCCGAGGCGACGGGGATCGCCAGGGCGCTGGTGGAGGCCGGGATCACCTGGATCGAGGTGCCGCTCAACTCGCCCTCTCCGCTCGACTCGATCGCGGCGATGGCGCAGGCGCTGCCGGACGCGCTGATCGGCGCCGGCACCGTCCTGTGGCCGGAGGAGGTGGCGCAGGTGGCCGCAGCAGGCGGGCGCCTGGTGGTTTCGCCCGATTGCGACGCCGACGTGATTCAGGCGACAAGGCGCCTCGGCATGGTGAGCGTTCCCGGCGTGCTCACGCCCTCCGAGTGCTTCCGCGCGCTGAAGCTCGGCGCCGACGGGCTGAAGGTCTTTCCGGCGTTCCGGATGGGGCGCGACGGGCTGAAGGCGCTGCGCGCCGTCCTCCCGCCCGAGGCACAGGTCTACATGGTCGGCGGCGTCGGACCCGCCGACTTCGGCGACTGGGTCGCGGCGGGGGCGAGCGGCTTCGGGCTCGGCTCGTCGCTCTACGCGCCCGGAGACACGGCAGCCGACGTCGCATCTCGGGCGCGCGAGGCCGTTGCGGCCTGGGACGAGGCGGCGGCTTGAGCCGCGTCTGGGATGCCACTGCCTGCACGCTCGGCGAAGGGCCGCTCTGGCATCCGCTCCGGGGGCAGCTCTTCTGGTTCGACGTCGAGGGCGAGTGCCTCCTCACCCGCGACGGCGACCGGACCCGGCAGTGGAGCTTCGGCGAGCCTGTGTCGGCGGCAGGTTGGATCGACGAGACGACGCTGGTCGTCGCCTCGGCGAGCCGCCTCCTGAGGTTCGACGTCGAGAGCGGCGCGCGCGAGGATATCTGCGCACTCGAGGCGGACGACCCCGCGACGCGCTCGAACGACGGCCGGGCCGATCCGTGGGGCGGATTCTGGATCGGCACGATGGGACGGCGGCAGGAACCGCGGACTGGCAGCGTCTGGCGCTACTATAATGGCGAGATGCGACGACTGTGGGGCGGGATCACCATCAACAACGCCACCTGCTTCTCGCCGGACGGCCGCTGGGCCTATTTCGCCGACACACCGACCGGGATCGTCCGCCGCGTCGCGCTGAAGTCGGACGACGGCTGGCCAACCGCCGAGCCCGAGGACTGGCTCGACCTCCGCACTCAGAACCTGAAGCCCGACGGAGCGGTGACCGACGCCCACGGCAACTTCTGGAGCGCCCAGTTCGGCGCGGGGCGCGTCGCCTGCTACGCGCCCGACGGACGTTTCCTCAGGGCGGTGCGTTTCGATGCGCCGAACACCACCTGCCCCGCCTTCGGCGGCCCGGACCTCGACACGCTCTTCTGCACGACGGGTCGCGCCGGCCTCTCGGAAGATGATCTCGTCGCCGCCCCGGACAGCGGTCGCACCTTCGCCGCCGACGGAGTCGCCCGCGGCCGGCCCGAACCCAAGGTGATTCTGTGACAGGCGATCCACGCGCCCGGAAGAGCGGCACAAGCTCGACGCCGGGTGCGACCGCCGCGACTGCGGCCGCTGCGGCAGGGGGGTCAATCCCCCCTGTCGGAGCGCCCCCCTTGCGGCATCACGGATGACGATCGAGCGCTTCGGCGCCATGCCGGACGGTACGGTGGTCGATCGCATCGTGCTGTCGGACGGAGAGCTGACGGTAGGCCTCCTGACGCTGGGCGCGATCCTGCAGGACGTGCGGCTGCGCGGCGTGCCGCTTGGACTGACCCTCGGCTCGCCCGGTCTCGACGCCTACTTGGGTCCGATGCGCTTCCACGGCGCCGTGATCGGGCCGGTGGCCAATCGCATCGCCGGCGCGCATGCGCGGATCGACGGCGTGCCGCATCGCTTTCCAGCCAATTTCGGCTCCCACACGCTCCATTCCGGCGACGCAGGAACTCAAGGCAAGGTCTGGCGCATCGAGGCGGCCGACGTCGCCTCGGCAACCCTCGCCATCGACCTGCCGGCAGACGAAGGCGGCTTTCCCGGCAATCGCACCTTGCGCGCCACCTGGCACCTCGCGCCGCCTGCCGGAATCGAGCTGATCGTGACGGCCGAGACGGATGCGCCGACGCTCATGATGGTCGCGCACCATCCTTACTGGAACCTCGACGGGACCGACACCTGGGACGGACACGCGCTCGAGGTGGAAGCGGACCGGTACCTGCCGGCGGATGCAGTCGACCTGCCGACCGGCGAAGTCCTCGACGTCTCCGGCACGCCCTATGATTTCCGGGAGCCGCGCATCGTCCCGCGCGAGCCGCTCTACGACAACAGCCTCTGCCTGGCCGATGCCCGGCGACAGCTGACGCGTGTGGCGCGTCTTCGCGGCCGCTCGGGCCTCGCGCTCGACATCGCGACCACCGAGCCGGCGCTGCACCTCTATGGTGGCCATGGCGCCGACACCTCGGGAGTCGCCGGACATGATGGGCGGCGGTACGGGCCGCGCGCCGGCCTGGCGCTCGAGCCACAGTTCTGGCCCGCCGCGTCCGGCTACACGCACTTTCCGGACATTACCCTTCGTCCCGGAAACGACTGGCGCCAGCACACGCGCTACGACTTCGTCCGCTGAGGACTCAGATCGCCGCCTGCGTCTCGCGCTGGTCCAAGATCGTCTCCAGCGGGTCGTGCTCCGCCACGAGATGCCCCGGCGCCAACTCGCGCAGCTTCGGCGGGTGTCCCGAACCGGCTCGCGAGGGCATGAAGCGGTAGACCGCCTCGGGGTCGAGCGGCGACGGCAGCTCGCCCGGCAGGCGCAGCCGCTCGCGGGTGCGCTCCACGCGCGGGTCGGGGACCGGCACCGCGGAGATCAGCGACTGCGTGTAGGGATGGCGCGCATCCTCGTAGATCGCGTCGCGGTCGGCAAGCTCCACGATACGGCCGAGGTAGAGGACCATGATCCGGTGGCTGATCTCGCGCACCACCGAGAGGTCGTGGGAGATGAAGAGCATGGACATCCCGAACTCGGCCTGCAGCTCCTTCAGCAGCGCAACCACCTGCGCCTGGATCGAGACGTCGAGCGCCGAGACCGCCTCGTCGCAGACGATGAGCTTCGGTCGGTTGATCATCGCCCGCGCGATGCCAACCCTCTGGTTCTGCCCGCCCGACAGCTCGTGCGGATAGCGGTTGATGAGCGCGGGCTCGAGTCCCACGCGCTCCATCATCTCGGCGACCTTGATCCGCCGCTCCGAGCGGGTCAGCCCCGGCTGGAAGGTCTTGAGCGGCTCGGCGATGGACGAGGCGATGGACATCCGCGGGTCGAGGCTGGCGAGCGGATCTTGGAACACGATCTGCAGGTCGCGACGACGCTTGATCAGCTCGCGGCGCGACAGCTCGTTCAGCGGCTCGCCCAGCCAGGTGACGCGGCCGTGCGAAGGCGGGATCAGCTGCAGCACGGCGCGCGCCAGCGTGGACTTGCCGCAGCCGGACTCGCCCACGATGCCGAGCGTCTCGCCCGGCGCAACCTCGAAGCTCACCCCGTCCACCGCCCTCAGCGGCACCATTTTGGGCCAGATGCCGCCGCGGACGCGGATCGGGAAGTGCACGCGGACGTCGCGCACCTCCAGCAGCTCGCCCTCCGCGCGCACCGGCACCGCGGGTTCGGGGCTGTCGATCCGCGGCGTCGCGTCGATCAGCATGCGGGTGTAGTCGTGACGAGGCGCGTGGAAGATGTCCTCCGCCGTCCCCTCCTCGACGTACTCGCCGAGGCGCATGACCTGGATGCGGTCGCACATCCGCGCCACCACGCCCATGTCGTGGGTGATGAGCGCGATCGCGGTGCCCTCTTCGCGCTGGAGCCTCGCCATCAGGTCGAGGATTTCGGCCTGCACCGTCACGTCGAGCGCGGTGGTCGGCTCGTCCGCGATCAGGAGGCGCGGGCCGCAGAGCATGGCCATTGCGATCATCACGCGCTGGCGCATCCCGCCCGAGAGCTCGTGCGGGTACTGCCCGAGCCGCCGCTCCGCCTCGGGGATGCGGACGCGGTCGAGCCAGTCTAGGCTGAGCCGCCGGGCCTCCGCGCCGCCGAGCCTCTTGTGAAAGGACAGCACCTCGCGCATCTGGTCGCCCACCCGCAGGTGCGGCGTCAGCGCGGTCAGCGGGTCCTGGAAGATCATCGAGACGGCGTCGCCGCGCAGCCGGTTCAGGCGGTCCGCCGGGGCGTTCAGCATCTCCTGCCCGTCGAACCGGGCCGAGCCCGAGGCGCGGCCGTTCTCGGCCAGAAGGCCCATCAGCGCCATGAAGGTCTGGCTCTTGCCCGAGCCGCTTTCGCCGACGATGCCCAGGCACTCGCCCGCCGCGATGTCGAACGAGACGCCTTTGACCGCCTCGACCTCGCCGTCCGGCGTGTCGAAGCTGACGCGCATGTCGCGGACCTCGAGCAGCGCCATCTCAGCGATCCTTCGGGTCGAGCGCATCGCGCAACCCGTCGCCCACGAAGAAGAGCGAGATGATGACGACGAGGAAGAAGAAGAGCGGGAAGGCGAGCTGCCAGATCGTCCCGTAGGTGATCGTGCTCGCCCCCTCTGAGATCAGGCGCCCGAGCGACGTGTTCGGCTCCTGCACGCCGAGGCCGAGGAACGAGATGAAGCTCTCGAGCAGGATCATCTGCGGCACCAGCAGCGTCGCGAAGACCACGACCACGCCCAGCAGGTTCGGCACGATGTGGCGCAGCACCATCTTGAACCAGCCGACGCCCGCGGCATGGGCGGCCTCGACGAACTCCCGGTGGCGCAGGCTCAGCGTCTGGCCCCGGACGATCCGGCTCATGTCGAGCCACGAGATGATGCCGATGCCGACGAAGAGCATCAGGAACGACCGCTCGAACATCACCATCAGGAGAATGATGATGAACATGTACGGGATCGAGACAAGAATATCGACCGTGCGCATCATGACGTTGTCGATCCAGCCGCCGACGAAGCCCGAGGTCGCGCCGTAGAGGGTGCCGATGACCACGGCGACAAAGGCGCCAATGACGCCGACGATGAGCGAGGTGCGGGTGGCCTGGATGGTCCGGGCGTAGAGGTCGCGGCCAATCGGGTCGAGGCCGAAGTAGTGGCCGGTCTCCAGCGACGGCTGGCCCTGCACTGCAATGTCGCCCATGCGCGCCCAGTCGATCTCCTCGTTCGACCACTGGGCGAAGAACGGACCGACGAGGGTGAAGAGCACCACGAGGGCCAGGACGACCAGCGCCCCCGTCGCGGCGCGGTTGCGGATGAAGCGCCGGCCGGCGTCCTGCCAGAGCGAGCGGCCCTTGATGCGCTCGGCCTCCGCCAGCCGCTCGGCGATGCGGGCGTTCTCGACCTCGCGCGCCGTCTGCGGCGCCCGGAGGTCAATACCGGATCTTGGGGTCGAGCCAGGCATAGAGGACGTCCGCAACGAGGTTGAAGAGGATGGTCAGCGCGCCGTAGAGGATCGTGATGCCCAGCATCACCGAATAGTCGCGATTGAGCGCCGACAGCACGTAGAGCTGACCGATGCCGCCGGTCGAGAAGTAGAGGTCGATCACCACCGAGCCGGTGATCATGGCGACGAAGGTCGGGCCGAGATAGCTGACGACCGGCATCATCGCGGGCTTCATGGCGTGGCGCCAGATCACCGTCCGCTCCGGCAGGCCCTTGGCGCGCGCGGTCCGGATGAAGTTGGCGTTCAGCGTCTCGAGCATCGACGAGCGGGCGATCCGCGCGATCGATGCCATGTAGGACGTGGCCAGCGCGACGACCGGCAGGATCACGTACTGCCACTGTCCGCCGGCCCAACCGCCGCCCGGCAGCCAGCCGAGCTGCCAGGTGAAGACGATGACGAGGATCGGCGCCATCACGAAGTTCGGCAGCGCCTGCGCCGAGAAGGTCGCGCCGACGGCGATGTAGTCGAGGACCGTGTTGTGCCGGATCGCTGCCATTACGCCCAGCGCGACGCCCACCACCGTGGCCAGCACGAAGGCGATGGAACCGTATGTCAGCGTGACCGGAAAGCCCTGCTGGATGATGTCGTTCACGTCGCGGTCGCGGTAAGCGAAGGACGGGCCGAAGTCGAAGCGGGTGACGATCCCGACCAAATAGTCCCAGATCTGCTTCCACATCGGCTGGTCGAGGCCGTACTGTGCCTCGATGTTCGCCATCACCTGCGGCGGCAAGGGCCTCTCCGAGGTGAACGGGCCGCCGGGCGCGGAGAACATCAGCAGGTAGCAGATCACGACCAGCAGGATCAGGGTCGGGATCGCGACGAGCAGGCGCCTTATGATGTAGCTGGTCATCGTTCGGGCTGTCCGGAGGCGCAGGCGCCTCCGGAGACGTTCGTCACTGGGCGACCCGGTAGAGGTCCTTGGCGTACCAGTCCTGCGAGACGTTCTCGTAGGGCCAGCCCTTGATCGCCGGGTCGAGCATGAAGGCGTTGGTGTACCAGTAGATCGGTATCAGCGCCGTGTCCTCTGCCGCGAGGCGCTCCATCTCCTGGTACTGCTGCTCGGGGTCGTCGCTCGTTGCGGCTTCTTCGAAGAGCGCGTCGATCTCCGGGTTCGAGTACTTGCCGTCATTGTACTCGGACGGCGTCGTCAGCAGCTCGACGAAGGTCGAGGCCTCGTTGTAGTCGCCGCACCAGGCGGCGCGGGCGAGGTCGAACTCCTGATTGCCGCGCGCGGTCAGGTACGTGGTCCATTCCTGGTTGGCGAGCGTCGTCTCGACGCCGAGCTTCTGCTTCCACATCTGGCTCGCGGCGATGGCGATCTTCTGGTGCGCCTCGGACGTGTTGTAGATGAGCTCGAACGGCGGCGGCGGGTTGTCCGGACCGTAGCCTGCCTCCTGCATCAGTTGCTTCGCCATCTCGTCGCGCTCGGCCTGCGTCATCGTCTCCGCCTCGACCTCGGGCGGGGAGTAGCCTGCCGTCGCCTCCGGCGTGAACGTGTAGGCGGGGGGTTGGCCGCCCGCCATGATGTTCTCGACGATTACGTTACGGTCGAGCGCCAGCGACAGCGCCTTGCGGACGCGGGCGTCTTTCAGAGCCTCCGGACCGCTCTCGCTGAGGTTGATCCAGTAATAGTAGCTGCAGAGCTCCGGGACGCTGGTCGCGGCGTCGGGATGCTCTTCCTTGAGGCGCGGGAACTGGCCGGCAGGGATCAGCGTCCAGTCGACCTCGTCGGCCATCCAGCGGGTCAGAGCCTGGTTCTCGTCGTTGATGACGAGGCGTACGACGCGCTCGATGATGACGTTCTCGGCGTCCCAATATTCGGGGTTCTTCTCCATCTCCAGCCGCTCGCCGGGAACGTACTCGGTCAGCACATAGGCGCCGTTCGAGACCATGTTGCCGGGCCGGGTCCACTCGTCGCCATGCTCCTCGATCACCGCGCGCGGTGCGGGAAAAGTGGTGGCGTGGGTGACCATCTGGTCGAAGTAGGGCACACCCTCGGTCAGCGAGACCTCGAGCGTGCGGTCATCCACCGCGCGCACGCCGAGCTCGGTCGGCTCCATCTCGCCGGCGATGATCTCGGCGGCGTTCACGATCTTCATCAACTGGATGTACCACGCATATTCCGAGGCGGTGGCCGGATCGGCAGCGCGCTGCCAGGCGTAGACAAAGTCCTCCGCGGTCACAGGTTCGCCGTTCGACCAGGCGGCGTCTTCGCGAAGCGTGAAGGTCCAGGTCTTGCGATCGTCGCTCGCCTCCCACTCGGTGGCGACGCCGGGGACCACCTCGCCCTCTGCATCGGTGTTCAGCAGGCCCTCGAAGAGGTTGCGCACGATCTTGGAGCCATCCACGTCCTCGACCTTCTGCGGATCAATCGACGGACTCTCGTCCAGCGCGCGATAGACGAAGGTCTGGTCCTCTGCCAGCGTCTCGCCCGTCTCCGGGTGCGTCGCCTGCGCCCAGAGCGGGCCGGCGGCCACCGTGCCTGCGAGCAGCGCGGCGATCAGGGTTCTGCCATGTTGCATGTCGTTGCCTTTCCTCCTGTCTTGCTGGCGGCCCGGCCCTGACTTCTCTCGAGTCCCTGCGGCCCGGCGGTCAGCACTGTTATCGAGCGAAGCTAGGGCAACTTACGCCCGTTGCGATAGCTTTTCGCTACGTCAAGTCGCCTGACGCGCATTGCGCGCCGCCTGACGCAGTGGCAGCGGACGAAGCCGGCCCCGGACCATGGTGTGACGCGACCCTTTTGGGGTAACGTCCCGGCAATAGAGGTTTCGAAAGGGAGGAACCCATGAGGCTCATCCGACACGCCGCGACGCTTGCCTTCTCGACCCTGGCGCTGGGCGCCGCCGCTCACGCACAGGAGCACACTTTCAAGCTCCACCACTTCCTCGGCGCGCAGACGCCGTCGCAGACCGAAATGCTCGAGCCGTGGGCCCGTCAGGTCGAGGCGAATTCCGGCGGCCGAATCGCGATCGAGATCTACCCGGCGATGTCGCTCGGAGGTCGTCCGCCCGAGCTGATCCAGCAGGCCCGCGACGGCGTCGTCGACATCATCTGGACGGTGAACGGCTACACGCCCGGCCTCTTTCCACGTACCGAGGTGATGGAGCTGCCGACCGTCTTCACCAACGACCCCGTGGCGGCGAACCTCGCCCTCCACGACATGTTCGACAGCGACCTCGCAGAGGAGTACCAGGGCGTCGAGGTCATGTTCCTGCACACCCACCCCGGCAACGCGCTCTACACCCTCGACAGCGAGGTCGGGACGCCGGCCGACGTCGCTGGGATGAACCTGCGGATCCCGACCCGGACCGGCGCCTGGATCATCGAGGCACTGGGCGCGAACCCGGTGGCGATGCCGGTGCCGGAACTGCCGCAGTCGCTGTCGAAGGGCGTGGTCGACGGCGCCTTCATCCCCTACGAGATCGGCGCGGCGCTCAAGCTGCAGGACCAGATCGGCTATGTCGTCGAGGGTCCCGACGACAGCAAGTTCGGCAGCACCACCTTCCAGGTGTCGATGAACAAGGCCCGGTGGGACAGCCTGCCGCCGGAAATCCAGAAGGCCTTTCGCGACGCCTCGGATCGCGACTGGTGGGGCGAGGTCGGCGAGATCTGGAAGGCCACCGACGACGCGGGCCTGCAGACGATGACCGGGGCCGGCGTGACGCTGATCGAGCTCGACCCCGAGAACTACGCTGCATTCGAGACGCAGATGCAGCCGGTCGTCGATCGCTGGATCGAGGAGGTCGAAGCGAAGGGCATCGACGGCGCTACCCTCGTCGAAAAGGCGCGCGCCCTCATCGACGAGAACACGGACACCTCGATGTGAGCGACCGCCGTCGCAGCCGCGTTATCGGCGCGGCCGAGGCGCTGATCCACGGCTGGGCCATCGCCGGGGGGCTCGTCCTCCTGGCGGTGGTCCTCGTCAACGTGCTCTCGGTGCTTGGGAGCATCTTCTGGAAGCCGTTTCCGGGCGACTTCGAGCTCACCGAGATGGGCGTCGCCATCGCCGCCTTTGCCTTCCTGCCGTTCTGCCAGCTGACCGACGCGAACGTCACCGCCGACATCTTCACCGCCCGCGCATCGCAGCGCTGGATTTCGGCTTTCAGGCTCGCAGCCTCGGTCGTGGCGCTCGGCTTCGCGGTCCTTCTGGTCTGGCGGATGTATGCCGGCATGGGTGACCAGCGGACCTACGGCTACACCACGGCGATCCTGAGCGTGCCGATTTGGTGGGCCTTCGTGCCGATCCTCGTCTCGCTCGTCCTGCTCGCGATCGCCGCGCTCATCACGCTCGTCGACAACGGGCGCTCGGTCGCCTGCGGAAACCATATCGGATGATGGAAGCAACCGGCCTCGGGATCACGGGCCTCGTGATCCTGGTGGCGCTGATCGCGCTCCGGATGCCCATCGCCTATGCGATGATCCTCGTCGGCGGCGGCGGGGTGGCGCTGCTGAGCGGTCCGACCCTGCTCCTCAGCCAGCTCAAGACGCTCGCTTACGGGCAGTTCTCCATCTACGACCTCTCGGTCGTGCCGATGTTCGTGCTGATGGGCGCGGTCGCCTCGAAGGCGGGTCTAAGTCACGCGCTCTTTCGCGGCGCCAACGCCTGGCTCGGCTGGATGAAGGGCGGCACGGCAATGGCCGCCATCGCCGGTTGCGCGGGGTTCGGGGCAGTCTGCGGCTCGTCGCTGGCCACCGCCTCGACCATGGGCAAGGTCGCGCTGCCCGAGCTCAGGCGCTACAACTACTCGGGCGCGCTGGCGACCGGCTCGCTGGCGGCGGGCGGGGTGCTGGGCATCCTGATCCCCCCCTCGGTCGTGCTCATCATCTATGCGATCATCGTCGAGGCGAACATCGTCACGATGTTCATGGCAGCGATGATCCCCGGCCTGCTCGCGGTGGTGCTGTTTCTGCTGACGATCGCTGTCTACGTCGCCATCTGGCCCGAAGCCGGCCCGCGCGGCGGCTCGTCCGACCGGGCCGAGTTCATTGCCGCGACCGTCGGAGTGGTCCCGGTCCTAGTGATCTTCGGCCTCGTCCTCGGCGGCATCTACGGCGGTTTCTTCAATCCGACGCCAGCCGCGGCGGTGGGGGTGGCGCTGGTCTGGCTCTACGGCGTCGCCAGGCGGACGGTGCGCCTGCGCGAGATGAGGGAGGCGCTCTTCGAGACCGCGGGCACCACGGGCATGATCTACCTGATCCTCCTCGGAGCCGAGCTCATGAAGATCTTCATGTCGCGCATCGGCCTGCCGCAGGAGACGGCGGCCTGGATCTCGGGGAGCGGGATGGCGCCGATGACGGTGATGGTGCTGCTGCTGGTCGCGCTGATCTTACTTGGCTGCCTGATGGACAGCCTGTCGATGATCCTGCTGGTGATCCCGTTCTTCTGGCCGGTCCTCACCGATCTGAACGGCGGCCTCCATCAGATGGCCGACGGGTCGGGCTTCGGCATGTCGACGGAGGAGCTCAAGGTCTGGTTTGGCATTCTGGCGCTGATCGTCGTGGAGCTCGGGCTCATCACGCCCCCCGTCGGCATGAACGTCTTCGTCATCTCGGCGCTGGCCAAGGACACGCCGATGATCGAGACCTTCAAGGGCGTGATGCCTTTCTTCGCGGCCGAAATCCTGCGCGTGATCCTGCTGCTGGCCTTCCCGGCGCTCACGCTCTGGCTTCCAGCCGTCCTGCGCTGAGGTTCAGTCCTCGCGTGGGAGCGACAGGCAGATCGGGCCTCCGTGCGTCGGCCCAGCGATCGCGAGCGCTTGGTGCAGCTCGTCCGTCACCCGCTCGGAATGGCGCGGCTCCGAGTCTCTCCGTCCGCGCGCCTTGAACATCCGTGCTCGGTCACGGGCGTGCGCCCCGACATCATCAGGACCGGCGAGCTTAGCGCTTGACCTTCCCGTCAAGGCGGTGCTGACCTGAGTCGCGTCGCGAGAGGCCGGAAACACCCGCGCCAGCCGAAGGGAGGCACGACCGCCATGCAACTGACGGACGAGCGCGAGATTGCGGCTGATCCTGCGAGGGTTTGGGGGTGCCTCACCGATCCGGAGGTGCTGAAGCGCTGCATCCCCGGCTGCCAGGAGATGACCGGAACGCCTGACGCGGGCTACTCCGCCACCGTCGTGCAGAAGGTCGGGCCGGTAAAGGCCACGTTCCGCGGAGAGGTGAAGCTGAGCGAGGTGGTCGAGCCGGTGAGCTGTACAATCACCGGCCAGGGCAAGGGTGGGCCTGCCGGCTTTGCCAAGGGCGCCGCCGACATTGCCCTCGCTCCGAATGGCGAAGGCACTCGGCTCTCCTACGACGTCGAGGCCAAGGTGGGCGGCAAGCTCGCCCAGCTCGGAAGCCGGCTGATCGACGGCTTCGCCAGGAAGATGGCCGACGAGTTCTTCGACCGGTTCAAGGCCGAGGTCGAGGACGGGGCGCTCGCGTCCGCCGGAACGGCTGCGGCGGCGGCCCCGGCAGCCGACGCCTCCATCAGCGATGCGGACGAGGTCGAGCGCCTGACTACCCGCTGAGACGCCCCCACCAGGAGATACGATGACGCGTGTGACGATTACCGTGAACGGCCGCGAGCGGTCGGCCGAAGTCGAGGGCCGGACGCTGCTCGTCGAACTCCTGCGCGAGGGGCTGGGACTGACCGGCACTCATGTCGGCTGCGACACCAGCCAGTGCGGCGCCTGCGACGTGCATGTCGACGGCCTGCTGGTGAAATCCTGCGCCATGTTCGCGGTCGAGTGCGACGGGGCCGAGGTCACGACGATCGAGGGGATGGCGAACGCCGACGGCACGTTGGGCCGGGTGCAGCAGGCCTTCCAGAACCACCATGGGCTGCAATGCGGCTTCTGCACGCCCGGCATGGTGATGGCGGCCGCCGCGCTCCTGAAGGACAACCCCCAGCCGAGTGAGGCGGAGGTGCGTTACTATCTCGACGGCAACATCTGCCGCTGCACGGGATACCACAATATCGTCAAGGCCGTCATGGCCGCGAGCGGGCAGGACGTTCCCGCCTGCGCCGCCGGATAGTCGCCATGTACGCGTTCGACATCAAACGCCCCCGTAGCGTCGAAGAGGCGGTCGCGGCCCTGGCCGACGGCGAGGCGCAAGCGCTGGGCGGCGGGCAGACCCTGATCCCGACCCTCAGGCAGCGGCTGGCGGACCCCGGCACACTGGTCAGCCTCTCCGGCATCGCGGAGCTGAAGTACGTGCGGATGGAGGGCGACGTGCTGCGCATCGGCGGCGGCACCACCCACGCGCAGGTGGCGCGGGAGGCGGCGGCGCATTATCCGGCGCTGGCGAGCCTTGCGGGCCGGATCGGCGATCCGGCGGTACGCAACCGCGGCACGATCGGCGGCAGCCTGGCCAACAACGACCCCTCGGCCTGCTACCCCGCCGGCGCGCTGGGCTCGAACGCGACGGTCGTGACCGGCGCGCGGGAGATCGCGGCGGACGACTTCTTTCAGGGCCTCTTCGAGACCGCGCTCGACGAGGGCGAGATCGTCACCGAGGTCCGCTTTCCGGTCCCCGAGGCCGCGCGGTACGAGAAGTTCATCCAGCCGGCGAGCCGCTTCGCCCTCGTCGCGGTCTTCGTCGCCCGCTTCGCCGGCGGTGTGCGCGTGGCCGTCACCGGCGCGTCGGAGAGCGGCGTGTTCCGCTGGGCTGAGGCGGAGGCCGCGCTGGCGGCGGACTTCACGCCCGAGGTGGTGCGCGGGCTGACAGTCCAGGCGGAGGGCATGATCGGCGACCTGCACGGCAGCGCCGAGTACCGCGCGCACCTTGTCGGGGTCATCACCCGCCGCGCCGTGGAGGGCGCACTGGCGTGAGACAGGGGCGCTGCGGCGTCACCCGCGCGGAATGAGCCACGTCTGGGTCCGCGCCGAGCAGCGGCCGAACGAGCGCCGCGTCGGACTGACGCCCGAGGGCGCGGCCGCGCTTGTCGCCGCCGGCCACGCCGTCACGATCGAGGAGAGCGAGACGCGGGCGCTACCGCTCGAGCCGTACCTCGTCGTTGGGGCGGAGGCGGCACCGGTCGGAAGCTGGCCTGACGCGCCGGACGACGCGTGGATCTTCGGCCTCAAGGAGCTTCCGGACGACGAAACGCCACTGCGGCACCGGCACATCATGTTCGGACACGCCTACAAGGGGCAGCCGGACGGCGCGCGCCTGTTGCATCGTTTCGCGGCGGGGGGCGGCGCCCTCTATGATCTCGAGTACCTCGTCGACGAGGACGGACGGCGCGTTGCCGCCTTCGGCTACTGGGCCGGCTATGTGGGCGCCGGGATGTCGCTCGCCTGCCACGCCGCTCAGCGGCGGGGCGAGCCGCCGCAGCCGGGTCGCAGTTACGCATCAGCGGCGGAGATGCTGTCGTGGCTGCGGGATCTGCTCGGGGACGCAATGCCCACGACACTGATCATTGGCGCGCACGGCCGCACGGGTCGTGGCGCCGCAAACCTCTGCGCCGCGCTCGGCATCGCACCCACGCTCTGGGACATGGCTGAGACGGCTCATGGCGGACCGTTCCCGGAGATCCTGGAGCACGAGATCGTGCTGAACTGCATCCTCGCGGGGCCGGAGACGCCGGTATTCGTGCCCAGCGATGCCGGCCGCCGTGCGCGGCGGCTGACGGTGATCGGCGACATTGCCTGCGATCCGACCTCGGACTTCTCGCCGATCCGCGCCTACGACCGCCCCACGAGCTGGGAGCGGCCGGCGCTGCGCGTACACGAGGCGCCGCCGCTCGACGTGATGGCGATCGACAACCTGCCGTCGATGCTGCCGGCCGAGGCATCGCGCGACTTCGCGGCACAGCTCCTGCCGTCGCTGCTGGCGCTGCCGGATGGTGCGGTCTGGGAGCGCGCGCTGCAAAAGTTCCGCCGACAAGCACCCGCCACGCCCTGAACGCGCCTCAGCGGTAGATGCGGTAGTAGAGCCAGTCGGGCAGGAACTGGCCGATCCGGAACAGCGAGCCGTAGAGGAGCGGGAAGGTCCGCGAGAACGAATTGTTGTTCATGTGCTCAAAGACCAGCCGCGCCGCGTCCTTCGGCTCCATCATGAAGGGCATGTCGAACTCGTTGCGCTGTGTCAGACGAGTGCGCACGAAGCCGGGATTCGCCAGCTGAACCTCGACGCCGGTCTCGCGCAGGCCGGATCGGAGCGACTCGGCCAAGTGCATCACACCGGCCTTGGACGCGCCATAGGCCAGTGACGCCGGGAGGCCGCGATACCCCGAGAGCGAGCCGATCAGCACGATGTGGCCGCGATCGCGCTGGACCATCTTCGGGACCACCTCGCCTAGCACCCTGAGGCAGCCGACGAGATTCACGTTCAGGGTCTCCTCGGCCCGCTGGGCGTCCCATTCCATGACCGTCATCGGCCAGTAGACCCCGGCGAGATATACCATGCCGTCGACCTCGCCCACCTCCCGCGCCGCCGCGCTGACCGATGCCGTGTCTGCCACATCGCACCGCACCGCGCGGGCGCGGCCCGGCAGCTCGTCCACGGTCCGCCGCAGCTTCTCTTCGTCACGCCCGGAGAGGATGAGCTCCACCCCCACGGTGCTCAACTGCTCGGCTAGCGCCCTCCCGAGCCCGTCGGACCCGCCGACCAGCCAGTACCTCTTGCCCTGCCACTCCTTCATGCCCCCTCCTCGCGTCGGCTTGCCGTCGCATCGTCAATGGTTGGCGAGGCGGCGGCGTTCCGCCTAACCGAACCCGTCACGCGCCGCGATGCAAGTGCCGCCGCGCCGCCGTGAAGCGGTCGGGGGCGATAGCGCGCCCCGCTCCACCAAAGCTGCAGCGCCTGCCAGTGGATGAGGGCCAGCACGACCGGCGCACCGAAGCCGCGGCGCGCGCAGATGACGAGCAAGGACAGAGGAGTCAGGGGGCGGCGCTCGCCCGCCAGCGTCGCGACGAGCGTGCCGCCTGCGTGGCGGAGAGAGACCCGGATCGCTATCCGGCGTGCGCGCAGATCGAAGCGAAAGCTGTAGGTGCCATCCATCGGCTGAAATGGCGAGACGTGCATGACCTTGCGCGCCTCCATCACGTCCGACGACGCAATCGGCTCGAGATCCAGCCGGTGGCAGACATAGGCGTGACGGTCGCCGAACGTGTTGTCGACCTCGGCGACGACGATCCGCAGCCGCCCTTCGGCGTCGTGGGCGAACCAGAAGCTGATCGGGTTGAAGGCCCGGCCGAGAACCCGCGGCTGCGTCAGGAGAAGGAGCCGCCCCGTGGCCACGTCGCCGACGCCCCGCTGCGCAAGCAGCCGGCGCAGCCAGCGGCTGCCGCTGCCGTCGCCATGATCGCCGTCCTGCACCGATACCAGCGCGGCCGAGTTGAGACCGAAAAACCGCCAGCCACACGCGTCCGCTTCCGGGTCGAGGAGGACGAAGTCGATCGGGTAGTCAAAGCCTCGGGAGACGCGTCCATGGCGCCGATGCCTAGTCCGGCCGGCGAGGTGCTCGACCCCGCTCATGCGGCGGCGATCGCCGTGCGCCGCGCGTCCGCCAGTCCGCGCGCGACCTCGGCCGCGCTCGCCAGCGCATCCTCGTGAAAGCCGTTCCGCATCCAGGCGCCGCAGAACCAGGTTCCATGGGCGCCGTTGATGACCCGCACCGTCTCCTGCGCCGCGAGCGCCAGGTGATCGTAGACCGGATGACGGAAGGTCGTGACGTCGTAGATCAGGTCGGGCCGCAGCGATGTACCGGGGTTCAGCGTGACGAACATCTGGTCGTCCCGCGGGATTGGCTGGAGCGAATTCATCCAGTAGCTTAGCTCGATCCGGTCGGGCGCCGCACCCGGCCGCTCTGCATAGTTCCACGACGACCAGATGCGGCGGCGCCGGGGCATGACCGACGGGTCGGCGTGCAGCACCGCCTCGTTCGCCTGGTAACGGAAGGCCCCGAGCGCCGTCCGCTCGACGCCCGTGGCGTCCGACAGCAGACGCAGCGCGTCATCCGCGTGCGTGGCGAGTACCACGTCGTCGAAACGCTGCCAGGCGCCGCCGACGAGCCGCACCTCGACCGCCCCCGGCCGGCGCCGCACGCCTGCCACGCGCGCGTCCGTCCGGACCTTCGCCCCGCGCCTGCCCAGCAGGTCGGCGAGGCGACGCACGTACTGCTCGGAGCCGCCGGCGACGGTGTACCACCGATGCTGGCCGGTATGGCTGAGCAAAGCATGGTTGCGGAAGAAGCGAACCATCGCCTGCGCCGGGAAATCCAGCACCCCCCGCGTGGGCGTCGACCAGATCGCGCCGGAGAGCGGCAGCAGGTAGTATTCTCGGAACCACGGGCCGCTGCCCAGCCGGACGAGGAGGTCGCGCACGGTCATGAGGGGATCATCGGCGAACCTTGCGGCGCGCGCATTGAACCGGACGATATCGCGGATCATCCGCAGGAACTGCGGCCGCACGAGGTTGGAGCGTTGCGCGACGACAGCGGCAAGGTCGCGCAGGCCGTACTCCACCCGCCCCCCGCGCACGGAGGCGGCAAAGCTCATGTCGCTCGGCGCGATCTCCACGCCAAGACGTTCAAAGAGGGTTGTGAGACGCGGATAGTTCGGCCGGTTGAAGACGATGAAGCCCGTGTCGACCGGTTGATCGCCCCGCCGTCCGGCGACGACGGTGCGCGCATGGCCACCGAGGCGCGGCGCGGCCTCGAACAGCGTCACCCGGTGCGTCCCGGAGAGTAGCAGGGCCGCGCCCAGTCCCGAGATCCCTCCGCCGACGATCGCGACATGCGGCTGCCCGTCGCGCCACGGTTCCTTCTGCATCGGCGTCCCTCATTCCTCGCGCGCGAGAATGGCCGAATTCTTCGCGGACCGGAATCGCGACTTGATCCGGACCGGCGTCGAAGGCGTATCACGATCATGTTGATCGGTGCGCAAGTCTCGACGAATACGGGTGCGCTCCGGCGCCGGGGGCAATACGCTGGGCGGGCGGAGCGGCGGCTCCGGTCAATCGAAGGCAAGGGCATGCCGTCGGCGGAGACGATGGAAGAGAACTGGGTCGGCCACATCCGCCGCATCCACCACGACAAGGACGAGGCCGCGTTCGCCGAGCTGTTTCGGCATTTTGCGCCGCGGGTGAAGGCGTTTCTCATCCGCTCCGGCGCCGACGCGGCATTGGCCGAGGAATGCACGCAGGACGTGATGGCGACGCTCTGGCGCAAGGCGCACATGTTCGACCCGTCGCGGGCGAGCGTCGCGACCTGGATTTACACGATTGCGCGCAATCGCCGGATCGACGTGCTGCGCCGGCAGCGGCGGCCCGAGCCGGAGGATCTTCCCTGGGGACCGGAGCACGAGCCGGACCAGGCGGACGTGATTGCGATGCAGCAGGAGGCCGAGCGGCTGGGACAGGCCATCGCCGAGCTGCCGCAGAAGCAGAGGGACCTGCTGGCGCGCGCCTTCTACGGCGAGCTCAGCCACTCGGAAATTGCGGCGGAGACCGGCCTGCCGCTCGGCACGATCAAGTCGCGTATCCGGCTGGCGCTGGACCGGCTCCGGCACGCGATGGGATGACGGCGACGATGGGGACAATACGGCATCACCTGACGGACGAGACGTTGCTGGCCTATTCGGCCGGGACGCTTCCGGAGGCGTTCGCGCTGGTCGCGGCGAGCCACCTTTCTCTCTGCGACGAGTGCCGCGCGCGCCTCGGAGCATTCGAGGCGGTGGGCGGCGCGACGCTGACGTCTGTCGGCACGGCGGAGATGGGAGACGCCAGCCTGGAGCGGACGCTGGCCATGATCCGCGGTACGCCGGGCGATCCCGATCCTGCCCCGCGGCGGTCGGCGGGCACGCTGCCGATTCCGCTCAGCGACTATGTCGGCGGCGACGTCGACGCGATCCGCTGGCGCCCGGTCGGCGGCGGCGTACGACAGATGGTGCTGAAGACCGGCGACGAGGCGACGGCGCGGCTCCTCTACATCCCCGCGGGCGAGGCGGTGCCGGAGCACACCCACGGCGGGATGGAGCTGACCATGGTGCTGAGCGGCGCGTTCAGCGACGAGGTGGACCGCTTCGGGCCCGGCGACGTGGAGACGGCGGACCCGACGATACAGCATCAGCCCATCGCGGAGCCGGGCGCGCCTTGCATCTGCCTCGCGGCGACCGATTCGCGGCTGCGCTTCCGCTCATGGATCCCAAGGCTGCTGGGCCCGATCATCGGCATCTGAAGGGGGGCGTCCGTTATCGCGCCCGGCCTTGGCGCCCGCGGTCAGGTGCGGCCGAAGAGGCGCTCGATGTCCGAGAGCTTGAGCTCGACGTAGGTGGGCCGGCCGTGATTGCACTGGCCCGAGTGCGGCGTGGCCTCCATCTCGCGCAGGAGAGCATTCATCTCCTCGCCATTCATCCGACGGCCCGCGCGGACCGAGCCGTGGCAGGCGACACGGCTCAGCACCTCCTCCAGCCGGCCCGCGAGCGGCGCGTCGCCCTCGTCCAGCGCATCGAGGATGTCGTGGACCAGCCGCCGCGCATCCACCTGGCCGAGCAGCGCCGGCGTCTCGCGCACGGCAATCGCGCCGCGCCCGAAGGGCTCCACAGTCAGGCCCAGGCAAGCCAGCGTCTCCGCCTCGTCCAGCAGGCGCTCCGCCGCATCGGGCGCGAGCTCCACGATGTCGGGCACCAGTAGCGCCTGCGCCCGGACGCCTTCTCGCCCCATCTGGCTCTTGAGCCGCTCGTAGACCAGCCGCTCGTGTGCGGCGTGCTGGTCCACGATGACCACGCCGTCCGCCGTCTGCGCCACGATGTAGGTCTCGTGCAGCTGCGCGCGCGCCGCGCCGAGCGGGTGGTCAGATGCGGCGGGCTCGGGCTCCAGCCGCGCCGAGGGCGGTTCGGCGAAGCCCGCTTGCGGCGGCGGCGCCGCCGGACGATGGACCGGCCGGTCCATCTGGTAGACGCGCGGCTCGGCCGGCTCGGGCCGCATCGCGCCCAGCGCCGCGGCCGAGCGTGTGCTGGCGGTGCGGTGCCCGGCACCGGCGAGGGCGTGGCGGACGGCCGAGACGATCAGGCCCCGCGCGGTGCCCGGATCGCGGAAGCGCACCTCGGTCTTGGCCGGGTGCACGTTGACGTCGACGAGGCGCGGATCGCATTCCAGGAACAATGCCGCTGCCGGGTGACGGCCTCGCGGCAGGAGGTCGGTATAGGCGCCGCGGAGTGCGCCGGCGAGCAGCTTGTCCCGCACGGGACGGCCGTTGACGAAGAGGTACTGCATTACCGCCGCACCGCGCGAATAGGTCGGCAGGGCGGCGAGCCCGGTCAGCCGCAGTCCCTCGCGCTCGGCGTCGAGCGGCAGCGCGTTCTCGGCGAAGTCCCGACCCAAAGCCGCCTCAAGACGCGACAGCATCGCCTCGGCGGACGTGCCGCGGGCGGGGTCAAAGCGCAGCACGACTCGCTCGCCGTCGCGCAGGGTGACGCGGATGCGCGGCTCGGCCATGGCGAGCCGGCGCACCACGTCCGTGACCGCCTGTGCCTCGGCCCGGTCCGAGCGCAGGAACTTGAGCCGCGCGGGCGTCGCCGAAAAGAGGTCGCGAAGCTCGACAACCGTGCCGCGATCGAGCGCGGCGGGGCGCACGGGCTCAGCCCGCCCCCCCGTCACCCGGATTTCCGCCGCATCGTAGCCCTCGACCCGGGAGACGACGCAGAGCCGCCCGACCGCCGCGAGAGACGGCAGCGCCTCGCCGCGGAACCCGAAGGTATGGATGGAGAGCAGGTCGGTGCCATCGATCTTGGAGGTGGCGTGCCGTGACAGCGCGAGCGGCAGGTCCGAGGCGGCAATCCCACAGCCGTCGTCGCGCACGCGAATCAGCGTCTTGCCGCCGTCCTCGATGCAGACCTCGACCTGCCCGGCGCCCGCGTCGAACGCATTCTCGACAAGCTCCTTTACCGCCGAGGCGGGACGCTCGACCACCTCGCCCGCGGCAATGCGGTTTACCGCCGCCTCGTCAAGCTGGCGTATGACTGGCTGGCTTATGTTGCGCTCAGGTCGGCCCATGCCACTAAGGGTAGCATGAGCCGGGCCGCGCGACCAACAGGAAATCAGTTGGTGGCGGAGAGGCCCTCTGGCTGTCCGACAACCACGAAGTGCAGCGATTCCGGGTCCCACAACTCGGCCGCCACGCGATTCGCGTCCTCCAGCGTCACCGCCTCGACTATATCGTTGCGCGTGTTGACGTAGGATGGCGGCAGGCCTTCCATCTGCATCCCAACGAGGATGCGGGCGATCGGACCGTTGCCGTCGAACCTCAGCGGATAGGCGCCAGTCAGATACGTCTTCGCCGCCTCCAGCTCTGCCTCGGTCACGCCTTCCTCTGACAGGCGCGCCCACTCGTCCCGCACCACGTCGATCGCTTCGGCCACGCTCTCGTTCCCGCTGGCGACTTGGCCGAGGAGCGTATCGGAGTAGTCCTGATTCACGAGGTAGGTGCCGATCCCGTAGGTGAGGCCGCGCTTCTCACGCACCTCCCTCATCAGGCGGCTGCCGAAGGACTGGTCGCCGAAGACCTGGTTCACGACGTAGGCCGCGAAGAAGTCCGGGCTGTCGCGGTCGATGCCCGGCTGGCCGAAACGCACCACCGACTGCGGCGTGTCGAAGTCGACCACGGTCACACCCTGTCCCAGCTCGAACGTCGCCGACGGCGGCATCGGCGCCCCCTCCGCCGGCAGCCCGTCGAAGAGCGAGTCGAGCATCTCGCCCAGCTCATCGGGAGTGATGTCGCCCACGGCCGAGACAAAGAGCCGGTCCTTGGCCAGCACCCGCCCATGCGCCTCGATCAGATCGTCCCGCGTCAGCGCCGAGACGCTCTCCACCGTGCCGCTGGTGTCGCTGCCGTAGGGGTGGGCGCCGTAGGCGAGACCGTCGAAGGTCTGGCTGGCGATGGAGGAAGGGTCGGTGGCGTCGGACTGGATGATCGACAACACCTGCGAGCGGACCCGCTCGATCGCGCCCTCATCGAAGCGCGGCTCGGTCAGCGCCTCGTGCAGGAGCGTCACGGCCTCATCGCGATTTTCGGTCAGGAAGCGGGCGGAGACGCTAAGCGCATCGTCGTAGACGTCGAAGGAGAAGCTGGCGGCGAGCCCCTCGACCTCGGCGGCGAACTCTTGGGCGTCGCGGTCGCCCGCGCCCTCCTCCAGCAGTCCCGTCATCAGGTTGATCGCGCCGCGCTTCCCCTCTGCGTCCAGAGATGCACCGCCCTGAAAGCGGATCTCGAGTGCGACAAAGGGGATCGAATGCTCCTCGACAAGCCACGCGTCGATGCCGCCGGGCGATGTGACTTCCTGGATCTCGACCGCGGCCAGCGCCGGAAGGGCGACGAGCGAGAAGGCTGCCGCGAACATGGCTCGGATCATTGAGTTACCTCCTGGATATCACCGTCTTCCGGTCCGGTCAGCCAGCCAGTGACCGCGTTCGACCTGTCGAGCAGCGTGCGCGCCGCGGCGATCACCTCCTCCTCCGTCACGGACTGGAGGATCTCGGGCCACGCCTCGACGTCGTCGACCGCGAGACCAACTGTCAGCGCCTGACCGTAACGACGGGCGAGCGCGGACACGTCGTCGCGCGAATAGATGTCGGCAGCGCGGACCTGCATCTTGATCCTCTCAAACTGTTCGGCGTCGACGCCCTCCTCGACGAAGCGGGCGAGCGCCTCATCGAGGGCGGCCTCCGCCTCGTCCAGCGCAACGCCGGGCGCCGGAACCACGGTCAGGCCGAAGGTCGTGTCGTCCACGCTGAGCCCGTTGTAGAAGGCCGAAGTGTAGATCGCGAGCGGCTCGTCGAACTGCAACTGCCGGCCGAGCCAGGAGGTCGCCGACGAGCCGCCGAGCAGCTCCGAGAGCATCGTCAGAACCGCGGCCTCGCGCTGGTCGCCCGGATCGCGCTCTGGTGCGAGATAGGTCCGCACGATGTAGGGCTGCGCCACGCGCGGGTCACTGTAGGTCATCCGCCGCTCGACGAGCTGCGGTGGCTCCTGCGGCCGGGCGCGCGGCTCGAGCTCCGGGTTCGGCTCCAGGGGGCCGTAATGCTCTTCGGCGAGCGCCCTGACCTCGTCAGGCTGCACGTCGCCCGCCACGACCACGATCGCGTTGTTCGGGGCGTAGTTCTCGCGATAGAACCCAAGCGCGTCGTCCAGCGTCAGCTCCGCAATCTCGTGACGCCAGCCGATCACCGGAATGCCGTATGGGTGGGCGAGGTACTGCGCTGCGGTGCGTTGCTCGGAAAAGACCGAGCCTGGATCGCTGTCGGTGCGCTGCGTACGCTCCTCCAGCACCACGGCCCGCTCCGGCAGCGCAAGCTCCTCGGTCAGGGCGAGGCCGCGCATCCGGTCGGCCTCGAGCTCCATCATCAGGTCCAGCCGGTCCGCCGCGACGCGCTGGAAGTAACCGGTGTAGTCGTAGGAGGTGAAGGCGTTGTCGGTGCCTCCCTGCGCCGCCACTAGGTCCGAGAACTCGCCCGGCGCCACGTCGTCGGTGCCCTTGAACATCAGGTGCTCGAGGTAATGGGCGATGCCGGACTTGCCCGCCGGCTCGTCGGCCGAGCCCACCCTGTACCAGACCATGTGGACGACAACCGGGGCGCGGTGGTCTTCGATCACCACGACCTCCATGCCGTTCTCGAGCGCGAAAGTCGTCACGTGGTCGTCAGCCCAGGCAGGCAGCGCGAGGCAGGTGGCGGCGAGTGCGGCGAGCCGTCGGATCATCGAACCAACCTTTTCCGGTGTGCAGGTCAGAGCGACAGATACCACCGGCCGAAACCGCATCAAGCGGGCTGGCGCGAACGTGAGCGCGCTAGCGTGGCGCCGGCGCGTCCGGCGGCCGCACGACGAGCTGCGGCTCGGTCCCCTCGGGCGGCGCGGCCGGCGTGCGGATGCCGGCGCGGCGGAACCGCTCAAGCTCGGCGTATTGATCGAGGGACTGCCGCGCATAGGCGTCGAAATAGGTGTTCACGCCAAAGATCCGCTCGAGCAGCAGCCCGTCGTTGCGGCGCCGGAATTCCCGGTCCGCGGCGGCGAGCTCGGGTCGGATCGCCGGGGCGACGCCGAGGCGTGTGGCATAGTTGACGATGCCGCCATCGACCGGCCGGCCCAGCACCGCGGGGTTCCCGCCAAGCGCGGCATAGACGTCTGCCTCGGGCGTCGGATCGGCCAGGTTCCGACCACCGGGCGCCGGCGGCGGCAGCGCTGCGCTTTCCTGCGGCAGCTCCAGCGGCTTGGTGGGCAGGATGCGGAACTCGTCCGGGCCCTCGCCCGGCGTGCTGAGGTTCAGCAGGCGCGGCTCACCGCCCCCGCAGCCCGCGAGCAGCGCCAGCGCCACGATCAGAGGGGTCAGTCTCATCGCCGTCCTTCGTCCGTTCCGGCCCTCTCTACCGCAGCGCATCGGTCGCGTCACGATCTCTTGTTCCGCCCGTCGCCCGCCAGCAGGGCCAGCCCAGCCGCGCCAAGGAAGATCGCGATGTCGGCCACGTTGAAGGCGTAGGGGTTCTCGATCCCGCAGCAAGACATGTTCAGAAAATCCGCCACCGCGCCGTAGAGCAGCCGGTCGATCACGTTGCCCACCGCGCCGCCGATCAGCAGGCCCGCCGACGCCTGCACCGCCGGCCCAGGCCGCTGCCGCCACATCCACCAGCCGACCCATGCGGCGATGCCGAGCGCCAGCGCGATCAGGATCCACCGTGTCGTGTCGCCGCCGGCGAAGAGGCCGAAGTTGACGCCGCGGTTCCACGCCATCCTGAGCGTCAGGTAGGGCGGCCAGACCTCGATCACCCCGCGCAGGGCGAGGTCCATCCACCAGACCACCACCACCTTGGTGATCTGGTCGAGCGCCAGCGTCGCCAGCGCCGTCCAGACTGTCCAGCGCAGGCTCAATGGCGGAAGTGCCGCTGGCCGGTGAAAACCATGGCGAGGCCCGCCGCGTCGGCCGCCGCAATTACTTCGTCGTCGCGGACCGAGCCGCCGGGCTGGATCACCGCCGTCGCCCCCGCCTCGGCCGCGGTCATCAGCCCGTCGGGGAACGGGAAGAAGGCGTCGGAGGCGACGACCGATCCGCGGGCGGGGGACTCCGCCAGGCTCAGCGCCTGGGCCATGTCCTGCGCCTTGCGGGCGGCAATGCGGGTGGAGTCGATCCGGCTCATCTGGCCCGCGCCGATGCCGACGGTCGCGCCGTCCCGGGCATAGACGATGGCGTTCGACTTGACGTGCTTGGCCACCCGCCACGCAAATAACAGATCCGCCATCTCGCGCGCGTCCGGGGCACGCTGCGTCGCCACCTGCAACTCGTCCTCGCGCACCATCCCGGTGTCGGCGTCCTGCACCAGAAGGCCGCCCGCAACGCTGCGTACCGCGTGGCGCGGCGCGCGGGGGTCCGGCAGGCCGTCAGTCAGGAGAAGGCGCAGGTTCTTCTTCGCCGCCAGCACCGCCATCGCGTCGGGATCGGCCCCCGGCGCGACGACCACCTCGGTGAAGATCTCCGCCACCCGCTCGGCCGTCGCCGGGTCGAGCGGGCGATTGAGCGCGACGATCCCGCCGAAGGCCGAGACGCGGTCGCAGTCGAACGCCCGTGCGTAGGCGTCGGCGAGCGATCCCGCGGTGGCGACGCCGCAGGGATTGGCGTGCTTGACGATGACGCAGGCGGGGCCGTCGAACTCGGCCACCGCCTCCATTGCCGCGTCGGTGTCGGCGATGTTGTTGTAGCTCAGCTCCTTGCCCTGAATCTGCCGGACGGTGGCGACGCCGGGCCGGGCGGAGCTGTCGGCATAGAAGGCGGCCGACTGGTGTGGGTTCTCGCCATAACGCAGCGTCTGCACGAGGCGTCCCGCGACCGCCCGCCGCCGCGGCACCTCGCGCAGCTCGCCCGCCAGCCAGCCCGAGACCGCCGCGTCATAGGCGGCCGTCCGCGCGAAGGCGGTCAGCGCCAGCCGCCGCCTCGTGCCGGCGGAGATGCCGCCCCGCCCCAGCTCCTCGAGCAGCGGCGCGTAATCCTCGGGGTCCGTCACCACGGCGACGTGCGCGTGGTTCTTGGCCGCCGCACGCAGCATGGCCGGGCCGCCGATGTCGATGTTCTCGACGCAGGCATCGTAGTCGCCGCCGCCCGCCACGGTCGCCTCGAACGGGTAGAGGTTCACCACCAGCAGGTCGATCGGCGCAATTCCGTTTTCGGCCATCGCGCGCTCGTGCGCCGGCTCGCCGCGGAGCGCCAGCAGGCCGCCGTGCACCGCCGGGTGCAGCGTCTTGACTCGCCCGTCCATCATCTCGGGAAAGCCTGTCAGCTCCGCCACGTCGCGCACCGCGAGGCCCGCGTCCCTCAGCGCACGTGCGGTGCCTCCGGTCGAGACCAGCTCGACGCCGTGTTCCGCCAGCGCGCGCCCCAGCTCAGCCAACCCGCTCTTGTCGGACACGGAAAGAAGCGCGCGGCGCGGCATGATCTGGTCGGTCATCTCAGGTCTCCGGGACTCAACGCTCGAGGTCGCGCAGCGCCAGTGGCGTATCCTGCGTCTTGGCCAGCGACCACGCGAGGCGGGTCGCATATTCGCGCGCCGAGGAAAAGAGCGCGATCTGCCGGGTGGCGCGGGGCTGGCGTCGGCCCTTTTCGAGGTAGACGGAGTTCTCCAGCGACAGGTGCGCCGTCCCCTCCAGAAGCCGGAACACCCACACCTCGCCGCTCGGCAGCGCGAGCGAGACCGCCTTGCCGCCGAGGTCCAGCTCGGCGTCCACATCGGGGTGCAGGTGAAAGCGCGCGGCGAAGCGCACGCCGCCCTCGCGCCGCATCATCCGGTCGAAAAGCTTGCGATTGCCGCTGTCGAGCGCGACGAGCGTGTCCTCGCCCCTCAGCCGCCGTCCGTCCCACGCGAGCTCCAACTCGCGCACATGGACGAGGCCGTGTGTACCGACATAGCCGTCGTGGCTTGCTACCAGCACCTCGGCCTGCTCGCCCTCTTCGCGCTCCAGCCGGACGTCGCGCGGCGCGTCGACCAGGAGGTCCGCCTTGCGCCCGGTGCCGCCGAAGCGCGACGAGGAATATCCCTCGACCGCCAGCGTGGAGTGCGAGGCGGTGGCGCGGCCCGCACGGCGCCAGCGGTCGCCGAAGCTCTCGCCCGAGCCGCAATTCACGATCAGCGGCCGCCGCCCCGACGTCAGCTCGAAGGCGAGCGTCGAGGCGTGCGCGGTGGACGCCGCCGCGCCGATCGGCGGCACCGCCACGTCGGCGATGACGCTCGTGCGGCCCTGCCGCAGCCGCGCGTAACCCATCGCCGCGTCGCCCTCCGGTGGCCGGTGCCGCACCCCGGAGGTAAAGAGCGCGAGGTCGAGCCGGCCTGGCGCGCCGCGATCGCCGCCGTGATAGCGGGCGAGGCCGCCATCGGCGTGGCGGAGGCTCCGCAGGGTGGGCGCGATGCGCGCGATCGCCGCGAGGAGCGGAGCACCGGGTCGACGGCCGGTCCGCACAAGCGTGTCGGCGCTCCAGGTGAGCAGCGTGAAGATCTCCAGGAGCTCCTCGGGGTTCCGCGTGGCGATGCCGCCGTCTGAGCCGATCTGCGCCTGGCATTCCCGGTCGAGCGCCGCGGTCGCCGGCGCCACGCGCTCGGCGCGGCCGCTCATCGCCAGCGCCGCGTGGACCAGCCCGCTCAGCGCCTCGATCCGCGGCAGGCCGGGCGGCGCCGCCTGCCACCGACGCGCCAGGAAAAGCGTCTGCCGGCCCAGCGCCCGCATCAGCCGCGCGCGCAGGCCCGCGTACTCGGGGTCGAGCAACAGCTCGGCGTGATGGAGCCAGCGCAGTACCCGCCGCCCCGTCAGCGGCGCCGACCATCCAGGCCCGCGGCCGGCGCCGTAGCGGACGAGCCACGCCTCGGTCCAGTCCCGCGCCAGCGCGTCGGCCTCGGGCTCGGCCACTGCGGCGAGGTCGTCCAGCCAGCCGAAGCCGTGCAGCTCGGCGGCAAAGGCGGGACCCGGCGGCGTGATGTCCCAAGGGATCACGCCGGGGCTCTCGACGAGGTAGCCCGCGAAGAGGAAATGCCCGGCGAGCAGGTCACGGCCGCGCGCGACGCTGCCGATACTGCGCGGTTCGGATGGCCGGACCAGCTCGGCCGCGGCGGCCACGCGGCCGGCAGTCCGCGCATGCAGCGCGTCGCCCCAGCGCTGCGGTCGGCTCCTCGCGATGTTCCGCTCGATCACGCGCCCCTCCTCGGCTCGCCGCTCATCCTACGCCGCGCGACGGTGCCATGTCAGCAGACGCTCAACCGCGCAGCACGGCGATGTAGAAGCCGTCCATGCCGCCCCGCTCGGGCCAGTAGTCCGGGCGCAGCCGCAGACCGCCCTGCTTGTCGACCCACCCTTCCTCGATCCATTCAGCCTCCGGACGCACCGTGCGCAGTCGCGGGTGCCGCGCGTGGGCGGAATGGACCTGCGCCTCGCCCTCCTCGGGCAAGATCGAGCAGGTGCAGAAGACGAGCCGCCCACCCGGCCGCAGCGCCGCGACGGCGCGGTCGATCAACGCCCTCTGCAACTCCAGCAGCGGCTCCATGTCGCCCAGCGCCTTGGCGTGCGGCAGGTCGGGGTGACGGCGAATGGTGCCCGTCGCCGAGCAGGGCGCGTCGAGCAGCACGAGGTCGAAGCCGCCGCCGTTCCAATCGAGCGCATCCGCGACCACCGTCTCGGCCCGAAGCCCGCAGCGCGCGAGGTTGTCCTCCAGCCGCCTCATCCGCGCCGCCGACAGATCTAGCGCCGTCACCTCCGCGCCCGCCGCCGCGAGCTGCAGGGTCTTTCCGCCCGGCGCGGCGCAGAGGTCGAGCGCGCGCTCGCCCGGCTGCGGGTCTGCCAGCCGCACCGGCAGGGCCGCCGCCGCGTCCTGCACCCACCAGTCGCCTTCGGCATACCCCGGCAGGGCCGACACCTGCCCGCCACGCGCCAGCCGCACGCTGCCCGTCGGCAGCACCACGCCACCCAGGCGCGCGGCCAGCGTCGCCGCATCCACATCTTTCGGCGTCACGTCGAGCGGGGCGCCGGCGGCGTGCGCCGCCTCCATCGCCTCGGCGGCCGGCCGGCCCCACGCCGCGAGGAGCCGCTTGCGCAAGGGGCGCGGCAGCCGCGGCACCGGCAGCGTGTCCCACGCCTCGTGCCCCGCCTCGGCCAGCCGTCGCAAGATGGCGTTGACCATGCCCGCCTGATTGCGGGTCTGCCGGTCCTGCCCCATCAGCCCGACCAGCGCATCCACCACACCGTGCGGCGCGGCGCCATCGCCGCAGATCTCCCAGGTGCCGAGCCGCAGCGCGTCGAGCGCCTGCTGTGGCGGCCTGCGACGCAGGTGCGGCCCCAGCATCCGGTCCGCGCGGTCGGCCCAGCGCAGCGTCTCGGTCGCCAGCCGCTGCGCCCGCGCCCGCTCCGCCGGGGCGAGCGCCGCCGTCTCCCGCGGCAGCGCGTCCGAGAGCAGCCGGCGCTCCATCGTCACCGCACCGATCAGTCTCAGCGCCGCGCGCCGTGCCTCCTGCTCCACGTCATCCTCCGGTCGCCGGCGTTGCATCGCCGCCGCCGCGGCGTATATCGAGCGCCAGAGCCAAGCACGAGGGTGCGATGCCCGAACCTGTCGATGATCTGCCGCCCGCCGCCCGCCGTGCGCTGGAAGAGGCCGAGGCGCGCCGTCGGCAGGCTGCGGACCAGGATTTCCCCCCCGAGCGCGGCGGTCGCGAGGGGCCGGAGCCGGTTCGCTTCGGCGACTGGGAGCGCAAGGGCATCGCCGTCGACTTCTGAGGCTCAGCCGTCGCGCAAGCCCAGAACGTCGAGCATGTCGTATTCGCCGGGCTTCCGGTCCTGACCCCAGAGCGCCGCCTTGAGCGCGCCGCGGGCGAAGACAGCCCGATCGGTCGCGACGTGGCGCAGCACGATACGCTCGCCTGCACCGGCGAAGATCACGTCGTGCTCGCCCACGATGTCGCCGCCGCGGATGGCAGAAAAGCCGACGTGCCCCCTGTTACGCGCCCCGGTGATGCCGTCGCGGCCCCGGTCCGCCACATCGGACAAGACCACTCCGCGCGCCTCGGCCGCCGCCTCGCCCAGCATCAGCGCCGTGCCCGAAGGCGCATCGGCCTTCATCCGGTGGTGCGCCTCGACGATCTCGACATCCCAGTCCTCGTCCAGCGCCGCCGCCACCTGCCGCGTCAGTTGAACCAGCAGGTTGACGCCAAGGCTCATGTTTCCCGCCCGCACGATCGGCGCATGGCGCGCCGCCGCAGCAAGCCGCCGCAGATCGTCCTCCGAGAGCCCCGTTGTGCCAATGACGTGTACCGCGCGAGCCTGCGCCGCGAGGCCGGCAAAGGCCACCGTCGCGGCCGGCGCGGTGAAGTCGATCACCGCTTGCGCCCGCGCGAAGGCCTCGACCGCGTCGTCGGTCACGGCCACGCCCACGGGCGCCTCGCCCATCGCCGTGCCGACATCCTGCCCGATCCAGTCATGACCTGGCCGCTCCAGCGCCGCGACCAGGCGTGCCTCGGCGCTTTCGACCACCAGACGCACCAGCATCCGGCCCATCCGGCCCGACGCCCCCGTCACCACGATCCCAGGCAATTCGCTCATGCACGACCTCATAGCCGCCCGCGCCGCGGAGGGCAAAGGCCGCTTGCGAAGGTTCCCCGGCAGGCATAGACCGGCGCCATGTCACGCAGGAGCGGAACCGGCGCGCCGTCACAACGGCAGCTTCGGGTGGGCGAGTTGATCCGCCGCACCCTGAGCGACGTGCTGAACCAGGGCGACATCCACGATCCGGAGCTGAACCGCCTCTCGATCACCGTGGGAGAGGTGCGCACGTCTCCCGACCTGCGCGTCGCCACGGCCTATGTCCTGCCGCTGGGCGGCGAGCATCGGGACGAGGCACTGGCGGCGCTCAGGCGCAACCGGGGCGAGCTGCGGCGCGCGATCTCCAAGGACCTGACGCTGAAGTTCTCGCCCGAGCTGAGGTTCGAGATCGACGACACGTTCGACCGGATGGACGAGACGCGCCGCCTCTTCGAGAGCGATGCGGTGCGGCGCGACGTCGAAGGGGAATGACCCGATGCTGCGCGCGCTGATCATTGCGCTGGGTCTTGCACCGGCGGTGCCCGCGGCGGCGCAGGAATGCGAGCGTATCACCTTCGACGGCCTCGACCACACGATCTGCGAGCTCGACCCGGCGACGACGACGCTCCGCCTCTTCCACGCCGACGAGCGCGGCGCGCCCTGGGGCCACTTCCCGCGCCTGGACGCGGCGCTCCGGCGTGAGGGCAAGGCGCTGGGCGTGGCGATGAACGGCGGGATGTACCACGACGACCGCCGGCCCGTCGGGCTCTACATCGAGGACGGGACCGAGGTGCAGCCGGTCGTCACCCGCGCCGGGCCCGGCAACTTCGGCCTGCTGCCGAACGGGGTCCTGTGCCTCAGCGACGGGTCGGCCTCCGTCGTGGAGAGCCGCCGCTTCGCCGAGGAGCGCCCGGAGTGCCGGGATGCATCGCAGTCGGGGCCAATGCTGGTCATCGACGGGGCTTTGCACCCGCGCTTCCTGCCGGACAGCACCTCGCGCCACATCCGCAACGGCGTCGGCGTGCGCGAGGACGGGACGGTGGTGCTGGCGATCTCGGACCAGCCAGTGACGTTCCACGAGTTCGGGCGGCTCTTCCGCGACCGGCTGGAGACGCCGGATGCGCTCTATCTCGACGGCAGCGTCTCCCGGCTCTGGGCGCCGGCGATCGGGCGGCGCGACCTCGGCCGCGCGATGGGGCCGATCCTCGGCACGGTCGTGCCCGCCGACTGATGGGGCGCCGCCGCAAGGGCCGCAACGTCTCGGGCTGGGTCATCGTCGACAAGCCCGCCGGCCCGACCTCGACCCAGGTGACGGGCCGGGTGCGCCGCGCCTTCGACGCGCGCAAGGCGGGGCACGCGGGCACGCTCGACCCGGCGGCCACCGGCGTGCTGGCGGTCGCGCTCGGCGAGGCGACGAAGACGATGCCCTTCGTCGCTGACGCGTCGAAGAGCTATCGCTTCACCGTCCGGCTGGGCGCAGCCACCGACACTGACGACGCCGAAGGCGAGATCATCGCCACCTCCCTAGAGCGCCCCTCTGACGAAGCGCTCCATAGTATCCTGCCGCGCTTCACCGGCGACATCATGCAGGCTCCGCCGCGTTACTCCGCGATTCATGTCGAGGGGCGGCGCGCCCACGAGGTGGCGCGCGCAGGCGGTGACGTCGTGATTCCCGCGCGCCCACTCAGGGTCGAGCGGCTCGTGATGGTGAACAGGCCCGATGCCGATCACGTCGAGTTGGAGATGGCGTGCGGCAAGGGCGGCTACGTCCGCTCGATCGCCCGCGATCTGGGCGAGGCGCTGGGATGCCTCGGCCATGTCCTGACGCTCCGGCGGATCGCGGCAGGCCCATTTCGAGAGGACCATGCGGTCGCACTTGCGGAAGTGGAGGCAGAGCCCGAGGCGCAGCTGAGGCCGGTGGAGACCGCTCTCGTCGGCCTGCCCGAAGCGCCTTGCGACGATGCGGCGGCGGGCCGGCTGGCGCACGGCAACCCCGCGCCGGTCGCGGGATCCGACGCGCCGATCGCGTGGGCCTCCCACGGCGGGCGAGCTGTCGCGATCGGGCGCGTCGCCGGCGGCATACTGCACCCGGCGCGCGTCTTTCGGTGATCGTTCGGCGGCACGAAAAGGCCGGCACGACAAGCGCCGCGACCTACTCGCCCTGCGGCCTCTACCGCTATGCGCTGACGCGGGAGTGGGACGCCGCCGCACGGCGCATCCTCTGGGTAATGCTCAACCCGTCGACCGCGAGCGAGGTGCGTAACGACCCGACGATCGAGCGCTGCGAGCGTCGATCGCACCGTATGGGCTACGGCGCCATGCGGGTCGCCAACATCTTCGCGTTTCGTGCCACGCGGCCTGCCGAACTGGCGCGAGCAGCGGACCCGGTCGGAGCGGAGAACCACGGCGAGTTGCAGGCGGCGGTCGCCTGGGCCGACGATATCGTGGCGGCATGGGGAGCACACGGCCGCCTCCTCGGACGTGGCGCGGCGGCGGCGGCCGACTTGAGGCGGATTTGCCGACCCGTCCTGCACCTGGGCCTGACGTCGCAGGGCGAGCCGCGCCACCCGCTCTACGTCGCCTACGCCGTCGAGCCGACGCTCTGGCTCTGACCTCCGGCAGGCGAGGGTTGGCGGGCACAGAGAGGTGACCCATCTGCGACGGGTCGCGCCCATTCACGGGCGGGCTTCCCTTGCGGCGACATTTCCTCTATTGGCCCGCATCCGCCCGAACGAACGGGCGGCCTCCACGGGCCTGTGCTGGACGACATCCCGGCCTGCGCCATCACCCAATCCAAAGGAGATCCCGATGTCGATCACTGCCGAAGAAAAGCAGCGCCTGATGAAGGAATACGCCACCAAGGACGGCGACACCGGTTCGCCGGAAGTCCAGGTGGCCGTGCTCACGAGCCGCATCGCGACGCTGACCGAGCACTTCAAGACCCACAAGAAGGACAATCATTCCCGCCGTGGGTTGCTCAAGCTCGTGGCCCAGCGCCGCAAGCTGCTCGACTACGTCAAGGGCAAGGACGAAAAGCGCTACCAGGACCTGATCCAGCGCCTCGGCATTCGCCGCTGACGACTTGAACCGCGCCCTCCGGGGCGCGTTTCTCTATCCGAGGGATCGCCTGCGCCGGGCCTTACGCGCGCGATCGGGATGACGAAGACGAGGCCACGGGCATCCGGCCCGTACGCAACGGCCCGAGGGGATACGCCCCGACCGGCCACCGATAGGAAACGAGATGTTCAACTTGACGCGCAAATCCATGCAGTGGGGGGACGAGACCCTCACGCTCGAAACGGGCAAGGTCGCCCGTCAGGCCGACGGCTCGGTCATCGCCACGCTGGGCGAGACCTCCGTGATGGCCAACGTGACCTTCGCCAAGCAGGCGAAGGAGGGGCAGGACTTCTTCCCCCTCACCGTCCACTATCAGGAGAAATACTACGCCGCGGGCAAGGTGCCGGGCGGCTTCTTCAAGCGCGAGGCGCGTCCGACCGAGAAGGAGACGCTGACCGCCCGCCTGATCGACCGGCCGATCCGGCCGCTCTTCGTGCCGGGCTTCAAGAACGAGGTGCTCGTGATGTGCACCGTTCTGAGCCATGACCTCGCCAACGACCCCGATATCGTGGCGATGATTGCCGCCTCGGCCGCGCTGACGCTCTCGGGCGCGCCATTCATGGGCCCGATTGCCGGCTGCCGCGTCGGCTTCGTCGGCGGCGATTACGTGCTGAACCCCGACGTCGACGACATGCAGAACCTGCGCGCCAATCCCGAGCAGCGGCTCGACCTGGTGGTCGCGGGCACGCGCGACGCGGTGATGATGGTCGAGTCGGAGGCCTACGAGCTGACCGAGGCCGAGATGCTGGGTGCGGTCAAGTTCGCGCACGAGCAGCTGAAGCCCGTCTGCGACCTGATCATCGACCTCGCCGAAGACGCGGCGAAGGAGCCGTTCGATTTCCAGCCGCCCGACTACAGCGCGCTCTACGACCGGGTGAAGTCGCTAGGCGAGGAGCAGATGCGCGCCGCCTTCGCGATCCGCGACAAGCAGGAGCGGACCAGCGCCATCTCGGCCGCCCGCACGGCGGTAAAGGAGCAGTTGAGCGAGGACGAGCTCGCCAACCCGAACCTCGGCTCCGCCTTCAAGAAGCTCGAGAGCTCCATCCTGCGCGGCGACATCATCAAGGGCGGCGCCCGCATCGACGGCCGCGACCGCACCACGGTCCGCCCGATCGAATCGGAGGTGGGCTTCCTGCCCCGGACGCACGGCTCGGCGCTCTTCACACGGGGCGAGACGCAGGCGCTCTGCGTCACCACGCTCGGCACCGGCGAGGACGAGCAGATCATCGACGCCCTGCACGGCAATTTCCGCTCGAACTTCCTGCTGCACTACAACTTCCCGCCCTACTCGGTCGGTGAAGCGGGACGTGTCGGCCCTCCGGGACGGCGCGAGATCGGGCACGGGAAGCTCGCCTGGCGCGCACTGCAGGCGGTTCTGCCGCCGGCGACCGACTTCCCGTACACGATCCGACTGGTCAGCGAGATCACCGAGTCGAACGGCTCGTCGTCGATGGCGACGATCTGCGGCTCTTCGCTCTCGATGATGGATGCGGGCGTGCCGCTGAAGTCGCCGGTCGCGGGCGTCGCCATGGGCCTGATCCTGGAGGATGACGGCCAGTACGCGGTGCTCACCGACATACTGGGCGACGAGGATCACCTCGGTGACATGGACTTCAAGGTCGCTGGAACCGACCAGGGCATCACCAGCCTCCAGATGGACATCAAGGTCGCGGGCATCACGCCCGAGATCATGGAGCAGGCGCTGGCGCAGGCCCGCGACGGCCGGATGCACATCTTGGGCGAGATGGCCAAGGCGCTGACCGAGGCCGGCGACTTCTCGGTCCACGCCCCGCGCATCGAGACGATGACCATTCCCACCGACAAGATCCGCGAAGTGATCGGCTCGGGCGGCAAGGTGATCCGCGAGATCGTCGAGGTTTCGGGCGCCAAGGTCGACATCAACGACGACGGCGTCATCAAGATCGCCTCGCCCAACGGCGAAGCCATTCAGAAGGCCTACGACATGATCCATTCGATCGTGGCGGAGCCGGAAGAGGGCAAGGTCTACAAGGGCAAGGTCGTGAAGCTCGTCGACTTCGGCGCCTTCGTGAACTTCTTCGGCAAGCGCGACGGACTGGTGCATGTCAGCCAGATCGCCGAGAAGCGGCTTAACCACCCCTCCGACGCCCTGAGCGAGGGTCAGGAGGTCTGGGTCAAGCTGCTGGGCTTCGACGACCGCGGCAAGGTGCGCCTGTCGATGAAGGTCGTCGATCAGGAGACCGGGCAGGAACGCACCAAGGAGCAGGAGGAGGCCGCCGGCTGACGGCGTCTCTTCCATACCTGAAGGTTCAAGCCCCGGCCAGCGGCCGGGGCTTTTTCATGACCCCTGGCACTTGCTGTTCATGGGCGAGATGGGCTCTACCTGCTCCCGAGAGCTTCATGCACGGAGCGCGCCATGAGATCCTGGGTCCTCGCCGCCGCCGTCGCGCTGACCGCAACCGCTCCGGCAAGTGCCGGCGTGGTTACCGACCTCTTCACCGGTTTCTACGTCTTCGGCGACAGCCTGAGCGACAACGGCAACCTGCCTGATCCGGTCTGGCTGGCCGAGACAGGCGGCGCGCCCTACGCCAATGGGCGCTTCAGCAATGGCCCGGTGTGGAACGAGCCGCTCCTTGCCGACTTCGACGCCGCGGGCCTCGATGCCGAGAATTTCGCCTTCGGCGGCGCCGAGGCGAGCGGCGGCGGTCCTATTCCGGACCTCCTGACGCAGGTCGGGGGATACCTCCAGACCACCAGCCCCGGCGAGCGGGGGGCGCGGCCGCTGGCTTCGCTCTGGTTCGGCTCGAACGACGTCTTCGGTGCCCTGGGGAGCGGCGCCATTGCCGAGGCGACGCAGGCGGCGGCCGACGTCGTCCAGGGCTCGAGCATGCTCGCCACCCTCGGCGGCATCTCGGACTTCGTGCTCTTCAACCTGCCGGACTTCTCGCGAGTCCCGGCCTTCAACCTCTTCCGCCCGGACCTCGCCGCCGAGGCGCGCGCCGCCGCGCTTGCCTTCAACGCGACCCTCGACGCGGCCATCCCCCTGCTGGAGGCGCAGGGTATCGGCATTACCGAGATCGACATCTTCAGCATCCTGAACGATGCGATCGGAAATCCGGCCGCGCTCGGGCTCGAGACGGCGACGCTCCCGTGTGTCTTTCCTTCGACTCAGGCCGCGCTCGTCTTCGCGCAGCCGCTCCGGTGCGATGCGCAGACGGCGCAGGACCGCTTCTTCATCGACGGCGTGCATCCGAACTCTGTCGTTCACGAAAGGCTGCAGCAGATCGTGCGCACCGAACTCCTGGCGCCGATCCCGCTGCCCGCGACGGCACCGCTGGCCTTCGCGGCGGTCCTCGTGCTCGTCCTCGTCGCCCGGCGCCGCTCCGCCTGATGGATAGGGCGGGCTTCCGGGCTAGGTCCCTTCGGACCGAACGGAGGAGGTTCCATGCCCGCACGCTTCGCGCTCGTCGCCCTCGCACTGACGCTCGCGGCCTGCACAGTCATCCCTGAGGAGGAACGCGCCCTGCTGAGCGGCGACATCGACTGCGACAGCGCCGAGCAGGATATCGCCGCGCTGGATGCCGCACGACCGACCGATGCCCGCAAAGCCCGCGTGCTCGCCTCGTCCCTCGGCGCGGGTGGGCTTGCCGTCATGGTCGCGCGCAGCGACGTGGAGGACCGCCGGGAAATCCTGTCCGGCCGCTACGGGGACCAGATTGACGCTCGCATCGCGCTTGTCCGCGAGACCTGCGAAGTCTGAGGCGCATCGGCTGGCGCCAGCTGCGGCAGCCTGACCCGGTCCGACACCGCAATTATCGCGCGACTGTCAAGCTGACGCCGGGTTAGGCTGCCTGCGACGGCGAACCGATGGTGGGGAACCCGCAGCAGGCCGCCGCGCCAGCAGGGAGAATCTCATGAACCGAATGAAGGCCAGCGACTTCGATCCGCGCATCCTCGAAATTTTCGACGGCTACGTGCACGGCAAGCTCACCAAGCGCGAGTTCATCGCACGGGCCGGTAAGTACGCCGCCGCCGGCGTGACGGGGGCGATGATCCTCGAGCAACTCGCGCCGAACTACGCGCTTGCGCAGCAGGTCCCGCCCGACGACCCCGCCATCACGACCGAGACGGTGGAGTACGAGTCACCGCAGGGCCACGGCACGATGCGCGGCCTGATGGCGCGACCCGCCGATGCCACGCCGCCGCTGCCGGCCGTCCTCGTCATCCACGAGAATCGCGGCCTCAATCCCTACGTCGAGGACGTGGTGCGGCGGCTCGGCAAGGCAGGCTACCTCGCCTTCGGACCCGACGCTCTCACGTCGCTCGGCGGCTATCCCGGCAACGACGAGGAAGGCCGCGAGATGCAGCAGCAGCTCGACGGGGCCCAACTGATGGAGGACTGGTTCGCTGCCTACGAGTTCCTGCGCGACCACCCCGACTCGACGGGCCGCGTGGGCGCCGTGGGCTTCTGCTACGGCGGCGGCGTCGTCAACGCGCTGGCCGTCGCCTACCCCGACCTCGCCGCGGGCGTTCCCTTCTATGGCCGCCAGCCGGCCGCCGAGGAGGTCTCCCGGATCAAAGCGCCGCTGATGATCCACTATGCCGGGCTCGACGAGCGCATAAACGAGGGGTGGCCCGCCTACTCTCAGGCGCTGGCAGAGAACCAGGTGCCGTTCAGCGTGCACTTCTATCCTGAAGTCAACCACGGCTTCCACAACGACACCACGCCGCGTTACGACGAGGCGGCCGCCACGCTCGCATGGGACCGCACGTTGGCGTTCTTCGACGAACACCTGCGTCAATGAGTTCCGGCGCGGAGGGGTGTCCGCCCTCCGCGCCGAACTAAGGTTCGGGTTGTCAGAACAACTCGAGCGGAGTGATGGACACCTTCATAAGCCTCGACGCGATCATGCTGGCGCGGATCCAGTTCGGCTTTACTGTCGCGTTCCACTTCATCTTTCCAGCTTTCACCATCGGCCTGGCAAGCTACCTCGCCGTGCTGAACGGCATGTTCCTCTGGACGCGGGAGGAGGCCTATCTCCGGCTCTTCAAGTACTGGCTGAAGATCTTCGCCATCACCTTCGCCATGGGCGTCGTCTCGGGCATCGTCATGTCCTACCAGTTCGGCACCAACTGGTCGGTCTTCTCGGACCTCGCCGGTCCGGTGATCGGCCCGCTCATGGCCTACGAGGTGCTGACGGCGTTCTTCCTCGAAGCGGGATTCCTCGGCATCATGCTCTTCGGGCGCGAGCGCGTGGGCAATGGCCTGCACATGTTCGCCTGCCTCATGGTCGCGGTCGGCACGGCGATCTCGGCGACCTGGATCCTTTCGGTCAACTCGTGGATGCACACGCCGGTGGGCTACGCGATGGCGGAGAACGGACAGTTCTTGCCGGAGGACTGGCTGCAGATCATCTTCTCGCCGTCCTTTCCCTACCGTCTCGCCCACACGCTCACCGCCGCCTACCTGACCACCGCCTTCATCGTGGGCGGGGTCGGGGCGCTGCATCTGCTACGCGGCCATGCGCGCAACCATGGCGTCCAGACGATGTTTTCCATGGCGATGTGGATGGCAGCGCTGGTGGCACCGCTGCAGATCTTCCTGGGCGACCTTCACGGTCTCAACACCCGGGAGCACCAGCCGCAGAAGGTCATGGCCATGGAGGGCCACTTCCAGAGCTACCCGGACGGCGCGCCGCTCTACCTCTTTGGCGTACCCGACCAGGAGGCGGGCGAGTTGCGTTACGCGGTGGGCATCCCCAAGCTCTCGTCGTTGATCCTCCACCACAGCCTAGACGCGCCGGTCGAGGGGCTGGACACCATTCCCGACGAGGAGGAGCCGCCGGTGGCGGTCGTCTTCTGGTCGTTCCGTGTAATGGTCGCGCTCGGGTTTGCAATGGCGGGGGTCGGGCTCTGGTCGCTCCTCGCGAGGTTTCGCGGACGGCTCTTCGACGATACGTGGCTGCACCGGGCGGCGCTCGTGATGGGCCCCTCCGGCCTCGTCGCCGTCATCGCCGGCTGGATCACCACCGAGGTCGGACGCCAGCCCTATGTGGTCTACGGGCAGCTCAGAACGGCGGACGCGGTCTCTCCCATCGCCGCGAGCGCGGTCGGCTCGTCACTCGTCGCCTTCGTGCTGATCTACTTCGCGGTGTTCGGCGCGGGCGTCATCTACCTGTTGCGCCTGATGAGCCACCCGCCCGAGCCCGGCCAGCGCGGCGTGCGCGTCGAGCCCGGGCCAATCCGCACCGCCGGCTCGACCCCGGCGCCGCAGGTCGCCCGGCAGAACCCCGAGCAGATGGCGGAGTAACGCGATGTTCGTCTCCATCGACCTCACCATCGCCTGGGCGCTGCTGCTGGCCTTCGCCGTCTATGTCTACGTGATCCTGGACGGCTTCGACCTCGGCATCGGCATCCTCTACCCGCTTTTCCCGACCAAGCGCGACCGCGACCTCCTGATGAACTCGGTCGCGCCGGTCTGGGATGGCAACGAGACGTGGCTGGTGCTCGGCGGCGGCGGCCTCTTCGCCGCCTTCCCCCTCGCCTATGCCATCATCATGCCGGCGCTCTATCCGCCAGTAATCGCGATGCTGCTCGCGCTCGTCTTTCGCGGCGTCGCGTTCGAGTTCCGGTGGCGCACTGTCCGGCGCTTCTCTCAGTGGTTCTGGGATGCCGCCTTCTTCGGCGCCTCGCTGCTCGCCGCCGTTTCGCAGGGCGTCATTCTCGGCGCGCTCCTGCAGGGCATCGAGGTCGACGGGCGCGCCTATGGCGGCGGATGGCTCGACTGGCTGACCTGGTTCTCGCTTCTCTGCGGCGTCGCGGTGGCCTGCGGCTATGCCCTGCTCGGCGCCTGCTGGCTGATCCTGAAGACCGAAGGCGAGGTGCATGACCGGGCACGGGCGCTGGCGCGAACCTTCGGCTTCGCCACCGTCGGCTTCATCGTCGCCGTCAGCCTCGCCACACCGTTCCTCGAGCCGATCTACTTCTCGCGCTGGTTCACCTGGCCGACAATGTTGCTGCTCTCGCCGGTGCCCGTTGCGGTGGCGGTGACAATCCTCGTGCTGGCACGGACGCTGCTGACGCCTGGGCGTGACTGGCTGCCGTTCGTCCTGTCTCTGGGCCTCTTCGCGCTCTGCTTCGTCGGCCTCGGCCTGTCGATGTGGCCCTACGTGATCCCGACCGAAGTCACGATCTGGGACGCCGCCAGCCCGTTCAAGAGCCAGCTCTTCATGTTCGTGGGCGCCATCGTGTTGGTACCGATCATCCTCGCCTACACCGGCTACGCGTACTGGGTGTTTCGCGGCAAGCTCGACCCCGACGAGGGCTACCATTGATCCGCAGGCTCGCATGGTTTGCCGCGATCTGGCTCATGAGCGTCGCCGCCCTTAGTGGCGTCGCCTGGCTGATCCGCGCGGTGCTGCTCTAGGCCGGACGAAGGCTTCGAAGTCCGGCGCGACGATGTTCGCGCGCGCCCGTCAGAGCGGCGCGTAGACTACCCCGATCCGCTCCAGTGCAGAACCGGGCGTCACCGTCTCGAGGCGCGATGAACGCTCCTCCGCCAGTTGGAGCGCCACCGCGAAGTGCGACAGGATCCTCGCCTGCCCCGCTTCGATACCCGACGCAGCGGTGCGGCCCGCTGTCTCATAGAACCGGGGCGCCGCCGTGTTGGTCAGATCGACGCCGGCAACGGCGATTCGGCGGGCCTCGGTGGCCAGCGCGAACTGCAGCACCGAATATGCCACCGTCCCCGCCACGACCACGCCCTGCTCCGGCTCCCGCGATACCGCGGCGTCACCGTCGCGGAGGACCCGGCTCTCCACCTCCTCCAGCGACCTGCGCCGGCTCCGGAACGGCTTCAGCAGGTTTTCCATGACGATGACCGGCGCGTCCCGCAGCAGGTCCGGCTCCTGCTCGGCCAGCGCGCGCATGACCGCGGGCGAGAAAAGCCGCAGCGTCTCCGGCCGCAGCGCCGCCTTCAGCATGTCGAGGTGACGCCAGACGAACCGCTCGTCCTCAACGGCGACAGCATGATCGGTAAAGGCCGCGTGGAGCGAGGCAGCGCCGTTCAAGAGGATCGGAAAGCCTGGCAGCCGCGCGGGGTCGACGTCCCGCATCGACGGGCCGGAGCCCACGATGGTGATCGTCCCGCCCGCGCGCGCGTCGAGCGCCGCGACAGGCTGTGGCGCGCAAAGGCGCTGGTTGCGGTAGCGGACCTCGACGCCACGCGCGATCTCCAGCCCGGGCCAGCCCTCCTGCCAATGGGCGCGGTCGCGGCCGAGCAGTGCGCAGGCGAGCTTAGCCGCGCGCCGGTGCAGCGGCCGGTCGCTCAGCCCGGCGCCCTCGGCCGCGCCATCCGGAGGTACGGCAGCTTGCGCTCGAAGGTTCCGTACCTCGCGGCCGCATCGGCGTCGCTGATGGCGTTGGTCAGGATCACCTCGTCGCCTGGCCACCAGTTCGCCGGTGTCGCCACCTGCTCCTCGGCCATTAGCCGGATCGAATCGAGGGCGCGGAGGATCTCGGCAAAGTTGCGGCCCGTGGTCATCGGATAGCAGAGGATCAGCTTGATCCGCTTGTCCGGCCCGACGACGTACACCGCCCTGACAGTGGCGTTCTGCGACGGTGCCCGCGCCGGCCCCGGCTTCTCGCCGATGGGCAGCATGCGGTATAACTTGGCGACCTTCATCTGCGGATCGGCCGCGATGGGATAGGTCACCGGCTGCTGGGCAAGCCGTTCGATGTCGCGCTTCCACCGGTAGTGGTCGTCGACCGGATCGACCGATATGCCGATGACCTTGGCCCGGCGCTGCGCAAACGCCTCCATCAAGCCTGCCATGGCCGCCAGCTCGGTCGTGCAGACCGGCGTGAAATCGCGTGGATGGCTGAAGAGCACGGCGTAGCCGTCGCCCATCCACTCGTAGAAGTTCAGTGCTCCCTCGGTCGTCTCGGCCGTGAAATCCGGAGCAACGTCGCCAAGCCTCAGGCCCATCCGGGGACTCCTTCGAGGCTATCCCTCGCAGGGCAATGTAGCTCAGGGGCAACGCAACGAATAGGTCCGTCACGCGCATGCGCTCTGTCGAATGTGTTCGATTTTGCGCGAATCGTGTTCGAACCTTCGGCTTCTTTTGGAGCTGTGCGCGGGTTAGTCCCTGCTAAAGATGCGAGGAGGCTCAGATGCTCGATCAGATCAAGGGACTGCACCATGTGACGGTGCTCGCCAGTTCGGCGCGCGCGAACAATGCCTTCTTCACCGGCACCCTGGGGCTGAGGCGAGTCAAGAAGACGGTGAACTTCGATGCGCCGGACGTCTACCATCTCTACTATGGCGACGAGCGCGGCACGCCCGGCACCGTGATGACCTACTTTCCGTTCCCCGGCGCCGCTCCCGGCCGTCGCGGCACCGGCGAGATCTCTTCCACCGCCTTCACGATCCCGCGCGGCAGCGCGGAGGCATGGGCGGAGCGGCTGACTCAGGCCCGCGTGATGAACCTCGACCGCCGAACAGCTTTCGGCGAGACGCGGCTGACCTTCACGGGGCCCGATGGCGAGGGACTGGCGCTGGTGGAGGCGGAGGACGCGCGGACGCCCTGGACCGGCGGCGGCGTCGACGGCGACATGGCCATCCAAGGTTTCCACTCCGTCCGCCTGCGGCTGGCGGACGCCGCGCCCACGGCCGAGTTGCTGCGCTTCATGGGCTACCGCGAGTCGGCACATGAGGGCGCCGTCTCGCGATTCGAGATCGACGGCAACGGCGCGAACGTGTTGGAGGTCGAGGCGGCGCCGGACGATCCCGCCGCCCGCCAGAGCGCCGGATCCGTGCACCACGTGGCCTTCGCCGTGGCCGACCGGACGCAACAGGCCGAGGTGCGCGAGGCGCTGGCCGGACAAGGCTTTCACGTCACGCCGCAGATCGACCGGGACTACTTCTACGCGATCTACTTCCGCGGTCCCGGCGGCGTGCTCTTCGAGGTGGCGACCAACGAGCCGGGCTTCGCGATCGACGAGGACGCCGCGCATCTGGGCGAGGCGCTGAAGCTGCCGGCGCAGCACGCGCACCTCCGTGCCCGGCTAGAGCGGGACCTCGAGCCGCTCGACGCCTGAGATCAGCGGCCGCGCGGGCGAAGGCGGAGGGGCGGCACCCACATCGTCGGCCCCAGCCTTCGCACCCGCGCGCCACAGCCGATCTTGAAGCGGGCGAGTCCGGGCGCGGCTTCTGTGTCGACTGTCCCGAGATCGAGAAGCGCCACCCCCTCTGCCCGCAACGCCTCGATCGCGGTCCAGAGGCAGAGATTATGCGCCGAGGTGGCGCGGCCGTCCGGACCGGACCAGCCGATCTGGTAGGTCGCGCGACGGCCGTGTCGCAAGAACAGCATCGCCGCCACGCGTTCCCCTCCACACCAGGCAGACAGAACGTGAACCCGTCCCGGCACGCTGCGATGCCAGTGCGGGACGAGGTTCGGTGGCCAGCCGCGATAGCCGCGCTGCCGTGCCTGCGCCGCCTCTGCCTCGAGGAGCCACGCGTAGCGGTCCGGGCGATCCTCACGCCGGACCGTCAGGCCGGCGCGCCCGGCTGCGGCAAGCCGGTTGCGCCACTTCCCGTGCAGACCGGCCCGCAGATCGTCGAGCGTCGGCTTGAGGTTCAGTTCGGCCACGTGCGTGGGTGTCACCAGCGGCACCATGCCCCGCACCGTATCGTCTGGCGTGACGACCAGCGCCCGTGGCCCTCGCGCGGGCAGGCTTCGCCGCAGCGCGTGCAGCACCGCAGGCTGGTCCACCGCGGCCAGCCAGACCGGCCCGCGTGAGACCAGCGCCAGCGTCGCCGGACCGAAGCGTCGCAGCAAGACCTGCGCGAGGGCGACTTCGGCCCCGCCGCTCCGCACCACTGCCCGCGCAACCTGCGCTCCCGCGGCGGACAGGATCTCGCCCCAATCCCAATCCTGCTGAAGCGGCGCCCCGGCGGCGGCCTTGCGCCAGCTTTCGACACGCGCACTCGTCCAATCAATCTCCATGAGCTACACTTCAACCAAAGGGAGAGCGCGATGCCAGACCAACCAAGCAGAAAAGGCGTGAGCGGTGTCTTCGCGCCGACGCCGCGGCTGACCGTCTGGGCGCTCGCGGGCATCGCGACGTCGCTCAGTGGGGCCTTTCTTCTCGTCCTGGCGCTGTTCGGTTTCGCCACATGATGCCGGCGCTCGCCCTGCGGCCGCTCGTGCGCTAGATTCCGGCGATGTCGTATCATGCAGCCCGCATCCCCGCCGAGCGTGGCGCGCCGCTCGTCTTCACCTTCCACGGTACCGGCGGCGACCAGCACCAGCTTCACGACCTCGGGCGCCGGATGGTGCCGCACTCGGCGGTCGTCTCGCCGCGCGGCGACGTCAACGAGATGGGGCACTTGCGCTTCTTCCGCCGGCTCGGCGAGGGAGTCTATGACATGGAAGACCTCGGGCGGCGGGTAGAGGCCATGGCGGCCTTCCTCGCGGCAGAGAAGGCGGAGGCCGCGCCGTCGCGCACCATCGGGATCGGCTATTCCAACGGAGCGAACATCCTTGCCGCGACCGCGTTCCGTCACCCGGACATCGTGGACGAACTCGTGCTGATGCACCCCCTGATCCCCCACTCACCGGAGCCGCAGCCGGGCTTCGCCGACCGGCGCATCCTGATCACCGCGGGGCGAAACGACCGGATCTGTCCCGCGGAGCGGACCGAGGAACTGTCAGACTGGTTCGAGGAGCAGGGTGCGGATGTCATCCTGCACTGGCACGAGGGCGGACACGAACTGCGCGAGGACGAGCTGATGGCCGCGCACGCCTTCCTCAACCGGCGCTAGAACGGGCAGGTGGCGCTGAAGGTCAGGGCCTTGCCGCCGTCCGGGTGGCGCAGGCGCAGGCTCTCGGCGTGCAGCATCATCCGCGGGGCGTCGCGCGCCTCTCCGGTGGCGTAGAACGGATCTCCCACGATAGGGTGCCCGATCTCGCGCATGTGGACGCGAAGCTGGTGGCTGCGCCCGGTCCTGGGCATCAGCCGCATCCGCGTCGTGCGCTCTTCGTGCCGGGCGACGCGCCACTCCGTCAGTGCCGGCCTGCCCCGCTCGAAGTCGACCATCTGCAGCGGCCGGTTCGGCCAGTCGACGATCAGCGGCAGGTCCACCGTCCCCGTCTGCTCCGCCACGTGGCCCCAGACGCGCGCCACGTAGATCTTCTTCACATGCCGCCGCTCGAACTGCAGCCCGAGGTTGCGTTGCGCGTTGGGCGTCAGCGCGAAGACCATCACGCCGGATGTGTCCCGGTCGAGCCGGTGCACCAGCAGCGCCTCGGGGTAGGCCGCCTGGACGCGGATCAGAAGGCTGTCGCGCAGGTGCTCTCCTCGCCCGGGCACCGAGAGCAGGCCGGCGGGCTTGTCCATCAGCAGGATCTCGTGGTCCACATGCAGGATGCTCAGCGGGACATCGGGCGGGTCGTAGCTCATGCGCGCGGCTGCAAAGCGCCGAGCGCCACGCCGTAGCCGATGAAGAGCGCCGCCATTCCGCGCCTGAGCCAGATGTTGGCCAGCGCGCCCAGGGCCAGGCGACCGAGCCCTGCGCCCAGCGCGACATATCCAGTGTAGCTCGCGGCGGTGATCGTCAGCGCGGTGGGAAAGATCACGACCATCTGCTCAGCGATCGGCACGCCCGGCTGCACGAACTGGGAGAAGGCGGCGAGGTAGCCCGCCACGCTCTTGGCGTTGATCGTGGCGATCAGGAAGGCGCGGCCGAAAAGATGCCTCCGCTCAACCGGCACCGCCATCGGGCGCGACGCCATCAGCCAGCCGCGCATGCCCAGCCAGATCAGCACCGCCGCCCCGGCTAACTTGATCCAGAAGTAGAGGCCGGGCGAGGCCGCGATCAGCGCCGTCACGCCGATGGCAGACAGCGTCAGGAACAGCGTCGCCTGCATCAGGATCGCCAGCACGCAGACCAGCGCCCGGCGAAAGCCCACCTCCATCGCCACCTGCACGCAGTTGACGGCGTTTGGGCCGGGAGACGTCACGAACACCACCCAAAAGGCCCCAAAGACCAGCCACGCCTCGACGCTCACCGCGCGAAGGTCTCGCGCAGGATGCGGGCAAGGCCCTCGGCGTCGGCCTCGCCGAACGCGTCCGGGCGGTCGCTGTCGACGTCGAAGACGGCGATCAGCTCGCCCTGTGCGTCGAGGACTGGCAGGACGATCTCGGACCGGGTGGAGGCGGCGCAGGCGATGTGCCCGGGGAACGCCTCCACGTCGGGCACGATCTGCACCTCGCGCGTGCGGGCCGCCGCGCCGCAGACGCCGCGACTGAAGGGGATCGTCAGGCAGCCGTGCCCACCCTGGTAGGGTCCGATCTTCAGGAGATCCGGCGCGACGACGCGGTAGAATCCGGTCCAGTCAAAGCGGTCGTCGGCATGGTGCACCTCGCACGCCACCGTCGCCATCAGCGCCACCGGATCGTCCTCTCCTGCGGTCAGCGCCGCGACGCGTGCCGCGAGTTCGCCGTAGTGGAGCTCTATCACGGACGCTCGATCGCGATGGCCGTGCCCTCGCCGCCGCCGATGCAGATGGCGGCGACGCCGCGCCTCAGCCCCCGCGCCTCCAGCGCGTGGAGCAGGGTGACCATGATGCGCGCGCCCGACGCGCCGATCGGGTGACCCAGCGCGCAGGCCCCGCCATTGACGTTGAGCCGCTCGCGCGGGAGGCCCATTTCGCGCATGAAGGCCATCGGCACGACGGCAAAGGCCTCGTTCACCTCCCAGAGGTCCACGTCCTCCACCTTCCAGCCGATCCGGTCGAGCAGCTTCTTTGCCGCCGGGACCGGAGCGGTGGTGAACCAGCCGGGCGCCTGCGCATGACTCGCGTGCCCCAGCAACCTTGCGCGGACCGTCAGCCCCGCATCCGCCGACGCCAGCACCAACGCCGCGGCCCCGTCGGAGATGGACGAGGCGTTGGCCGCCGTCACCGTCCCGTTCTCGCGGAAGGCAGGGCGGAGCGTCGGGATCCGGTCGGCGCGCGCCAGCGCCGGCTGCTCGTCCTCAGCCACCACCGTCTCGCCCTTGCGGCCCCGCACCGTCACCTGCGCGACCTCGGCGCCGAACGCCCCCGACTTTTGCGCCGTCAGCGCCCGCTCCAGCGATTCGAGGGCGTAGTCGTCCTGCGCCTCGCGCGTGAACTGGTAGTGCTCGGCACAATCCTCGGCGAAGGTGCCCATCAGACGGCCCTTGTCGCAGGCGTCTTCCAGCCCGTCGAGGAACATGCTGTCGATGACTTGGCCGTGCCCCATCCGCGCGCCGGAGCGCATCCGGGGCAGCAGGTAGGGTGCGTTGGTCATGCTCTCCATGCCGCCCGCGACGACCACGCGGGATGCGCCCAGCGCGATCTGGTCAAAGGCCGTCATCGCCGCCTTCATCCCCGAGCCGCACATCTTGTTGAGCGTCGTGGCCGGCACGCCCTCGCCCAGGCCGGCGGCAAAGCCCGCCTGCCGCGCGGGCGCCTGTCCCTGACCCGCGGGCAGCACGCATCCCATCACGACCTCGTCGACGACGGCCGCACCGGCGCCGTCGAGCGCGGCGCGGATCGCGACGCCGCCGAGCTCGGGCGCAACGACACCTGCCAGTGCGCCCTGAAGCGCGCCCATCGGCGTCCGCGCCGCTCCGGCAATGACCACTTCCTGCATGGCATGTCCCTCCCGGACCCTGCGTCCGCGCCTGCTTACCGGATGGTAAGATACGAGGTCTAGCCTCAGCCACGGGCGAGTTTGGGGCGGCCTCATGAAACTGACCAGCGAGCATCGTGACGATGGACTGATCGTGCGCGTCGAGGCGAGTCGAATAGACGCCGCCGCTGCGGTCCAGTTCAAGGACAGCATGCGCCGCATCGTCGACGGGGCGCCGGCGCGCGTGGTGCTCGACCTCTCGCAGGTCGACTTCATGGACAGCAGCGGACTTGGCGCCATTGTCGGCGTCATGAAGCTCGTCTGTGCGAAGCGGCGGCTGGAGCTTGCCGGCCTCACCGCGAACGTGCGCAAGGTCTTTCGCATCACGCGGATCGACACGGTCATCACGATCCATTCTACTGCTTCCGAAGCATTCGATGGCCTGAAGCATGCGTCCTGACGCGCCGTACGCCGACCCTGACATCCCTGAGAATGAGGCGCGCCCGACGAGCGAGTGCTGCCTGCACCTCGCCATTCCAGGCAGCATGCAGGCGGTGAGAGGTGCGTTGGCGCAAGTCGTCCGGACGCTTGCTCTGCAGGGCGTCGCGGACGAGCAGCGCGGCACGGTCGAGCTGGTCCTCGCCGAAGTGATGAACAACATCAGCAAGCATGCCTACGCAGGCGCGTGCGGGCGGATCGAGCTCGACATCGCTCGTGACGGCGACGACCTCTCCTTCTCGGTGGTGGATGACGGGCGACCGATGCCGTGCGGCGTGCTGCCGCGAGGATGCGCGGCCGAGCTCGACTGCGCCGTCGAGGATCTGCCCGAAGGCGGATTCGGCTGGAGGCTGATCCGCGAACTGACGCGCGACCTCGTCTACCTCAGGATCGGCGAGCGCAACCACCTCGCTTTCCGCATCCCCGCCCGCGCCTGACCGCGCGCTCCGCGGGAGCGCCATTTACCCGCCACAATTCCATGTCACCAAGCCAGCGCCCTCCCAGGGCTCGGTCCGGTGCCGCGCCGATTCCTGCCCCCAATCCGGGCGCGGCACCGGGTCCTTGGCACGTTTTGCCTCCAGCTTGCGAGGGAGGGCGCGTCGCCGGTCCGGGCCAGGCACATGCAGGCTCGAACGAAGCCTCGAATTATGCGACGACAGGCGCGCTCGATTGACCAAAAGGAGCGCGACATGTCCATCAGACCCGTGAGCGAGCTCGTCGCCGACGCCAAGGCGCGCGTCCGCTCCATCTCACCGCAGGAGGCGCGCGAGGCAGCCGAGCGTGGCGCGCTTCTCGTCGACATCCGCGACATCCGCGAGCTCGATCGCGAGGGGCGCGTGCCCGGCGCGTTCCACGCGCCGCGGGGGATGCTGGAGTTCTGGGTAGACCCCGCCAGTCCTTATTACAAGGAGGCGCTCTCGGCCCGGCCGCTCATCCTCTTCTGCGCCGCCGCATCGCGGTCCGCTCTGGCCGCCGATGCGCTCCAGCAGATGGGCGTGCCTCACGTCTCCGAGATCGAGGGCGGCTTCGGCGCCTGGCGCGATGCAGGGCTTCCGATCTCGCGCTAGCAGATCATTCATTCCAGAGCGCTTCCTCGACAGGCTGCTGCGGCGTCACGACCCACGCCATGATGGACACCCTGTCCTGGGGCTCGAACGGCCCGAGGTAGCGGCTTATCCGGATCGTCACGTCGGCGTCAGACGCACTCACGTAATCGATCAGCGAGGAGACGCCCGTGTCGTCGTCGTCGCTGTAGGCGATGCTGTCTCCCGTCGCTGCGTCGAAAACCTCGATCACCGTGTCGACCTCGAAATCCTGCCCGACCGGCATGCCGGTGTCGACCATCAGCCGCTCGCCCGCCACGAGGCTCGCCCCAAGCCAGACCTCGGCCACGCCCGTGCCGCCGTCGAACTCCAGCTCAAGTCCATCACCGATCTCGACGGGGCTGCGCTCGGAGCCGTATTGCGGCACGGGCTCGATCCACGCGCCTGCAGGTGTCGCGGAGCCGACGATGTGGAACTCGGCCTCGTAGACAGCATCCGGCGCCATGAGCCAGTGCCCGGCGAACGAGCCATCCTCCTGCCTCGTCAGCACCACGTCGACGGCGCTCCCCGATGCGTCGGCAATGCTGATGGTCGGCGCCTGGTCGGCTCCCGGAGCGTCGAGGACCACCTCGACGTCGACCTCTTCCTCGTCCGCCGAACGCAGCTTCAGGCGACCGCCGCCATCGGGGATCAGGAGCGCTACGCCCGGGTTCACCGGTACCGCCTCCTGCGGCGCCGCCGGATCCGACAGGTCGATCGCCCCTTCGAGCGTCCGCGCCGTGAAGCGGACGAAGCGACGGCCGAGCGGGTCGAAGGCGATATCGAGCCAGTAGGTTCGATCCGCCTCCAGGAGGTAGACCCAGCCGTTGCCGCCCGCATCGACCTCGAGCGGCGGCACGACAATCTCGCCATGACCGATCGACAAGTCGAACGCGTCGACGTCCACGCGCACGATTGCAGTCTGCGAAGGCCGAAGCTCGAGAATGTTGTCCGCGTACTCGTCGATCTCGACAAAAAGGTCCTCGTCCGGCCGCACCATCGGCGCGTTCTGGAGATCGAGTGCAGCGAACACTACCGCGTCCGCCTGGTAGAGCCGCGTCTCCACCCGGAAGCGCTCTTCGGGAACGAAGAGCCGGGGTCCGTAGTGCGCGACCCCGACCAGGACCGGCCCGTCCTCCAGCACCTGGTACTCTAGCCGCGAAAAGCTTGTGCCGCCGTGGTCGTCATTGTAGGCGAGCTGCTCGTCGGTCGCGGCATCCCGGATCTCGAGCACCGTGTCGACGGTGGTGCCGACTTCCGCGCCCGTCTCGATCACCAGCACCTGCCCCGCACGCGCATCCGTCCGCAGCCACAGCTCGCCCGGCGCCTCGGCGCTGTAGACGAAGCTGCCGATTTCCGGCAGCTGGTGCGGCGCCTCGCGGGTCGACGGGCCGAGCAGCGGCGGCGTCCGCGACGCGCGCACGATCAGCCGGTCGCCGGCCTTGGCGACGCCGCGCAACTTGCAGGAGCGGACGGAGATCACGTACTCGCCCGCGTCCAGCAGCCGCACCAGTTCCTCCGCCTCGGCCGCGCGACCCAGAACGGCGCTACGGTCGGCGTTCAGGATCGCCGGACTGAGATGCTCGGGCCGCCCGATCTCGATCCGCATCGGCTCCGGCAGCACCAGGCCGACCCAGACGCCAGCGCCCGCCTCGACCGCCGGCAGCGTCAGCTCGTGCTCGCCCTCCGTCGCCTCGATCCACTGCGCCTCCGGGGCAAGCGGCACCCCGACCCAGTTCACCTGCTCGCGCAAGCCGGCGATCCGGCTGTCCTGCGGCACCTGCTGGCCAATCCGGCCGAGCCCTGCATCCTCGACCGCCGCGAACACGCCGCAAGGGTTCGAGCCGCTCCGCCTCAGGAGTTCCCCTGCCACCAGGTCCGCCCCCATGGTTAGCTTCGAGGAACCGGACTCGAGCGACATCGCCGCGAAGCTGGCGGCCCGCGCGAGAAGGTCGTTCTCGGTCCATTCCTGCGCCGTTCCCGCATCGTCGCCGAGGCCCGCCATGACGAGGTTCTGGAGCTGGCGCTCGCCGCCGGCTGCGGGTCCGTCGGAATCGAGCACCGTCCGCATCCAGGCGAATTCGGTCGAGCCGTCGCGCTCCCTCCGCACGACCTCGCGCACCGTCGCGTTCAGATCCTGCCGCGGCAGCCCTTCGGCGACCTCCCGGGCCAGCGTCTCGGCAAACTCCAGGAACATGTCGGGCGATGCGTTGCGGATGGCATAGGCGAGGTCGGCGCGGGCGATCCGCGGCGCGGTCGCGGGTCCGCCATCCACCAGCGCTTCCAGCACCTGGTCCGAGGCGAAGCTGTCGGCGATGAGCGCGGGATTGGCATCGTCGAGCCGCGCCCGCTCCAACCAGATCGCATAGGTGAGCATATCCGGCCCGAGATGGCGGTCCGGCGTGCGACGCGCGAGGATGAGGTGATCCCAGTCGTTGCGGGTGCCCCGCTGCGCGTCCGGCCGGGAGCGGAGCAGGCTCAGCATGGCGTCCCGCAGCAGCCGGTCCTCCTCCTGCGACGCCATCTGCTCCTCGGTCAACGCGACGGGTTCGGCGATCGTCATGGTGTCCGGCGCCACCGGCTCCGGTGCCGGCCTGAACGCGCGGGCGAGGCCATCGAGGTTGTTTTCCCACAAGAGCAGCGCGGCGGTGCGGCGCTTGTCAAAGTCGAGCTGCGCCGAGGGGGCGAGCGCCGCGAGGACCTCGAACGCGAATCGACGCAATCCATCCTCGGCCCGGCGCGGCACGGTGTAGCGCGCCATTTCCTCGACTAGGTCGGACATCACGCCCGGCTCGCCGCTGCGGGCCAGCCGGCGCACGATCTCGCGCATCGCCATGTTCGACGGATCGTCGAAGAGCGCCTTGGCGACGAGCCCGAACTGCATCCGGGTGACCTTGGAGAAGAACCTCAGGTAGTCGTCGCGCTGCTCGTCGTAGAGGTGCCCGTTGCGGTCAATGTGCTCGAGCATCGCCAGCAGCATCCGTTCGTCAAGGCCGGCGCAGACGGCCGCATCGGGGCACTCGGGCGACGGCTCGTTGAGTGGGTAGAGCTGGACGATCGCGCCGAAGACGTCGGGCGGCAGCTCGCGCTCCTGCTCGGCCATCTCGATCATCGTGGCGCGCACCGGCTCGATCTGGCCCTCCTCGCCCGATCCAAGCAGCTTGTAGAGCTGCAGCCCGAAGGCGCGCGTGGCCGGCGAGCCCTCCCTGGCGCGTGCCAGCGCCTCCTCCAGGATGACCCGCTTCAACGCACCCGGCGCGCGCAGCGCCTCCCGCATTGCTGCCTCGGCCTGTGCGCCGAATTCCGCACTGCTGCCGATCTCCGAAATCAGCCGCGGCGCCTCGACCTCCTTCAGTTGCTCGCGCACCGTCTCGACTAGCCGCGCCTGGTTGATCAGCGCCTGGGTGACGAGCGGGTCGATCTTTTCGGGCAGCTCGCTCTCGAGCGTGCTGAACTCGTCAGCGTAGCGCCGCTCGAGTGCGGTGAACTTCTCGCTGAGATCCTGCTCGACGACCTGCTGCGCCGCCGCCGCGGCGTCGGTCGTGAGCTTGTTGATGATGTTGTTGTAGAAGGCGATCGAATAGCCGACGAGAGCCACCACCGTGACGATGCCGATGCTGCCGGTGAACGCCACGATCCGGCGGATCATCCGGTCAGTTACGTTGCTCTGCACCCAGAGCCGGTACTCGGCGGGGCCCCACTTGACCGCCTCTTCCTCGAGCCGAAGGTCGTCGTCCGCCATGTCGCATCCGCCCTGCCGGAGCTTCCGTGGAAGCCGTGGGATCGCATCGACGGCCGCCGGGACAACTCGCTCTACAGGATCAGCAACTCGCAACAAAGGCCAGTCGTCGAGGACCAGCAGCCGACAATCACGACTGTGACACTAGCATGAGACCCGTCGATTCGTCGCTACGAACCGCAGACGGCAATCCCGGCGCGGGGCGAGGGCGTCAGTTCAGCGCGAAGTGCAGCGGATACGCTCCGTTCTGGAAGTCGCCGAAGAGGTCGGGAAGGTCCGGATGCTCCACCGGCTCGCCCGAGACGTCGGGAACGAGGTTCTGCTCCGAGACGTAGGCGACGTAGTAGCTCTGATCGTTCTCGGCCAGCAGGTGGTAGAACGGCTGGTTCTTCCGCGGGCGGCTGTCCTCGGGAATGGCGTCGTACCACTCCTCGGTATTGTTGAAGGTCGGATCGACGTCGAAGACAACGCCGCGGAAGGGGTGCTTCTTGTGCCTCACCACCTGGCCGAGGTGATACTTCGCATTGCTTTTCAACATGGCACCACTCCTTAGGGACGCTTACTACGCCTTCAACGCCGCTTTTGTCCATGCGGCACCGTTGAGCAGGGGAAACAGTGTGTGGCGCTGATCCTTACGGTTGCAGAGGTCGTCGCGCCTGTCTTTCTTCTCGCCGCGGTCGGTTTCGTTTGGGTGCGGCTCGGCTTCGAGTACAGGGTCGAATTCGTCACCCGCCTGTCGATGACGTTGTCGGTTCCGTGCCTGATCTTTGTCTCTCTGATGCAGACCGAGATTGCGCCGGCTGCGCTCAGCACGCTGTCGCTCGCGGCGCTCCTGGCCTATGGCGGCGTCGGGCTCGGGGCACTGGCGCTGGTGTTCGTGGCACGGCTGGAGCTGCGCACGTACCTCGCGCCGATCATCTTCGGCAACACCGGCAACCTCGGGCTGCCGCTCGCCCTCTTCGCCTTCGGCGACGAGGGGCTCGGCTACGCGGTCGTCGTCTTCGCGGTGATGGCGATCCTGTCCTTCACCATCGGGGTCTGGATGGTTTCCGGCGGCGGCGGCTTCCTCAAGGTGATGCGCGAACCGATGGTGGCGGGCACGCTCCTCGGCGCGCTGTTCCTCTGGCAAGGCTGGCAGACGCCCACCTTCCTCACCAACACCCTGAGCCTCATTGGCCAGATCGCCATCCCGCTGATGCTGATCACGCTTGGCGTCGCGGTGGGGCGACTGGCGCCGGGGCGGCTGGGCCGTGCGTTGTGGCTGGCGGTGACAAAGATCGTTATGTGCGTCGGGGTCGCATGGACCGTCGGGCGCTGGCTTGATTTGCCACCTGTCGCCTTCGCCGTTCTGGTCCTTCAGGTCGCGACGCCGGTGGCGGTGACGTCGTACCTGCTGGCGGAAAAGTACGGCGCCGACGCGGATGCGGTAGCGGGCCTCGTCGTGGTCTCCACGCTGTTATCGGTCGGGGTTCTTCCCATCCTGCTTGCAATCGTGATGTGACCCCCCGTTCCCGTTCGGGGATCTATGCGCTAGGCTTGGGAAAAAACAGGCAAAGCGATCGAGAGGCAGATGAGCAGAATCCTCCGGGCGGTCGTCCTGACTCTACTGGCGGCCAGCTGCGGCAGCGGAAACTACACCGCGCCGCGCGATCTTGAGAATGCGTGCGCGATTGTGGCCGAGCGGCCGCACTACCTGCGCGCGATGAAGCGGACCGAGCGGCGCTGGGGCGTGCCGGTCCATGTGCAGATGGCGACGATCCACCAGGAGTCGAAGTTCATCGGCAATGCCCGCACTCCGGTGCAATACACGCTCGGCATCATCCCGATGGGGCGGCAATCGTCGGCCTACGGCTACAGCCAGGCGCTCGACGCGACCTGGGACGAGTACCGGCAGTCCAGCGGCCGGCGCCGCGCCCAGCGCGACGACATCGATGACGCGACCGACTTCATGGGTTGGTACATGAACAAGACGCGCGACCGGAACCGGATCGCGCTCAACGACGCGTTCAACCAGTACCTCGCCTACCACGAGGGCCACACCGGCTATGCCCGCGGCAGCTACAACGGCAAACCGTGGCTGATCGAGGTGGCGCAGCGCGTCTCGACCCGGGCCGAATACTACCGCGGGCAGCTGAGGGCCTGCGGCCGCGCCTAGCGGCCGCGCCGCTGGATCTCGAGCGGAATGTTGAAGAGGGCGGCGGACAGGTTCGCGCCCGTGCTGAGCGGCCCGAGCGACACGGTCGTCCGGTTGCCGCCGCTGTCGGTCACGATCCACTGGCGCAGTTCCACCGGGTTGTCGGTGAACTTCAGCTCGATCGAGCCGTACTCCGGGTGCTGCGGGTCCTGCGCCCGCACCGTCGTCGCGGTGCCGTCATAGCTGTGGCCCGTCACCATGTTGCGTCGCGACAGATCGACGTTGCGCTCCAGGATGATGTTGAGCGGCGTGCGGGCGAGCGGATACTGCTCGGGCGTGGCGATGTTCGAGCCGCCGTCGAAGATCGCCACCTGTCCGCCGCCTGCCATCACCAACGTCGGGTCCGGCTGTTCGTACTCGAACCGCATCCGGCCGGGGCGGCGGATGAAGAGTTCGCCCGTGGAGATGGTGCCGTCCGGGTTGATCTGCGTGAAGTCCGCCGTCGCGGTCTGCAGACCGTTCAGGTAGCGCGAGATCTCGTTCAGCGAGAGCTGGTCCGCCCGGACAGGCAGCACCAGCAGGACGAGGGCGAGCGGGGCGAGGAGCAGGCGTGCGATCATGTCGCCAGACATAACCGCTCGCCGCGCCGTTGCCACCTCACCTTCCGGCAATTCGCGGTGAGCGGCTTGTAACACAGATGGCGCTTTGGCGGCCTGATCGGCCGTGGCATCCTGCTGCTCATGACGCCCGACGAGCAGGTCCGCTATATCGAGAACATGGCGATGTATCGCCACTACTCGAACATCCGCTTCCTGATGGTGCCGATATTCGTCACCGTCACCTTCGGCCTTTCGCTTGAATACGGCAACCTCGACCACATCCACGTTGAGACTCACGAGCGTGTGGTCTGGGTGGCGCGGCGTTTCCTGCCGCTGGCCGGCATGGCCGTGGCGCTGGTTTTCGTCCGGGTCGAGAACGTGCTCGACAGGTACATCCGCAAGCACCGGCTGGCGGCGGCGGTGTCCGACGCCCCGCTCGCGGACCTGCCTGACGGGGCGGTCTGGGTGAACCCGGCGATCAAGGTCATCTACGCCGGCGCGTTCCTCTACTGGAGCGTGCTGTTCCTCATGGCGGTCTACTACCGCCTCTGAGCCGCGCCTACTGCGGCTCGGGCACCAGGATCTCGCGCTTGCCGACGTGGTTGGCGGGGCTCACGAGGCCCTGCTCCTCCATCTGCTCCACCAGCCGCGCCGCCTTGTTGTAGCCGATCGCCAGCTTGCGCTGGATGTAGGAGGTCGAGCACTTGCGGTCCTGAATCACGATCGCCACCGCCTGATCGTAGAGCGCATCCTCGCCGTCGGTGTTGCCGCCGAGGCCGAGGACTGCGTCGATGTCGGCGCCCTGGTCCTCGTCCGGCCCCTCCTGCACGCCGCCTACATAGGCGGGCGGCCCCAGCGACTTCAGGTGCCGCACCACCTCCTCGACCTCTTCGTCGCTGACGAATGGCCCGTGCACGCGGGTGATCTTGGACCCGCCGGCCATGTAGAGCATGTCGCCCATGCCGAGGAGCTGCTCCGCCCCCTGCTCGCCGAGGATGGTGCGGCTGTCGATCTTGGACGTCACTTGGAAGCTGATCCGGGTCGGGAAGTTCGCCTTGATCGTGCCGGTGATGACATCGACCGAGGGCCGCTGCGTCGCCATAATGAGGTGGATGCCCGAGGCCCGCGCCATCTGCGCCAGGCGCTGGATGCAGGCCTCGATCTCCTTGCCGGCGACCATCATCAGGTCGGCCATCTCGTCGACGATGACTACGATGTAGGGCATCGCCTCGGGCTGGATCTCCTCGGTCTCGAACACCGGATCGCCGGTCTCGTCGTCGAAGCCGGTCTGCACCGTGCGGCTGAACGTCTCGCCCTTGGCCAGCGTCTCGCGCACGCGGCCGTTGTAGCCGTCGATGTTGCGGACGCCCATCTTCGACATCTTGCGGTAGCGCTCCTCCATCTCGGCCACGACCCACTTGAGCGCCACGACCGCCTTCTTGGGGTCCGTCACCACGGGCGACAGGAGGTGCGGGATGCCGTCATAGACGCTGAGTTCCAGCATCTTCGGGTCGATCATGATGAGGCGGCATTCCTCGGGGCTGAGCTTGTAGAGCAGGCTCAGGATCATCGTGTTGATGGCCACCGACTTGCCGGAGCCGGTGGTCCCGGCGATCAGCAGGTGCGGCATCCGTGCTAGATTCGCCACCACCGGATCGCCGCCGATGTCCTTGCCCAGCGCCAGCGGCAGGCGCTGGTTGCCGTCGCCATAGTCGCGCGCCGACAAGATCTCGCGCAGCACGACCTGCTCGCGCGTCGCGTTCGGCAGCTCGATCCCGATCACGCTGCGGCCCGGCACCGTCGATACCCGTGCCGAGAGCGCCGACATCGACCGCGCGATGTCGTCGGCGAGGCCGATGACCCGGCTGGCCTTCAGCCCCGGCGCGGGCTCGAGTTCGTACATCGTGACGACCGGTCCCGGGCGGACGCTGACGATCTCGCCCTTGACGCCGTAATCGTCCAGCACCGTCTCCAGCATTCGCGCGTTTTCCTCCAGCGCCTCGGTGCTGGGGTTGTGGCGGACGACCCCGGCGGGGTCGGCCAGCAGGGCGAGCGGCGGCGCAGAATAGGCTTCTGCCGTCTCCTCCAGCGGCAGCACCGGCTGCGCCTCGGCCTGCGCCCGGCGCGAGGTGCGCGGCCGCACCGCCGGCGTCCGCACCACCTCGGCAGCGCCGCGGACGAAGTTCGGCGGCACGATCGGCCGCTGCTGCACAAGCTCCGGCTCGGGCAGGTCGTCCTCCTCGTCGCGCTGCGGCTCCGGCCGCGCGATCCGCGGCTCCATTCGCAGGCCCTTCGCCGGGGCCGTCGGCGCCGCCGCGGGCGCGGGGTCGTCCTCGATCACGATCTCCTCCGCTTCCTCGCGGCGCGCCCGCAGCCGCGCGAGCGGTCCCGGGCGCCGCGGCTGGGCCTGCCGCGCCTCGCGTCGCGCCTCGGCCTTGTGCACGGCGGTCGTCAGCGCCGCCGCACCGCCATGGAGCCCCGCCCGCATCGCCGCCGCGACTCCCTTCTGGCAGAAGCGGCGCATCGTGTTCATTTCCGCCACGGTGACCCCCGCGACGTAGAGCGTCAGCGCCACCATCGCGACGGCCGAAGCGAGCGCCACCAGCTTCAGCGACAGGACCGGATTCGTCGGCATCAGCGCCAGAAGCGCGCCGAGGATCGTGTCGCCGAAGAGCCCGCCGAGCCCGAAGGAGTGGCCCCACCCATCCTCCGGCGCGTGGGTGGCGAAGTAGATCGCGGTGACCGCGACGGCGATCGGCGCGAAGATCAGGCGGCCCAGCGCCTCCTCGCCGCGATGAAGCGTCAAGCGCACGCCCCAGACGATAAACAGGAGTGCGAGGCTCCACGACGCGACGCCGACGATGACCATGAGCGGCGAGGCGATGGAGGCGCCGAACCGGCCCAGCAGGTTTCGTGCAGGCTCGTCGGTGACGGCCAGCCAGCTCGGATCGTCTGACGAGTAGCTGCCGAGCAGCATAGCAGCGGCCACGCCCGCGCCGAGCAGCACGAGACCCAGCAGCTCCTTGCCGCGCCGCTCGAGCACAGCCTGCGTCTTGCTGTCGAGAAGCGGATCGCGCCGCTTGGCCTGGTACGCCATGAAACCCCCGTCAGTCGTAAAGCGTCGTGCGGATGGCGGTCAGCCCGCGCCGCACCTCGTCAACATCGGCCACCAGGGCGACGCGCACATAGCCCGCGCCCGGATTGCCGCCCTCGGCATCGCGCGAGAGATAGGCGCCGGGCAGAACCCGCACTCCCGTCTCGCGCCAGAGCCGCAACGCCGCGGCCTCGCCGTCCTCGACCGGCAGCCACAGGAAGAAACCCGCCGGCGGGACGGGCGCAACGTCGCCCAGGATCTCCTGTGCCACCGCGTACTTCTCCTGGTAGAGCGCCCGGCTCGCCTCGACATGCGCCTCGTCCGACCAGAGCCGCGCGCTCGTCGCCTGGATCGGACCCGGCATCGGCGGGCCAGCATAGGAACGGAGCTGCCGGATCGCCTTGATCGTCCGTGGACCGCCAGCCACGAAACCCGACCTGAGGCCCGGTACATTCGACCGTTTGGAGAGCGAGTGGAAGACCGTCACCCGCTCCGGGTCGGCACCCATCGCCGCCGCGACCTCCAGCGCCCCCGGCGGCGGCGACTTGCGCCAGATCTCGCTGTAGCACTCGTCGGCGAAGACGCGGAAGTCGTGCCGCTCCGCCAGCTCGATCAGGTGCCGCCAATAGCTCTCGTCCGCCACCGCGCCTTGCGGGTTCGAAGGCGAGCAGAGCCAGGCGATGGCCGTCCGGTCCAGCACCTCGGGCCGCACCGCATCGAAATCGGGGAGAAAGCCGTTCTCCGGCAGCGCCGGCAGGTAGACCGGCCGCGCCCCCACAGCGAGCGCGCCCACGGCATAAACCTGGTAGAACGGGTTCGGCACCAGCACGTCCGCCCCGCCGGGACAGAGCGCGAGGCAGGCGTTGAAGAGCCCCTCGCGCGTGCCGTTCAGCACCGTCACCTGCGTATCGGGGTCAAGCGTCACGCCATAGCGCCGCCGGAACCAGCCGGTAATCGCCCGCCTGAGCTCGTCCGTCCCCTCGTTCGGCGGGTAACGTCCGAATCCTTCGGCGTTGTTGGCGATGACCTCCACCAACCAACTGGGAAACGGATGGCGCGGCTCGCCGATCGTCATGTGGATCGGCTCTCCGCCCGGAGCATGCACGTCGAGCAGGCCGCGCAAACGCGGGAACGCGTATTCCGGCAGGTCCGAGAACCGGTCGGGAAGATTCATGCTGGCCTCAAATGGTCGGGATCGTTGCGTCCCTTTGGAGCGCACGCTAGCGCGGCGGGGGCCGCCCGGTCCAGCGCGGCGCGGCGGCGGCGCCACGAGTGTGACCCTCAGACCACCCGCGCTCCGCGGTCGTCCTCAGGCCAGCGCGCCTTCGGCCGCCGCGCCGAGACGCAGCAGCCGCGCATCCTGTCCGCCCGGCGCCTGGAAGAGGATGCCGGCCGACGGCGTTCCCGTGGGCAGCGTCAGGCCGCAGAGGTCGAGCAGGCTTCCGATCCGCGTGTTCCTTAGCGTCATCAGGTTGCGCTCGGCGAAGAGCGCGTGGTCGTCCAGCACCGCCTGCCGCTTCGGCGGCGCGATGGCGCAGGTCGGCAGGATCACCGCATCGGCGCCCGCGGTGCGCGCGCGATAGATCTGCCGCAGCTCGCGCAGGCGAGCCCAGCCCGCGACGTACGCATGTGCCGGAAAGTCCCGGCCACCGCGGAAACGCTCGCGGACCGGGTCGAACATCAGTTCGGGCCGCGCTTCGATCTCGGCGCTCCAGGTGCCGTAGGCCTCGGGCGCAAAGAGGCTGGCCGAGAGATCAACCGCCTCGGCCACCTCCGGCGCCTCGATGCGCGCGATTTCCGCGCCCGCGTCCGCAAGCCGCTTCAGCGCCTCGTCGAAGCCGCGCGCCGGTCCGTCATCGATCGCGTCGAACGCGACCGTCTCCAGCACCAGGAGGCGCGCGCCCTGCAGGCTGGCGCCGCGCAGGTCGGGCGGTCGGCCTCCCTGCATCGCCGCGGTCAGGAGCGCCGCATCCTCGACCATGCGCGCAAGCGGGCCGGCCGTGTCGAAGCTGGGGCAGAGCGGCAGCGCGCCGTCGAGCGGAATGACGCCGTGCGACGTCTTGAGCCCCACAAGGTCGTTCCACGCCGCCGGAATGCGCACCGAGCCCGCCGTGTCGGAGCCGATTGCGCCTGCCGCGAGGCCGAAGGCGACGGAGGCCGCCGCACCCGACGACGAGCCGCCCGGCAGCGCCTCGGCGTCGTGGACGTTGGGCGGCGTGCCGGTCACCGGGTTGAGCCCGAGCCCCGAAAATGCGAGCTCCGTCAGGTGCGTCTTGCCAAGGCAGACGAGGCCGGCCGCCGTCGCCCGCGCCACCACCCGCGCGTCGGCCGCCGGCACGCGTCCCGCAAGCAGTGCCGAGCCGCCCTCGGTCGCCGTGCCCGCCGTGTCGAAGAGATCCTTCCAGGACACCGGCACGCCGTCGAGCGGGCCGCGCTGCAACCCCGCTCGCGCCCGCTCGCGGGCCGCTCGAGCCTCGGCCCGCGCCCGATCGGGGGTCGTCCGCGCATAGATCTCGTGCCCGTGCGGATGACGCGCGATCGCGTCGAGCATCACCTCGGCCAGCTCGGTCGGGTCGATCCGCCCCGCGCCGATCTCCCGCCCCAGCGCCGCCGCGCCCATCGTCCGCCACTCGTCCATCGGCCGCGACGGTAGCTGCGCCACGGCGCGTGGACAATGCCCCGCCGGCGGTCATATCAAGCGGCATGTCATACGATGCGGACGTGCTGATTGCCGGCGGTGGGCTCGTGGGTGGAACGCTGGCGCTGGCGCTGACCTCCGCCGGGCTCGACGTGATCCTGATCGACCCCGCGCCCGAGGCGGGCGGTGCGGGCTTCGACGGCCGCAGCTCCGCCCTCGCTCTCACTTCGCAGCGCCTGCTCAAGGCGCTTGGGGTGTGGGCGCGCCTGGCCGACGACGCCCAACCGATCCTGCAGATCAAGGTGACGGACGGCCGCGCGGGCGAGGCGCCTTCGCCCTTCGCCCTCGAGTTCGACCATGCCGAGATCGAGGAAGGCCCGATGGGCTACATGGCCGAGAACCGCCACCTACGCTTCGCCATCGCCAGCACCGTGGCGGAGAGCCCGGTGCGCGCCATTGCCGCCGGCGTGACGGCGCAGAGCACCGACGGCGCGGGCGTCAGCGCCAACCTGGCGGACGGCCGCCGCCTGCGCGGGCGCGTCCTGATCGGCTGCGACGGACGCGACAGCGGGACGGCGCGGCGGGCGGGCATCCGGCACGTAGGCTGGCGCTACCTGCAGAGCGCGCTCATCTGCGCCGTCCGGCACGAGCGGCCGCATGGAGGCGTCGCGCACCAGTTCTTCATGCCGGAGGGGCCGCTGGCGATCCTGCCGCTCACCGGCAATCGCTCATCCATCGTCTGGTCGCAGCCCCACGCGCAGGCCGCGCGCGTGATGGCGCTGGACGAGGCAGGCTACCTCGCCGCCCTGCGCCCCCGCTTCGGCGGATTCCTCGGAGAGATCGCACTGGAGGGCGAGCGGTACACGTATCCCCTGTCGCTGTCGCTGGCGCAGCACTTCGTCGCGCCGCGGGTCGCGCTCGCCGGCGACGCCGCCCATGTGGTGCATCCGATCGCGGGCCAGGGGCTGAACGCCGGCCTCAAAGACGTCGCCGCTTTGGCGCAGGTACTGGCCGAGGCGCGGCGCCGAGGCGAGGATGTGGGCGCCCCGGACGTGCTGGCGCGCTACCAGACATGGCGGCGCTTCGATGTAACGGCGCTGGCGGTCGCGACGGACGCATTCAACCGGCTCTTCTCGAACGACAACCCGCTCCTGCGCTTCGGCCGCGACATCGGGATGGGCCTCGTCAACGCGCTGCCCGGCGCACGGCGCGGCGCGATCCGCGAGGCGGCGGGGCTGACGGGCGATCTGCCGCGCCTCCTGCAGGGGCGCCCGCTCTGACTCAGTCCTCAAGCCGGCGCGCCTCGTCGGCCAGCATCACTGGGATGCCGTTCCGGATCGGGTACGCCAGATGCGCCGCCTTGCTGACCAGCTCCTGCCGCTCGGCGTCGTAGTGCAGGATGGCGCGGGTTTCGGGACAGACCAGCGCTTCGAGCATGCGCCGGTCGAACGCCGGGACGTTCGGCTTGGTGTCGTCATCCACAGGTGTCTCTCCTCTTCAGCGCCGGGTGTGCGGCGCAGTCATTGCCGGCGCTCGCGGTGGAACACGTAAAGGCCAGAGCCGAGGATGATCGCGGTCCCGAGCCAGGTGAGCGCATCGGGGAAGTCGCCGAAGACGATGTATCCCATCAGCGTCGCCCCGAGGATCTCGAAATACTGCATCGGCGCAAGCACGCTGGCCGGGGCGCGACGATAGGCGCCGGCGATCAGCAGGAACGTCACGCCGGACAGGCAACCCGCCGCCACGTACATTGGCCAGAGATAGGCCGGCCCGTGCGTTCCGGTCCAGGCGAAGAGCCCCAGCGCGGCGCCCGCGACGAGCCCCGCGCCGAGCAGGAGCGCGGCGTAGAACGACATGCCGACCTGGATCGCCAGTCCCGACCGGGTGCGGGAGGCGATGCGGATCAGGATCATGTTCAGCGCGAAGGCGACCGCCGCGCCGAGGGGCAAGATGGTGTAGGCCCCGAAGATCGACCAGTTCGGCCGGATCACCACCACTGCGCCGATCAAGCCCACGAACACCGCGAGATACCGGCGCCACCCCACGGGTTCGTTCAGCAGGAACGCGGACAGCACCGTCAGGATCAGCGGCTCGACGAAGAAGATCGCGATGGCGGTCGCGATCGGCATGGTCGAGAACGCCGCGATCAGCAGGACCAGCGTCGCGGCCGCCGCGACGCCGCCCAGCGCAAGGATGGGGGAGAAGAGGCGGCCCGTCACGCGGCGCGGCATCAGCCAGGCGGCCGTCCCCAGCACCAGCGTCTGGAACGCCAGGCGCCAGAACGCGATCTCGGCCGGATGCGCCACCGCGGTCAGCAGCTTGGACAGAGTGTCGCCTACCGGCAGCAGCATCGTAGAGGCCAGCATCATCGCGAACGCGATCTCGGTCTGGCCGAGCGCAATTTCCCGCCGCTCCGATCCTCTCGCCGACATCCGCCCGCTCCTTTCCGATCCAGCCGGTCGGCCCTAACGCCGCAGGCGACGCGGGTCCAGCCGCCCAACTCCCGTGCACGAATGATGCGGAACCGAGCCCGACCGCATATGTTTGATCTTCAACCGGGGAACATCAAAAGCGAATCGACAGGGAGAGCGTATCGACATGGCTGAAGCGCAGACGCAATCGAGGACGACACTGATCGTCGTCGCCGTGGTGGCCGTCATAGGCTGGCTCCTCGCGGCATGGGCCTGGACGTCGCAGTCGTCGATCCGCGACGAGATGAACGTCCTCGTCGAGGAGGAGCGGGCGGCTCGCGTCGCGAGCGAGGAGGAACTGGCCGCGCAGACCGAGGCGCTCGGCACGGTCGGCGATCTGGAAGGCCAGTCGCAGACGCTGCAGGGCGAGATCGAAATGCTCACGGCCGAGCGTGACCGGATCTCCGGCGAGCTCGAGCCGGCGGCGCGACGCCTCGAGGAGCTAGAGAGCCAGTCGGCCGAGATGCAGGCGCAGGTGGACACGCAGCAGTCCGAGCTGCAGTCGCTCAATGAAGAACTCACGCCGCTGCGCGAAGAACTCGGCACCTACGAGACGCGCCTCGCAGAGGCCGAGCAGGCAGTCGTTGACCGGACGCGGGAGCTCGAGGAAGTGGGCACGCGTCTGGAGGAGGCCCGTGCGCGCGAGGCCGAGCTGCAGGAGACGCTGGCCGGCCTGAGCCAGGACGTGGCCGACCTTTCGAGCGAGGCAGCCGACGCCGAAGAGCGGGTCCAGGCGGCGCGCGAAGCGGAGGCTTCGCTTGAGGAGCAGCTTGCGACGGCGCGCAGCGAGCTTTCGCAGATTGAGGAGCGGCAGGCGATGCTGGAAGCGAGCGTCGAGGACCTGACCCAGCGCCGCCAATCTCTGCGCGAAGACGTGGCCGCGGCCGAAGAGCAGCGGCAGCAGCTCCAGAGCAGCGTCACCGAGCTTGCCAACCAGCTCGCCAGCCGCGCCGAACAGCTCGCCCAGCTCGAGCAGCGGATCGGTCAGCAACAGCAGACCGGGGACCTGGTCGCCACCGCGCGGTCTGCGGGACTGCAGCAGGGCCAGTACACCCTCGGCCCCGTCACCGCGACCTTCGCGCCCGACGGCACCTTTCAGATGTCGGGCGCCGATCAGATCCGGAATGTAAGCGGTACCTACGAGGTGCAGGACGATACCCTGATCCTGCGCGACGCCGAGGGCGACGTTGGCGCGGCGCGCTTTCCGATGCAGTGCGCAATCTCGCCGACGAGCTCGGGCTTTGAGGTCTCCGACAGCGACGGCTCCTGCGGCCTCTTTGCGGGGATGGCGTTCGAGCGGGTCGAGTAGTCAGGGTCAGTCGTCCGCCGGCGGGTCCGGCGGGCGGCGCACCGCCCAGCTCGTGTCGCGCGGCGGCGAAGGCATCTCATCGTCGTCGATGTGCTGATGGATGTGCGCCTTGGCGATGAAGTGCGCCGAGATCGGGGCGGTCACGAACAGGAACGCCGTGATCAGCAGCTCATGCAGCGAAAGATCGTCCTGCAGCACCGAGTAGGCGACCGATGCGATGAGCAGACTGCCGATTCCAAGAGTGCTCGCTTTCGTCGGGCCATGCAGCCGCGCCATCGGATTGTCGAGCTTGATCAGCCCGTAGGAGCCAACGAGCGCGAAGAAGGCTCCCACAACGATGAAGAGGCTGACGAAGACTTCAAGGATCATGCCGCCCTCACTCGATGATGTCGCCGCGCAGCACGAAGCGGGCGTAGGCCACGGTCGAGATGAAGCCCAGCATCGCGATTATCATGGCTGCCTCGAAGTAGGTCTGCACCCCGGTCGCGATACCAAAGAGCACGATCAGCCCGATCGCGTCGATGAACATCGTGTCGAGCGCCAGCAGCCTGTCCCCGATCGTGGGCGCGAAGATCAGCCGCCACATTGCGAGGACGGTCGCGAGCGCGAGGCACCCGAAGGCGAAGGCGAGAGCGTAGAAGATCATTCGAATATCTCCTTCAACCGGCGTTCGTAGCGGGTCTTGATCTCGTCCCGCACCGCGTCCGCATCCTCCGCGTCGAGGCAGTGGACGAGGAGACTGTGCCCCTCGCTCGAGAGGTCGGCCGAGACCGTGCCGGGGGTAAGCGTGATCGTCCCCGCCAGCACCGTGATGGCCTCGGGCTTGCGGATGTCCAGCGGGATCGAGACCCACTTGGAGCGGATCCGGCTATTGGGCTTCGTCAGGATCGTGATGGCGACGACCACGTTCGCCACGAGGATGTCCCACATGACGATGAATATGTAGGTCAGCAGCTTGCCCGGACGCCGCAGGAGCGGCCGGTCGGGCCAGTAGGCCGCCGTCGCGATCGGGATGACGAGGCCGAGCACGAAGCCGAGCAGCACCGCGCCTACCGAGATGCCGTTGACCAACAGGAGCCAGACCACGGTCAGCAGCGCCGTGAGCCACGGATGTGGGAGCAGGCGGCGCATCATGATGCCCGCGCCCCAAGAACCGCCTCGATGTAATTCGCGGGCGTGTAGATCTGCGCGGCGATTGCGGCGAAGTAGTCGGTGAGCGGACCGGCAAACACCGTCGCCGCGACGAGCAGCGTCATGATGCCCCCGACCGAGACGAACGGCAATGCCGCGGGCCGGACGGCCGGCGGCGGATCGGCAACGGCAGCTCCGGCAGCCGGCATCACGGCCGCGCTCTTCCAGTAGAGCGTGCTGCCGGCGCGCGCGAACCCAACGATTGCCAAGAGCGACGTCGCCAAGATCACCGTCCAGATCAGCCAAGTCCGTTCGGCCGCTCGCGCCGCGTCGAGCACGAGCAGCTTGCCGAGGAAACCCGACAGTGGCGGCATTCCCGCCAAGGCGATGGCGGCGGCGAAGAAGAGCCCCGCGATCAGGCCGTTCTGAGCGATCGGCGGCGCGACGGCGATGCGTCCGCCCTCGGGCCGCCGCTCGACCGTCAGGTCGAGGATCAGGAAGAGCGCCGCCGAGGCGAAGGTCGAATGCACGATGTAGTAGAGCGCAGCCGCCGTCGCCTGCTCGGTCAGCGTGGCGACGGCCACGAGCAGCGTGCCCATCGACCCGACGACGGCGAACGCCACCAGCCGCTCCAGCCGCACCGAGCCGAGGACGCCGATCATGCCCACGGTCAGCGTCAGCAGCGCGGCTGGCATAAGCCATATGTCGAAGAGCCCCTGCGTCGCCACCAGGCTGGGCGGGAACACCAGCGAGTATATCCGGATAATCGCGTAGGCGCCGACCTTGGTCATGATCGCGAAGAGCGCTGCGACCGGCGCGGGCGCGTTCGCATAGCTCCCCGGGAGCCAGAAATGCAGCGGCAGGATCGCCGCCTTGACCGCGAAGACGAGCAGCAGCAGCGTCGCCCCGACCCGCACCAGCGCCGTCTCCTCCGCCGGCAGAGCCGCGATGCGCTCCGCCAGGTCGGCCATGTTGAGCGTGCCGGTGACGGCGTAGAGCGTGCCGAGCGCGAAGAGGAAGAGCGTCGAGCCGAGGAGGTTGTAGACGACGTACTGCACCCCCGCCCTGAGCCGCGCCGTGCCACCCGAATGGATGATGAGGCCGTAGGACGCGATCAGCAGGACCTCGAAGAAGACGAAGAGGTTGAACGCGTCGCCGGTGAGGAACGCGCCGATGATCCCCATGATCTGGAACTGGAGCAGGGCATGGAAATGCCGTCCGCGCCGGTCCCAGCCGGTTCCGATCACGTAGAGCGCGACGGCCAGCGCCAGCAGCGTGGTCAGCAGAACCATGAGTGCCGACAGGCGGTCGACGACGAGGACGATGCCGAACGGAGCCGGCCAGTCACCGAGTTCGTACACGTGGATCGCGCCAGTGCCTGCACTGACGTTCAACCCGATCGCGATGAACAGGACGGCTATGATCCCGCCCACCGAGAAGGTCCGCTGCAGCGCCGGATGGTGGCGCATCGTCAGCACCATCAGCGCGGCGAGCAGCGCCGGCACCACGATCGGCATGACGACCCAGTGGCTCATGTGTCTGCACCCGGGCGCGTGTCGACGTGGTCGTCGTCACCCGAGAGGTACGCGCCGAGCGCGATCATCACGACGACCGCGGTCATGCCGAACGAGATCACGATCGCCGTCAGCACCAGTGCCTGCGGCAGCGGATCGGTGTAGCCCGCCGCGTCGTCCGACAGGATTGGCGGTCGGTTCACCACCAGCCGGCCGGTCGCGAAGAGGAAGACGTTGACGGCGTACGACAGGAGCGAGACGCCGAGGATCACCGGGAACGTCCGCTGCCGCAGCACGAGATAGACCCCCGCCGCAGTCAGCGCGCCGATCGCCGAGGCCACCAGAAGCTCCATCTCAGCACTCCTCCCGCGACGGGTCGATGTCCATCGGGTGCGCGCTGACGCGGTCGCCGCTGCGGCGGGCGATGCGCGAGAAACTCTGCAGCGACAGCAGCACCGCGCCTACCACGGTGAGGAACACGCCGAGGTCGAAGCCCATCGCCGTGGCCCACTCGAACTCCTCGATCGGCGGCAGATGGATGTAACCATAGGCGCTTGTCAGGAAGGGCTCGCCGGCGAACCAGGCGCCGATCCCCGTCAGTCCGGCGATCAGCACACCCGCGCCTATGGCGCCGTGATAGGGATAGCGCTGACGCGCCTCGGCCCAGGCGAAGCCGCTGGCCATGTACTGCATCACCACCGCGATCGCGACGATCAGTCCCGCGATGAAGCCGCCGCCAGGGTCGTTGTGGCCCCTGAGCAGGATGTAGACGCCGACCATCAGCACCACGGGCAGCATGACCCGCGTCACGACGACCATCATCATCGGGTGGGCGTCGCCCGCGTCGGGCGATTCGTCGGTCCAGGCCAGCAGGCGGGCGCGCACCGGGCTCGACAGCAGCGCCTCGGTCAGTGCGTAGATCACCAGGGCGGCGATGCCGAGCACGATGATCTCGCCGAAGGTGTCGAAGCCGCGGAAGTCGACGAGGATGACGTTGACAACGTTGGTGCCGCCGCCGCCCTTGTAGGAATTTGCGAGGTGGTACTCCGAGATAGTCGGGAAGGCGAAGTCGCGCACCAGGAGCGCGTAGATCAGCGCCCCCGCCCCCAGCCCGGCGACCACGGCGATGCCGCCGTCGCGCACACGGCGCGCGACGCTGCTTTCGGAGGGCGTCGTCTTGGGCAGGAAGTTCAGTGCGAGCAGCAGGAGGATGATCGTCACCACCTCGACCGAGATCTGCGTCAGCGCAAGGTCGGGCGCGCTGAGGTAGACGAAGCCGACCGAGACCACGAGACCCACGATCGCCATGAGCACCAGCGCCACCAGACGCCGCCGATGGAAGGCGACGAGACAGCCCGCGGCAATCAACAGCATCGCCCAGCCGATCGTCGGAACTACCCCCGGCGGCATCATCGCGCGCGTCGGCCTGGAGATGCCGCCGGTGAGGTAGGCATGCACCGCGAGCGCGAGCACCGTGACGGTGAAGATCGCGGCGTAGCGTGTGAGCGCGCCGTCATGCAGACGGTCGGTCAGCCAGCGGCTGCCGCTGGCGGCGCCCTCGACAACCGCGTCGAAGATTATCTTGGCCTCGGGCCGCGGTGCGGCGATCCAGGCGCGGTCGAGCGGACGGTGCAGAGCCAGCAGGATGACGCCGCCGACGACGGCTATGATCGACATGACGAGCGCGGCATTGACCCCGTGCCAGAGCTGCAGGTGGAACTCGGGCAACTCGCCGCCGATGACCGCCGCGGCTGTAAGGCGCACCAGCGGCTCTGCCAGGGAGGGCATGATACCGATGAGCACGACGAGGACGCTCAGGAAGGCGGGTGACGCCAGCATGCCGAAGCCCGGATCGTGCGGCTTCGACGGATAGTCCTTGCGCACGGGGCCGAAGAACACGTGCCAGATGTAACGGAATGAGTAGGCGGCCGAAAACAGCGCGCCGACCGTGGCCAGCACCGGCACCACCCAGTAGCTGCCCGCCCACGGGGTATGCGACGCCTCGTAGAGCATCATCTCCTTGGAGAGGAAGCCGTTGAGCAGCGGGATGCCCGCCATCGACAGCGCTGTGATGGTGGCGATGACGAAGGTCGCCGGCATCAGCTTGCGGAGCCCGCCCAGCCGCTTGATGTCACGCGTATGCGTCTCGTGGTCGATGATGCCGGCCGTCATGAAGAGCGCGGCCTTGAACGTCGCGTGGTTGATGATGTGAAACACCGCCGCGACTGCGCCCATCCCTGTGCCGAGCCCCAGCAGCATGGTGATGAGCCCGAGGTGGCTGACCGTCGAGAAGGCCAGCAGAGCCTTCAGGTCGTCCTTGAAGAGCGCGATCACCGCGGCGATCACCATGGTCACGAGGCCAGTGGTGGCGACGATGTAGAACCACGCATCGGTCCCCGCGAGGACCGGCCACATCCGCGCCATCAGGAACAGGCCCGCCTTCACCATCGTCGCGCTGTGCAGGTAGGCCGAGACCGGCGTCGGCGCGGCCATTGCGTGCGGCAACCAGAAGTGGAACGGGAACTGCGCCGACTTGGTGAAGGCGCCGAGCAGGATCAGGATCAGCGCCGGCATGTAGAGCTCGGACGACTGGATCGCCTCGCGGTTCTGCAGGATCACCGTCAGGTCGTAACTGCCCGCGATCTCGCCCAGGATCAGCATTCCGGCAATCATCGCGAGGCCGCCTCCGCCGGTCACCGCCAGCGCCATCCGCGCGCCCTGCCGCCCCTCCGGCAGATGCTTCCAGTAGCCGATCAGCAGGAAGGACGAGAGCGACGTCAGCTCCCAGAAGACCAGGAGGAGCAGGATGTTGTCGGAGAGGACAATGCCGACCATCGCGCCCTGGAACAGGAGCAGATAGGCGTAGAACTGCCCCATCGGATCCTCGCGCGAGAGGTAGTAGCGCGCGTAGATGATGATGAGCAGGCCGATGCCGAGGATCAGCCCCGCGAACAGCAGGCCGAGCCCGTCGAGGAAGAAGTTGGCGTCGAGCCCCAGCGCCGGCAGCCACTCCACCCGCGCCTGCACCACCTCACCGCGCAGCACCGCCGGCACGTGCGTCATCAGCCCGATGAAGGCCAGAGCCGTAACCGACAGCGTGGCCAGCGCACATGCCCGCCGCCCCGCCTGGATCATCAGGCCGGGCACGAGGGCCCCGATGAAGGGGAGCGCGACGATCAGAAAGAGCGACATTGCATCATCGATTCATCATGTCGCTTCCGAACGCCATGCCATTGGGTGCCACTCAATGCGGGACAAGCGCAAGAGTTGACGCCGCGCTGCCGGCTCTGCGAGGCAAGTCGTGACGCGCCCGCACACCGCGGGGGACCGTTCTCAGGCATCGAGCGGCTCCTCCGAAGCGATCTCGGGGATGTCGGTCCGCTTTGGCCGCTCGCCGCCGGTCAGGATGTCCGCCGCGCGGTCTGCCGCGTCCTGGAAAGGCTCGAGCACGACATCGGCGCCGGCGTCGTGCAGCTCGTCTGTATCGCTTCGCGAGTGCGAGGTGACGGCGATGCGGCCCCGGTAGCCGCCTGCGCGCGTCAGCTGGATCAGCGTGTTGCGGGCGTCGGCATGGCTCAGGCCCGACGGGTGCACCGGCACGGTCGAGACGATCCAGCGCGCGTGTGCCAGCGGCAGCGACGCAATGAACTCGGGATCGGTCGCGTCGCCGTATTCGGTATCGATCGCGAGCTGGCGGCAGCGCCGCACCGCGACCGGGTTGAAGTCGATGCCGAGCACGCGGACGCCCTTGTCCCTGAGCCTGACGCCCACGGCGGTGCCGAAGCGCCCGAGGCCGAAGATCAGCACGTCGTAGCTGGCGAAGGCGGGCGCGCCGCCATCTTCGGCCTCGCGCGGCGTCCCCGTGCGCTCGAAGACGCCCAGCACCGGCTCGAAGAGCGCGTAGAGGCGGTTCGAGTAGGTGATCATGTAGGTGGAGGCGGCGATGGTCACGAGCCCGACCAGCGTCACAAGGCCCAGCGCCTCGGGCGGGACGTGGCCGAGCGCCACGCCCATGGCGATGAAGATCAGGGAGAACTCGCTGATCTGCGCTACCGTCAGGCCGGCGAGGAAGCCGGTCCGCTTGCGATAGCCCAGCGCTCCCATGATCGCCAGCACGATCAGCGGGTTGCCGATCAGCACGAACGCCGAGAAGACCGCGGCGGCGGTGACGTGGCTGCCGAGCAGCGACAGGTCCAGCGTCGCGCCGAGCGCGATGAAGAAGAAGAGAAGCAGGAAGTCCCGGAGCGGCGCCAGTCGCGCCGCGATCGTTTCGCGGAACGGCGTCGAGGCGAGCGAGACGCCCGCCAGAAGGCCGCCCACCTCCTTGCCAAGGCCGACGAGGTCGCCGATGGCTGCGAACAGCGCCGCCTGCGCGATGGCGAAGATCACGAGGAGCTCCGACGCCTGCGCCAGCTTCTCGGTCAGCGGCGTCGCGACGTAGCGCACGAAGAGAATCACCAGCGCGACCAGCGCGACCCCGGACAGAAGCACCATCACGACGCCACCCGCGCCCTCCGCCTCGGCGCCGATGCCGACGGCCGAGAGCACGATCATGGCGAGAACCACGACGAGATCCTGCACGATCAGGAAGCCCAGCGCGATCTGCCCGTGCAGCGCGTCGATCTCGCGCTTGTCCGACAGCAGCTTGACGATGATGATCGTGCTCGAGAACGTCAGGGCGACCGCGACGTAGAGGCTGGTGACGTGGCCCAGCCCCAGCGCCAACCCGATCAGGTAACCGAAGACCGAGGTGAAGGCGACCTGCCCCAGCCCGGTCAGCAGCGACACCGGCCCCAGCGAGCGTATCAGCTTCACGTCGAGCTTGATGCCCACGAGGAACAGCAGGAGCGCAATCCCCAGCTCCGACAGCAGGTCGATCTGCTCGTCCGAGCGCACGAGGTCGAGTCCGGACGGCCCAGCCAGCAGGCCGACCGCGATGAAGCTCACGATCAGCGGCTGGCGCAGCATCAGGCCTACGAAGCCGATGCCCGAGGCCAGCACCAGCAGCGCCGCGACCTCTGCAAAGGCGGAATGGCTGATGATGTCGGTCAACGATCGTTTTCCGTGGTGGCTTCAGGTGGCCTTTAACCGACACAGCATCTCCCGCGTGGCCTGCCGATGAGACCGACTGTCGCGGGGGGCCGGAGGCAGTCGGGGCGGCGGATGCCGCCCCTGTCGCTCACCCGGCGGTATAGCGGTAGGGCCGTCCCGCCTGCTGCATCGTCTCGTTGTAGTCCTTGAGGATCTGCACGACGCGTGCCTTGACCTCGGATTCCGCCGCTATCTCGTCCCAGAACTCGCGGGCGGCTCGCTCGACCTGGTCCCACTCGTCGTCGGGGATCGAAGTCAGCTCCATCTTCTCGCCGCGCACGCGCAGCGCGGCCTCGCCGCCCCAGTACCACCATTGGCGGTAGTAGTGCGAGCTGTCGAAGGTGATCCGGAGCAGCTCTTGCAAGTTCTCCGGCAGTTCGTTCCAACGGTCCATGTTGGCAAAGAACGAGCCCGCCCAGGCGCCCGAGATGTTGTTGGTGAGGAAGTAGTTCGTCACGTCCGCCCAGCCGACGGTGTAGTCCTCGGTGATCCCGGACCAGGCGACGCCGTCGAGCTCGCCGGTCTGGACCGCCACCTCGATGTCCTCCCACGGCAGCGTCACCGGCACCACGCCGAACTGAGCGAGGAACCGCCCGGCAGTCGGGAAGGTGAAGACGCGCTTGCCCTGCAGGTCCGCCAGGCTGCGGATCGGCTCCTTGGTGGCGAAGTGGCAGGGATCCCAGGCGCCAGCCGAGATGTGCTTCACGCCAACCTTCGAGTACTCCTCGTCCCATATCTCGGCGAGACCGTACTGGTTGAAGAGCACCGGCACGTCGAGCGAGTAGCGCGAGGCAAAAGGGAAGTAGCCGCCGAACACCGTCACCTCGGTCGGCGACTGCATCGAGTCGTCGTCCGACTGCACCGCGTCGATCGTGCCGCGCTGCATCGAGCGGAAGAGCTCGGACGTCGGCACCAGCTGGTCGGCATAGTAGAGCTCGATCTGCATCTGGTCGCCGGCGATCCGGTTGAAGCTGTCAATCGCGGGCTTGATGACATGCTCGGCCAGCGCGGGCCCGGCGTAGGTCTGCATCCGCCAGGTGATCGGGCTCTGACCGTGGACGGCGGGTGCGGCGAGCGCCCCGGTGCCGACCGCGGCCGCGCCGGTCAGGAACTTGCGTCTGTTGGTCATCTTCTTACCTCCTCCTTCTTGATTCAGTTGCCGTAGACGTAGCCAGGCAGCCACAGGGCGATCTCGGGGAACATCATGACGATGGCGAGCGCCATGGCCATCACCGCCACGAAGGGCACGATCGAACGATAGATGTCGCCGAGCCGGATCTCGGGCGGGGCCATCGCGCGCATCAGGAAGAGGTTGTAGCCGAAGGGCGGCGTCATGTAGGCGATCTGCGTCGTGATGGTGTAGAGCACGCCGTACCAGATGAGGTCGAAGCCCATCGCGCCGACCAGCGGCACGTAGAGCGGCGCCACGATGACCAGCATCGCGGTGTCGTCGAGGAACGTGCCCATGACGATGAAGCTGAGCTGCATCAGGATCAGGATGCCCCAGGGGCCGAGGCCGAGGGTCTCGGTGAAGAGCCCCTCGATGGCGCGGACCGCGCCGAGGCCGTCGAAGACCGCGCCGAACGACAGGGCCGCGGCGATGATCCACATGAACATGCAGGTGATGGCGAGGGTCTGGCGCACCGAGGTCTCGAACACCGCGCGGGTCATGCGGCCCTTGAGGACGGCGGCGAGGAAGGCGGTGACGGCGCCGATGGCGGAGGATTCGACGAGGCTGGTCCAGCCGTTCACGAACGGCACCATCATGGCGAAGAAGATGACGAGCGGCAGGAGGCCCGCGCGCAGCAGCCGCAGCCTTTCGGGCCAGCCGACGTCGCGTTCCGCCTCCGCGAGGGGCGGTCCGAGATGCGGCTGCAGGCGGCAGCGGAGCGCGATGTAGACGACGAAGAGCGCCGCCATCGTCAGCCCCGGGATGACGCCGGCGAGCCAGAGCTGCCCCACCGGCTGACGGGCGATCATGGCGTAGAGCACCAACACCACCGAGGGCGGGACGAGGATCCCGAGCGACGACCCTGCCTGGATCACGCCCGTCACCATGCGCTTGTCGTAGCCGCGGCGGAGCAGCTCTGGCAGGGCGATGGTGGCGCCGATCGCCATGCCGGCGACGGAGAGGCCGTTCATCGCCGAGATCAGCACCATCAGCCCGATCGTGCCGATGGCGAGGCCGCCGCCGAGGCCCCCCATCCAGACGTGGAACATCCGGTAGAGGTCGTCGGCGATGCGGGACTCCGACAGCACGTAGCCCATGAAGATGAACATCGGCAGGGTCAGCAGCGGATACCATGCCATCACCTTCATCAGGCCGGAGAAGGCGAAGTCCGACCCGCCGGTGCCGTAGAGCAGGATCGCCGCGGCGCTGGCGACGAAGCCGATCGCGCCGACGACGCGCTGCCCGGTCATCAGCATGACAATCATCGACGAGAACATCAGGATCGCGATGCCCTCGTAGCTCACGACTTCTCCTCGACGTCGCGATGACCCGTCAGGCGCATGATGTCCTTGAAGAGCTCCGCCAGCGCCTGGCTCAGCATCAGCAGGATGCCGGCCATCATCACCACCTTGATCGGCCACATGTAGGGCCGCCAGGCGGTGCGGGTGCGCTCGCCGTACTCGATCGAGTAGCTGGTCGAGAGCCACCCGCCGTAGAACATCACGCCGAGATAGAAGAGCAGGAAGAGCACGGTGACGGCGTCGAACGCGGCCTTCTGCCGGTCGGACCATGCGCCGTAGAGCAGGTCCATCCGCACGTTCGAACCGAGCTGGATCGAGTAGGCGCCGCCGAGCAGGAAATACGCCATCATCGTGAACTGCGCCATCTCCAGCGTCCAGAGCGACGGCAGGAAGAAGGTCTTGGAGATCGACGACCAGGCGAGGATGCCGATCATCAGGAAGATGAGGTACATCGCGAAGCGGCCGAGGCGGTAGTTAAACGCCTCCACCCGGCGCACATAGGCCTGCATGAAGGCGGTCACGCCCGCCCCTCGGATCCCGTCATCGCGCCATATCGCCCCGTTCCCGCGCCAAGGGTCCGGCATCGCGCCGGGGCTGTCAATGCGCCTCGCCCGCGCAACGCGCGACCCGCGCCGCTGGGACCCGGGACGGCCGCACGGCCGCTCCCGGCGCCGCGGCGAGCGGCGGCCCTTGCGGCCGCTCGAGCCGCGGCGCGCCCTAGCCCGACGCCTCCACGAAGAGCTGCCGGACGTTGTCGCGCGTCAGGGCCACCGGGTTGCCGCCGCAAGAGGGGTCACGCATCGCCATCTCGGTCAGCGCGTCGAGCCGGTCGTCCGCCACCCCCATATCGCGCAGCGTCGCCGGGATGCCCAGATCCGCCCGCAGCCGCATCACGAAGTCGAAGAAGCCCTCGAAGCCGCCGCCGATCCTCAGGTAGTCCGCCGCGCGCGCCAGCCGGTCCTCGACCGCCGGCCGGTTCAGCCGCAGCACCGCCGGCATCACCACGGCGTTCAGCGTTCCGTGGTGCAGCCCGTACACCGCGCCCAGCGGGTGGCTCAGCGCATGGATGGCGCCCAGCCCCTTCTGGAACGCCACCGCGCCCATGCCGCCCGCCGCCAGCATCTGCGCCCGCGCCCCAAGGTCGCTCCCGTCGCGATAGGCGCGCGGCAGGTTCTCGGCGACCAGCCGCATCCCCTCCAGCGCGATGCCGGCGCTCATCGGGTGGAAATGCGGCGAGCAATAGGCCTCGAGGCAATGCGCGAAGGCGTCCATTCCCGTCCCCGCCGTGATCGCCGGCGGCATTCCCACCGTCAGCTCGGGATCCGCGATCACCACCTTCGGCAGCATCCGCGGATGGAAGATGATCTTCTTCTCATGCGTCGCCGCGTTCGTGATGACGCTCGCCCGGCCCACCTCGGACCCCGTTCCCGCGGTCGTCGGCACTGCGATGACCGGCGCGATGGCGTCGGCGTTCGCGCGCGTCCACCAGTCGCCGACGTCCTCGAAGTCCCAGACCGGGCGCGTCTGCCCCGCCATGAAGGCCACCGCCTTGCCGAGGTCGAGCCCCGAGCCGCCGCCGAACGCGATCACGCCGTCGTGCCCGCCGTCGCGGTAGGCCGCCACGCCCGCCTCCAGGTTCGCCTCGTTCGGGTTCGGGTCCACCTCGGCAAAGAGGGCCCGGCCGAAGCCCGCCTCGTCCAGCAGGCCCAGCGCCCTCTCAGTGACCTCGAGCGTCGCCAGAACCCGGTCCGTCACCAGCAGCGGCCGCGTGATGCCGGCCTCGGCGCATGCGCCCGCAAGCTCGGCAACGCGGCCGGCGCCGAACCGGATCTGCGTGGGATAGGACCAGGTGCCGGTCAAGGTCATGCCGTCACTCGCTTCAGGTGATATGATTTCGGCCGCGTCAGGTTGTGGAAGCCGATCACGCCCAGCGCACCGCCGCGCCCGGTCTCCTTGCACCCGGTCCAGCAGAGCGCCGGGTCGAGATAGTCTGCGCGGTTCATGAAGACGGTCCCGGTCTCCAGCCGCTCGCCCAGCGCAGCGGCGCGGTCGGTGTCGGCGGTCCAGAGCGATGCGGTCAGGCCGTAGCGGCTGTCGTTCATTAGCCGCAACGCCTCGTCGTCGCTGTCGACCGGCATGATCCCCACGACGGGGCCGAAGCTCTCGTCGCGCATCACGCTCATCTCGTGGGTCACGCCGGTCAGGATCTGCGGCGAGAGGTAGGCGCCGCCGTCGTCGGCCTGCAACCGGGGCAGGTGCGCGGTGGCGCCCGCCGCCATCGCTTCCTCGACTTGACGCCGCACCGCGTCAGCGAAGCGCCGGCTCGCCATCGGCCCCAGCGTCGTCTCCGGGTCGAGCGGATTGCCGAGCCGCAGCTTGCGCACCTCCGCCACCGCCGCCTCGACGAAGTCGTCGTAGCGCGCACGGTGGACGTAGATCCGCTCGATCCCGCAGCAGCACTGGCCTGAGTTGTACATTGCCCCGTCCATCAGCGTGACGGCCGCCGCGCCGAGGTCGGCGTCCTCCATGACATAGCCCGGGTCCTTGCCGCCGAGCTCCAGCCCCAGCGGCGTGAACGTTCCCGCCGCGGCCCGCTCGATCGCCCGGCCGCCCTCGATCGAGCCGGTGAAGTTCACGAAGTCGAACGCGCGCGCCGCGATCAGGCGCTCGGTGGTCGCGTGGTCCAGGAACACGTTGGCGAAGACGTCCTCCGGCACCCCCGCCTCGACGAAGGCGCGCACCAACCGCTCACCCGCCAGCAGAGTCTGCGTCGCGTGCTTGATCACCACTGCGTTGCCCGCGATCAGCGCAGGCGCGACCGTGTTGATCGCGGTCAAATAGGGATAATTCCAGGGCGCCACCACCAGCACCAGCCCGTGCGGCTCGCGCCGGACCTCCCGGCGAAAGCGCTCGCTGCCCTCCACCTGCATCGGCGCGAGCGCGGTGGCGGCGATGCGGCTCACGTACTCCGTTCGCTCGCGAACCCCGCCGAACTCGCCGCCGTGGCGGACGGGACGGCCCATCATCCAAGCGAGCTCCGGCACGATCTCGTCGTTCATCGCGCCGAGCCGCTCCATGCCGTTCAGCACGAGGTCGACACGCTCGTCCATCGGGCGCGCGGCCCAGCGCCTCTGCGCGGCGCGCACCCGGCGCACCAGCGCTTCGGCCGCGTCGAACGGGAGCGCCTCGCGCTCGGCGAAGACCGAACCATCCACCGGCGAGACGCACTTGAGCATGGTCATCCCGAAGCTCCTCCTTTCGTTCGACTGCGATGTCGCAAATGCCTGCCGCCCGTGCAATGGCGCCGGCGAGACCCACCGGGTCTCGCCCGCCGCGCCGAGGGCGCCTTCAGGCCCCTCCGAGGCGCGGCGCCCCCGGGCTGTCAGGCGAGCTCGAAGCCGCGCGCGATCTCCCAGTCGGTCACGGCGGCATCGAACGCCTCCTGCTCCCACTCGGCGGCGCGAACGTAGTGCTCGACCACCGCGTCCCCCATCGCCCGGCGCAGCAGCGCGGAGCCGCGCAGCGCCTCGGTCGCGGCACGCAGGGTCAGCGGAATCTCCGGCGCGTCGGCAGCGTTCTCGTAGGCATCGCCGCGCACCGGTGGCGACAGCTCCAGCCCCTCCTCCAACCCTGCGATACCTGCCGCGAGCAGCGCCGCGAGCGCGAGGTACGGGTTGAGGTCAGACCCGCCGATCCGGCACTCGATCCGCACCGACGCCGTCCCCTCGCCCACAAGCCGGAAGCCGGCCGTCCGGTTGTCCACCGACCAGACGCAGCGGGTCGGCGCGAAGGTCCCCTTGCGGAAACGCTTGTAGCTGTTGACGTAGGGCGCAAGGAACACGGTCGCCTCCGGCGCGCCGCGCAGGAGGCCGGCCAGGAACGAGCGCCCGGTGGCCGACAGCCCGTGCTCCGCCTCCGGGTCGTGAAACGCCGGAGTCCCGCCCTTCGTCAGCGACAGGTGGACGTGGCTCGCGCTGCCGACCCGGTCGGCGCGCCACTTGGGCAGGAAGCTTGCCGTCGCGCCGTTCGCCCACGCGATCTCCTTCGCCGCGTGCTTGGCGATCGTGTGGTAGTCCGCCGCCAGCAGCCCCTCGCCATAGCGCAGGTTCAGCTCGGCCTGCCCGATCTCGGCCTCGCCCTTGGTTCCCTCGACGGGGATGCCGGCGGCGACCAGGTGGTTGCGCAGCGGGCGCAGGATCCCCTCCTCCTTCGTCGTCTGGAAGATGTGGTAATCCTCGCTGTAGCCCGAGATCGGGTCCAGCTTGTGCCCGCCGCGCCGGATCTCCTCCGCCGTGCCGCGAAACAGGAAGAATTCCAGCTCCGTCGCCATGGCCGCCCCGTAGCCCAGCGCCTCGAGCCGCTCGAGCTGGCGCTTGAGCATCTGCCGCGGGCTGTGCGGCACCGGCTCGTGGGTATGGTGGTCGAGCACGTCGCAGAGCACCATCGCCGTGCCGTCGAGCCAGGGCACCAGGCGCAGGGTGTCGAGGTCCGGGCGCAGCACATAGTCGCCGTAGCCCTTGCGCCAGCTCGTGGCGGCGTAGCCCTCGACCGTGTACATCGGCAGGTCGGTCGCCAGCAGGTAGTTGCAGCAATGGCTCTCACGGTGGCCCGAGCCGAGGAAGTGCGAGACGTGGAGGCGCTTGCCCATCAGCCGGCCCTGCATGTCGACCATGCAGATCAGGACCGTATCGATCTCGCCCGCCTCGGCCGCCTTGCGCAGCCCGTCCATCGTCAGATTGGCCAACATTCTCCGTCCCCCGGCGCTTTTCCCCAAGCTCTAGCGATGGCCGCGGGCGAGCGCCACCCGCTCAGAGGCTCGCCTCGACGCGGAACGGCGTGGGGATCGCGTCACGGTTGCGGACGACGAGGTCTGCCATCAGCCGGCCAACCTCGACCGCCACGCCGAAGCCGATCTTGAATCCGCCGTTGGCGACGTAGTGGCCCGGCCGGTCTGGCCACGTGCCCAGCATCGGCGCGCGGCTTCGGGCGCGGGGGCGGATGCCTGCCCAGCGCCTGAGAACCGGCGCACCGGCGAGCGCGGGGCATATCGCGCGGGCGCGGGTAATCACCTCGTCGAGCTGCGCGTCCGGCTCGGGCGTCGTCCAGTCCCGCTCCGTCGTCGAGCCGACGCCGACGGTGGCGTCCTCGTGCGGCACGATGTAGATCCCGTCCGCCTGAACCTGCGGGAATCCGCGCGCATCGAAGCCCAGCGTCGCCGCCTGCCCCTTGATGCCCCGCCCCGCCTCGCGCGCCCTGCGGCGCGACAGGTCGGCAAGTCCGGCATGGCCGGCGGCCCAGACAACAGCGCCCTCGTCGCGGGCCTCGGGCACGATCTCCACGCCGCACCGCCGCAGCGCCTCGGCCAGGCTCAGCGTCGCCCGCGCCGGATGCAGCCGGGCCGAGAGCGTGTCGCGCACGGCAAGTCCGGTCGCAGAGGGCGCCCAGTCGTCCGCCTCCACCAGCGTCCACGCCCCGGCCTCGCCCCAGTTGCGCGCCGCCTCGCGCGCAAGCTCCCGCGCCCGCGCCACCGCATCGGCGTCGGGCAGCGGCCGCACCCGCGGCACCGGGCCATAACCGGAACGCAGGCCCGTGACGGCGTCGACCTCGGGCCAGAATGTGCGGGCGGCGACGAGCGAGCGGAGCTGGAACGCCTTGACCTCGGACCAGCGGTCCGGGCTATGCGGCGATAGCGCGCCGACGAGGCCGCCGGAGGCACCCGCCGCGACGCCCGCCGGATCGACCACGCGCACCCGCGCCCCGGCCTTCAGACAGAACCACGCCACGCTGAGGCCAAATATCCCGGCGCCCCGGACCGTCACCGTTGTCATTGCCGCCGCCCTCGCCCATTGTCCGCCGCGACACGCTTAGGACGAAACGCCGGTGACGGACCAGACTGCCGGACTGGGCTGGACCGCGGGGGGCGTCCCCGTCTCCACCCGGTTCGACGACCCCTACTTTTCGTTGGAGGACGGATTGGCCGAGGCGCGGCACGTCTTTCTGCGCGGCAACGGCCTGCCGGGCCGGTTCCGCCCGGGCTTCCGCATCGGCGAGCTCGGCTTCGGGACCGGGCTGAACGTCCTCGCCGCCTGGCGCGCCTGGCTCGACGCCGACCTCGGGGGGCCGCTCGAAGTGACGAGCTTCGAGGCATGGCCGCTGACGGCCGACGCCATGGAGACCGCACTTGCGGCCTTTCCCGAGCTGGCACCGCTCGCGTCGGAGCTGACCACGGCATGGCGCGCGGGGCGGCGCATGATCGAGACGCCGACGCTGCGGCTGACGGTGATCGTCGGCGACGCCCGCCGCACGGTGGGAGCCTGGGACGGGCAGGTGGACGCCTGGTTCCTCGACGGCTTCGCGCCCGCACGCAACCCCGAGCTCTGGGAGACCGCGCTGATGCGGGAGGTGGCACGCCACACCGCCCCCGGCGGGACCGCTGCGACCTACAGCGCGGCCGGCGCCGTGCGCAGGGCGCTAACGGAGGCGGGATTTTCCGTCGAGCGCCGCGCTGGTTTCGGACGCAAGCGGCACATGACCGTGGCGCACCTTTGAGCGCGCCCCAAAACAACCGCCTCGGTATCTGGCTGATGATATCGACGACGCTGGTCTTCTCGCTGCAGGACGCCGTGTCGCGCTATCTCGCGGGCGAGTACAACGTGTTGATGGTGGTGATGATCCGGTACTGGTTCTTCGCCGCCTTCGTCGTGACCGTGGCGTCTCGCCGCGCCGGCGGCATCCGCGCGGCCGCCGCGACGCAGATGCCCATGCTCCAGATCTCTCGCAGCCTGCTGCTGGCGGGCGAGATCTGCGTGATGATCGCGGCGTTCGTGCTGCTCGGGCTGATTGCAAGCCACGCGGTCTTCGCCTGTTACCCGCTCCTGATAACCGCGCTGGCCGGGCCGATCCTGGGCGAGCGCTCGGGCTGGCGCCGTTGGACGGCGGTGGCGGCGGGGTTCGCGGGCGTCCTGGTGATCCTGCAGCCGGGGACGGGCGCGCTGGCACCGGCGGCGGCGGTGCCGCTGCTCGCCGCGACACTGTTCGCGCTCTACGGCCTCCTGACGCGCTACGTCGGACGCCTGGACAGCGCCGCCACGTCGTTCTTCTGGACCGGCACGGTCGGCGCTGTCGCGATGACCTGCGTCGGCGTCTGGTACTGGGAGCCGATGGCCCGCGCGGACTGGATCTGGATGGCGCTGCTCTGCATCTCGGGCTCGGGCGGCCATTTCCTGCTCATCAAGACCTACGAGGTGGCCGAGGCGACCGCCGTGCAGCCGTTCGCCTACTTCCAGCTCGTCTTCGCGGCGGCGCTGGGGATCCTCGTCTTCGGCGAGACGCTGGAGCTGAACGTCGTGATCGGTGCGACGATCGTTGTCGCCGCCGGCCTCTTCACGCTGGCGCGGGCGCGCAAGGTCGCCGCCGCGGACCCCTAGCCGGGCTTGCCGGAATGCCGGCCGCTCCGTATGAAGCGGCGCGTCAGGGACAGGGGACGCGGGGCGATGCCGCTTCTGGTGATGAAATTCGGCGGCACCTCTGTCGCCACGCTGGACCGCATCCGGCGCGCAGCAAAGCGCGTGGGCCGCGAGGTGGCGAACGGCTACGACGTCATCGTCATCGTCAGCGCCATGGCCGGCAAGACCAACGAGCTGGTCGGCTGGGTCGAGGAGACGTCGAAGTTCTTCGACGCGCGCGAGTATGACGCGGTGGTGTCGTCGGGCGAGAACGTGACGGCCGGCCTGATGGCGCTGACGCTGCAGGAGATGGACGTGGCGGCGCGGTCCTGGCAGGGCTGGCAGGTGCCGCTCAGGACCACCTCCGCGCACAGCGCGGCGCGGATCGTCGAGATCCCGACCGACAACATCAGCGGCCGCTTCGCGGACGGGATGCAGGTGGCCGTGGTCGCGGGTTTTCAAGGCGTCAGCCCGGAGGGGCGGATCACGACGCTCGGTCGCGGCGGATCGGACACCACCGCCGTCGCCTTCGCCGCCGCCTTCGGAGCCGAGCGCTGCGACATCTACACCGACGTCGACGGCGTCTACACCACCGACCCGCGGATCAGCTCCAAGGCGCGGAAGCTCGACCGGATCGCGTTCGAGGAGATGCTGGAGCTCGCTAGCCTCGGCGCCAAGGTGCTGCAGACCCGCTCGGTCGAACTCGCGATGCGCTACGGCGTGCGCGTGCGGGTGCTGTCGAGCTTCGAGGACAACGACGAGAACGCGGGCACCATCGTCTGTGCCGAGGAGGACATCGTGGAAAGCAGACCTGTCTCCGGCGTCGCCTACAGCCGCGACGAGGCCAAAATGACGCTGATGTCGGTCGCGGACCGGCCTGGCATCGCCGCCGCGATCTTCGGCCCGCTGGCCGATGCGGGTGTCAACGTCGACATGATCGTGCAGAATATCTCGGAGGAAGGTCGCACCGACATGACCTTCTCCTGCCCGGTGGGCGACGTGGCGCGGGCCGAACGCGCGATGAACGAGGCAAAGGAGCGGGGCGAGATCAACTTCAGCGGCCTCGTCGCCGACACCGACGTCTGCAAGGTGTCGGTCGTGGGCATCGGGATGCGCTCGCAGTCGGGGGTGGCCGCGCAGATGTTCCGGGCGCTGCGCGACGAGGGCATCAACATCAAGGTCATCACAACTTCCGAGATAAAGATCAGCGTTTTGATCGATCGCAAGTATATGGAACTGGCGGTGCAGGCGCTCCATGATACCTTCGGGCTCGACCGGGCGGCCTGAGCCCGCGCGTCAGGGGACCGATGGCCGAAGCGACCGAGAGCGAGAGCCGCAAGCTGCTGGGCCGCCTGCGTGAGGCGCTGGCCGAGGACAGCGCCGGGCAGGCGCGCCTCGACCGGGTGGTGCAGATCATCGCCTGCTCGATGGCGACGGAGGTCTGCTCGATCTACCTCTTCCGCGACAGCGACACGCTGGAGCTCTGCGCGACCGAAGGGCTGAAGCCCGAGGCGGTTCACCACACCCGGATGCGCCTCGGCGAGGGCCTTGTAGGCCGTGTCGCCCGCACCGGGCAGATCATCAACGCGCCCGACGCGCCGGCCGAGCGCGGCTTTCGCTACATGCCGGAGACGGGCGAGGAGAGGTTCTCGTCCTTCCTTGGCGTGCCAATCCAGCGGCTGGGCGAGCGGCTGGGCGTCCTCGTCGTCCAGTCCAAGTCCAACCGCGAGTACACTGACGACGAGATCTACGCGCTGGAGGTCGTGGCCATGGTGCTGGCCGAGATGACCGAGCTCGGCGCCTTTCTGGGTGAGGGCGAGGCGCTGAGAGCGCGGCACCAGCAGCCGGTGGTCTTCCGCGGCGTCATGGGTCAGGAGGGCACCGCGATTGGTCACGTCTGGCTCCACGAGCCGCGCGTGGTCGTCACCAATCCCATCGCGGAGGACCCGCAGCGCGAGCTGGAGCGGCTGCGCGTGGCCATGGAGACGTTGCGCCGCACCGTCGACGGCATGGTCAACGCCGTCTCGCTGGTCGAGGGCGAGCAGCGCGAGGTGCTGGAGACCTACCGCCTCTTCGCGAACTCGCGCAGCTGGCTCAGCCGGATGGAGGAGGACATCTCGCGCGGCCTTTCCGCCGAGGCCGCCGTGGAGAAGGAGCAGTCGTCGGCCCGTACCCGGATGAAGCAGGTGCCGGACCCTTACCTGCGCGAGCGCCTGCACGACCTCGACGACCTGTCGAACCGCCTGCTGCGCATCCTGACCGGCCAGGGCAACGAGACCGGCGCGGAGATGCCGGAGGACCCGATCCTGGTCGCGCGCAACATCGGGCCGGGTGAGCTGCTGGACTACGGTCGCAAGCTGAGGGGCGTGGTGCTCGAGGAAGGTTCGGTCGGCAGCCATGCCACGGTGGTGGCGCGGGCGCTTGCGATCCCGCTGGTCATCAACGCCGCCGGCATCACGACCGAGGCATTGAACGGCGACCTCATCACCGTCGACGGCGACCACGGCATCGTCCACCTCCGCCCCGAGGAGAACGTCCGGACGGTCTTCCGCGACAAGCTGGCGATGGACGCCAAGGCGCAGCGGCGCTATGACGACCTGCGGGACCAGCCGGCGCGGACGCTCGACGGGCGGGTGATCGAGCTGCACATGAACGCGGGCCTGATGGCCGACCTGCCGTCGCTGCACGGCTCGGGCGCCGAGGGTGTCGGCCTATTCCGCACCGAACTTCAGTTCCTGACCCGCAACAAGGTGCCGCGGCGTGGTGCCTTGGCCGCCCTTTACGCCCGGGTGATGGACGCCGCCGAGGGCAAGCGCGTCGTGTTCCGCACCCTCGACATCGGGTCGGACAAGGTGCTGCCCTACATGAAGCCGCAGGACGAGCCGAACCCGGCGATGGGCTGGCGCGCGATCCGTGTCGGCCTCGACAAGAAGGGCGTCATGCGGATGCAGCTGCAGGCGCTGATCCGCGCCGCGGGCGGGCGGCCGCTGACGGTGATGTTCCCGTTCATCGCCCAGTTCGAGGAGTTCAAAGAGGCGCGGCAGCACCTGCTCAGCGAACTCGAGCGGGAGGACAAGCTGGGCCACGTCCTGCCCGAGAGCGTCGAGATTGGCGCAATGCTCGAAACGCCCAGCATGGCCTTCGCGCCGCGGCAATTCTTCGAACTCGCGGACTTCATCTCGATCGGCGGCAACGACCTGAAGCAGTTTTTCTTCGCCGCCGACCGCGAGAACGAGCGTGTGCGGCGCCGCTACGACACGCTGAACGTGAGCTTCCTCACCCTGATCGAGACGATCGTGGTGCGCTGCATCGGCACCGGCACGCCGCTTTCGTTCTGTGGCGAAGATGCGGGAAGGCCGCTGGAGGCGGTTTGCCTGACGGCGATGGGCGTGCGGTCGCTGTCGATGCGGCCAGCGTCGATCGGCCCCGTGAAGAGCCTTCTCAGGCGCGTCGACATCGAGGAGGCAAAGAAGGTGATCGATCGCGCCCGAGCGAGCGGCGAGCAGTCCGTGCGCTCGGCCGTCGCCGAATGGCTCAGGAACGCCTGAAACGCAGGAAGGCCGCCCGTAGGACGGCCTTCCGAAAGCGGTATGAGCGCTCTTATTGGTTGAGCACCGCGCGGATACGATCTTCCTCGACACTCTCCGAGTCGCTGCTGGTATCGATGATGTAGAGCTCAGTCAGCTGCTCATCGGTCAGCGTTGCAACATCCACCTCAACTTCATAGGTCTCGAGCATCTGCGACACCAGAGCGCGCAGCTGATTGCGCGGAAGCGTTACCGACACGGGCTCGACGTCCTCATCACCCTCCATCACGCGATATGTGCGGATGCGGTTCGGTCTCGGCTCATTCCCAGCCACCTCGTCAATGACACGGTCTACACGCTCACGCTGGACGCTGCTCGAGTCCGTGCTGGTGAAGATGAAGTAAAGCTGCGAAACCTGCTCCGAGGTCAGATCGTCAACCGTCACGTCGGTCGCGCCATACTCCGACAGCTCCTGCGAGACGAGTTCACGCAGCTGAGCGGTGTCGGCGTCTTGCGCAAAGGCAGCGCCAGTGGTGGCAAGCGCCAGTGCGGTGCTCAGCAGAATCCGTTTCATGTCAATCCTTCCTTCCATTGGCTTAAAGCGCGCGCCATGCGGCCAGCCCCACAGCGTTTACGGTGCGATAACAATCGACGCACGAATCGGTTCCGCAGCGAGCCGGTCCTGGCGAAACGGTGGAATTTTTCAGGGCCGCTGAGCCTGCAGGCCGTCAGACGCCTCGCCCAGGCGCATGCGGAACTCCTCGACCAGCGTGGCGTGGTCGTAGTCGCTCTCGATCGCCAGCCGCTTCAGGCCGAAGTAGACGTGCGCCATCTCCTGGTAGTAGCTGGTGAAGGACCAGTTGATCGCGGCGCCCGCCGCGGCGCCCAGCACCGGCACCGCCTGGGCCGCCAGCTTCTGGCCCAGCACCGCACCTAGACGCGGCGCAAGCCTCGTGATCAGCCCGCTGATCGAGGCGCCGGTCAGCGATACCCGCGCGGCGAGAAAGGCGACGTCAGCCCCGTCGTCCCGCTCGAGCGGGCCGGAGGCTGCGAACACCTGCAGGCAATCCATTCGCACGGCCGGATCGGCGGGATCGAAGCCGTGCTCGGAGGCGATCCCCTGTATTGCGCGGAGCAGGACGGTGGTGGTGACCGGCAGTTCGGCCATGGCGGTTGGCAGGCCGCCCATTCCGCCCACCGCGCCCATCGCCGTCGTGAGGGCGGTGTTGAGCCAATCGCTCGTGTCCGGCACGCGGCTACGCGACCGGGCGGCGGCGTCCGCGGCGATCTCGAGCGCTCGGCGCGTTGCGCCCTCGAGGTTCAGACGAACCTCGGCCGGCAAGCGCCGCAGCAGGGTCTCCGCGCGCCCGCCGAGCATCGTGATGACCTGCATCCCGACCCCTTCGGCCGCTCGGTGGCGCCGCACCAGATCGTCCAGCGCCCGCGACGTCGCCTCGTCAAGGGGACCGCTCACCGTCATGTCTCCAGCCTTCGTCATTCCGGAAGAATGGGGCCGCGCGTCTCCGGCGGCAAGCCATCGCACCAGCGCCGGACCTCGCCCGCCACACCGCTCCATGCGCCGGGCACCAGCGCGTGGCCGAGGACACGGTCGGGATTCGTCGGTGGCGGCATCTCGACGCCGCTGAGCCGCTCGAAGCCGAAGCGCCCGTAGTAGGGCGCGTCGCCCACCAGCATCACGCGCTCCCACTCGGGTGCCGCGCGCGCCATGGCCTCGCGGATCAGCAGCCCGCCCAGCCCTTCGCCCTGCCGCGTCGGGTGCACCGCGACGGGCCCGAGCAGCAGCGCCGGCGCCGCGCCCACCCGCACCGGCCAGTGCCGGATCGCCGCGGCCAGCGCGCCCCGGTCCCGAGCCACGAGGCAGAGCGGTGCCACCGGAGGAACTCCATCCCGCAGGCGATAGGAGGAGAGCGCTTCGCGCCCGGGCGCGAAGCAAAGGTCATAAAGCGCCTCGACCTCCCACCAGTCGCGCTCGGTTTCCTCGTGGAGTTGCACCGCCTGCCCCAGTTGAAGCTGGAATCGCCCCTAGCACGCGTCTAGGTGCATTTGGAACTGCAAGGAGACCAGATGTTCTACCGCCCGGAGGATGGCCACGGCCTGCCGCACAACCCGTTCAACGCCGTCGTCTCGCCACGGCCGATCGGCTGGATCGCGACGCGCGGCGCCGACGGGTCTGACAATCTCGCGCCCTACTCCTTCTTCAACGCCGTCGCCTACGTGCCACCGCAGGTGATGTTCGCCTCGACCTCGGCCAAGGAGGATCGCGACGGCACCAAGGACAGCGTCTCGAACATCCGCGACACGGGCGTCTTCTGCGTCAACATCGTCGAGTATGCCATGCGGGACGTGATGAACGTCTCCTCTGGCCCGTGGCCGCGCGAGGTGGACGAGTTCGCCAAGGCCGGCATCGAGCGGGCGGACTGCCATACGATCCCCTGCTCGCGCGTGGCGGGTGCACCGGCCAACCTCGAGTGCCGCCTGACGCAGATCGTAAAGCTTCCGGGCGAGGCGAATTTCGTCGTTTTTGGCGAGGTCGTGGGCGTCCATCTGCGCGACGACTGCATCGTGGATGGCCGCTTCGACGTGCTGCGGTACGAGCCGCTGGCCCGGCTCGGCTACCGCGACTATGCGCGGGTGAGCGAACTGTTCAGCCTCAAGCGCCCGGGAGAGAGCTAGGCGCCTTTCCCCTGCCGCCCGCTTGGCCTAGGGTGCGGCCTGTTTTTCCAGAGGAGCACCGGATGGCCGACGCAGAACGAGCCGAGAGCGTATTCATCAACCTGCCCGTCGGCGACGTCGCGCGCTCGCAGGCGTTTTTCGAGAGCCTCGGCTTCGAGGCCGACCCGCGCTTCTCGGCCGAGGATCGCGCCGCCTGTATCGTGCTCTCCGGCACCGTGTCGGCCATGCTTTTGAGCCGAGAGACGTTCGGCGCCGTCTCTCCGAAGCCGGTGGCCAACACGGCGACCATGTCGGCCGTGCTGACCTGCCTGCGCGTCGACGGGCGCGAGCGGATCGACCGGATCATGGACGCCGCTCTCGAGTCCGGCGCGACCGAATCGCGGCCGCCCCGCGACCAGGAGCGCGTCTACTCCCGTGCCTTCGAGGACCCCGACGGCAACGTATGGGAGCTCCTCTGGGTCGATGGCGATGCCTGACGCCTTCCTCGGCGTCATCGGAGGGTCGGGCCTCTACGACATCCCGGGCCTCGAGGAGGCGCGGTGGCAGCGGGTCGAGACACCTTGGGGCGAGGCCTCCGATCAGATCCTGACAGGTCTCCTCGACGGTCTTCGGATCGCGTTCCTGCCGCGGCACGGACGCGGCCACCGCCTCAGCCCCTCGACCGTGCCTTACCGCGCCAACGTCGACGCGTTGAAGCGGATCGGCGTCACCGACCTCGTCAGCGTCTCGGCCTGCGGCTCCTACCGCGAGGACTTGGCGCCGGGCGACTTCGTCGTCGTGGACCAGTTTGTCGACCGGACGAGCGGGCGCGACCGCTCCTTCTTTGGCACCGGCTGCGTCGCGCATGTCAGCCTCGCGCACCCGACCTGCGCCCGGCTGGGCCGGCTCTGCGCCGAAGCGGCCGAAGAGGCCGGCGCGCGGGTGCATCGCGGCGGCACCTACCTCGCCATGGAGGGGCCGCAGTTCAGCACGGCGGCGGAATCGCGCCTCTTCCGCGAGGCCTTCGGCTGCGACGTCGTGGGCATGACCAACATGCCCGAGGCGCGCCTCGCCCGCGAGGCGGAGGTCTGCTATGCGAGCGTCGCGATGATCACCGACTACGACAGCTGGCACCCCGGCCATGGTGCCGTCGAGGTTGCGGACATCCTGCGCGTCCTGTCGGACAACGCGGCCAAGGCGACGCGCCTCGTCGCAGCAATGCCGCAAAGGCTGCCGCGCGAACGGGCGCCGTGCGACGAGACGTGCGACCGGGCGCTCGACCACGCCATCCTCACCGCGCCCGCTGCCCGCGACCCTCAGGTGACCGCGCGGCTGTCGGCGGTGGCGGGACGAGTCCTCCACGGCGGTCCTGGTACGCCGAGACCGTGATACCCGCTCCGGTTTAGCCCGACGCGATAACGGGACGTTGCGACCGCCAGCGAAATGAATGGCGACAGGATGCAACCATTCGTGAAACGGCGCGTTAGCCCTTCATCTGCTGCTTGCACAGTTCGGATGCACACCGACACTCGCAGACGGGCATGTTCGTCATCGGGCATGCCCGTCACGCGTTCCTGAGCATCGCTCCTGGGTTCATTATGCCGAGCGGATCGAGCGCGGCCTTGATCCGGCGCATCGCGTCCAGCTTCGCAGGGTCCCCGTAGCGCTCCAGATCGTCCACCTTCAGCCGCCCCACGCCATGTTCCGCACTGAACGAGCCCTCGTGCGACTGCACGAGGTCGTGGATGACGCGGCTGATCTCGGCCGCGCGAGGCCTGTAGGCGTCGCGCTTCTCGCCCTTCGGCGGGAAGATGTTGTAGTGCAGGTTGCCGTCGCCGAGATGGCCGAAGACGTTGATGCGGAAGGGACCGAGCGCCTCGACCGCCGGGCCGGCTGCGTCGAGGAAGCGCGGAACCTCGCCCAGCGGCAGGCTGATGTCGTGCGACGCGATAGCCCCGATCTCGCGGTTCGCCTCCGGGATGGTGTCGCGCAGAGTCCAGAAATCCTGCCGCTGCGCGCCGCTCTGGGCGATGACGCCGTCGAGGGCGAGATCCCGCTCGAAGGCGTCCGCGAAGAGCTCCTCCAACACCGCGTCCGGATCCTGGCCCGCCGGCAGACCGAGGTCGATCAGCACGCACCATTCCGGTGCCTCATCGAAGGGCTGCCGCACGTCGAAGCCCATCTCGCGCAGGAACTTCAGCCCCACGCCCGAGATCAGCTCGAAGGCGGAGATGCCGCCCGCCATCATATCCTGCGCGAGACCCAGGAGGTCGAGCGCGGTATCCGGCCCCGGTACCACGATCATTGCCGCTCCCTCGCGCGCGGGACGCGGAAAGAGCCGCAGCGCTGCGGCGGTGATGATGCCGAGCGTCCCCTCGGCCCCGACGAGGAGGTGCCTGAGGTCGTAGCCGGTGTTGTCCTTTCGCAGGCGCCGCAGTCCGTGCCAGATCTGTCCGTCCGGCAGCACCGCCTCGAGCCCCAGCACCAGGTCGCGCGCATTGCCGTAGCGCAGCACATTGGCGCCGCCCGCGTTGGTGGCAAGCAGCCCACCTATCCGCGCCGACCCCTGGCTGCCGAGCGAAAGGGGAAAGAGACGCTCCGCCTCCTGCGCCGCCGCCTGGACGTCGCTGAGCACCGCGCCCGCCTCGGCCACGATCACGTTCTCGCGCGGCAGGACCTCGCGCACCGCACGCATCCGCTCGAGGGAAAGGACCAGCGGCGCCGGCCCGTCCTGCAGGAGTTGCCCACCCACCAGCCCGGTGCCGCCGCCATAGGGCACCACGCCAACCCGCGCCTCGCCCGCGACACGAATGGCCTCGGCCACTTCCTCGGTGTTCGCGGGCGCCACGACAAGACCGGCCTGCCCGCGCCAGGTGCCTCGCGGCTCGGAGAGGTAGGCCGCCGGGTCGCGGAACGCGGCCTCCGGCAGGCGCGCCCTCAGCCGCTCGCACAGCGCGTCGTCTACGGGATTGAGGCTCACTCCGCCGCCAGCCGTTCGGGTTCCAGAACTACCACGGTGGGCCGGTCGGGCAGGGTCCTGAGGCTCACGACAAGGCTCGACTCGCCGGGCCGCTCGATCTGGAATTCGTCCGACATTCCGATCAGAAAGCGATCGAGCGACCCGCGCCCGAACCAGTGCATCGGGATCACGACGGACGAGCGCAGCCGCTGGAGCGTCCTGATCATTGTCGGCAGGTCGAGCGTGAGGCCGCCATCGACGGGCGCCATGACGACGTCCAGCCGGCCCAGCGCCGCGTACTGCGCCGCATCCGGCTCGTGGTGAAGGTGGCCGAGATGGCCGATGCAGAGCCCCTCGACCTCGAAGACGAAGATCGAGTTGCCGTACTTCTCGACGGTATCGCCCCACGAACGGATGTCGGTCGGCACGTTGCGCACCAGCATCTCGCCCAGGTCGAGGTAATGCTCGTTCGGGGCGGCCCCGTCGCCCCAGCCGCGCAGTGCGTGCGGGATCGCCGGATCGGGATTCGGGGTCCAGTGCGTCCCGTGGGCGTGGTTCATGGTAACGACGTCGGGGACAAGAGCGGTCGTCCCGATGAAGCCCGTGTAGTCGGTCACCGCGGAGAGGCCGCGCGGCGTCTGCAGCAGGAACATCGCGTGATCGATGTAGCTAATCCTGACGGAGAAATCCGGCACCGGCTCCGTGTAGGAGGCAGGCTGCACGTAGCGCAGCCCCGGCGCCTCGGCGATGGCGATGCAATGGCTGGGGCGGCGCTCCTGCGCCGCCGCCGCGCCGGCGGCGAGGATCAGAAAGAGCGTGAGGCGGATCATGCGGTCTCCAGACTGACAGCGCGGATCATAGCACGCTCCGGCGCAACGTCAGCCCACGTCGGTGCGCCCGCGCCTGTCACGCCGCAGGTTCGCGTAGAGCACATGGTTCCGCCATCGCCCGGCGATCTGCAGATAGCTCTGCGCGACGCCCTCGTACTTGAAACCGCAGCGCTCCAGCACCCCGCGGCTGGCGGCGTTCTCCGGCAGGCAGGCGGCCTCCAAGCGGCTGAGGTCCAGCGCGTCGAACGCATGCTGCACCGTCGCGCCCAGCGCCTCGGCCATGTAGCCGCGCCGGGCAAAGGGCTCGCCGATCCAGTAGCCGAGCGTGCCCGCCTGCGCCGGCCCGCGCCGGATGTTGTCGAGCGTGATGGCGCCCAGCAGCGCCTCGTCGCTGCGCCGCACCAGGAACAGCGGCAGCGACGTGCCGCCGTTGATCGACCGGTTCGACCAGTAGACGCGGTTGGTGAAGGAACGCCGGGTCAGGTGGTCCTCGGCCCAGACCGGCTCCCACGGTGTCAGGAAACCCGCCGAGGCTTCGCGCAACGTACTCCAGGCGCGGAAGTCCGCGTGCTGCGGCGGCCTCAGGATCAAGCGCTCGGTCAGGATACGGACCCGCTGTCCGACCCGGATCATCACGCGGCGAGGCCTTCTCGGATGGCGTCGAGATCCGGCGCCGCCGCGCCCGGCCCGTAGAGCGCGAGCGCCACGCCGCGGCTGCCCGTCATCTCGGCCGAGAGCCGCCGGACGTCGTCGGCGGTCACCGCGTCGATCCGCGCGACGGTCTCCTCCAGCGAGGGAACCCTGCCCCAGATCGCGACCATCCGTGCCAGCCGCTCTGCGCGCGAGGACGGACTCTCGAGCCCCATCAGCAGGCCGGCCTTCATCTGTGCCCGCGCGCGAGAGACCTCGGCCTCGTTCAGGTCGCCGGCGAAGCCCGCGATCTGGTCCAGGGTCAGCCGCGCGAGGTCGGCGATCTGGTCCTCTCCGGTACCGGCATAGACGGTGACGTGCCCGCCGTCGGCATAGGCTCCGGCCTGCGCGAAGATCGTGTAGCAGAGCCCGTGCCGCTCACGCACCTCTTGGAAGAGGCGCGAGGACATGCCGCCGCCCAGCGCCGAAGCGTAGACCTGCGAGACGTAGATGTCGTCGTCGCGGTAGCTCGGCGCGTCGATGGCGAGGGCGAAGTGCACCTGCTCCAGTGGTCTGATCTCGCGTCGCTCTCCCCCGGTGAAGCGAGCTGGCTCGGGGCGCTCGACCTTGCGCGGAGCAAGGTGTCCGAACGTGCGTTCGGCCGCGGCGACGATCGCGTCGTGGTCGACCGCACCCGCCGCGGCTAGGATCATCTGGTCCGGCGCGTATCGTTCGGCGACAAAAGTCGTCAGGTCGTCGCGCCCGAAGGCGCCGACCCTCTCGGCAGGCCCGAGGATCGAGCGGCCTATCGGCTGGCCGGGATAGGAGACCTCCTGCAGCCAGTCGAAGACGATGTCATCCGGTGTGTCGAGCACCTGCCCGATCTCCTGGAGGATCACGCCCCGCTCGACCTCGATCTCGCGCGGCTCGAACATCGGGTCGAGGAGGATGTCGGCGATGACGTCGAGCGCCAGCGGCACGTCGTCCTCCAGCACGCGGGCGTAGTAGGCGGTGGTCTCGCGGCTGGTGTAGGCGTTGAGGTAGCCGCCGACGTCCTCGATCGCCTCGGCGATCTGGCGCGCGTTGCGGCGCCGCGTGCCCTTGAACGCCATGTGCTCGAGAAAGTGCGCGATCCCGTTCTGCTCGACGCGCTCGTGCCGGCCGCCAGCGCTGATCCAGACGCCGAGCGAAGCGGAGGCGAGACCCGGCATGCGCTCGGTCACGATGCGGAAGCCGTTGGAGAGTGTGGCGATCTGGACGTTCACGAGCTGCGACGCTCCCGTATCAGGGTCTTCAGGGCGGTGAGGTCGTTCGGCGCCCGAACCACCCGTTCTGGCCGCTCCATCAGGTCAGCCATGCGCGGCGGCAGCGGCGGACGATGCCCGGTGGCCCGCTCAACCGCATCGGGAAATTTCGCGGGGTGCGCGGTGGCCAGCGTCACCATCGGCACCGCGGGGTCCAGTCGCTCGGCCGCGACCTTGGCGCCGACGGCGGTGTGGGGGCAGATAATCTGCCCGGTCTCGCGCCGGACGCGCGTGATCGTCGCCGCGGTCTCGTCCTCGTCGCAGCGGCCGCTATCGAAGTCCTCGCGCAGCCGCGCCAGCGCCCCTTGGCTCAGGTCGAAGCCGCCCGCGCGCAATTCGAACATGAGCTGCGAGACGGCAGGGCCGTCACGGTCGTAGACTTCGAACAGCGCGCGCTCGAAATTCGAGCTGACTTCGATGTCCATCGACGGGCTGATCGTCGGCGCAACCCCTGCCTTCTGATGCGCACCGCTCGTCAGGGTGCGATGCAGGATGTCGTTGCGATTGGTGGCCACGACCAGCCGGTCGATCGGCAGTCCCATACGCTTGGCGATGAGCCCCGCAAATATATCGCCGAAATTGCCCGTTGGCACCGTGAAGCTGACGCGCCGGTGGGGTGCGCCGAGGGCGACGGCCGCGGTGAAATAGTAGACGGTTTGCGCCAGCACTCGTGCCCAGTTGATCGAGTTGACGGCCGCCAATCCGACCTCGTCGCGGAACGTGGCGTCGGCGAACATCTCCTTCACCGCAGCTTGGCAGTCGTCGAAGTCGCCATCAACGGCGACCGCATGCACGTTCGCCTCGTCCGGCGTGGTCATTTGACGGCGCTGCACGTCGCTGACGCGGCCGTAGGGGAAGAGGATGAAGACGTCGACGTTCTCGAGCCCGCGGAACGCCTCGATCGCAGCACTTCCGGTGTCGCCGCTGGTCGCGCCGACGATGGTGATGCGCTGCTTGCGCCGGGTCAGAACCTCCTGGAACATCCGGCCGATCAACTGCATCGCGAAGTCCTTGAAGGCCAGCGTCGGCCCGTGGAACAGCTCGAGCAGGAAGTGCCCGGGCGCGAGCTGCACCAGCGGCGCGCGGGCGGCGTGGCCGAAGTCTCGGTAGGCGTCCTCGATCAGGCGGCGCAGGGTCGCCTCGTCGAACGTCTCGCCGACGAAGGGGCGAATGACGCGGAACGCCGCCTCCTCGTACGGCACGCCCGCCAGCGCCCGGATGTCGCGCGCATCGATGTGCGGTACCGCAGCAGGCACGTACAGACCGCCGTCGCGTGCGAGGCCGGTTAGCATCGTGTCCTCGAAGATAAGTTCCGGGGCCTGCCCCCGCGTCGACACGTACCGCATCCGATCCCTCACTCAGGCCGCTGCCTGATACGCCACAGAAGCAGGCCTGTCATCCCGGCCCACGCCGCGGCAAGGCTGAACCACGTCAGCGCGTACTCGAGGTGATTGTTCGGGATGCCGGTGGTGTCGATCGGCTGCGGGATGGCAGGATCTCCAGAGATCTCGCGGGCGACGACGAGAATGGGCTCCGTCTCGAGCGACTCGGCCATTGCCGACACGTCGCGCGCGTACCAAAGTCCGGCAGCGGGGTCGGGCTCCGGAGTGAACCCGTCCACCTCGTCCGGCCAGTGCAGGTTGCCGCGGACAGTTGCGGAGCCAGTATAGTCGAGCGCCTCCGTGGCGGCGTCCTGCGGCACGATTCCGCGATCCACCATGATGCGGCGCCCGTCCGCGGTCAGAAATGGCGATATCAACCGGTAGGCGGGCCCGACGCCGCTGACGGCCGTCAGAACGCGCGCAGGTGGCGGCAGCAATCTTCCGCTGACCTCGACGGGGAGGAATCGATCGGCAGACGGATCTGGCTCGCGTGGCAGCGGCACCGGGACGGCCGACAGCCGCGACTCGATCTCGGCAAGAACCTCGCTCTTCCAGTAAAGCCGCTGCAACTGCCAGCTTCCCAGCGCAATCAGGATGGCGCAGCCGATCGTTCCGAAGAGGAGAGGAAGGATCGCGCGGCGCATCATCGGGGACGCGGGACGCAAGGAGCGCGCAGCCGCGCCGCGCGCTCCAGAAATCTCACGAAGCTCATCGGGACGCCGTCAGGAGCCCCAGATGTATATCGCCGCGAAGAGAAACAGCCAGACGACGTCGACGAAGTGCCAGTACCAGGCAGCCGCCTCGAAGCCCACGTGCTTCTCCGGCGAAAAATGTCCCCTCATCAGTCGCAGGAGACAGACGAAGAGGAACACCGTGCCGATGATGACGTGCACGCCGTGAAATCCCGTCGCCATGAAGAAGTTGGCGCCGTAGATGTTGCCGGAGAAGCCGAACGCCGCGTGGCTGTACTCGTACGCCTGGAAGAAGGTGAATAGGACGCCCAGCACTATGGCCAGGATCAGGCCGTTGCGCATGTCCGTGCGGTTGTTCTCGTGCACCAGGGCGTGGTGCGCCCAAGTCGCCGCTGCACCCGAACAGAGAAGGATCAGCGTGTTGATCAGCGGGAGGTGCCAAGGGTCGAACGTCTCGATCGACGGGGGCGGCCACTGCCCTTCGGAAAAGGCTTCCATCGGGTACATGGCGTGCTTGAAGAACGACCAGAACCACGCCGCAAAGAACATGACTTCGGACATGATGAAGAGGATGAATCCGTAGCGCAGGCCGATCCGCACGACGGGAGAGTGATCCCCCTGGGCCGACTCGGCGACCACGTCGCTCCACCAGGCGAACATGACATAGGCCACCACAACCGCGCCGATCAGGAACGTCCACGGGCCGGAGCCGTGCATCCAGATCACGCCGCCGAACAGCATGATGAATCCCCCGACGGCGCCGAGGAACGGCCAGACCGACGGATGCAGGATGTGATAGTCGTGGTTCTTTTCGTGCGCCATCTCTGCTTCCCCTATTGGACGGCTTTCTGGACCGCCGGGTCCGTCGATTCAAGGGCCGCATGCTCCTGCGGCAGGTCGATGTGGTAGAAGGTGTAGGATAGCGTGATCTGCCGCACGTACTTGGCATCACGGTCGTCGACGATGGCCGGGTCGATGTAGAAGGTCACCGGCATTTGCACGGTCTCGCCCGGCTGCAGCACCTGTTCAGTGAAGCAGAAGCAGTCGATTTTGGTGAAGAAGCCGCCGGCGTCGAAAGGGCTGACGTTGTAGCTGGCCTGGCCAGCGACCGGCCGGTCGGTCGGGTTCGACGCCTCGTAGAAGGCGAGGCCGGTCTCGCCGACGCGGACCTCCATCTCACGCTGCGCGGGGCGGAAGGTCCACGGCATGTCGCGCTCGAGCGACGCATCGAAGCGCACGGTGATGGTCTGGTCGAGGATCCGGTCGGAGCCCTGGGAGGCGACGCTTGTCGCGCCTCCGTAGCCGGTGACGCGGCAGAACCAGTCATAAAGCGGGACCGAGGCCCAGGCGAGCGACCCCATGAAGAGAACCGTGCCCACCGTGAGGGCGAGCGTCTTGCGCGGTCCGTTCACCGATCGTCCTCCACCAGTTGCGGGCGCAGGGCGTGGTCATAGCCCTCCATGCTCTCGCCCGTGGTGATCTTCACGACGGAGAGGCCGAAGACGACGCCGATCAGCGCCACCAGCACCAACCCCAGCCCGACGTTCCGCGACCTGCGGCGCCGGTGCATCTCATGCTCGACCTTCAGCGCCATCAGACCCAGCCTGCCGTGCGCAGGGCCGCGTCGCATAGCAGCGCTCCAAAATGCAGGAAGAGGTAGTAGAGCGAGGTGCGGAACACCGCCTTCTCGACGGCGTAGCGGTCATCCTCGGCCTGCGCCTCGTCGCGGCGGGCGATCCGCAGCGCGCCGAGCAGGAACTGCGCGTTGAGGACGAGGGCTGCAACAAGAGTGACCGGCCCGCCGATCGAGCTGACCGCGAGCGCCAGCGAGACCGGGACCAGCAACAGCGTGTAGACCAGGATGTGCCGCCGCGTGATACGCCGCCCGTGCGTCACCGTCAGCATCGGTACACCGGCATCGTCGTAGTCGGATCGCATGAAGAGGGCGAGCGCCCAGAAATGCGGCGGCGTCCACATGAAGATCAGCATGAACATCATGGCCGACTCGATCGAGACGCCACCCGTCGCCACGGCCCAGCCAATCATCGGCGGGAACGCCCCCGCGGCACCGCCGATCACGATGTTCTGCGGCGTCAATCGCTTGAGCCACATTGTGTAGACGACGGCATAGAAGAAGATCGTGAAGCCGAGCAGCGCGGCCGCGAACAGGTTCGCCGCGAGCGCCAGCATCACCACGGCAAAGCCCGACAGTGCAAGCCCGAGCGAGAGCGCGTCGCCCGCGGTCAGGCGACCGGACGGCACGGGCCGTCCGCGAGTTCGCTTCATCAGCTCGTCGATGTCGGCGTCCCACCACATGTTGAGCGCGCCAGATCCCCCCGCTCCGATGGCGATGAAGAGGATGGCGGCGAAGGCCACCATCGGGTGCACCGGCACCGGGGCCACTAGCAGTCCGACCGCTGCGGTGAACACCACGAGCGACATGACCCGGGGCTTGAGCAGGGCCACGTAGTCGCCGAACTGCGCCTCGCCCTGGAGCCGGTCGTAATCCACGTCGCTCATACGGGAACCCGCCGCCCTACTCGGCCGACGCCACGTCGATGGCGCGCGGCTTGCCCGCGTACTGCTCGATCGCGCTGTCGAGCCACGCCTCATATGCCTCGGGGCTGACGACCTTGACGGTGATCGGCATGAAGGCGTGGTCGATCCCGCAGAGTTCGGAGCATTGGCCGAAGTAGACGCCCTCCTGGTCTGCCTCGAACCAGAGTTCCGCCAGGCGTCCGGGAACCCCGTCCTGCTTCACGCCGAACGCCGGGATGGTCCATGAATGGATCACGTCGGCGCCGGTGACCTGAACGACGACTGTCGCGCCCGTGGGGACCACGACCGCCGTGTCGGTGGCGAGCCGATACTCGTCCTGCGTGTAGCCATAATCCTCTAGCTCTTCCCGCGTCAGCATGAAGCTCTCGAACCCGAACTCGTGATCCGGATACTCGTAGCCCCAGTACCACTGATAGCCGGTGGCCTTGATGGTGACGTCGGCCTCCGGAATCTCCTGCTGCTCGAAAAGAACCGGGAGCGAGAAGGCGCCGATGAAGACGAGAACGATGATCGGCACGATCGTCCAGGCGATCTCGATGGGCGAATTGTGGGTGAAGCGCGCGGGAACGGCGTTGCGATTCTGGCTGTAGCGGAACGCCACCCAGCCGAGCAGCGCGGTGATCAGCAGGACGATTGCGGTGATGATCACCAGCACCATGTTGTCGAGCCAGTGCAGGTCGCGCGCGATGTCGGTAACGGCCGGCTGGAAGCCCATCTCGCCCTGCAATGGCTTGCCGATGATCGGCAGGTCCTCCAGACCGTCCTGAGCCCGCGCCGCGCCGGTCGCGATGAGGGTTGCCGCCGAGGCAAGGGCGAGAGTCTTCGGTGCCATCGTCTTCATCCTGTCCGAAGGTAGGCCGCGCCGAGCGGGCCAGGCGTTGTGTGTCGCGCGCTTAAAACCATATATGCCGCGGGCGAACAAGGCGCAGGATTGCGGCAATCGGCCGCCGCGGCGCCTCCGAGAGGAGCATGAGCATGACCGACGGCCCTTTCCGCCCTTTCGAGCGCGATCTCGACGAGCATATTGCGCTGACCCTCCTGAGGGAGGCGGTGAGCGGTGGCGACGATGGCGAACTGTTCCTCGAGCGGCGCCATTCGGAGGTGCTGGTCTTCGACGACGGCCGCATCAGGACCGCAAGCTACGACGCTGCCGAGGGGTTCGGACTGCGCGCCGTTCGGGGCGAGACGGCGGGCTATGCCCATTCGACCGATATCTCGGAGGCGGCACTGCGGCGGGCCGCCGAGACGGCGCGGCTGGCGGTCGGCGACGGCGGCGGCAAGATCGCGGACGCGCCCCCACCCACGAACCGCCGACTCTACACCGACGCCGATCCGCTCGATGACGCCGCATTCCCGCTCAAGGTCGATACGCTGGCCGAGATCGACGCCTTCGCCCGCGCGCTCGACCCGCGGGTGCGGCAGGTCTCCGCCACGCTCGCCGCGTCGCTGCAGGAGGTCGAGATCCTGCGGCCGGAGGGTCACAGGGTACGAGACGTGCGGCCGATGACTCGCCTCAACATCAGCGTGATTGTCGAGGAGAACGGCCGGCGAGAGAGCGGCAGCCACGGCAGCGGCGGGCGCACCGGCATCGCCGGGCTGATCGCGCGGGATACGTGGGAGGCGTCGGCGCGGGAGGCGCTTCGCATCGCGCTCGTGAACCTGCGTGCGGAACCGGCCCCCGCGGGCGTCATGGACGTGGCGCTCGGCGCCGGCTGGCCCGGCATCCTGCTGCACGAGGCGGTCGGGCACGGGCTGGAGGGTGATTTCAACCGTAAGAAATCCTCGGCCTTCGCCGGACTGATGGGTCAGCGCGTCGCCGCGCCGGGCGTCACCGTTCTCGACGACGGGACGATCCCGGATCGCCGCGGCTCGATCAGCGTCGACGACGAAGGGACGCCGTCGAACAGGACGGTGCTGATCGAGGACGGGATCCTCGTCGGCTACATGCAAGATCGTCAGAACGCCCGGCTGATGGGTGTGAGTCCCACCGGCAACGGCCGCCGCGAAAGCTTCGAGCACGCGCCGATGCCGCGCATGACCAACACCTACATGCTGGCGGGCGGGTCGGACCCCGCCGACATCGTGGCCGACGTGCCGGACGGCATCTACGCCGTCGGCTTCGGCGGCGGTCAGGTCGACATCACGAGCGGCAAGTTCGTTTTTTCCTGCACCGAGGCCTATCGCGTGCGGAACGGCAAGATAGGCGCGCCGGTGCGCGGCGCGACGCTGATCGGCGACGGCGCGACGGCGCTGCAGAAGATCCGCGGTATCGGTAACGACATGACGCTCGACCCGGGGATCGGCAATTGCGGCAAGGCGGGCCAGTGGGTGCCGGTCGGGGTCGGGCAGCCCACGCTGCTGGTCGGCGGGCTCACGGTGGGCGGATCGGCCGCCTGAGCGGCGTTTATACTCTGTTAAGCATGCGGCCTCTAGAGACGGCGCTGCAAGTTGGCGAGGTCAGGATGGTCGCGGAAATCCCCACTTCCGAGAACTCCCTCACCCCACCCACCTCAGCGGAAGCGCAGCTTGACTGGCTTCGCCTCTTGCGCTCGCGCCGGGTCGGCCCGGCGACCTTCTTTCGCCTGATGGCCGAGCATGGCAGCGCGGCCGCCGCTCTGGAGGCGCTGCCAAGGGTCGCGCAGGCGGCCGGCGCGACGGGCTATGCTCCCTGTCCGCCCGGCGTCGCGGCGGCCGAGCTACGCGCAGGGCGCGCGGCCGGCGCGCAATTCATCGCTTGGGGCAGCCGAGGATATCCATGGGCGCTGACCGAGCTGGCCGACCCGCCGCCGATCCTCTGGACTCTCGGCGACGTGCGGCTGCTGGAGCGACCGATGGTCGCGCTCGTCGGGGCCCGCAACGCCTCGAGTCTCGGGCTGCGGATGACGCGGGCCCTGGCGCACGACCTGTCGCAGGCGGGCTGGGTCGTCGTCTCCGGCCTCGCCCGTGGCGTGGACGCCGCGGCGCACGAGACGGCGCTGGCCGGCGGCACGGTTGCCGCGATGGCGGGCGGCGTCGACGCCGTCTACCCGCCCGAGAACGAGGGGCTGGCGCAGCGGATCGCAGAGCAGGGGCTCCTGCTCTCGGAGCAGCCAATGGGCATGAAGCCGACGGCACGGCACTTTCCCCGGCGCAACCGCATCGTCTCCGGCCTCGCCCGCGCCGTCGTAGTGGTGGAGGCCGCGGCGAAGTCCGGCAGCCTCATCACCGCGCGCAATGCCCTCGACCAGGGACGCGAGGTGCTCGCCGTTCCGGGCCATCCGTTCGACGCCCGTGCCGCAGGCTGCAACGGCCTGATCCGCGATGGCGCCGTGCTCGTCCGCGACGCCCGCGACGTCCTGGAAGTGCTGGGTGAGGCGCAGCCCGCGCGGCGTCCCGCCACCGCACCGACGCCCGGACGTACGACTCCGCGACAGGACAAGGGCCCCGCGCGACCACCTGCCGCGACCGCGGGCGACCTCCACGCCGCGATCCTGTCGCGGCTCGGGCCGAGCCCGGTCGCTGAGGACCAGCTTATCCGCGACCTCGGCCTTACGGCGGCGGAGGTGTCGCCGGAACTCACGTCGCTGGAGCTCGAAGGGCGCATCCAGCGCCAGCCGGGCGGCCTTCTGTCACTGGCCTGATCCCCCGCCAGAAGCCGGATTGACAAGGCGCGGGGGTAGCCCACATCTTGCGCCGCCGTCGCCCCCGGCGCCAATTCGGAAGGACTCCCATGCCCGTCGTCGTCGTCGAGTCGCCTGCCAAGGCCAAGACAATCAACAAGTATCTTGGCGACGACTACACCGTGCTGGCGTCCTACGGGCATGTGCGCGACCTGCCGCCCAAGGATGGCTCCGTCGATCCAAACCAGCAGTTCGAGATGCTGTGGGAGGTGGCGTCGGACAGCCAGAAACACGTGCGCGCGATCGCAGAGGCGCTAAAAAAGGACCCCGCCCTGATCCTCGCCACCGACCCCGATCGCGAGGGCGAGGCGATCTCGTGGCACCTGCAGGAGGCGCTGACCAAGCGCCGGGCACTCAAGAAGGACACGCCGGTCAGCCGCGTGGTCTTCAACGCCATCACCAAGGCCGCCGTGACCGAGGCGATGAAGAACCCGCGCGGCGTCGACATGGAGCTGGTCGAGGCCTACCTCGCCCGCCGCGCGCTCGACTACCTCGTGGGCTTCAAGCTCTCGCCCGTGCTCTGGCGCAAGCTGCCCGGCGCCAAGTCGGCGGGCCGGGTGCAGTCGGTCTGCCTGCGCCTGATCGTCGAGCGCGAGATGGAGATCGAGGCGTTCCGGCCGCGCGAGTATTGGTCGGTGACCGCGCTTCTCGAGACGCCGCGCGGCCAGACCTACGAGGCGCGCCTCGTCACCCTCGCCGGCAAGAAGCTCGACCGCTACGACATCGGTGACGGCACCGCGGCCGAACTGGCGGTGCAGGCTGTCACCTCACGCGATCTGATCGTGCAGTCGGTCGAGGCGAAGCCTGCCAGCCGGAACCCGGCGCCGCCCTTCATGACCTCGACGCTCCAGCAGGAGGCGTCGCGCAAGTTCGGCTTCGGCGCCCGGGCGACGATGTCGGCGGCCCAGCGGCTCTACGAGGCGGGTCTCATCACCTACATGCGGACCGACGGCATCGACATGGCGCCCGAGGCAGTCATGGCGGCGCGCGACGCGATCAAGGACCGCTACGGCGCGGACTACGTCCCGAAGAGCCCGCGGATGTACAAGAACAAGGCGAAGAACGCGCAGGAGGCGCACGAGTGCATCCGGCCGACGGACATGGCGCTGGCGCCCGACAAGCTGCGGGTATCCGAGCCGGATCAGCGCAAGCTCTACGACCTGATCTGGAAGCGGACGCTGGCGAGCCAGATGGAGGCCGCGCGGCTGGAGCGCACGACCGTCGAGGTCGGCAGCGCGGATGGCGAGGTCGGGCTGCGCGCGACGGGTCAGGTCGTGCTCTTCGACGGCTTCCTCAAGGTGTACGAGGAGGGGCGTGACGAGCCGGCCGACGACGAAGACAAGCGTCTGCCGCAGATCCATCAGGGTGAGGCGGCGAAGAAGCAGTCGGTCACGCCGGAGCAGCATTTCACCCAGCCGCCGCCGCGTTATACCGAGGCGACGCTGGTCAAGAAGATGGAGGAGCTAGGAATCGGCCGCCCCTCGACCTATGCCTCGATCGTCACCACGATCCAGGACCGCGGCTATGTCCGCAAGGACAAGAACCGGCTGATCCCCGAGGACAAGGGGCGGCTGGTTACCGCGTTCCTCGCCAACTACTTCCGGCGCTACGTCGAGTACGACTTCACGGCGGACCTCGAGTCCCAGCTTGACGATGTGTCAGCAGGCGACCGGGACTGGAAGGAGGTGCTCGACCGCTTCTGGCGCGACTTCTCCGCCGCGCTGGCCGAGACGTCCGACCTCCGCATCGGGGAGGTGCTGGAGAAGATTGACGAGGTCCTCGCTCCGCACCTCTATCCCCCGCGCGAGGACGGCACCGACCCGCGCCTCTGCCCGAACTGCGGGCAGGGTCGGCTCAACCTCAAGACGGCGCGCTCGGGCGGCGCCTTCATCGGCTGCTCGAACTACCCCGAGTGCCGCTACACGAGGCCGCTTTCCGCGCCGGGCGGCGAGGACGACGCCATCGGCCCGGACGGGAAGCTGCTCGGCCACGACCAGGGCGACCCGATCAGCCTGCGCACCGGCCGCTTCGGTCCCTACGTCCAGCGCGGCGAGCCCACGGAGGAGCAGCCGAAGCCGCCGCGCGCCAGCCTGCCCAAGGGCTGGTCGGTGGAGGACATCGACCTAGAGAAGGCGTTGATGCTTCTCTCCCTCCCTCGCGAGATCGGCCCGCATCCCGAGGACGGCGAGCCGGTCGAGGCCGGCATCGGCCGCTACGGCCCCTACGTCAAGCATGGACGAACCTATGCAAATCTGCCTGAAGTGGAGGAGGTCTTCACCGTCGGTATGAACCGCGCGGTCGAGGTCCTGGCCAGCAAGCCCGGCCGCGGTCGGACGGCTGCCAAACCGCTGCGCGAGCTAGGCGACCATCCAGAGAAGGGCGGTGCAATTTCGGTGTTGGCCGGTCGCTACGGGCCCTACGTGAAGTGGGAGAAGGTCAACGCGACGCTGCCCAAAGACGTGGAGCCGGCGGACCTGACGCTGGAAGAGGCCGTGCGCCTCGTCGAGGAGAAGGCTGCGAAGAAGGGCGGCCGCAAGAAGGCGACGCCACCGGCCAAAAGCAAGAAAGCGCCTGCGAAGAAGACGCCTGCGAAGAAAGAGGCCACGGAGGCGAAGCGGAAGTCAGGCAGCGGCTAGGCCCGGTCGCCGCGCGTCGGGCCGTCAGTCCGAAGCCTCAGTTCTCCGGGAAGAAGCAGGCGGCCGGGTGCGGCTCGCCCTCCAGCCACGGACGCTCCGCCCGGCATTTCTCCTGCGTCTTCCAGCAGCGTGGCGCGAAGGGGCAGCCCGGCGGCACGGCCAGCGGCGACGGCAGTTCGCCCTGCAACTTGATCCGCTGCTTGCGCAGCGCGGGGTCTGCGCTTGGCGTCGCTGAGAGCAGCGCCTTGGTGTAAGGGTGCCGCGGCGCCGCAAAGACCTCGTCCTTCGGCCCCGCCTCGACCGGCCGCCCGAGATACATCACCACCACGTCGTCGGCAATGTGCTTCACCACCGACAGGTCGTGCGAGATGAAGAGGTAGGCGAGCTGCAGCCTCTCCTGCAGGTCGATCAGCAGGTTCAGGATCTGGCTCTGGATCGAAAGGTCGAGCGCCGAGACCGGCTCGTCCAGCACCAGGAGCTTCGGCTCGAGCATGAGCGCCCGCGCTACGGCGATCCGCTGCCGCTGGCCGCCCGAGAACATGTGCGGGTAGCGGTCGTAATGCTCCTCCCGCAGGCCGACGAGGCGCATCATCTCGCGCGCCTTCTCTTGGCGCTCCTTGGCACTCATGTCGCGTCGGTTGATCTTGAGCGGTTCCTCAAGGATCGCGCCGACCCGCTGACGCAGGTTGAGCGAACCGTAGGGGTCCTGGAACACGATCTGGACGTGGGTGCGCAACTCGGCCCAGCGGTCCGGCGTGGCCTCGATCCCGTCGATCGTCAGCCGCCCCGACGTCGGCTCTTCGATGAGCGTGATCATGCGGGCGAGCGTGGACTTGCCGCAGCCGGATTCGCCCACGATGGCGAGCGTCTTGCCGGGGGCGAGCGTGAACGATGCGCCGGCGACCGCGCGCACCGTCTGAGGTCTGGAGAACATGCCGCCGCCGACCTCGTAGTCGCGGCCCAGATCCTCGGCGATGACGACGGGGGCGTTCATGCGGTCTCGACCTCGGCGGGCACGTTCAGGGGATAGTGGCAGCGGGCAAAGCCGATGGCCGGCGGCTGCACCGGCGGCGGCACCTGGCGGCAGCGCTCGTCGGCGAACTTGCAGCGCGGCGAGAACAGGCAGCCGACCGGCTTGTCGTGCTGCCCCGGCACCACGCCGGGGATGGTGGGCAGCCGGCGCTCGGTAGCGCGCTCCGGCAGGGCCGCGAGCAGCGCCGCTGTATAAGGGTGGTGCGGCCGGGCGAAGAGGTCGGTGACAGGCTGGTCCTCGACCTTCTGCCCGGCGTACTGCACCGCCACCCGCTCCGCCGTCTCGGCCACCACGCCCATGTCGTGGGTGATTAGGATCAGCGCCATCCCCGTCTCCTTCTGGAGATCGGTCAGCAGGTCGAGGATCTGCGCCTGGATCGTCACGTCGAGCGCCGTGGTCGGCTCGTCCGCGATCAGCAGCCGCGGCTTGCAGGCGATCGCCATGGCGATCATCACCCGCTGGTTCATGCCGCCCGAGAGCTGGTGCGGGAACGCCTTGAGCCGCCGCTCGGGGTCCGGGATGCCCACCATCTCGAAGAGCTCGACCGCGCGCGCCTGCCGGCCCTTCTTGTCGAGGTCGAGATGCTGCTTCAGCGCCTCGCGGATCTGGAAGCCGACGGTGAAGCAGGGGTTCAGCGACGACATCGGCTCCTGGAAGATCATCGCAATGTCCTTGCCGATCAGCCGACGCCGCGCCGGGCCCGATAGGCTGCGCAGGTCGGTGCCGTCGAACTCCATCCGCTCGGCGGTGATCGTGGCGGTCCAGGGCAGGAGGCCCATCGTCGCCAGCATTGAGACGGACTTGCCCGAGCCGGACTCGCCGACGATCGCCAGGATCTCGCCGCGGTCGATGTCGACGTCGACGCTGTCCACCGCCCGGAACGCTCCGGAGGCGGTCGCGAACTCTACCGTAAGGTTTCGGATCGTCAGCAGCGCCATCGTCAGCTCCGCTTCAGCTTGGGGTCGAGGGCGTCGCGCAGGCCGTCGCCCATGAGGTTGATCGCGAGCACGGTCACCAGGATTGCGAGGCCCGGGAACGTGACCACCCACCAGGCGCGGAGGATGAACTCGCGCGCCTCGGCCAGCATGGTGCCCCATTCCGGCGTCGGCGGCTGCGCCCCCATGCCGAGAAAGCCCAGCGCCGCGGCGTCGAGAATGGCGGTCGAAAAGCTCAGCGCCGCCTGCACGATGATCGGCGCCAGGCAGTTCGGCAGCACCGTCACGAACATCAGCCGCGGCAACCCGGCCCCCGCCACCTTGGCCGAGGTGACGTAGTCCTTCGTCCGCTCGTTTATGACCGAGGCGCGGGTGAGCCGGACGTAGTGCGGCTGCAGCACCAGCGCGATCGCAATCATCGCGTTGATCAGCGACGGCCCGAGGATCGCCACCAGCACGAGCGCCAGCAGCAGCGTCGGGAAGGCCAGGATGATGTCCATCAGCCGCATGATCAGCGTGTCGAGCCACTTGGGTGCGAAGCCCGCCAGCAGGCCCATTATCACGCCGCCCGTCGCCGCGACCACCACGACCACGATGCCGACGAAGAACGAGAACCGCGCTCCGTGGATCAGGCGCGAGAGCATGTCGCGCCCCAGCGGATCGGTGCCGAGCGGGAACTGCCAGCTGCCCCCCGCCTGCCAGAACGGCGGCTGCAGGACGTGCTGCCGGAATTGCGCCGTCGGGTCGTAGGGCGCGATCAGGTCGGCGAAGACGGCGACGAAGGCAAAGACCGCGAACACATAGAGGCCCATGACGGCGCCGCGGTTCTCGCGGAAATAGCGCCAGAACTCGGACAGGCGGCCGGGGCGGCGCGTCGGGACGGTGCGGGCGATCTGTGAGGATGCGTCGGCCATCAGCGCTTGCGGATCTTGGGGTTGATGAGGCCGTAGAGCAGATCCACTGTCAGGTTCACGATCATCACCATGAGCGCGATCAGCAGGAGCCCGCCCTGCACCACCGGATAGTCGCGGCGGAAGATCGAATCGACCATCCACTTGCCGATGCCGGGCCAGGAGAAGATCGTCTCGGTCAGGATTGCGCCAGCGAGTAGCGTGCCGACTGAGAGGCCGATCACGGTGACGACCGGGATCATCGCGTTCCTGAGCGCGTGGAGTCCGTTGACCCGCGCGGGGCGCAAGCCCTTGGCCCGCGCGGTGCGGATGTAGTCCTCGCTCAGCACCTCGAGCATGGCCGAGCGGGTCTGTCGCGCGATCACCGCGAGGGGAATGGTGCCCAGCACGATCGTGGGCAGGATCAGGTGCTGCACCGCCGACGTGAACGCGCCGGCCTGACCGGAGAGCAGCGAGTCGATCAGCATAAATCCCGTAACGTCATCGAAGAAGTACATGAGGCTCATCCGCCCCGACACCGGTGTCCAGCCGAGGTTCCCCGAGAACACGATGATGAGCAGCAGCGCCCACCAGAAGATCGGCATCGAGTAGCCCACCAGCGCCGTGGACATCAGTGCCCGGTCGAAGAACTTGCCGCGGTAGACGGCGGCGATGACGCCCGCCGGCAGGCCGATCAGCGTGGCAAAGATGATCGCGCAGATCGAGAGCTCGAGCGTCGCGGGAAAGAGCGTGAAGAATTCGTCCCAGACCGGGCGGTTGGTGATGAACGAACGGCCGAGGTCGCCCTGCACCACGCCGGTCAGGTAGTCCCAGAACTGCAGGTAGAGCGGCTGGTCGAAGCCGAAGCGCTGGACGAGCTCGTCGTAGCGCTCCTGCGTCATCCCACGCTCGCCGGCCATGACGATGATCGGGTCGCCCGGCAGGACGCGGATGAAGGCGAACGAGATCAGCGTCACGCCGACGAAGGTCGGCACGAAGGTGATGAGGCGTGCGAGGATGTAGCGCAGCATCAGCCGACGACCCTCAGTTCGCGCGCGAAGGTGGTAAGTGAGCGGCAGCCACCCTCCGTCACAAGGACGTCGTCCTCTATCCTGATGCCGAATGCGCCTTCGCAGTGCAGGCCGGGTTCGTCGGTGAAGACCACGCCTGGCTCCAGTTCCTGATGATTGCCGCGCATGATCCAGGGCGCGGCGAAGGCGCCGGCGTAGCCGTCCTGATCGCGCCAGTCGAAGATCTCGCCCTCGAAACCGACTGCAGCCCAAGAGCCCAGCTCGAGGTTCGGCACGATGGCAGCGGGCGCCCCTTCGGCAGGGACGACAAGCAAAAGCGGCCGCTCGTGCGACATGAAGTCGTGGCCGGTCAGGCGGGCGATGTTCGGCCCCGGCACCAGGGCCACGGCGTCGACACCCAGCTGCCGCGCCACGGAAATAATCTCGGGATAGCGGTCGGACATCCGCTTCCTCCGTTTTGGCCGGCGGGACTTGGCCCCGCCGGCCGGCCTCGCGTCACTGCGAGAGGCTGACCTCGTCAAAGATGTGGCCGCCGAGCGGGTGGACCTTGTAGCCCTCGACCTCGGGCCGCACCGGCATGAACACGACGGAGTGTGCGATCGTCGCCCACGGCGCCTGCTCCTTGAAGACCACCTGCGCCTCCTCGTAGAGCGCCGCACGCTCCTCCTGGGTCGGCAGGGTCTTCGCCTCCATCACCAGCTCGTCGAATGGCTCGTGGCACCACTGCGCCCGGTTCGCGCCGCCGACCGCGTCGCAGCTCAGCAGCACGGCGAGGAAGTTGTCCGGATCGCCGTTGTCGCCGGTCCAGCCCAGCAGCACCGCACCGTCACGATCCACGTCCGACGACCGCTCAAGGTACTCGCCCCACTCGTAGGAGACGATGTCGACGTCGACGCCGATCTCGGAGAAGTCCTCCTGGATCAGTTCAGCCATCCGCCGCGCGTTGGGGTTGTAGGGCCGCTGCACCGGCATCGCCCAGATGTTCATCGCGAGATCCGTCACGCCCTCCTCCTCGAGGATCTGGCGCGCCTGCTCGGGATCGTACGGATCGTCCTCGACCGCCTCGTTGTAGGACCACATCGTCGGCGGAATCGGGTTCTTGGCGATCTGCCCGGAGCCCTGGAACACGACGTCGATGATCGCCTGCTTGTCGATCGCCATGTTGAGCGCCTGGCGCACCCGCGGGTTGTCGAACGGCTCCATCTGAGTGTTGTAGGCCAGATAGCCGACGTTGAGACCTTCCTGCTCCAGAACCTCGATGTCCGGGTTCTCCTGCATCGCAGCGACATCGGCGGGGTTCGGATAGGGCATCACGTGGCACTCACCCGCCTGCAGCCGCTGGTAGCGGACCGAGGCGTCGGGCGTGATCGCGAAGACGAGGTTCTCTACCTTCGGCAGGCCCTCTTCCCAGTAGTTCTCGTTGGCTGCGTAGCGGATCACCGCGTCGGTCTGGTAATCGACGAACTGGAACGGCCCGGTCCCGATCGGACGCTGGTTCAGCGCCTCGGGGGTGCCGGCCTCGACCATCGCGTCGGCGTATTCCTTCGACATGATCGACGCGAAATCCATCGCGAGGTTGGCGATGAACGGCGCCTCCGGCCGGCTCAGGTTGAACCGCACCGTCATGTCGTCGACCTTCTCGATCGTCTCGATCAGGTCGGGCATCGACATCGAGTTGAAGTATTCCCACGAGCCCGCGTACTCGTGGTACGGGTTCTCCGCGTCCATCTGCCGCTCGAACGTGAAGATCACGTCGTCGGCGTTCAGCTCCCGCGTCGGCGTGAACTGGTCATTGGAGTGGAACTGGACGCCGGGCCGCAGGGTGAAGGTGTAGCTGGTGCCGTCCTCCGACACCTCCCAGCTCTCGGCAAGACCGGGGACGACCTCCGTCGTACCGGTCACGAACTCGACGAGTTGGTTGTAGACCGTATGCGACGACGCGTCGAAGGTCGTGCCGGCGGTATAAAGCGCCGGGTCGAAGCCCTCGGGCGAGCCTTCCGAGCAGTAGACGAGCGTCTGCGCGCCCGCCGTTCCGGCGAAAAGCGCCAGGGCGATGCCGGGCGCGAGTATGTGGCGGATCTTCATCCATGCCTCCCTTATCGAACTGTCGTCCGACACCCGGGCGGTGCAACGTCCCGGCGGCGCCATGCAAGTTCGGACGCGGCCGGGAGGGTATGAACCCCGGTATCGATGGACACGGGTCGTCTTAACACCCGCGTAGGCGCTATGCCATCGCCACGGGCTCCAGATATCGTCAGGTCACTTGGCCGTTTCCTCACCAACCTCCGCAGGAGATCTGCCCTCGGGGGCGCGATGCGCGACCATTGGAACATCGCTGCGAATAGCGCCCCATTCCTGCGGCCTCGCCTTCACCGAGCTTGCCTCGAGCACACCTGACCGTAGCGATAGTTCAAGGGAGAAGGGTCGCGCTAAAGTTGCCTGTCAGCGCTTCATCCCGTGAATTAGAGCGCCACGCGCTTGCCCCGATGTCGACGTGTCGACGTGTCGACGTGTCGACGACGGCCGCCAAGAATTCTTGCGTAACATCGTCAATACGGTCCGGCCCTCCTGCCGCAAGTGCACATGCAGCGGGTGATCCTCAGATTTTGTCGAGGCGGCCCAGCGTCTCGATCAGCCCGTCGCCGAAAGACGTCGGTCCGGAACTAGGACGCCACGCTCCCTCACCAGCTTCACCGGCTGACTCTGGAACTCTCGGCCGAACGTCCGTTCCTTCATCTGATGTCCCAAGCTCCATGGACACAAACTCATGTTCGTGTCCACGAAACCGGCGGCAGGCAATTCCACGGCCTCTTGGCCGACAGAATGGCTCGTACCTTAAGGCACGGAAAGGTACCTGACGTTTCCGCCCTTTCTACTGTCGCATTCAGTCGAGCCAGCCGGCAACGTTTGCCTCGATCACCCGGGCCAGCGCGTCAATATGAGCGTCGTCGTCGTTGAGGCAAGGGATGTAGGTGAAGCACTCGCCGCCGGCGTGCTCGAAGCTTTCCCTGATCTCCTCCTGGATCTCCTCCAGCGTCTCGACGCAGTCGGCCGAGAAGGCCGGCGCGATGACCGCGATGCGCTTCTTGCCCGCTTGCGCCAGCCGCGCGACTTCTTCGACCGTATATGGCTTCAGCCATTCTTCCGGGCCGAAACGGGACTGGAAGGTGGTGACGATGTCGGTGTCGGCCCAGCCGAGCCGCTCCTTGAGGAGGCGCGTCGTCTTCTGGCACTGGCAATGATAGGGATCGCCCTCCATCAGATAGCGCACGGGAACGCCGTGATAGGAGCAGACCAGTATGTCGGGGCGCGGATCCGTCGCGGCATAGGTGTGCTCGACCGAACGGGCCAGCGCCTCGATGTAGGCGGGATCCTCGAAGTAGGCCGGCACGGTGCGAACCGCCGGCTGCCACTTCAGCTCCATGAGAGCGCGGAACAGCTGGTCGTTTGCTGTCGCGGTCGTGGCACCCGCGTATTGCGGGTAGAGCGGGAAGAAGACGATGCGGTGGCACCCCTGTTCGACGAGCGCTGCCACGCGGGAGCGGGTCGAGGGATTGCCGTAGCGCATGCAGTAGTCGACGACGACGCAGTCGCCATAGCGCTCCTTCATGCGCTGGGCGATTTTGTCGGTTTGCGCCTTGGTGGTCGTCGCGAGGGGGCTCTCGCCGCGGCTTTCGTTCCAGATCGAGCGGTAGGCTGCGCCAGAGGAAAACGGACGCTTGGTCAGGATGATGCCTTGTAGGATCGGCTGCCACTTCCAGCGCGGGTAGTCGATGACGCGCCTGTCGGACAGGAACTCGTTCAGGTAGCGCCGCATCGACCAGTAATCGTAGCCGTCCGGTGTGCCGAGGTTGGCAACCAGGACGCCCACGCGCTCTTTGGGGACGCGGGGATGGTCGGCGGGCGCATGAGCGGGACGGGACGCGCCTTCGACGTCGCCCATGGAAGGTGTGCCCGGCTTGGCGTCCAGCATGTCGTAGTTCCTCGCCTCTCGGATGATGCTCCGGAAATAACCGCGTCCGCGGCTCCGTCAATCGCCCTCGGGCGCGACCGAATCGCCGGCGCCGTGTTCGCTCGTGCCCAGCGCGTCGGCCAGACGGGCCGTCGCGCTGCCCGGCCGAAGTGGCTGCGGCTGGTCCTCGGACGGACCCCAGCCGGTCAGCCAGACGATCTCGAATGTGGCTCGAACGCGGCCGGGACCGGTCGAATAGCTTGAGGCGTAGATCCGGTTCGCCTCATCGAAGATGGCGCGCCGGGTGGGCCGGCGACGCCGCATCGCGAGCGCATTCTGCTCTCCCATCGCGCGAAGGTCGCACATCAGATGCCAGGCGGAGCGATAGTTGACGTTTATCGTGGCGCTGTCGGCTACCGGCAGCGCCAGCCCCGCCCGCTGCAACAATGCGCCGAGGTCCCGGATCTCGCCCATCGGCAGCACGCGCGGCGAGAGACCGCCGGTGAGCCGCGCTTCCGCCTCGGCCAGGGATGCCCGCAGTTCCGTCAGGGTCTGCCCGCCGAAGAGCGCCGCAAGCAGCAGGCCGTCGGGACGAAGCGCCCGCCGCGACTGCACCAGCTGACCCACGGGATCGTTCGCCCAATGCAGCGCCAGCGCGTGGATCACGAGGTCATGCGCACCCTGTTCCAGCGCCAGCGTCTCGTCCGGCGGCACGACGTGCGCCGCAGGCAGCCGCGCGCGCCATAGTTCCGGCCATGGCGTGACGACGGCGACATCCGTAAACGCCCTGTTAACCTCGTTCAGCCTTTCCTGCGCCTCGTCCGCGACAGCCTCGTGCAGGAAGAGCGCCGGAGCGGCACGCGCCCGCCGGCGATTCCGCACGAGGGCTGGGAGGTCCACGAGGTCGGGCGGCTTCTGCATGGAGGCTGAGGTAGGAGATGGCGATGGGATTGCAAAGCGGCGCCTTGCTGAGGCGCGCCGTCGACCTGATCCTGCCACACCAGTGCGCGGCGTGCCGCGAGATCGTCGAGGGGGGCGGCATGCTCTGCGGCGCCTGCTGGCGTCAGACCCCCTTCGTGACCGGACTCGTCTGCGACGGCTGCGGTGTGCCTCTGCCGGGCGAATGCGGCGATACGGTTCACTGCGACGAATGTCTCGCCCACCCGCCGGCGTGGGACCATGGACGAGCTGCTACCATCTATCGCGACGTGGCGCGCAGGCTGGTGCTCGGGCTGAAGCATGGCGACCGGCTTGACCTCGTCGGTCCCGCTTCCGAGTGGATGGCGCGGGCGGCCCAGCCGCTTCTCCGGCCGGAAACGATCGTCGTGCCGGTGCCGGTACACCGCTGGCGACTCATTCGCCGCCGCTACAATCAGGCAGCGTTGCTCGGCCGTGGTTTGGCGCGCAGGTGCGGGCTCGACTGGCACCCCGATGCGCTGGTCCGCGCCCGCTCCACCGGCTCGCAGGACCACAAGTCGCGAGAGGAGCGTTTCGCCAACGTCTCGGGCGCGATCGAGGTCAATCCGCGCCGGGCGCGGGCGCTCGCCGGACGCGACGTCCTGCTGGTGGACGACGTCATGACCTCTGGCGCGACGCTGACGGCCTGCACCGAGGCACTTCGGCAGGCGTCCGCCGCGAGCGTGTCGGTCGTGGTGCTGGCGAGAGCGGCGCGCGACGCCTAGATAATCCGGAGAGGGTCGAGAGGAAAACGATGCAGTCAGTCGAGATCTACACGTCGCCGCTCTGCGGATTCTGTCATGCGGCGAAGAGGCTGCTCTCCGAGAAAGGCGTGAGCTTCTCGGAGCACAACGTCATGGGCGATCCGGAGCGCCGGCAGGAGATGATGCGCCGCGCGAACGGCCGACACACGGTGCCGCAGATCTTCATCGGCGCGACGCATGTCGGCGGCTGCGACGACCTCTATTCGATGGAAAGGTCCGGCAAGCTCGACGCTCTGCTCGCGAGCTGAGGCCGGGTGTCAGGCTGGTCGAAGGCTGGTCGTCACGTAGTTCACGCCAAGATCGCGGCGCGAGAGGCGCCAGCTCCAGGTCGCCGGATTGAAGAGGAAGCCGGTGCGGTCGACCGGATCGAGGCCCGCGCGGCGCAACAGGTCGTAGAGCTCATCCGGCGTGATGAACTTGCGCCACTCGTGCGTGCCCTTGGGCAGCCAGCGCATGACGAATTCCGCGCCGACGATTGCCATGGCGTAGCTGCGCGGGGTGCGGTTGATGGTCGAGCAGACCATCAGGCCGCCGGGCCGCAGGAGGTCGCGGCAGGCCGTGAGGTAGGTCAGCGGATCGGCCACATGCTCGACCACCTCCATATTCAGGACCACGTCGAACGTCTCGCCGGCCGCCGCCAGGTCCTCGGCGGTGGTGTGGCGGTAGTCGATATCGAGACCTTGCGCCTCGGCGTGGACCTGCGCGACGGGGATGTTGCGCGCGGCGGCATCGGCGCCCACGACGCTCGCGCCGAGACGGGCCATGGGCTCGGACAGCAGGCCGCCACCGCATCCGATGTCGAGCAAGCGCAGCCCTTCGAACGGGCGCGCAGTGGAGAGGTCGCGGCTGAACTCGGCGGCGACCTGCGACGTGATGTAGTCGAGCCGACAGGGGTTCAGCATGTGCAGCGGCTTGAACTTGCCGGCGGGATCCCACCACTCGTCCGCCATGGCCTGGAACTTCTCGATCTCGCCCGCGTCGATCGTGCTGCCGGTCATACTGTCACTCCCGTCGATTTAGCCGCGCGATGCATGGCGTCCGCTGCGCAGGCCTTTATATAGTTCTCGAATGGACCCGCTTTCGGGACATAAGGGCGCGGCGGCATTCCTATATCCTCCGCTCGACCCGTTCGACCAGCGCATCCTGGACGTTGGCGACGGGCACCGGATCTATGTCGAGCAGTGTGGCAAGCCGGACGGCGTGCCGGTGATCGTACTGCACGGCGGTCCTGGCGGCGGATGCAGTCCGGCTATGCGGCGCTACTTCGACCCATCTGTCTACCGTGTCGTGCTCTTCGACCAGCGCGGCTGCGGCCGTTCCCGGCCCCACGCCAGCGTCGAGGCGAACACCACCTGGCATCTGGTGGCGGACATCGAGCGTATCCGCACGACGCTCGGCATCGACAGGTGGCTGGCGTTCGGCGGCAGCTGGGGCGCGACGCTGGCGCTGATCTACGCGCAGACGCATCCCGACCGGGTGCGGCATTTGATTCTACGCGGCATCTTCCTGATGACCCAGTCCGAGCTCGCCTGGTTCTACGGCGGCGGCGCCGGACAGTTCTGGCCGGATGTCTGGGCGCGCTTTACGCACCTCATCCCCGAGGACGAGCGGGCCGACCTGATCCGCGCCTACAATCGGAGGCTCTTCTGCGGTGACGCCAGTGTCGAGACGCGCCACGCCCGCGCCTGGGCCGCGTGGGAGAACACGCTGGCCTCCATCGCGAACGACGGGCCGGGCAGCGAGAGCCCGTCCGATTATGCCCGGGCATTCGCAAGGCTTGAGAATCACTACTTCGTCAACGGCGGCTTTCTCGAGGGCGACGGTCACATCCTGGGGAACATGCATCGCATCAGCGACGTTCCGGGCACGATCGTGCAGGGCCGCTACGACATGATCTGCCCCCCGCTGTCCGCCTACAGGCTGCACCAGAGCTGGCCCGGCTCGGTGCTTAGGACGATTCCGAGGGCGGGACACGCGCTGAGCGAGCCGGGGATCAGCCGCGAGCTCGTGCGGACGACGGATCAGCTGAGGGACGTCGTGTAGGGGTTGCGGCAGCTGGCACCGGCGCGTATATGCGCCATGACAGCGGCGCGTCGGCCTCCACCCCCGACGCTCCACCGGGAAAGCATGACGGGCCGCGCGCCCGTCTTTTTGTGTCTGGACTCCATGAACGACCTCGTCGCCAAAGCCAGCATCGACCGCCGCCTCGCCGAGATCATCACGCCGGTGGTCGAGGGGATGGGCTACGAGCTGGTGCGCGTGCGCCTGCTGGGCGGCAAGACCAAGACGGTACAGGTCATGGCCGACCGGCCGGACGGCAGGATCGAGGTCGACGACTGCGCACGCATCTCGACGGCGCTGAGCGCCACGCTCGACGTCGAGGACCCGCTGGAGGACGCCTATACCCTGGAAGTTTCCAGCCCCGGGATCGACCGGCCACTCACGCGTCTCAAGGACTTCGTGGCATGGGAAGGCTATGAGGCGAAGATCGAGACGACCGAGATGATCGACGGCCGCCGGCGATTCAAGGGAGTGCTGGCAGGTGTCGAAGATGACGAGGTCCTGATCGAGATCGAGGAAGGTACGGTCGGACTGAAGTTCGACTGGCTGAGCGACGCCAAGCTCGTCCTGACCGACGACCTGATCCGCGACGTCCTCAGGAGCCGCAAGGAAGCGGGCCAGATCGACGAGGCCCAGTTCGACGAAGTCATCACCGAATTGCCCCAAGAGGGCGACGCCGACGACGCCGGCGATACGAAGGAGCACTGATAGATGGCCATCACATCAGCCAACCAGCTCGAGCTTCTGCAGACCGCCGAGGCGGTCGCGCGCGAGAAGATGATCGACCCGGCGCTGGTCGTCGAGGCGATGGAGGAGAGCCTCGCTCGCGCCGCGAAGTCGCGCTACGGCGCCGAAATGGACATCCGCGTGTCGATCGACCGCAAGACCGGCCGGGCCACCTTCACCCGCGTCCGCACCGTAATCGGCCCCGAGGACGAGCTGGAAAACTACCAGGCGCAGCTGACCGTCGAGCAGGCGAAGCAGTTTCTCGACGACCCGAAGCCCGGCGACGAGATCCGCGACGAGGTGCCGCCGGTCGAGATGGGCCGGATCGCCGCGCAGTCGGCCAAGCAGGTGATCCTGCAGAAGGTCCGCGAGGCCGAGCGCGACCGCCAGTACGAGGAATTCAAGGACCGCGCCGGAACTATTATCAACGGCCAGGTCCGCCGCGAGGAATACGGCAACATCATCGTCGACGTTGGCGCCGGCGAGGCGATCCTGCGCCGCAACGACAAGATCGGCCGCGAGAGCTATCGCCCGAACGACCGCATCCGCTGCTATGTCAAGGACGTGCGGCGCGAGGCGCGAGGGCCGCAGATCTTCCTCAGCCGCACGGCGCCGGAGTTCATGGCGGAGCTCTTCAAGATGGAGGTGCCGGAGATCTACGACGGCATCATTGAGATCAAGGCCGTGGCCCGCGACCCCGGCAGCCGGGCGAAGATCGGGGTGATCAGCTATGACTCGTCGATCGACCCGGTCGGCGCCTGCGTCGGCATGCGGGGCAGCCGCGTGCAGGCGGTCGTGAATGAACTGCAGGGCGAGAAGATCGACATCATCCCGTGGAACGAGGATCTGCCGACTTTCCTCGTGAACGCGCTGCAGCCGGCCGAGGTCAGCAAGGTCGTCCTCGACGAGGAGGCGGAGCGCATCGAGGTGGTGGTGCCGGAAGAGCAGCTCAGCCTCGCCATCGGCCGCCGCGGCCAAAACGTGCGTCTGGCGAGCCAGCTCACCGGTCTCGACATCGACATCATGACGGAGGAGCAGGAGAGCGCCCGACGCCAGGCCGAGTTCGAGGAGCGTACGCGCCTCTTCATGGACAAGCTCGACCTCGACGAGTTCTTTGCGCAGCTTCTTGTCTCCGAAGGCTTCACCAACCTCGAGGAGGTGGCCTACGTCGACCTCGACGAGCTCCTCGTGATCGACGGCGTGGACGACAGCACCGCGGAAGAGCTGCAGGCTCGTGCCCGCGATCACATCGAGGCGCAGAACAAGGCGGCGCTGGAGAATGCGCGGGCGATGGGCGTCGAGGAGAGCCTCATCGCGTTCGAAGGCCTGACACCGCAGATGCTCGAGGCGCTGGCCAAGGACGGCATTAAGACGCTGGAGGAGTTCGCGACCTGCGCCGACTGGGAGCTTGCCGGCGGCTGGACCACGGTCAACGGCGAGCGCGTCAAGGACGATGGCATCCTCGAGCCGTTCGAGGTGTCTCTCGAGGAGGCGCAGGACCTGGTGATGACCGCGCGAGTGCTGCTTGGCTGGGTCGATCCCGACGAGCTTGCGCCACAGGACCCCGCGGACGCGGAGGAAGGCGGCGAATCGGAGGAGGCCGAAGCCTGAGGTCGGCATGTCGCGGGGCGGGCGGATGAAGGTGCGTGACGAGTCGGAGCGGAGTTGTATCGTCACCCGCGAGGCGCAGCCGAAGCGGGGGCTGATCCGCTTCGTCGTGGGTCCGGACCAGGTTCTGGTGCCCGACGTTCTGGAAAAGTTGCCGGGACGGGGTATATGGGTATCGGCGGAGCGCGAGGTCTTGCGTACGGCCATGGCCAAGCGGCAATTCGCGCGCGCCGCGCGGGCCCCGGTTGAAGTGCCGGACGACCTTCTGGAGCAGGTCGAGGGCGTTCTGGTCCGCCGGCTGGTCGACGGCATATCGATGGCGCGAAAGGCGGGGCTGGCAATCGCCGGCTTCGAGAAGGTCAAGGACTGGCTTGCCAAGGGCGAGGCGCGTGTCCTCCTGCAGGCAAGCGATGGTTCAGTGCGAGGCAAGTCCAAGCTCTGGACGCCCACGGGCGGTCGGTTTTTCGGCTGCCTGACGGCACAGGAATTGGGTTTGGCTTTCGGACGTGAACATGTGATACATGCGGCGCTCGCGGCGGGTGGACTCACGACACGGATCGTTGAGGATGCCGCGCGGCTTTCGGGCGTTCGCGAAGATGGCGGTGGCAAGTCCACTGGAAAGGACGAATAGACCATAATGAGCGATACAGACGGCAAGAAGACACTCGGCTTGCGTGGCGGTCCGCGGTCCGGCTCGGTCAAGCAGAGCTTCAGCCATGGCCGGACGAAGAACGTCGTCGTCGAGACCAAGCGCAAGCGGGTCGTGGTACCTAAGCCCGGGGCTGAGAAGGCCGGCGCTACTGGCGGCTCCACCCCACGGGTGTCGAGCGATCCGGCGAAGCGGCCAGCGGGAATCAGCGAGGCCGAACTTGAGCGGCGCATGAAGGCGCTGGCCGCGGCGAAGGCGCGCGAGGCCGACGAGGCCGAGCAGCGCCGTGCCGAGGAGCAAGCCCGCGCCGAGGAGCGCGAACGGCGTCGCGCCGAGGCGGAAGCGAAGGAACGCGAAGAGCGCGAGCGTGAGGAGCGCGCGCGCCAGAAGGCCGAGGAGGAAGAGCGCCAGAAGGCCGAGGCCGAGGCGCGTGCCCAGCAGGCCGAGGCTGCAGCGGCCGAGCCCGCCGCAAGCGAGCCGCGCGCCGCGCCCAAGGCGCCGGTCAACCCGCGCAAGGTCGATCGTGAGCGCGACGACCGTCGCGACGTCAAGGGCGGCAAACTCGGCGGCGGCGACCGGCGCACCGGCAAGCTCACGCTGAACCAGGCGCTCTCGGGTGAGGGCGGGCGGCAGCGTTCGCTCGCCGCGATGAAGCGCAAGCAGGAGCGTCAGCGTCAGAAGGCGATGGGTGGGCGCCAGCAGCGCGAGAAGGTCATGCGCGACGTCCAGCTGCCCGAAGCGATCACCGTACAGGAACTGGCCAACCGCATGGCAGAGCGCGTGGCCGACGTGGTCAAGGCGCTGATGCAGAACGGCATCATGGCGACCCAGAACCAGACCATCGACGCCGATACCGCCCAACTCATCATCGAGGACTTCGGCCACAAGGTCGTGCGCGTCAGCGCCTCCGATGTGGAGCAGGTGATCGACACCGTCGGCGACAAGCCCGAGGACCTCCGCCCGCGGCCACCGGTCGTGACCGTGATGGGGCACGTCGACCACGGCAAGACCTCACTTCTGGACGCGATCCGCAAAGCCAAGGTGGTGGCGGGCGAAGCTGGCGGCATCACGCAGCACATCGGCGCCTATCAGGTCACGACCGACGACGGCGCGACGCTGACGTTTCTTGATACGCCCGGCCATGCCGCCTTTACCTCAATGCGGGCGCGGGGCGCGCAGGTCACCGATATCGTGATCCTCGTCGTCGCCGCGGATGACGCGGTGATGCCGCAGACGGTCGAGGCGATCAACCACGCCAAGGCAGCGGGCGTGCCGATGATCGTGGCGATCAACAAGATTGACAGGCCGGCGGCGAATCCGACGAAAGTCCGGACCGACCTGCTGCAGCACGAGGTGGTAGTGGAGAAGATGTCGGGCGACGTGCTCGATGTAGAGGTCTCCGCGATCAATGGCACCGGGCTCGACTCGCTTCTCGAGGCGATCGCGCTGCAGGCCGAGGTACTGGAGCTGCAGGCCAACCCGAACCGGGCGGCGCAGGGCGCGGTGATCGAGGCGCAGCTCGACGTGGGTCGCGGCCCCGTCGCAACCGTGCTCGTCCAGAACGGCACGCTGAAGCGCGGCGACATCTTCGTCGTGGGCGAGCAGTGGGGCAAGGTCCGTGCTCTCGTCAACGACAAGGGCGAGCGCGTCAACGAAGCCGGTCCTTCGGTGCCGGTCGAGGTGCTCGGCCTCAATGGTACGCCTGAGGCGGGCGACGTCCTGAACGTGGTCGAGACCGAGGCGCAGGCACGCGAGATCGCGGAGTACCGCGCAAATGCCGCGAAGGACAAACGCGCTGCCGCCGGCGCCGCGACGACGCTTGAGCAACTGATGGCGAACGCCAAGGCGAGCGAGAACGTCACAGAGATGCCGATCCTCGTGAAGGCCGACGTGCAGGGCTCGGCCGAGGCGATTGTTCAGGCGATGGAGAAGATCGGCAACGAGGAGGTTCGCGTCCGCGTTCTTCACTACGGCGTCGGCGCCATCACCGAGACTGATGTGGGGCTCGCCGAGGCATCGGGCGCGCCGATAATCGGCTTCAACGTCCGCGCCAATGCTTCCGCGCGCAACACCGCCAACCAGAAGAGCGTCGAGATCCGGTACTATTCGGTGATCTACGACCTGGTGGATGACGTGAAGGCAGCGGCGTCCGGCCTGCTCAGCGCCGAGGTTCGCGAGAACTTCATCGGCTATGCCGAGATCAAGGAAGTCTTCAGGGTCTCCAACGTCGGCAAAGTAGCGGGTTGCCTCGTCACCGAGGGCGTGGCGCGCCGGTCGGCCGGCGTGCGCCTCCTGCGCGACAACGTCGTGATCCACGAGGGCACGCTGAAGACGCTGAAGCGCTTCAAGGACGAGGTGTCCGAGGTGCAGTCCGGCCAGGAATGCGGCATGGCCTTTGAAAACTACGAGGACATCCGCGCGGGCGACGTCATCGAGATCTTCGAGCGCGAAGAGGTCGAGCGGACGCTCTGACGGGAAAAGTGAAAGGGACGGCGCCAGCCGTCCCTTTCAACTCGTGTCCATGTGCCTGTGCCGGGGGTCAGGCAGTTCCGCCGACGGGCACGCCCTTGAAGACGTGAGCCCCAACCTTCACGGCGACCTTCCCATCCGCAAGATTGCGAACGAAGATCCCCTGAACCGAAACACAGCTCCCGATGATGATCGTGCGCAGCATTCTTGCTCTCCATGGGTCGTCCACCTTCAGTATGAAGGCGGAGTTTTCACAAATCACTAACAAATTAGTCGCAAAGCCGACACTGTTGCCGAGATATCAGGCAATCAGTCATCTTGCTGAACCTGTACTTCGTCAGAGCCAGTCGCGCAGGATCGGGATCAGCGGCAGATCTGCGGGCGGCATCGCATATCCGCTCATGTCAGTAGGTCGCACCCATCGCAAGGTCTGCCCCTCACGCCCGTGCGGCTGACCCTGCCAGCGGCGGCACGCGAAGAGCGGCATGAGAAGGTGGAAATGCTCGTACTCGTGCGAGGCGAAAGCCAGCGGCGCCAGGCAGCTCTGCCAGGTTTCGACCCCGAGCTCCTCCCGCAATTCGCGCATCAGTGCGGCTTCCGGCGTCTCGCCGCGCTCGACCTTGCCGCCAGGAAATTCCCACAGGCCGGCCAGTGGCTTGTCCTCAGGCCGCTGGCTCAAGAGCACGCGGCCGTCCGCGTCAATCAGCGCGACGGCCGACACGAGAAGAAGATTCATGAACGGTAGTCGGCGTTGATCTCGATGTAGCGCTGCGTCAGGTCGCAGGTCCACATTGTGGCGGCACCGCCGCCGAGTCCCAGGTCCACACCGATCACCAGCTCGCTGCGCTTCATGTAGACGGCGCCAATCTCCTCGCGGTAGCTGGGGGAGATCCAGCCGTTCTCGGCCACCACCGAATCGCCGAAGCGGATCGACAGCCGGTCACGATCGGCTTCCGCGCCGGACTTGCCCACCGCCATGACGATCCGTCCCCAGTTCGGATCCTCACCGGCGATGGCCGTCTTGACGAGGGGCGAGTTGGCGATGGCAGATGCCACCTTGCGCGCGTCTGCGTCACTGCGCGCTCCGGTCACGGCGACCTCAACGAACTTCGTCGCGCCCTCGCCGTCGCGCACGATCTGATGCGCAAGATCGCGCATGACGTTGTGCAGCGCCTGGGCGAAGGCTCGGCCGGCCTCGGAGCCCTGTTCGGAGATCATCGGCGCGCCGCTCTGTCCCGTGGCCGCGCACAGCACGGTGTCGGACGTCGAGGTGTCACCGTCGACGGAGATCGCGTTGAAGGTCGTGTCGTTGGCGGCCGACAGGATCGCCTGCAACGTCGACCGCTCTACCGCTGCATCGGTGAAGACGTAGGCGAGCATGGTGGCCATGTCCGGCGCAATCATGCCGGAGCCCTTGGCAATGCCGGCAATCCTGACGGTGGTGCCGTTGATCGCAACCTCCGCCGCGGCGCCCTTGGGAAAGGTGTCAGTGGTCATGATCGCGCGGGCGGCTTCGCCCAGCGACGCTTCGTCCAACGCCTCCGCGAGCTCGTCCATGACGGCCTCGATCCGCTCTGCGGGCAGCGGCTCGCCGATGACGCCCGTCGAGCAGGTGAAGACTCTCTCCGCCGCCGTGCCGAGACGGCGCGCCGCGGCTTCGGCGACACGCGATACGGCCGCCACGCCTGTGGCGCCGGTAAAGGCGTTGGCGTTGCCCGAGTTCACCACGATCGCCGCGCCGTCCGCAGCCGTGCTCCCGATCTTCGCCTCACAATCGAGAACCGGCGCGGCGCGGGTAGCCGAGCGCGTGAAGACGCCGGCGACGGTCGTGCCGGCGGCGAGCGCGCAAAGCATGACGTCGGTGCGCCCCTTGTAGCGGACCCCCGCCTGCGCCACGGCAAACCGGGCCCCCGCGATGACCGGCAGGTCCGGAAAAGTCCCAGGTGCCAGCGGCGAAACCGCCGCCGACGCCTTTACCTTCGCGTCGGCCATGTCCGCGTCAGTCGAGAAGCGTCGTGTCGTTCAGCACGCTCGGATCGATACCCGAGACGTCCTGCCGCTCGACCTCGGCGCCTGAAATCGCCTGGTCCACCGTCTGCTGCACCGCGTCCATCTGGATCTGCTGCGCCAGCGTCGAACTCGCCTCTTCCAGCGATGGCGGCGTCTGCTCGCGCTGCTCGTTAAGCTTCACGAGGTGCCAGCCGAATTGCGTCTGCACCGGCTCCGAGACCTCGCCGGCCTCGAGGTCCGCAACCGCTTCCTCGAATTCGGGCACCATCATGCCGGGACCGAACCAGCCAAGCTCGCCACCACTGGGGCCCGAGGGACCAGTGGAATGCTCCTGCGCGAGTTGTGCGAAGTCCGCGCCCTCCTCCAGCTGCGTCTTCAGCTGCCGGGCCTCCTCCTCGGTCTCCACGAGGATGTGCGAGGCGTTGTACTCCGGGGTGGGCTCGGCGTCGGCATAGGTGGCGTCGTAGGCCTGCTGCAGCGCCTCGTCAGTGATCGACGCCTGCACGGCCGAGGCCAGCACCTCGTTCGCCATCAGTGCGCGCCGCTCGTTCTCGACGACGAGCTCGACCCGCTGCGACGCGCTCTCCGCCTGCTGCGACAGCGCCTCCTGCTGGATCAGCTGGTCGAGCACACCCTGGAACAGCTGATCTTGAGGAATCTGGTTGTACTGCTCGGGCAGGCGGCTGCGCATGGCAATCATATGGCCGAGGGTGATGTCGGTGCCGCCCACCGTGGCCACAACCGTCGACGGGTCGGCGCTTGCACCAGCCTCGGGAGCGGGAGACGTCGCTCCGGCCGCGTCCTGGGCGGCCGCGGGAAGGCCGAACGTCAGGCAAAGGGCCGAGGTCAGTGCGAGTCGTGTCAGTCGGGTCATCAGCTTCCTCCGGGTCGCGCGGGGCGCGACGTTGACAGTGTCAGGTGGCCCCCTTAAATCGCGATAGTTCGCGAGGGGGCGCGTTTCCGGCGTTTCTATGGTGCCGGCCCGGACGGGGCAAGCGGCGTCGCCCTCACCATCCCGTCAGGCGGAGACGAAATGCTGGGTATCGGCTCGATTGCGAAAAAGGTCTTTGGCACGCCCAACGACCGAAAGATCAAGGCGACCCGCCCCCTCATCGACCAGATCAACGCGCTGGAGCCAGAGTTCCGCGAGCTGAGCGATGACGCCATAAAAGAGCGCACCAAGGTTCTGAAGGCCCGTGCCGTCGGCGGCGAGAGCCTCGACGACCTGCTGCCCGAGGCATTCGCGAACTGCCGCGAGGCGGCGCGCCGGGCGCTGGGCCTGCGCGCCTTCGACGTGCAGCTCATGGGCGGGATCTTCCTGCACCAGGGCAACATCGCCGAGATGAAGACGGGCGAGGGCAAGACGCTGGTCGCGACCTTCCCGGCCTATCTCAACGCGCTGACCGGCAAGGGCGTGCATATCGTCACGGTCAACGACTACCTCGCCAAGCGTGACGCCGAATGGATGGGCAAGGTCTACGCCGCGCTGGGTCTGGCGACCGGAGTCGTTTATCCTCAGCAGCCCGATGGTGAGAAGAAGGCGGCCTACGCCGCCGACATCACCTACGCCACGAACAACGAACTCGGCTTCGACTATCTGCGTGACAACATGAAGGCGGACCTCGCCGACATGAACCAGCGCCGGCACAACTACGCCATCGTCGACGAGGTGGACTCGATCCTGATCGACGAGGCGCGGACGCCTCTCATCATCTCGGGGCCGTCGCAGGACCGCTCCGAGCTCTACCAGACGATCGACAAGGTGATCCCGCGCCTGACTGAGGAGCATTTTAAGCTCGACGAGAAGACGCGGAACGTGACTTACACCGACGAGGGAAACGAGTACCTCGAGCAGATCCTCCACGAGGAGAAGATCCTGCCGGAGGAGCAGACGCTCTACGACCCGGAATCGACGACGCTGGTGCACCACGTCAACCAGGGCCTGCGTGCGCACAAGCTCTTCCAGAAAGACAAGGACTACATTGTCCGAGACGGCGAGGTCGTGCTGATCGACGAGTTCACCGGCCGGATGATGCCGGGCCGGCGCCTGTCCGACGGCCTGCACCAGGCGATCGAGGCCAAGGAGGGCGTGTCGATCCACCCCGAGAACGTGACGCTGGCGAGCGTCACTTTCCAGAACTACTTCCGCCTCTACGACAAGCTGTCGGGCATGACCGGCACCGCGGCGACCGAGGCAGAGGAGTTCGCCGAGATCTACGGCCTCGGCGTGGTCGAGGTGCCGACAAACATGCCGATCGCCCGTGAGGACGAGCACGATCAGGTCTTCCGCACCGCCCGCGAGAAATTCGACGCCATCGTCGAGAGCATCAAGGAGGCGCACGGCAAGGGCCAGCCGGTCCTCGTCGGCACCACCTCGATCGAGAAGTCCGAGTTCCTGTCGAACATGCTCAAGCAGGCAGAAATCCCGCACAACGTCCTGAATGCACGGCACCACGAGCAGGAGGCTAGCATTGTGGCCGAGGCCGGCGTGCCCGGCGCGGTGACGATCGCCACCAACATGGCCGGCCGAGGCACCGACATTCAGCTCGGCGGCAATGTCGAGATGAAGGTGCTTGAGGCGCTTGCCGCCGATCCCGAGGTACACCCGGACGAGATCCGCGCCCGGATCGAGGCGGAACACGCGGCCGACAAGCAGAAGGTCATCGACGCCGGAGGCCTCTTCGTGCTCGCAACCGAGCGGCACGAGAGTCGGCGAATCGACAACCAGCTCCGCGGCCGCTCGGGCCGTCAGGGTGACCCGGGCCGCTCGTCCTTCTTCCTCAGCCTGGAGGACGACCTGATGCGGATCTTCGGGTCGGAGCGGCTCGACAAGGTGCTCTCGACCCTCGGCATGAAGGAGGGCGAGGCGATCATCCACCCTTGGGTGAACAAGTCGCTCGAGAAGGCTCAGGCCAAGGTCGAGGCGCGCAACTTCGACATCCGCAAGCAGCTCCTGAAGTTCGACGATGTCATGAACGAGCAGCGCAAGGTCATCTTCGGCCAGCGCAACGAGATCATGGAGGCGCAGGACCTTTCGGAGATCGTCACAGACATGCGCCACCAGATGATCGACGACCTGGTCGAGACGCACATGCCGCCCAAGAGCTATGCCGACCAGTGGGAGGTCGAGCAGCTCTCGGCCCAGGTGCGGACGTCGCTGGGTCTCGACGTGCCGCTGCGTGAGTGGGCGGACGAGGAGGGCGTCGACGATTCGGACATCCGCGAGCGGCTCTACAAGGCGTCGGACGAGTTCATGGCCTCCAAGGCGGCGCAATTTGGCCCGGAGAACATGCGCCGGATCGAGAAGCAGCTGCTGCTTCAGACGATCGACGCCAAGTGGCGCGAACACCTGCTGACGCTGGAGCACCTGCGCTCGGTGGTAGGCTTCCGCGGCTACGCGCAGCGCGACCCGCTGAACGAGTACAAGACCGAGGGTTTCCAGCTCTTCGAATCGATGCTCGACAGCCTGCGCGCCGAGGTGACGCAGAAGCTGGCGCAGATCCGGCCTCTTACCGAGGAAGAGCAGGCACAGATGCTGCGCCAGATCGAGGCGCAGCGACAGGCGATGCAGAAAGCAGCCGAGCCGCAGGCGGTGGACGCCGCCGGCGGCGCCGAGGAAGGCTTCGACGAGAGCGACCCGAAGACCTGGGGCAATCCCGGCCGGAACGATCCCTGCCCTTGCGGCTCAACGAAGAAATTCAAGCACTGCCACGGCCGCCTGACCTGAGCTTCATTTGCCGCGGCCGAGCGCCTTGAGCGCGATGCGGGCGGACTTGACCTCGGCTGCGTGGATCAGGCTTCGGGGCAGCTCGCCGCCTTCGGAACGATCGGGCGTCGCCAGGCTCTCGACCCGCTGCGACTGCAACATCTGATCCTCGTGGCCGTACGTCTCGTCCTTTGCAATCGCAAGCGCGAGGCCGCCAGCTCCTTCGATGCAGCCGAACGCCTGCAGGTCCGAGGCGCTGTCGCCGACATCTATCATCTGGTTGAACGGAGCGTGCCGCTCACTCCTCGACACATCAACCCATCCACCGCCAAGCCGCGAGGGTCCGGTCGAAGTCGAAGACCAACATCATGCGGGGGACGTAGAGACGGGTGGCAGTCATTGGCGCTCCGCGTCTCGCGATGAGACTAGGACGCGGCACCAGCCGTGCCAGTTTTCAGATCAGGCCGGCGCTGCGAAACGACAGCTCCCGCGATTTTCCCACGATCAGATGGTCGTGCAGGACGATGCCAAGGGCATCGGCCGCATCGCGCACCCGGTGGGTCATCGCGACGTCAGCCTCCGACGGCGTCGGGTCGCCCGATGGGTGGTTGTGCACGAGAATCAACGCCGACGCATTCAGCTCCAGCGCCCGTTTGACGACCTCGCGCGGATAGACGGGTACGTGATCGACCGTGCCCCGCGCCTGCTCCTCGTCGGCGATGAGCACATTCTTGCGGTCGAGGAACAGCACGCGAAACTGCTCCGTCTCCCGGTGCGCCATGGCCGTGTGGCAGTAGTCGACGAGCGCGCTCCACGACGACATGACGGGGCGTCCGATCACCCGGCTGCGCGCCATTCGGTGCGCAGCCGCCTCCACCACCTTCAGCTCCAGCGCCACCGCGTCGCCCGCGCCCGGCACCGCACGGAGCCGGTCGAGCGGCGCGGCGATGACCCGATTGAAATCGCCGAAGGTCTCGATCAGCCGCCGCGCAAGCGGCTTCACGTCCTGCCGCGGGATGGCCCGGAACAGCACCAGCTCCAGAAGCTCGTAATCGGGCATTGCCGCGGCGCCGCCGCTCAGAAATCGCTCGCGAAGACGCTTTCGGTGGTCGCGCATGTAGGATGGCAATCGTGCCGCCCCCTCGCCCGCCACCTCCTCGTTCTCGCCGAAGAGGCCGTGAGCCCGCTCCGTCACGTCCGCGTCACCCCTTCATACCGTCCCAGAAGCTCTTCACCTTCGAGAAGAAGCTTGAGGATTCAGGATTGTTGTCCTCGCTCAGCCTGTCGAACTCGCGCAGGAGCTCCTTCTGACGCGACGTCAGGTTGACCGGCGTCTCGACCGCCAACTCAATGTACATGTCGCCCTGAGCGCCACCACGCAGCTGTGGCATGCCCTTGCCGCGCAGGCGCATCTGCCGCCCGGTCTGGCTCCCTGCCGGGACCTTCACTCGGCTGCGCCCGCCGTCGATCGTCGGCACCTCGACGTCGCCACCCAGCGCGGCATCCGTCATCGATACCGGCACCCGGCAATGCAGGTTCACGCCGTCGCGCCGGAAGAGCGGATGCTCCGTCACCTCGACAAAGATGTAGAGATCGCCCGCAGGCCCCCCGCGCAGCCCTGCCTCGCCCTCGCCGGCCAGCCTGATGCGGGTGCCGGTCTCAACGCCCGCCGGCACGTTGACCGACAATGAGCGCTCGCGCTGCACCCGCCCCTGACCGCCGCATGCACGGCACGGGTTCTTGACGATCTGGCCCAGCCCGCCGCAGGTCGGGCAGGTCCGCTCGACGGTGAAGAACCCCTGCTGCGCCCGCACCTTGCCCATGCCCGAGCAGGTCGGGCACGTTTGCGGCTCGGCACCGCCCTCGGCGCCGGATCCGTGGCACGTGTCGCAGGGTACGGATGTCGGAATGCTGATGGTCTTGCGGACGCCGCCATAGGCCTCTTCCAGCGTCACCCGCATGTTGTAGCGCAGGTCGGCACCGCGCGTGGCGCGTTGCCCGCCCCGGCCGCGACCGCCCATCATGTCGCCGAAGAGATCATCGAACACGTCCGAGAACGCGCTCGCGAAATCGCCGCCCTGATAGGCGCCGCCGCGGGCGCCGGCCCCCATTCCCCCCATGCCGCCGTCGAAGGCGGCGTGGCCGAAGCGGTCGTAGGCGGCCTTCTTCTCGGGGTCCTTCAGGACCTCGTAGGCCTCGTTCGCTTCCTTGAACTGGGTCTCGGCGTCCGGCGCATCCTTGTTGCGGTCGGGATGGAGCTCCTTGGCCTTCTTGCGATAGGCCTTCTTGATCTCCTCCTCCGATGCGCCTTTGGCGACCCCGAGGACGTCATAGAAATCGCGTTTCGCCATAGGCTTGCATGTCTCCGGCAATGGCAAGGGCCGACCCGTCGCGGGGCCGGCCCTGCCAACGTCAGGTCACCCCTTACGAGGCGCGCTTGTTGTCGTCGAGGTCTTCGAAGTCCGCGTCCACGATGTCGTCGTCCACGCTCCGCGGATCTTCGTCGCCGTCGGCAGGCTCCTCGCCAGATTTCTCCTGCTCGGCCTTGTAGATGGCCTCGCCCAGCTTCATTGCCGACTCGGTGACGTTCTGTATGCCCGCGCGGATCTTGCCGGCGTCATCCGACTCCATCTGCTCCTCGAGATTCGAGATCGCGAGCTCAATCGCCTCGACCGTGGTCGGGTCAACCTTGTCAGAGTGCTCCTCGACCGACTTGCGGGTCGAGTGGATCAGGCTCTCGGCCTGGTTGCGGGCCTCGACCAGATCGCGGCGTTTCTTGTCCGCCTCGGCGTTGGTCTCGGCGTCCTTGACCATCTGCTCGATCTCGTCGTCGGAAAGGCCACCGGAAGCCTGAATGGTGATCTTCTGCTCCTTGCCGGTGCCCTTGTCCTTGGCGCTGACCGACACGATGCCGTTGGCGTCGATGTCGAACGTCACCTCGATCTGAGGCATACCGCGCGGTGCCGGCGGAATCTGCTCCAGATTGAACTGGCCGAGCAGCTTGTTGTCGGCCGCCATTTCGCGCTCGCCCTGGAAGACCCGAATCGTCACCGCGTTCTGGTTGTCCTCGGCGGTCGAGAAGATCTGGCTCTTCTTCGTGGGGATCGTGGTGTTGCGGTCGATCAGCCGGGTGAACACGCCGCCCAACGTCTCGATCCCGAGCGACAGGGGCGTCACGTCGAGCAGCACGACATCCTTGACGTCACCCTGCAGTACGCCCGCCTGAATCGCCGCGCCAAGCGCAACGACCTCGTCGGGGTTGACGCCCTTGTGCGGCTCCTTGCCGAAGAACTTGGTCACTTCCTCGACGACCTTGGGCATCCGCGTCATGCCGCCCACCAGAACGACCTCATCGATGTCCGATGCCGCGACGCCAGCGTCCTTCATCGCCGCCTTGCACGGCTGGATCGACTTCTTGATGAGGTCGCCGACAAGGCTCTCCAGCTTCGCGCGGGTCAGCTTCATGACCATGTGCAGCGGCGTCCCGGTGTCCTTGTCCATCGAGATGAACGGCTGGTTGATCTCGGTCTGGCTGGACGAGCTGAGTTCGATCTTGGCCTTCTCGGCGGCTTCCTTCAGCCGCTGCAGCGCCATCTTGTCCTTCGTCAGGTCGACGCCGTGCTCTTTCTTGAACTCCTCGGCGAGGTAGTTGACGATCCGCATGTCGAAGTCTTCGCCGCCGAGGAACGTGTCCCCGTTGGTGGACTTCACTTCGAAGAGGCCGTCGTCGATCTCCAGGATCGTGATGTCGAACGTGCCGCCGCCGAGGTCGTAGACCGCGATCGTCCGCGATTCCTTCTTGTCGAGTCCGTAGGCGAGTGCCGCCGCCGTCGGCTCGTTGATGATCCGCAGCACCTCGAGCCCGGCGATCTTGCCGGCATCCTTGGTCGCCTGGCGCTGAGCGTCGTTGAAGTAGGCCGGGACGGTGATGACCGCCTGATCGACCCGCTCGCCGAGGTAGCTTTCGGCCGTCTCCTTCATTTTCTGCAGGATGAAGGCGGAGATCTGGCTGGGGGAATAGGTCTCGCCGCGCGCCTCGACCCAGGCATCGCCCTGGCCGCCGTCGACGATCTTGTAGGGGACGATCTGCTTGTCCTTCTCGACAGCATTGTCCCCCATCCGACGACCGATAAGGCGCTTGACGGCATAGATCGTGTTCTCGGGGTTCGTCACCGCCTGGCGTTTGGCCGGCTGGCCGACGAGCCGCTCGTTCTCGGTGAAGGCGACGATCGAGGGCGTCGTGCGCGCCCCTTCCGCGTTCTCGATCACGCGGGGCTGCGAACCGTCCATGATGGCGACGCAGCTGTTGGTGGTTCCAAGGTCGATACCGATGACTTTGGCCATTGCTCTTGTCCTCTCTTCGGCGATGTGTTGGCTGCGGACCCGCGGTGCGGCATCCGCCTCCGATCCCAGCCCGCGGGCGACGCCGCTGCCCCGCCCGGGATGCGGGGCAGATATAGGAACAGGGTTTTGGGGCTGCAAGCGGACTGATGGATCACCATGATCGCGCCTGAGCTGTCACCGACGCTGACTCTGAACGGCGTCCATGTCTGGAAGGGGTGGCTGACGCCCGACGCGCAGGCGTCGATGGCGGCGGACATCGCGCAGGTTGCCGAGGCCGCGCCGCCATTCCGCCTGACGACGCGGTGGGGGCGGCAGATGTCGGTCGAAATGACCGCCGCCGGCCGCTACGGCTGGTTTTCCGACCGCCGGGGTTACCGCTACGTGGACCGCCACCCACAGGGTACCGAATGGCCGCCGATCCCGGCTTCGGTGCTTGCGGTGTGGCGGGAGCTCGCCGGTACCGAGCGCCAACCCGACTGCTGCCTAGTCAACCGCTATCGAGAGGGTGCGCGAATGGGGCTCCACCAGGATCGCGACGAGAGCGACTTCACGCAGCCCGTCCTCTCGATCTCGCTCGGCGACGATGCCCTGTTCCGCGTGGGCGGGACCGAGCGCGGTGATCCCACGCGCAGCGTCTGGATCGGCTCCGGCGACGTCCTTCGGATCGCAGGCGCTGCCCGGCTGGCCTTCCACGGCGTCGATCGCACTCGCTTCGGCTCCTCCTCCCTCCTCCCCGGAGGCGGCCGCATCAACCTGACGTTGCGCGTCGTGGATTAGGCGCCGAAGCGGCACAACTTTGGGCACAAATGGCAGACTTCCGCCCGCAGATGCTGTAGAGCGGCCGGAAATGAGACCGCCAGTCCGTCGGGCGGCATGATCCGAGCATCCGGCGCTCGGGAGCGGCAAGAGGAGACTGCAATGACGAAGAGCGTGACGAAGGCCGTATTTCCCGTGGCTGGCCTCGGCACCCGCTTCCTGCCGGCGACGAAGTCGATCCCGAAGGAGATTATGACCCTCGTTGACCGACCGCTGATCCAGTACGCCATCGACGAGGCGCGCGCCGCCGGCGTCGAGGACTTCATCTTCGTGACCTCGCGCGGAAAATCTGCACTCGAGGACTATTTCGATCGGGCCCCTGAACTGGAGGCCGCGCTCGAGGCCAAGGGCAAGGACGAACTCCTCGAGGTACTGGAGCGCACAAACATGGGCTCAGGCGCCATCGCGTATGTCCGCCAGGCCGAGCCGCGGGGACTCGGGCACGCCGTCTGGTGCGCGCGCAAACTCCTCGGGGACGAGCCGTTCGCGGTGATCCTGCCGGACGACGTCATCGCCGCGGACCCGCCCTGCCTTGAACAGATGGTACGCGACTACGATGGCGGGTGCATGGTTGCGACGATGGAGGTGCCGAGGGACAAGACCAGCGCCTACGGCATCCTTGAGGTGGACGACGACCAGGCGCGCCTCGCCACGGTGCGGGGAATGGTGGAGAAGCCGCAGCCCGAGGACGCGCCGTCGAACCTGGCAGTCATCGGCCGCTACATCCTGACCCGAGACGTCCTCGATACGCTGGATGGACAGAGCGCTGGCGCGGGCGGCGAGATCCAGCTGACCGACGCGATAGCGGCGGAGATCGACGCTGGCCGCTCCGTCCGCGGCCATCGGTTCCGTGGCCAGCGCTTCGATTGTGGCTCCAAGGCGGGCTTCCTGCAGGCGACCGTCGCATTCGGCCTCGCGCGGCCCGAACTCGAGGACGAGTTCCGCAACTACCTGCGGGAGGTCGTGACGGCAGGCACCACCGCCCACTAGCGTCGGCTCGGCGGGCGGCGGCGTCAGGCCGCCTTACTCGCCGGCGCCTCAGTGAGGATCGCGTGCAGCGTCAGCGGGTTGTCATTGGCCCTGAGCTTACCGCAGACACCGCTGTCACGCATCGTTCGCGAGACCAGCGCCAGCGCCTTGAGATGCTCCACACCGGCATCCTCGGGCGCGAAGAGACCGAAGGCAAGATCCACCGGCTGCCGGTCCACGGCGTTGAAATTCACTCCCTTTTCGACGCGAAAAAAAATTCCGATGACCCGGCTGATCCCGCGGATGCGCGCGTGCGGCAGCGCCACACCGTGCCCCACACCGGTCGGACCGAGGTTCTCGCGTTCGAGCAGCGCATTCACGGCATGACCCGCGTCGATGCCATAGCAGGCAGCCGCCACGTCGGACAGCTCCTGAAGCAGCCGCTTCTTGCTCGAGAACGTGCCGACAACCTTGACGGCATCGGGTTTCAGGATTTCGCTCAATTCCATTAGCGCACCGGTCTGCTTGCTGTGAGCGAAGGCCAAAAAGGCCTTCCGCATCAGGTCGGGTCGATCCACCCGATGTTACCGTCTTCACGACGGTAGACGATGTTCACTGCGGCATTCTGTCCCTCGTTGCGGAACACCAGCACTGGTGCCCCCTGCAACTCCATCTGCATCACCGCCTCGCCAACCGAGAGCGACGGTATCTTCGTCTGCATCTCGGCAATGATGATCGGCTGCAGCGATTCCGGCTCCGACTCGTCCTGGCCGTCGCCGGAGGCCAGGATATAGGACGACGCGCCGATCGACTCAACAGGCCGCGCGCGCGAGCGATGATGGTCCTTCAGACGCCGCTTGTAACGGCGCAGCTGCTTTTCCATCTTGTCCGTGCAGAGGTCGAAGGCCGCGTAGATCTCGGTAGCATGTGCCTTGGCCTGCGTCGTCAGCCCGGTCGAGAGGTGCACGATGGCCTCGCAGCAATATTCGTGCGCGTCCTTCGAGAAGATCACCTGCGCGTCCGTCGGCCGGCCCGCGTACTTGCCCATCACGGACGTGAGCGTATCGCGCACGTGGGTCTGTAGCGCTTCGCCGATGTCGATTTGCCGTCCGCTGATCTGGAAGTTCATCGCTTGTCCTCAGGTGAAATGGGGCCCGGCCTCCGAGCGCGATCGATGCGATTGACACTGCCCGGGACGCAGGGTGTCGCGATGCCATCTTGTAGAGGATCGCAGATCATCTGAACATTTGGCGGCATCGGTCCGAGCAATGTCAACTCCGATCAACCTATCCGGAAATCGCGTCCAAGGTAGACCCGCCGCACCTTTTCGTCGCGCACGACCTCGTCGCTCGTCCCGCTCATCAGGACCTGGCCCTCGTGCAGGATGTAGGCACGGTCGACGATGTCGAGCGTCTCCCGCACGTTGTGGTCGGTGATCAGCACGCCGATGCCGCGCGTCTTCAGATCCGCGACCAGACCGCGGATCTCGCCGACGGCAATCGGGTCTACGCCGGCGAAGGGCTCGTCGAGGAGCAGGTACTTGGGATCCGCGGCCAGGCACCGCGCGATCTCCACCCGCCGCCGCTCGCCACCGGAAAGTGCCAGCGCCGGCGTCCGCCGGAGGTGGCCGATCGAGAACTCCGACAAGAGCACCTCGAGCCGGTCGCTCCGCCGCGCCCGGTTCGGGACGGCGACCTCTAGGATCGCCATGATGTTGTCCTCGACGCTGAGGCCGCGGAAGATCGAGACTTCCTGCGGCAGATAGCCGATGCCGAGGCGTGCGCGGCGATACATCGGCAGGAGCGTCACGTCGCGCCCGTCGACCACGACCTGCCCGCCTTCGGGCGAGACGAGGCCAGCGATGGCATAGAAGCATGTGGTCTTGCCCGAGCCGTTCGGCCCAAGCAGCGCCACGACCTCGCTCCGCTGCAGCGAGAGCGAGACGTCGCGGATCACGGGCCGCTTTCGATAGCTCTTGCGCAGGCTCGTGACCCTCAGTCCCGCATCGCCTTGCGAGATCGCAAATGGGCGCGCCGCCTTCACTGCTGGTCCGGCTGAAAGATCGTGCGCACGCGGCCCTCCATCGTGCCGGTGCCAGTTTCGAGGTTCACGAACAGGCGCTCGCCCGCGATGATGCTGTTGCCCTGCGTGACGATCACGTCGCCGCTCAGGGTGATCGTTCCGTCGGTGACCGAATAGATGGCCTCCTGGCCCTCCACCGCCTCGCCGCCGCTCGTCATTGTGACGCCGCCGCTGGCGTGCATACGGTCGATCCCGCCGTTCGCCGCGTCGCCGGTGCCGTATTCCACCCGAACCTCGGGCGCGGTCAGCCGCATCTCGCCCTGCACGACGACGACATCGCCGCTGAAGACCGCCACGCCGCCGTTCTGGTCGACCTCGAGCCGTTCAGAGGTGACCTCGACCGGCAGACCGGGATCCTGCCGCATCACGCCGAAGTCCACGCTGGCGCCCTGCCCCCAGACGGGACCCGCCAGAAACATCGTCAGCAACAGCGCGCGCAGGTTCATGACGGGACCCTCCTGATCATGGGGTGTATACCAGTCGGACGCCCTCCTCGAAAACCATCCGATCGGGGTCGTCCATCTCGCCGCCGCGCATGATCGTCATCGCCCCGGCAGCGAGGTCCCCCAGCGGACCCGTCACGTCGACGGGACCAGGGGAAACGATTCGCGTCCAGTCGAGCTGCGCGGTCAGCAGGTTGGTCTTCATCCGAAAGCCGTCGGACGTTTCGATGTCGACCTCGCCCTCGAGCACCACGCGCGAGTCGCGGCTGGCCAGCGTTCCCGCCGCCGCCGTCACGTTGATCGTCCGGCCTTCGCTCAGCTCGAAGCGGGCGTTCAGTGCCTCGGCCGTGATGTGCTCCGAGCCCGGCTCCTCCGGGCGCAACAAGTCCGCCGTCACCTGGATTGCCGTGCCGTCGCGCGTGACGCCACTGTAGTGGGGTGCGACGGTGACCTCTCCGCCGGTGACCTCGCTCTCGACGATGCGCGAGAGTGGTACCGTCTCGTCGAGGTCGACCTCCCGCGAGAACAGGAACAGCGTCGACAGGATCGCCAGCGCCGCCATCGGGAGCAGGATCTTCAGCCACGAGACGGCCCACGAATAGCGGTCCTGATACGCCACGTCCCCCACCTAGTGAGAGAAGATATCCTGCTCCGGCCAGCCCATCACGTCGAGCTCGGCGCGAAACGGGAGGAACTGGAAGCACGCCTGCGCCACCTCCATCCGGCCCTCGCGCACCAGCCGCTCGTCCAGCGCCCGCTTGAGCCGGTGCAGGTGCAGCACGTCCGAGGCGGCATAGTCGAGCTGCGCGTCGCTCAGCCTTTCGGCCCCCCAGTCGCTCATCTGCTGCATCTTGGAGATGTCGACCTCCGCGAGCTCGTTCAGCAGGTACTTGAGCCCGTGCCGGTCTGTGTAGGTTCGCACCAGCTTCGAAGCGATCTTCGTGCAGTAGACCGGCTGCGCCAGCATTCCGAAGGCGTGGTACATGACTGCGATGTCGAACCGGCCGAAGTGAAAGAGCTTCAGCACCGTCGGATCGCCCAGCAGCCACACGAGGTTCGGCGCCTCGGTCTGGCCCTTCTCGACCTGGACCATGTGCGCCTCGCCGTCGCCCGCCGAGAGCTGCACGAGGCAGAGCCGGTCGCGGTGCGGGTTCAGGCCCATCGTCTCGCAGTCGATCGCCACCACCGGCCCGAGGTCGAGCCCGTCGGGAAGGTCGCGCTGGTGCAGGTGATTGGCCAAGGCGTGCTCCGGGTCGGATTTCCGGCCACTGGTACAGAGACGCCCGGTTCGGCGCAAGCTGGCGGCTTAGTCCGCCTGCGCCACCTCGCCAATGTCGGCCTGCGCCACGGCGACGGATTTCATCACGAGATGGCAGGCTGCGCCGGGGATGAGCTCCAGCGCATCGGCCGATCTTCGGGTGACGCGGGCAAGTAGCAGGTCCTGCCCGGCACGGAACTGCACGATCACCCCGCCGCCGGCGCCGCGCCTGACGGTGGCTACTTCGGCCGGCAGGATGTTCAGCGCCGAAAGGCCCTCGGGGCGCCCGCGCGCCACGATGACGTCCTTCGCCTCGATCCGGATCCGCAGCGACACGCCCGGCTCCACCTCGAGCCGCGGCATGAAGATGGGGCCTGCCGACAAGGCGACCTCGGTCAGCCCGTCAGGGTGATGCCGCACCACGCGCCCGACCAGCATCGCGCCCGCCTCACGGACACCCAGAGTCGGCACCGCCTCCGGGTCCGACAGCACCGCAGCAGCTGGCCCCGCGCGCACCACACGCCCTCGGTCAAGCGCCACGACCGTCGTGGCCAGCCGCGCCACCTCGGCGACGGAGTGGCTGACGTAGAGGATGGGCACCTCCGTCTGGTCCCGAATCCGCTCGAGATACGGCAGGATCTCCGCCTTCCGCGCCTCGTCGAGCGCCGCCAGCGGCTCGTCCATCAGCAGGAGCTGCGGCCGCGAAAGCAATGCACGACCCAGCGCCACCCGCTGTTTCTCGCCGCCCGACAAGGCGCCCGGCCGCCGCGCCAGCAGGTGCTCGAGTCCGAGGAGTCGGACGACCCGCTCGAAGCTCGCGCCGTCTGCGGCGCCCCGCGCGAACCACCGGCCGTAGAGCAGGTTGCGCCGCACGGTGAGATGCGGAAAGAGCCGCCCCTCCTGAAACACGTAGCCCACGCGCCGCAGATGCGGCGGCAACCACACACCGGCGGCCGTGTCGAAGAGCACGGTCCCGTTTATCGACGCCCGGCCACTCTGCGGCCGCAGCAGCCCCGCGAGCGCGTTCGCGACCGTCGTCTTGCCGGAACCCGAGCGCCCGAAAAGCACCGTGACGCCCGCCGGCGCCTCGAAGGCGACGTCGAGCGCGAAGTCCTTGAACCGGTGGCTGAGGGCGACGTCCAGCGTCACGTTCCGCGCACCCGCCGCGCCACGCGCGTCGCCACGAACTCCGACGCCAGCAGCGCCACCATCGCGATGATGATCGAAACGAGGACGAGGCGCATCGCCGCCGCCTCGCCGCCAGGCACCTGCAGGAAGGCATAGACGGCGGAGGCGAGCGTCTGGGTCTGACCGGGAATGTTCGAGACGAAGGTGATCGTCGCGCCGAACTCGCCCATCGCCTTGGCGAACGCCAGAATGGCGCCCGCAACGACGCCAGGCAGGATCAGCGGCAGCGTGACCGTCAGAAAGACCCATGCGCGGGAGGCACCGAGCGTGGCGCCCGCCTCCTCCAGCCGAGGGTCCACCGCCTCGATCGAGAGGCGGATCGCGCGAACCATCAGCGGAAACGCCATCACGCCCGCCGCCAGCGCGGCGCCGGTCCAGCGAAAGGCGAGTACGATGCCCAGATGCTCGTCCAGCATGCTGCCCACCGGCCCTTGCCGCCCGAACGTCAGCAGGAGCAGGTAGCCTGTCACCACCGGCGGCAGGATCAGCGGCAGGTGGACCAGCCCGTTGAGCAGCTGCCGCCCGGGAAACCGCCACCGGGCCAGCGCGTGGGCGACGAAGATGCCCAGCGGCAGGCTGACCAGCGTCGCCCAGAACGAGACGCGCATCGACAGCGCGACCGCCGCCCACTCCTGCGGACCGAGCCAGCCGCTCATGACCTCATTCGCCGATCGCCATGAAGCCCTGCCGCTCGAAGGCGGCACGGGCGGCGTCCGAGCTCAGAAAATCGAGGAAGGACACGGCCGCGGCAGCTTCGCTTCCGCTCGTGACGGCGGCGGGATAGACGATTGGCGGATGCGCCTCGGGCGGGAACGTCGCAACCACTGCCACGCCGTCGGCGGCGGCGGCGTCGGTGGCGTAGACGATACCGTAGGGGGCCTCGCCCAGCGACACGAGCGCCAGCGCCGCGCGCACGTTGTCGGTCTGCGCGACTCGCGGCGCAACACTCTCCCAAACCCCGAGCGTTACCAAGGCCGCCTTGCCATAAATCCCGGCCGGTACGCTGTCGACCATCGCCATCGCGAGGCGGCGGTCGCCCAGCAGCCCCGCAAGGTCTAGGTCGGGTCCGAGATCTACGGCGCCGTCCGTCGCATCATGCGCAATCAGGACCAGCCTATTGCCCAGCAGGTCGCGCCGCGTCTCTTCCCGAATGTGCCCCCCGGCCTCGAGCGCGTCCATCCAGTCGGTGCTGGCCGAGATGAAGATGTCCGCAGGAGCGCCATGCGCGATCTGATTGGCCAGCGTCGAACTGCCGGCGTAGGAGATGGTGGTGGCGTGGCCCGTCGCATCGCTCCAGCTCGCCGCGATCTCGTCGAGGGCGTTCTTCAGCGACGCGGCTGCGAAGACCACGACTTCGGCCGCGGCAAGCGGCGCCGCCAGCAACGCGGCGACGGCGAATGCGACAGCGCCGAGGCGGGGTGACTGGACCAACGGAGGCTCCGAGCAATGGCGGCGGGACTATCGCAAGCTGTCGGCCCCACGGCAACCGCCGATCCCAGACTACCAGAAAGCAGGCGGACACGATCACTTACCGCCTGTCGCAGGGGCGGCGGGCGCGAGATAGCCCATGTCGATGCTGACCGCCTCAAGGTGGCGCGGCATGGCGCGATGAGCCGCCCGTGCATCGCCCGCCGCGATCGCCTCCATCACATTGGCGTGCTGCCCGCTGTGCACCCGCGCAATGTCCTCGACGCCGACGCGCCGGTACGTACGGTCCCAATCCCGCTGCCAGACGGCGCGGCAACACGCGCCGGAGAAATGCCGCAGGAGCGCGGCGAGGAGCGGGTTCCGCGCGGCGTAGGCAATCGCCTAGCGAAAGGCCTCGTCCGCTCGCTAGCAGGAGGCGCGGTCCCACTCCGAGCTACCTCCTTCGACAAGCCGGCGCAGGACGTCGAGGCCGTTGTCGGTCCGGCGCAGAGCCGCGGCGGCCGCGAGCTGAGGCTTGAGCAGGCGTCGCGCATCCATCAGGTCGGGGGGCGTCCAGGCTTCGAACAGCAGCGCATCCCGGACCGGCCGGCCGAGCGGCAGCGAGAGTCCCTAACCGACGTGACGCCAGCGTTCCCCTTCGGCTTCAAGGTGCGCCAGAGCCGCTGGCACCGCATCCTTGTCGAGTCGCACCGGCCGCTATCTCCGTGGATCAATTTGCGGACCAGTCCGGGCCGGGGCAATAAGGCCGAGCCGCCTTGTCGGAGATGTAGATGCTCTCTCTAGCCGTATTGACGATTGCGGGGCTCCTCGCGGGCGGCCTGAATGCCGTCGCCGGCGGCGGCACTTTCCTCAGTTTTCCCGCCCTCGTCTGGCTGGGCGTGCCGCCGATCATGGCCAATGCCACCGCGACGCTCACGGCAATGCCCGGCTACATCGGCAGCGCGTGGGCGTATCGCCACGACGTCGCCGCCGAAGGCCCCCTTCGCCTGCGCGCCATCATCCTCGTGGCCATCGTCGGAGGGCTGGCCGGCGCGGCGCTTCTGCTGGTGACGCCGGGAGAGGCCTTCGTCGGCATCGTCCCCTGGCTGCTCCTCGCGGCCACATGCCTCTTCGCGGCTGGGCCGCGGCTGCTCGCCGCCGTCCGCGCTCGTGGCCGCGGTGCCGCCGGGCCGATTTTGTCGGCGGCGGCGGTCCTCGCGGTGTCGGTCTACGGCGGCTACTTCAACGGTGGACTCGGCATCATGCTGCTCGCCGTCCTGGGCCTTATCGGCTTTACCAACCTGCACGGGATGAACGGCCTCAAAAACCTGCTTTCGGCCGTCCTCTCCATCGTCTCGGTCGCAACCTACGCGACCGCCGGCCTCATCGCCTGGGATTCCGCCCTGGTTCTTGCTGTCGCGACCACAATCGGCGGCTACGTCGGCGCCTGGCAGGCGCGGCGGATCAGGCGGACGGATCTGCTTCGCGCCGGCATTGTCGTCGTCGGCGCACTGATGACGATCATCTTTTTCGTGGCGTAGACAATACGGTCGCTTCCCGCTGCAGCCGCGCGTTCTCATCGCCCTGATGAACCCATGACGGGTGGATTACTCGACGGGCCACCCTGCGCATCTTCTCCCGAACCGGAGGCGGAGACGGAAGAGGCGAAACCACCGTTGAGACGCCTGCTGGTCCTCAAATGAGAAGGTGAATGGTGACGCGCAGTCAGCGCCACCTGCTCGTACGACGCGCTGCAGACGTTCGGGCCGGGAGGCTACGCGCCTACCTAGAGGCACTCGGCACGCCGGAACTACCCTCTCGGAACGATCCGGCGGGGAAGCGCGCGAAGGTCTTCGCAGAGTCCAAATCGACCTGAGGCCGCATCGACTTGAGATCCGTCTTCTGCTTGTCGGCGCGCCCTCGCGCTGGCGGTCTGGCCTGGTCGAGGCGAATTTTGGGCGTCGCATCACGGTGAACCAGCTAAGCCTGTGCTACGACTGTTTCCCCAGACAGAACTTCCATTTGTCCCTTCGTCACCGAGGCAAAATTCCTCGATGCCGCAACATCAAAAAGCGGAGCCTGTACTGCGAGGATGGCCTGTCGCGCTTCATTGATGGTCAATACGCGTGAGGCAATCGTAAAGCGTTCATGCTCGGGCTTATTCGAAATGGCTATTCAATTTATAGCAGGCTAAAATCTTTATTGGGAATTCCATCACCAAGTCTGAGCCCGAGCACATGGTGGAGCAACTTTCCGTTCCCGTGGGCGCGGGAGATTTTAATCTGGCGCGGTCAAGGGAGACAGAGGTCCTTACCTACGCTAAACATCTACCGCCGGTCGACGAGTCCGGTTCGATCTCGATCTGGCGCCTTTCATCAACGCAGGACGGAAGTATCAAACACTTTTTTTGGCCTCGGGTGAAGTGGAAATGCACCCCGCGGCCGGACGCGTCAGCCGTTGACCGCGGGCGCGGGCTGTTTTGGAGCAACGGCATAAGGAAGATCTTCGGGCACCTGTCGCAGCGTGTCGTAAGCCTGCGGAAGCCTTGCAACTGCCAAAGGTCATTAATGTAAGAGTGGGTCAAGAGCGGCGATCGTTGGAGTGGAGGTCGAACCGGTCGTCCGGACTCAGAGCTCCCGGCTCATAATGCAGGGGCACTTGCGCCGAGGCGCCTGCGCTGGTCGTGGTGCAGTTTGTGGAGGACTTTCCGGGTGAGACCGGTTCGAAACCTTGGGAATCAACGAGACCCAAGTTTTCGAGATTGACGATGGTGCCCAGGAGAGGACTCGAACCTCCACGTCCATACGGACACCAGCACCTGAAGCTGGCGCGTCTACCAATTCCGCCACCTGGGCAGGTGTCGTGGCCGCGGCTGATACGCGGCGTCGTTGCCCCTGTCAACGGCCTTCTGGGGCGCTTGTCCGCCAGAGGCGAGGCGGCTAGGTAGACCAGAGCGTCGGCGGAGGCAATCATGGCGAAACTGGTGACGATCTACGGCGGATCAGGCTTCGTCGGACGCTACATCGCAAAGCGGATGGCCGAGCTTGGCTGGCGCGTCCGCGTTGCCTGCCGCCGTCCGAACGAGGCGCTCTTCGTTCGGACCTACGGCGTCGTGGGCCAGGTCGAGCCGGTTTTCTGCAATGTCCGCGACGACGCCAGCGTGCGCGACGTGATGCACGGCGCCGACAGCGTCGTGAACTGCGTGGGCACCTTCGACGCGACGGGCAAGAACAACTTCACGGCCGTACAGCACCAGGGTGCGGCACGGATCGCCCGCATCGCGGGCGCGCTCGGGGTAACGCACCTCGTGCAGATCTCAGCGATCGGCGCGGATGAAGAGAGCGACAGCGAGTATGCGCGGACTAAGGCGGCGGGCGAACGGGCGGTGCAGGAGCATTTTCGGCACGTGGTGATCCTGCGCCCGTCGGTGATCTTCGGACCAGAAGACGGCTTCTTCAACCGCTTCGCCGACATGGCGCGCTTTGGTCCCGTCCTGCCGCTCGTGGGGGCGGAGACGCGGTTCCAGCCGGTCTACGTCGACGACGTGGCGCAGGCGGCCGTGAAAGGGGCGACCGGCGAGGCGGCGCCCGGCACCTACGAGCTGGGTGGGCCCGACGTGAACACCTTCCGCGAGCTGATGAAGCAGATGTTGGGCGCGATCCGGCGGCGCCGGCTGATCGCCTCGATGCCGTTCTGGATGGCCGGGCTCATGGGGCGGGCCTTCGGGCTCCTGAACCGGATCACGCTGGGCCTAGCGCCGCAACCCATCACGCTCGACCAAGTGCGCAGTCTCAGGCGCGACAATGTCGTCGCCGAGGGAGCCAAGGGCTTGGAGGACCTTGGGATCGTGCCGACTTCGATCGAGGCGGTAATACCCTCTTACCTCTGGCGCTTCCGGCCGTCGGGCCAGTTCTATGACGTCAAAGCGTCGGCCAGCAACCTGCGCCACTAGGCGTAGGCGATGCCGAGCAGGACGAGGCCCAGCGCGATCCGGTAGACCACGTAGGGCGTGAAGCTGACGCTGCGCAGCAGGCGGAACATCGCGGCGAGCGCGAGTAGCGCGGCGGCGAAGGCGAAGGCGGCGGCAATGGCCGCATCCCGCGCAAGCGCGAGGTCCGCACTGGCGGCGACCTCTGCACCCAGCAGGACGCCGGATGCGAGGATAGTCGGGACCGACATCAGCATGGCGACCTTGGCGGCACCGTGCCGATCATAGCCGAGGTAGCGCGCGCCGGTTATCACGATGCCCGAGCGCGAGGTGCCGGGGATCAGCGCGATCGCCTGCCAGAGGCCGAGCGAGACCGCATCGCGCAGCGTCCACCGCTCCGCCGTGCGGGCGGTCGGGCCGGTGCGGTCCGCCCACCAGAGCACGATCCCGAAGATCAGCATGGTCCAGCCGATTACGGCTGTGGAGCGCAGCGCCTCGTCGATGTCGGCGAGCTTCAGGAGGCCGCCGAGCAGCACGACCGGGATCGTCGCGACCAACAGGCAGAGGGCAAGGAAGGCCCCGCGCGTGTCGATCCGGCCGGTCAGCAGCCTGAGCGACCCGGTCGCGGCCTCGGCGAGGTCGCGCCAGAAGTAGAGAACGACCGCGCCGAGCGTGCCCACATGCACCGCCACGTCGATCGCCTGGCCCTGATCGGCAAGGCCAGTGAGGTTCGGTAGCAGGATGAGGTGGCCGGACGACGATACCGGCAGGAACTCGGTTATCCCCTGGATGACCGCGACGAGCAGAAGGTGAAATACTGGCATTAGGAAACAGCCGTCACGGGATGATTCGCAGCGACTTCTACCTGACGAGCGTGACGAAATGTAGCGTCATAATGGTTGACCTAAAATTCCCCTGGCGGAACGGCGGGCGACCTATGGGATCAAAGATTAACCGAAGGTAGGTCAGTATTTATGCCTTTTATTCCGCCGCAGCCCTCTGTAGAGGGTGCGGGCGTAGTGGAGGATGGCTTATGGCCAAGCAGCAGATGCTGTCTTTCGTCACCGTTCCGCGGGACATGCCCGAGAAGCGGGCGCCCGAGGTGCGGCGCGAGGATTTCGATGAGATCTATGCCGAGTTCGCCGACCGCAAGGCGGCCGAGCAGGCCAGTCGGTGCAGCCAGTGCGGCGTGCCCTACTGCCAGACACACTGCCCGCTGCACAACAACATCCCCGACTGGCTGCGCCTGACGGCCGAGGGGCGGCTGCAGGAGGCCTACGAGGTCGCGCAGCTGACCAACACGTTCCCCGAGATCTGCGGGCGGATCTGTCCGCAGGACCGGCTCTGCGAGGGCAACTGCGTCATCGAGCAGTCGGGGCACGGCACCGTCACGATCGGCACGATCGAGAAATACATCACCGACACCGCTTGGGAGCGCGGCTGGATCAAGCCGTCGAAGCCCGAGCGCGAGCTGGGTCGGAGCGTCGGGATCATCGGCGCGGGGCCCGGCGGCCTGGCAGCGGCCGACATGCTGCGCCGGGCAGGCGCCAACGTGACCGTCTACGACCGCTACGACCGCGCCGGCGGGCTGATGACCTACGGCATTCCCGGTTTCAAGCTGGAGAAGCACGTCGTCATGCGGCGGGTTGAGCAGCTGGAAGAGGCGGGCGTCGAGTTCCGCATGAACTGCAACGTGGGCGAGGACATCGGCTTCGAGGAGATCCGCGAGGCGCACGACGCGGTGCTGATCGCGACCGGCGTCTACAAGTCGCGCGACCTGCAGGCGCCGGGCGTCGGCGCGGGCGGCATCGTGCGCGCCATCGACTACCTCACCGCGTCGAACCGCCACGGCTTTGGCGACGACGTGCCCGAGTTCGCGAGCGGCGAACTTAATGCCGAGGGCAAGAAGGTTGTCGTCATCGGCGGCGGCGACACCGCGATGGACTGCGTCCGCACCGCGATCCGGCAGGGCGCGACCAGCGTGAAGTGCCTCTATCGCCGCGACAGGACGAACATGCCCGGCAGCCAGCGCGAGGTCGCCAACGCCGAGGAGGAGGGCGTGGAGTTCGTCTGGCTATCGGCGCCTAAGGGCTTCGCCGGCGACGTGGTGGAGGGGGTGATGGTGCAGCGGATGCGGCTCGGCGCGCCCGACGCGACGGGGCGACAGATGCCGGAGATCCTGGAGGGGTCGGACTACGTCGAGGAAGCGGACCTCGTCATCAAGGCGTTGGGCTTCGAGGCGGAGGAGCTGCCGACGCTCTGGGGCTGTCCCGAGCTGGAGGTGACGCGCTGGGGCACGGTCAAGGCCGACTTCCGCAGCCACCAGACCAGCCTGCCCGACGTCTGGGCCGTGGGCGATATCGTGCGGGGGGCGAGCCTTGTCGTCTGGGCGATCCGCGACGGGCGCGACGCCGCCGCCTCAATCCTCGACCAGTTCGCCGAAGCGCCGGCGATGGCCGCGGAATGAGCGGTCACACCCCGTACACATCGCGTGCATACGTTGTATGCACAGCACCGGAGCGCGCCGCGAGCGGGCGGTCAGCAACCCTGCCCTATCCGTTGGACCGGAGAGGCACGCAATGGCTTCGATGACGGGGGAGAAGTGGGGCGGATGCCTCTGCGGCGCAGTCCGGTTCCGGGCCGCGCAGGTAAAGACGGAGTTCGGCGGCTGTCACTGCAAGATGTGCCAGCGCTGGACGGGCGGTCCGCTGCTGGCGGCCTCCGTCCCGGCCGACGCGATCGAGTGGAGCGGTGCCGAGGCGGTCGGCATCTATCAATCCTCGGACTGGGCGGAGCGGGCGTTCTGCACCCGCTGCGGCTCGGGCCTCTGGTACAGGGTCACGACGCGGCCGGACACCGACTACGAGGTGTTGCTCGGTCTCTTCGACGATCCGGGCGGGATGCGGATGACGAGCGAGATCTTCATCGACGCCAAGCCCGGCGCCTATGCCTTCACCGGCGAGCACCGGCGCGAGACGGGCGCCGAAGTCCAGGCGCGCTACGATCTGAAGAGGGCGGAGTCGACGTGAGTGCGCGGCTGGAGGGGCATTGCCTCTGCGGGGCAGTGCTGATCGCGGTCGACAGAATGGCTGGCGGCGCCTATGCCTGCCATTGCAGCATGTGCCGCCGCTGGAGCGGTGCTGCGATGTGGGGCTTCGCCACGCCGGCCGACGCCGTCTCCGTCAGCGGCGGCATCGCGCGCTATCGTTCCTCGGCCTTCGCCGAGCGCGCCTGGTGCCCGGAGTGCGGGACGCATCTCTGGATCCGCGACGACGGCGCCGACTACGAACTGACGCCGGGCCTCTTCGACGACGCGGCGGACATGCCGCTCGACCGCGAGGTCTATGCCGATCGGGCCTTCGCCTGCGTACGGCTGGCGGGGGATCACCCCAAGGTGAGCCGCGCCGACTACGAACGTGACAACCCCTTCGTCGAGGGAGACGCGCCATGACCTATGATCAAGCCTGGGCCGCCGAGGAAGAGGCGCGCCGCGCCTGGATGGCGGAGAACTCGCTCTACCGCGCGGATGACGAGCACGCCTCCTGCGGCGTGGGCCTTGTCGTCTCGATCGACGGCAGTCGCTCGCGCGAGGTGGTGCAGAACGGCATCGACGCGCTGAAGGCGGTCTGGCACCGCGGCGCGGTCGACGCCGACGGTCGCACCGGCGACGGCGCGGGCATCCACGTGCAGATCCCGGTCCCGTTCTTCTACGACCAGGTCGAGCGGACCGGGCACAAGCCGCGCAGCGGCGAACGCATCGCGGTGGGCCAGGTCTTCCTGCCGCGCAACGATTTCGCCGGGCAGGAGACCTGCCGCACGATAGTCGAGACCGAGGTCCTGCGCCTTGGCTACTACATCTACGGCTGGCGCCACGTGCCGGTGCAGATCGACGTCTTGGGCGAGAAGGCCAACGCGACGCGGCCGGAGATCGAGCAGATCTTGATCTCGAACGCCAAGGGCGTCGACGAGGAGACGTTCGAGCGCGAGCTCTACGTCATCCGTCGGCGGATCGAGAAGGCGGCCGCGGCTGCGCAGGTGCAGCTCTACATCGCTTCGCTGAGCTGCCGGTCGATCATCTACAAGGGCATGATGCTCGCGCAGCACGTGGCCGAGTTCTATCCGGACCTGCAGGACGAGCGGTTCGAGAGCGCCTTCGCGATCTATCACCAGCGGTACTCCACCAACACATTCCCGCAATGGTGGCTGGCGCAGCCGTTCCGGATGCTGGCGCACAACGGCGAGATCAACACGCTGAAGGGCAACATCAACTGGATGAAGAGCCATGAGATCCGCATGGCGTCGTCCACGTTCGGGGAGCTGGCCGAGGACATCAAGCCGATCATCCCGCAGGGCTCGTCCGACAGCGCGGCGCTCGACTCGGTCTTCGAGGTGCTGGTGCGTGCCGGGCGGACGGCGCCGATGGCCAAGACCATGCTGGTGCCCGAGAGCTGGTCCAAGCAGGCGCAGGAGCTGCCGCAGGCCTGGCAGGACATGTACGCCTACTGCAACGCGGTGATGGAGCCCTGGGACGGGCCCGCCGCGCTCGCCATGACCGACGGGCGCTGGGTCTGCGCCGGGCTCGACCGGAACGGGCTCAGGCCGATGCGCTACGTCGTGACGGGCGACGGGCTGCTGATCGCGGGGTCGGAGGCGGGGATGGTCCCGGTCGACGAGGCGGCGGTGGTCGAGAAGGGGGCGCTGGGGCCGGGTCAGATGATCGCGGTCGACATGGAGGCGAAGGCGCTCTTCCACGACGTCGAGATCAAGGACAAGCTCGCGGCGGCGCAGCCGTTCGGCGAGTGGGTCGGCAAGATCACCGAACTGGACGACGCGCTGGCGGGCACAAAGGAAAAGCCGCTCTTCACCGGGCCGGAACTGCGCCGGCGGCAGATCGCGGCGGGCTACACGCTCGAGGAACTCGAGCAGGTGCTGGCGCCGATGGCCGAGGACGGCAAGGAGATGATCGCCTCAATGGGCGACGACACGCCGTCGGCGGTGCTCTCGGAGCGCTACCGGCCGCTCAGCCACTACTTCCGGCAGAACTTCAGCCAGGTGACGAACCCGCCGATCGACTCGTTGCGCGAATTCCGCGTGATGAGCCTCAAGACGCGGTTCGGCAACCTCAAGAACGTGCTGGACGAGAGCTCGGCGCAGACCGAGATCCTGGTGCTCGACAGCCCGTTCGTGGGCAATGCGCAGTTCGACGAGCTCTGCCGCGCCTTCAATGCGCCGATGGTAGAGATCGACTGTACCTTTGCGACGGGCGGAAAGCTTGGCGAGGGCTTGCAGCGGATCCGCGCCGAGGCGGAGGACGCGGTCCGCTCCGGCGCCGGGCACATCGTGCTGACCGACCAGCACCAGGGCGAGGCCAAGGTGCCGATGCCGATGATCCTGGCGACGTCGGCGGTGCATTCGTGGCTGACCAAGAAGGGGCTGAGGACGTTCTGCAGCCTCAACGTGCGCTCGGCCGAGTGCATCGACCCGCATTACTTCGCGGTACTGATCGGCTGCGGCGCGACGGTGGTGAACGCCTACCTCGCCGAGGATTCCATCGCCGACCGGATCGAGCGGGGGCTGATCGACGGCAGCCTGACCGACGCGATCGGACGCTACCGCGCGGCGATCGACGCGGGGCTGCTGAAGATCATGTCCAAGATGGGCATCAGCGTCGTGAGCTCCTACCGCGGCGGCCTCAACTTCGAGGCGGTGGGACTCAGCCGCGCGATGGTGGCGGAGTACTTCCCCGGGATGCACAGCCGGATCAGCGGCATCGGCATCGCGGGCCTCCAGCGGCAGGTCGAGCGGGTGCATGCGAGCGGCTGGACGGGCGGAGCGGACATCCTGCCGATCGGCGGCTTCTACAAGGCGCGACGGGCGGGCGAGACCCATGCCTGGAGCGCGCAGGGCATGCACATGATGCAGGCGGCCTGCAACAAGGCTAGCTATGAGATCTGGAAGCAGTACTCGGCCGCGATGCGGGCGATGCCGCCGATCCACCTGCGCGACCTGCTGGACATCAAGCCGCTGGGCAACCCGATCCCGATCGAGGAGGTGGAGAGCATCACCTCGATCCGCAAGCGCTTCGTGACGCCGGGCATGAGCCTCGGCGCGCTGAGCCCCGAGGCGCACAAGACGCTGAACATCGCGATGAACCGGATCGGCGCGAAATCCGACTCGGGCGAGGGCGGCGAGGATCCGGCGCACTTCCACCCCGACTCGAACGGCGACAACCCGTCCGCCAAGATCAAGCAGGTGGCGTCGGGCCGCTTCGGCGTGACGGCGGAGTACCTGAACGCCTGCGAGGAGCTGGAGATCAAGGTCGCGCAGGGGGCCAAGCCTGGCGAGGGCGGCCAGCTGCCCGGCATGAAGGTGACCGAGCTGATCGCCCGGCTCAGGCACTCGACGCCGGGCGTGACGCTGATCTCGCCGCCGCCGCACCACGACATCTACTCGATCGAGGACCTGGCGCAGCTGATCTACGACCTGAAGCAGATCAACCCGCGCGCCAAGGTCACGGTCAAGCTGGTGGCCTCGTCGGGCGTGGGCACGATCGCGGCGGGCGTGGCCAAGGCCAAGGCTGACGTGATCCTGATCTCGGGGCACAACGGCGGCACGGGGGCGAGCCCGGCGACGAGCATCAAGTATGCCGGCCTGCCGTGGGAGATGGGCCTGACCGAGGCGCACCAGGTCCTAGCGATGAACCACCTGCGCGGCCGGATCACGCTCAGGACGGACGGCGGTCTGAGGACGGGCCGCGACATCGTCATGGCGGCGATGATGGGGGCCGAGGAGTACGGCATCGGCACCGCCGCCCTGATCGCCATGGGATGCATCATGGTGCGCCAGTGCCAGTCGAACACCTGCCCGGTGGGCGTCTGCACCCAGGACCCGCGCCTGCGCGAGAAATTCACCGGCAACGCGGACAAGGTGGTGAACCTCATCACCTTCTATGCGCAGGAGGTGCGCGAGATCCTGGCGGAGATCGGGGCGCGGAGCCTCGACGAGGTGATCGGGCGGGCGGACCTGCTGAGCCAAGTCAGCCGCGGCTCGGCGCATCTCGACGACCTAGACCTGAACCCGCTCCTCATTACGGTCGATGGCGCCAAGGACATCCGCTACGACCGCAACCGAGAGCGCAACGGGGTGCTCGACACACTCGACGCCGAGATCGTGCGCGACGCCCAGCGCTTCCTCGAGGACGGCGAGAAGATGCAGCTGAGCTATGCGGTGCGGAACACGCTGCGCACGATCGGCACGCGGACCTCGAGCCACATCGTCAAGCGGTTCGGGATGCGCAACCAGCTGCAGTCCGACCATCTGCACGTCAAGCTGACGGGCAGCGCGGGCCAGTCGCTGGGCGCGTTCCTGGCGCCGGGGTTGAAGCTGGAGGTCTCGGGCGACGCCAACGACTATGTCGGCAAGGGCCTGTCGGGCGGCACCATCGTGGTGCGCCCGCCAATGGCGAGCCCGCTCAACGCGGCCGAGAACACGATCATCGGCAACACCGTACTCTACGGCGCGACGGATGGTTACCTCTTTGCCGCGGGGCGCGCGGGCGAGCGGTTCGCGGTCCGGAACTCGGGCGCGCGGACGGTGATCGAGGGCTGCGGCTCGAACGGGTGCGAGTACATGACCGGCGGCGTCGCGGTGATCTTGGGCGAGATCGGGGCGAACTTCGGCGCGGGCATGACCGGTGGCATGGTCTACCTGCACGACCCCGACGGCGATGCGCGGCTCAAGATGAACCTCGAGACGCTGGTGACGTGCGCGGTCACGGTGGAGCATTGGCAGGAGCAGCTCTTCGACCTGGTCGAGCGTCACGCGCGCGAGACCAAGAGCCGCAAGGCCGCGGAGCTGCTGCAGAACTGGGGCGGGGCGCTGCCGCAGTTCCTGCAGGTCTGCCCGAAGGAGATGCTGAACAAGCTCGAGCACCCGTTGCAGGCCGCGGACACCGCCGAGCGCGCCTGACGCCGAACCTATCGCGAGACATGAGGCCCGCGCGACGCCATCGCGCGGGCCCTTTCGTGCGCGGCGGGCCCCTCCGGGATTAAGCATGACGATCTTATGTCATATGCGAATCGGGCGGACTCGGTTAATGATCTGTTAAGAAGCACATTTGTTGGATTCTGTTCATGCGTATTCTGGTTTGTGCGTTCGCGCTCGTCGCAGCCTCTATCGGCGCGACCAGTGTTCATTCAGCCACCATGACCTACTCCTTCATCAGCGAGCGTCTTGCCCTCGTCGACGAGGACACGTCCGACCCTTGGGCGAACGAATGGGTCGGCCATGTCCGTGCCCGCTTCAGCGTTTCGGAGCAGGGTTTCGGGCGCAGCCTGCGGGACGCGAGCTTCAGCCGGACGATCGAATGGTATGACGACAATCACTGGCGCAGCTACGGCTCCGGCGGCCTCGTCGACATGAGCGTGTCGCTCGTCGGCAATGACGACTGGCTGCGGGTCTATCCGTGGCGGCCGCGGGTCTGGACCGAACTGTCGTTCACGACCGACGCGTTCTCGAACCTGCTGTCGGTCTTCCTCGATACCCTCGAGGACTCGCCGGACGTCATGATCGGGATGAACGGCGTCTCGCTCCGCATCGGCGAAGCCTGGTACGAGGGGGCGGGCATCTGGACGACCAGCGGCAACGCCGGGGCCCAGACGGCCGGCGTCGACATCCTGCCGACGCCGCTGCCCGCCACGCTGCCGCTGCTGGCCGGCGCGCTGGCGGGGCTGGGCTGGCTGCGGCATCGCCGAGTCGCGCGAAGTGCGGCTACGGTCGTAGCTTGAACGCGCGGCAATAGCCGATACAGTCTTGGCGATGTTCTTCAGAGGTAAATAAATGAACCAGTGTATTCTGATACTCAGTGTGGCGGCGTCTGTCGTATTCGGTGCTGCGGCACAAGGAGCTGTAATTAGTTATAGCTTTGTCAGCGACCATGTTGTGCAAACCGAAGGCGATATCGAATGGAATGGTCGCGTTGTCGCGGGGTTTACCGTCGATGAAGCAATCTATGGCGGCAGTTTTCGCTCGACCTCATTCTGGTACAACATTGGCGGTCCCTATGCCTACAGGTACGAGTATGAGTACGCTGGCGATGGTGGCGTAACCAGCATGAATATGGGCTTTACTGATCTTCCATATGATGCCGGTGACAGCTGGTCCTGGTTCTCCACCTCCGAGCCGCGCATTGAGACGCATCTATCTTTCTCTACGAGTGAAGACTACAACCTTGATTACATCAGCTTCTATTTCGAGGACAATTTCCCTACGATCGAAATCAATAGTGATAGCGTCCTTGTGAGGATGTCCAGTGAGGATGTCTACACTGCCGCCGGAAGCTGGAGGCTCGATAAGATCACCGGCGGCGAGTGGAATCCCGGCGACTCCGCAATTATACCGCTGCCCGCCACGCTGCCGCTGCTGGCGGGCGCGCTGGCGGGGCTGGGCTGGCTGCGGCGGAGAGGGCGTCGCGCGAGCGCTTGACCTCCGCCGCGGGGTGGCGGCATCAGTCGCCGGTGGCACGTCGAGAGAAAATGCAGGGAAGGCCCGCACCGCGGGCCTTTCGTCCGTTGAGGGCCCTGGGCTGGGCGCTCCTCGGCCTTGCGGCGCTGGCGTTCGTGCTGGTGCTCCTCTTCGCCGTGGTGGCGCCGCCCGTCACGCCGACGATGCTGGCCGAGCGGTCGCGGCTGGGCGGGATCCGTCACGAGTGGGTGCCGATCGAGGACGTGGCGCCGGTGATGGCGCGGGCGGTGGTCGCGGCGGAAGACGCGAACTACTGCCTGCACTGGGGCTTCGACATGGCGGCGATCCGGCTGGCGATCGCCGAGGGCGGACAGCGCGGCGCCTCGACGCTGAGCCAGCAGACGGTCAAGAACGTCTTCCTCTGGCAGGGCCGGTCGTGGCCGCGCAAGGCGCTGGAGGCGCTCCTGACGCCGCTGGCCGAGTCGGTCTGGTCGAAGCGGCGGATCCTCGAGGTCTACCTCAACGTGGCCGAGATGGGGCCCGGCGTCTTTGGCGTCGAGGCGGCGGCGCGGCACTGGTTCGGCGTCGGCGCGGGCGACCTGACGCCGGCACAGGCGGCGCGGATCGCGGCGATCCTGCCGGCGCCGCGCGACCGCTCGCCGGCCGAGCCGTCGGGCTTCGTGCGGCAGAGGGCGGCGGCGATAATGGACGGGGCGGAAACGATCCGCCGGGACGGCCGCGCCGCCTGTTTCCAAGGTTGAACAATCCGGCCGGACGCGCCAAGGAATGGCGGATGGTCCGGCTCTATCACGTCCCGCTCTCGCCCTTCTGCCGCAAGGTCCGTCTCTGCCTCGCGGAGAAGCGGATCGAGGTCGATCTGGTAGAGGAGCGCTACTGGGAGCGCGACCCGGACTTCATGCGCCGCAGCCCCGCCGGCAAGGTGCCCGTCCTCAAGATGGACGACCGCACCATGACCGAGAGCGCGGCGATCTGCGAGTATGTGGAGGAGGTGCATCCGACACCGCCACTGATCCCGCAGGACCCCGGCGGGCGCTACGAGGTGCGGCGGCTGGTCTCGTTCTTCGACGACACGTTCCACCAGCAGGTTACGGCCAAGCTGCTCTACGAGCGGGTCAACAAGAAGATCACCGGGCAAGGCTATCCCGACTCGGGCAACGTCAAGTCGGGGGCGCGCGCCATCAAGCACTACCTCGACCTGATGGAGGCGCTGCTCGACGACCGGCGCTGGCTTGCGGGCGACGCGATGACCCTGGCCGACTTCGCGGCGGCAGCGCACCTCTCCGCCCTCGACTACATCAGCGACGTGGACTGGGACCGGGTGTCGAATGTCCGCGACTGGTATGCCAAGATCAAGTCGCGCCCGGCCTTCCGCGGGCTCCTGGCGGACAACGTCCCGGGCTTTCCCCCGCCCCCGCACTACGCCGACCTGGATTTCTGAGGCGGCTTGCGCCGGCGGGGGCCATTTACCTCCGTGCTGACGGACACAGGCTGTTGCGGTTCGAGTCGCGGCGATCTCACGCGGCGAGCTTTCTTGAGCCCTGAGTGCGGATGGAAACTGTCGTGATCGGTGACCCGTCCGCCGACGTGGTCGAGGACAGCAGCTGAGGGGGTGTTAAAGGAGCCAGATCAGCGATCTTCTCGATCCCGCTCGGGCGCGCTGCCCTTTGGGAGCAGGTGCAGTAGCGCGATGCCCGTCCGGGGCGCTGTCTATGCTCGCGTCGCTGTCCGCTGTCGATTTGGGGGTCGACTTCCAGCAGCGCGTTGTTGTCGCGGCGACCTGCTCCTTCGGCCATCGTTGAACCCGGTTCGGTCCAGGTCGCAGCTCGAATCTCTATCGAAGGCCGGCGATGGCCGCCCGCTGCGCTACGCCCATGGCCTCGCGCACGGCCTTCTAAACCGCCCAACGGCCACAGCTGCTGTCCTGAGGATGTGGACGCTCCACCAGATCCCGGCGGTCATCCACACGCCGCGCTCCGCGTCGCCCACGGGCAAAGGGACTCGATCCGTCTCCATTCCTAATCGCTTAGCCGGAACAGGCGCCGACCCATGATCCACCTCCTCGTCCAAGGTTGTGCATCACGCTTCAGCTAGCAGCGGAATTCTCTGGTTGGGTCTACGCCCTAGAGCAGCCGCCGCAGGACCGCGTTGAGCAGGGGCCGCCCCGAAGACGTCAGCCTCAGGCGCCCTGCATCCGCCTCCACGAAGCCGGCCTCGACCAGTTCGTCGAGAGCCTGAGTGTCCAGCCGGTGCGCGTCTGCGGCCAACGCGATTCCTTCGTGCAGGCGCAGTCCCATCATCAGGCGCTCCTGCCACTGCGCAGCCTCGTCCAGCCGCTCTCGCGGCAGTTCACCGGCTGATCCTGTTTCCACCTGACGCAGCCAGCTTGCCGGATCGCGGGGCGCCTCGCTGCAAAGTCGCATGCCGTTCAGCGTCAGGCGTCCGTGCGCGCCCGGCCCGATCCCGGCATAGTCGCCACTCCTCCAGTAGATCAGGTTGTGGCGCGACTTGTGGCCGGGTCGCGAATGATTGGAGACTTCGTAGGCCGGCAGACCTGCGGCGTCGCATAGATCCTGTGTGAGCAGGTAGAGGTCCGCTCCGAGATCCTCGTCCGGCAGCCCGCGCAGCAGCCCGCGTTGCAGCCGGTCGCCGAAGGCCGTGCCGCTCTCGATCGTCAGCTGGTAGAGCGACAGATGCCCCTCCGCCATTGCCAGCGCCTCGGTCAGTTCCGTGCGCCAGTCCTCCAGCGTCTGATCCTGGCGCGCGTAGATCAGATCGAAGCTCACGCGGTCAAAGGCACTGCGCGCCGTCTCCAGCGCAGACTTTGCTGTCGCGACATCATGCAGTCGGCCGAGGCGGCGCAGATCGGCGTCGTTCAGCGCCTGCACTCCCAGCGATACCCGGTCCACGCCGGCTTCCCGATAGGCGCGAAATCGGCCCGCCTCCACCGATGTCGGATTGGCCTCAAGCGTGATCTCGATATCGTTCGCCCACGCCCAGCTTCCACGCGCCGCGTCCAGCACCGCCGCAACCGTCTCGGGGTCCATCAGGCTCGGAGTTCCGCCGCCGAAGAAAATCGAGCCGAGCACCCGACCCTGCGTCTCGGCACCGATCCGGCGGATCTCCGCGGTATAGGCGTCGGCCCAGCGGCGCTGGTCCACACCGTGGGCGACGTGGCTGTTGAAGTCGCAGTAGGGGCACTTCGCCTGGCAGAACGGCCAGTGGACATAGAGCCCGAAGCCGTTCTCCCGCCAGTTCTCAGAGGCGGCGGACGAGGTGCTCGAAGGCGCGGGCGCGGTGATCGATGGCATGTTTCTCTTCCGGGCTCATCTCGGCAAAGGTCCTGTCATCGCCGTCGGGTACGAAGATCGGGTCGAAACCGAACCCGTTCTCGCCGCGCATCGGCCAGACGACCCGCCCTTCGACGGCTCCCTCGAATATCTCGTCGGTGCCGTCGGGCCATGCAAGGCAGAGCGTGCAGCGGAAGCGCGCCCGCCACGGCTCGGGCTGGCTCTTGACGAGGTCGTGAACTCTCCGCATCGCCATCGGGAAGTCGCGGCCGGCAGGCGTCTCCGCCCAGTCCGCGGTGCGCACTCCCGGCGCGCCGTCCAGCGCGTCGACCTCGAGGCCGCTGTCGTCGGACAGTGCCGGAAGGCCGCTCGCCCGCGCTGCGGCATGCGCCTTGATCCGCGCGTTGCCGGCGAAGCTGTCCTCAGTCTCCTCCGGCTCGGCAAGCGAGAGCGCCGGCGCCGTCACCACTTCGATGCCACAGGGCGCCAGGAGATCGCGTAGCTCTCGGATCTTGCCCGGGTTCTGCGTCGCGAGGACCAGCTTCTCCGGCCGTCTCACGCGACCGCTTCCCGTTGCGCCTCCACGAGGCGCGCGACACCCGCTCCCGCAAGATCCAGCAGCTGGTCGAGCTCGCCGCGCGCGAAGGTCGCGCCTTCGGCCGACATCTGGACCTCGATCAGGCGGCCTGCGCCGGTCAACACGAAGTTCCCGTCGACACCGGCCTCGCTGTCCTCCGGATAGTCGAGGTCGACGACCGGTTGGCCCGCATAGACGCCGCAGCTCACTGCCGCCACGTGGTCCACAATCGGGTCCGAGATGATCTCGCCCGCCTTCATCAGCTTGTTGACCGCCAGCCGCAGCGCGACCCAGCCGCCGGTGATCGAGGCGCAGCGCGTTCCGCCGTCCGCCTGGATCACGTCGCAATCGACCACGATCTGCCGCTCACCCAGCGCCACCCGATCGATGCCCGCCCGCAGGCTCCGCCCGATCAGGCGCTGGATCTCCTGCGTGCGGCCGGACTGCCCGTTCTTGGCCTCGCGCCGCATGCGGGTGTGCGTCGCGCGCGGCAGCATTCCATACTCCGCCGTCACCCAGCCAAGACCCGAGTTGCGCAGGAACGGCGGCACCCGTTCGTCCACGCTCGCCGTGCAGAGCACGTGCGTGTCGCCGCAGCGAATCAGGCACGACCCCTCTGCATGGCGCGCCACGCCCGTCTCGATCGTCACGGGGCGCATTTCTTCGAGCTTGCGTCCGGATGGGCGCATGAGTGACCTGCCTTTCCTTGGGAACGCCGCCCCAAACCACGGTCCCCGCCGCAAGGCAACCCTCATTGACGCGGTCCGCCGCCTCCGGCTAATGACATGCGCTTGCGAGTTCGCCGATGACCGAGACCACCGACCTCCTGTCCCAGATGAACGACCGCACGCGCGAGGTGTTTCGCCGCGTGGTCGAGGGCTATCTGCAAAGCGGGGAGCCGGTGGGCAGCCGCACGCTGACCCGCTCGATGACCGAGCGCGTCAGCGCCGCCACGATCCGAAACGTCATGCAGGATCTCGAGCTCCTCGGCCTGCTGGACAGCCCGCACGTCTCTGCCGGACGGGTGCCGACGCAGCTTGGGCTGCGGATGTTCGTCGACGGCCTGCTCGAGGTCGGCCCGCTGACGGATGAAGATCGCGCCAAGATCGACGCGACGCTCGGGCGGAACGACGCCGAAGTCTCGATGTTCGACCGCGTCGGCACCGCGCTCTCGGGCTTGACGCAGGGCGCGAGCCTAGTGCTGGCGCCGAAGCACGAGGCGCCGATCCGGCATATCGAGTTCGTGAGCCTCGGGCAGGACCGCGCCCTGACGGTACTGGTCTTTGCCGACGGCAACGTGGAGAACCGCGTCTTCACGCCGCCGCCCGGCCAGACACCTTCGTCGATGCGCGAGGCGGCGAATTTTCTCAACGCCATCGCCGGCGGACGCACGCTGGCCGAGCTGCGCGGTGTCATCGACCAGGAGATCGCGGCACGGCGGCGCGAACTCGATGTGCTCGCCAGCGCGCTCGTCGAGAGCGGCGTCGCGGTTTGGCAGGGCGAGGGCGGCCAGACCGAACGCCTGATCGTGCGCGGCCGCTCCAACCTCCTGGGAGGCACCAACGCCGAGGACCTGGAGCGCATCCGCGAGCTCTTCGACGACCTGGAGCGCAAGCGCGACATCGCGGACTTCCTTGAGCTGGCCGAGGAGGGCGACGGCGTGCGCATCTTCATCGGCTCGGAAAACAAGCTTTTCTCGCTTTCGGGTTCCTCTCTCGTCGTCTCTCCTTATATGAACGCGGATCGCAGGATCGTCGGGGCCGTAGGCGTGATCGGGCCCACGCGACTGAACTACGGGCGCATCGTGCCCATCGTCGACTACACGGCCCAGCTGGTCGGCAAGCTGCTGTCAAACCGGCAATGAACAGGTGAATTGATGAACGACGCGAAGAAGAAGACGGAGGACATCGAGCTGGACGAGAGGGCGGAGACGCCTGAAGCCGGGTCCGCCGCGGAGCCGACGCTCGAGGAGGCCGCCTTCGACGAGGCGCCTGCGCTCGACGAGCTGGAGCATCTGCGGAGCGAGCGGGATGCCTACCGCGACCGCTTCATGCGGGCGCTCGCGGACGCCGAGAACGCCCGCAAGCGCGGCGAGCGCGACCGGCGCGAGGCGGAACAATATGGCGGCTCAAAGCTCGCACGCGACATGCTTCCGGTGCACGACAACCTCCGGCGCGCCGTCGAGGCGGTCACCGAGGACCAGCGCGCCGCCTCCGCCGCGCTCATCGAGGGGATCGAGCTGACGATGCGCGAACTCCTCAACGTCTTCCGCAAGCACGGTATCGAGCCGATCGAGCCGCAGGCGGGTGAAAGGTTCGACCCGCAGCGCCACCAGGCGATGTTCGAGGCCCCGGTGCCGGACACCCGCGCGGGCGACATCATTCAGGTGATGAGCACCGGTTTCATGCTGCATGACCGGCTGCTGCGTCCCGCGCAGGTCGGCGTCAGCTCCACGCCCTCCGGCAGTTCGTCCTCCAAGTAGGCGTCAGCGGCCCAGCGACGCCTTGAGTTCGTAGACGAGGCTCAGCGCCTCGCGCGGCGACAATTCGTCAGGCGCGATCTCGCTGAGTCTCGCCTCCACCGCCGACGGCGCCGTGGGCGGCAGGGCAGGCCGCGCCGAGAAGAGCGGGAGGTCATCGATTACCGGCCCTCCCCGGTCCCGCTCCGATGCCTCGAGCTGGTCGAGCACCGCCCGCGCGCGCTCGACCACGGCGTCGGGCAGACCGGCCAGTCGGGCGACATGCACGCCGTAGGATCCGTCGGCCGCGCCCGGCCGCACTTCGTGCAGGAAGACCACCGCGCCGTTCCACTCGCGCACCGCAACGGTCGCGTTGGCGACGCCCGGCAACGTGTCCGCCAGCCGCGTCAGCTCGTGATAGTGCGTGGCGAAGAGGGCGCGGCAGCGATTCACCTCGTGCAAATGCTCCAGTGTCGCCCAGGCGATGCTCAGCCCGTCATAGGTCGAGGTGCCGCGCCCGATCTCGTCGAGGATCACCAGCGCGCGCGCGTCCGCCTGGTTCAGGATCGCCGCCGTCTCGACCATCTCGACCATGAAGGTCGAGCGCCCGCGGGCGAGATCATCGGCCGCGCCTACCCGGCTGAAGAGCTGACTGACGAGTCCCAGGTGGGCCAGGCGCGCGGGCACGTGGCTGCCCATCTGCGCGAGGACCACGATCAGCGCGTTCTGCCGCAGGAACGTGGACTTGCCGGCCATGTTCGGCCCGGTCAGCAGCCGGATCGCCGCACCCCCCTCGGCCGTCAGGTCGCAGTCGTTCGCGACGAAGCTGCCGCCCTGCCGCCGCAGCGCCCGCTCGACCGCCGGATGACGGCCGCCCTCGACGCGGAAGGCGCGGCTTTCGTCGATGCGCGGACGCGTCCAGTCCTCCGAGACCGCCAGCTCCGCCAGACCGGCCGCCACGTCCAGCTCGGCCAGAGCACGCGCGGCTGTCCCGATCGCCGCCGCCTCCTCCACGCACGCCTGCCGCAAGTCGTCGAAGATGCGTCGCTCCATCTCCAGGGCGCGATTTCCGGCATTGAGGATCCGGGCCTCCAGCTCCGACAGCTCCGTCGTGGTGAATCGCACCGCGCTCGCCGTGGTCTGGCGGTGGATGTACCGGTCGTCCGAGCGCAGCTTTGCCTCGTGGCTCGTGCCGACCTCGACAAAGTAGCCCAGCACGTTGTTGTGCTTGACCTTCAGCGAGCCGACGCCGGTCGTCGCCGAAAACTCTGCCTGCATCCGCGCGATCACGCCGCGGCCCTCGTCCCTGAGCGTACGAGCCTCGTCGAGCTCCGGCTCAACGCCCGCGGCGACGAACCCTCCGTCCGCCAGCCTGATTGGCGGCTCGGCCACCAGCGCCGACTCCAGTCTTGCAATCAGATCCGGCGCGCCCTCGAGATCCGAGCGCGTCTCCTTCAGGAGCGGGGGAAGGTCCTCGGGCAGCAGCGCCGCAATCGATTGTGCCCCTGCCAGACCGTCACGCAGCGCGGCAAGGTCCCGTGGCCCTGCCCTGTCGAGCGCCAGCCGCGAAAGGGCGCGGTCCATGTCCGGCACATGCCGGAGCGCGGCGCGCAGGTCCGCGGTCAACCGGGCGTCACCGGCGAATGCATCGACGGCATCTTGGCGCGCCCGGATCAGCGCCAGGTCGCAGGAGGGGCTCGAAAGCCGTCGCTCGAGCAGGCGCGCGCCCGCGGCCGTCACCGTGCGGTCGATGCACGCCAGGAGGCCGCCCTCGCGCTCGCCCGAGATGGAGCGCACCAGTTCCAGGCTGCGCCGGGTCGAGGCGTCGATCTGCATCGTCCGCCCCGCCGTCTCGCGCACCGGAGGGCGCAGCAGCGGCAGCCGGCCGCGCTGCGTCAGCTCCAGATAGGCCACGAGAGAACCCATCGCCGACACCTCCGCCCGCTGGAAGGCGCCGAAGGAGTCGAGCGTGCTTACCCGCCAGAGCTCGCAGAGACGCGCCGCCGCTCCGATGCTGTCGAACGACGCGCGCGGCATTGGCGTGCATGCCGCGCCGGTATCCTCGACGAGAGACCGCAGGCTTTCGGCCGCGGACTCGCCGACCAGCACCTCGGCCGGCGCAAGCCGCGCCAACTCGGGCGCGAGCCGCACCGGGGCACAGGCCAGGACCCGCAACTCGCCGGTGGAAACGTCCGTCCAGGCCAGCGCTCCCTCGCCCCGCACCTCGGCCCACGCCGCCAGGAAATTGTGGCGCCGCGCCTCGAGCAGCCCGTCCTCGGTCAGCGTGCCCGGCGTGACCACCCGCACGACTTCACGCCGCACGACCGACTTCGAGCCGCGCCTGCGCGCCTCTGCCGGGTCCTCCATCTGCTCGCAGACCGCGACCCGGAATCCCTTGCGTATCAGCTGTGCGAGATAGCTCTCGGCGGCATGGACGGGCACGCCGCACATCGGGATCGGCTCGCCGGCGTGCGTGCCTCGCTTCGTCAGCGCGATGTCCAGCGCTTCCGCCGCGGCGACGGCGTCGTCGAAGAACATCTCGTAGAAGTCGCCCATCCGGTAGAACAGCAGCGCATCCCCGTGCGCCGCCTTGATTTCCAGGTACTGCACCATCATCGGCGTGGCGGCGGCGGTCACGGTGTCGGACTTCCCTCGGCTGGCCTTGGCCGCCGGACCTTACCGATCCCGCAGGGCAGACGAAAGCCGCCGCCGCTTGTCTACGGCCGGCCCGGCTGGCAGAAACTCGGGATGGATCTTGGGAGTCGCGACGACACGAGACTGGCGAACAACGAGGCGTGGTATCTCGTCCTCGCCGGCGAGACACCCATCGCCAGGGGCGGCGAGAGCGAGGTCTACGAGCGGCCGGGCAAGCCGAGCCAGCTGGTGAAGGTGCAGCGCTCCTACCGGCTCGAGCGGATGATGCAGCCGACGCGCCTCAAGGACCGGCTCAAGATGCTGACGCCGTCGGGTCCCTACAAGAACATCGTGCGCGAGTATCGCGCGTACCTCGAGGCGACGATGCTGGGCATTCAGCTCGGCCGTCCGCCGCCGCTTGCGCATCTGCGGGGCCTGATCGCCACCGACCGCGGGATGGGTCAGCTGGTGCAGAAGCTGCGCGCGGCGGATGGGTCCGTCGCGCCCACACTCAAGCAGCTGGCCCGGCGGCGCGAGATCGACGACCAGGTCCTCGCGGCGCTGAATGAGTTCGTGGGCGAAATCTACGTCTTCAACATCGTCGCGACCGATCTGCGGTGGAAGAATCTCGTCTACGAGACCCGCCGCGGGCGCAGTCGCGTCGTGATGATCGACGGTTTCGGCGTGCGTACCTTCATCCCGGTCCGCCGCTGGTTCCGCCGGCTGAACGCACGCAAGCTCGACGACCTCTTCGTCGGCCTCGGCAATCAGCTCGACCTTCACTTCGACCGGAAGCTGCGGACTTTCCGCCGGTAGGCCACCGCCGACTGGCGTGCTCCCTCCGCATTTGGCATCAAGTCGAAAAGGGGAGGAAGCAATGGCCGGCAGCAAGATCACGCGCGAGGACGCGCTGGCGTTCCACATGGAGCCCACGCCGGGCAAGTTCGAGGTCGGTGCGACGGTGCCGATGGCAACGCAGCACGATCTCAGCCTTGCCTACTCGCCGGGCGTCGCAATTCCGTGCGAGGAGATCGCCGCGTCGCCCGGCACCGCCTACGACTACACCAACAAGGGCAACCTCGTCGCCGTCATCTCGAACGGCACCGCCGTTCTGGGCCTCGGCAATCTTGGCGCCTTGGCATCGAAGCCGGTGATGGAGGGCAAGGCGGTGCTGTTCAAACGCTTCGCCGACGTGAACTCGATCGACATCGAGCTCGACACAGAGGACCCCGAGGCCTTCATCGACGCGGTGCGGATCATGGGACCCACCTTCGGCGGCATCAACCTGGAGGACATCAAGGCACCCGACTGCTTCATCATCGAGGACCGGCTGAAGGAGGTCATGGACATACCCGTGTTCCATGACGACCAGCATGGCACGGCGGTGATCTGCGCCGCGGGACTCATCAACGCGCTCCACATCAGCGGCAAGCGGCTGGAGGACGTCCGCATCGTGCTGAACGGCGCCGGCGCCGCGGGAATCGCCTGCATCGAGCTGCTGAAGTCGATGGGCGCGCGGCACGACCACTGCATCGTCTGCGACACCAAGGGCGTCATCTATCAGGGCCGCACCGAGGGGATGAACCAGTGGAAGTCCGCCCACGCGATCGCCACCGAACTGCGCACGCTGGAGGAGGCGATGCGCGGCGCCGACGTCTTCATCGGCGTCAGCGTCAAGGGCGCGGTCACGCCGGCGATGGTCGAGAGCATGGCGGACAACCCCGTCATATTCGCGATGGCGAACCCGGATCCCGAGATCACGCCGGAGGAGGCGCGGGCGATCCGGTCCGACGCCATCGTCGCCACCGGCCGGTCGGATTACCCGAACCAGGTCAACAACGTCCTCGGCTTCCCCTACCTCTTCCGCGGCGCGCTCGACATCCATGCGCGTGCTATCAACGACCCGATGAAGATCGCCTGCGCCGAGGCGCTGGCGGCGCTGGCGCGGGAGGACGTGCCGGACGAGGTCGCGATCGCCTACAATCGCAAGCTTACCTTCGGGCGGGAGTACATCCTGCCGACGCCGTTCGACCCGCGTCTGATCCACCGGGTTCCGCCGGCGGTGGCGCGCGCCGGGATGGACACCGGCGCGGCGCGCCGGCCGATCGTCGACATGGACGCCTACGAGGTGGCGCTCAAGGCGCGCATGGACCCTACGGCGAACATCCTCCAGGGCATCAACGCCCGCGCCCGCAAGGCGCAGGCACAGGTCATTTTCGCCGAGGGTGACGATCCCCGCGTGCTGAAGGCGGCGGTTCAGTACCAGCGCTCCGGCTTCGGCAAGGCGCTGGTTGTGGGGCGGGAGCAGGACGTTCGCGAGAAGCTCGCGGCCGAGGGCTTGCCCGAAGCTTGGACGGAGCTCGAGATCATCAACGCGGCGAACACCTCCCACCTCGACGAATACAAGGCCTTTCTCTACCGGCGTTTGCAGCGCAAGGGGTTCGACGCGCAGGACGTGCATCGGCTGGCGGCCCGCGATCGGCATGTCTTCGCGGCGCTGATGCTGGCGCACGGCCATGGCGACGCGCTGGTCACGGGTGCCACGCGAAAGTCGGCGCACGTGCTGGAGCTCATCAACCACGTCTTCGATGCCAGTGCCGAGGACGGCGCCGTCGGCATCACAGCATTGATCCGCGGCGGTCGCATCATCCTCCTGGGCGACACCCTGGTGAACGAATGGCCCGACGAGCACGACCTCGCCGACATTGCCGAGAGCGGCGCGGCGGTGGCGCGGGCGCTGGGGCTCGAGCCTCGGGTCGCCTTCGTCAGCTTCTCCACATTCGGCTATCCGGTCAGCGAGCGAGCGCACAAGATGCACCTCGCACCCAAGGTGCTCGACCAACGTGGCGCCGAATTCGAGTACGAGGGCGAAATGACCGTGGACGTGGCGCTTAACGCGCGGGCGGCGGCGCACTATCCGTTCAGCCGGCTGACGGGTCCGGCGAACGTCCTCGTCGTGCCGGCGCGGCATTCTGCCTCGATCAGCGTCAAGCTGATGCAGGAAATGGCCGGTGCGACCGTGATCGGCCCGATCCTGACCGGGGTCGGCAAGCCGATCCAGCTCTGCTCCGCCGTCTCGACCGCGACCGACATCCTGACGATGGCGCTGCTCGCTGCCTGCAACGTGGGCGACGCATGACGGTCTGGAACTTCGGGTCGATCAACATCGACCACTTCTACGCGGTGCCGCATCTGCCGGGGCCGGGGGAGACGATTGCCGCCACGGCGCACTCCATCGGCCTCGGGGGCAAGGGCGCGAACCAGTCTGTTGCGGCGGCACGGGCCGGTGCATCCGTGCGGCACATCGGCTGCGTCGGCCGCGACGGCCTCTGGGCACGCGAGCGGATGCGCGGGTTCGGCGTGAACGTCTCTCACGTGGTCGAGGTGGAGGCGCCGACGGGCCACGCGATCATCGAGGTTGCAGAGGACGGCGAGAATGCCATTGTCGTCTTCCCTGGCGCCAATGCCGAGCAGGACCGCGATGCGATCCAAACGGCGCTCTCCTCGGCCGAGAGAGGCGACCTGCTCCTCCTCCAGAACGAGACCACGCTGCAGGCCGAAGCCGCGCAGATCGGCTCGAAAAACGGTCTGCGGGTCGTTTACTCGGCTGCGCCCTTTTCCATCGAGGCGGTCCGCGCGGTCATGGATCATGTGTGGCTGCTGGTGGTGAACGAAATCGAGGGGCACCAGCTCGAATGTGGGCTCGGGCGCGCGCTGCACGAGCTTCCGTCGCGCCACTTGATCGTCACGCGCGGCGCCGCGGGCGCTGAGTGGCTGAGCGACGACGGGCGCACGAGTGTGCCGGCGATGCCGGCCGATGTGGTCGATACCACCGGCGCGGGCGACACCTTCCTCGGCTATGTCGCCGCCTGCCTCGACCGGGGCTGTACACCACACGAGGCACTGACCTCAGGCGCGGCTGCGGCGGCGCTGAAGGTCACGCGCCGCGGCACGTCGGACGCGATTCCCTCGGCAGACGAGGTCGCCGCCTTCGTTCAGGGCAGGAACGGCGCGTCGTCGCCCCAGAGCTGACGGATGCGCTCGTCCCGACCGCATCCCGTGCGATAGCGCTCGTAGGCGACCGACTTGGGTACGGCGAACCCGACCGAGGTGATCGGCAGGCGGTCGTCGCTCTTGTAATAGTCTTGGTGATAATCCTCGGCCTCATAGAAGGCATCGAAGCGGAGGATCGGCGTCACGACCTCCTGTCCCAGCTCTGCCGCAGCCTCGACCTTGGCGGCCTCGGCCGCCTGCCGTTCAGCCTCGCTCTGCACGAAGATGGCGGTGCGGTAGCTGTCGCCACGGTCGCAGAATTGACCACCCCCGTCGGTCGGGTCGACGGAGCGGAAGAAGAGATCCATCAGCTGGGCGTAGCTGACCTGATCGGGGTCATAGCGGATCTCGGCCGCCTCGTAATGCCCGGTGTCGCCCGCGACGACCTGGCGGTAGGTGGGGTTCGGCAGATCGCCGCCGGAATAGCCGGAGATGACTTCGTCCACGCCCTGGACCTTCTCGAAGTCCGCCTCGACGCACCAGAAACAGCCGCCCGCAACATAGGCGGATTCGAGTGGCGCGGCGTGCACTGCGCCCCCGAGCAGCGGGATGGCGAGCAGAACAGGCTTGAGTGCGAGAGCTGGCATGTGGAACCTCCGTTTCGGCCTCACATGATGCCCCGCCGGTCCGCCGGGGCAACTGCTCGCCGCCTGCATGTCACGCAGAGGTGAGCCTTTGTCAGCCGAGCCGGCGGTTCCGCATCGCGATGAGCTTGAGGCGCAACGCGTTCAGTTTGATGAAGCCGGCCGCGTCCTTCTGATCGTAGGCACCGGCATCCTCCTCGAAGGTCACGTGCGCCTCGGAGTAGAGCGAGTGCTCCGACCAGCGGCCGACGGTCCGCGCAAGGCCTTTGTAGAGCTTGAGACGCACGGTGCCGGTGACGTGGCGCTGCGAATGGTCGATTGCCGCCTGCAGCATCTCGCGCTCCGGCGAGAACCAGAAGCCGTTGTAGATGAGCTCGGCGTAGCGGGGCATCAGCTCGTCCTTGAGGTGCGCCTGACCGCGATCGAGGGTGATCTGCTCGAGCCCCCGGTGCGCCTCCAGCAGGAGCGTGCCGCCAGGCGTCTCGTAGATGCCGCGGGACTTCATGCCGACGAAGCGCCCTTCGACCAGATCAAGGCGGCCGATCCCGTGCCGGCCGCCGATCTCGTTGAGCCGGGTCAGCAGCGTGGCGGGCGTCAGCTGCTCGCCGTTCACGCTGACCGCGTCGCCCTGCTCGAAGCCGATCTCGACATGCTCCGGCGTATCCGGCGCATCCTCCGGGTGCTGGGTGCGCTGGTAGACGTAGTCCGGCGCTTCCTCGGCAGGGTCCTCCAGAACCTTCCCTTCCGAGGAGGTGTGCAGTAGGTTCGCGTCCACGCTGAACGGCGCTTCGCCGCGCTTGTCCTTGGCGACCGGGATCTGGTGCTGCTCGGCGAACTCGAGGAGCCGAGTGCGGCTCGTCAGGTCCCACTCGCGCCACGGCGCAATCACCCGGATGTCGGGGTTCAGCGCATAGGCGGAGAGCTCGAACCGGACCTGATCGTTGCCCTTGCCGGTGGCGCCGTGGGCGACGGCGTCGGCGCCGGTCTCGTGGGCGATCTCCACGAGGCGCTTGGAGATCAGCGGCCGGGCGATGGAGGTGCCGAGGAGATAGAGTCCCTCGTAGAGGGCGTTTGCCCGGAACATCGGAAACACGAAGTCGCGCACGAACTCCTCGCGCAGGTCCTCTATGTAGATGTCGCGGACGCCCAGCATCTCGGCCTTCTTGCGCGCAGGCTCGAGCTCCTCGCCCTGGCCTAGGTCGGCGGTAAAGGTCACGACCTCGCAGCCATACTCGGTCTGGAGCCACTTGAGGATGATCGAGGTGTCGAGGCCGCCGGAATAGGCGAGGACGACTTTCTTCGGCGCTGACATGAACTTCTCCGCAGGACGCAACCAGGCGCGGGTCTAGTCGCTCCGCGTCGCCCGGACAAGCCGACGCCATCGCGCCACTGGCGGCGCCGGCGTCTTGTCGGCTATGGGTCGCGGATGAGCACCTTCGTCGAGGCAGCCCGTGCCGCCGAGCGCGAGATGCGGGAACTGTTCCCGCCGACGCCGCTCCTGCGCAACGACCACCTGTCGCAACGCTACGGCGCCGAGATCTGGCTGAAGCGCGAGGACTTGTCGCCGGTGCGCTCCTACAAGATCCGCGGCGCGATGAACGCGATGCGCAAGGCCCGCGCCGCCGGCGCCGAGCGGTTCGTCTGTGCAAGTGCCGGGAACCACGCCCAAGGCATGGCCTACGCCTGCGCGCACTTCGGCGTGAGCGGCACCATCTACATGCCGGTGACCACACCCAAGCAGAAGATCGACAAGACCCGCGCCTTCGGCGGCGAGCACGTCGAGGTGCGGCTGACGGGCGATTACGTCGACGACACCCTGCGCGCGGCCGAGGCGCACTGTAAGGAAGTCGGCGCGCACTTCCTCTCGCCGTTCGACGATGCCGACGTGATCGAGGGCCAGGCGAGCGTGGCGGTGGAAATGCTGGAGACGCTGGACGAACCGCCGGAGGTCGTGGTCCTGCCCGTGGGCGGCGGTGGCTTGTCGGCAGGTGTGCGGCGAATTCTCTCGGAAGTGTCGCCGCATACGGAAACGATCCTCGTCGAGCCGGCAGGCGGCGCGAGCCTCGCGGCGGCGCTCGAGGTGGGCGAGCCGGTTACGCTGCCGCGGGTCGACACGTTCGTCGACGGAGCCGCGGTCGCGCGGATAGGAAAGCGGACGTGGGAGGTGCTGCGCGAGGTGGACCCGCGCGACGTGCTGCGTGTGTCCGAGGACAGGATCTGCACGACGATCCTTGAGATGCTGAACGTCGAGGGTATCGTGCTGGAGCCGGCCGGAGCGCTTGCCGTGGACGCGCTCAAGGACGTGGCGGAGCGGATCGAGGGGCGGCGGGTGGTCTGCGTGACCTCGGGCGGCAACTTCGACTTCGAACGCCTGCCGGAGGTGAAGGAACGGGCGCAGCGCTTCTCGGGCTTGAAGAAGTACCTGATCCTGCGCCTACCGCAGCGCCCGGGCGCGCTTCGCGACTTCCTGCAGACGCTGGGGCCGGACGACGACATCGCCCGCTTCGAGTACCTGAAGAAATCTGCGCGCAACTTCGGCTCGGTTCTGATCGGGATCGAGGCGCAGCGGGCCGAGGACTTCCGCGGCCTCTTCGAGCGCATGGACGCGGCCGGCTTCCTCTATCGCGACATCACAGGCGACCAGTCGCTCACGGACTTCCTCGTCTAGGCGGGCGCGTTCTCCTGTGCCTCTAGGAACTCCTTCTTGGAGACCTCGTAGGTGTCGAAGACCTCCGCGAGGTCTCGGGTCTGCATCTTCCGCGCGGCTGCGCGCATCTCGCCGTTCATGCAGAGCGCACCCAGAGCCTCGAAACCAAGATTGAGCGCGCTGCCCTTGAGGAAGTGCAGGTCGGCCTCATAGCTGGCGGGGTCGGGATCAGCACGCATCCTGTCAAGCACGTCCTCAACCTCTTCGAGGAACAGGTCGACGACTTCCGTGAAGTCGTCATCGCCGATCTCCTCACGAAGTTCGCGCACGCGTTTCCAGCTGATCATGCCTTGCTCCCGCCGCACATCCTTAGGCCGAGTCGTAGGACCGCGATCTTAATCGGAAGTAAAGGGTGACGCGCGCTCGACTGGTTCACGCAATCTTAAGCATCGGCGGTCAGGAGGTCGTCGACCTGAGCCGTGGAGGGATAATGTCGTCAACGCCAGCGCCACTTTCGGCGGCGGCCGGGCGGCAGCCTGCGGGACAGTCGCACACGACGTGCCGCACGGTCCTCGTGGTCGATGACAGCCGCTCGCAGCGCCGAATCCTGTCGGCGTCACTCCAGCGCTGGGGCTACCGCGTGTGGGAGGCCGGGTCTGGCGAGGATGCACTCGCCATCCTGCGCGGAAACGAGATCCACATAGTTCTCAGCGACTGGATGATGCCGGGGATGGATGGCCCCGAACTTTGCCGGCGTTTCCGCCAGCTCGACCGCGAACATTACGGCTACTTCATCCTGCTGACGTCGAAGACCGGCCAGGAGAACGTCGCGCTCGGCCTCGACGTCGGGGCGGACGACTTCCTGAGCAAGCCGGTGGCGCCGGACGAGCTGCGCGCGCGGATCGCGGCGGGTGAGCGCATCCTCAAGATGGCGCGCGAGCTGACCCAGAAGAACGAGCTGCTGACCTCGACCCTCGCCCAGCTCCAGGCCGTCTACGATTCGCTCGACCGCGACCTCGTGGAGGCGCGCCGGCTGCAGCAATCGCTGGTGCCAGAGCGCCATCGCGACTTCGGTCGCGGCCGGATGGCGCTCACGATGCGCCCGAGCGGCCACGTCGGCGGCGACCTCGTCGGACATTTCCGAATCAACGAGAACAGGATCGCGTTCTACTCGCTCGACGTCTCGGGTCATGGCGTCGCCTCTGCGCTGATGACGGCGCGGCTCGCGAGCTATCTCTCCGGCACGTCGCCGGAGCAGAACGTCGCGATCTCAATAAACGAGTTGGGGCTCTTCGACATGCGCGCGCCGGGACAGGTCTGCGCCATGCTCAACGACCTGCTGCTACGCGAAATGGACACGGACCTCTACTTCACGATGATCCTTGCGGAGGTCGACCTGCTGACCGGGCGCGTTCGTTTCGCCCAGGCCGGCCATCCGAACCCGGCAGTGCAGTCGCCAGACGGCAGGGTGCGCTTCGTCGGCAACGGGGGCCTGCCGATCGGGCTGATCCCCGGTGCCGTCTACGAGACGCGGGAGATCCTGCTCGCGCCGGGCGAGCGCCTGCTGATCTATTCCGACGGGCTGACCGAATGCGTCGACGGTGCCGACGCGCAGCTCGAAGAGGCAGGGCTCGCGCATCTGATGCGCGTATCGAGCGACCTGCACGGCAGCGCCTTCCTCGATGCGCTGGTCACCGACCTCGAGAGCTTTGCGGGAACGGTCGAGTTCAGGGACGACGTCTCGGCGGTGGTCTTCGAGTACGCGGGCTCCTGCTGAGGGCGAGCGACTTCAGGAACGCCGCGTCGCCCTCCGATCCGACGAGGGAAGGCGCGCGGCTCAGCGGTACGACCAGCGCCTCGTGTCCCGCCTCGGTCGGCGGCGCAATCCATCGGACGGCTCGAGCAAGGTAAACCATGCAGACCTTCTCCGCCCAGATGCCGTACTCGGGCATGAAGGTGAAGCGGCGGTAGGCGCCAAGGCGGCGGCACCTGCCGATTCGCCAGCCGGTCTCCTCGGCGACCTCGCGGTGCAGCGCGGCGAGCGGCGTCTCACCCGGATCGATCCCGCCGCCGGGCAGCTGGAGCTCGGCACGCGGCGCATGCTGCAGCGTGAGCAGGACCCCGTCCCCGATCAGCGCGGCCGCATAGACGCCGGGGCGCGTTCGGTAGGTGACGCCGGGGCGGACAGAGGCTCCGAGCCTGCGGATTCCGTTTCCGAGTTTTGACCGCGACATGGCGCACCTATATGACTGGCCCAAACCAAGGCGAAGCGCCAAGGAACATCATGTCACTCGTATCGCAGATCGCGTGGGACGACACGGTCCTGCCATTCCAGCTCGACCGCTCCGATATCCGCGGGCGGGTTGCCCGGCTCGACGGGGCGCTGGACCGGATCCTCGCGCAGCACGACTACCCGCTGACGGTCGAGGCGCTGATCGCCGAGGCGGCGCTGATCACCGCCCTGATCGGGCAGACCATCAAGCTGCGCTGGAAGCTGTCGCTCCAGATCCGTGGCGACGGACCGGTGCGCCTGATCGCGACCGACTTCTTCGCGCCCGCCGAGGAGGGCGCGCCGGCGAAGATCAGGGCCTACGCCAGCTACGACGCCGATCGCCTCGACAGCGAGGGCAAGCCCTTCGACCAGATCGGACACGGCTACTTCGCGATCATCATCGATCAGGGGCGTGGCACCGTGCCCTACCAGGGCATCACGCCCATCGCCGGCGGGTCGCTCTCCGCCTGTGCGGAGACGTATTTCGCCCAGTCGGAGCAGCTGCCGACGCGGTTCGAGCTGACCTACGGGACGAGCAGCGCGCCCGGCCGCGCCGATGCATGGCGCGCCGGCGGGCTGTTGCTCCAGCTCATGCCTGCCGCCTCGCCGTCCGTTTCAGGAGGCGGCTCGGGCGAGGGAGGCTTGCTCGAGCCGCACGACATCCTCGACGGCGATGCGGCCGAGGACTGGTCCCGCGCGAACATGCTGCTCGACACGGTGGAGGACCTCGAACTGGTCGGACCCAACGTGCAGCCGACCGACCTGCTCGTCCGGCTCTTCCACGAGGAGTCGCCGCGGGTCTTCGATGCACAACCCATCGACTTCGGCTGCACCTGCTCGGCCGACCGCGTTCGCGAGAGCCTGTCGATCTACTCGGCGAAGGACATCGGGCACATGACGACGGACGAAGGAATCGTCACGGCCGACTGCCAGTTCTGCGGCGCGCACTACGAGTTCGATCCGGACACGCTGGGCTTCGAGGCAGACAAGCCCGCCGATGACGCCTGAGTTCGAGCGTAAGCTGCGCGGCGCCTTGGGTCGCGGCGAGGGTACCTCGGACTACGATCTCAACCCTGCGCTCGAGCCTGCGTCGGAGCGGCGGCTGCGCGGCGCGGCGGTTCTCGTGGCCATCGCGGACGCGCCGGGGGGGCCGGTGGTGCTGTTTACCCGCCGCTCGGCGGCCCTGGTGCATCATCCGGGGCAGATCGCGTTCCCGGGCGGCAAGATCGATGCAGGAGACGCCGGGCCCGAGGCCGCCGCGCTTCGCGAGGCGCACGAGGAGATCGGGCTCGAGCCCGGCAACGTCGAGGTCTGGGGCCGGCTGCCGATGCACGAAACCGTCACGGGCTTTGCCGTCTGCCCCGTGCTGGGCCGCGTGCGCGACGCGTTCCCTTGGCGGCCGGAGCGGGGCGAGGTCGACGAGATCTTCGCCGTTCCGCTCTCGCACGTCACCGATCCCGCGATGTTCACGGTGCAATGGCGGGAGTGGCGTGGGAGCGTCCGCCGCTACTATGCCGTACCCTGGGGTCCGTACTACATCTGGGGCGCAACGGCGCGGATGTTGCGATGCCTCGCCGAACGGATGGACCGGTGAGGATCAACGGCGACTGGCTCCGGCGAGCGGAGACGCAGGCGGTGTTGCGACTGCTGCGCGACGCGGGTTATCAGGCGCTGGTCGTCGGCGGGTGCGTGCGCAACGCGCTGCTGGAGCAGCCCGTGTCGGACATCGACGTCGCGACGGATGCGCGGCCGGAGGCGGTGGTGGCGCTGGCCGAGGCGGCAGGCATCAAGGCGGTGCCTACGGGAATCGAGCACGGGACGGTGACGCTGGTCCTCGCCGGGCGGCCCTACGAGGTGACGACCCTGCGGCGGGACGTCGAGACCGACGGGCGTCGCGCTGTGGTGGCCTTCACCGACGACGTCGCCGAGGATGCGCGGCGGCGCGACCTTACCATGAACGCGCTCTACGCCGATGCGGAGGGTACGCTGGTCGACCCGCTCGGTGGCTTCGCGGACGTGCGGGCAGGCCGGGTTCGCTTCGTGGGCGACGCGGCCCGGCGCATTGCGGAGGACCGGCTGCGCATCCTGCGCTTCTTTCGCTTCCACGCCTGGTACGGGGACCCTGCCGAAGGCCTCGACGCGGAGGGGCTGGCCGCCTGTGCGGCGGCGGCGGACGGCATGGCAGCGCTCTCGCGCGAGCGCGTCGGGGCGGAGATGACGAAGCTTTTGACCGCACCGGACCCGGCACCATCGGTGGCCGCGATGGCATCGTCGGGCGTGCTCTCGCACGTGCTGCCCGGCGCCGACGCGGCGCCTCTGGTCGTGCTGGTCGCGGCGGAGCAGGCGGCAGGGGCGGAGCCGGACGCGGTCCGGCGGCTGGCGGTGCTGGGAGGCGAGGATGTGCCGGCGCGCCTGCGCCTGCCGCGCAAGGCAGCGCGGCGGCTGGAGCTCCTGAGGCGAGAGATCGGTGGCACCGCGGGCACCGCCGAGCTGGCCTGGCGCCATGGGGCGGAGGTAGCGCGGGACACGGAGCTTCTGCGATCGGCGGTCTTCGGCGCGCCGCTGCCGGCGACTCTGCAGGATGACATCGAAGCGGGCACGGCGGCGAGGTTCCCGGTCGCCGCCGCCGACCTGACGCAGACGGGCCCGGACCTTGGCCGTGCCCTCGCCGTTCTCGAGCGGCGATGGATCGATTCGGGGTTCGCCCTGAACCGCGAGGAACTGCTCAGGTCGGGAACCGGCTGAGCGGCGGCGGCGTTACGGGTGGCTCGGCTGTTGCCTGCCGGGCGGTCTTCGGGCCTAGCATCCCAATCGCAGATCGCGCCCGCGAAAGGCCGTCCCGATGTTCCGATTCTTCGAACACCTCGTCGATCCCTATGCGAGCTATCGTCAGACCGATGCGCCGCCCGCGCGGCTGTGGCCGTTCGTCCATGACTATTCGCAGCCGTTTCGCCGCGTCTTCGTTGCGGCCGGAATCGTCTCGATCGTCGCCGCCGCGGTGGAGATGTGGCTGATCGCCTACATGGGACGCGTGGTCGACCTGCTGAGCGCCGGCACGCCCGAACAGACCTGGCGCGATCACGGCGGTGAGCTGATCGCGGTGGCGCTCTTCATCCTGCTGGTTCGGCCGGCCGTCATGGGCCTGGACGTGCTGCTGCTCAACCAGACGATCCTGCCGAATTACGGCACGCTCTGGCGCTGGCGCGCGCACCGGCACGTGCTGCGCCAGTCCGTGGGCTGGTTCGAGAACGACTTTGCGGGCCGCATCGCCAACCGCATCATGCAGACGCCGCCGGCCGCCGGCGAGGCAGTGTTCCAGGTCTTCGACGCGATTACCTTCGCGCTGGCCTACATGGTGGGGGCGCTGATCCTCCTGGCCGATGCGGACCTTCGCCTAGCCATCCCACTGGTAATCTGGTTCGCGCTTTACGCCGTCCTCGTGCGCTGGACGATGCGGCGGGTCGAGCCCGCGTCGAAGGCGGCCTCGGATGCCCGCAGCGAGGTGACGGGGCGGGTCGTCGATGCCTACTCCAACATCCACTCGGTCAAGCTCTTCGCCCACGACCGCGAGGTCGCCTACGCACGCGAAGCTATCGAGCGCGCGCGGCGGACCTTCCAGCACGAGATGCGGATCCTCACGATGATGGATGTCTCGCTGACCGTGCTGAACGGTCTGCTGATCGTCGGCGTGGTGGGCTGGGCGGTGGCGCTCTGGATGGCCGGGCAGGCCAGCGTGGGCGTCGTGGCCGCGGCGACGGCGCTTTGCCTGAGGCTCAACGCCATGACCGGCTGGATCATGTGGGCGCTCTCGAGCTTCTTCCGCAACCTCGGCATCGTGGCCGAGGGGATGCAGACGATCGCGCAGCCGCTGGCGCTGACCGACCGGCCGGAGGCGCGTCCGCTGCGCCTCGGCGCCGGCCGGATCGAGGTGGTGGACCTCGCGCATCACTACGGCCGCGGCCGGGGCGGGCTCGATGGCGTGAACCTGGCGGTCGCTCCGGGCGAGAAGGTCGGCCTCGTCGGCCGGTCCGGCGCGGGCAAGTCGACGCTGGTCAAGCTGCTGCTGCGGTTCTACGACCCCGAGCACGGGCGGATCCTGATAGACGGGCAGGACATCGGCGGGGTCACGCAGGACAGCCTGCGCTCCGCCATCGGCATGGTCCAGCAGGAGGCGAGCCTGCTGCACCGCTCCGTCCGCGAGAACATCCTCTACGGCCGTCCCGACGCGAGCGAGGCCGAGATGCTCGACGCCGCGCGCCGGGCCGAGGCGCACGACTTCATCTGCGACCTGCGCGATTCGAACGGGCGCACCGGCTACGACGCGCAGGTGGGCGAGCGCGGCGTGAAGCTGTCGGGAGGCCAGCGCCAGCGCATCGCGCTCGCCCGCGTCATCTTGAAGGACGCGCCGATCCTGATACTGGACGAGGCGACCTCAGCGCTAGATTCCGAGGTCGAGGCGGCAATCCAGGACACCCTCTACGGCATGATCGAAGGCAAGACCGTGATCGCGATCGCGCACCGCCTGTCGACCATCGCGCACATGGACCGGATCCTGGTCCTCGACGAGGGCCGCATCGCCGAGGAGGGGTCGCACGACGCGCTGCTCGCCCGTGGCGGGCTCTATGCCGGCTTCTGGCGGCGCCAGTCCGGTGGCTTCATCGGCACGGAGGCGGCGGAGTGAGGCGGCTCGCGAACCTGATCGACGCGTTCCGTCCGGCCGAGGGGCCGCCGCCGCGCACGCTCGCGGCGTTCTTCCGCTGGGCGCTCGCCGGCGCGTGGGGCTGGCTGGCGGTCGCGGGTGTGATCAGCGCGCTGGCCGGGACGCTCGAAGTCGTGACGGCCCTGCTCCTCGGCTTCGTCATCGACCTCGCAGTGGCACACGGGGAGGCTGGATTCTTCGCCGAGAACTGGCCGATGCTGGCGCTCGTCGCGTCATTCTTCCTGTTCTTGCGGCCCGGCGCGATGGGCATGTCATCGGCCGTGAACTCGGTGATGGTGCAGCCTAACGTCAACCCGCTCGTGCTGAGTCGGCTGCACCGCTGGACGCTGGGCCAGGCGGTGACCTTCTTCGACAACGACTTCGCAGGCCGCATTGCGCAGAAGCAGATGCAGACCGCGCGGGCGCTGACGGACGTGGCTGTCGAGATGATCAACACCGTCCTCTTCGCGCTGGCGTCGGTCGTGGGGTCGGTCCTGCTGCTGACCGCCATCGACTGGCGGGTGGCGCTGGCGCTGGCGGTCTGGCTGGTGATCTATCTTGCGGTGATCCGCTGGTTCATGCCGCGCGTTCGCAAGCGATCGAAGGCGCGGGCGGCCGCGCGGGCGATGGTGTCGGGACAGGTCGTCGACACCATCACCAACATCAAGACGGTCAAGCTCTTCGCCCATGCCGAGCACGAGGATCGGGCGGCGCTGGGCGCGATGGGTACCTTTCGCGAGCGGGTGGTGGACTTCGGCGTGCTCTCGGCAGGCTTCCGCTTCACGCTGATGATGCTGTCGGGCGTCCTGCCGGTCGTGCTGATCGGCGGTACGCTGGTGCTCTGGTCGGCTGGCAGCGCGACCGCCGGCGACATCGCGGCGGCCGGAACCATCGCCATCCGGATCGCGCAGATGACCGGCTGGGTGAGCTTTGCGCTGATGGGGATATATTCCAGCATCGGCGAGGTCGAGGACGGGATGAACACGCTGACGCCGCCGCACTCGCTGACCGATGCGCAGCGCGCGGACGAGCTTGCGCGTGCGGGCGAGGTGCGGTTCGAGGACGTCAGCTTCACCTACGGCCGCAGGGAAGGCGGTGGCCTCGGCGGTGTCACGCTGACCGTGCGGCCTGGCGAGAAGCTGGGCGTCGTCGGCGCTTCGGGGGCGGGCAAATCGACGCTCGTCGCTCTGCTCCTGCGGCTCTACGACGTGGAGCAGGGCCGCATCCTCGTCGGCGGGCGCGACGTGCGCGAAGTCACCCAGGAGAGCCTGCGCCGCAAGATCGGGATGGTCACGCAGGAGACGGCGATGTTCAACCGCTCGGCGCGGGACAACATCCTCTACGGCCGACCCGATGCGACCGAGGAGGAGATGGTCGACGCCGCGCGCCGCGCCGAGGCGCACGACTTCATCATGGCGATGCAGGACCACATGGGGCGCCGGGGCTACGAGGCGCATCTGGGTGAGCGGGGCGTGAAGCTGTCCGGGGGACAGCGGCAGCGGATCGCGCTGGCCCGCGCCATCCTCAAGGACGCGCCGATCCTGGTGCTGGACGAGGCGACGAGCGCCCTCGACAGCGAGGTCGAGGCGCAGATCCAGACCGCGCTCGACCGGGTGATGGAGGGCAAGACGGTGCTGGCGATCGCGCACCGCCTCTCGACCATCGCGCGGATGGATCGGATCGTCGTGCTGGAGGAGGGCCGTGTCGTCGAGGAGGGGACGCACCGCGATCTCTTGCGGCAGGACGGGCTCTACGCGCGGTACTGGAACCGGCAATCGGGCGGATTCGTCGGCCTGAGCGACGCCGCCGAGTAGCGCGATGCGCCTGACGATCGAGCGGCTAGGCCGCCGCGGCGACGGCTTTGCGCCGGGGCCGGTTCATGTTCCCCGCACGCTGCCGGGCGAGGTGGTGGAGGGCGTGGTCGAAGCCGGCCGCATCGACGCGCCGCGCATCCTGCAGCCCTCGGCAGAGCGTGTGACGGCGCCCTGCCCGCATTATCGCGTCTGCGGCGGCTGCCACCTGATGCATGCACGCGACGGCTTTGTCGAAGGGTGGAAGGCCGATCAGGTCCGCCGCGCGCTGTCGCAGCAGGGCGTGGCGGTCGAGATCGCCGGCGTGAGGACCTCCCCGCCGCGGTCTCGACGCCGCGCCGTCCTCTCCGGCCGGCGCACCAAGAGCGGCGCGATGGTAGGCTTTCACTTCCGTGCCTCCGCCAGCGTCACCGCGATTCCCGAGTGCCGCCTGCTGCACCCCGACCTGATGGCAGGCCTGCCGGCACTGGAAGCGCTGACGCTCCTGGGCTGCTCGCGGAAGGGCGAGATCACGCTGCACGTCGCGCGCTCGCGCAACGGCCTTGACGTCGCGGTGAGCGATGCGAAGGCGGCGGATGCGGCGCTGCGAGGCGAGCTTGCGGCGGTCGTGCGGGCGCATCCGATCGCGCGGCTGGCCTGGAACGGCGAGGTTGTGGCGCTGTCGGCACCGCCGACGCAGGCGATGGGGCGTGCGAGCGTGACGCCGCCCCCCGGTGCCTTCCTCCAGGCAACGGAAGAGGGTGAGGCCGCGCTGGTCGGCGCGGTACGCGATGCCGTTGCCGGTACACGGCGAGTCGTGGACCTCTTCGCGGGAGCAGGGACGTTCACGCTTCCCGTCGCCGAGCGAGCGGAGGTCCATGCGGTGGAGGGCGATTCGGCGCTGCTGGCGGCGCTGGATGTCGGCTGGCGCGGTTCGACCGGGCTGCGGCGTGTCACGACCGAGGTGCGCGACCTCTTCCGCCGCCCGCTCCTGCGGGCGGAGTTTGCGGCCTATGAGGCGGCGGTGATCGACCCGCCCCGGGCCGGGGCGGAGGCGCAGACCCGGGCGCTGGCCGAGGCGCGCGTGCCGGTAGTGGTGTCCGTCAGCTGCAACCCCGGCACCTTTGCCCGCGACGCGCGTATCCTGGTCGACGCGGGCTATGCGATGGCGCCGGTGCTGGTCGTGGATCAGTTCCGCTGGAGCCCGCATGTGGAGCTGGTCGCGCGCTTCGTCGCGCCCGGCAGGCGAGAAAGGGCATAGGAGACGGCGCTCAACTGCTGTAGAACAGGCCAAAACAAAGAAACGACAACTGGGGCAGTGACATGCACTTTCTACGGGCGATGCTTGTCGTCGCGATGGCGCTGGCCGTGAGCGGCTGCGCCTCCAAGTTCAAGACGTATGACGGACCGGAGGTGACCCAGGTCCAGGTCTTCAAGAACTCCCGCAAGATGTACCTGATGCACCATGACCAGGTGCTGCGGGCCTTTGACATCGACCTCGGCTTCGCGCCGGAGGGACACAAGGTCGCGCGCGGAGACGGCCGGACGCCCGAGGGCGTCTACACGATCGACCGGCGCAATCCCGAGAGCCAGTTTCACCTCTCGGTCGGGATCGACTACCCGCGGCCTGTGGATGTCGACGTTGCCCGCGCCGCGGGCTTCGATCCGGGGGGCGACATCTTCATCCACGGCGAATCGAAGAGCCGCATCAAGCGGCGAGACTGGACCGCCGGCTGCATCGCCGTGAAGAACGACGAGATCGAAGACGTCTACGCGATGGTGCGCGACGGCACGGTGGTGGTCATCAACCCGTAAGGCCGCCGCTGCGCCCGGTGACGAGGGTCCACCAGATCTTGCCGTTGTTCTCCTGATACCAGGAGAAACCGAGGTCGGTGGCGCGGTTGTCGAGGATGATCCGGCGGGTGGCCGGGTCATTCATCCAGGCGCCGAGCGTCTCGATCTCGGTCTCGAACGTCTCCGAAATCGTCTCGCCCAGGAAGGTTCCGCTGTAACCGACGCGCCTCACGCGCTCGAGCGGCGACGATCCGTCCGACCCGAAGTGCCAAGGCCGGTTCTGGACCGCCATGTCGCGCGAATGGGTGCGCGCGGCGGCATTCAACTGCGAGTCCAGCCGGAGCGCCTGCGCACCCGAAGCCTGGCGCAACGAGTTCACGGCGTCGAGCAGGCGGAACTGGATCTCGTCGGTCTGCGAGGCGCGGATCCGGTAGACCTGCGGCAGCGGCCGACCCTGCGCGTCGAGTCGCGGCTCCGCGGTGGGGGCGCAGGCGACGAGCGCGAGGAACGCGGGAACGAGAAGCAGGCTGGATCGTTTCATGGCGCACCGGGCAGAGGCAGCAGACGACAGAGGTTGATGCTCTATCCACGATTGGCAAGAGGTTCAAATCGTTCTTCCGCGGCGGCAGCGGGCCGCCGCCGTCGAACCTCGATTGTTTGCCGACTCCGAAAAGCGTATCCTTCCATGTCGCATTGACCGGTTAGGAGCCTGAAAGATGCAACAAGTTCGCTTCCATCGCCGCCGCTTCCTCGGCAACAGCGTCGCCGCCGTCGCGTCGGCATGCGCCGCTCCGGCCGTCGCACAGGGGATTGAGTTCCGCGACCAGCTGTCGGCGGGCACACGGCGCAACATCTCGAGCTTTCGCGGGCTCGACTGGCGTCCCTATTTTTCGAGCACGCGCAATGGCGCCATCCTCGTCGACACGGCGTCGCGCGCTCTGCACTTCTGGTCCCACGACCAGAGGGTCTACAAGCTCTACCCGACGAGCGTCCCGCTCTCGGACGAACTGACGCGACTCGGCCGCACGAGCGTTGTGCGTAAGGTCGAGGGACCGGACTGGCGGCCGACGCCGTCGATGAAGAAGCGCAACCCGGAGTGGCCCGACTACATACCGCCGGGACCGGACAACCCGCTCGGCACGCACGCGCTCTATCTCTCGTGGCAGTACTACCGGATCCATGGCACCCACGACACGCGCAAGATCGGGCGCCGCTCGTCCAACGGCTGCATCGGCCTCTACAACGAGCACATCGCGGAGCTCTTCGCGCTGGTGGATAACGGCGCACAGGTGTTGCTTATTTGACCACAACCGCAGGTCTCGGAACTTCCGCCTGCGGAAGGGGATTTGAAGAGGTGTGAGGAAACTGGTTTAGATGCCCTCACGAGGTACTTATCTTGTCTGCTTGTCGCCGACCTCATTGTGGCGCAGGCGAATACTGGAGGTCAGAATGAAGAAAATCGCACTCGCCGCCGCCCTTTCGCTGGCTGCCACGTCGAGCTTTGCCGGCAACATCGTCGAGCCCGTGATGGAGCCGGAAGTGATCGTCGAGGAGACGGGCGGCACCGCTGGCGGCATCGTCGTTCCGCTGCTGCTGCTGGCCGTGGTCGCCGCGATCGCCGCGTCGAACCACTGAACGACTTAAAGTCGGAGACAGGCGGCGAAGATATCCGGAGCCGTTCCGACTTGTCGAACACGGGCGGCGGTCTTTCCGCCGCCCGTTTTCCGTTTCAGGCTGGGCTGACGGCGCTGACGTTTCGCCCGGCACGGAATGCTGCGGAACAGCCACGCCCGCTTGAGGATGTACGGCAGGTCTGCGGGTCATCGCACCTTCTTCTGTCTTCAGCATCCGTTCAAGCGGCGCTCCGGCGAGAGTGGCCCGCCTTGATGTTGCTGATCGGCCTGTCCGTTCGCACTGAGCTACTGCGACGGGGGTCAATGGCTGCACGCGTGTGCCGCGGAAGTGGTGCCTAGAACGCGGCGGAGCGGGGTCGGGCGGCTCGGCGAACTCGATACCATTCCGCGGTCGCTTCATTTGGACCGGTTGCGTCAGTTCGAGCCAGCATCACGGCCCGCGATGCCGCTGGACGAGGCAGGCGGACGTTTCTCCGGAGCTGTGGCCAGCCGAAAGGCTCCGCGCGATGGACAGATCAGCATCACGGCGCCCCTCGACACGCTTGTCCGCTTCGAACGGCTGCGTCGAGACGATCGTCGTACCTATGCCGACATGCTCGGAATCCCGATCGGTGCCAATGCGGAAGTTGTCCTGGAGTCCGACGGAGCGAGGGTTTCCCACAGATGGAGACCTCCCGCTGGCTAACTTCTGAGGACGCGTTGCGCCCTTCTTCTTGTTCTAGGGTTCAGGTTCAAATCTCGCGCCGAAGTCGGGCCATGACCCGGCGTGATGCCGGGCGATGGCCGCTGGTTCGGCGTTTCGTCTCCACCTGATTATACGGCCCCTGCCGGGACAGGCGGTGCGGGACGGAGAACTATCCGACTCGTTAGAACCTCCGGCTCGAGTGCCTACTTGCCAACCAGGCGCTCCAGCTCGGCGATCCGAGGCGGAGCCTTTCCGGCGCTTGGCTGTCGACGTCCATCCGAGCCAAACCTCCGACTGAGTGCGAGACGGTCACAGAAGATACCGCTCGGCCAGCCCTTCGGCGACCAGCGCTTCGTTGAGGTTGACGCCCTCGTGCCAGATGATCGCCAGATACCGACCGTACTTGCCGGTCTTGTCCTTCAGCGTCTCCACGATGACGTGCGTCTCCGGCGGAATCCGAGCCTCGAGCCATGCCTTCGAGACGAGCCCCTGCGGCCGCTCGGGCCCGCGGACCTCGGGCGTGTCGATTCCGTAGAGGCGCAGCGACTGGTCGCGGATCCACGTGGAGAAGCCGAGGTCCAGGTCGACCCGGATCGTGTCGCCGTCATAGATCGAGCGGATCACCCCGCGGTAGGTGTAGGCGGGCTCGATGAGGGGCATGGCGTCCTCCTGCGCTTCCGGGCCAAGATCGGATCGTGTCATCTGCGGTCAACTCCACATACCGGGTCCGCCGTCGTTGCTGTCGGCCTGCACCTCCGAGAAGGCTCCCGCCCCGGCGCCGGCGCCCATCTCGTGGATGAAGCCGATGAAATGGAAGATGCTGCCATAGACGGCGAGGTTGAGGTTATGGCCCGCCTCGTGGTCGAGATGCCAACCGGCGGAGTTCGTGTCGACGTAGGCGAAGTTGCCCATGTTGTAGGCCGTGTCGATGGTGTTCAGGTTGGACACCCATCCGCCGCGGGTCGCGAGCATGCCCGTCGACCAGTCCATCCGGAAGCCGTCGATGCGGAAGAACTCGATCCCGCCACCGAAGATGCTGGGGATCGACCAGAAGAAGAGGTGCCCGAGGCCGTTCAGTATCCACATGATCGCGCCGACGCCGACCACCAGCCACGACATCGGCATCAGCCAGTTCGACCAGCCGAGGATGCCCTGGTAGATCTCGTTCGACGCGATGCTGTCGACCGCCGACAGGAAGATCAGCGTGCCGAGGAAGCCGCCGAGGAACGCGCCCACCGGCCCCATCATGGCGAGGAAGGTCGCGTTCATGCCGGCGTTGAGGCCGATCATGAAGCCACGGAAGAACTCGCCGATGCCGGTGCCCTGGTTCGCGTCCGCGACCACGTAGCTGACGGTGAGCAGCGCGATGACCCCGGCGATGGCGAGAAGTCCGAAGCTGATCCCGGTGGCGAAGGCGGCCACGACGGCGATGGCGACCACGATGCCGACGATGACGCCCACCACGGCACCCACCACCGACCAGAACGACAGGCCCATCGGGTCGGTCCGATCCACCGGCCCGTTCCCGGCATAGGTGTAGAGCCTCAGCTTGACCGGCGCGTCGTCGGCGCGCTCGGGCTGGTGCAGGTAGAGCGGGTCGGGCGTCAGGAAGCGACCCATGTCGGGCGCGTACCAACGGTGGCCCATATAGACGAGGCCCGTCACCTCGTCGATGTCGTGTCGTCCGTAGGTCATCACCAGCGGCGTTCCCGCGCGCGCCCGCTCGGTCCCGAAGGGCAGGTAGACCACCTCTGCGATGCGGGTGCCGCTCTCGTCGGTGAAGAGCGTGGCGCTGCCAACCTGGTCGGAGTGGATCCACCGGCGCTCGCCGCCGCGCATGAGCGCCACGCGCCGCTGGTCCATCACGACGAAGTTCGTCGCGTGGCCCCCGCGCACCTCGACGAGACGGCCGAGGTATACAGTCTCGCGCACGACGCCCGCGGCCTCGACCAGCCGCAGCACGCGGTTCCCGCGATAGTCGTAGGCGTAGCGGATCACCGTGCCGTCGGCCTCGTGGATCGCCTCCAGCCGGTTCTTGAAGTCGTAGTCGAGGCGGCGGCCTCCCACCGCCACGACGTTGCCGCATGCGTCATGCATCACATCCTCGGCCGCGCCGCCGCCTCGCGCCATGCTGCTCGGCCGATTCGGGTGCGCAGCATCGTTATAGGCGAGCGTGACACCGCTCTCGCCGATGCGGGCGAGGCTGTGTCCGGCAGCGTAGTCATAGTTCATGACCTCTGACGCGCCCTGCCGCTCCATCTCCGCCCGGACCAGTTGGCCCAGCCCGTCATAATCGTAGATCGCGCTCGTGCCGCCGGGCGCGGCATCGTCCCGCCGGACCAGCTGCATCAGCGCGTCGTAACCGTAGCCCACGTCCTCGATCACGTTGCCGTTCGGGCCGACGCTGCGCTGGCTCCTCAGGTGGCCGACACCTGGCTCGTAGTCGAAGCGCGTCTCGACGCCGTTGGCGTGCAGCACTCGCACCGGCAAATTGCGCGCGTCGTAGTCTACCCGGTCGATGATCCCTTCGATCCGCGTCACCAGACCGTTCAGGCTGTGCGCGCGCGTGACCTCCGTCCCGTCGGGATACTTAAGCGTGACCTGCCGCCCGATGTCGTCGTGCCGAAGGGCGAAGGCGAAGCTGTCGCCCACCACGTCGATCTCGTGGCGGACGAGGTGGCCCCGGGCTGAATAGCCGTAGCGCTGGGCGCCGTCGGGATAGACGGCCTCGACCAGGCGGCCGTCGGCCTCGGGGTTCGCATCGTCGTAGACGAACGCCTCGACCGCCAGGCCGCTCACCCGCGCCTCCGTCACCCGGCCTTCGCCGTCGCGCACGATCTCCACGTCGTTGCCGCGCCCGTCGCGGGTCCGCACGATCTCGTTCGCGGCGTTGAACCACTGCGCGCGCAGGCCCGCGTCCCGATGATCGATCTTGAGCCGGTTGCCGCGGCGGTCGTAGGTGTACGCGACGATGCGGCCCGCGTCGTCAGCGATCTCGCGCACCTCACCCAGCAGGCCGACGCGGTAGTGCGTCGAGACAGTCGCGCCCGCGGTCGTCTCGCGGATCAACGTGCGCTGGTTCCAGACGTCGACCTCCTCGACTCGCGGCGTGCCCTGCTGCGCGTGCCCCGCCACATCGTCGAGCGCATCATGCAGCGTGATCCGGAAGGGCGTGTAGCCCATGCGGCTGGTGCCGCCGTTGTAGTTGCGCGACGAAATCGGGCGGCCGAGCCCGTCGTAGGACGCCTCGCGCCGCGCGCGGCCGGCGAGGTCGGGAGGCGCGAACGCCAAGTCCGCCTCCAGCGTCGGTTCGTACTCCGTCACGGTCTGCGCCCACGGGTTCTGGACGAGCCACGGGCTCACTACCACCTCGCCCGGCGCCCGCTCGACGCGCGACTGCACCTCCTTCCCGCGACCGTCGAAGTAGGTGACCGTGGCACCGCGCGTCGTCGCGTCGATCCGCCGGCTGAGGGTGCGTGACATCGGAACGCTGGCGTCGTCGTAGGAGATGAGGCGCGTCGGTGCCGCCTCGGTGTCGTCGGCGACCATGTAGTGCGTCATCCGCCCAAAGGCGTCGTAGCGCATCCGCACCCGCGCGCCCGAGGCCGAGATCAGCTCCAGCGGCTTGCCTGTGGCGGGGTCGTTGACGCGGCGGTGCTCCTTGCCGTTCACCCGCTCCGTCACGAGGTAGAGGCCGTCGCCGTCGTAGGCCGACTCGGTCAGCCGGCCCACGCCCGTCCGCTCCGTCAGGACGTGTCCCAGCGCAGAGTGGGTGCGCTCTACCTCCAGCGCAAAGACCGCAGGCCGGCCGGCCGCATCCGCCGCCTCGAAGCAGCCGAGTGACGCCGGATCCATCCCCGCGTAGTGGGCATCGAAGTCTGCGCGCGGCAGGACGAGGTGCATCTCCCGAGTCTTGAGGCCGCGGGACATCTGGCCGGCCGGAAGTCCGTCATAGAAATGGCGCGCCTCGACCAAGATACCGCCGTCGCCGTCCCGCTTCACGACGCGCGCAACGGCAAAGCGGCTCTGCTCCGCATCCGTCGCGTAGGCGACCTCGGTAACGATGCTCCGATCCTCGGCTGGCGCGCCGTCGCGCGTGCCGTGGCCGATCGCCTCCTCGCGCACGACGTTGCCGAACGCGTCATAGGTGAAGCGTCGCTCCTCGACCCGGGCATCATCGGTCCGGTCGGTGTAGATCCGCCGCGATGCGCTGACCGAGACGAAGACCCGCCGCGCCCCGTCCGGCATCGTCTCGAGCAGGTCGGCCGCGTAGTCCGTCTCCTCGCGTCTGAGCGGCCGCCCCTCGTCGGGCGAGCCGTCGAGGCTGAAGACCTCCACCTCCGCCAGCATCCGGTCGAGGTGCGCCATGTCGCGATGGGCGCCGGGCTGCCCCGCCTGGTTCATCAGGAAGCGGTGGCGCGTCAGCACGTCGGCGCGGCTGGTGTCCCCGATCTCGCGCTTCTCGACGATCGCGAAGCCCTGGAAGCGGCGGAAGAGCGGATCGAAATGCCCGTCACGGTAGCGGTATTCGGTGCGGACGGTGAGGTCGCGCACGCGGTCCGTCTCCTCCGTCGCCGCCACGACCCAGAGCGGGAACGGCAGGACCGTTGTCCACGGCCGGCCGGTATCCCGGTCACCAAGCGCCATCTCGGTTGCCGGCGCGTAATCGATCCGGCTGACGAGGCCGGTGCCGCCGTCGATGCCAGTCAGCAGGTTCGCCGGCCGCTCCGGCGACCAGGAGTAGTGCACCGCCACGGCCTCGCCGCCGCGCCGCGTGTTGTAGATGAGTCCCGCCGCGCCGCGCCCGAGGAAGTCCGCCGTGCGTATGGTGCCGGAGATCGGCTGCGGCACCACCGGCTGGTGGTGGCGCGCGGAGAAGCCGGCGCCGCCACGGTTCAGCCAGAGCTCGATACCATGCTCCGAGACTCGCACGAGGTCGGCGCAGCCGTCGCCGTTCACGTCGACGAGCAGGATCTGGTCGGGGTTCGCGTGGACCTCCGGCAGGCGCGGGCTCGACGCCATCACGATTCGCTCGCCGAACCGGCCGCGGCCGAGGTTGACGAAGTACTCGATGAGGCCGCTGCGCACCCGCACGAGGTCGGGCAGCCCGTCGCCCGTCATGTCTGCGAGGAAGGTGAGCGGGTCCGAAAGGCTCAGCGCCTCGGGCGCGGCGGCGACAGAGGGCTCGGCCCAGCCCGCGCGGCCCGCGTTGCGGTAGGCAACGAGGCCGCGCTCCGTGCTGTAGAGTGCGTCCACCACGCCGTCGCCGTCGAGGTCGCCAAGGCGCACCCTTCCGCTCTCGAACGGCGGTAGCCGCCGCTCCTGTGCCGGATAGGCCACGAACGTGCCGAAGCCGCGCGGTCCGGCGTTCGGATAATAGCCGTTGAGGGGGTTGCCGCCGATGCCCACGAGCATGTCGGGCCGTCCGGTGCCGTCCATGTCGAGGAGCTGCACTCCGTCCTCGGCAAAGGAGCTTCCGAAGGGCGCCTCCGCCATGATCCGCGGATGGCCCCAGCTGCCGTCGCCACGGTTCGGCCAGTAGACATGGCGGCCGTTCCGCTGGCTCAGGACCCCCGGCAGCGGAAGGTCGTCGAGCACGACCAGTGTCGTGTCGGGATCGTCGAGCGGCGGCGGCTGCGACGATCCTGGCGCCGCCTCGACCAGCCGGACCGAGATCGCGTCCGGATCGAAGCGCGAATAGTCGAAGCGGAGCGGCGGCTTCACGACCGCCGGCTGCCCGTCACGGTGGCCGGAAAGCTGCGCCGCCTCCAGCACCGACCGCCCGGTCGCGGGATCCTGCGCATAGCCGAGTGCCAGCCGCCGGAGCAGCTCGTCGCCCGCCACCAGGCGCAGCTCAATCGCCGTGCAGCGCAGCCCGATCCGGCGCAGAAAACCAGCACGGCCGTTCAGAACGGGGTCCGGACGCGCCTTGTAGGCGAAGTCGACGCGATAGGTGGCGTAGGCGATGCTGGCGGGATAGGCCCAGCCGTCCTCGACACGCCACGTGTAGACGGCGGCGTTGCCGCAGGCGTCCTCCTCGCGCTCGAGCAGCCATGCGATGGGCCGGTCCGGCGTCGCCGGGTCGGTGATCCGCATGCCTTCGCTCTCGCCGAAGACGAAGCGGCGGCCGTCGCGCTCGGTCACCACCCAGTGGTCGCCGTCGCGCCGGTAGTGGGTGAAGCCGGTCTCGCGCTCCGGCGCGAAGGTGCCGTCGCCCCGCGCGTGCAGCACGAGAGGCCCGTCGAGAAAGACCTCACGCGTGTCGAGCGCGCTCAGCCCGTCGTCAAGCCGGCGCCCGATCTCTCGGATCTGCAGCGACCACCCATGGCCAAAAGCCCCGTTCCCTCGCGCGTGGCTGTATTCCAGCCGAATGCGCGGCCGGAACCCTGCGATTCCGTCGGGCAAGTCGAAGGGGATCGCGTAGGTGGCCTGCCCGCTGTTGAGGTCGAGCGAGAAGGCCTCGCCCAGCCCTGCAGTGAAACCCGTCCCCGACGGCGGGGAGGAGGCGGTCTCGCTGGCGCCGGTGCTTTCCATCATGCCGCTCCGTCACCCGCGATAGTCGAAGTCGTACTCGACGAAGAGGGCGAGGTCGGTCAGCCCCGCGAGGTCGAAGTCAGGCGCGTCCGACTCGACCGTAAAGGTCATAGTGTCGAAGAGCGGCCGCCCGACCGGGTCCAGGAAGGCTGCGCCGTCGGCCGTGCCGTCCGCGTCGAGGACGAAGGTATGCTCCGCGCCCAGCGCCTCGTAGGCGACGCGGACCCGCAGCCCGGCGACGCCTGCGCCCGACGCTTTCAGCGTGTAGCCGGTGAGCGTCTGGTCCACCTGGTTCGCCGGGAAGAGGCCGGGTGTCAGCGCCAGCCGCGCTGTGCCCTGGCTGCGCAGGAAGTAGAGCTCGTCCGGCGCGTAGAGCCTGAGCGAGATGCCGCGGGAGGCGCTGCCCGAGGTTGGCAGCGCGTCGCGGATCATCGTCTCGAGCCCCGGATCGTGGAAGCCGTCGTAGGAGACCACCAGATGCACGTCGAGGATGTTGCGCAGGTCGAACGTGTTGGTGTTGCGCGGCAGGTCGAGCCGCCACATCGTCGCCACGCCGTTGTTCTCGAAGAGCCTCAGCTCGTTCGGGTCGAGCTGGAAGACGATCGCGTCGCGCCGCACGTCGTATTCCGAGAGCGGCATGACGTCTGCCGGGTAAACCTGCATCTCGACCTCGCCCGACTTCTGCCGGAACTGCGAGACACCGATGTTGCGCAGCGTGCCGTGCAGTCCCTCGGTGCCGTTGAGGCCGATCACCACCAGCTCCACCTGCTTGACCTTCTGCAGGTAGAAGCCGGGATAGAGCCGGTCGAACTGCTCCAGCGTCGTCTCGAAGTAGGTGCTGCCGGTCGCGAGCAGCCGCTCGAACGCCATCGGATAGCTGTCGGCGAGCGAGACGGAGTGCTTCATCGGCGCCTTCTTCGAGCGCGTCCGGATGTGGTCGAGGGTGAAGTAGTCGATGTCCGCCAGCAGCGCGTCCGAACCGAGCAGGCCGTTCAGGTGCGTCTTGCCGTACTCGAACTTGATCTTGCGGAGGTCGCGCCCGGTCTCGGCGCGATAGGCGACCTCCATCATTACGGCGCCCTCGATCGCCATGTCGAGATAGCGCGACGTCAGCCGCCCCGCCTCCCGCGCCAGATTGTACCACATGGCCGAGGTGAACTCGCGCCCCTTCAGGAAATCGAGGTTTTCCTGCGCGTGCTGCTTCTGCAGCTTGGCCATCTCTATCCGCTGCCGGGCCACGTCGATCCGCGCCTCGGCCTGGTCGATCTGCGCCTCGGCCACCTGCTCATAGGCCTGCGCCGAGGCGATCTCGCGCTGCAGGCGGTTGCTCTCGAGCTCGTTCGAAATCTTGCCGCGCCGATAGGCCAGCTCCTTCAGCACCACGCTGCGGCGCTTCTTCTTCGAGCTGTAGTAGTGGCCGTTCCAGGTCTGCTTGATTTCGTCGTCTTCATCTACGGCGGCGGCCGACGCCCACGCCTCGGCCTGGGACAGCTCCAGCAGCTCCCACCTGACGTTCTGGAAGTCATTGTTCGCCTGCTGAGCGTTCTGGCGCTGCACCCGCGCCGCGTTGCGGTTGGCGCGGGCCACCTCCAGGCCCGCCTGCGCCTCGTCAAGACCTCGCCGCTCCAGCTCGACGGATGCCTGCGTCAGCTCGACCTGCTGCGCCATCTGGTCCTCGCGCAGCTCCTCGAGCTCGCCGCCGGACTGGAACTGGATGTACATCTGCTCGACCTGCGCGGCGTGCTGCGCGAAGTAGCGTGCGACGTTCTGCAGGTACTCGAAGCTGAAGGGCGGGGTCGCGACGCTGATCCCGAGGTAGTTGAGCCCGGCGTCGATCTTGAAGAGCTGCATCCGCGCGTGCATCAGCGCCATGGCGATCCGCGGGTTGTCGTCGTCCGGCTCGTTGCTGACGAAGCGCCGCGTGATCGTGCGCTCCGCCCGCTGCCGCATTGCGACGAAGCGCGGCGCGGCGTAGAGCGGCGAGCCGCCGTCGACGGTCAGGTCCAGCCGAAGGACGCGCGAATACATCTCGCGCGCCGGGCCGAACTCCTCGATCTCGTTTCTGGCGTGCCGGTAGAGCCGGTCGCCCCAGTCGTTGTAGAGCTCGGCGAGGCGGATCCAGACGTTCACCACCTCGACCACCTCATTGAGGTACTTGTAGTCGAGCGTTCCGAGATACTCCGCCTCCGCCGCCTCGTAGTCGCCGAGAGCCGCGAGGCAGTCGCCCATCGCCATAGGGATCACCCAGAGCGAGACGTGGGTGAGGTAGGCGATCGTCGTCGCAGGGTTCGCGACGTAGCCGGTGAGCACCGCGATGTCGCGCGTCGTGCGGATCTTCTCGAAGAATGCGGAGAGGTTTGTCGAGGCGTTTCTGTCGAGCGCGACCCGCTGCAGCTCGTGGTCCGAGGCGAGCACGGCGAGCGTCCGGTCCGATCTGCGCGAGATGAAGGCCTCGGAACTCAGTAGGCGCGCCGGCTCGGCCGCGATGACGGCAAGGTCCTCGGCCGCGGCGGCGTCACGGCTGGCGGGCTCACGCGCCGGGGGTTCGCGCCTCAGGACCGGCGTATCGGCCAGCCGGCCCCCGAGGACCGCCTCGCCACCGCGGGCGACCGGCGTCACGGGCCGCGCGGCGAGGTCGGTGCGTCGCAGCGTGGCACCGCGGATGTTCGCGCGCGCAGCGGGCGAGAGGACGGGCGAGAGGTCCGCCGGCTCGGCCTCCGGCGGGTTCGGTCTGATCACCGGGTGAAGGTTCTCGGCGCTCTGCAGACCGCGCAGGTCGGCCGCGACGCGCCGCGCCCGCTCGTCGTCGCCCCGGCGCACCAGCGTGCCGGCCAGCGTTGCCATGGTCGCGGCCCGGATCTCGGAGCGCACGTCGGGATCGTCGTCTGCCAACGTCCGCTCCAATGTGCGGATCGCGTCGTCACGGTCACCGGCCTTCTCCTGAGCCAGCGCCACGTCGTGCCGCAACGCCGCGCGCGTGCCGGGATCACCCGAAAGCGCCGCCGCCTGCTCGAACGCCTGTGCCGCTTCGCGGAACTTGCCGCCGTCGAAGCGGATCGTCGCCTCGTCGATTAGGCGGCCCACCTTTGCCTGGTCGTCGGCGACGCCGACCACCTCGAACGAGTCGAAGGTCTTGTCGAGGCCGCGGGAGAGCTCGACGGCGCTTCCGGTGACGGAGTCGGGCAGCGCCGAGCGCGCCGGCTTGCGCGCCTCGAGCATGGCCGCCGACTTGGCGACGATGCTGTCTGCCGAGGCGGCCATGCGGGTTGCCGTCCAATCGATCAGTTCTGCGTTGACGATGCTGAGCGAGGGGCGCAGCGCTACTGCCACGATGCCGCGCACGTGCCTGTAGCGCGCGAGCGCCGCACTGTACTTGCGCGCCATCAGCAGGCGGTTGGCGGCTGCGAGCTGGGCCTGAACGTTGCGTTCAAAGGCGGTCTCGGCTGTCTCGACCTCATATGTCTTTCGCTCGGGGAAGAGCTGGAAGTCGATCACGAAGGAATAGCGATTCTCGAGGAAATAGGCAGGTTCCATGGGTTCCTCCCATCACGGCCTGCAAGGTCGGGCAAGAAAGACGTTCGGGTAAAAGACGGCGACGAGGCGCCGGGCACATCGACTATGCGCCTCATCCTACACGCGATCAGCGATTCGGGCGAGCAACCCCACGGCGCGAGGTCCTGGACCAGCGGGTTCCGGCCGCCGTCACTCCCTCGGTGGGATCGGGCGCGTCAGGATGAAGACGGCGACGAGCGCCAGGACGACCCCCTGCACCGCAATCAGCGGCGCCGGAAGTCCGAGCAGCAGGCCGAGGACGAGCGAACCGGCCATCGCCGCGACCGAGGCCGCCTTGGCCGCGGGCGCGATCGCACCATGACGCTGCCAGTTCCGGATCGGCGCGCCGTAGCGCGGATGGCCCGTCAGCCAATCATGCATCCGCGGCGACGACCGCGAAAAGCCGACGGCGGCGAGGAGCAGGAAAGGCGTCGTCGGCATCACGGGCAGAAACAGACCGATGATGCCGAGCGCGGTCGCGCCGAAGCCAAGCGTCAGCCAAGCGATGCGCCGCACGTCCATGCCGCTGACCTAGGCGGCGGACCGGCAGTCGGCAACCCGGAGGGAAGCGGCACCGGACACGGCGCGCCCGGTGCCGCTAGATTCAGAACGGGCTGTCGGGGAAGTAGTACTGCGCCGCGTTCTCCGGCGTGACGAGCACTGAACCGATGATGAAGTCGCCTGACACCGGCGCGTTTGAAACGAAGTTCAGCGCCGTCAGCTCAATCGCCGTGGCGATCATCGCCGGCGGGTAGGTGACGTTGGCCGGCACCATCTCGTCGCCCTCCTGAACGCGCTGGATCATCTCCTTCATGCCGGCGCCGCCCAGCACCCACATCTCGTCCGCGCGGCCTGCCTGCTCGATGGCGGCCAGCGCACCGATGGCCATGTCGTCGTCAGATGCCCAAACGGCGTCTATTTCCGGGTAGCGCGACAGGAAGTCCTGCATCACCGTGAAGGCGTCGTCGCGGTTCCAGTTGCCGTGCTCCATCCCCAGGATCTCGATGCCCGAGCCCTCGATCGCCTGCTGGAAGCCCTCGACGCGCTCGTTGTCGATGGTGGTCGGGATGCCGCGCAGCACCACGATGTTTCCGCCATCCGGCATCCGCTCGGCGAAGAATTCGCCCGCCACGCGACCGAAGCCGGGGTTGTCGCCCGCGACGTAGAGGTCCTCGATCCCCTCCTGACTCAAGCCGCGGTCAACGACCGTGACCCAGGTGCCCTGGTCGGCGACGCCCTGCACCGGCCCGGTCAGCGGCTCCGATTCGAACGGGAGCACAACCAGCGCGTCGATGTTGCGCGTCGCCACCATGTCCTCGATATCATTGACCTGCTTGCCCGGGTCCGACGCGGTGGCGAGCACGAAGTCGAGCTGCTCGTAGGTTGCCTCCAGCCGATCGATCGCCTCCTGCGCATGAAAGTTCATGCCGCCCGCCCAGCCGTGGGTGGCCGCCGGGATCGAGACGCCGATCACCGCCGTCTCCTGCGCCGATGCCGGCAGCGCCGCGAGCGCGAGTGCGGCGATAGCCGCGTGGCTCCTGAAGTTCATATCGTTCCTCCCTTGGTGTTGACGCGGCCCTAGCGGGACGCGGCCCTGCCGCGTTGCATGACGACGGCAAGGATGATGATGACGCCCTGGATCGCGCCGTTGAGGTATGGGCTCACGACGTCGGTCAGGTTCAGGATGTTGCCGATCAGGCTGAGGATCAGCACGCCGACGACGGTGCCCCAGACCCGGCCGTAGCCGCCCTTGAGGACCGTGCCGCCAATGATGACGGCCGCGATCGCCTCAAGCTCCCACAGGAGCCCGGTCGACGACGAGGCGGAGCCGAGGCGCGGCACGTACATGATCGTCGCGACGCCCACGAGGACACCCAGCATGATGTACGTGGCGGTGCGCACCTTGTCGACGTGGACGGCGGAATAGCGCGCCACCTGCTCGTTCGAGCCGGTCGCGGCGCAGTGCCGCCCGAAGGCCGTGTGCCGCATCGCGAGCTCGCCGAGAATGGCGACGATGGCGAAGACGATGATCGGCCAGGCGACGCCGAGGAGGCCACCATAGTAGACCGGGCCGTAGAGCGTGCGCAGGTCGAAATCGAGCGAGAGCGTCCCGCCGTCGGCGAGCCAGGTGACGAGACTGCGGTAGATCCCCATCGTGCCCAGCGTCACGATGAACGCCTCGATCCGCCCCCGCGTCACCAGCAGCCCGTTGATCGCCCCGGCAACCAGTCCGGCCACAAGCGCCGTCGCCATGCCGGCGAGGATCGTCGCGACGCTGACCCCGAGGGTCGGCAGGAGCGCGTTCATCACGAGGATCATCAGCCCGGCGATGAAGGCCGCCATCGACCCGACCGACAGATCGAGCCCGCCCGAGGTGATGACGAAGGTCATGCCGACCGCGATGATCCCGATGAAGGCGGACCGCGCCAGCACGTTCGTGATGTTGCCGTAGCTCAGGAAGTTCGGGTTCAGCAGGATGCCGATCACGATCAGCGCGACGAGCGCCAGAACCGGACCCAGGACGTGGAAGTCCAGCCGCATTCCGCGCCGCGTCCCTCGCGCCTGGGTCTCCGTCGCCGTCATGCTGCCTCCCCGGACCGGCCGAGGCCCATGGCCAGCCGGACGATCGCTTCCTCGTGGATGTCCCGCCCCTCGAGCTCGCCGGCGACTCGACCGGCCGCCATGACGATCACCCTGTGGGCGAGACCGATGACCTCCTGCATCTCGGACGATACGACGATCACCGCACGCCCCGCGGACGCGAGGCTGTGGATGATGCCGTAGATCTGTTGCTTGGTGCCGATGTCGATGCCGCGGGTGGGCTCGTCGATGATGACGATGTCGGGCTCCGCCAGCATCGTCTTTGCAAGCAGCAGCTTCTGCTGGTTGCCGCCCGAGAGGTGCCCTGCGGCCATGTCCCGCGTGGCGGCACGAATGTCGAAATCCCGGATCGCCTCGTCCAGCGCCCGGTCCTCGGCCCGCTTGTCGATGAGGCCGCGCGTGAAGCGGTGGAGCGCCAGGAGGGTCAGGTTCTCGCGCAGCGGCTTGTCGAGCAGCAGGCCGCGCTGCTTGCGGTCCTCCGTCAGGTAGACGAGGCCCGCGTCGAGCGCGGCCCCGAAGTCGCCCCGCGGCAGGCGCCGCTCGCCGACGAAGACCGCGCCCGTCGCCTCGCGCAGTCCGACGACGCCCTCCATCAGCTCGGTGCGGCCCGAGCCGACGAGGCCGGCGAAGGCCAGAACCTCGCCACGACGCAGAACGAACGAGGCGTCGCGCACGCGTCCCGGCACCGTCATCCCGCGCACGTCCAGCACCGTTTCGGTCGACGGCGCGGCGGGCTTTGGCGGGAACAGGTCGCTCATCTCGCGCCCCACCATCGCCACCGCCATCCGGTCCTCGGTCAGCCCCGCCGCCTCCTGCGCCAGAACCACCTCGCCGTCGCGCAGCACCGTGACCTCGTCGGCGATCCGCGCGACCTCGTCGAGCTTGTGCGACGTGAAGAGAATCGCCGCACCCTCGGCGCGCAGCCGGTCGATCAGCTCCAGAAGGACGCCCGTCTCACGCCGCGTCAGCACCGCCGTCGGCTCGTCCATGATCAGGACGCGCGCCTCGCGCGCCAGCGCCTTAGCGATCTCGACCATCTGCTTGTCCGAGACGGACAGGTCCGAAACCCGACTGCGCGGGTCGATCCGGCAGTCGAGCCGCACGAGGAGCTCCGCTGTCCGCGCCTGCATCGTCCGGTGGTCGAGGAACGGCCCCCGGCGCAGCTCGCGCCCGAGAAACACATTCTCCTCCACGGTGAGCTGCTCGGCCAGGTTAAACTCCTGATGGATCATCACGACGCCGGCCGCTTCCGCCGCCTCCGACGACGCGAAGGCGGCGGAGGCGCCTTGCAGAAGGACCTCTCCCTCGGACGGCTCCAGATAGCCGCCCAGGATCTTCATCGTGGTCGACTTGCCGGCGCCGTTCTCCCCGATCAGCGCGTGCACCGACCCGGGGCGGAGCGCCAGGTCCACCTCGTGCAGCACCTCGATCGGTCCGAACCGGCGCGAGACGCGCCGCAGCGCGAGGGCCGGTGGCGCCGTCACGCCAGTGCGACCCATGCCGCGTCGTCCCGCGAGGACCGGACGCAGGCGTCGACGAAGCGCACCCCCAGCAGGCCGTCGGAGATCCCCGGATACTCGACGTCCGCCGGAGCGGCCGCACCGCTGCGGTGCGCCCGGATCGCAGCCGCGGCCTCGGCATAGATGTTGGCGAAGCCCTCGAGGTAGCCCTCCGGATGACCCGACGGCGTCCGGCTCATCCGTGCAGCGGCCGCGCCCGCACCTGCGCCGTTACGGCTGATCAGGCGCTTTGGCTCGCCGAACGGCGTGTACCAGAGATGGTTTGGCTGCTCCTGCTGCCACTCGAGGCCGCCGGTCTCGCCATAGACCCTCAGCCGCAGCGAGTTCTCATTGCCGGGCGCGACCTGACTGCACCACAGCATCCCGCGGGCCCCGCCGGCGAAGCGGAGCATGACATGCGCATTGTCGTCGACCTTGCGCCCCGAGACGAAGCTCTGCAGGTCGGCACTCAGCCGCTCGATCTCGAGCCCGGTGACGAAGTGCGCCAGATGCAGCGCATGGGTGCCAATGTCGCCGGTCGCACCCCCGACGCCTGACCGCTGTGGGTCCGTCCGCCACTCCGCCTGCTTGTTGCCCGGCTCCTCCACCGTCAGCCAGTCCTGCGGATACTCGACCTGCACCACGCGGATCGAACCCAGCGCGCCTTGCTGCACCATCTCCCGTGCCTGCCGCACCATCGGATAGCCGGTGTAGTTGTGGGTCAGGACGAAGAGCGCGTCCGACGCCGCCACAGCATCGGCAAATCGCTCGGCGTCCTCCAGCGTCGACGTCAGCGGCTTGTCGCAGATGACGTGGATGCCGCGGCCCAGGAACTCGCGCGCCGCCGGATAGTGCAGGTGGTTCGGCGTCACAATGGCGACCGCCTCGATCCCGTCGGGCCGCTCGGCCTCGCGCGCCGCCATGACGGCGAAGTCGTCGTAGGTCCGATCTTCGGCGAGGTCGAGTTCACGCCCCGACGCCCGCGCCTTCTCCGGCGTCGAGGCCAGTGCGCCCGCCACCAGCTCGAATTGTCCGTCGAGCCTGGCCGCAATCCGGTGCACCGCGCCGATGAAGGCGCCCTGCCCGCCGCCGACCATCCCGAGGCGGATCGGCCCCACGCGCTCCGCGAACCGGCTCATTGGGAGAGTCCATCGCAAGAGACGTTGCTATATCTCAGAGACGGCGGACTGGCCGGCGTCGTGACACGCAGGCCCCAATCGGGGTTGGCAAGAAGGTGATCGGCTGGATCCTCCAGCGACCGGTAGTAGACGCCATTAGACGTCTCGTTGTGACCATCACCCGGCGGATGGCAACGGTAGTCCTCGGTTTCACCTAACCGGTCCGGTTTGACGCCTTCACCCTTGAAGTAGTTAGCTTCAAGTTCACTTCCGTCGGGCTCGACCACGCACACTCTCATCGGTCCAGTCCCAGCATCCGGCGATTCGCCGCAGCGTCGCTGCCGCCGCTCGCGAAGTCGTCGAAAGCATGCTCGGTGACGCGGATGATGTGATCGCGCACGAAGGCCGCCCCCTCGCGCGCGCCGTCCTCGGGGTGCTTGAGCGCACATTCCCACTCGACCACCGCCCAGCCGTCGAAGTCATTGGCGGTGAGCTTCGAGAATACCGCGCCAAAGTCGACCTGGCCGTCGCCGGGACTGCGGAACCGCCCCGCCCGGTCGACCCATGACTGGTAGCCGCCATAGACGCCCTGGCGCCCGGTGGGGTTCAGCTCGGCGTCCTTGACGTGAAACATGCCGATCCGATCGGCGTAGATGTCGATGTTGTCGAGGTAGTCAAGCGCCTGCAGCACGTAGTGCGATGGGTCGTAGAGCATCTTCGCGCGCGGATGCGACCCGACGCGGTCGAGGAACATCTCGAAGCTGATCCCGTCGTGCAGGTCTTCGCCCGGATGGATCTCGAAGCAGAGGTCGACGCCGACCTCGTCTGCGTGGTCGAGGATCGGGCGCCAGCGGGCGGCAAGTTCGTCAAAAGCCGCCTCGACCAGCCCCGCCGGACGCTGCGGCCACGGATAGACGAACGGCCACGCCAGCGCGCCCGAGAAGGTGCCCATCGCGCCAGCACCGATATTGCGCGAGGCGGTCAGCGCCTTCTTGACCTGATCGACGGCCCACTCCTGCCGTGCGTTTGAGTTGCCGCGGACAGACGGATCGGCGAAGCCGTCGAAGGCCTCGTCGTAGGCGGGGTGGACCGCAACCAGCTGGCCCTGCATGTGGGTCGTCAGCTCGGTGACTTCGACACCGTTCTCCTCGGCCTGGCCGCGGAACTCGTCGCACCAGTCTTTCGACCCCGCCGCCCGGTCGAGGTCGAAGAGGCGCGCGTCCCAGCTCGGGACCTGAACACCGGCATAGCCACATCCGGAGGCCCAGCGCGTGATCGCGTCCCAGGAATTGAACGGCGCCTCGTCTCCGGCGAACTGCGCCAGGAATAGCGCGGGGCCCTTCATCGTCCGCATCGGCAACCTCCCTGCGGGCAGGGCTGATCCCCGCTCCACCACGGATGCTAGCCGAGGGATGTAATCGTTTACAAGCCTCTTTGATGCGTCGAAAGTCGCACCATGACGCGAAGGTCGATCAGCATCAGGGACGTGGCCGCGTCGGCCGGGGTTTCCGTCGCCACGGTCAGCCGGACGCTGAACAGCCCCGCGCAGGTCGCCGCATCCACACGGCAGGCGGTGCTGGAGGCGATCCGCCAGACAGGCTACGCGGCGAACGAGGCCGCGCGAAACCTCAGACAGCGGCGCACCGGCGCCGTGGTGGCACTGGTCCCGAACATCGCCAACCAGTTCTTCTCCGAGATCCTCGCCGGTATCGCGGAGGTCATGTGGCCGGCGGGATACAACCTGCTGATCGCGGACACCGAGGCGGACGGGCAGCGACCGCACCGCTTGCCCTACATCGACAGCAACCGGGCGGACGGCGTCATCCTCTTCGACGGCGCCGTTCCGGCCGAGAAGGTCTCAAGCGCCGCAGGGCGCCGCGCGCCGCCGGTCGTGATGGCGTGCGAGTGGCTCCCCGGGCTGAGCCTGCCGCAGGTGCGGATCGACAACGTGGAGGGCGCGCGCCTCGCCGTCGCATACCTGGCGGAGCTGGGGCACCGGCGCATCGGCCATGTCTCGGGCCCGGCGGCGAACGTGCTGACCCGCGCGCGGATGGAGGGGTGGTGCGCGGTCCTCGACGGATGCGGCCTGCCGAGACCCGAGGAATGGCTCTTCTCCGGCGACTTCACTCTGGACGCGGGCATGATCGCGGCGCGGCGCTGGCTCGCACTCGACGAGCGGCCGACCGCGGTCTTCTGCTCGAGCGACACGATGGCCTGCGGCTTCATCGGTGCGCTTGCGCGAGCAGGGGTGGCAGTGCCGGACGACGTGTCGGTCGTCGGCTTCGATGACATCGATCTCGCCGCGCATCTGCACCCGGCGCTGACGACGGTGCACCAGCCGCGCCGCCGCATCGGCACCGCGGCTGCCGAGGCGCTGCTGACGCTGATGGCCGGCGGCAAACTGACGAATACCGACACCGTCCTGCCGGTCGAACTGACGGTGCGGGCGAGCGCCAAACCTCCACGCTGACAACCGCCGATTGCTCCGGCGCTGCGCCGGCCTAGGCTTCTGCATGGACCGCGGGCGTACGGAGCAGGCGATGGCAGACGGACAGGCAAACCGCCTCGACCAGCTGAAGGCGCGGATACCCGGCGTCTTCAGGGCATTCGGCAACTTTGCCCTGTTCGCGGTCAAGCGCTTCTATGCCGACGGCATGGGCATGGCGGCGGCGGCGCTGACCTACTCGACGCTGCTGGCGCTCGTGCCGCTCATGGTGCTGACCTTCGCCATCCTGTCGGGGTTCTCGGCGTTCGACACGGTGCGGCTGAGGATGGAGGCGATGTTCTTCGACATCTTCGTCCCGGAGGTCGGGGTCGAGGTCGAAAGCTACCTGTCCGAGTTCTCGCGCAACGCCACCAATCTCACCGCCGTCGGCGTCGTTGCGCTCGCCGTGACGGCGGTCATGCTGCTCTCTACCATCGAGTTCACGCTGAACCGGATCTGGCGGGTGGAGCGGCCGCGCCCGATGGGCGTGCGGCTCCTCATCTTCTGGACGATCCTGACGCTCGGACCGCTGCTCCTCGGGGCGAGCTTCGCCGCGAGCAGCGATACTCTGACGCGGGTCGTGACCTGGGCGGAACAGGGTGTCTCTTCGGTACCGATCGGCGTCTCCACCTCGGTGCTGAACACCGTCGTGGCGATCGTGGCGCAGGCGGCGGCATTCACGCTTCTCTTCATCCTGGTTCCCGCCCGGCCGGTGCGGCTGCGCGATGCGGCCATCGGTGGCGCTATCGCCGGCGTCGGCTTCCAGGTACTCCGGTGGTGGTTCAACAGCTTCCTCACCAGCGGCTCGACCTACGAGACGATCTATGGCGCGGTAGCCGTGATCCCGATCTTTCTCTTCTGGGTCTATGCGTCTTGGACGGTCATCCTCTTCGGAGCGGTCTTCGCCGCCTCGTTCCCCGACTGGTGGAAGAGCCGCGATGCGGTGCCGGTCCAGGCACTCAGCCCGGCGCAGCGGCTTGAGGTGGCGGTGGCGCTGCTCGGCGTGCTCGCAGGGCAGGCGCGGCACGGCGGGAGTGTGTCCGAGGCGAGACTTCAGGAGGCGGCCCCGCTCGAAGGGCGCGATGACGTGATCGAGGCGCTGTTGCGCGAAGGCTATGCCGTCACCACCGAGGACGACTGCCTCAGCCTCGCGCGCGACCTCCACGTGACGACGGTCGAGGACCTGGCGCGCGACTTCGGCCTCGCCCTCGGCCGCGCTGCGGGTGGCGACGACGGAGCGGATGCGAACGCAATGTCCGACGTATCGGAGGCCGCCGGCGGACTTCCCGCACTGCTCGACCGCCTCGGCGAGGCCGAGCGCGGGATCCTCGAGCAGCCGATCTGGGACATCCTTCCGGCCGCAAACGACCGCGAGCCGGTCGTGCCGATGACACCCGCGCGCGGGGCGCCGGTCCGCAAGGCCAGATGAGCCGGCTTGGACTGGGGCGGCGCATCGCGTAATCGAGAACCTCCGACCAGAAAGACGGCTACGAAAAAATGCTGCTGCACCTTGTCTCTCGTCTGGCGCGGCTGCGCGCGCTGCTTCTCGTTCTCGCCCTCGGCGTCATCGGTGCTTCGGCAGCCGCTCAGGATACCGCGCCCAAAGAGACGCCGGTGCCGCCGGCGGAGACACTGCTCGAGATCCTGCGCGACGACACCAGCCGGCAGGCGCTGATCGCCGAACTCGAGCGGCTGACGGAGACCGAGGTCGAAGAAGCGGTCGAGGCCGAACCGCCCGTGGCGCAGTCCGTCGGACGCCGGATCGCGAATGTCACGCAGGAGGCCGCAAACTCCGCCGCCGAAAACCTGCAGTCGTTCTGGTCGTCCCTCAGCGACGCGCCTGACGCGCTCGACGGGCTGGCCGATCTCGACCTGGAGATCATCTTCGACGCGTTCGGCGAGCTCCTCCTCGTCATCGTCGCGACCGTTGCCGTCTTCCTGACGCTGCGGGGCCTCGCGATACCGATCTACCGGCGCATGGGATTGAGGGCGCGCTCGGCGCGCCTGGGACACCGGACACTGATCTACTTCGGGTCGGGGCTCATGGACGTGCTGGTCGTGGTCGGCGCGTGGGCGATCGGCTACGCGATCGCAGTGCTCGCACTGGGCCAGTTCGGCGATATCGGCATTCGCGAGACGCTCTATCTCAACGCCTTCGTCGCCGTGGAAATGGTCAAGGTCGGCATGCGGATGCTGCTGTCGCCCTCCACCGGCGACCTGCGCCCCCTTCCCGTCGGCGACCGCCCGGCGCGCTACCTCTCGCGTCAGGGCAACGTGATCTTCAGCCTCTTGGGCTACGGACAGCTCCTCGTCGTGCCAATCGTCAACGAGAGCGCTTCGTTCGGCACCGGGCGGGCGGTCGCGACGCTGATCTGGGTGCTCGCGATCCTCTACGTGGCGGTCCTCGTCTGGCGGAAGCGCAAGCCGGTCGCGGCGTGGCTCATCCGGCAGACGGCACCTACCGAGCCGAGGCCCGAGGCGGTCGACGACGCGCCCGTGATGACACCGGTCGAGGCCACGACCGAGGATCCGGATGCGACCGAGCCGGCTTCCGCCGAGCCGGCTGCCGCAATCCCGCCACGGGTCGAAACGGCACGAGCCGAGGACGAGGTCGTGCGGCCGGCCCCACGCCGCTCGCGGCTCGCCCCCGTCGCCAACGCGTGGCACTGGATCGTGCTCGCCTACCTTCTCGCGATCCTGGTGATCGTGCTGACGGAGCCCGGTGATGCCGTGGTCGACGCGCTCGCCGCCTCGGCCAAAATCGCGGTCGCGCTGATTGTGGGACTCGTCCTGTCGGGCCTCCTGGCGAAGGCAATCGCGCGCGGGATCCACCTGCCGCCCAGCGTCAACGAACGTCTGCCGCTGCTCCAGCGCCGGCTGAACCGTTTCGTGCCGCAGGCGCTGCTGGCGCTGCGCCTCGTCATCCTGATCGCGCTCGTGTTCTACACGATGGATGTAGTCGGCCTCTTCGATGCTGGCGGCTGGCTCGAGAGCGACTTCGGCCTGCGTTTCACCGGCACCATCGTCAGCGTGGCCGTGATGCTGCTGGTCGGCTTCCTGATCTGGATCGCGATGACCTCGTGGGTCGACTACCGCCTCAACCCCGACTTCGGCGACGTTCCGACGGCGCGGGAGCAGACCCTCCTGTCGCTCCTGAGGAACGCCGCCACCATCGCGCTCCTGATCCTGACGCTGATGTTCGTCCTCTCGGAGATCGGCCTCAACATCGGGCCCCTGCTGGCCTCGGCCGGTGTGCTCGGCCTCGCGATCGGCTTCGGCGCGCAGAAGATGGTGCAGGACATCATCACCGGGATCTTCATCCAGTTCGAGAACGCCATCAACGTAGGCGACGTGGTGACCGCGGGCGGCATTACCGGCGCGGTCGAGCGGCTGACGATCCGCTCGGTCAGCCTGCGCGACCTGACCGGCGTCTATCACATCATCCCGTTCTCGTCGGTCGATCTCGTCTCGAACTTCACGCGCGAGTTCTCGTACTACGTGATCGACATGGGCATCGCCTATCGCGAGAACGTCGAGGAGGTGAAGCGGGCCATGATGGACGCCTTCGACGAGCTGCGCCGCCACCCAGACCAGGGCGCGTTCCTGCTGGGCGACCTCGAATGGTTCGGCCTCGATGCGTTCGGCGACAGCGCCGTCATCCTGAAATCGCGGATCAAGACGCTGCCCGGCAAGCAGTGGGGCGTCGGCCGCGCCTACAACGAGATTGTCAAGCGCATCTTCGACGAGCGCGACATCGAGATCCCGTTCCCGCATCAGACGATCTATTTCGGGCAGGACAAGGGCGGCAACAGCCCGCCCCTCCGCGTCGCGGACGCGCGCGACGATGGCTAGCGCGGCCGGCGACGACTGGTGGAAGCGCGGCGTGATCTATCAGATCTATCCGCGCTCGTTCCAGGACAGCGACGGAGACGGCATCGGCGACCTGCGCGGCATCGAAAGCAGGCTGCAGCATCTCGCCGAGCTCGGGGTCGATGCGATCTGGATCTCGCCGATCTTTCCGTCGCCGATGGCGGACTTCGGCTACGACATATCGGACTATTGCGGCATAGACCCGATGTTCGGCACGCTCGAGGACTTCGACCGGCTGCTGGCCGCCGCGCACGATCGGGGGCTCAGGCTCCTGCTGGACTTCGTGCCGAGCCACACCTCCGATCGCCACCCGTGGTTCGAGGAGAGTCGCGCATCGCGGCAGAGCGCGCGGCGCGACTGGTATGTCTGGCGTGACCCGGCGCCGGGCGGCGGGCCGCCCAACAATTGGCTGAGCGAGTTCGGAGGACCCGCCTGGAGCTTCGACGAGGCTACCGGCCAGTACTACCTGCACATCTACCTGCCCCAACAGCCGGCGCTCAACTGGCGCAATCCGGACGTGCGAAGCGCGATGCTGGACGTCCTTCGCTTCTGGTTCGAGCGCGGGGTCGACGGGTTCCGCGTCGACGCGGCCGAGCATCTCGCGCCCGACGAGCATCTGCGTGACAACTATTCGAACCCGGACTGGCAGCCGCACATGGGGCCGGCGCGCAGCATGTTCCGCACCCACACCGCGCACCAACCGGAAGGGCACCGCGTTGTGCGCGAGATGCGCCGAGTGGCCGATGCCTATCCCGACCGGGTGCTGATCGGCGAAGCCTACGGCACGATCGAGGAGGTCGTGAGCTACTACGGCCCGGAACTCGGCGGCTTCCACCTGCCGTTCAATTTCGCGCTGATCGACGCGCTGTGGGATGCCGCGCACATTGCGGCGCTGGTCGATGACTACGAGGCCGCGCTGCCCGAGGGGGCGTGGCCGAACTGGGTGCTGGGCAACCACGACCGCGCCCGGATCGCCAGCCGGGTCGGGCCGGCTCAGGCACGGATCGCGGCGATGCTGCTGCTGACCCTGCGCGGCACCCCGACGATCTACCAGGGCGACGAACTCGGGCTGGAGAACGCGGATGTGCCGCCCGAGGCGGTGCAGGATCCATGGGAGCTGAACGTGCCGGGTCAGGGTCTCGGGCGCGATCCGGTCCGCACGCCGATGCCGTGGGATGCCTCGCCCGGCGCGGGCTTCACCGCCGGCCGTCCCTGGCTGCCGATCTCCACCCAAACGAACGTGGCGGTGCAGGCGCAGGAACCGGCGTCGATGCTGACACTCCACCGGCGCCTCTTGACTCTGCGGCGCGCGGAGCCGGCGCTGTCGGTGGGCTCGTACCGGACGATCTCGGCACAAGACGATGTCTTCGTCTACGAGCGGCGCCACGCGGACCGACGCCTCGTCGTCATGCTGAACTTCTCGTCCGAGCTCCGACACGTACGCCCGTCCGGCCGGCTCGTTCTTTCCACCAATGTCGACAGGAGCGAGTTCGACGGCACGCTGCTGCCGGACGAGGGGCTGGTCCTCGACGAGTCCTAGCGACCGAGCCGCCGTGCCAGCACCGCCCTGACCACGTCCTGCAGCGGATCGGTCGCGCTCTGGCCGCCCACCGCGCCCATCGCCTCCTGCACCGCTGCAACCTCGGCCGCGAGCGCACCGTGAAGGCCGAGCTCGTCGTAGGTTGCGGCGCTTTCGCGCATTTCCGCCGCCCGCCGCCGGCCGTGGCGCAGCGTCCGCTCGAACTGGTAGTCGGCATGATCGGGCCAGCCGAGGCCGGGAAAGCTGCTCGAGAGCGAGGTCAGGATCTCGTCGAAGCAACCCGCCGCCTCGGCCGCCAGCAAGGCTTCGACGGTGAGTGTCTCCAGCCCCTTTACGAAGAGCGAGCGGATCATCTTGATCGCTGTCGCCTCGCCCGGCTGGTCGCTGATCACGCGGAAGTTGAAATCAAGCCGCGCCAGTGCCGCGTCCGTCGCCTCCGGACGCCGCCCGGCCACCAGCACGGGGGCACGATGGCGCTGCGGATGCACAGGCGCCATCACCGCCATGTCCACGTAGTGCGCCCCCCTGCCCTCGATCAGCGCCGCCGACTCCCGCTTGCGACCGGGCGAGACCGAGTTGATGTCGATGAAGGTCCGACCATCGCCCAACCACGGCGCGACAGCCTCGGCCGCGATATGGCTCTGGTCCGCCGTCACCGCGCTGAAGATCCAGTCCGCCTCGCCCAGGGCAGCGGCGTCCTCCGCGCGCGCCACACCGCGGCTTCGCATCGCCTCCGCCATCTCCTCCGACCGAGCCGCATCGTCCAGCAGGATGTCCCAGGCCTGAATCCTGAGCGAGCCGTCGTGCTCGCGGAGGCTGTCGGTGAAGGCGCGCGCCGCCTCGCCGAAACCGATGAAGGCTATCTGCATGTCCTGATCCCCGAAGACGTCAATCTTGCTTCCGTTCAGCCCGCCGCAGCCTGAGGCATCCGGCGCGCCGGCGCGCGTCGCGTCCCCGACGTCCTGCGCGATGAGCCGCTCCACGTCCAGATCTTCCGCGACATCGCGCGCGGCCCGGGGTTTGGCCGGACCCCGTGTGAGACGATGCCTGATCGACGCGCGCAGTCCTCCGCGTCAGCTCCACCAGTCTGGCCGCGCTGGGCCGGCGCACTTTCGGGGCCGGAAAGCGCAAGCCGCGCCGTCTCGCTCATGCAAAGGGCCCGTCGCGTCTCCACGGCGGGCCCTTACCTTTTCCGATCCGCGGAAGAAGCGTTACTGGATGATCTTGCTGACGACGCCGGCGCCGACGGTGCGGCCGCCTTCGCGGATGGCGAAGCGGAGCTTCTCCTCCATCGCGATCGGCGCGATC
>NZ_JAFFOB010000008.1 GCF_016918935.1 Roseitranquillus sediminis
CCGCCGCCTCCGCCTTCAGCTTCCGCGCGCTCTCCGACGACACGTAGAGCTCCGGGATCGGCGCGTGGGCTTGCATGGGGTAGGTCCTTCGTGAAGCGGAGGTCGGCGAGCGCATAGGCGGAACCGCCCGGTGCCGCAACCGGCGCGGACCGCCTCGGTTAAGAGCGGCCGGACGCGGCCCGCGTCCTACGGCCCTGCGGCGGGCGGGGACACCTCCGCGGGCGCCTCCGCGCGGTGTCCCACGACCCTGGCCGGAACGCCGGCCACGATGGCGCCCGGAGGAACCTCGCCCCGCACCACGGCGCTCGCGGCGACGATCGCGCGGTCGCCGATCCGGGCGCCCGGCAGGATCACTGCACCGTAGCCGATCCAGACGTCGCGCCCCACGATGATGTCGCTCTCGTCCATCGCCTGCCGCGTGACCGGGCTGCCGTCGTCGAACCTGTAGCTCGCCGCCGTCAGCATGACGCCCGGACCGATCAGGATGTCCTCGCCCAGGACGATCCGGCCGCTTCCCGGGCCCGCCCAGAGGCTGGTGTTGGCCCCGATCCGGCCGCGGTCGCCGATGGTCAGGTTCTGCGCATTGGCGAAGCTCGCGGTCGGGCTGATCTGGACGCCGCGCCCCAGCGTCGCCTTCCGCAGCTCGGCCACATGGGTGTAGTTGTAGTAGTTCACGACCTTCAGGGCGTGGGCATAGGCCCGCGGGTCGAGCAGCGAGAAGACCAGCCTCAGGAACCGCCGGAACCTGCTCCTGTCGTCCTTGTAGACCTTCGCGTCGTCCATCCGCGCCTCCGGCTGCCTGTCTCGCCCCGGCCCGTGGCCGACGCGGTCATCCTTGGCGCACTTCGCGGCAAATTGCCAAACGCGCAGGCAGGTCTTGGCAAACGGCCGCTCGGCGAGACGGCGGGGTGGTTTGGCCCCGGGTCTGTCATGCTACCGTTACTTTTTCAGTAGGGCGGTTTCGATGTTTGGTGATTCCCTCAGGTCCTTTCGCGCCTCGATCTCGGAGGCCGTGCTCTTCAGGGTGCTGACGGTTCTGGTCGCGATCGATGCGATCCTCATCCTGGGCTACGTCGGGGCGGGCCTCTACTCGATGTCGGCAAGCGACCGGGTGATTCCCCCGGTGCTCGACCTCACGCTGGACTGGAGCGCGGGAGAGGTCTTCAGCTACGGCAAGTGGGCGGCTGCCGCGGTGCTGCTGGCGCGGGCCTTCCGGCAGACGCGCATTCCGCTCCTGCTGGCGCTGGCCTTCATGTTCGCCGTGCTGCTCGCGGACGACATGCTGATGGTGCACGAGCGGTTGGGCGCCGTCCTGGGCGCGGCGCTGGACCTCGACGAGCGCATCGGCCTGATGCGCGGGCAGGACCTGGGCGAGATCCTGGTCTGGGGCGTCCTTGGCACGGCGGTCGGGCTGGCGCTGGCCTGGGGCTTTCTTTGGACGGAGCGTCGCCACTGGGGCGTTGGCGCGGCCTTCGTCGGGATGCTCGCGCTGCTGGTCCTCTGCGGAGGGGTTGCCGACATGGCGGCGATCGCGGCGATATTCGCGCTCGACGGGGTGCCGAAAGCGGTGGTCGTGGGCGCGCTGCACGTGATCGAGGACGGCGGCGAGATGATCCTGGCCTCGCTCGGCTGTGCCGCGGCCGCCGCCTGCGAGGCGGCTTCGAGATCCGTCGCCGAAACCGGAGGGCCGGCCAGGATCGGATAAACCACGGCGCGGCGATACGCCTTGTCCGCAGGGGTGGGGTTTGTCAAACGCGTCTCCATGCCTGCGCTCTCCGTCCTCGTTCCCCTCTACGACCGCGCCTGGTCGATCGGCGACTGCCTCGGCAGCATCGCCCTGCCGCAGGACGGCTCGGTCGAGGTGATCGTGGTCGACGACGGCTCGACCGACGGCTCGGCCGGGGTCGCGCGGCAGGCGGCGGCCGGCATGGGGGGCGGCGCCAGCATCGAGGTGGTCGAGCAGGCCAACGCCGGCCCCGGCGCGGCCCGCAACGCCGCCGCCGCAAGGGCACAGGGCGGCTGGCTGGTGCTCATCGACAGCGACGACATGTGGTTTCCCTGGACGATCGAGGTGCTGCGGGCCGAGCTCGCCGCGCTCCCGCCGGAGGTGGGGATGGCGTTCCTGGCCCACGTGCCCTTCGCCGAGGCGGCCGATCTGGCGGATATCGCCCGCGCCGCGCCCGCCCGCCGGATCCACCCGTCGTTCTACGCCGCGGCCGAGGCCGAGACGGCGATCGAGTTCAAGTCGGCCAACGTCGCCATTCGCCGCGACCGGTTCGAGGCCGTGGGCGGATTTGCCGAGGGCGTGCGCCAGCAGGAGGATACCGACCTCTTCATGCGCCTCGGCGGCCCGGTGGCGTTGCTGACGGCGCCGCCGCTCGTGGCGGTGCGCACGCTGAGGGGCGACTCGCTCACCGGCAACGTGGCGTACATGGTCCAGGGCATCGACTGGCTGGCGGCGCAGGACGCGCGCGGCGCCTATACCGGCACCCGGGCCGAGCGGGCGCGGCTGATCGCCCGCCGCCTGGTCCGCCGGATGCGGGAGCTCTTCGCCGCGGGGCATCCCGCGCTGGCCTACCGGCTTTACCTTCGCCACGGGCGCTATCTGGCGGCGGCTGGGCTCTGGCGCTACGTCTGGCGCGTTCCGCTGACGCCGCTCCTTCACGTGGTGCGGCCGTGGAACCACCCGTTCCGCCTGACCCCGCGCAAGTGAGAGGCCGCCCATGACGAAACCGCGCCTCGGCATCGTCGTGACCGAGTTCGGCATCCCCTCGGAGGTCTGGTCGATCCGCCAGGCCGAGGCGTTCGCGGCGTTCGAGCCGGTGTACTTCGCGCAGGGGCGCCGCGCGGACGGGCTGGCCCTGCCCGAGGGGCGCGAGCTGCACCTCTTCGGCGCCGGCGGGGGCGGGCCGCTGCGCCGCATGCAGCGCAAGCTGGGTCTGGCCGCAGGTGCGCTGCCGGCCCCCGCCGCGCTCGGCCGCATGGACGAGATGCTGGCCGAGGCGCGCATCGACATGGTGCTGGCGCACTTCGCCTGGAACGCCATCCCGCTCGTCGAGGCGGTGCGGGGCCGGATTCCGGTCGTGGCCCATGTTCACGGCCGCGACGTCACCTCGCTCCTGCGCTTTCGCCACTACCGCCGGGCGCTGGCCCGCGCTCTGCCCCGCTTCGCCCACGTGATCGCCGTCGGCCGCTACCAGCAGGACGTGATCGCCGGCCTCGCCCCGGGGGTGGAGAGCAGCCTCATCCCCTGCGGCGCCCCCACCTCCGTCTTCGCGGCCCGCCCGCTGCCCGAGCGGGACGCGGGCGACCCGGCGGTCTTCATCAGCGTCGGCCGCGTCTCGCCCGAGAAGGGGCAGCTGCAGTCGCTCGCCGCCTTCGAGCGGGTCGCGACCGAGGTGCCGGACGCGCGCCTCGTCCTGGTGGGCGACGGCCCGCAGATGGCGACGCTCCGCGCCCGCGTCGCCGAGAGCCCGGTGGGCGATCGGGTGCGGCTGACCGGCCTCCTGCCTTCCGACCGCGTTGCGGAGGAGCTGGCCGCGGCCCACGTTTACCTGCAGCATTCGCGTCCCGAGGGCGGCTGGATGGAGGGCTTCCCGACGACGCTGGTCGAGGCGGGCGCCGCGGGCCTGCCGCTGATCGCGACCCGCGTCGGCGGCACCCCCGACCAGGTCTTCGACGGCGAGAACGGCGTCCTGATCGAGCCCGACGACGTCACGGCCCAGGCGACTGCGATGCGCCGCCTCGCCACCGACGAAGCCCTCCGCCGCCGCCTGGGCGCCCGCGCCCGCGAGGTCGCCCGCACCTACGACAGCGCGGCCACCACCCGCCGGCTCGAGGAGGTGCTGCTGCGCCACCTGCCCTCGGCCTGACGACGGCCGGGCCGGGCGGCAGAGCGGACCCGCTACATCCGGGACGGCACCCGCGTCGGCAGCAGCGCCGTCATGTCGCGGGACGAAGCTTCCCGCGACGCGTCGTCCGCAGGACCGTCTGCGCCGCGCGGACTGCCCGGTTCGCGTCTCGAGGCGAGGAGGAGCCGCTTCCAGGCGCCGGACCTCAGAGCCTCGCCGTGAACCGCGCAGACATTGACCGGAATGCGCGGCAGTCCGAAACATTTCGCGAGCGACAGGCGATGGGCGCCGCTATGGGCGAAGATGAGCTCGCCTCCGCGGCCGACGGCCACCATCACGCCATCGACGCCGCGATACCGCGCAAGGCCGCCCGGAGGCGGATCGAAGCACCCGCCGGCCCGCATCCGCTCCACCAGCGGGTCGAGGCGGGCATAGCGCGCCACCACGTCATCCCGCGTCGAGGGTAGCTTGCCCGGCCCCTTTCGGGTGCGTTTCATCATCCGGTCGTAAAAGCCCGCTGCCTCCCAATCCAGGCCCTGATCGAACATCCGGCACATCATCCGGAACGTGCCATGCTCGGAAAACGGGACGACATGGCGATCGAAGTCGGACCAGAGCACCATTCCCGGAGCGCGATGCAGAGCCATGCGCGCCTGGTGCGCGCGATTGCCCGCGGAGATATGCGGAGGGATGTGCGCGAAGGCCTTTCCCAGGATCGCCCGCTGGAAACCTTCGTCGAAGGAATCGATCTGCGTTCCTATGGCCTGTGGATCCACCCAGACGATCTGGTTCTTGCCTGGCGCCGCGATCCCGTATCGGAAACGATTGAGGGTGTCGTGCAGAATTCCGAAAGTGATCTGTTTGAAACTTTGAATTGCACTCATACAACGTCTTTCGCGTTATTCTTGTTAAGCCTCTCCCTGGTCCTGAATCTTGATACAACTTTGTTCGAATTCGGGACAGGTTTTCGATCAGATGCTGAACGCCGGTATCGGCGATGGAACGGGCGAGGATTTCGGGGCGAAATCCTGCCGCGCGATCGCCGTTCGTTGTCCGTCAGCATTCGATCGGCGACGCGCCCGATGGCTCAGCGGGGCGCGGGCGCGGCGGGGATGCGCTGGAGGCGGGAGGGGGCGGTGGCCGTGCCGTCCTCGGCGGTGACGCGCCAGAAGAGCTCGTCCGCGGGGGCCGCCAGGCGCAGGGCCGAGGCGGGCAGCCGCTCGTCGGCCAGGACGCTTCCGTCGGCGCCCAGCAGTTCGACCCGGTAGGTCACGCCGTCCCCGTCCGTCATGCCCGTCCAGACGAGTTCCAGCATCCCGTCGGCCGTCCGCGCGGCCGAGAGCAGGCGCGGCGGGGCCAGCGCCGCGGCCCGCGGCGGCGGGGCGAGCGACGGTAGCCGGCGGAGCGCGCCGGGCTGTTCCGAGGCCGCGTACCAGGCGCGGGCCAGCGCGCGGTTGAGCGGCACGCCGTCACCCGTTTCGTAGATCTGGCCGAGATAGTAGGCGGCGCGCCCGTGACCGCGGCTCGCGGCGCGGGCGAGGGCGACCGCCGCCGTCTCCCGGTCCAGCAGCGCGAGGTCGAGCGCGAAGTCGTGCAGCTCGGCCGCCGAGGCGTCGGGAGGCGCGACCGTCGGCAGGGCGGGCGTGGTCAGGTAGCGGCTGCCGTCGAGACGCGGCGGCGTGGGAGCGTCCGCCTCTTCGACAGCCGCCGGCGCCGCCGCGGCGGCCTCCTGCGGGAAAGCAGGCGCGGCGGCGATGGGAACCGGGTCGGGCGACGGAGCCGAGATGAGGCTCGTCAGGCCGATGCCGCCCGCGCCGAGCACGACCACGACAGAGGCCAGCGCCAGACGGAGCGTGCGCCGGGCGGCAGGGGCCGATGGCGCGGGGGGCGCGGGTGCCTGCCGCCGCTCCACGGGGCCCGTCGCTCCGCACCGGCGGCGCTTCCTGCCGTCCGCGTAGTCGGGGAGGGAGGCCATCGCGCTGTAGGCCAGCTGCCGGACGAGTTCGGCGTCGTCGCTGGATGGCGGCGCGAACGAGGCCTTGTCGCCGGAGGCTGTTGCGGGAGACGCACCGTTCGAGGGGGGCGCGGGGGCAGGGCTGCAAGGTGGCGGTGCGGGCTTGGCGGCGGCAGGCTCCGGCCGCGCCGCCGGCTCGGGACGTGGTTCCGGTGGAGGCTCGGGGCCGGCCGCCGGGCGCGCGCGCGGCCGGTCCGGGACGTTCGCGGCCATGGGCGCCGGGGGCCGCGCCTCCTGGCCTTCCGCCGGCGCCCGGTCCCGCCCGCCGCCCGCCGTCGCACCCGTCGGCGGCTCGTCCGGCAGGGGCGGGTGCGGCGCGCGGCGGCCGGAGAGGCTGGCGAAGGTGCCGGTGCGCTCGGCGCGCGCGACGACCTCGCGGACGAGCCCGGCGTCGATGCGGGGCCGGCCCGACACCACGGCGTGGTCGAGGCAGAGGTCGCAGAGCAGGTTCACGACCCGCGGCACGCCGCGCGCGACCTCGTGCACCAGCGCCAGCGCCGCCTCATCGAAGATGCCGGCGGTCCCGCCCGCGAGGGCGAGCCTGTGGCGGACATAGGCCGCCGTCTCGGCCGCGCGCATCGGCTCGATCTGCGCGTCGGCGCCAAGCCGGGTCAGGAGCGGCGCGTGGCGCGACTCCTCGAGCCGGGCGCGCAGCGACGGCTGACCGACCAGCAGGATCTGCAGCATCGTGTTCCGCGCGGTGTCCATGTTGACGAGCTGCCTCAGGCCCTCGAGCTCGTCGTCGGTCGCCCCCTGCGCCTCGTCGATGACGAGGAGACAGCGCCGTCCCGCCGCATGTTCGGCCATGACGAAGCCCTGCAGCGCCTTGAGCCGCGCGGCCGGCCCGTCGCCCTGCGGCGCCACGTCGAACGCCAGCAGGAACCAGTCGCAGAGGTCGCCGCGCAACGGCCCGAGATAGGAGAGCTGCCCCACGGTCAGGTCCGCGGGAGACGTGCCCAGCAGGTACTGCACCAGGGTGGTCTTGCCGGTGCCGGTCCCGCCGGTCAGCAGGAGGATCGGCGCCTGCCGGTCGAGCCCCCGCTCGAGGATCCCGGCCGCCGCGCGGTGGCTGTCGGTCCAGTAGAGAAAGTCCGCGTCGGGGGCGAGCGCGAAGGGCAGCCGCTCGAACGCGGGTACGGCGGCGGGGCGCGTCGCGGCACCCTCCCGGCTTCCGGCGTCACTGCTCACGGAAGGCCCGCGACATGCTGTCGACGACCGGCTTCGCCAGGTACTGCGCGAAGGTCCGCTCCTCGGTCTGGATCATGATCTCGGCGGGCATCCCCGGCGTCGGGGTGAAGCCCGGCACCCGGGCGATCTGGTCGGGCGGGAGCGAGACGCGGGCGAGATAGACCTCGCGCACATCGCCGGCCCCGGTATCGGCGATCGCGTCCGCCGAGATGTAGAAGACCTCGCCGTCCAGCACCGGCGTCGTCCGCTGGTTCAGCGCGGTCAGGCGCACCGTCGCGTGCTGGCCGGTGCGGACGCTGTCGATCTCGGTGCGCGAGATCATCGCCTCGATGATCAGCGGCTCGCCCGCCGGCAGGATCTCGAGGATCGCCTTGCCGGTCTCGATGACGCCGCCGGGCGTGTGGTAGTGCAGCCGGACCACGGTACCCGAGACCGGGGCCGTCACCTCGGAGCGGGCGAGGACGTTCTGCGCCTTGCGCGCCTTCTCGCGGATGCTCTCGAGTTCGGCCTGCACCACCTGCAGCTCGTCGAGCGCAGCCTGGCGGTATTCGCTGCGCGCCTTCTCGATCTGGACCTCGTACTTGCGCTGGATCTGGTCGATCTCGGCGATCTCGGCCTCGAGCCGGCCAATCTGCCCCTCGGCTTCGACCATGACGCGCTCGACCGCGATCACCTCGGGCCGCCGCGACAGCCCCTTGGCGAGGAGCTCGGCCTTGGCGGCGTGCTCCTCGGTCAGGAGCTCGAGCTGGCGGCGGTGCGAGGCGAGCTGGGTCGCGTAGCCCACCCGGCGCACGTCGAGCGCGTCCGCGTTCCGCTCCAGCAGCGTCACGTCCTGCGCCAGCGACCGGCGCGAGACGTTGAAGGAGAGGGTCTGGCCGGCGAGGATCGCCTCGATCTCGTTGTCCTCCCTGAGCGCCTCGAGATGGCGCGGGAAATCCAGCGCCTCCTCCTCGGCGTACTCGGCCAGGAGCCGCGCCTCCGTCGCCTCCAGCCGGTGCTGGCGCAGGAGCAGCTCGCGCTCGTTGGCGAACGAGGCGGTCTCGTCGAGCCGCAGGAGGACCTCGCCCACCTCGACCCGGTCGCCTTCCTTGACGAGGATCTCCTCGATGATCCCGCCCTCGAGGTGCTGGACGATCTTGTTCTGTCCGGTGGCGACGAAGGAGCCTTGCGCGATCACCGCCGCGGCGAGGGGCGCGCGGAACGCCCAGGCGCCGAAGCCGCCGAAGGCGACCGCCAGCAGGATGATGCCGAACAGGGCCTGGCGGCGGATCGAGCGCGGCACGTCGCGGTACCATTCCTCGTGCCGGCCGATGGTTGCGAGCTCACCCATTCTGGCCTCCCTGGTCGGCGACCTGGCCGCCCGACTTCCTGCCGGCGAGCTTGCGCAGCACCGGCTCGCGCTCGCCGAACATGCCGACGCTGCCGTCGGCGAGCAGCATGATCTTGTCGACGACGCAGAGCAGCGACGGCTTCTGCGTCACCACGACGACGGTGATCTTCTGTTCCTTGGCGTGCTGGAGCGCGCGGGCCAGCGCCCGGTCGCCCGCGGTGTCGAGGTTCGAGTTCGGCTCGTCGAGCACCACCATCCGCGGGTTGCCGAAGAAGGCGCGGGCCAGCGCGATCCGCTGCTTCTGCCCGCCCGAGAGCGGCGAGCCGTCGGCGGCCACGATCGTCTCGTAGCCCTGCGGCAGCGAGGCGATCATCTCGTGCACGTCGGCCAGCACCGCGGCGGCGTGGATCTGCTCGTCGGTCGCGTCCTCGCGCATCCGGGCGATGTTCTGCTTGATGGTGCCGGGAAAGAGCTGGACGTCCTGCGGCAGGTAGCCGATCGACTCGCCGAACTGCCGCGGGTCCCAGTTCCTGAGGTCCATCAGGTCGAGCCGGACGTTGCCCGAGGTGGGCAGGATCGAGCCCACCAGCATCTTGCCGAGCGTGGTCTTGCCCGCGCCCGAGTTGCCGATGATCGCGAGGCTCTCGCCCGGGTTCAGCGAGAAGCTGATGCCGTTCAGCACGACCTGCTTGGTGCCGCCCGGGATGTAGAGCAGGCGCTCGACGTCGAGCCGGCCCTCGGGGCGGGGCAGGTGCAGCCGCTCCCACTGCAGCGCCGAGGAGGTCAGCAGCTTCGCGATCCGCCCGTAGGCCGCGCGCGACAGGAGGAACGCGTTCCACCCCTCGATCGACCCCTCGATCGGCGCCAGCGCCCGGCCCGCGATGATCGAGGCGGCGATCACCATGCCGCCGGTGATCTCTCCGTCGATGGCGAGCTTCGCCCCCCAGCCCAGCATCGCGACCTGCGTCAGCAGCCGCACAGCGCGGCTGAAGGCGGCCGAGACGATGTTGCGGTCCTGCGCGCGGACCTGCGCCGTCAGCGAGGCGGCGGTGTCGCGGCCCCAGATCGCCACCGCCTCGGGGATCATCGCCAGCGCGTTGATGATCTGGCTGTTCCGCGCCATCGAGTCGAGGTGCAGGTTCGCCCGGCTCTGCGCCATGTTGGCCTGCGCGAAGGGTGTTTCGGTCAGGCGCTGGTTGATGAGCGCGATCACCAGCAGCAGGATCGAGGTCACGACCACGATCGTGCCGAGATGCGGGTGCACGAGGTAGATCGCGAAGATGAAGAGCGGCGCGAACGGCACGTCGAGGAACGAGATCAGCGTGCCCGACACCAGGAAGCCGCGGAGCTGCTGCAGGTCGCCCAGCGTCTGGTACTCGCGCCCCGAGCCGTGCAGCGAGGCCGCCGCCGCGGCGCTCAGGATCGGCGCGCCGAGCTGCGCCGCGACCTCGACCGCGGTGCGCATCAGCATGAACCGGCGGATCGCGTCGAACACCGCCTGCAGGATCACCGCGCCGCCGATCACCACCGTCAGCATGATCAGCGTGTCGACCGAGCGGCTGGTCAGCACCCGGTCGGAGATCTGGAAGAGGTAGATTGGGATCGCCAGGATCAGGATGTTGGTGGCGAGCGTCATCAGCATGACGTGCGCGAGGTTCGCGCGCACGGCGGCCATGCCCTTCTGCAGGCTCGCCTCGAAGTTCTCGGGGCCGAGGCGGCGGTGAAAACCGGGCCCCTTGCCGCCGCCGTTGCCGCCGCCCCCGCCACCCGTCGGCTCGCGCCGCTCGGGCGCCTTCGGCACCGGGCCCGCGGTGCCCTCGATGGTGGCGCCGACGCCGAGCGGCTTGCCCGTCTCGCGCGCCGAGGGCGGCTGCCTCAGAAGGTCGTCCGGGGTAAGCTTCAGCGGGGGTTCGCGGCGCGCGGTGCGGGCTCCGGCGGCTTCGGCGTCGTTCGGAAAATCCTTCAAGAAAACGCTCCCTGGTTACAGTCAGGCGAGGAGGGTCTGCATCACGTCGACGGGCGCCGGGCCTTCCGAGCTGCCGGTCGGGACGATCTCGTCCCCGATCGGCTCCGGCTCGAGCATCCCGTCGGCGAGGAAGGCCATCGCCTCGTTCACGAGCGCCGACATCGCCACGCCGTTCGGGACGGCATCGGTGTCGATCAGCCCGGCCTGGTGGATGAGGGCCTCGTCATAGACCTCGCCCGCGGCCATGATCTTGGAATCGACGCCGCGCTCGATCACCGTCGCGAGGTTCACCAGCGCGTTCGAGCCCGCGATCAGCTTCATCTCGGCTTCGAGTTCGCCGCGCAGCGTCTCCATCGCGATGTGGATCTGGTCGGCGTCGCCGACGATGTTGGTCTGCTCGAAGAGGTTGACCTTGGCCAGGTCGCCGTCGACCTGCAGCACGCGCAGCGCCTCGCGGCCGGCGAACATCGCGTCCTGCGCCACCTCGCGCGAGATCGTCTCGGCGCCCTCGGCGAGCTTCTCGGCCGCGGCGGCGAACTTCTCGGTCATCTCGGCAAAGCTGTCGGCGCCGGTGGTCTCGAGCGTCGCCTTGTTGAGGAGCAGGTTGTCGGCGAGCGAGACCGCGGGCGGCTCCGGCTGCGCGATCTGCGGTTCCTCGATCGCAGGCGCGGGGTCGGGCGCCTCGTCCGCCGGAGCCTCCGCGACCTCCACCGCCGGCGTAACCGCCTCCGCTTTGGGCGCGCCGATCTCCGCGACTGCGGCGGGCTCCGGCTCCGCAGGCTCCGGCTCGGGCATGGCGGCCGCCGCCTCGAGGCCGCCGCCCGTGGTGGTGATGCGGTCGCTGTCGTAGAGGACGTTCTTCTGCGTGACGACCGTGGCGTCGACCATGTTTCCGGCCACGAAGACCAGGTCGTAGAGGTAGCCGAACTCGTTCAGGACCGTCGAGTTGACGATCTCGTTCTCGCCGAAGCCGAGGAACGTCGCGCTGGCGGTGAAGGTCACCTCGGCGCGGTCGAAGTCGGAGGCGAAGGTGAACTGCTTGACCCAGTTCACCTGGATCAGGTCGGCCTCGATCCGGACCACGTCCCAGACCAGCGGCAGGACGTCGGGCGACGCGGGGTCGTCGGGGTCGTGCGACGAGACGGTGGTGATCTCGGCGATGTTCGCCGCCAGCGACGGCTGGTACGTCGCGAGCCCGTCAATCGTGTCGTGCTCGACGAGGACGTTCACCTGGCTGATCGCGTCGAGCCGCGCCACGTCGCCCAGGACGACGAAGAGCGATGCGTCGAGCCACTTCGACGCGAGCACGGCCTCGTTGATGGCGGTGTTGGCGCCGGCGACGACCTCGTGCCCCGGCTCGAGCGCGAAGGGGTCGTCCTGGTGGCCCCTGAAGTCGCGCGAGAAGTCGTGCTCGCGGACCGTTTCCGAAGCGGCCCTGCCGTCCTCGGTGCGCGCGGCAAGGGTCTCGCCGTCGGTGGCGGCGCCGTCCGCGTCGTCGCCAGGGATGCTCTCCTCGAGCTCCTCCTCCGGGCGGAGGTAGTGGGGCATCAGGTCCTGCCAGTCCGGCGCCTCCTCGGCGGCGGCGCCGTCGATGATGACGCCCTGCGCCGTCTCGCCGCGGAAGAGCCAGGCCTCGGCCGGGCCGCCGGCGGGAACCTCCGCCGCCTCCATCTGCGCCAGCACCTCGCTCGCGAAGGCCAGCCACGCGCCGTCCCAGGGAATGTCGGGAGGGCCGAGCACCTCCAGCGCCTCGGCGGCCCCCGCAAGGCCGGCCAGCGTCGCGTGCAGCGCGGCGGGGGCGAGAAAATGTGCGCCGAGGCCGTTCACCATCACGTCGTCGTCGTAGAGCCGCGCCGACTGCAGGGTGACGGTGACGATCGACATCGGCGGGCCGATCACGAAGCCCCACGCCATGGCCGGCGCGATGCGGGGGTGGTCGAGCTCGGGGAACTCGGCCGGCGGCAGGCCCGGCACCGGGGGGATCTCGATCTCGTGCCATGTCGCGGAATGGATCGGCGGCAGCGGCGGCAGCGCCGATGCCTGCGGGTCGTAGTCCAGGCCCGGGTCGTAGGGCCGGAGCTGGTAGGGAGCCTCCAGCCGCACCCCCACGACCTCCATCGGCGGGGTCTCGTCGGGCAGCGACTGCTTGAGGCGGAATTCCAGGTAGTCCTGGCGGAGGCGGAGCTCTTCCATCTTGAGCTCGAACAGGCCGATGAAATGCGCGATCGACTCGGTCGTCGGATCCATCATCATCCCGTCACCACTTCACCTTGGACCCATGCGCCGCCACCTTGCGGCAGGTCCGAAAAAGGTGGGCGGGGCCGGATCTGATCCGGCCCCGCCCCGTATCGCGTCAGACGTCGTCTTCGCCCGCGTAGGTCGAGCTGAACGAGCCGCCGACGACGTTCATGTCGACCGTGTTGCCGAGCACGTTCGCGCCCATCACGATCTCCATGTTGAAGGCCGACATCGAGTTGGAGGCCGCCGCCGAGGCGTAGGACTCTCCGGTCACGATGCCGTCGTCGCCGTTGCCCGAGCCCCAGCTGCCGGCGTTGCCGCCCGCGCCGCCGGCGCCGTTGGTCGCCGTGCCGCCCATGCCGCCCGTGACGTCGCCGTTCGAGCCGGCTCCGCCGACGGTCGAGCCGCCGGTCGCCGCGCCGGTCGTGCCGCCGGTGGCCTGCGCCATCGTGTCGCCCGACATGCCGCTCGTGGCCATGCCGTCACCGGTCGCCGCGCCGTTGCTGGTGGCGCTGCTCATGGCGTCGCCCGCGCCGGCCGTACCCGAGGTCTGGGTATTGCTGGCCTCGCCGGTCGACTGCGCGAGCGCCTCGGCGGCGATCTCCGACAGACCGCCGTAGCCGGCGTCCCCATCGGCATAGCCGCTGTTGGTGCCCGTCGCCGTCGAGTCGGTGTCGGACGAGGAAGCGCCGCCGTCACCGCTGGTGCCGGTCCCGGTCGCGCTGTCGGCGCTGCTCGCCGTGCCGGTCGACGTGCCGGTGCCCGCCCCGCCCGCGCCGCTGTTGGCGGCGGAGTCGGACGCGTTGGTCGTCGTGGCGTCGGCATCGTTGCTGGCCGTCCCCGCCGCGCCCGCGCCGGATTCGGAGTCGGTGCCTCCGGTCCCGGTGTTGGTCGCGTCGTTGTCGGCCGCCCCGGTGCCTGCCGCACCCGCCCCGGATTCGGAGTCGGTGCTGCCCGTCCCGGTGCCGTTGGCGTCGTCGTCCGTGGTGCCGGTGCCGAGGCCGGCGGTCCCGGAGGTGCCGGTGCCGGTGCCCGTGCCGGTCGACGTGTTGGTGCTCGGCCCGTTGGTCGAGTTGGCCGCACCGCCGGCCGCGCCGGTGTTGGTCGAGTTGGCGGTACCCGTGCCGGTGCCGGTGCCGGTGCCGTTGGTCGTATTCGAGGCATCGTCATCGGTCATGCCGGTTCCGGCCGCGCCCGCGCCGCCGGTTCCGGTTCCGGTTCCGGTTCCGGTCGACGTGTTGTTGGCGTCGCCGGAGGTTCCGGTGCCAGCCCCGCCCGCGCCCGTCGTGTCGGTCGAGTTGGCGGTGCTGTTGTTGGTACCGGTTCCGGTGCCGGTGCCGGTCGAGTTGGCGTCGCCGCTGGTCGCCGGGCCGTTGCCGCCGGTTCCGCCGGTGGCGTTGGCATCGCCGTCGGCGTTCGCGTCGGCCGTGTCGGCCTGGGCCGAGACCTCCTCGGCGTCGCCATCCTCGGGATCGAAGCCTTCGACCGCCTCGGCGTTGGCTTCGTTCTCGGCCTCGGCCTCGGAGTCGGCATCGGCATCGGCATCGGCGTCGCCGCCGTCACCCTCGGCTTCGGTATCGGCGTCGGCTTCGCCTTCACCTTCGCCCTCGGCCTCGCCTTCGGCTTCGTTCTCGGACTCGATCTCGCCCGACTCGCCGCCTTCGCCTTCGGCCTCGGTCTCGGCTTCGCCCTCGGCGTCGCCTTCACCTTCGCCTTCGCCTTCGCCGCCGTCGCCGCCTTCGCCTTCAGCGTCGCTGTCGGTCTCGGCGTCGCCCTTGGCCTCGACGTCGCTCTCGCCTTCGCCTTCGGCCTCGGTCTCGGAGTCGATGTCGCCGGAGTCGCCGCCGTCGGTCTCGGCTTCGGATTCGGCTTCGCCCTCGGCTTCGCCTTCGCCCTCGGCCTCGACGTCGCCCGAGTCGCCGCCTTCGCCTTCGGCGTCGCTGTCGGTCTCGGCTTCGCCCTTCACGTCGACGTCGCCGTCGATGTCGCCGCCGTCGCCGCCTTCGCCGTCGGCATCGCCTTCGGCCTCGGCCCTGGCTTCGACGTCGACGTCGCCGTCGATGTCGCCGCCGTCACCGCCGGTCGCGTCGGCATCCGAGTTGGAATCCGCGTCGGCGTTGGCGTCGGCGTCCGAATTGGCGTTGCCGGTGTCGCCGCCTTCGGAGTCGTTCTCCGCGTCGGCCTCGACGTCGCCCTCGACCTCGGCTTCGGCATCGGCATCGCCGCTGTCGCCGCCTTCGTCATCGGACTCGGAATCGGCTCTCACGTCGGAGTCGGAGTCGTTCTCGGAGTCGGCGTCGCCGCCGTCGCCGCCTTCACCGTCGACATCGGACTCGTTGTCGGCGTCGCTCTCGGCCTCGACCTCGGCCTTGTTGTCGCCGCTGTCGCCGCCGTCGCCCTCGGCCTCGGACTCGACGTCGCCGGCATCGACCTCGTGGCCCTCGGCCTCGGCCTCGCCGGTGTCGCCGCTGTCGCCGCCCTTGGCCTCGACCTCGTCGTTGTCGCCTGACTCGTTCTCGGCCTTGGCGTCGCCGCCCATGGCGAAGCCGCCCTTGGCGTCGCCGCCATCACTGTCGGCGTGGCTGCCGCCGGTGCCGCCGTTCGAGTCGACCGAGATGCCTTCCTCGGCCTTGGCCCAGCCGCCCTCGGCCTTGCCTTCCTGCTTGAAGTCGCCGTCGTTGACGACCTTGGCGTTCTCGAGCCAGTCGTTGTCCTCGAGGGCGTTCGACTGGGCGTTGACGAAGGCGGCGTTGTTGCCGGCGCCGAACGTGGTGCCGGTCAGGATGTCGCCCAGCTCCATGTCGTGGCCCGGGTTATAGTCCAGGTCGCCCTGGGCCATGATCACGTCGCCGTCGATCTTGCCGCCCTTGCTGAGGTCGAAGTCGGCGAAGTCGTCGTCGGTGGGCAGCGTGTCGAGCTCCACGTCGACATCCACGTCCACGTCGACGTCGCTGTCGCTGCTGCTGCTGCTGTCGGCGTTGCTCTCGCTGTTCGCGTCGGCCTCGCCGTCGGCCTCGGCCTCGGCGTCGCTGCTGCTGTCGCTGCTGCTTTCGCTTTCGCTTTCGCTCTCGGACTCGCTCTCGGACTCGCTCTCGGCTTCTGCCTCGGCTTCCGTATCGCTCTTGTTCTTGTTGGCGTTCAGGTTGCCGTTGAGGTTTCCGTTGAGATTGCCGTTCAGGGACAGATCATCGGTCTCGGGATCGACGTTCAGTGTCACGTCTCCGACATCGAATATGAATTGGGGATGACGTTCAGACATTCACTTTCTCCTGGTCGAGGCAGGCCATCCTCCGCCAGTCCATCCAAAGCGGAGACACGTGCCTTGCCGTTGATTTCGAGAAGTTCGTTCCGCGTGCGGAGATCTGGTGCTCCGAACGCTCGTCTTCGTTTCGGCGCGCCTCCTTCCGTTCTGGTCGGAAGGCATCCGCATGCCCATGCATCACGGAGACCCTCGCCCGGTAATGCGGCCGCGAGCCTCGCCCGGCGCCGCATTGCAAGGCTGCCAGCCGGGGCGGCGCGCGCCTATCTGGACGAAGGGGTGGGTCCGCACGCCCATGACGCATTCGTCATGGTTGAAGCGGCTGCCTCCATGGATTGCAGCGGAGAAGAGATATCGGGCGCCGTTGCGCGATCGCCGGCCGGAGCGTACCTCGTCCTGAGGTTGCAAAATGCAGCGATTGCCCGGAAGCGAATCGAAAAAGCCTCATTTTTGTACTAGACTGTATCGGCGGGAGGAGCACCGCTTCAGACCAAGACCATTGCAGGCAGGAATATTCTTTCGGGCGAACCCAGTATTTTTTAGCGGGGGAGTTCTTCTATGATTTTGGATCGTGAGACCGTCGGCCGGACCGGCGGAGGATCGTCGTCACCCGTGGTGGCGCTGATCGGGTCGCAGCTGCAGTTTTCCGACCGTCTCCTGAGGCTTCTGGATGCCGAGTTCGCCGGGCCGAGCTTCGTCAGGGCCGGCTCTCTGGAAGAGCTCCTGGACCAGGCGTCGTCGATCATGCTCGTCATCCTGCACGAGGATCTCGCCGATCTCGCCGACCTGATCGACGAGATCGGCGAGGCGCTGCCGGGCGCACGCGTCGCCGTCGCCTGCCGCGACGTCGCCGCGCTGCGCGGGACCTGGCCCTGGAACCCGCGGCGGCGGGTCAGCGTGCTGCAGATCAACGCGCAGCTCGACGTCTGGATGTCGGTCTTCCGGCTGCTGCTTTGCGGGCAGGACTACATCCCGGCGGAGCTCGTCGAGCACTGGCACCACGGGGAAGAGCCCGCTGGCGCGGCGCCGGACGTGGCCGGGGGCAGGGCGCCTGAGACGTTCCTCACACCGCGCGAGCTGCAGATCCTGCCGCTGATCGCGAGCGGGATGCGCAACAAGGCGATCGCGGGCGATCTCGGCCTGTCGGAGAACACGGTCAAGCTGCACACCCACAACATCTTCGCCAAGCTCGGGGTCACCAACCGGACCGGCGCCGCGAAATGGTACCTCTCGAACGCACGCTCGGCGTCCTAGGTCCGGCACGATGGAGACGGGCGGCGACCGGCCGGGCTTCGACGAGTTCCTGCTGAAGCTCGGCAGGCTGAACTATGCCTGGACGAACACCGAGAGCCTGCTGATCCACTTCATCGCGGGGCTGGCGAAGTGCGACAAGGAGACGGCGACGATCGTCTTCCTGACGCTCAACACCTCGCGGGCGCGCCTCGACCTGGTCGAGCGGCTGGCCAAGCTGCCGCGGGTAGGCGACGCGGAGCGCGACGCGGTGCTGACGCTGACCCGCGACATGACCCGGCTCGCGGGGCTGCGGAACCGCTACAACCACTGCATCTACGCCTTCGACCCCGAGAACGGCAGCACGCGGACGATCATGATGCGCATCGCCGACCGCAAGAAGGACATCCGCGTCGGCGAGAGCCACCTGCTCGATGCGGCGGCGCTGTCGGAGATCGAGGAGACGCTGGCGGGGCTGGCCGAGCTTAACACCCGCTTCTGGGCGGTGGCCCGGCGGCACGGCTACCCGATCTGAGGCGCGCCGGTCTCAGGCGAAGCCCGACCGCTCGGGAAAGCCCATCCGCTTGAGCAGACGGACGACCGGGCAGAAGCCGGTGAAGCTGGCCTGGACCAGGTGCGCCCCCATCAGGCCGGTCAGCCAGAACCAGCCGGGCGCGACGAATATGCCGAGCAGCAGGCCCACGAGGACGACGATGCCCGAGACGAGCAGGATGGTACGTTCGAGACTCACTTGGATCACTCCCCCTGTCAGATGACGTTCGCTCATCATAGCCGATTCCCGGACCGTCGCCTTGATCTGGATCGTGCGGAGCAGGCCGCTTTCGGGTGCGGTGTGGCGCGACGCGCATGGCGTGCATCGGGCTGAGTGAGGTCACGACTGAGGTTGTCGAGCCGTCCGGCCGGAGAGGCCGGGGAAGAGCTCGAGGCGAGTCTTCGCAACGTCCATCAAGGAAAGCCCACGAGAAATACAAAGCCCCCCAAGGCACTCGATCCACGCCACCTGTCCCGCGCCGGCTGCGCGCCGGAAAGGTCCGGCGACGCCCAATGCACCAGAGCTGGTGCGCGGGACCTGCCCGGATACGCGGCCGCGACTTCGCGCTCGGGGTCCGCCGCGGGCGCCGTCGCGCAACCCGCTCGGGAGCGGTCCGATGAGCGAACCGGAGACGGGACGTGCTCGCGGTTCAGCCAACTGCTGTCAGGAGCAGCGAGGCCTGACTTGACCCCCTCGATCGGATGGGGGCCGATTGCAGTTCGTACTGGCAAGTCGGAAGGCCGGCGGCCAGCGCAGCTTATCGTACTGGTGCATCCAGCACTTCGGGATTGATGACGTTGATGGGGTCGCCACGCTCGAAGGCGATGATCTGATCGTAGATGTCGTGGAAATGCACGTCGAGTTCCTCGGCGGTGACGTAGCCGATATGCGGCGTCGGGATGACGCGGGGATGCGAGACGATCGGGTCGTCGGGGTCGGTCACCGGCTCGGCGTCGAAGACATCGAGTGCGGCGGTGCCGGGCCGGCCGGCGTCGAGCGCGGCAAGCAGGGCGCCCGGCGCGATGAGGCCCGCGCGGGAGGTGTTCACCAGGATGGCGTCTGGCCGCATCGCCATCAGGTCTTCGCGGGTGACGATGCCTTGGGTCGCGGGCTTGTGCCGCAGGTGCAGGCTGATCGCGTCGCAACCTGAGAAGAATGCCTCGCGGCTGTCTGCGACAGGCTCCCCATCGGCGCGGGCGCGGGCGCGGCCTTCTTCGGAACTCCACCAGACGACGTTCATGCCGAAGGCCCGCGCGTAACCGGCGACAGCGCGGCCGATGCGGCCGTAGCCGTAGAGGCCAAGCGTGCGGCCGTGCAGGGTGCGGCCCACGCCGGCTTGCCAGCGCCCGGCGCGAACCGACGCGATCTGATCGGGGAGCTGCCGCGCCGCCGTGAGGAGGAGGGCGAACGTCAGCTCGGCTGCGGCGACGCAGTGCGAGTCCATGTGCAGGTCGGAGCAGAGCAGGATCCGCCGGCGGGTCAGGGCGGGGACATCGATGTGGGGATAGACGCTGCGCTGGCTGACCAGCCTGAGCCTCGGCAGGCGGTCGACCAGGCTCTCCGTCACGCGCGTGCGCTCGCGGATCAGGACCAGCGCCTCGGCATCGGCGATGCGCCGGGCGAGCTCGTCTTCGTCGCGCGGCCGGTCGGTCCAGACGGTGACCTCGTGACCGTCGAGCTTGGCGAAGCTCGGCAGCGTTCGAAGGGTGTCGAAGTAGTCGTCAAGAATGTGAATCCGCATTCGGCGCCTCCCGTGGATGTCGGACGAACGATGATCGACGACATCGTCGCCCGCTTTGATGCCAACTGTAGAGTGTTGACAACCCACGTGCCAACTGGTTCTTGCTGAAAGAAAGGGGGACCCATGCGCCAGACGACAAAGCTCAAGCAGTTGATGCAGCGCCGCGATGCGGTGATCGTTCCCGGAGTCGCGAACGCGATGTTCGCGCGCATCGTCGAGCGGCAGGGCTTTGAGGCCGTCTATGTCACCGGGGCCGGAGTCGCGAACATGCATCTCGGCGCTCCGGACATCGGACTGACGACGGTCACCGAACTCGGCGAGATCACGGCGGCGATCAGCGACGCGACGCCGCTGCCACTGATCGTCGACGGCGACACCGGGTTTGGCAACGCGCTCAACGTCGTCCGTACCGTCCGGCTGCTGGAGCGGGCAGGGGCGTCGGGTATCCAGCTCGAGGACCAGGTGTTCCCCAAGCGCTGCGGCCACTTCGCTGGCAAGGAGGTGATCCCGGCCTCGGAGATGGTGCAGAAGATCAAGGCCGCGGTCGACGCGCGTCAGGACGGCGACCTGCAGATCATCGCGCGCACCGACGCGCGCGCCGTGGACGGGTTCGAGGCCGCCATCGAACGGGCCGAGGCATTCGTCGAGGCGGGCGCCGACGTCACCTTCGTGGAGGCGCCGCTCGACGAGGACGAGCTCGCGGCAATCCCGCGCCGCCTCCCGGTGCCGCAGCTGGCCAACATGGTGCATGGCGGCCGGACGCCCGATCCCGGTCCGGGCCGGCTGCGCGAGATGGGTTTCTCCGTTGCGCTCTACGCGAACGCGGTGCTGCAGGCGACGATCCGCGGCGCGAACGAGGTTCTGACGCATCTGCGGGAGACCGGGAGCCTGGCAGGCGGGGAACACCTGCTCGCCGGATTCGAGGAGCGGCAGACTACCGTGGACAAGGAGCGGTGGGACGCGCTGGATGAGCGCTATCGGAAAAGCGGCGACTGAGCCGTCAAAAAGAAGCGCGACAAAGGGAGGAAGACATGAAGACCATGACGATCAAGGCTGTCACGGCGGCGACTGCGTTGTTCGGCGCCGTCGCGGGGGCGCAGGCGCAGGACACGAACTATCCCCAGCAGCCCGTGACCTGGGTGATCCCGTTCGGCGCCGGCGGCGGGACCGACCAGCTGGCGCGGCTGCTTGCCGCCGAGGCGGACAGGATCTTCGGCGAGCGCGTGACGGTCGAGAACCACGCCGGTGCCGGCGGCGTCGCGGGATGGGAGTACGTCCTGGACCAGCCGGCGGACGGCTACACCATCTTCAACGCCTCGCCGACGCCGATCATCACGCTGGTCAGCGAGGAAAACCCGCCGATCGAGCCCACCGACATCTCGATCGTCGGCTACCTCTCCAGCTACTCGGCGCTGCTGATTGGCGGCGAAGAGGCGTTTCCCGACTGGGAGAGCTTCAAGCAGGCGGCCGAGGACCGCGCGATCACCGTCGGCGGGACGAACTCGACCCTGCTCGGCATCGCGAACCTGATGGACCAGGCGGGGGTCGAGGTCGTCTTCGTGCCCTACACTTCCACCGGCGAGGCGGTGACCGATTACCTCGGCGGGCACATCGACACGGTGGCCACGACTGAATCCACCGCGGTGACCATCGTGCCGGAGAACGGCCGGGTGATCGTCAACAGCTCGAGCCGGCCGCTGCTGCCCGAGATCGAGGAGCAGCTCGGCGGTGACGTGGTCGATGCGAAGGATCTCGGGTTCGACGGCATCTCGTTCCCGCGCTGGGTCGGCGTCCATCCCGACACGCCCGAGGAGGTCAAGGCTCGGGTGGCCGAGCTGGTCGGCGAGGTCGCCCAGGATCCGGCGGTGAAGGAAGCCTTCGCCACGGCGGGCTCTCCCATCGACTATGTCGGCCGCGAGGAGGCGGCCCAGGACTACGAGGGCCTGGTCGAGCGCATGCGGTCGGCGGTCGGCCTGCTTCAGTGAAGCAAAGGGGCACGCCGCCCGTGGCGTGCCCGCATCCGCAGGTGCCGACATGACGGACTTTCGCCGCTCCAACAGGTTCGTGGGCCTGGTCCTGCTGATCGGGGCCTGTCTTCTCTTCGCCTACATCTGGCTCAGCCCGTGGGCCCACCGCGAGATGCGTGACGGTTTCACCCTCGGGTTTTTTCCCCTGATCGGTGCCGGAGCGATGGTCCTCTGTGCGGCGGTGATGCTCTTCGACCCGCTCCGTCGGGAGGTGCCCGACGGGCTGGCCGGCGCCGAATGGTCCGATGCGGTGCTGGCGCTGGCGATGCTGGCAGGCATCGCGGCCTACGCCGTGGCGATGCAGGCCGTGGGCTTTCTCGAGGCGACGCCGATCTTCACCATCCTCTACATGTTGTGGATGGGTTTCCGGCCGGTCCGGTCGGCGGTGCTGCTCGGCGTGCTGATCCCCATCGGCACCTTCGCGCTCTTCACCATTCTCGGCGTGTCGCTGCCGCTGGGGCCGCTGTCCTCGCTGCTGTGACGCCGCTGATGATCACAACCTGCAGAGGCTGCACATGAACACGGACGCTCTCTACGAGGCGCTGTCACTGGTCTTCACGTTCAAGACCATCATGTGGCTGGTGATCGGCGTGGCCCTGGGCGTCGGGTTGGGTGCGATCCCGGGGCTGACGGCGTCGACCGGCATCGCGCTGGTGCTGCCGCTCAGCTTCATGCTGGACATCACCGGCAGCCTCGGCCTGCTGATCGGGCTCTACAAGGGCGCGGTCTTCGGCGGGTCGATCTCCGCCATCAGCTTCGCGACGCCCGGCTCTCCCGACAGCGCCGCGACGGTGTTCGACGGCTACCGGATGACCAAGGAAGGCAAGGGGCGCAAGGCGATCCTGATGGCGCTCTACTCGTCGGTCACGGGCGACGCGGCGAGCGACATCGTGGTGATCCTGGTGGCGCCGACGATCGCGCTCCTGGCGCTGCAGTTCGGCCCGACCGAGCGGCTGTGGCTGATGGTCCTGGCCATCGCGCTCCTGGGCGCGCTCAGCGGCCGGCATCTGGCCAAGGGGCTGTTCAGCGCGGCGATCGGGCTCTTCCTCGGCACCATCGGGGCCGATCCCGTCAGCAGCGTGGCGCGCAACACGTTCGGGCAGGACTGGCTGCGCGACGGTATCCACCTGGTGCCGCTGGTGATCGGCGTCTTCGCGATGAGCCAGATGCTGGAGCAGGGACTGGAGCTGCTGCGACGCACGCGCGCGGTGCGCGAGGCGACGATGAAGCTGGGCGACCTCTTCGGGCGGAACACCGAGGGGCTGACGTTCCGAGAGTACTTGAGCGCCTGGCGCGAGATGGGCATCGGCATCGGCGTCGGCACGTTCGTGGGCATCCTGCCGGGGCTCGGCGCGACGGTGGCGGCATTCCTCTCCTTCGGCATCGCCAAGCAGCTCTTTCCGAAGAAGCGGATCGGCGAGGGGTCGATCTACGGCATCGCGGCGGCGGAAGCGGGCAACAACGCCACGGTGGGTCCGACCCTGGTGCCGCTGCTGGCCTTCGGCATCCCCGGCAGTGCCACGGCGGCGCTGATCGGGGCCGCGCTGATGCTGCAGGGCATCACGCCGTCGCCGCGGATGTTCCAGATGTATCCCGAGGTGATCTACGCGCTGTTCATCATCCTGATCCTGGGCAACTTCTTCAATCTTGCGATCGGGCGAATGTTCGCGTTCTTCTACGCACGGCTGGGGCAGCTGCCAGGCGAGATCCTGGTGCCGACGATCATGGTGATGTCGGTGATCGGCGCCTATGCCGCGCGCAGCGACCCCTATGATGTGCTGATGATGCTGGGCCTGGCCTTCATGGGCTTCGGCATGCGCAAGGTCGGCATGCCCGAGGCGCCGCTGATCATCACCTTCCTGATCGCGCCGCTCTTGGAGCAGAACCTGCGCCGGGCGCTGCTGATCACGCGCGGCGAGTGGAGCGACGCGCTCTTCGGCTCGCCCGTCGCGATCGGCCTCGCCGGCGCCGCGGCGCTGCTGCTGGTCGTGACGATGCGGGCCAACATCGGCGGCCGGCTGTCCAGGGTAGGGCGCCAGCAGGACGAACCGACCGGCGGCTGAGCCCGCGGGGGAAGGGCGTGGGCCCGCCCGGTGCCGGGCGGACCCGGACGAGGGGGGCGGGTGGAGCCGTCAGTTGCGCCAGATCGCGGCGGGAATGGTGGCGACGCCCTTTGCAAGCATCCGCGCCGTGCGGATGAGACCTGCCGAGCGCAGGTCGAGGCCGGAATTGGTGATGCTTGCGTCAAGCTCGACATGGATGCCGCCGATCGGGTGCTCGATCGTCATCCGGACCGGGCCGTCGCCGAGGCCCGGCGGCGTCCGGGCGATGCCGTCGGCAACCGAGCCGGGCAGGACCGAGAGCGCGGCGAAGCATTGCGAGCCGGTCACGGCCATCGTCGGGTGCGTCTTCCACGGCATGAAGTAGCGCGCGGCGACGGCACCGCCGCGCTGCGGCTCGGCCACGATGCCGAACTTGGGGACGACCTTGTCGGAAACGTCGCCGAAGCCCATCATGCGCCCGGCCTCGCGCCGGATCGGCTCGAACCGCGCAAAGAGGTCCGCGTCGGCGTCGAGCTCCGCGCTCGGCTCGTGACCGGTGACGCCGAGGTCCGTGGCGCGCGCCATCACCATCGGCATCGCCACGTCGATGCAGGTGACGTCGATGCCGCCGATCCTGTCGATGACGTTGCCGGTGGGCAGCAGCGCACCGGTGCGGGAGCCGACCGTGCCCTCGAAGCGCAGGACGACGGTCGCCGCGGTGCCGTTCACGCCGTCGATCGCCTCGTTGCCGTCATAGACGGGCAGGCCGTCCTCGATCCGGTGCGTCGCTTCGGCGTAGGCGCCCGTGTTGACGCAGCGGATGCGGGTTGTCGTTTCACCGTCCGGCGGCGAGATCAGCCCGAGCTCGACGGCCGCGGGACCTACGGCGGAGAGCATGTTGCCGCAGGTGGGGGCAAAGTCGACGACCTCCTTGTCGACCGCGACCTGGGCGAAGAAGTAGTCGACGTCGATACCCTCCTCCTGCGAGACGGACAGCATCGCCGTCTTCGTCGCGACCGGGGTGCCGCCGCCCAGCCCGTCGATGTTCTGCGGGTGCCCGGCGCCGATGATCGCGATGAGGACGCGGGCGAGTTCGTCCAGATCCTCCGGCACGTCGGAACGGCGCATGAACGGGCCGCGGGACGTGCCGCCGCGCATCATCACGTAAGGGATCTCGGTTTGCCTCATCGCAGCACCTCAGCTGGGGATCAGGACATGGCCCTCGAAGAGGCGCCGCGCGGTCCGGTAGACTGCGCCATGGACGGCATAGGGGCCGTCGCCCCGGTCGACGACCTCGGCATCGACCTCGAGCGTGCCCGAAGGGTGGCCGATGCGTATGGCGCCGTCGCGCTGCCGCGCGATGCGGTGGGGCAGGGTGCCCGGGGTCCGGACCGCGACGCCGAGGCAGAGGCCGCCGGTCAGCGGCACCGCGCGGTGCGGCTTGCCGATCGAGACCATGCGAACGCCGATGTCATGCGCATCGCCAGCGACGGTACGGCGGGACAGCGTCTGGTAGTCGACCGGGGCGCAGATCAGCGCGATCTTCGGGATGCTGGGGATGCGCGCCGCCTCGTCGGTATCCCTGGCGATGCCCATGGCGACGGAGGCCGCGCACCGGATCGCCTCGAGCTTTTCGGCGCAGTCGCGGTCGGCCTCCAGCGCCTCGGGGTGCTCGGTCCCGGTCTTTCCGACCGCGGCGGGCTCGAGGAAGACACAAGGGTTGGCGGCGTCGAGCATGGTGACGGTCACGGGCCCGACGCCGGGGACGTCGAGGGTGCTTTCGACCTCGCCGCCCGCGGGCAGCAGGTGGCCGGTTCCGGCGCCGCCCGGCGCCAGGAACTCGAGCCGGATCGACGCGCCGGTGCCCGCGACCCCGTCGAGCGCCTGGTCGCCCGAGACGGCGGCCTGGCCGTTCTCCATCGGGAAGCGCGACAGGATGATCCTGGAGGTGTTCGTATTATGGATCCGCACCGCCGCCTCGTTCCCTTCGGGCCGAGGCGCGATACCCTCATCGACGGCGAAGGGACCCATTGCGGAGGACATGTTGCCGCAATTGCCGCTGGTATCGACGAGGTCGTTCTCCACACCGATCTGGAAGAAGCTGTAGTCGAGATCGGCGTCGTCCCGACTGGACGGGCCGACCACGCATACCTTGGAGAGCGACGAGATGCCGCCGCCCATGCCGTTCAGCTGCCGACCGTTGGGATCGGGCGAGCCCATTGCGGCGCGAAAGATCGCCGGCCATTCGGCCTGGTCGGCGGGCAGGTCCGTACTGCGGAACACCAGCGCCTTGGAGGTGCCGCCGCGCATGAATGTGCATGGAATGCGGATATAGCCCATGTTCGCTCCCGGCTGGACGGGCCGGGCAGGCCGGCCTCTTGTGTAGCGGGTCAACCACTCCGCCCGTCGAATGTCAACAATCGACAACTTGAAGGTGCGCGGCTTGCGCCGGTGGGTTATATGGAGGGCAAGAAGACAGTTTGCAGAAGGAGAACGCGGTGGCCGAAAGCTTTTCCACAAAGGTCGTGGCGAAGTCACTCGTCGATGCGGTGACGGAGCGACTGGAGGCCGCGATCATAGCGGGAGAGCTGGCGCCGGGAGAGCGGATCCGCGAGCAGACGCTTGCGACCGCACTTGGGGTCAGCCGCGGGCCGCTGCGCGAGGCGATCCGTCGCCTCGAAGGGCGGCGTCTGCTCGATCGCAAGGCGAATGTGGGCGTCAGCGTCACCGAATTGTCGCCACAGCGGCTGGATGACCTGCTGACCGTCCGCGAGTCGCTCGAGGGGATGGCGTGCCGGCTGGCCTCGCAACGGATGAGCGACGCCGAAATCGACGACATGCGCAAGCTGCTCGCGTCGCATTCCCGCAGGCGCGAGATCGCGTTGGGCGAGGGCTACTACCAGGAATCCGGGGATGTCGACTTTCACTTCCGCATCGCCGCGGCCTCGGGCAACGAGCTCCTGACCTCGATGGTGACGGGGGACCTCTACGATCTGCTGCGCGTCTACCGCTACAAGTCGTCCACGATGACCGGCCGCACGAGCCAGGCGCTGGAGGAGCACCGGGCGATCGTCGAGGCGCTCGCCTCGCGCGATCCCGACCAGGCCGAGCAGGCGATGCGAACGCATATCCGCAACGCCCGGCTCTACGCCCAGATGGCGCTCGAGAAGGCCGAGAAAGAGGCCGAGACGAGCTAGAGCGCGGCGACGAGTTGCGCCAGTGCGGCCGCGTCGAGCCTGCCCACACCCTGGAGGCGGGGCAGGAGGGCGGGGTCGGCACCGGCTCCGCGCAGGCAGTCTGCCGCCTTGGCCGACACGCGTTCCGGCGCGGCGGGGCGGCCCCAGATGCCCGGCGGGCCATCGCAGGCGCCTTCTGCGGTTCCCAGCGTCGTCCGCACCGAGACGTTGACGGTCATGCGGTCGAAGCGGCCCTGGCGGGCCGGATCGGGATTCACCGCGATCCGCGGAAGCAGGTCTTCCATGTCGGACCGGAAGCGACGGTCGTCGGAGAAGGTGGGCAGCCCGACGGAGCCGTCGAGAAGCGCCGCTGCGGCGACGTACTGGAAGCTGAACTTGCCGGCGAGTCCGCTAGGGGGCGCCGGGCGGTCGACGTAGGGCATCGGCGGCGCGGTGATGGTGACCGCCTCGATCGCGGCGCCGTCGGCCATGTCGCGGCGGGCGGCCAGCGCCGCCTCGATGACGAAATGGGTGCCGTACTGGCTGGGGTAGAACTTGAAGGCGGGCCCGGGATCCTGCGCGGCGAGGGGGGTGTCCGCGGTCAGGGCGGAGTCGTCGGTGTCGGGGCCGAAGAAGCTGGCCAGATAACCGCGAGGGCCGGCGAGCGCATCCGGATCGGCGCGAAACCCGGCGGCGGCGAGCAGGGCGGCCTCGAGTCCGTCGGCAGCCGCGGCGCCGCAATGCAGGCACTTGGTCATGCTGCCCACGTTCGCCAGCAACGCTCCGGCGCGCGAGGCGGCGATGCCCACGGCATGGGCCAGCCCCGCGCCGTCGAGCCCGAGGAGAAGACCCGCGGCCACCGCCGACCCGATCGGCCCGACGACGCCTGGCGGGTGGAAGTTCAGTTCCGCCGGCTCGAGCTGCCGCGACGCACGGCGCAGGCGCGCCTGCGCCTCGATGCCGATGGCGAAGGCGCGCAGCAGGGCAGGGCCGTCGATCGCCAGGTCGGGCCGCGCCTCCACGAGACCGAGCAGCGCCGGCAGCACGGTCGAGACCGAATGGTTGGCCGGCGACCACATCGGCTCGTAGTCGAGCACATGCATCGCCGCGCCGTTGGCCCGTACCGCGGCAAGAAGCGGCAGCCGGCCGGATCCGCCGATCGCCGTCACGGGCCCCGGTCCGGCGCCGGCCGGATCGGTGCGCAGCAGGGCCGGCGCGGGCTCGGCCGCGCCGGCGATCGCCACGGCGACTCCGTCCACGAAGAGCTCCGCAAGTCCGTCGGGCACTGGGTCGAGACAGGCGTGCCGCTTTGCGAGGACGTCGCAGAAGGCGCCGGTCAGGCCGTTGGTCATGCCCGCAGATGCGCCATCAGATTGGCCACGGGATGGTCCTCGAGCGCCAGGGCGATCGAGCGGATCTCGTCGGCCCGCTGCGTGTCGATGGCCAGCCCGGCGTTCGCGGCGAACTTGGCGGACACCGCCTGGGTATCGAGCTGGCGTTCGCCGGCGCCGCTGTTGACGGGCACATGGCGTTCAAGCTCGCGGCCGTCCGACAGGCGCACGCGGACGCCGCCCGAGAAGAACTGCGGGAACCGGCTCTGCGGATCGATGCTGCAGTCGCATTTGAGCGCGAGTGCCCGCACCTCGGGATCGGCGAGGGCGTCGTCGGTCAGGTCCGGCAGGCCGAAGCGCCCCTTGAGCAGGGCGCTCGCCACCACGAACGGCGCGCTGAACTTGCCTTCGTACTCGTTCTCGGCGCGCCGTTTCCGCTCGATCGGCTCGGCGACGATGGGCAGCGTCTCCCTGGGCAGCAGGATCTCGACGGCCTCGATCCCGGCGCCGGCGATCTCGGCGTGGAGCTGCGTGGCGGCGTCGGCGGCGCCGTGGATGAAGTGGCAGACCGGGTAGGGCTTCAGCGCGGTGTCGGCCATCATCCAGGTGGTGCCGAGGCCGTCGGTGAGGAAGCTCTCGTCGACATCGTCGCGGTAGCTGTGCAGATGCGTCTCGAAGAGGCCGAACCGCCCCTCGAGCGCACGGGTCGGCCCCTTGAAGCGGTGCCGCGCCAGCGTGGCGGCGGTGATGCCGGCGACCGCGGCCCAGCCCGGATGCAGCCGCTTCGTCCAGGCGCCTTCCTCGAGGAAGACCTGCACACCCGAGGCGGTGCTGGCGGCGATGCCGAGGGCGGCCACATGAGCGTCCGCGTTGTTGCCCATCAGGCGACCGGCAGCCAGCGCGGCGCTGAAATGCGCGACCACGCCGGTGGCGTGAAAGCCGGTGTGGTGGAACCCGCCCTTGACCGCCGCGCCGATGCGAACGGCGCATTCCATGGCGATGCAGTAGGCGAGGAGGGCGTCGCGCCCGGACATCCCGCGGCTTTCGCCCAGGGCGAGGACCGCGGGCAGGGCCGCCGCCGTCGGGTGGACGATCGCCTGCTGGTGGGTGTCGTCGTAATCGAGGCCGTGGACCAGCACGCCGTTCGCCATCGCCGCGTCGCGCGGGGTCGCGGTGACGGCGCTGCCGATGATCGAGCAGGGGCCGCCGCCGCCGAGCTCCTCCACCGCCGCGAGCGTGGAGGCGGCGAAGGGCTGGCGGCTCGACGCGAGGGCGAGCCCGAGGCCGTCGAGCACGTGCAGCCGCGCTCGTTCGAGCACGTTCGACGGAATGTCCTCGAAGCGGAGTTCCGTGGCGAAGCGCGCCAGCGCGTGGGAGGGACCGGTCTGCTGCGCCGCTTCCCTGCTTCTGTCCAGTGCCATTCCTACGTCTCCAACGGGCTGCGAGTGTATGCAGAGCACATACCCCCGGCGGAGCCTCCATGTAAACTGTTGACATTCTGCCGCCACCGCGTTTCTTTCGCGCCGACCGAGCCGGCGTCTTGCCGGGCAGGGCGCGTTTCGCAGGATGAAAGTGGAGGAGATGATGCCGCAGTATGACGTGATCGTCGTGGGGGCAGGCAATGCGGCGCTGGCCGCTGCGGTTTCCGCAAAGGAGTCCGGCGCCGAGCGCGTCGTCGTTCTGGAGAAGGCACCGCGGGAAATGCGCGGCGGCAACACGCACTGGAGCGGCGGCGTTCTTCGCTTCGCCTTCGACGACCCGCGGGAGATCGGCCCGCTGGTGCCGAAGGCCGAGGAGGAGATCGAGGATTTCTACGAAGGCATCATGCCCTACTCGAGGGACGATTATCACGGCGACCTGATGCGCGTCACCGGCGGCCGCACCGATCCCGTCCTGTCGAGGATCCTGGTGGAGAATTCCAAGGACACCGTGTTCTGGATGAATGAGGTCGGCAAGGTTCCGATGGAGCCGGCGCTGTCCCTTTCGGCGGTCAAGAAGGACAACAAGGTGATCTGGGCGCGCGGCCTGGTCGTCCGCGCCAAGCACGAGGGTGTGGGCCTCTCTCGCTCGTGGTTCCGCACGGCCGAGGAGATGGGCGTCGAAATCCGCTACGGCACCGCGGCGCGGTCGCTGGAGGTGGACGAGCGCGGGCGCGTCTGCGGCGTGAAGGTCCGCGACGACGACGGCATCTCGGTCCTGACCGCACATGCCGTCGTGATGGGCTGCGGCGGCTTCGAGGCCAACGTCCAGATGCGCACGCAGCACATCGGAACCAACATCGGCGGAGCCAAGGTGCGCGGCACGCCGCACAACCAGGGCGACGGGCTCAGGATGGCCATGGACGTTGGCGCGATGCCCTGGGGCCAGTGGTCCGGCTGCCATGCCACCCCGATCAGCGCCGACTGGGGCGAATTCGCGCCGCGCGAGATGACCGACCGCTCCAACCGCCTGAGCTACGTCTACGCCGTCATGCTGAACCGCAAGGGCCGCCGCTTCGTCGACGAGGGCGAGGACGCGGCGCTCTTCACCTACGCAAAATTCGGTCGCGCGATCCTGGCCGAGCCCGGCGCGAAGGCCTGGCAGATCTTCGACAGCAAGGTGCTGCACCTGCTCGAGCCGCGCTACTCGACCTCGGACCCGATCGTCGCCGACACGCTGGAGGAGCTGGTCGAGAAGCTCGACTTCGAGAATCCGCAGCAGGCGCTGGCGACGCTGAAGGAATACAACGCACATGCCCGTGACGAAGACGAGGGGTACGACCCGTCGAAGAAGGACGGGCTGGCGACGACCGACGGGATGGAGCTGCCCAAGACCAACTGGGCGCTCAAGCTCGACAAGCCGCCCTACCATGCCTACAGCGCGACGGGCGGGATCACCTTCACCTTCGGCGGTCTGAAGATCACCGACGAGGCGCAGGTCGTCGGCACCGACTGGCGCGCCATCGACGGGCTATATTGCTGCGGCGAGATGGTAGGCGGCCTGTTCTACGACAATTATCCCGCGGGGACGGGCCTGGTCTCGGGTGCGACCTTCGGACGGATCGCCGGACGCAGTGCCGCACGCGCGGCGAGCGCGGCCGCCGGCGAGGCTGCGGCAGCCTGAAGGGAGGTGCCCGATGACCGATAATGAACCCATCGCCCTGGGGCTGGCGCGCAGGATCCGCGCCATCCAGGCCAAGGACCTGACGCAGAAGTCGCGCAGCCGCGCCGTCATCGGCATCGTCGACACCATCGGCGTGACGCTGGCCGGCAGCGGCGAGGACTGCGTCCGCATCCTCAAGGCAACCCCGGGCATCGCGGACGCGCCGGGGCCGTCGGCGCTCATGGGGGGCGAGGGGCGCGTCTCGATGCTCGACGCCGCGCTGATCAACGGGACGGCGTCGCACGCGCTCGACTACGACGACTTCTCGGCGGTGCTCGGCGGACACCAGTCGGTGCCGCTGGTCGCGCCGCTCTTCGCGCTGGCGGAGGCCGAGGAGAAGTCCGGAACCGATCTCGTCGCGGCCTACGCCGCCGGTGTCGAGATCGAGAGCCGCCTGGCGCGCGCGGTTCACTGGCATCACTACGACAAGGGCTGGCATCCGACGGCGACGCTGGGCACCATCGCTGCCGCCGGCGCCTGCGCTCACATGATGGGCCTCGACGACGAGCGGACCGCGGCGGCCCTGTCGATCGCGGTGTCGCAATCGGCGGGGGTCAAGGCGAACTTCGGCACCATGACGAAGCCGCTGCATGTCGGCCTCTGCGGCCGCGCGGGTCTGTTCTCGGCGCTGCTGGCACGCCAGGGCTTCACCGCCAGCGCCGAGGCCTTCGAGCACCGGCAGGGCTTCTTCGAGGTCTTCAACGGCGCCGGCAAATACGATGCCGCGCGGCTGTTCGACGGCTGGGGCGCTCCGATGGAGCTTGAGGACGACGGCCTGGCGCTCAAGCTCTGGCCCTGCTGCGGCAGCGCCCACGCCGCCATCGCCGCGGCGCTGGAGCTGCGGAAGGCCGAGAGCCTCACGGCCGAGGACATCGACGCGATCGAGGTCATGCCGCATCCACGGCGGCTGCGCCACACTGACACGCCACGGCCGCGGACCCCGCTCGAGGGCAAGTTCAGCGTGCAGTACGTGGTGGCCCGCGCCCTTGCGGACGGCGCAGTGTCGCTCAGGCACTTCGAGCCCGACGCGGTGACGGAGCCGCGGATCGTCGCGCTGCTCGAGCGGCTGGAGGCGAGAGGTCACCCGGAGATGGACGACACCACCGCCAGCCAATGGGCCGCCGAGGTGGTGGTGCGGACGAAGGACGGGCGCACCCTGTCTCACCGCATCGACGACCTGATGGCCGGCGGGCGGACGATGCCTGCCTCGCCTGCCTCGCTCTTCGACAAGTTCGAGGATTGCGCCGAGCGGGCGCTGCCGTCGGATCGCGTCGCCGCGCTCTTCGAGCGGCTCGAGACGATCGATACCGTCAAGGACATGGCCGCCGTGGGGCGGATGCTGATGGCCGCGGCCGCGCCGGTCAAACCCGCTTCGCGCCCGCAGGCCCTGAAGGGCGGCCAGGCCGACCACCTGGCGGAGACCCACTGGGTTCCCTGACGTGGTGGGGCGGGCGGTCTCGCCCGCCCGCCTGCTACGTGCCGCCCGCCGCGATCGTCCGCAGGCGCTCGACGACATGGTCGGCGACCTCGACATGGCCGTCGGCCAGACGGGCACGCCGTTCCGCGGCCGAGCGATCGAAGGGCATGCGCGGCGGCCGCGCCGCATCGATCGGCGCTGCTTGCCGCAGGGCATCGGCGTAGGCGCTGACGTTGCGGCGCAGCTCCGCCTCGCCGACGAGAAGGTCGGGGCGCATGAACATCAGGAAGAGCGAGCAGTCCGACAGCGGGTCCGGCCTGACCGCGCCGCCCGCGAGAAGCCCGAAGAGCTGGATCATCACGCCGAGCGCCGACCCCTTGTGGCCGCCCCAGACGGTGAAGGCGCCGGCCAGCGCCTCGGTCGGATCGCGCGTCGGCTGTCCGTCGGGGCCATAGGCCTTCCCCTCGTCGAGCTTGCGGTCGAGACGGGCGGCGAGCGTGGCCTCGCTCACCATGACCGACGACAGCGCCGTGTCCATGATGATCGGGTCGCCATCGCTGGGAAAGCCGAAGGCCACGGGGTTGGTGCCGAAGCGCCCCTCGGCGCTGCCGCTGGGGGCTACCCGCCAGTCGGAACTGCCGGCCGCCATGGCGATCAGGCCGCGCGACGTCGCCATCTCCATGTAGTGGGCGAACATGCCGGTGAACCAGGTGTTGGTGACGCCGGCCACCGCAAAGCCCGCCGCCTCCGCCTTGCCGATGCCGAGGCGGGTGGCGCGATGGCCGACGAGATATCCCGCTTGGTCGCCGCCATCGAGCATCACCGAGACCGGCGTCTCGCGCACGACCGAGATGGGCCTGCGCCCCTCGGGCCGCTTGCGTATCCGCTCGACCACCGACAACGCGCGGGCGAGGCCGCCGTAATCCACGCCGCGCAACTCGCAATCCATCAGGTGATCGGCGATGACGCCCGCGTCGTGTTCGTCGTGGCCGACGACCCTCATCGAGCGGATCACCAGCTCCCGCGCGTCTCCCAGGCTCAGTCGCATGACATCTCCTCCATCCTCGGGAGATTAGTTGACGGGGATTCGGCCAACTGTCTACAGTTGTCACGAGGGAGGCGACATGAGCAGAACCTACGTGGCGACGCGGTTCGGGGACATCCTGTGCCGGGTCGAGGGGGACGGCCCCGCATTGCTGCTGATCCACCAGTCCGGCCGGTCCTCGCGGATGTTCGCGGAGGTCCTGCCGTTGCTTGGCCGCCGGTTCCGAGCCGTCGCGGTCGATCTGCCCGGGTTCGGCGGCTCCGATCCGCTGCCCGAAGGTACCACGATCGAGGAGCTGGCCGATCTTCTCGTGGAGGTGATGGACGGCCTCGGCCTCGGCCGGGCGCATGTCTACGGGCACCATTCGGGAAACAAGATCGCCGCCGCGCTTGCTGGCCGCAGGCCGGATCGGCTCCTGCGGCTGGTCCTGGCCGGGCAGAGCCACAGCATCATCCCCGACAGGGCAGAGCGCAACGCCGCCATCGCCAAGTTCACCGATCCCTACACGTCGGTCGCGGCGATGCCGGACCCCGCCCTGGCCGCGGTCGAGAAGTGGGCAGGCACGTTTCGCACCGCCAGCGCCGCCTGGTGGCAGCCGGGCGTTTCGGCGCACGAGGAACACCGCGCCCGCGGGCGCAACGCCGCGCTGGACGCGATCGAGGCTCACGGAGGATCCGGCCGGCTCTACGCCGCGAATACCGCCTACGACCTCGAATCAGGCTACCGGGGCATTCCCGTGCCGACCCTGGTGCTCGAGATCGTCACGCCGGAGGAGGACGAGCTCATCGGGCGCCGCGCCGCCGATGTGCAGGCGCTGATCCCCGGCGCCAGGGTCGCCGAGATAGAGACGCCGAACGGCGACGGCGTTACCCTCGAAGGGCACGCCCCGGCGCTGGCCGCCGTGCTGGAGGATTTCCTGCTCGGCTGACCCCGGAGCCAGCTCGCCGCTTGATCGGGGCGCTGCATCCTGATACGGGCAAGAGTCGACTGTCAAATGTCGACAATAAGGGAGGATACAAGATGAAGATCACTACCCTAGGCGCCGCAGCCCTCGTGCTGACCGGCGGCCTCGGCCAGCAAGCCGTGGCGCAGGACGACATTCCCAACATGACGCTTCGCTGGGCGCACTTCGCCCCGGACGCCTGGGGCTCGGCCAAGGCCGAGCAGCTCTTCGCGAAGGAGATCGAGGAGCGGACGGACGGCAAGGTGAAGGTCCAGTTCTTCTGGAACGGATCGCTGGGGGGGCCGTCGGAGCTCATGGAGATGGTGCAGACGGGCGCCGTCGACATCGCGAGCTTCCCGCCGACCTACTACCCGGCCCAGTGGCCGATGATCGGCCTGACGAACAGCCTGCCCATGACCTGGGACGACGCCGACATGGCGATGGACGTCCAGGAATACCAGATCGAGAACAACGAGGCGGTCCAGCAGGAGCTCGCGGACAACGGGCTCAAGGTCCTGCTGATCCACGGCCTGCCGCCCTACCGCCTGCAATGCACCCAGCCGGTGCGGACGATGGAGGACCTCGAGGGCCTGCGGATCCGCACCTTCGGTTCGTGGCCCCCCTACGTGATGGAGCAGATCGGCGCCATCCCGGTCAGCGTCACGCTCGGCGAGGTCTATGAAGGCCTGCAGCGGGGCAGCCTCGATTGCGGCTACAACCCCGTCGAGAACGCCGGCTTCCTCAAGCTCTACGAGGTCGCGCCGTACTGGATCGACATCAACTTCGGTGCGATCGCCGCCTACTCGACCTTCACCAGCCAGGAGAACTGGGAGAGCTGGCCCGACAGCCTCAAGCAGATCGTCGAAGAGGCCTACGAGGTGGCGGTCGAGTACGAGAAGGCAAACTTCGCCCCCCTCGCCGAGCAGCACCTCGCCGACGCGCGCGAGGCGGGCGCAGAGGTGATCGAGTTCGAGGAGCAGGACAAGCTCGAGGCGATGTTCCCCGACATGCTCGGCACATGGGAACAGGCCATGTGTGACGAGGGCATGTGCGAGGAGGCCAGGAGCGTCGTCGCCGACACCAAGCGCGTGATGGAAGAGCAGCAGTGACACCAGGCGGCTCGCAGCGCGGGCCGTCGGAGATCCCCGCGGCGGCCAGGCCGCGGGGATGGGCTGCGGCGATCGACCGGATCATGGCCGAGCTGGTCCGTGCCGCCCTCGTCGTGGCCGCGACCTGCGTCGCCGGGATCGTCGTCATCGGGGCATGGGACACGGTGGGACGGCTCATGGCCAAACCCCTTCTCGGCGCGGTCGAGATGACCGAGTCGCTTTTGGCCGCCACGATCTTCCTCGCGCTTCCCTATGCGCAGCGGCAGCACCGTCACGTCATCGTCGATATCGTCATCCAGAGCGTTCCGCGGGCAGCCAGGCGGATCACGCATTTCGTCGCGCTGGTCTTCACCTTCGCCGCCTTCGCGCTGCTCTTCTTGCAGAGCCTGCAGGGTGCACTGCATTCCTGGTCGGTGGGAGAAGTGTCGTCGGGCGCCGTGGCGGTGCCGATCTGGCTGGCCAAGTCCCTCGCGACCGCAGGCCTCGCGATCGCCGCCGTGGAGACCTTCCGCCAGATCGTCTTCGCCATCGCCTGGCCCGACCTCGAGAGCGGCGGCGACGCGACCAATCCCGAGGCCGCGCACATGGGAAGCGAGTGATGGATCCCTTTACCGTCGCCCTCCTCGCCATCGTCGGCATGCTGGTGCTGATGGCGGCAGGCATCCCGGTCGCGGTCGCGATGATCGCCGCCTCGGCCGCGGGGATGCTCTCGAGCGTGGGGCTGGGCTTCACCCTGACCACGTTCCGCACGCTGCCCTTCGCCACCGGCAGCTCCTACGCCTTCGCCGCGGTGCCGACCTTCGTGGCCATGGGGATCATCGCGGGCTCGTCCGGGATCGTCGCCGACGTCTACCGCTCGGCCGACATGTGGCTCGCGCGGATGCGCGGCGGCCTCTACATGGCGACGACCTGCGCATCGGCCGGGTTCGGCGCGATCAACGGCTCCACGATCGTGGGGGCGGCGCTCTTCACCCGGATCGCGCTGCCCGAGATGATCAAGCTCGGCTACGACCGGGCCGCGTCGGCCGGCTGCATCGCCGCGGCCGGGACGTTCGCGGCAATGATCCCGCCGTCGATCACCATGGTCCTCTATGGAATCCTGACGAACGAATCGATCGGCCAGATCCTGATCGCGGGCCTCCTCCCGGGGGTGCTGACGGCGGTGGTCTACCTCGTCGGCATCATGGTCTTCGTGCGCATCTCGCCGAGATGGGCGCCGCCGTCCGACCGCTCGTTCTCGCTGGGCGAGCGGGTGCGCAGCCTCAAGTCGGTGTGGCCAATCGGCATAATCGCCTTCATCGTCGTGGGCGGCATCTATTCCGGCACCGTCTCGCCGTCGGCGGCGGGGGCGGTGGGCGCGCTGGCCGCGCTCCTCGTGACGATCGTCATGCGCCGCATGGACATGCCGACCTTCTCCAGGGCGATGGCGGACTCGGCTGCGACGACGGCGGTGATGTTCTTCATCGTGATCGGCGGCCTCGCCTTCTCGCGGCTGCTCCTGGTCACGGGCTTCGTCAACGACGTTCTGGGAGGGATCGAGGCCTTGGGGCTTTCGCCGGCCCTGCTGCTCCTGGTGATGGTCTTCGTCTACCTGATCCTCGGAATGCTCATGGACCCGATCTCGATGATGGTGATGACGGTCCCCATCGTGCATCCGATCGTGACCGGCCTGGGCTACGACCCGATCTGGTTCGCCATCATCATGGTCAAGCTGATCGAGCTGTCGTGCATCACGCCACCCGTGGGGCTCAACCTCTTCGTGGTGGCGGGGACGACCAAGGGGCTGGTGTCGATCCGCGAGGTCTATCGCGGTGTGCTGCCGTTCGTCTTCCTCGAGGTCGTGACGCTCAGCATCCTGATCCTGGTGCCGCAGATCACCCTCTATCTGCCGACCCTCATGCTGAGGTGAGCCAGGCCGCCCGATGCGCGGCGGCGACGGAAGATGTGGGAACAATGACGGGAGGAGGCCCTACATGGGCGAGGACGTCTACGAGGTACAGGCCGTTCGCTACGCGACGAGCCCCGATCGCAAGCGGTTCCACAACTGCCTGCACTGCGCGCCCGGCGACGTTCACGACGCGATGCCGATGGACTTCTACGTCTGGGTGATCCGCAACGCCCAGCGGACCATCGTCGTCGACACTGGCTCCCGCGACTGGAAGTGCGTTCAGCGCGGGCACGAGTACATTCGCTCGCCCATCGAGGGGCTTGACGCCCTGGGTGTCGCGCCCAACCGGGTGGACGACGTCGTCCTCACCCACATGCACTGGGACCACGCGGGAAACATCGACGGGTTCGCGAACGCGCATATCCACCTGCAGCAGGCCGAGATGCGCAACGTCACCTCGCAGGACATGGCCGATCCGGCGATCAACACGTTCTTTCTCGTCGACGATGTCTGCACCGTGGTGCAGCGGCTCTTCGAGGGCCGGGTGACGTTTCACGAGCGCTCGCGCGAGATTGCCTCCGGGATCAGCGTCCACGAGGTCGGCGGCCATTCGGCGGGAATGCAGATCGTCCGGGTCAACACCGCCCGCGGCTGGGTCGTGCTCGCCTCGGACGCGACGCATTTCTACGCCAACTATCGCGAGCGGAACCCGTTTCCGGTGCTCTACAACTTCCAGGACACGGTGAAGGGGTGGGACCGCTGCCTCGAGCTGGCGGACAGCCCCGACCATGTCATCCCCGGGCACGACCCCCTCGTTCTCAGGCGATATCCGGCCGTCTCCGGCGCGCTGGAAGGCGACGCGGTGCGGCTCGACGCCGATCCGATCGAACCGTGACAGGCAGGGCAGGACGCACGCGATGCAGATGAAAGCCGCAATCCTCTACGAGCAGGGCCTCGCCACCCCCTACGAGGAGACGCAGCCCCTCAGGATCGAGGAGGTGACGCTCGACCCGCCGGGACCGGGCGAGGTCCTCGTCGAGATCGCCGCCGCCGGTCTCTGCCACTCGGACCTCTCCACGATCGAGGGGCTGCGGCCGCGCAAGGTCCCGACCGTGATGGGCCACGAGGCGGCCGGCATCGTCCGCGAGGTGGGCGAGGGCGTGACGCGGCTCAGGGAAGGCGACCATGTCGTCGCCGTCTTCGTGTCGAGCTGCGGCGAGTGCCGCTATTGCGCCGACAGCCGCCCCAACCTCTGCACCTCGTCGTGGACCGCCCGCGCCGAAGGGACACTAAAGTCGGGCGCGCGACGCCTGTCCCGCAACGGCACGGCGCTGCACCACTACACCGGCCTCTCGACCTTTGCCGAGTATGCGGTCGTGGCCGAGAACTCGCTGGTCGCGATCGACCGCTCGGTGCCGCTCGAGGTCGCGGCTCTCTTCGGCTGTGCCGTCGTCACCGGGGTGGGCGCCGTGATGAACACGGCGCAGATCCGCCCCGGGCGCAGCGCCGCCGTCGTCGGCCTCGGCGGCGTGGGGCTCAACGCGCTCCTCGGGCTGGTGGCCTCGGGCGCCTACCCGATCGTGGCGGTCGACCTTTCGACGGAGAAGCTCGAGCTCGCCCGGTCGCTCGGCGCCGACCACGGCGTGCTCGCCGGCACCGGGACGACGGCGCAGGAGGTGCGCGACCTGACGCGCGGCGGCGTCGACTTCGCCTTCGAGGCGGCCGGGTCGATCCCCGCAATGGAGACGGCCTACTCGCTGCTCGGCCGCGGCGGCACGGCCATCAGCGCCGGCCTGCCCGACCCGACGAAGACCGTCTCCTATGCCCACGCGCCGATGGTCTCCGACGAGAAGACCGTCAAGGGCAGCTACATGGGCAGCTGCGTGCCGCAGCGCGACATTCCGCGCTTCATCGACCTCTACCTTGCCGGGCGCCTGCCGGTAGACCGGCTGCGCACAGGCGACGTCAGCTTCGACACGATCAACCGCGGCTTCGACCTGCTCTCCTCGGGCAAGGTCGTGCGCCAAACTCTCCGGCCGCAGGCGGCCTGACCCCCAGAAAGACCGAAAGGACCACGGCGATGGGAACTCAATACGACCTCTTCATCGACAACGAACGCGTCAGCGCTCCCGACCAGGAGCGGTTTCCGGCGGTCAATCCGTTCACGGGCAAGGAATGGGCGTCGGTGCCGCAGGCGAGCGACGCCCAGGTCGCCGAGGCGATCGCCGCGGCCCGCCGGGCCTACGACAGTGGCTGGAACAGGACGACCGGCTACGAGCGGGCAAAGCTGATGCACCGCCTCGCGGACCTGCTTGACGCCAACGCCGACCGCATGGCCGAGATGGAGACCACCGACAACGGCAAGGTCATCCGCGAGACGCGCAGCCAGATGGGCTTTGCCGCCCGCGCCTACCGTTTCTTCGCCGGGATGGCCGACAAGCTGACCGGCAGCACGATCCCGCTCGACCAGACCGAGGTCTTCGACTTCACGCGGCGCGAGCCGATCGGCGTGGCGGTCCTGATCACCGCCTGGAACTCGCCGATGGGGCTTCTGTCGAACAAGCTCGCCCCCGCACTCGCCGCCGGCTGCACCGTTGTCGTGAAGCCCTCCGAGCACGCCTCGGTCACGACGCTCGAATTCGCCGACCTGGTCAAGGAGGCGGGCTTTCCGCCCGGCGTCGTCAACGTCGTCACCGGCGACTACCGCACCGGGCAGGCCCTGCTGACGAGCGGTCGCGTCGACCGGGTGAGCTTCACCGGCAGCCCGGCGGTCGGCCGTCAGATCGCCGCGGACGCGGGCAAGGCGCTGGTCCCGGTGACGCTGGAGCTGGGCGGAAAATCCCCCAACATCATCTTCGACGACGCCGATCTCGACAAGGCGACGGTCGGCGCGCTCGCCGGCATCTTCGCCGCGACCGGGCAGACCTGCATCGCGGGGTCGCGCCTGCTGGTGCAGCGGGGCGTCTACGACGAGATCTCGCGGCGCCTGGTCGAGCGTGCCGGCCAGATCAAGCTGGGCAATCCGCTCGACAAGACGACCGAGATGGGCACGGCGGCGAACGAGCCGCAGTTCAAGCGCATCCTCGGCTCCGTCGAGAACGCGGTGAAGGAGGGCGCGACCCTCGCCACCGGGGGCAAGGCCGCCAAGGGCGAGCATCTGGGCCACGGCTTCTTCATCGAGCCCACGATCTTCACCGACGTGAAGAACTCGATGACGCTGGCGCAGGAGGAGGTGTTCGGCCCCGTCCTGTCGATCATCCCCTTCGACACCGAGGAGGAGGCGATCGGGATCGCCAACGACACCAAGTACGGCCTCGCCTCGGGCGTCTGGACCACGAACCTGTCGCGCGCGATGCGGATGGTGCGGGCGATCCATGCCGGCACCGTCTGGGTCAACACCTACCGCGCCGCCTCGGTCATGGCGCCCTTCGGCGGGTACAAGGACTCCGGCTACGGCAAGGAGCGGGGCCTCGTCGCGCTCGAGGAGTTCCTGCACACCAAGAACGTCATGATCGACTACTCCGACGAGGAGCGCGATCCCTTCGCCATCAAGGTGTGACCCCGGCGCCGGCGCGTCCCTTCGAGCGCGCGCCGGCGACAACCTCTCAGGAAAGGACCGCAAGTGGACCCGTCGACGGACGACTACATCGCGATCATGCAACTCTACGCCCGCTACGCGCGCGCCATCGACAGCGGCGACGGCGAAGGCTGGGCCAACTGCTATGCCACGGATGGGCAGTACCTGTCCTCGACCTTCGGCGAGTGCAACGGCAGAAGCGAACTCGCCGAGTTCGCCGCGGATCACTACCGGCGCTGGCTCGACCAGGGCATCCAGACCCGGCACTGGAACAATCAGGTGCTGCTGACCGACAACGGCGACGGCACGATCACCGGTTCGGTCTACGTGCTGCTCGCCGGCGTCAAGGCGGGCGAGGCGCCGGCGCTGCACCTGCAGACCGTCTACACCGACACGCTGGTCCGCGAAGCCGGCCGCTGGGTCCTGAGGCAGCGGCGCTCGGATGCCGACCAGCGGCCCGACCCGTCGCAGCTCGGCTTCAAGCGCTGGGACACCGGCGAGGGGATACGCGAATGAGCGGCACATACGATGTCGTCGTGGCGGGGTGCGGGATCGCGGGGCTGTCGGCCGCGGTCTCGGCGGCCGAGGCGGGCGCGCGCGTCGCCGTGCTCGAGCGGGCGACCGAGGAAGAGCGCGGCGGCAACACGCGCTGGACCGAGGCGTTCATGCGCATGAAGAGCGAGGACGAGGTCTCGGACGACTTCGAAGAGCATTTCATGGCCAATTCCGGGTTTCACCTCGACCCCGGGCTCGTGCAGGAGACGATGCGCGCCCCCGAGGACTGGCCGGCCATCGTCAAGGCGCTGTCGTTCACCGATCCCGAGCTGATCGGAACGCTCGCGGCCGAGGCGGGGCCGACGCTCGGCTGGCTCAAGGGCTACGGCGTCACCTTCTCCGCGATGCCGAGCTACCTGATCACCCAGTCGACCACCCGGATCAGCCCGGTGGGGGGCGGCCAGGCCCTGATCGATGCGCTCGCCGCCGCGGCGGAGCGGCTGTCGGTCGACTTCTTCTACGAAACGACGGCCGAGGCCTTGCTCCTCGGGACGGACGGCGAGGTCTGCGGCATCCGCGCCTCGTCGCATGCAGGGCGCAATCAGCGTTTCATGGGCGCCGTGATTCTGGCCTGCGGTGGCTTCGAGGGCAACGCCGAGATGCAGGCGCGTTACTACGGCCCGGCGGCCCGCTACATCCGCCCGGTCGCCCGCGGCGGCTACTACAACCGCGGCGAGGGGATCCGGATGGCGCTGGACATCGGCGCGGCACCCTGCGGCGACTTCAGCGAATACCATGCCGAGCCGATCGATCCGCGCTCGGGCGAGTCCGAGGCGATCGTCTTCGTGTTTCCGTACGGCATCCTGGTCGACCAGAACGGCCGCCGGTTCATCGACGAGGCGTCGGACGCCGTCGACGCGATCTACGAGAACATCTCGCGCGTCATCAATCGGCTGCCGGGAGGGATCGCCTACGTGATCACCGATGCCGGGCTCGACGACGTCCCGAACTGGCAACGCACGGTACGCTCGTCCGAGAAGCCTTTCGTCGCGGACACGCTCGACGGACTGGCCGAGCAGATCGGTGTTCCGGCGGAGACACTCGCGGCAACCGTCGAGGCATTCAACGCGGCGACCGTCGACGGCACGTTCAGGCCGCTCGAGAAGGATGGACTCGGCACGCGCGGACTTGATCCGGCCAAGTCGAACTGGGCCCGCCCGATCACGCGCGGGCCCTATCGGGCCTGGCCAATCAGTTCAGCCAACTGCTTCACTTTCGGCGGCCTGCGCTGCAACAGCTCGGCCCAGGTCGTCGACCAGTCCGGCCGGTGCATCGACGGCCTCTACGCGGCCGGCGAGACGATGGGACTCTACTACGGGCGCTACACCGGGGCGACCTCCGTCCTGCGCGGCGCCGTCTATGGACGCATTGCCGGTCGTCACGCGGTCGAGCATGGCGCTGCCGCCACGCGCAGCGCGACCTGAACGAAAGCACCAGGAGAAAGAAGCGGATGGCGCGAACTCCAGACTACTTCCAGGGCAAGACCATCGCGGTCACGGGGGCCAGCAGCGGCCTTGGGCGTTCGGCTGCGGTGATCTTCGCACGTGAAGGCGCGAACGTCGTCTGCGGCGATGTCGACGAGACCGGCGGTGCCGAAACCGTGCGCTTGGTCGAGGCCGAGGGCAGCGAGGCTGCCTTCATCCGCACCGACGTCACAAGGCGCGAGGACGTCCGCCGGTTCGTGGCCGAGGGCATCGGACAGTTCGGTGCGATCGACTTCCTTTTCAACTCGGCGGGCTCGGCGCTCAGGCGCTGCGGCTTCCTCGAGATCGACGACACGCTCTTCGACAAGTCGTTCGACCTCAACGTCAAGGGCACGTTCTACGGCATGCAGGAAGTGCTGCCGCACATGCTCGAACGGGGATCGGGCACGATCGTCAACGTCGCCAGCATGGCGCACAAGCGCGGCGGGCCCGGCACCTCGGTCCACTACGCTTCGTCCAAGGGGGCCGTCGTGACGATGACGATGGGGGTAGCGCGGGAGTTCGCCGGCCGCGGGATCCGCTGTCTGTCGATCTCGCCCGCGGCGGTGAACACGGCCTTCCAGGCCTCGTCCGGCACGTCCAGCGAGATGAGCGAGCGGCTCATGCAGGACATCCCGATGAAGCGGAATGCCGAACCGGACGAGATCGGCGAGCTGGTGCTGTTCCTGTGCTCCGACGCGTGCCAGTTCATGACCGCCGACACCGTCTATGTCAGCGGCGGCGGCGGCTTCCGCTAGCGCCGAGCATTCCACGCGGCGGTTCCCAAGCCTTTCGCCGTGGCCATTCCCGCAGGGCTTGGCGCTGCCCGGTTTCTAGTCCAACTCCCGTGGCAGCCGCCCCGCCGAATGCTGGCGGCTGGCGTCGGCTGCCGGCAGGGGCTGTCCCAGCGTGTAGCTGAGCCGCATGTCACCGCGGAAGGTCGACACCCCGCATTGCAGCGTCCTGCCCTCCCGGTCGTGGTAGGAATGCTCGCGCACGAGCATCGGACTGCCCTCCTTGATGTCGAGGCGGCGCGCCAGCCGTGCATCCGCCGATTCGACGTAGAGAAACACGCTGGTGGTCGGGATCTTCTCGCCGATGATCTCGCTGAGGAAGTCGTGGACCGGCCGCGTCTCGACCATCTCCCAGGTCACCCGTTCACCGAGATCGGGACGGATGTAGCGTATCTCGTGGCCGACAGCCCGTTCGTCGATGACGCGCAGCCGCTCCACCACATAGACGTCCGTGCCGGCGGGCAGCGACATCTGTGCCAGCGCTGCCTTCGGTCCCGGCCGGCGCGTCAGGCTCGGTTCGCGATAGACGACCTTGGCGCCGTAGGCGGCCACCTGTTCCTCGAAGGATACCGACTGCCCCGTATCGAGGCTGGCCGTGACGGAAACCGAAGGGGCGACGAAGGTGCCGCGTCCGATCTCGCGCACGATCAGCCCCTCGTACACCAGGAACGACAGAGCATGCCGGACAGTCGAGCGCGTGGTCGAGAATTCGGAGCAGAGGTCGGATTCGGACGGCAGCCGGTCCCCGGCCTTCAGGTCCCCCGCGGCAATGGTCGTGCGCAGCCGCTGCTGGATACGATAGTAGACTGGAACGAACTGCTCCTCGTCTCCGGCCGCTGCGCTTGCTCGCGTTGACATGTCGACAATCTACCGCCTAGGGTCGCAAAACGACTAGACAACTGCACAACTACAAGCCCGGTCTGAACGGGTCAACAGAGCCGGAAGCCCGGCGAAGCACGGCCCCCCAGAGCCGGCTTACCAGTGTCCGAGGAGGAGGAAAGACTGCCATGAGACGAACGCTCCTGATCACGTGCCTGTCGTCGCTGTCGCCCGTCGCATTCGGCGCGGCCTGGGCGCAAGACAACGCCATCCCCGACTACTATCCCGAGGACTACGACCAGATCGTCGCCGCCGCCGCAGAGGAGGACGATCTTGTGGTCTACGGCAACATCGCGCGCGAGGCGTGGCAGCCGGTAATCGACCATTGCAGCGCCAGGTTTCCCGAGATGCCGGAGATCCAGACGCTCGACCTCGGCGCGACGGAAGTGTTCGAACGCTATTACACCGAAACCGCGGGCGGCGCGGACTCGGCGGATTTCATGCTGTCGATCGATCCGGGTGGCTGGCTGCGCTTCATCCAGCAGGACGGCGTCCTGCCGTATCAATCGCCCGAGCTCGAGCATCTGCCCGACTGGTCGTATTATGAGCCTGGTCTCTACATGTACTCGGCCGATCCCACGACGATCGCCTACAGCAAGGTCCAGTTTTCCGAAGGCGAGAACCCGACCGGCGTTGCCGATCTCGCCGCCAAGGTCGAGGCGGACCCCGCGGCGTATCAGGGGAATCTCAGCACCTATTCGCTTCCCGAATACCTGACGGTCTGGTGGCCCTTCATAAATTCCCACACGCCCGAGGGCGGCTCCTGGGAAGAGAGCGAGGCCTGGCCCTGGATCGAGACGCTCGGACCCTCGACGCAACCGCTGTCGTCGTCCGGCCCGATGGTCGAAGGGATCATGACGGGCCAGTACGCCGCCGCCTACCTGACATCGAGCGGCAACCCGCGCCGGGCCGTCGCGACGGCCGCCGGCGAGCAACTGCTCGGCTACAACTTCATCGACGACGGCACCCCGATCTGGCTGCGGGGGATCGCGATCCCGCAAGAGAGCGGCAGCCCGAACGCGGCGAAGCTCCTGCTCGACTGCATCCTGTCGAGCGGCGGGCAGATCGCCGTGGCCGAGGGCGACTACACCGCCTACCGTCCGGACGTCGCGGGCGAAGCCAAGTGGCACCTGCAGAGCGTTCTCGACGAGGTCGGAGAGGAGAACGCGCTCTTCGTCTCCTATGACGACGTCTATCTCGACCAGGAGACGCTGGATGCCTTCGTCGCCCGGTGGAACGAGGCCATGGGCCGCTGAGCCAGCCGCGGCCCGAGCCAAGGCCTTCCCAAAGACCCCCCCCGGACGGCGCAGAGCCGCCCGGGGATTCCTCTCCGGATCTTCAGGCTAGATGACGGATACCGACGCAGGTAACGCCTCTCAGGCGCATCGAGACGTGACTCGCACCCGGCTTGCCACCCCGCTGACGCAGTACGGAATCGTGCTGCTCACGGTGGTCCTGGTCGTCTCTCCGCTGCTGCCGATCCTCTACCAGAGCTTCATCGCGCAGCCGCTCTATCGCGACGACCTCGATTTCACCCTGTCGAACTACGCCCGCCTCTTCGTCAGCCGCGCTTTCTACGACATCCTCTGGGTGACCTTCCTCTTCTCGGCGGGCATCGCAGTGGTGTCGACGGCAATGGGCGCCCTGATGGCGGTCCTGACAGTGCGCACCGACATGCCCGGCCGCGGCTGGATCGGGACGATCTTCACCATTCCGATCTACACCTCGTCCCTGGTGCTCGCCTTCGCCTGGATCACCGTCTACGGCCCGGGCGGCTATCTCACGGCGACCTGGGCCAACGTGCTGGGCCTGCCCGCGTGGGATCTCTACGGCCTCTGGGGCATGATCCTGATCGGCAGCACCGCCTATGCCGCCATCCCCTATTTCTACTGCACCTCGGCGCTGACGATGGCCGATCCGTCGCACGAGCAGGCGGCCCAGATCTGCGGCGCCGGCCGAATGCGCACCCTCTGGCGCATCACGCTGCCACTCCTCAGACCGGCGCTCAGCTATTCGCTGCTGATCAATTTCGTGGCCGGGATCGAGACGCTTTCGATCCCCCTGATTCTGGGCGAGCCGCGCGGCGTCCGGACCTTCTCGACGTTCCTCTACACCGAGATCGGCAAGACCGAGCCGCAATACGGCCTCGTCGCCTGCGCCTCGATGCTGGTGCTCGTCTTCATGGCGCTGCTCATCATGCTGCAGCGCCGCGTCCTCGGCGACGCGCGCCGCTTCGTCACCGTGCAGGGCAAGGCGCAGGCGCCCAAGCGGCTGCGGCTGGGACCGCTCCGCTGGCCGCTCGCGACACTCTGCTGGATCTGGGTGACGGTGCTCGTCGTGCTGCCTCTGGCCGGTTTGCTCGCGCGTTCCGCGGTTCAGGTGCTGACGCCCTACATCTCGCCGCTGACGGTCCTGACCTGGGACAACTACGTCCAGATCTTCGAGGTCGATACCTACGCCCGCTCGATCTGGAACAGTCTCCTGATCGCCGGGGTGGGCGGCTTCTTCGCGGCTTGCCTGTCGCTCGGCATCGTCCTCGTCGCAGAGCGTTCGGACAACCCGCTGCGCCGGCCGCTCCGGTTCCTGTCGCTGTTCCCGCAGGCGGTGCCGGGCGTCATCGTCGGCGTCGGTCTGCTGTGGGCGTTCGTCCTCGTCCCGGGGCTCGACATCTTCCGCAGCACGGTCATCGGCCTGATGATCGCCTTCACGATGCGCTACATCCCGCTGGCGGTCGGGGCGATCGCGCCGTCCCTCGGCGCCATCGGACCCGAGCTGGATCGCGCGGCGCGGACATCGGGCGCAACCTGGATTGGCACGGTGCGCCGGATCCTGGTGCCGCTCGTCGCGCCCGGCTTCCTCGGCGCCTACATCCTGCTCTTCCTGAGCTTTCTGCGCGAATACACCTCGGCGGTGTTCCTCTACGTTCCCGGGACCGAAGTCATCGGCACGACGCTCCTGTCGCTCTGGGTCCAGGGCAAGAGCGGGCCTGTCGCCGCGCTCGCCGTGATCCAGATCGTCCTCGTCACCGCCGTCGTCCTGATCAGCCGCCGCCTGCTGGGAGTGAAGATGTATGGCTGAGCTTGTCGTTTCGAACCTCGTGAAGTCGTTCCAGAATGGCGCGCGCGCCGTCGATGACGTTTCGCTGGACCTGCCGAGCGGCAAATGGCTGACGCTGCTGGGGCCCAGCGGCTGCGGCAAGTCCACCACGCTGAACTGCATCGCCGGCCTCGAAACGCCGGAATCGGGCACCATCCGGCTGGGGGATCGGACGCTGTTCGATACCGCGCGCGGCGGCATCCCGCCCGAGGCACGCGATGTCGGCATGGTGTTCCAGTCCTACGCTCTCTGGCCGCACCTGACCGTGGCGCGGAACATCGCCTTTCCACTGGAACTGCGCGGCATTCCGGCCCGCGAGCGCAAGGGACGCATTGCCGACGTCGCGAACATCGTCGAGCTGGGCTCGATGCTCGAGCGCTACCCGCACGAGCTGTCGGGCGGACAGCAGCAGCGCGTCGCCCTGGCTCGGGCGCTGGTCTACGAGCCGAAGATCCTGCTCCTCGACGAGCCGCTGTCGAACCTCGACGCCAAGCTGCGCGAGCGCGCGCGTGCCTGGCTCAGCGCCCTGCAGCGCCGCCTTGCCGTGACCACCGTCTACGTCACCCACGACCAGACCGAGGCGCTGACCATGTCGGACGAGATCGCGGTCATGAGCGAGGGCCGGATCGCGCAGCGCGGCACGCCCAGGGAGATCTACGGTGCCCCGGCAACACCGTTCGTCGCCGACTTCATCGGCACCAGCAACTTCCTCAACGGCACCGTGCTGTCGCGCGATCGAGGAAGCGGAACGGTCCGCGTGGCCGACGCAGAGTTCCGCTTCGTCCTGCCCGACGGCGTCGGGGTCGGCGACGACGTGCTCATCGCCGCCCGCCCGGCGAGCCTGCGCGTGGCGGCCCGGGACGACAGCTCGACCATCCACGGCCGCATCCTGCAGCGGACCTACATGGGCTTCCGCTACGAATACCTCGCCGAGATCGCCGGCGCCGAGGTGCGGATCGACGGCGCCGAGGAAATCCCCGACGGCGTCGACACGATCAGCGTCAGCCTGACGCCCGAGGAATGCAGCCTGTTCCGCCGCGACGGGCACGAGTCGAAGCGGGCCGCGAGATGAGCGAAGGACAGCAGCAGATGCGCATCGCGTTCCTCGACGATTACCAGTCCGTCGCGCTGGACATGGCCGACTGGAGCCGGCTGCCGGACAACGTCGAACTGGTTTCCTTCACCGACCATGCGGGTGGCGAGGACGCGCTTGTCGCCCGCCTGTCGGATTTCGACGCCGTCTGCCGCGTGCGGGAACGCACGCCGTTCCCGCGTTCGGTCCTCGAGCGCCTGCCGCGGCTGAAGCTGCTGCTCGCCACCGGCATCCGCAATTCCCGGTCGATCGACCTCGCCGCCGCCGAGGAGCTTGGCATCACCGTCTGCGCGACGGGCTCGCACCATTTTCCGACCGTCGAAATCGTCTGGGGCATGGTCCTGTCGCTGTTCCGCGGCATCCACCGCGAGCATGCATCGCTGCGCGCGGGTGGATGGCAGCTGTCGCTTTCGCGATGCGTCCGCGGCAAGACAATCGGCATCCTCGGTCTCGGCAGGCTCGGCACGCCGGTTGCCGAGATCGCACGCGCCTTCGGCATGGAGGTGGCGGCCTGGAGCCCCAACCTGACGGACGAGCGTGCCGCCGCCGCCGGCGCGCGTCGCGTGAGCAAGGAAGAGCTCTTCCGCGACTCCGACGTCGTGACCATCCACATGCCCGAGAGCGAGCGCAGCATCGGCATCGTCGGCGCCGCCGAGATCGCGCTGATGAAGCCCGACGCCTTTCTCATCAACACCTCCCGCCCCGGCCTTGTCGATCAGGATGCCCTGCTGACGGCGCTGATCGAGCGGAGGATCGGCGGCGCGGGGCTCGACGTGTTCGACATCGAGCCGCTGCCGCGCGACCATCCCTACCGCTACCTGCCGAACGTCCTCGCCACGCCGCATATCGGCTTCGTGATCGAGGAGAACTACCGGATCTACTTCGGAGAGACGCTCGAGAACGTCCTGGCTTACCTGGACGGCGCGCCGATCCGCACCCTCGATGCCAGTGGCGAGATGAAGGAGCGCTCCTGATGCCCGAAATCCGTGTCCTGTCCGCCTCGGGCCAGATCGGCTCGGGCTTTCTCGAAAGCTCGATCGAGCGCGGCTTCTCGCTGAAGCCGCACGTCATCGCCTGCGATGGCGGTTCGACCGACGCGGGGCCTGCGCATCTCGGATCGGGCAAGCCGCACTTCTCGCGCGAGGGGACCAAGCGCGACCTGCGCCTGATGCTCAAGGGGCGCGACAGGCTGGGCGTGCCCCTCGTCATCGGCTCGTGCGGCATGGCGGGCGGCGATGCCGGCCTCGCCTGGATGCGCGACATCGCCCTCGAGATCGCGCGGGAGGAGGGCCTGAACTTTCGTCTCGCGCTGGTCAGCAGCGAACAAGACAAGGACTACCTCAAGCAGAAGCTGCGCGACGGGAAGATCCACCCGCTCGATCCCGCGCCGTCGATCGACGAGGACGCCATCGACCGCAGCGCGCACGTCGTGGGCATGATGGGGCATGAGCCGATCGCGGCCGCCGTCGCCGACGGCGCGGACGTGGTGCTGGCCGGGCGCGCCTCGGACACGGCGCTTTTCGCCGCGGTGCCGCTGATGCAGGGGGCGGGGCCCGGACCGGCCTGGCATGCCGCCAAGATCCTTGAATGCGGCACGGCGGCGACGGTGCAGCGCAAGCGGCCGGACAGCATCTTTGCCTGGATCCGCGACGACCATTTCGACATCGAGCCGATGGACATGGAATGCCGCTGCACGCCGCAATCCATCGCCTCGCATACGCTGTACGAGAACGCCGATCCGTTCCTGATCCGCGAGCCCGGCGGAACGCTCGACACGCGCAACTCGACCTACGAGGCGCTCGACGACCGCAGAGTGCGCGTGCGCGGGTCCGAGTTCCTGCCCGCCGACCGGCTGACGATCAAGCTCGAGGGGGCGGAGCTTGCCGGGTACCAGACGATCATCGTCGCCGGCGTGCGCGAGCCCTACATCCTGCGCCAGCTCGACACCTGGCTGACCGAGATGCGCGAGCGCTTCGCCGTCCGGGTCGAGGAGATGTTTCCCGGCACGCTCGGGCCCGACGAGTATTCGATCCACGCGCGCGTCTACGGCCGCGACGGCGTGATGGGCAAGCTCGAGCCGCGGCGGGACGAGCTGGGTCACGAGGTCGGGCTGCTCTTCACCGTCACGGCGCCGACGCAGGCGATCGCGAACTCGATCGGCAAGACCTTCGCGCATTTCGCGCTGCACTACCCGATCCCGGAATGGCGCGGCCTGATCAGCGGGCTCGCGTTTCCGATGAGCCCGCCCGAGGTCGATCGGGGGGAGGTCTATCGCTTTCATCTCAACCATGTCGTCGAGCCGGACGACCCGGGGGAGATGTTCCGCACCGAGATGAGGGAGGTCGCCCATGCCTGAACTGGGTTCGCTCGCACGCCTGATACGGTCCAAGAATGCGGGGCCGTTCACCCTGACCTTCGACGTGATGTTCGACGACGACGAGAGCTACGAGCGCGTCAAGAAGGCGGGGGTGCTGACCCGCGAATCCTTTGCCGCGCTCTACTCGGTGCCGGTCGAGGATGTGATGTTCTTCGAGCACGACGCGGCCAAGGCATTCAAGATCTCGATCCCGAGGCCGTACATCCAGTGCGACACCGAGGACGGCGACGCCTATGGCGGCCAGCAGCACGCGCCGCTGGTCGAGATCGCGCTTCCGGATTGAGGGAGGGGCCGCGCAGGGCTGCGGATCTCCTGCGGTTCCGCAAGCACCGCAACGCAAGCTCTATCGGAGCGGACCGCACCGCAGATTGGTCGCGCTAGGCTGCGAGGGCGCGCAGTTCCTCGAGTAGCGCCGGGTCGAGGGCGATGCCGTCGGCCTTCTGGCGGCGCATGCGGTCCAGCTCGCGTTCGCCCGGCAGCATCACCGGCACCTCGGCCTCGGCGCGGGGCGTGTCGTGAAGGATCGCCGCGAAGTCGTTCATCCGCTCGGCCAGCCACGCCTGGGCGCCGAGGCGCCTGGCGTCCATCAGGACGAAGGTATGGCCCAAATCCTGCGGCGCCTCCGGGTTGTCCTGCCAGGAGCTGACATGCGTGAGATACGAGCCGCCCGAGAGAAGCCCGGTCAGCAGGTCCACCGCCAGCGACAGACCATATCCCTTGTAGCCGCCGATCGGGGCGAGGAAGCCCGCGAGCGCGGCGTTCGGATCGGTCGTGGGCCGGCCCTCGCGGTCGGTCGCCCAGCTGTCGGGGATCTGCTGCCCGGCCTTGGCGGCATTGCGAATCCTGGCGCGGGCGACGACGCTCATCGCCATGTCGAGCAGCACGGGGTCGCCGCCGGGGTTCGGGAAGCCGAAGCCCATCGGGTTGTTGCCGAGCCGCGCCTCGCGCCCGCCGGTGGGCGCGATCGTCGTCGTGGCGTTGCTGGCGATGAGGCTCGCGAAGCCCTGCTCGGCGGCGAGGTAGGCGTAGGGGGCGATGGGGCCGAAATGGTTCGAGTTGCGGCAGAAGACGGCGGCGATGCCGGTCTCTCCGGCGAGATCCAGTGCCTCATCGAGGGCGCGCATGCCGATGGCGGGGCCGAGGCCGTTGTCGCCGTCGAGGCGGGCCATGCCCGGCGCCAGGCGCTCCATCACCATGTCGGCCGCGGCCTTGATGCCGCCGGTCCTGAGCCGCGAGCCGTAGGCCGAGACGCGGGCGACGCCGTGCGTGCCGATGCCCATCAGGTCGGCGAGCACCAGGATCGTGGCGCAGTCGCGGGCCTGACCCTCCGGCACACCGAGGGCACGGAGGCCGCGCTCTGCCAGGGTCTTCAGCTCGGCCTCTTCGATGATCTCGTGGGCGCTCATGTCGGTGGGGCCTCGTTCATGCCGTATGGATTGCCTATTGCGTGACGGCCTTTGCCACGGCGGCGGTGAAGTCGCCGGTGCCGAGGGGGCCGCCGAGGTCGCGGGTGCGTGTCGCGGGATCGGAGATCGTCGCCTCCAGCGCGTCGGCGATCCGGGTCGCCGTCTCGCGCAGGGCCGGCAGCTCGCGCCGCTCGCCCAGCCGGTCGAGGAGCATCGCCGCCGAGCCGATCAGCGAGGCGGGGTTGGCGATGCCCCGGCCCGCGATGTCGGGGGCCGATCCGTGCTGCGCCTGCGCCACGGCATGCTCGTCCCCCGCATTCAGCGACGCCGCAAGGCCGAGGCTGCCCGAGATCTCGGAGGCCTGGTCGCTCAGGATGTCGCCGAACATGTTCGACGTCGCGATGACGTCGAACTGGCCGGGATCGCGGACGAGGAGGGCGGCCATCGCGTCGATCAGCCGTTCCTCGTATTCGACGTCGGGATAGCGGCTGGCCACCTCGCGCGTGCATTCCAGCCAGAGCCCGTCCGACAGGCGGAAGACGTTCGCCTTGTGGACCGAGCAGAGCTTGCGCCGGCGGGTCATGGCAAGGCGGAAGGCCGTCTCCGCAAGGCGCATGACGCCGTCGCGGGTTATCTTGCGGACGGCGAGCGCGACGTCCGGCGTCGGCATGAACTCCCCGTTGCCGGCGAACATGTTGCGATCCGAGTAGAAACCTTCGGTGTTCTCGCGCACGACGACGAGGTCAATGCCGTCGCCGCAGCGTGTCGGAAGGCCGGGGATGTTCCGGGCGGGGCGGATGTTGGCGTAGAGATCGAGCCGTTTGCGCAGCACGCCCGACGGGTTGAGCCCGCCTTCCGCGACCGGCGGATACTCGTTGTGCGAGACCGGGCCGAGGATAACACCGTCGGCGGCGCGTGCGGCCTCGATGGCCGCTTCGGGGATGGTGCTGCCGTCGCGGTGCAGCGCGTCGAAACCGATAAGAACCTCCTCGTAGTCGAAGGCGAGGCCGCCGGTCTCGGCCGCCGCGTCGAGGACGGCGAGGGTCGCCTCGGTGATCTCGGGGCCGATGCCGTCGCCCTTCATCACCACGAGCTTCAGCGCAGGGATGGTCATCATGTCTGCCCTTCTTCTGCTGCGTGTGCCGCCGGGCCGGCCGGCCCGGCGGAGAGGTCTCAGCGATACTCGTCGGTGATCTCGATGATCCGGTCCATCGGCCCGTCACCGACGAGCTCCCGCCCGAGATCGTCCCAGAGCGGACGCATTGCCTCGGCCCAGGCGCCACGCTGCTCGGGGGTGAGGTCGTGGATGGTCGCGCCTGCGGCGGCCATCTCTTCCAGCGCCGCGGCATTCTCGGCGTTGGTGTTCTCCCAGTTCCAGGCGGTCGCCTCGTCCATCGCGGCGCTCAGGGCGTCACGGGTCTCGGCGTCGAGACCATCCCACCACGGCTTGTTCGTGGCGACGATGTAGAAGTCCCAGATGTACTCGGTCTTGGTGATCTGCTGGGCGGTCTCGTACATCGAGCTGGCGAGCCAGGCATGCGGCACCGGCTCGACCGCGTCGATCACGCCCTGGCGCAGGGCCGTCGGCACCTCGCCCCAGGACATCGTGGTGACGTTGGCGTCGAGAAGCTCGAACGCCTCGACGTAGTTGCGGCCCGGCGGCACGCGGATCTTGACCCCCTGCATGTCGCCGGGCTCGAGGATCGGCGTGCTGCCGGTCCGCCCGATGTCCCGCGGGCCGTTGAGCCAGATCGCGAGCGGCTCGATCCCCTGGGCGCGCATCTCGTCGAGGAGCGCACCGCCGAGCTCGGGGTCGTCCATCACCGCACGGATCGCCTCGGGCGAGGGCATGAGGTAGGGCAGCACGAAGACCGAGAGCTTGGGGAACGTGCCGGAATAGACGCCGACCACCGGCGAGATGAACTGCACCGCCCCCAGCTGCAGCGCCTGCACGATGGTCTTCTGATCGTAGAGCGCCTCTCCGTGGGAGACGCGGATGTCCATCCCGTCGCCGAGCTTCTCCTCGACGAGCTCGACGAAGCGGTCCCAGGTCCGCCCCTTCACGGTGTCCTGCTGGATATCGTTGATCGCCGTCGCCTGGGTCTGCGCGGCGGTCGGTGCAGCCGCGAGTCCCGACAGGGCGATCGCGGCGCCGGCAAGCGTCGATGTAAGGCCTTTCATTTCAGTCCTCCCTTGATTTTGGTTCGTTTGTCATCCGGCCATCAGGCTCGGCAGGAACGTGCTGAGGATGGGCAGGTAGGTGATGAGCACGAGCATCACCGCCGTCACCGCCGCCCAGGGCAGGACGGCGCGGATCACTCGGGCGAGCGGCACGCCGGAGACGGTGCTCGCCACGAAGAGGTTGAGGCCGACGGGCGGGGTCAGGAGACCGAGCTCGATGTTGACCACGACCATGATGCCGAAATGGATCGGGTCGACGCCGAGCGCGCGCGCCGCGGGAAAGAGCACCGGCATGAACATCAGGATCATCGGCACGCCGTCGATGAACATGCCGGCAGCAATGAGGATGAGGTTGACGAGCAGCAGGAACAGCCATTGCGGCATGTCCATCGAGACCAGCCATTCCGCCAGCGCGTCCGGCACGCCCTGCTGCGCCAGGAAGAAGCCGAAGAGCACGGCGTTGGTGACGATCCAGAAGACCATGCCGATCCGCGGCGTCACCTGGAGTACCGTCTCGACCATCGAGCGGAGCGTGGTCTGGCGGTAGACGAAGAAGCCGATCAGCAGCGCCGCCGTCGCGGTCATCAGCGCCGCCTCGGTCGGGGTGAAGATCGCGCCGCCGTCGAAGTTGAACGGTCCGATCGACATGGCCGGAAAGCCGTAGATGCCGATCACCAGGAAGATCGGCAGCAGGAGCGCAGGCACTGCCATGCGCACCGTCCGCGCCTTTTCGTGCGCGGTCAGCGCCTCGGGCGCGGCGACGTCGAAGCGACCGGCCAGGAAACGGGCCATCGCCATCAGCAGCCCGCCATAGAGGAGGCCGGGCAGGATCCCCGCCATGAAGAGCTTGGGGATCGAGGTCGCGGTGACGAAGCCATAGAGGATCAGCGGGATGCTGGGCGGGATCAGGATGCCCAGACCGCCCGCGGCCGTGACCGCGCCTACGGCATAGTTGATCGGATAGCCGCGCTGGGTCAGCGCCGGGATCATGATGCCGCCCACCGCGGCCACCGTCGCCGGACTCGACCCCGAGATGGCGGCGAAGAACATGCAGGTCAGCACCGCCGCCATGCCGAGTCCGCCGCGGAACCGGCCGACGAGCAGGTTGGCGAAGTTGACGAGGTGGCGGACGATCCCGCCGGTCTCCATGAAGGCCGCGGCGAGGAAGAAGAACGGCACCGCCATCAGGGTGAAGTGGTCGAGGTTGGCGTAGAGCTTCTGGCCCAGGATCGGGATCGGAATGGTGCCCGCCCAGAGGGCCGCCAGGACCACCGACCCGCCGAGCGCGACGGCAACCGGCGTTCCGACACCCAGCAGCACGACGAAGGCGCCGAAGAGAAATGCGAGGGTCATCGCTGGCGGCCCATCAGTCGGTGAACTCGGTTCGGCCGATGTCCTCGTCCCGCCAGGCGCGCGGCAACCGCTGGATGTAGCGCAGACCGAAAAGGATCATCGCGAGCGGTCCGATCGAGAAGATGATCCACGAGGGAAAATTCGCCTCGACGGCGACATGGCCGGTCATGCGCACGAACTCGACGTAGAGGTAGCCTGCATAGGCCATGAAAGCCGAGTAGATGAGCGCGAAGAGCAGGGCGAGCACGTTGCAGAGGCGCTGCCCGCCGGCCGGCAACAGCTCGACGAGGGCGGTGATGCGCACGTGGATATTGTCGGCCGCGGCACGGCTCCCTCCTGCCATCGCCGCCAGGATCGTCAGGGTCACCAGCGCCAGTTCGCTCCACACGAACCCGGTGTTGAACACGTAGCGCAAGACCACCTGCATCGTGCCGATTGCCAGCGCCGCCAGAAGGCAGCCTGCCATCAGCACGTTCTCGACGAGTGTCAGGATGCGGATCATGCCAGCTCTCCCGCCGCCGTCCGCCTGTCAGCCGAGATGCCAGCGTTCGGCAAAGGTGCGTCCTCCGACCTTGTGGATTGCGGCATCGGAATCAGCGTAGTCGGCATAGAACAGGTATGCGCCCTCGACGGACGTGCTGCGCATGTTCGAGGCATGCGTATGTGTCAGGACGACATGCGCGATCTCGAGCGGCAAACCCTTCTCGAACACCTTGTGGGTGGCATAGGCGGCGTGCTGGATCTTTGCGCCGAGCGCGCTCTTTCGGGCGGGGAGGGCCGGTCCATCCGTCGGCCGACCTTCCAGATCCGGTTCGGTCTCGACGATCTTGCTGACGTCGTGGAGCAGGCAACAGGCGATCAGGTAATCGCGGTTGTAGGGTGTGCCCTGCTCGCGCTCGCCGATCTCTGCGAGGGCCAGCGCCATGCGGGTCACGCCGCGAATGTGATCGGTCAGGCGGCGATCGCGTTCGGCGTCAAGATTCTTGGGAACGTCCTCCAGCCGGTCCCACGCCGCCTCGGCCGCGACCTCGATCCAGATGTCGGCCACGTTCCGGCGCAGTTCCGCGTCGGAGATTTCGTCGATCTCGGGAAACAGTGCGCGGATCCCGGCTTCGCTCAGCACCATCGGATGCAGGTCCTCCCATCGCTCCCGTTTATGGGAGTCTTCCCCGAGACCTTGCTTCTCGCATGTGGGCGCAAGACGCAACTCGTCTAGTCAAGTAGACATGTTATGTCGCTCAACCGCCTGCCACGCAACTGCCGCCGCGGTCGCGCCTGGCTCGGGGCGGGCGTCCAGACAGTACCGGATTTTCCCGCCAGGAGCGGCCCAGTTCTCAGGGCTCAGAGCACACCGGACGCTGCCGCTGCCGAACGACTGCTCGCGCCGAGGCTGACGGCGTCACATAATCTTCATTAAGCGTCGCAACAATTGTAGCCGCAAAGCTCAAATGTCACCCGTGAGAAAAGCAGAAGTGTCACCTCTTCCCGCTGGAAGCAGCACGCGCCGAACAGCAAGATCCATGTCGGCAGGCGCGACTATGCGCCGGCGCTGGTCCGGGAGAGTTATCAGGATTTCGGACGCTGGCGGCAGCCGAGATGCTGGCCAAACGCCACGGACTGACGGTGTCGCGCGACCGGAAACGACGTGCCGGAGACCCGCGCCACGGCGTCCAGCACCTCGCGCACCGAATAGCCGCGCCTGTAGCCGCAATTGAGCGTGAGCGACGCGCCGCCCGCGCGCGCAGGTGGTTCAGCATCAGCAGGTGCGCCGCGACGAGGCCCGAGACGTGAATGTAGTCGCGCACGCCGGTGCCGTCGGGCGTGGTCCAGTCGGTGCCGAACATGATGACCTCATCGCGCAGGCCGCAGGCGGCCTCGCAGGCGATCTTGATGAGGTGCGTGGCCTCGGGCGTCGACTGATCGGCGCGCCCCGCGGGATCGGCTCCCGCCACGTTGAAGTAGCGCAGCACGCCTGCCCTGAGCGCCGCCTGCGCCGCGATCAACTCCTCGGTCGCAGCTTGGTCGCGCCGTAAGGCGAGGCGGGCCCGAGTTCGTCGTCCTCGGCCACCAGGTCCTTGCCACTTGGCGAATACCGCCGCCGTGGAGGAGAAGATCGGCCGCCTCGCCGACGCGGATTTCCACGAAGGTGACGCCTTCGGGCACCGCATGGACCGCCCCGTCGAGAGATCACTCACGACCACGACGCGCTCGCCGGCATCGAGAAGCGCGTGGACCATATGGCATCCTACCGAGCGCTATATTCGCCTCGTGGATGTCGACCGTCTCTGCCGGAGTCGGGTCTCGGCCGGGTGCGGGTTTGCGCGAGGGGGCGTTGGGCCATGGCGCGGAGGGCGAGCCGGGCGGCGTCGGCGCGATCGCCGCAGGATGCCGTCTGGCGGGCGCTGTCGAGCAGATAGGCGTGCGCGACGCCCGCGCGGCGCAGGGCGTGACGGTTGCGTTCCCAGAGCGCCGCGCGGGCGGCGCGTTCGGCGGCGGGATCGGGGATCGGGCGGGGCCCGAGGCGGACGAGCGGCGCGTTCACCGAAGCGAAATGATAGAGGCGGGCCGCCCGCTGCAGCCACTCCCATATCGCGAGCGCCGGCAGCGTCGGGTCGAAGCCGCCCACCGCCTCGACCACCTGGCGGCGGACCAGCACCGTGGAACCGGGCGCCCGAAGCGTCTCGCGCCAGAGCAGCGCAGCGAAGAAGTCGCCTTGCCCGCGCGCCGGAAGCTGCCCTTCCGCATCGCTCTCCGCGCCAGTGGAGCAGACGCCGACCCGGTGCGCCGCCGCCTCGAGCAGGCCGACCTGGCGCGCGAGCTTGTCCGGCTGCCAGACGTCGCGCGGGTCGAGAAAGGCGACATAGGCGCCCTGCGCCGCCTCCAGCCCCGCGTTCAGGGCCTCGGCCAGGCCACCCGCGGCGGGCACCAGGCGCAACCGCGCATCGTCGGCAAGGCCGGCCGGGTCCGTCTCGCCCACGACCATCAGCTCGAGCGCGCCATAGCTCTGCCCCAGGACGCTGGCGATGGCGGGCGCGAGGTCGATACCAGGCTCGGCGGGGAGCACGACGCTGACCTGTGGACCCTCCGTCACCGGCGGCGCCTCCACCGCGGCGGCGACTCGGGCCGGGCGCGCCACGGGGCCGAAGCGGTGGTCGAGCTCGGCCCGGAGCCGTGCGCCCGCCGCGGCAAGGCGCCCCCGCCGGGCCGGCGGGGAGAGGATCAGGGCCTCGGCCGCCGCGGCGATGTCCGGATGCTCGCGGGCGTCGCGCCGCAGGGCGCGCGCCATGTCGGAGAGCTCGACGCGATATCGGTCAAGGCGTCCCGCCCGGACCAGCTCGTCGCGGGTGTTCTCGAGCGCGCGCAGGCGCGAGCGCAGACCGGTCTCGGAGAAGCGCCGGCCGCTCAGCGACAGCGCCTCGCCCGGAAGCCGGCGGTAGAGCGAGAGGCCGTCGCGGGTGCGGCGGATGGGGACGCCGCGCGCCATCGCCCGGCGCATCAGGTTGCCGTCGTCGTCGCCGCGGCTCTCGGCATCCCAGCCGCCGCTGGCGTCATAGGCGGCGCGGTCCCAGAGCACCGCGCAGGGCGGCGAATAGCGCCCGGTCATCCAGGCCGAGAGGTCGTCCTGCCCCGGCCGCCGGTGCGGGATCGAGGGCGGCCGCGCCAGCCAGGCCGGCCCGACGCGCTCGTAGCGGTCCCAGGGGCCGATCGCGAGGCCGGGCGCGCGCCCCGCGTCGAGCGCCGCCGAAAGCGCCGCCAGCGTCCCCGGCGTCAGCAGGTCGTCGGCGTCCATGAACATGAGCCGCTGGCCGCGGACCAGCGCCGCCCCCCGGACCCGCGCCGCCGAAGCGCCGCGCGCCGGGCCGGCATGCACCGCGACGGGGCCGCCGAAGGACCGGGCGATGTCGGGGCTGGCGTCGGTCGAGCCGTCGTCGATCACCAGCACCTCGTCCGGCGGCGCGGTCTGGTTCAGCACCGAGCGGATCGTCTGCGCCAGGAACGCCGCGCCGTCGCGGCAGGGGATGACGACGCTGACGCTCACCCCAGGACGGTCTCGAGCGCGCGGCGCAGGTCCGCCTCGTCGACGGCGAGGTCCTGGTCGAGCGGATGGCCCCCGCCCACTCCGCGGCCGCGGACCAGCGCGTAGTCCAGCCCCAGCCCGACCGCCTGCGCGTAGAAGTTCGGGTTCGGATAGGCCGGGTCGGCGATCTCGATCACCCGGGTGCCCTCGGCACAGAAGAGCATGTTGGCCAAGCCCGCCCCATGCGGGGCGAGGAGCGCCCCCGCCTCCCGCATCAGCGCAATCTGGGCCGGGAAGTCGAGCCGCTCCATCTCGACGATCTCGAAGCCGAAGTCGCGCAGCATCGGCGTCAGCGCCTCCTCGTCCACCAGGCGGCGGCCGCGGGCCGAGCGGCGGCTGACGAAGACCCGCCGTGTGCCGGGCGCACCCTCGCCCACGGTCATACGGCGCGCCAGCCGCAGAAGCTCGGGGCGGAAGCGGTCGGTCTCGAGCAGCACCAGCTCGCGCGTGGCCAGCACCGCCCCCGAGGGCAGCTCGGGCTGCGTCGCCGGGTCGATGCCGAGAAGCGCCAGGCTGTGGTCGATCACCGGGGTGCGCTCGGCCGGCAGGACCAGGTCGGCGGTCTCGCCCAGTTCCACGAGCTGCGCGAGCTTCGGCAGGTGCGCCGTCAGCCAGTGCGCGTGGTTGTCGTAGACCCGTTCGGCGAACCAGACCGCGCGGTCCAGCGTCAGGTCGGGCCTCCGCGCGGCCAGCGGCGCATGGAACGGGCGGTAGCGGATCTCGCGCAGGTCGAGGCTGCGGCCCCGCGCGTTGAGGATGGCAGGCGCGTAGTCGCGGCCGGGCCGCGCCGCCAGCACCCGCGCCTCCGCCAGCCGCAGGAGCCGCGTCGGCCCGGCCCGCCGCTCCGGCACGTCGCGGAAGGCGTAGCCAAACCAGCCCCGCTCGTCCGGCAGGTCCTCGCGCCGCGCCACCATGCGGGGCAGCGGCGCGCGGGCGGTCGCCGCCGGATGGATCTCCGTCACCCCGGCCACGTCCGCCGCGGCGAGGTGCCGGGTCCAGCGGTAGCCCACCAGGCGCGGCGGCAGGCCGAGCCCGACGAGCCGCTGCCCCGCCCGCCGCATCCAGCCCCTGGCCCGCCCCCTGAGGCTCGGCGCCGGCGCCGCGGCGGTCCGCGCGCCCGCCTGGTAGATCGTCTGCCTGCTCATGCCGCCATGCACCTGTTCCGGACCGGTCTCGTGTGCGTCGAAAAGATGCACAAGCCCTTTCCGCCGGTGATCGCAGAGACGGGGCCTCAGGCAAGCCCCGGAGCCGGCACGTCAGCGACGAGGCGCGCCTTTTCCCCCGGCCGGCGTCACCTGCGGGCGTCCGGCGTTTCGGCGGGAAACGTCACCCCCGGCGAAGGCAGACGGCTGCGAGCAAGGAGCAAGGAGCATGCCACAAGGCCGAGAGTATTAGGGGGAGTCGTCGAAATCGTCATCGGTATCGAAGTCGTCGGACGAGTTCTCGTAATCGTCATCGTCCTCGTGGCTCTGGAAGCTGCGCGGGAAGTCCCAGCGCTCGAACCGCTGCTCGATCATCGCGCGCTCGGCCGGGGTGATCGGCAGGTAGACGAGGCGGTTTCCGGGATAGGCGATAAGCTTCTCACCCTCGCGCAGCGGGCGGCCCGCCGGCTCCAGCGGCTGCGCCGAGCCTTCGAGAAGGTAGGTGGTGAGGCTCTGCCCCGGCACCACGTTGACCGCGACGGTCGAGCCCACGAAGACCACGGCGAGCTCGTTGCGGATCCGCACGCTCATCTCGCCGGTGTCGATCAGGAACCAGCCGACGCCCACGTTGATCGCCACGTCGGGCGGTTCCCACACCACGAGCGGGTCGGAGTTCTGGTCGAGCTGCAGCGTGGTGCCCTCGCTCCAGCGGACGATGGCCGAGGACCCGGCGCCGGTGCTGATCGTGGCGCCCTGCCGCACCCACGTCCCGTGCTCGGCCGGCGCACCGTCGACGCGCACGTTGGGGCCCGTCGCGAGAAGCCTCGCGGTGGGATCTCCGGTCGTGCAGGCACCGAGAAGGAGGGCCGCGGCGACGAGCATGGCTGAGGTGCGAAACATGCCCGAGCCTACCACGCAGGCTTACCTTGGGTAAACCAGTTTGATGTACCAGGTCGCGCCGCCTCGCCTCCCGCGCGATGCGGTGGCCTTTCGAGGCCCGCCCCGGATTTCGTGCAAGCCGTTCAGGACCATGCTAGTTTGCCGCTCCGTGGCGATCGGCCCAGACCACACGGGGCTTCCGATGGAACTCGTCAAGGCATTCGGGAAGCTGCTGGGCTGGCTCTCGGGCGTGCTCGCGGGGATCACCGCAGTGCTCTACGCCTTCGGCTTCATCGCCACCGTCACCCATCAGGGGATGCTGGGGCTCGAGCTCGCCAACACCTCGCGCGAGCCGCTCTGGTACCTGGGCCTCGGGGCGCAGATCGCCGCCCGCTGGGCGCTGCAGGCGATGCTGGCGCTGATGCTGGTGCTGGTCCTCGGTGAGACCGTCCGCTGGCTGAGCCGCCGCGCCCGCGCCGAGGCCGCGGCCGAGCCCGGCCGCATCGCCCGCACGGCGCGCTGGCTCGACCGGCAGACGCCCTGGGGCATCGCCGTGCTCGCGCTCTTCCTGATCGGCTACATGATGTCGGCCTTCGGCGGCGCGCTCGGCATCCGGGGGCTCCTGTTCGCCGCGCCCGAGGCGATCTGCACCCGCGACGGGGTGGTGGGCGACATCGTCGCCGCGGACCTGCGCAGCCTCTCGTCCCGCGCCGACCAGGTGGTCTTCTTCGCGGTCGCGGCGCTCGGCATCTGCGGCTACGCGGTGCCGCGCCTCGCCGCGGGCCAGGCGGGCGCCCTGCCCCTCCTGATCTGCGGGGCGGTGACGCTGCAGGCGGTCGGCGCGGTGCCCTCGGCGCACGGCCTCTTCGTGCTGCGGCCCGAGCTGCGCAGCCTCGCGGCCGAGGGCGACGGGATCGGCGCCCACGGCGAGGCGCTCTACCTGCTCGCCCGCACCGAGGACGGGCTCTGGGCGTGGGAGCCGGGGACGCAGCGGCTGCACTGGTTCGCCGGCGGCAGCTACAGCCACCTGCGGATCGGCCGGACGCACTCCATCGGCGCGCTGCTCTGCCCGCCCGGCGCGGGCGACGGCGCATGAACCCCGCGAGGGGGCGCGGCACCGATCCCCGCCAGCCGCGCGACGGCCGCCGGGTCCCGGGGAGCGGCTCCGGCCCGGGACGCAGCGGGTTGAAACGCCTCGGGCTTCCGGCGATAACCGCCGCGTGACCAGTTCCGGCGAGCGCGCGTGATCCATCCCGTCATCCTTTGCGGTGGCTCCGGCACCCGGCTCTGGCCGTCGTCGCGCGCCGCGTTCCCCAAGCAGTTCGCCCCGCTCGTCGGGCGCGAGAGCCTCTACCAGGCGACGCTCAGGCGGCTCTCGGGCGAGGGCTTCGACGCGCCGCTGGTGATGACCGGGGACGCGTTCCGCTTCCTCGCCACCGACCAGGCGGCGGAGATCGGCCTGACCGACGCCCGGGTGGTGGTCGAGCCCGCCGGCCGCGACACCGCCTCCGCCATCCTCACCGCCGCGCTGATGCTCGACGACCCGCAGGCGATGATGCTGGTCGCGCCCTCGGACCACCTGATCGCCGACCGCGCGGCGTTCCTCGAGGCGGTCGCCCGCGGCGCCGAGACGGTCGAGGAGGAGGGCGCGCTCGTCACCTTCGGCGTGGTGCCGGACCGGCCGCACACCGGCTACGGCTATCTCGAGCTCGGCCACGCGCCGGCCGGCGCCGGGGCCGTGCGGCTCGAGAGCTTCCGCGAGAAGCCCGACGCCGAAACCGCTGCGGGGATGCTGGCGGCGGGGCGCTATCTCTGGAACGCGGGGCTGTTCCTGTTCCGCGCGGGCGACGCCATCGCCGCCTTCGAGGCGCACGCGCCGGACCTGCTGGAGCCCTGCCGCGCCGCCATCGCGGAGGGCGCGCAGGATCTCGGCTTCTTCCGCCTCGGCGCGGATTACGCCCGGGCGCGCGCGATCTCGGTCGACTATGCGGTGATGGAGCCCGCCGGCCGGGCCGGCCCCGGCGCGGGCGGGCGGCCGCTGATGGCGGTGCCGCTCGACTGCGGCTGGACCGACCTCGGCAGCTGGGAGGCGCTTTGGCAGGTCAGCCCGCAGACGCCCGAGGGGGTCGTCGGGCACGGCCCCGTCACCGCGATCGACTGCCGCGACAGCTACCTGCGCTCGGAGGAGGGCTCGCTGCGCCTGGTGGGCCTAGGGCTCGACCGGGTCGTGGCGGTGGCGATGCGCGATGCGGTGCTGGTGGCCGACATGGACCGCGCGCAGGACGTGCGACAGGTGGTGGCGGCGCTGCGCGAGGCCGAGGCGCCGCAGGCCGACGACTACCCCCGCTTCCACCGGCCCTGGGGCTGGTACGAGACGCTCTGCCTTTCCGACCGCTTCCAGGTGAAGCGGATCATGGTCCGCCCCGGCGGAGTGCTCAGCCTGCAGAGCCACATGCACCGGTCCGAGCACTGGATCGTGGTCGCCGGAACCGCGGAGGTGACGGTCGGCGAGGAGGTCCGCCTCGTCTCCGAGAACCAGTCGGTCTACATCCCGCTCGGGCAGACGCACCGCATGGCCAACCGCGGCCGGGTGCCGATGTACCTGATCGAGGTGCAGACCGGAACCTATCTCGGCGAGGACGACATCATCCGTTACGAGGATGCCTACGGACGCGGCTGACTGCCGGCGAGGCATGCGTTCGGGGCATTATTCTGCGGCCGCGGCTAGCAACCGGTGGAATTCCATGCAAAGTTAACGCCAATGTGGAACCGGGCGGCACCTGCACGGTTCGTCTTGACGAGAGGGCGCGTGCTTTGCGCCCACGGGACACGATTGAGGGGGTTACGAGGACATGGCATTTGCCATCAGGACAAGCGCATTGGCGATCGCCGGCTTTCTGGCCGGGGCCGCAGCGGCAACTGCCGCGACCATAGATTTCACCAGTTCGTCGACCTTCAGCTCGAAGTCGGCCGCGATGGCCACCGGCAGCGTCTCGGGCGTGAACTTCACCCTCACCGGCAGCTCGAACCGCCTCACCTACCAGGATGACGGCGTGGGCCTCGGCGACGACGAGATCGGCCGGAGGGAGTACGTGACCGTCACCTTCGACCGCGATGTGCGGCTGACGGGCGTGTCCTTCATGGACCTCTTCCGCTCCCGCGATGGCAACGCCGAGAGCGCCTCGCTCTATTCGGGCGCGCCGCCGACGGGAACGAACTTCCTCGACAGCTTCGAGGCGGTCGAATTCTACCGCCCGGGCGGCGCCGGTGCGGGCATGTTCGCGGTCGACTTCACGGGGCGCAGCTTCACCTTCGATGCCGGGGCCGGCAACGACGGCGTGGGCGTGGGCGACTTCGCTCTCGCCGGCCTGCAGCTGGGTGACCTGGTGCCGGTGCCGGTGCCCGCGGGCGCATTGCTGCTCGGAACCGCCCTCCTCGGCTTCAGGTTGACGCGTCGGAAGGCCTGACGCTCTCCGTTCAGGTATGGATTTACGGCCGGATCCCCCGCGGGACCGGCCACTTCATGCCGTCGATGCGTTCAAAAGCGATTTTGCTGTCCCGGGAACAAGAAAAGACCATGATCCGGTGTCCATCATCAGGACCCATACACAGCTGAAGGAAGTGATTCGATGACGCCGAAGGTGACCAAGGCGATCTTCCCTGTGGCCGGGCTCGGCACCCGGTTCCTCCCGGCGACGAAGTCGATCCCCAAGGAGATCATGACACTCGTCGACCGGCCGCTGATCCAGTACGCCATCGATGAGGCCCGCGCCGCCGGCATCGAGGAGTTCATCTTCGTCACCTCGCGCGGCAAGTCCGCGCTCGAGGACTACTTCGACCGCGCGCCCGAGCTCGAGGCCGCGCTCGAGGCCAAGGGCAAGCACGCCCTGCTCGACGAGCTGCACAAGACGGACATGCCCTCGGGCGCGATCGCCTACGTCCGCCAGGCCGAGCCGCTGGGCCTCGGCCACGCGGTCTGGTGCGCCCGCCGCATGGTCGGCCCCGACGAGCCGGTGGCGGTGCTTCTGCCCGACGACGTGATCGCCGCCGAGAGGCCCTGCCTCAGGCAGATGATCGACGCATACGAGGGCACCGGCGGCTCGATGGTCGCCGCGATGGAGGTCACGCGCGAGATGACCTCGGCCTACGGCATCCTCGACATCGAGGAGGACATGAGCCGCCTCGTCTCGGTCCGCGGGATGGTCGAGAAGCCCCGGCCGGAGGACGCCCCCTCGAACCTCGCGGTGATCGGCCGCTACATCCTCTCGCCGCACGTGATGCGCTCCCTCGACAGCCAGAAGCCGGGCGCGGGGGGCGAGATCCAGCTCACCGACGCGATCGCCGCCGAGATCGCGGCCGGCCGCCCGGTGCACGGCGTGCGCTTCGAGGGCCAGCGCTTCGACTGCGGCTCGAAGGCCGGGTTCCTGCAGGCGACCGTCGCCTTCGGCCTCGCCCGCGACGAGCTGCGGGACGAGTTCCAGGCCTTTCTCGCCGACGTCACCTCGAGCCGCCTCGCGGCGCAGTAGAGGCCGCGCTCCGCGCCTCCTGCGGCGGCAGGAGGCGCCTTCCCCGATCTTGCCTGCGCCTCCGGCATGGCTAAGTTAGCCATGTCAAGGAGGACGCTCGTGCAGTTCACCGTGCATGCCGCCAAGAGCCAGCTCTCGCGGCTCATCGACGCCGCCCTCGCGGGCGAGGAGGTCGTCATCGCCAAGGGGTCGCGCCCGGTGGTGCGGCTGGTCCCGATCCCGCAGTCCGGCTTTCGGCTGGGAACGCTCGCGGGCCAGCTCGGCGAGGTGCCGGACTTTCTCGAACCCCTTTCGGAGGAGGAGCTGGCCGACTGGGAAGGCGCCTGATGGCGACGCTCCTGCTCGACACCCATGCCTGGGTCTGGTCCTTCGCCGACGAGGGCCGGCTCTCGCCCCGGGCGCGGCGGGAGATCGAGGGCGCCGACGCGGTCTGCGTCAGCCCGATCAGCTTCTTCGAGATCGGGCAGAAGGTCCGCATCGGCCGGTGGCCGGCGATGGAGCCCCACGCCGCGCGGCTGCCCGGGATCCTGCGCGAGCAGGGAGGCACGCTCGCGCCCCTGAGCCCTGAGATCTGCCTCCACGCGAGCCTGCGGGACTGGGATCACCGCGACCCGTTCGACCGGCTCATCGCCTCCACGGCCGAGCTGCTCGACATGGTGCTCCTCTCGCGCGACCCGGTCTTCGGCGCGCTGGCGGAGGTGCGGGCCCGCTGGTGACGCGGGGCCGTCACGGAACGGAGAGTTGAGCGGTTCCGCCCCCTCTCCTACTATCCCGGCTCGTGTTCGCCCCTTGCAGGTTTTTTGACATGGTATTTTCGAGCCCGAGAGTTTTCGCAGCGTCGCTCTGCCTCCTGGCGGTCGTCGCCGCCCCCGGCGCGCAGGCGGCGGTCCTCGACGAGGAGATGACGGTCGAGGAGATGTTCGACGAGGGCGCGATGGGAGGGCCCCTCGGCGGCCTCGCGGCGCCGCGGGACGCGCTCGGCATCGGGCCGGCGCAGTCGCTCTTCGAGGCCGAGCAGGCGCTGCGCCGGCGGGTCGAGCAGGATCCCTCCGACACCGACACGTTGAAGCGCCTCGCCCTCCTGCTGGTGCGGACCGACCGCACCGACGAGGCGATCGAGACGCTCCGGCGGGTGCTGGAGGTCACGCCCGGCGACACCGCCACCGCGCTCGACATCGTGCGGCTCAGCGCCTCGCAGGGAGGCGCCGTGGCGGCGCGGGCCGCGCTCGAGGCGCTGATCGAGGCGGCGCCCGAGCCGTTCCCGCTGGAGCTGGCGCGGGTCCAGCTGATCCACGACACCGGCGCCCGGTCGGAGGCGCGCGACGCGCTGCGTGCGCTGGCCGACGGGCCGATCGACCCCGACCAGCGGCGCGCGGCGCGGCTGCTGCTGGCGCGGTTCCTGGCGGTCGATGGGCAGGCCGAGGCAGCGCAGGCCGAGGTCGAGGCGATGCTCGCCGAGACGCCGGACGACGCCGATGCGCTGGCGTTCCGCGCGATGTACCGCCTGCAGGACCTCGAGCTCGAGTCGGCGCGCACCGACATCGCGGCGGGCCTCGAGGCCGAGCCGCGGAACGTGGCGCTGCTCAGGCTGGCGGCCCGGGCCGAGGCGCGCGCGGGCAACCGCGACGCGGCGCTCGCCCGGCTCGAGGAGGCGGCCCGCGCCTCGGGCCACGAGCCCCGCATCGCGCTCGAGACCGCCACCGCGCTGCAGGAGGCGGACCGCGCGGACGAGGCGGCGGCGCTGCTGGAGGAGGCGATGCGCCGGCACCCGGACGCGCCGCAGCTCCTCGCCGCGCTCGGCGTCCTGCGGCTCGCGGCCGAGGACTGGGCGGGGGCCGAGGCGGTCGCCGCCTCGCTGCGTCAGGTGGGCACGCCCGCGGCGATCGGCGATTCCGAGAAGATCCGCGTCGCCGTCCTGCAGGGCCGAGGCCAGACCGAGGAGGCGCAGTCCGTCCTGCGCGGCCTGGCCGCCGGGGGCGCCGACGTGGGCGCCGCGGCGGGGCTGGTGCAGAGCTATCTCGCCCAAGGCGACACCGCGGCGGCGGAGACCTATGTCGAGGACCTGCTGGCGCAGGCGCCCGGCAACCCGGCGGCGCTGCTGATGCGGGGTGCCCTCCACGAGCTGGCGGACGAGGACGCCGACGCCGAGGCCGCGTACCGGGGCGTGGTCGCCGCCCTGCCCCAGAGCCCGCTCGCGCATGTCACGCTGGCGCGCCACCTGATGATCCGCGACGACGCGGAGGGTGCCGAGGCGGCGATCCGCGCCGGCCTCGCCACCCTGCCCGGCAACCCGCAGCTGCAGATGCCGCTGGCCGAGATCCTGGTCCGCAAGGGCGACTACGAGGAGGCGCTCGGGTTGATGGAGGGTCTGGTGCAGGCCTATCCCGACAACCTGCTGGTGGCCAACAACTACGCCGCGCTGGTCTCGGACCATTTCGCCGACGACGCCGAGCGGCTGGAGCGGGCGCATGCGGTGGCGCAGCAGCTGCGCGCCTCGGACATTCCGCAGCTGCGCGACACCTACGGCTGGCTCCTGCACCTGCAGGGCCGGCACGAGGACGCGCTCGCGGTACTGGAGCCGGTGGTGGCGGAGAACCCCGACGATGCGTGGGCCAACTACCACGTCGGCATGACCCGCCTGGCGACGGGCGACGTCGCGGCGGCGCGGGAGCATCTGCAGAAGGCGGTGGCCTCGACCGACCCGAACTTCACCAAAGGCGCCGCGGCGGTGGAGGCGCTGCAGGCGCTCCCGGCGCAGTAATTCGGGAACGCACAATTATTGGTTGTTCGTAAAAATAACTTTCATCTTGAGGCTGCGTAAGCCGCGCGAAATCCGGGCGCGCGGCTGTTCCGAAAGATGAATCTTTTCATAAATGCCGCAAGGTTCTTGACATAGATCAGTCTCTGTCGAACCCTCTATCCGGCGGCGAATTTACGCCAGCTTTTCTAGTGCGGCCTTCTACCGGGCTGGAGCGTTTTATGCTTTTGCCAGCCTGGGTGCGGCGCCGGGGGATAGGAGTAACGCATGCATCCAAGATCATATTGGTTGGGAACGGCGAGCGCGTTGGCGTGCCTGCTGCTTTCCGGAGCGGCACACGCCTCGTTCATCGCCAATTTCCACGAGAACCTCAACGCCGGCAACAACTCGGTCTTCATCTTCGGGGCCGAGGGGACGACCGGCACGGTCACGGGCAACGACGGCTTCAACCAGAATTTCGCGATCGACAACACCGGCGTCTACACACTGGCGCTGGGTTCGAGAGGGCGCGAGATGACCGATAGCGGGGTCAAGAACAACCTCTCGCTGCTGGTTGAATCGGCCGACCCGATCAGCGGCCTCGCCCTGAACCGGGCGGGTTTCTCGACCGACATGACCACGCTGCTCGACCTCGAAGGGCTCAGCCGGGACTACCGCGTCCTTGCAGTCCCGAGCGTGAACTCGTCTGCCTTCGGCAGCGGCTCGCAGATGTCCGTCACGGCGACCGAGGACAACACGACGGTCACGATCACCCCCAAGAGCATCTCGGGCCTGGCGGACGGTGTGCCGGTGCAGGTGACGCTGCAAAAGGGCGAGTCGATCTTCTACGAGTCGGGCACGGGCGGCGACCTGAGCGGCACGCGCGTGCAGTCCGATAAGGATGTCGCGGTCTTCGCCGGCAACGAGTGCACGCAGGTTCCCATCGGAACCGTCGCCTGCGACCACATGATCCAGCAGCAGTTTGGCGTCGAGAACTTCGATACCGAATTCCTGGTGGCCGAGACTCCGTTCGCGGGGACGGCAAAGGATCTGGTCCGCGTCATCGCCGCCGAGGACGACACGGACGTCTTCATCAACGGTGTCCTGGTGGGCACGATCGACGCGGGCGAGGTGCTGCAGGTCGACAATGTCGGCAATTCGAAGATCACCTCCGACAAGCCGGTCAGCGTCGGCCAGTTCATGCGCGGCGTCGGTGGCACCCGGTCCACGGGCGATCCCGCCTATGCGCTGATCCCCAGCGTCGATCAGCTGCTCGATGCCTATTCCTTCACTACGCCGGTGGGCGGCGAGGCGTTCTCGCAGAACCAGCTCAACATCGCCATCGCGGCAGGAGACGCGGCCTCGCTCAAGCTCGACGGCGTGGCGGTGGACACCTCGGGCTTCACCCTGCTCGACGGCATCCTTTACGGCTCGATCGCCGTGGGGACCGGGCCGGGCGTGGTCGAGGCGGACAATCCGTTCCTCGCCACGATCTCGGGCTTCGACAACGCCGACAGCTACCTGACGCCGATCGCCTCGGCCTTCTCGCCCGGCGTCTCGCCCCCGCCCCCGCCGCCGCCGCCGCCCGACGGGGTCATCCCGCTGCCGGCCTCGGTGCTGCTGCTCGGCGGCGCGCTCGGCTCGTTCGGCGGCCTCGGTGCCTGGCGCCGCCGGCGCAACAAGACCTGAGCCATCGGGCAACCAGCCGGCCCCCGGACACATCCCCGGGGGCCGGCCCTCGATCGCGAGGCCGTTCATCCGCCCGATACGGCGGTCCGGCCCGCGCGTCCTGATGGCGCTCCCGGCAGGTGGCCATCCGGCCGCACCGCCTCGCAGCCGATGCGCTGGTCCGGATGGACGCCGACCCTCTCGAACCCGGTGGTCGAACAATCGGGGTGACCCGGGCTTCACCAGCACGCTTCGATGCCTTGAATGGGCAGTCGCCGCACAGGAAGCTGCGGCTGGACACCATCACGAGGCTGGGGATGTGTGGCCGTCCTTCGCCACAATGGCCTGCTGCCTTCGCCCACTTCCCGACACAAGTTAATGCGAACCCTCTCCGCAGAGCACGGCTGCGGCTCCGATCGCAGGTCCGACGAGGAGGTTCGCTACCGCGACGTTCCTGCCCCTGACAGGATGGGCTGGTGCGTCGGGGCCTGCTATGCCGCCGGCGGTAACGAGGAGAGAGGTGCCCCGATGGATGTGCGCGAGACCGGCCTGCCCGGAGTGATGGTCCTGACGCCGAAGCGGTTCGGCGACGCGCGCGGCTTCTTCGCCGAGACCTGGAACCGCCGGACGCTGGCCGCGGCCGGGCTCGAGGCGGACTTCGTGCAGGACAACCATTCGCTCAGCGCCCGCGCCGGCACGCTCAGGGGCATGCACTTCCAGGCGCCGCCGCACGCCCAGGGCAAGCTTGTGCGCTGCGGCCGCGGCCGGCTCTTCGACGTGGCGGTGGATGTGCGGCGCGGCTCGCCCACCTACGGGGCCTGGGTCGGCGAGGAGCTCAGCCACGAGAACGGCCGCCAGGTCTGGATCCCGCCCGGCTTCCTGCACGGCTTCCTCACGCTCGAGGACGACACCGAGGTCGTCTACAAGTGCACCGGCTACTACGCCGCCGCCGCCGACGGCGGGGTCCGCTGGGACAGCTGCGGCATCGACTGGCCGCTGCCCGCCGGCCTCTCCGCCCCGATCCTCAGCGACAAGGACGCCGCCGCGCCGCCGCTCGAGGCGTTCGAGAGCCCGTTCCGCTGGGAAGGCCAGAGTTGAGTTTGCAAGGCGCAGAGTCTATTCTCCTTACTCGGAGGTGCTCCGCATGATCGAATCCACCCTGACCTCGAAGGGCCAGACCACCCTGCCCAAGGAGGTGCGCGAGGCGCTGGGGCTCAAGCCCGGCGACAAGCTGCGCTATTTCGTCCACGGCGACACGGTGCGGATCGTCCGGCCGAAGCCCGCCTCGGCGCTCTTCGGGATGCTGAAGAAACACTACGAGGGACCGCCAGTCTCGCTCGAGGAGATGGACGAGGCCATCGCCGACGAAGCCGCCGCACGGTTCCGCCGCGCCGTCGAGAGGTGATCGCGCTCGACACCAACATCCTGGTCCGGATCCTGGTCGGGGACGACACCGCCCAGGAACACCTTGCCCAGAACCTGGTCGGAGGCCTCACGCCCGAAGTGCCCGGCTTCGTCGCGCGCGAGGTGCTCGTCGAGCTCGCCTGGGTGCTGCGCCGGGTCTATCGCTTGCCGCGGGGGGAGATCTGCAACGCCCTCGAAGGTGTCCTGAGCACCAGCACCTTCGCCGTGGAGACCGCCGACGATGCCGCCCGCGCGCTCGACGCCTATCGCGCGGGGGCCGCGGACTTCGCCGACCTGATGATCCTGGCGGCGGCGCGGCGGGCGGGGGCGGCGCTGGTTACCCTGGACCGAAAGCTTGGGGGACAGGACGGCGCGACCCTGCTAGAGGGCGCCTGACGCCAAGGACGGGGAGCGCGATGAAGATACTGGTGACGGGCGGGGCCGGGTTCATCGGCTCGGCGGCGGTGCGGCTGGCCGTGAGCCGCGGCCACGAGGTGGTCAACCTCGACGCGCTGACCTACGCCGCCGACCTGCGAAACGTCGAGGAGGTGGCCGGGAGCCCGCTCTACGCCTTCGAGCGGGCCGACATCCGCGACCGCGCGGCGCTCGACCGGATCTTCGCCGCGCACCGACCCGACGCGGTGATGCACCTGGCCGCCGAGAGCCACGTCGACCGCTCGATCGACGGGCCTGCGACGTTTGTCGAGACCAACGTCATGGGCACATTCCACCTGCTCGAGGCGGCGCGCGCCCACTGGGTGAAGGTCGGCCGGCCCGAGAGCTTTCGCTTCCACCACATCTCGACCGACGAGGTGTTCGGCTCGCTGGGCCCCGAGGGGCAGTTCACCGAGGAAACGCCCTACGACCCGCGCAGCCCCTATTCGGCGTCGAAGGCCGGGTCCGACCACCTGGTGCGGGCCTGGCACGAGACCTACGGGCTGCCGGTGGTCCTGACCAACTGCTCGAACAATTACGGGCCGTTCCACTTCCCCGAGAAGCTAATCCCGGTGGTGATCCTGAACGCGCTGCACGGGCGCAGGGTCCCGGTCTACGGGGCGGGCGAGAACGTGCGCGACTGGCTCTATGTCGAGGATCACGCCGACGCGCTCCTCCTGGTGCTGGAGAAGGGCCGGACGGGCCGCAACTACAACATCGGCGGCGAAAACGAGCGGCGGAACATCGACCTCGTCCGCACCATCTGCCGCCTGCTCGACGACCGTCGCCCCGACGCCGCCCCGCACGAGCGGCTCATCGAGTTCGTCACCGACCGCCCCGGCCACGACGCCCGCTACGCGATCGACCCCTCCCGCATCCGCGACGAGCTCGGCTGGCGTCCCTCCGTCACCGTCGAGGAGGGGCTCGCCCGCACCGTCGACTGGTACCTCGGGAACGAATGGTGGTGGCGCCCGCTCATGGAGCGCGACGGCGTCGGCCGCCGCCTCGGCACCGGCTGACCTGCCGGAGACGCGCGATGGAGCCTCAGATCGAACAGTTTCCCGCCGCGGACGAGCCGCTCCGCTACCGCGTCTACGAGGACGCGCTGGTCGTGCCGACCGCGAACCGCGGCGTCTATCGCGGTATCGACGGCGCCGCCTTCGATGCCGAGGGCCGGCTGATCGGGAATTCGCTGCTCACCCGCACCTGGGGCGGCGGCCCCGTGGCGCAGGCGCCCGCCATCGCGGGGCTGGACCGCGACGCGCTGCCGGTCGTCGAGGCGCCGCACGTCTACGGCGGCCCCTTCTTCCATCATTTCGGACACTTCCTGCTCGAATCGCTCGCCCGCGGCTGGGTGGTGGACGAGCTTGGCCCGATGCCCTTCGTCTGGATCTCGGGCGGTCCGCCGGCGCGCTGGCAGGACGAGATCCTGGGCATGGCCGGCCTGACCGGGGGGCATCTCTTCCCAGACGGGCCGGTGCGGGTCCGGCGGCTGATCGTGCCCGAGATCGGCCACCGGATCGCGGGGCAGGTCCATCCCCGGCACGCGGAGTTCCTGGCCCGGCAGGAGCCTCCGGCCGAGGATTACGGGCGCATCTGGCTCTCGCGCAGCGGCACGACGCCGAACCGGCGCAGCAAAGGCGAACCTGCTATCGAGGACGTGCTGGCCGCGCGGGGCTGGCGAATCGTCGCTCCCGAGCGGCACTCCGTGCAGGAGCAGTTGTCCATGCTTGCGCACGCAGAGGTCGTCGCGGGGCTGCAGGGCTCAGCCTTCCACGCCGCAGTCCTTTTGCGGGCCCCGCATGCACGATTCATTCTCCTGCGGCACGACCATACCCGGGACTTCGACGTGATCGCCGCCATGCGCGGCATCTGCCAGGTCAGCCTGTTCGGCGTCCGCCGGATCGTTGAGCGCAAGGAGCCCGCACTCCACCGGCCGCGGGACTGGGCGCGGATCGTCGACGCGCTGGCCGGCGATCTCGCGCGGGCCGAGAGCGCGGAGGCCCGCGACGCGGTGCGGCGCGACTACGAGGCGCGCTACAGCTTCGAGGCCTGGATCGCTAGACAACGCTGGCACCTCCTGGCCCGCGCCCGCGCCGGGTTTAGGCACAATTTGCTGAGGCGCGTCCGCCGGCGCATCCGCCTGCTCCGGCAGGGCTGACCCGCCCTCGGACGGGGTGTCGCCCGGGACGCGTCCGGGCTAAGGGAGGGTCCGGGCCGCGAGGGGTGAGCAGTGCGTCTTCTGGTATTCGGACGAACGGGACAGGTGGCGACCGAGCTTGCGCGGATCGCGCCCGAGGCGGTGTTTCTCGGGCGGGAGCAGGCCGATCTCGCCGACCCCGCCGCCGGCGCCCGCGCCGTCGCGGCGGCCGAGGTGGACGCGGTCGTGAACGCCGCCGCCTGGACCGCGGTCGACGCCGCCGAGGACAATCGCGAGGCTGCCTTCGCCGCCAACGGCGCGGCGCCCGCGGCGATGGCGGAGGCCTGCGCCGCGCGGGGACTGCCCTTCGTCCAGATCTCGACCGACTACGTCTTCGACGGGTCCGGCGACCGGCCTTGGGCCCCGGAGGACGCCACCGGCCCGCTCGGGGCCTACGGCGCCTCCAAGCTCGCCGGCGAGGAGGGCGTGCGCGCCGCCGGCGGGACGCACGCCATCCTGCGCACCAGCTGGGTGTTCTCGGCGCACGGGTCGAACTTCGTGAAGACGATGCTGCGCCTCGGGGCCGAGCGCGACGGCCTGCGCATCGTCACCGACCAGGTCGGCGGCCCGACGCCCGCTGCCGACATCGCCCGCGCCTGCCTGACGATCGCGCGCGGCCTTGCCGACGAACCCGCCCGCACCGGCACCTACCATTACTCGGGCGCGCCCGACGTCAGCTGGGCCGGCTTCGCCCGCGCCATCTTCGCCGCCGCGGGGCTCGCGGTCGAGGTGACGGAGATCCCGACCGCGGACTATCCCACGCCGGCGCCGCGGCCGCTCAACTCGCGCCTCGACTGCGCCGCGACCGAGGCCGTCTTCGGCCTCGCGCGCCCCGACTGGCGTGCCGGGCTCGAGGCGGTGCTGGCCGAGCTGCGCGGGCGCACGCCCGGCTGAGCCGCTCAGCCGGCCCCTGCCCCGATCAGCGCCGTCAGCTCCGCCGTCTTGCGGCGGAGCAGCTCGGCGTCGCCGCGGGTCTCGAGGTTCAGCCGCAGGAGCGGCTCGGTGTTCGAGGCGCGCAGGTTCAGCCGCCAGGCGCCGAAGCCGAGGCCGAGCCCGTCGCGCCGGTCGACCGCCTCGGCGTCCGGGGCGAGACGCGCCTCGACGCGGGCGATCGCGGCCGCCGGGTCGGGCACCTCGAAGTTGATCTCGCCCGAGGAGGGATGGCGCGCGCGCAGCTCGGCCACCGCCTCGGCCAGGCTCTGGCCGGAGGCCGAGAGCAGCTCCACGATCCTCAGCCACGGGATCATGCCGCTGTCGCAGAAGTAGAAGTCGCGGAAGTAGTGGTGCGCCGACATCTCGCCGCCATAGGCCGCGCCGCTCTCGCGCATCGCCGCCTTGACGAAGGCGTGGCCGGTCCGCGCGGCGACCGCGCGGCCGCCCTCGCGCGCCACCGTCTCCTCGATCGCCCAGATCACGCGCGGGTCGTGCACGATGGCGGCGCCGGGCTCGCGCGCCAGCACCGCGCGGGCCAGGAGCGCCACGACGTATTCGCCGGGCACGAAGGCGCCGGTCGCGTCGAAGAGGAAGCAGCGGTCGAAGTCGCCGTCCCAGGCGACGCCAAGGTCGGCGCCCGCCTCGCGCACCGCCGCCGCGGTGAGGGCGCGGTTCTCCGGCACCAGAGGGTTCGGAATGCCGTGCGGAAAGCCTGCGTCGGGCTCGTGGCGCACGCGCACGAGGTCGAGCCGGGCGCCCCGGCGCGCGAGCTCGGCCGCGATCGCGTCGAGCGCCAGTCCCGCGGTGCCGTTGCCCGCGTCGGTGACGATCCGCATCGGCCCGAGCGCCTCGGCCCGGACCTGGTCGGCCACATGGGCGGCATAGGCCGGGCGCAGGTCGCGCGTCTCGAGGCCCCCCTGCCCCGCCGCCGGCGCGGTGCCGGGATCCGCGGCGGCATCGCGGATCGCCGCGAACTCGGCCTCGCTCAGCGGGCGGCTGCCGGGACCCACCAGCTTCATGCCGTTGTAGTCGATCGGGTTGTGCGAGGCGGTGACCATGATGCCCGCGTCCGCCGGCAGGCGGCCGGTCGCGAAATAGACCTCCTCGGTGCCGCAGAGGCCGATGTCGCACACCCCTGCCCCGCCCTCGCGCAGCCCCTCGGCCAGCGCGGCGGCCAGGCCGGGGCTCGAGGCGCGGGCGTCGTGGCCCACCACCACCAGCCGGGGCGACAGGACACGCGCCGCTGCGCGGCCGATCCGCCGCGCCACCGCCTCGTCGAGCTCCACCCCGATCCGGCCGCGCACGTCGTAGGCCTTGAAGCAGCGCAGCGGTTCGGACTCCGTCAGCCTTTGCATGTTACCTCGCGAGCAGCTTTCGCCACGGGGGGTCTTCCCCTAATGTCGATCCGTTCCAATCGCCCGTCGTGCCCGCCGCGACAAGGGCCAGATGCAGAGCACCTGATGACCGGACGTCTCCACTACATCGACGCGCTGCGCAGCTTCGCGATGCTCTTCGGGCTCTTCCTGCACGCGGCGACGCTGGGCTACGCGCCGGGGATGTCGCTGGTCTCGCTGGTCTCGGACCATTTCCGCATGGCGACCTTCTTCGTGGTCTCGGGCTTCTTCGCGCTGATGGTGGCCAGCCGGCGGGGCAACGCGGCGTTCCTCAGCGCCCGCGCGCAGGCGCTGCTGGTGCCGCTGGCGGCAGGCCTCGTGCTGCTCGTCCCGCTGACCAACTGGCTCGTCTATCTCTGGCACTCCGGGCCGGTGGGGTTTCTCGACTACCTCGCCGGCGAGCGCCCCGTGCCCGCCCGCGGCCCGCAGAGCTGGCACCTGCACCTGTGGTTCCTGGTCTCGCTCTCGGTCTACGTCGCCGCGGTGCCGCTCATCCGCCCGCTGCTGGAGAGCCGCCCCCTGCGCGCGGCGATCGACCGCCTGGCGCGGTCGGGGCCGCTGACGGTGCCGCTCGTCGCGCTGATCGCCGCGGGCGGCGAGATCGCCACGCGCATCGTCTGGCGGCTGACCTTCGAGGCGGCGCTCGAGGGCGGGCCCTTCGCCTGGCTGCCGCGGGCGACGCTGGGCTACTGGATCTACTTCCTGATCGGGATGGCGGCCTTCGCGCACCGGCCGCTCTTCGAGGCGATGCACCGGATCAGCCTCGTCACCTTCGCCGCCGGACTTGCGCTCTACGCACTCCTTCCGCGGCTGCCCGCCGGCCTGCCCGAGCCGGTCCGCACGGTGGTCGAGATCGCCGCCGAAGAGACCATCACCGCCGCGGCCGTCTGCGCACTGCTGCTGGTCTTCCGCGCGTTCCTCTCGGGCGAGCGGATCTGGGTCGCGCGGCTCTCGGCCTCGGTCTACACGATCTATCTCTTCCACTTCACGTTGATCTACGCGCTCGCGCTCGCGCTCGGGCCGGTCGTCGAGGGGGTCTATGCGCTCTATGCGTGCGTCGTGCCGCTGACCTTCGGCTTCGGCTACGTGCTCCACTTCGGGCTCGTCGCCCGGGTGCCCGCCCTCGGCTGGCTCTTCAACGGGAAGTACCACCTCACGGGACAGCGGCGGACCGTATCCTCGTGACCGGCGTGACGTCCGGCTCCGGCAGGATGTAGCCGAAGCGCTCGAGGTCGAGCCCCGCCTGCCAGGCGAAGGTGGCGTTCGGGCGCTCGAAATGCGCCGCGACCGCCTGCCGCTGCGCGCCGCTCCAGGCCACCTCGGCCGGCCCGCGCGAGAGCCGCCTGCGGATCGCCTGCCTGCGTGCGGGGGAGAGCGTCGCAAGCAGCCGATCGGGCACGTGGCGCCGCAGCCGTCCGGTGAAGGCGCCGTAGACCACGTTCTCGTTCAGGCGCCGTCCCTGCCAGCTTGCCCGCAGCCCCGCCGCGTCCATGCCGCAGAACCTCGCGACGTCGTCGAGATAGCCGCCGAAGTCCTGCGCGTAGGCCTCGTAGACCGAGACGAGGATGCGGTCGCCGAAGCGCTGCCGGTAGGCCGAGAATACCTCGTCGTAGCGGAGATGATGCAGCATCGAGCGGTGCGGCAGCGCGTCGATCTCGCGCTGGATGTAGCTGCCGAAGGGCTCCGACAGCGCGTCGATCTTGACATGCTGCCGGTAGAAGCTCTCCAGGAGCGAGACCTGCTCGCGCACGCTGAAGAGGATGCCCGCCCCCGGCGCGATCCGCGACAGCCGCTCGGCCACTGTCTCGTGGTCCGTTACCACCTGCCGCTGCCACTTGCGGCCGAGGACCATGTGCTCGGCGAAGGCGAAGGCCTCGTCCGACACGAAGACGCACGGGGACGCGGCCGCGTGGCGCGCGAGGCGCGTCCTCAGGTCGGGAAGCATCGCCTCGAACCGGCGGGTGTCGGCGAAGAACACCGCACGCGCGATCTCGAGCGAGTCGGAGGGCTGCAGCGAATCCCGCAGGCCCTTGCCCAGATAGGCGCACCCGTCGAAGTCGCGCATCGTCCTCTGCAGCGTCGTCGTCGCTGTCTTCGGAAAGCCGATATGGAAGAAGACGTTCTGCATGGTGCTCTTTCCTTCGCCGCGCGACGGAACCCGAACCCCCCATTACGACCACAAGTTCACCGTGAGATGACAAATCCCGCGCGAGGGCGCCCTCTCTACCTGCCTCCACGCGCCTTCACCCAGCCGAGGAAGGCGCGGTCGGGGGCGCGCAGGCGGGGGCGGCCGGTCGAGGCCCACCAGGCCCGCCATTCGGCGGCCAGCGCGTGGACGTCGGCGCCGGGGGCGAGCGCGCGGGCCTCGTCGAGCACCTCGGGGCTCAGGTGCGGCCCCTCCCCCGGCTCGATCACCATCGCGCGGCGGCTCACCCGGATCAGGTCGCCCGGCTCCTCCTCCAGCAGGTAGTCGGGGATGGTGTCCGCCCGGATGATCTCGCGCAGCATCGCGCGGAAGACGCGCCGGGGGCTGGCCGAGCCCGACTTCTTGGAGAGCGTCTCAACCGAGACGCGCCATTCGGGCTGGCGGCCGCAATGCTTCCGCGCGAGCTCGTAGAGCCGCCGCTCCAGCGGCTTCCTCAGCCGGAAGTAGTCGCGGGAAAGCGTCAGCACCGACTTCGACAGCACCGCGCGGTAGAGCCAATCCGAAAGCGTGACGCTCACGCTCACCATCCGGCCCTGGCGCGTCCGCCGCACGATCTGCCACTCCTCGATCAGGCCGAAGCCGGTCGTCACCTCCATGTCGCCGGTGGCGATGTTGGTGGTGATCCGCGTGCCGGCCAGCCGCTCGAACGCGTCGCGGAGGCGGCGGTAGCCGTCGCCCGAGGTTTCGCGGTTGGTGGCGAGCAGGAGGTCGTGCGCGGTCAGCGTCACCCGGCGCGAGGTCGGCCGCCCCGCGTTCAGCGCGGCGACGAGCTGGCTGATGCAGAAGATCAGGATGTCGGCGTCGAAGATCGTGGCCCGGCCCTTCACGCTCGGCGTCACGGTGATCTCGGTCTCGCCGTGGAGATAGCTCAGCACCCGCCGGTCGGGCCGAGTCGAGAGCGAGAAGACCGGATGTTCCATTGAGGCGAGGTCGTGCTTGGGGATCGCCGCCAGGATGTCGCACACGAAGAAGTCGCGCGCCGCCACCCCGCCGCCCGCGCTCACCTGATGCCTGCCCGCCTCGTCCATCCGCCCGGTTGTCCGGTTCGTCGTTTCATTGACACCCACGCTACGGACCCCGCCCCGCCCGGTCCAGCGCCGGGATCGTGGGATCGGAATCGGGCGGTCGTGGCTTCGGAGTCGCGCGATCGTGGGATCGGAATCGCCCGGGCCAAAGCATGGCGTCGAAAGCGCAACGCCTCCAAGGACTTGGGCCGGCGGCGGTGGACCCGTAACAGAGAAATAACGTAGATCTAACAGCGCGTCTTTTTTCGAGGCCGGACCTCCGGAGGCGCCGCCACCCCCGGAAAGCCCTGGAAACCCGCCTGTGTCCCGAAGTTCTTCCCATGTGACGCGATTCGTGACATGCTGAGAAAAACGCGGCACATTCCAGATGTCGCGAGACAGAGAGGCAGCGGCATGAGCAGGGACGGCCTTCCTCCGTACTTCAACATCTCGCCCGACGCGGCGCTGGCGGAGCTCGACCCGCCGACCGGGACCGGGGGCTTCGCGGCGATCGCCGAGGCCTGCCGCCGGGGGCGCGACGACCTCGCCGGGCGGGGTCTCGACGAAGCTGGGACGAAGCGGCTGCGCCTCTTCTCGACGTGGGAGATCACCAAGTATCTGATCCCGGTCGCGCCGGGTCACTTCCGCCGGGTGCTGCGCGAGAACCCCGGCCTGCCGCAGGGCCGGTCCGAGACCGAGGGCGGCGCCAAGTGGTTCACCCTCGACGAGGTGCTGCGGCTGCGCGCCCATTTCGGCGCCGAGGGGTCCAAGGCCAAGGAGTACCTGCCCTACCGCCCCCAGGGATTGCCGGCCAAGATCGTGGCGGTGGCGAACTTCAAGGGCGGCGTCGGCAAGACCTCGACCTGTGCGCATCTCGCCATGTCCGCGGCGCTCGACGGCTACCGGGTGCTGGTCGTCGACCTCGACAGCCAGGGCTCGATGACCAGCGTCTTCGGCGCCCGGGTGGAGGACGAGTGGGGCACCGTCTTCCCCCTCCTCGCCCGGCACTACGCGCGCCATCTGCGCGTCGACAACCAGCGCCGGATGGACCGGGGCGACCAGCCGGTGCCGCTCGACGAGACGATGACCGAGGCGCTGAAGATGACCGCCGCCGACGTGATCCGCCCGACCCACTGGCCCAACATCGACCTGATCGGCGCGCAGCTGAACCTCTACTGGTCCGAGTTCCAGATCCCGGTCTGGCGGATGCAGTCGCGGGCCTGGAAGCTGTGGGACGCGCTTTCCGACAGCCTGGCCGAGGACGGGGTGCTCGACCGCTACGACCTCGTCTTCCTCGATACGCCCCCTGCCCTCGGCTACCTGACGATCAACGGCCTCTCCGCCGCCGACATCCTGCTGGTGCCGCTCGGCGCGAGCTTCCTCGAGTTCGACTCGACGGGCCGGTTCTTCGACATGCTGCACGCCACCTTCGCCTCGATCGAGGAGGGCGAGAACATGGCCGCCCGCGCCCTGGGCCGGCCCGAGCTCGCCTTCGAGTGGGACGCGGTGCGCGCGGTCGTCACCCGCTACGACGGCGGCCAGCAGGCCGAGATGGCGAGCCTGATCGGCGCCTATCTGGGCCGCACCCTCAGCCCCTACCGGCAGGACTACACCGCGCTGATCGGCCAGGCGGGCGAGGCCGCGTCGGGCATCTACGAGGCCGACTACCGCGACTTCAACCGCGAGACCTACGCGCGGGGCCGGGCCACGTTCGACGAGACCTATGCCGGCTTCAAGCGCCTTCTCTACGGCACCTGGCGGCGCGACGCGCGGGCCGCGAAGGCCGCGGCGCAGGTGGCCGAGTGATGCCGCGAAACGTTTCGCGCGCGAAACATCCTCCTCTTAACCCACTGATATTACGTAGACGGCACATCTCCGGCGGGCACGCGGATCCGCGCCGGGTTGCCCACCACGGTGGCGCCCGCGGGGACGTCGCGCGTGACCACCGCGCCCGCGCCGACGGTGGCGTCGTCGCCCACCGTGACGCCCGGCATGAAGAGCGCGCCGCCGCCCACCCAGACGTTCGCGCCGATCCGCACCGGGCGCCCGAACTCCAGCCGCTGCCGCCTCAGCGCCGGATCGCGCGGATGGTCGGCGGTCAGGATCTGCACCCCCGGCCCGATCTGCGTCATCTCGCCGATCGCTACCTCCACCACGTCGAGGATGATGCAGCCGAAGTTCAGGAACGCGCCTGCGCCGAGGCTGATGTTGTAGCCGTAGTCGCAGTGGAACGGCGGCCGGATGAAGGCCCCCTCTCCCGCATGGGCGAAGAGCTCGACGAGCATCGCGTGCCGCTCCTCGCGCGGCATGGCGAGGCGGCCGTTGAAGCGGTCCATCCAGGCGTTCGCGCGAGCGCTGTCCGCGGCGATCTCGGGACCCTCCGCCACGTAGAGCTCGCCCGCCAGCATCTTGTCCTTCTCGCTCCGCATCCCGCCCTCCCCTCGCTCCGGCGGCCCGGTCTAGCGCGTCCCGAAATCCGGCGACAGCCACGAGATGTTTCGCGCGCGAAACATCCCGCTGCCAAGTCACTGGATTCACTAGATCGGCCCGAGCGACGTTTCGCGGCGAACGCCCGTTTCGCGCGCCCTCAACCCCGGCCGCCCCACCCTGCCCGTCCCGCGACCAGGAGGCTTCCATGGCCCGCAAGCGCCTGACCCCCGCCATCTTCGCCGAACCCGAGGCCGCGCCCGAGACCAAGGCGATGGGCCTCGCCCGCACTGTCACCCGCGGCCGTCCGCCGATCGCCCGCGTCGCCGGCGAGGCGGCGGCCGAGGCCGCGCTTGCCGAGCTCTCGTCCGAGTTCGAGGCGGCGCGGCGCGAGGGGCGCTTCATCCAGCAGATCCCGCTCGATGCGATCGAGGCCGAGCATCTGGTGCGCGACCGGCTCAGCGCCGACGGCGAGGAGATGGCGACGCTCAAGGCCAGCATCGCCGCCCGCGGTCAGCAGACCCCGATCGAGGTGGTCGAGCTGAGCGAGGGCCGGTTCGGCCTGATCTCGGGCTGGCGCCGGCTGACCGCGCTCCGGGCGCTTCGCGACGAAACGGGCGATCCGCGGTTCGAGCGGGTCGAGGCGATCCTGCGCCGCCCTGAGGGCGCGGCCGAGGCATATCAGGCGATGGTCGACGAGAACGAGATCCGCGTCGGCCTCAGCCACTGGGAGCGGGCGCGGGTGGCGGCCAAGGCGGCGGAGCTCGGCCTCTACCCCACGGCGCGCCACGCGGTGCGGGCACTCTTCGCGACGGCGAGCCGGCCGAAGCGCTCCAAGATCGGGTCGTTCCTGACGCTCTACCAGGCACTCGACGGCGCCCTGCGGTTTCCCGCCGCGCTGCCCGAGCGGCTGGGCCTCGACCTCGCGAAGTCGCTCGATGCCGACGCCGGCCTCGCCGCCCGCCTGCGCACCGCTCTGGAGGCCACCGCATCCGCCGACGCCGCGGCCGAGCAGGCGGCGCTGGCCCGCGTTCTGCGCAAGCCGCCCACGGCACCCGCGCGCCCCGAACCGGGGGTGCGCCTCTCCCGCAAGGGCCACCGCATCGTGCTCGAGGGCGCGGGGGTGGACGAGGCGCTGGCGAGGGATCTCGAGGCATGGCTCGCGCAGCGCAACGCCTGATCTGGCGGTTTCAATGACTTGCGCGGCAGATGTTTCGCGCGCGAAACATCCTGCGCGGCATCCCGGGCTCGGCGGATTTACCACGCCAGCCATCTTCCGCCGCCTGGCACACCCGTGTTTCGCCCCAAGGCCGGTCGCGAAATCAATGACTTGTTGGCTAGATGTTTCGCGCGCGAAACATTTCGGCGGCTGAGGAGGCGGCTTCCGTCGCGCGGCCGGGCGGGCTATCTGCCGCCCCGGACGTCCTGCGCGAGCGAGGCTATGAGCGACACCACCGACGCGACGAACGGGCGCCCGAGGGCCGCGATCGTCATTCCGCACTACGACGACGTGGCACGGCTCGGCCGGTGCCTCGACGCTCTCGCGGCGCAGGATCGCTCGGGGATCGAGTTGGTGGTGGTCGACAACGGCTCGACCCAGAGCCTCGACGCAGTGCGGGCGGCGCATCCTTGGGCGCGGTTCGTGACCGAGGCCCAGAAGGGCGCGGCGGCGGCACGCAACCGGGGCGTGGCCGAGACGACCGCCACGGGCCTCATCTTCCTCGACGCCGACTGCGTGCCTGCGCCGGACTGGCTGGCGGCGGCGCGGCGGGCGGTCAGGTTCGGCACCGTCACCGGCGGGCGGGTAGACGTCTTCGACGAGACCGAGGGGCCCCGCAGCGGGCCGCAGGCGTTCGAGACGGTCTTCGCCTTCGACCAGCGGGCCTATGTCGAGCAGAAGGGCTTCTCCGTCACCGCGAACCTCGTCACCACACGGGCGGTGTTCGAGGCGACGGGGCCGTTCGTGCCCGGTCTCAGCGAGGATCTCGACTGGTGCCGCCGGGCGGTCGCGGGGGGCGCGCGGCTCGTCTACGACGATGCGCTGAGGGTGGCGCATCCGTCGCGCGGGGACTGGGCGTCGCTGGCGAAGAAGTGGCGGCGGCTGAGCGCCGAGGGCTTCGCCACGGACGGGCAGGGCGCTCGGGCGCTCTGGGCCACGAAGGCGCTGGCGATGCCGGCGAGCGTCCTGGCCCACGCGCCGCGCGTGCTGCGCGATCCCCGCCTTTCGGCCGCCGAGAAGGGCCGGGCGTTGGGGACGCTCACGCGCCTCAGACTGGCACGGGCGGGCTGGATGCTGCGCCAGGCGGCCACTGGGCGGCCCTGAGCGATATTTCGCCGCGAAACATTTGCACAATCTTTGTCCCTGGGCCTTACCTCCCGAGACGAAGCGAAGGAGCGGTACGGTTTGGGCAAGCGGATCCTGGCCATCGCCTCGGGCGGCGGGCACTGGCAGCAGCTGATGGAGATGCGCCCCGCCTTCGAGGGGCACGACGTCACCTACGCGACGACCATGCCGGGCCTGCCCGAACGCTTCGGGGCGGCGCCGGCGGTGATCGTGCCCGACTGCAACCGCGACCGGAAGCTCGCGGCGCTGCACTCGACCGCGGCGCTCGTGCGGCTCGTCTGGCGGGTGCGGCCGCAGGTGGTGATCTCGACCGGCGCGCTGCCGGGCGTGATCGCGCTGGCGTTCGGCAAGGCGCGGGGGGCGCGGACGATCTGGGTCGATTCCGTCGCCAACGCCGAGGAGATGTCGCTGTCGGGCCGGCTGGCGCGGCGGGTGGCCGACCTCTGGCTCAGCCAGTGGGAACATGTCGCAGCCCAATCCGGAGCCGGGTATGCGGGGGCGGTGCTGTGATCCTGGTCACGGTCGGCACCCAGCTGCCGTTTCCGCGCCTGATCGACGCGATGGAGCGGATCGCGGCCGAGACGGGCGAGCGCGTGGTGGCGCAGACCGGGCCGGTTTCGGGACGGGGGCAGGGGGCCTGGCCGCACCTCGACCAGCGCCCGACGCTGGCGCCCGCCGAGTTCGATGCGCTCTTCAAGGAGGCGCGCGTGGTCGTCGCCCACGCCGGGATCGGCTCCATCCTTTCGGCGCGACGGCACCGGCGGCCGCTGGTGATTCTGCCCCGGCGCCACGCATTGGGCGAGCACCGCAACGACCACCAGCTGGCAACCGCGCGGGCGGTGGCGAAGCTGCCCGGCATCCATGTCGCGTGGCAGGCGGACGAACTGGGGCCGATCCTGGCGCGCGAGCTGGACCCGGCGGGCGAGGGCGGCAGCGCCAGCCGCGACGCCCTGATCGCCCGCCTGAAGGAGTTCATCGAGGCATGACCGAGACCCGCCGCGCCGACGACGGGCGCCCCGAGGCACAGCCGGCCGAGCTGACGGTCATCGTCGTCAGCTACAACACGCGCGAGCTGACGCTGGCGGCGCTGAGGACGCTCCACGCCACGACGAAGGCGACCGCGCTGCACGTGGTGGTCTGGGACAACGCCTCGGAGGACGGCTCGGCCGAGGCGGTGGCGGCCGAGTTCCCCGAGGCCGAACTGATCGCGTCGGACGACAACATCGGCTTCGCTGCCGCCAACAACCGGGTGGCCGATCGGGCGGGGACCGAGTGGCTGCTGCTCCTCAACCCCGACACCGAGGTGCACGAGGGGGCGATCGACAACCTGATGGCCTTCGCCCGCGCGCACCCCGAGGCGGGGATCTACGGCGGCCGCACGGTGTTCCCCGACGGCAGCCTCAACATCGCCTCCTGCTGGCGGCGGATCACGCCCTGGAGCGCGTTCTGCATGGCGACCGGGCTGACGGCGGCGTTCCCGCGCTCGGAGCTCTTCAACCCCGAGGCGATGCCATCCTGGAAGCGCGACAGCGTGCGTGAGGTCGACATCGTGGTCGGCTGCTTCCTCCTGATCCGCCGCGACCTCTGGCGCGAGCTGGGTGGCTTCGACCTGCGCTACTGGATGTACGGCGAGGAGGCGGACCTTTGCGCCCGCGCCCGCGCCCGCGGCTGGCGCCCGGCGATCACGCCCGACGCGCAGATCATGCATCTCGTCGGCGCCGCCAGCCGCACCCAGTCCGGCAAGCGGGTGCTGCTGGCGCAGGCGCGCACGCAACTCATCCGCGACCACTGGCCGGCGGCGCTGGTGCCGCTGGGGGTGGGGCTGATGTGGCTCTGGGGCGCGCTGCGGATGACCGGCGGCCGACTTGCCGGCGGCACCCGGCGCGAGACCTGGGAAGCGGTCTGGCACGCCCGCCGCGACTGGCTGCAAGGCTACACCGCCCCAGGCGAGTAGCGATTCGCAACCCACGCGCGAGCGATGGCTGCCGCACCTGACCCGAGGCGCGAGGCGCGTTGCGGGTGCCTGCGGCAGAGTGGCGAAAGCGGGCGGCCCGGGTCGGGCCGGTTCCTCCGGTCGGCAAGATTGAGCCCTTGTCGGCAACAATCCGCACTCTGCCGCCCCGTTGTTGAGCTGGCGGATGCAATGCCGAGGCCCCTGCGCTAGCAGTCGCGCAGCAAGAAGACGGGGACAGTCATGGCAGACAATCAGCGGGCGGACACCATCCTGGTGTCCGACGAGAAGGAATTGCGTTCGGCCTACGATGCGCTTTCGAAGGGGAACGGCGGGACGATCCTCATCGAGAGCGGCGCCGAGCGGTTCAACGTCTCGTTCGACGGCGACAGCGCGGGCAAGGCGCCGGTCCTGATCACCTCGCAGGATCCCGATGAGCCCGTTCTGGTCAGCCAGCTCAACATGAGCGGCGTCGAGAACGTCACGGTGACGAACCTGGTCGTGGACGGCACCGGAGCCGGCAACGACTGGTGGGACGGCGACTTCCGGATCGGCAGCTCGAAGAACGTCGAGATCCGGGACGTGGAGTTCCGCAGCGACGCCGACGGCTTCATCGTCAAGAACAACACCACCAACGTCGAGAAGGGCGCGGGGCTGGGCAACATCGAAGGCAGCGAAAACGTCGTCTTCGCAGAGAACACCATCACCGGCTACTACCACGCGCTCGGCGTGTTCGAGGCCGACGGTATCAGGATCGAGGGCAACGAGTTCACCAAGATCCAGGGCGACGGCATCCGCATGGGCGGCGTGCGCGGCATCGAGATCACCGGCAACCACTTCCACGATTTTTATGGTTCCACCAATGACCGGAACCATGACGACATGATCCAGATCTGGGGCAACAACACGAACCGTGCGACCCAGGATGTCAGGATCAGCGGCAACTACTTCGACAGCGGCAACGGGCCGGCCAGCCAGACGATCTTCATCCGCAACGAGAAGGTCGGTTCGACCGGCCTCTACAGCGACATCGAGATCACCGACAACGTGATCCGCAACGGCCACATCCACGGCGTCCATGTCGCCGACACCACGGGCGTGAGGGTCGAGGGCAACACGCTGCTGTGGAACAAGGCCTCGGCGATGTACACGCATGCATGGAGCGAGGGCGTCAGCGGCGCGCCGAAGGTCCGCCTGGTCAACGTGACGGACGCGGTGATCGAGAACAACATCTCCTCCGGCACGTCCTGGGGCGACGGGATCACGGGGAACAACAACGTCTCGCTCAGCTACGACGACCCGCGCTCGCCCGACTACGTGGGGACGCACTTCGTCAACGCGCTGGCCGAGGGGCTGGTCGACCTGCGCGACCTGCGCCTGCTGCCCGACAGCCCCTGGAACGGCAAGGTCGGCGCGAGCCTGTCGCAGGCGCAGACCCGGTCGGAGGACGGCGTCGAGGCGGTGATCTCCTACGGCTACGCGCCCGATGACCGCTATCTGGTGGAGTTCGACGCGGGCCTGTCGCTGGACGAGGACGGGCGCGCGGCGGGTCCGGACACCCGCTTCGTCTGGACTTTCTCGGACGGGGTGGTGAAGCAGGGCGAGACGGTCGAGCGGCTCTATGACGGCGAGGGCGCGCACTCGGTCACGCTCGAGGTGGTTCGCGACGGCAAGGTGGCCGACCGCATCACCCGCGACTTCTCGGTCGAGACCAAGGACCTGCTGATCCTCGACTTCGAGGATGGCGCGGTCGACCTCTCCTCGCACGAGTCGAAGCTGAAGCTGCTGGGGCCACAGGAGCTGCTGAGCGGCGAGAGCGGCGACGGCTACCGCATCGGCGGCGACCGCGAGATCCGGGTCGACCGGGGCAACGGGCAGATCCACAACCTCGAGACGTTCGGTCTGACGCTGGACCTGCGCCTGCTGCAGAAGGGAGGCGAGGGCTACTTCCTGCACTTCAACGGCGTGTTCGACGGCCGCGTCAACGACGATGGAACGGTGCGGTTCCAGTTCCGGACGAGCGACGGCAGGTACGAGCTGACGACCGACCGGGCGGTATTCGACGACACCGGATTCCACCGGATCGGCATCGCCTATGACGGCGTCGAGGGGCGGCTGGCGCTCATCGCCGACGGCGAGATCGTGGCCGAGACGGAAGCCTCGGGGATGACCGCGCCCATCAATCATTCCAGCATGATCTTCGGCCATGCATGGCACGAGACCGTCCCGGCGGTGCTCGACAACATCTACTTCAGCGCCGATCCCGAGGTCGCCGGAACGCTGCCCGAGGATTGGGGGAGCGGCGACGCAGGCGGCCCGACCGACGGCGACGACCAGGAGACCGGGGACGATTCCGACGACGGCGATCAGGACGGCGGCGAGGATCAGGACGGAGGTGCCGGCGATCCGGGGCCGGCCGATCCGGGCGAGGATGACGGCGACGACGAGGACGATGGTGCGGACGACGGCGGGGAAGAGCCCGCTCCGCCGGTCGACGCCGACGCGGACCTCCTCGTCCTCGACTTCGAGGGCGGGGTGAGCGACCGCTCGCCCTACGCCTCGAACGTCGAGCTGATGGGGCCGCAGGAGCAGCCGGCCGGCGAGAGCGGCGACGGCTACCGCATCGGCGGCGACCGCGAGATCCGCATCGACCGGGGCAACGGGCAGATCCACGAACTCGACTCGTTCGGCCTGACGATGGACCTGCGCCTGTCGGAGAAGGGGGAGGAAGGCTACTTCCTGCACTTCAACGGCGTGTTCGACGGCCGCGTCAACGACGACGGAACGGTCCGCTTCCGGATGTGGACGAGCGACGGCAGCTACGAGCTGACGAGCGACCGGCCGGTGTTCGACGACACCGGGTTCCACCGGATCGGCATCGCCTATGATGGCGAGAGCCTCGCCCTCGTGGCGGACGGCGAGGTGGTGGCCGAGACCGCGGCCTCGGGGACCACGGCCCGGGCCGGGAGCCACAGCATGATCCTGGGCCATGCCTGGCACGAGACGCTGCCGGCGGTCATCGACAACGTCCGCCTCGGCGGGGACGCCGGGATCGTGGGCGAGGTCGATGGCGGCGGATCGGATCCGGTCGAGGAACCCGATCCGGTCGTCGATCCGGAGCCGGAGCCGGAGCCCGACCCGGTCGTGGATCCGGACCCCGTGGATGAGCCCGATCCGGTCGAGGAGCCGGACCCGGTGGAGGACCCCGATCCGGTCGAGGAGCCCGATCCCGTGGACGAGCCGGACGACGACCCGACGGCCCCCGTCACCGGCGGCAATCCGGCGGGCGGCGGCGCACCCGCCGCGGGACGGTCGCCGGTGCTGCGGCTGACGTTCGAGGACGGGCTTGAGGACAGTTCCGGCTACCACGATTCGGCGCGGTCGCTCGGCATGGAAGCCTGGGGCACCGACCCCGACGGCGGCACGTCCTACGTGATGAACGGGCAGAACTCGGTCCGGCTCGGCCGCTCGAACGACCTGCTCTACCAGATGGACGAGTTCGCCATCGACTTCGACTTCCGCGCCGCGAGCCCGGACGCCGCCGGACGGCTGCTCTACCAGCACGGCACGCTGGACATGGGGGTCGGCGAGGACGGGCACATGACCGTGCTGCTCGAGACCTCGGACGGCGACTTCGAGCTCAGGAGCAAGAGCGCCGTGTTCGACGACGACGACTGGCACGCGGTCCGGCTCGACTACGACGGCGAGGACCTGGAGCTGATCGTGGACGGCGAGTCCGAAGGGACGGTCGAGGCCAGCGGGCACACGCCCGGCCGGTCGTACTTCTCGATGCATCTCGGCGACAACTGGGGGCCGAGCATCCAGGGCGAGATCGACGACTTCACCGTGCTGCGGAGCCTCGGCGCGGACGAGTTCGTCTTCTGATCAAGGGGCCGGGCAGGGGCATCGGCTCCTGCCCGGGCCGCTCAGGCCCGCGCGCCCTTGGCGCGCCGCCGGCGGCGCAGCTCGATCCGGAACCTGATCCGCTCGTAGGCGAGCCGCACGTCGTCGCCGAAGCGCGGCATCGGGATCGGCCGCATCAGATCCTCGCGCTGGATGAAGCGGCCGTCGCCGGCGTCGTGGCAGAGCTGGTCCGCGGGCACCACGCGCTCCCGCCAGTCCGCCTCGGCCGAGGATTGCGCCGCCTCGCCCTTCAGCCGCCGCCCCCAGTCGGCCGAGGCCTCGTGCCGGAAGCCGGCGCCGGTCCTGGCCACCGCGCGGCGGTTCTCGATCCGCTTCTGGATCTGCTCCGGCGAGCGGTACTGGTAGTGCTTGAGCCAGATCCGCCAGGGAAAGACGGGCGTGCCGGAGGCGTTGCCGTTGATCCAGTTGCCGGGCCCGAGCGTGCGGGCGAAGCGCGGCTCGGAATGGTTGTTCATGTAGTAGCGCAGCCGCTCCTCGACCGGGACGTCGGCGGCGTACTTCTCGGGCGCGGCCTCCCAGGCCGCGAGGTCGCGGTCGGTGAAGTAGAACTGGAAGCTCGCGCCATAGACGAGCTGGTAGTGCGCCGGCACCCGGGTCAGGAAGTTGAACGGGTGGTCGATGTAGATCTCGTCGGCGTCGAGCTTGCACCACCAGTCCCCGGGCGCGAGGTCGTCGCGCACCGCCTCCAGCACCTCGGCGCGGAGCTGGTTGGCATAGGGCGCGTCGTCCTGCCGGAACGGGATCACCGCCTCGTGGGTCCGGCCCAGCTCGCGGACGATCTCCCACGAGCCGTCCGTGCTGCCGTTGTCGTAGACGTAGATCCGGTCGCACCAGCGGGCCGCGCTGCGGAGCGTGTCGCCGACGACGTCGGCCTCGTTCTTCACCAGCATCACGCCGTGTATGCGCATCGATCGGTCCCGGTTGCTGCTGCTGCCGGTCAGGGGCCTAGCCGAACAGCCGTCTCGTGACCATGCGGAAGTTCAGGTAGGCCGAGCGCATCCAGAGGGTTGGGTCGCGCGGCTGCACCCGGCGCGCCTTCTCGATCGCCTGGTGCGCCTCGGCCACCCGGCCCAGCCGGCGGTGCGCCCCGGCCAGGGTGCGGTACTGCTGCGCCAGGAGGCCCGGCATCCGCGAAAGCTGGGGCTGGTGCTTCTCGATGATCTGCTCGAGCGCCAGCGTGCGGCGGGCCTGGTCGCGGGTGATCGAGTTCGACGAGAAGCGCTGCAGCACCAGCGGCTCGTCGACGAAGGCGAAGGGCCCGCGCTCCGCGAGGCGCAGCACCAGGTCCCAGTCGACCAGCGCCGGCAGGTTCTCGTCGAAGCCGCCGATCCGTTCCAGCTCGTCGCGGCGCACCACCAGCATCTGCGTGCTGACGAGGCTGGTCCTGAGCAGGGTGGGCAGGATGTCGCCCTCGACCGCCTCGATCTCGGGGCCGGGGAAGTAGCGCACCTTGGTGCGGCCCGGTCCGTTCACCATCACGCCGCCGACGATGATCATGCCGCAATAGGCGGCGATCCACGGCGTCTCGCGCGTCTCCGAGAGGCGCGCCATCTGCCGGGCGAGCTTTTCCGGCATCCACTCGTCATCGCTGTCCTGGAAGGCGACCCACGCGCCCCGCGCCTCGGCGATGCCGACGTTGCGCGCCCCCGACGGGCCCATGTTGCGCGGGGTGGAGAGCACCCGCACCCGCGGATCGTCCACCGCGCGCACCACCGCGAGCGTGTCGTCGGTCGAACAATCGTCGACGACGAGCAGCTCGAAGTCCGTCCAGGTCTGGCGCAGCACGCTGTCGACCGCGTCGCGGATCGCGTGGACGCGGTTGAAGGCGGGCAGCACGACGGAGACCGCGGGGGTGCTCATGACAGGCTCACAGGCCCGCTTGTCCGCAAGACGGCAGCTCGTTCACGATCCGGATCATCCTCACCCGACAGCTTAGTGTATCGACTATAAGCGAAAACCCGCCAAGGAAATGCAAGCCGGCCTCCGGTCTACGTGACGTCCGTCTAGCGGGCGCGGGTTAGGCAGTCGTTGACAAGGTCGTGCCGACCTCGGCAAGCGGCATCCGCGGGGGCCGGCCGAAGGAGGTGGCGGTGAAAGTCCAGGAAATGCGGCGCCGGCTGGGGCGCGCCCGTGACCGGCTGCTCCACGGCCGGCGCAACCGCCGGCTTGCCGAGGCGGCGGTGGCGGCGCGGACCGGCTGGATCGTCGAGGCCGCGCGCGCGCTGACGCCGCTGCCCGAGCCGGCGGAGGTCGAGGCCGAGGTGCATACGCTCTGCGGCGAGGGCCAGGCGGCGATGGGGATCTGGGCGGGCTGGAGCATGATGCGCTTCCTGCCGCGGGCGCGGCTGGTGCTGCATTCCGACGGGACACTGACGGCGGAGACGATCGCCCTCTGGCGGCGCCTGATGCCGGGGACGCGGGTGCTGTCGCCCGAGGAGAGCGAGGCGGCCGTCGCGGCGCGGCTCGCCGCCTTTCCGCACGTGCTGGACTGGACCCGGCGCTATCACTTCGGCTCGAAGCTCGGCGCCTTCTACGCCGCCGCGGAAACGCCGCGCCTGGTGGACATGGACAGCGACGTGCTGGTGCTGGACGACCCCGTGGCGGTGCGCGCGTGCCTGGCCTCGGAGAGCTGGCGCATGGCGTGGAACCGCGACGCGCGGCCCTGCTACGCCTATCCCGAGGCGCTCCTGCGCGAGGTCGTGGGCGCGCGCGTCGGGCCGCTGCCCGACCGGCTGAACGGCGGCTTCATGGTGGCCTGGCGCCTCAATGACGAAGACTGGGCCTTCCTCGACGCGGCGCTTGCCGCGCTCGCGGCCGATCCGCGCACCGATCCGCTGCGCTACTGGATGCACCAGACGCTGTTCGCGCTGCTGGCCTCGACGCAAGGGGAGGCGGCGCGGCCGCTGCCGCCCGCCTACGACATCCACATGGGGGCCACGCGGGCTGGGGCGGCGGCGCGCCATTACGTCGGCGATCCGGGCGTGCGGCCGCGCTTCTTCACCGAGGGCGTGCCTGCGGTCATCCGCGACGCCCGCGCCCGCGGGCAGCTGCCGGACGATTTCTGCGCGGGCCTCGTCTAGCGGTCCAGCCGGGATACCGGACCTCCGGGACGCGGCCGGACGACCTTCAGGCCAGGGCGGGGCCGGCGGCGAAGCGCTCGGCGAGCTGGGCCGCGCGCGCGCCGCCGACGCGGGTCCAGTCGTAGCGGGACACGGCCGCGCGGGCGCGGGCGCCCCAGTCGGCGCGGGCCTCGGCCGAGCGGTGCAGCCCGAGGAGCGCCTCGAGGAACGCTTCCCGGTCCTGCGGGTCGATCACGGTGATGCAGTCCTGCTCGGCGCCGATCCGGCCGGCGCCGGGCGCCGAGGCGACGATCGCCAGCCCGTGCAGCGCCGCCTCGTAGGTCACGAGCGGGTCGCCCTCCTCGAGCGAGGGGAACACCATGACGTCGGACGCTGCGTAGTGCGGGGCGACGTCGCGGGTGAAGCCCACCGCCTCGATCCGGTCCGAGGAGAGCAGGTCGGCGTAGCGCGTGGCGATCACCGGCTCGATGCGGCCGACGATGCGCAGCCGCGCGTCCGAGGGCATCCGCGGCCAGACGTCGAGCAGGTGGTGCGCCCCCTTCCGCACGCAGAAATAGCCGCAGAAGACGTAGGTGACGCCGCCCGGCCGCGCCGCGCGGGGCGGCAGCGGCTGCGCGGTGTCCACGCCGTAGCTCGAGGCGAGGTAGCGGTGCTCGAGCGGCGAGCCGCGCAGCGCCGCCTCGACGCCCGGGCTCGGCGCGAAGATGGTGTCGGCGAGGGCGAACTTGGCCTCTTCCTCGACGATGCGCGCCTCGGTGATGCCGTGCGCGGGGGCCGCGCCGAAGTTCTCGTAGGCCGCGTCGAGCACCTCCCTGGCGCGGGCCATGCGGGTGTTGATGCCCTCGAGCACGATCGGCACGCCGCGGCGGGCGAGCCGCTCGTGCAGGTCGAGCGACACGCTGGGCCAGAGCCATGCGACGTCGCCGGGACGGATCCGCGAGAGATACCAGCGCTCGAGCGCGCGCGAGGCCGGCGTGTGGATCACCCGGTAGGGCAGGCGCGACAGCGGCCCCCCAAGCAGCGCCTGCACGCCCGGAGAGCGCTCGCCCATGCGGTACCTGTTGACCAGCAGGTCGATATCGGCGCCGCTCCGGCGTGCGCCCTCGACCAGGCGGGCGCAGGTGAAGCTCGGCCCGATGCCGTCGGCAGCCATGGGGAGCAGCGTCCGGATCCCCATACCCACGGTTACCTGGACCGATCGCGGTGCAGGTTGCGGCGATATGGGAGCCAGCGGTCGCCGGAGGCCGAGGCGCTTCTGGCAGGCCGCGAATCCCGCGGCTCGCGCTCCACCGTCCGGACCGATGGCCCGCGACGCTCCTGTGGCGCCAGCTCGCGGCGTATCTTCGGAGCCTTTCCGGGTGCAGGTCCCGCAGGCCGCGCCGCGGGATCGGGCGGGTCAGCGGCAGGTTCCGGTTCCGGGCGAGCCACCTCGGCGAACCAGACCCCGATGCCCAGGAAGCACATCGAATAGACGCTGACCGCACCCCAGATGTGGACGGTCGCGAGGGTGAAGCAGAGGCCGATGAAAGCAATCATGAAGCCCGTCCGGTAGCGCGCCTCGAGCGGGGGCAGCGGTCCGGCGGAGACGGTTCGGCGTGTCAGCAGGATGAAGGCTCCTACGAGGAAGCCGATGCCGGGCAGGCCGTGCCGCATCGCGATCACCAGCCAGAAGTTGTCGACGGAGCTGGTAAGCCAGCCAGGCCGCTCCCAGTCGCCGCCGAGGAGGCCCATGCCGAGGATCGGATTCCGCATCACCTCGGCGGTGCCGTAGTTCCATTGGTGGATTCGGGTCCAGCCGGTGCCGGGGCTGAAGGTCAGCTCCTCGATGAAGATGAGGATCGGTCCCCGGTTCGAGAGGACACTGAGCGCGACGTAGGCGACGACGAAGAGAAGAGCCAGCAGCTTCCACTTCGAGCGGGTGATCCAGTCCCAGAGCATCAGGTAGAACTGGATCATCACCGACAGAAGCGCGCCCGACGAGAGCGACATGAAGACCATGCCCGCGACGAAGGCGAAGCGGCCGAGGGCGCCGGCGATTCGGTCGCGCCAGATGTAGAAGGTCGTGGCGGCGGCGAGCGAGCAGTAGAGGCCGTAGAGGATCGGGTGGTCGAAGCCGGTGCTGACCCGTTGCAGGCCCCAGCGCGGGCGGGAGCTGCCGCCGCGGTACTTGGCGTCGCCGAAGATGCTCAGGATGTCGGACCAGATCTGCCGGTTGGTCAGGTGGTCGATGAGCGCGAAGGGGGCCAGGAACAGCATCGTGCCGAGCTGGATCTGGAAGAACAGCTTGAAGTCCGTGGCGTTGCGGATCAGGCACCGCCCCACGAGGTAGCCGCCGAGCAGCTCGACCGTCGAGATGCCGGAATAGGCGAAGCGGGACATGCCGTTGTTCACCAGCAGCGTGACGTACATCCAGACGCAGAAGAGCATCATGCAGATGTCGACGCCGTTCAGTCGCCCGACCTGCCCGGAGACCAGGCGCACGAAGAGCGGCACGAACGCGAGCAGCAGGAAGATCCGGAGCGGGGTGAGGCGCAGCCCGACGACGTCGACCGAGACCGGCATGATCATCGTGACGAAGAAGACGACCATCAGCCCCGCCGAGGTCGCGGCGACGACCGGCCGGTGCCAGTCGCGGGAGGCGCCGGTGCGCGGAGCGTCGACCTCGTGAGTTGCGGCGTGTGTCATCCGTGCTCAAACCGTTGATGGCCGCCCTGGGTCCGGCTCCACTATCGTCTCACATGCGATGAAGTGGCATGTTCGCTCAAGTGGAAGGCGAGATTTCGTCGAGATACTTTAAGAAAGTCAGAACCAGATCATCCTATCACGTTCGCGAGGCGGCCGGGTCCGGCGGCCCCTTTCGCGATTGCGCCTCTGCCCCCTCGGGTGAGACAAGGGCGCGTTGGTGCCGGTGCGAAAAGGCCACATGGCCGGAGGCTGTTCTTGATCGACGTCTACCGAAAGCTCCTCGACCTCCTCGAAGGGCGCGAGCGCGTGTACTTCTTCCTGCTGCTCGGGCTGATCCTGGTCATGGGGGTGTTCGATCTCATCGGCGTGGCCGCGATCCTGCCGTTCCTCGCCGTGGTCGCCGACCCCGACGTGATCGAGCGGAACCGGACCATGGGGGTGATCTACGAGACGCTGGATCCCGCCAATCATCAGGAGTTCCTGGTGATGCTGGGGGTGCTGGTCTTCGTGGCGATCATCGTCAGCCTGGCGGTGAAGCTGGTCACCGTCTACGCGATCGCCCGCTTCAGCCAGATGCGGCGGCACCATCTGAGCACGCGGCTGATCGCGGCCTACCTGCGCCAGCCCTACGTCTGGTTTCTCAGGCAGCACACCGCCGACCTCGGCAAGCAGGCGCTGCAGGAGGTCGGCGAGGTGATCAACAGCGCGATGTCCCCGGCGATGAAGGTGCTGGCGCAGATCGTCTCGCTGATCTTCCTGGTGGCGTTCCTGGTGCTGGTCGATCCGGTGGTCGCGCTGGCCTCGGTGCTCGTGGTCGGCGGCATCTACCTGGCGATCTTCGCCGGCGTCCGGGGCATGCTCCTGAGGTTCGGGCGCATCCGCTACGAGGCGAACACGCAGCGCTTCCGCATCAGCTCGGAGATGATGGGCGGGATCAAGGAGGTGAAGCTCGGCGGCCTCGAGAACCACTATCTCGGCCGGTTCCAGGTGCCGTCGCGGCGGCTGGCGCAGACAGCGGTCAAGAGCAGCGTGATCAACGAGGTGCCGCGCTACATCCTTGAGGCGACCACCTTCGGTGGCATGGTCGTGCTGGTGCTCTTCGTGCTGATGCGCGAGGGTGGCGACCTCACCAGCGCCATCCCCACGCTCGGCCTCTTCGCGCTGGCGGGGGTGCGGATGTTCCCGGCGATCCAGCGGGTCTACAGCTCGTTCGGCACCCTCAGGGGCGCGACGCCGGCGCTCGACGCGGTGCGGAACAACCTCGTCTCCCTCCGCGCGACGGGCGAGCCGCTGCGCGACGGCAGCATCATCCCGCCGATGCCGCTCCGGCACCGGCTGGAGATGCGCGGCATCCGCTACGCCTATCCCGGCGGAACCGACCGGGCCGTGCTGCGGGGGGTCGACATGTTGATCGAGGCGCGCACCACCATCGGCATCGTCGGCGGCACCGGCGCCGGAAAGACGACGCTCGTCGACCTGGTCCTGGGACTGCTGACGCCCGACGCGGGCGAGATTCGTGTCGACGGCACCGCGATCACGCCGGAGACGCGGCGCGCCTGGCAGAACAACCTCGGCTACGTGCCGCAGCAGATCTACCTGGTGGACGACACGGTCGCCGCCAACATCGCCTTCGGCATCGAGGCGCGCAAGATCGACCATGCCGCGGTCGAGCGCGCGGCCCGGCTGGCCGAGCTGCACGACTTCGTGGTGAACGAGCTGCCCGAGGGCTATGCGACCAAGGTCGGCGAGCGCGGCGTGCGCCTGTCGGGCGGCCAGCGCCAGCGGATCGGGATCGCGCGGGCGCTCTACCACGATCCGGGCGTGCTGATCCTCGACGAGGCGACGAGCGCGCTCGACAACCTCACCGAGCGGGCGGTGATGGACGCGGTGCGCAATCTCGGCCACGACAAGACGATCATCATGATCGCGCACCGCCTGAGCACCGTGAGGGGCTGCGACCGGATCTTCCTGATGGAGCACGGCGAGGTGGCGGCCAGCGGCACCTACGACGAGCTCATCGCCGGGAGCCAGACCTTCCGCGAGATGGCGCTGGTGGGCGTCGGCGGCTGAACAAGGGCGGGAAGCGGCGGCATCCGGCGTGATGCCCGCCGCCTCGGGAGGCAAGGCGCCCTAGGCCTCGACGAGGCGTGCAGCCCGGAAGCGCTCGAGGGTCTCCGCGTCGATCAGCTTCAGCTGCGTCCTCGACTTCGGGAAGACGAGGTGGCTCTTCTTGTTCCAGCCGCCCTTTCCGGCCGGATCGGGATCGCGCCAGCCGTCACCGTATTCCTCGAGGACGTACTCCCGCCAGTTGCGCGGAATGAGGACCTCGGCGCCGGCATAGACTGCCTTCTCGGTGTCCACGAACTGCTCCGCGCGGTGGATCTCGACGCCATAGGCAGTGTTCATCGTCCGCCACTTCCGGCAGAGCATGCGTCCGAGCGCCCGGTGCAGCGGTCCCGGCGTCACCGCCCGCGCCGCCGTCAGGACCCGCGCGAGCAGGACCGACCTGCGCCGGACCTGCGAGTACGTGCCGAACCGTCCGAAGTGGAGGAAATCGGCGAGCTCCCAAACGAGCGCGGCCTTCCTGTCGAAACTCTTGTGGATCTCGCGGAAGACGTAGCCCTCGTTCGCGTCGAAGAACTTGACGTCGATCGGCAGCGACCGGCGCCGGAGCGTCACCATGTTCTTGCGGCGCAGCGTGACCGGATCGAACCGCTCGCGGATGTCGAAGCCTCGGCGCCTCAGCTCCGGGATTGCCCTGTCGAAGGCGTCCCTGTCCGTGGCCATCAGGCCGAAGTCGATGTCCCGGTCTCCGGGAAGCGTGTCCTGATGGAGGATGCACCCCAGCATCGCGCCGCTCATCAGCCACGGCGCGAGATCGACGGTGCGCAGCGCCGCGTAGAGGTTGTCGATATCCGACTTCTTGTCCTCCGCGGCGTGGGAGGAATGGGGGTCACTCGTCATGTCGTGTCTTACCTTCACATGGCCGGCCGCCTGACGCGGACTGCCGATCCCGTTTGTAACGGAAACATGACAGATGCCCGGCCGCCAGACAACGGCGGCCGTGGAGCCCGCGGGGCTAGCTCCAGGGAAAGCGGTAGAAGTCGAAGCGGTGGCGCTTGAGCATCTGCCACGACCATTCGTCATGCCAGCGGCGCTGCCAGCCGGGCCAAGGCTCCTGGCGGCGCGAGCCGGTCACGGGGTTGTAGAGCGCCTGCTTGCCGCCGCGGAACCGCCAGGGGTCGTAGGCGCCGTTCATGATCTCCATGAAGCGGATGTGGTAGTCGAAGTAGGCGTCGTGCCCCCAGGCGTCCTGCAGGCCCATAGCGAGCGCCGCCAGCGTCTGGCCGTGCATCGCGTTGTGGGTGGCGACGAGGCGGTAGGGATGCCCGGTCCACGAGGCGCTGGCCTTCTCGGGTTCGCGGCGTCCGCGCCATTCCGGCGTGCCGATCATGGCCGGCGGGTAGGGCTGCTGCGGCCGCCGGTCCTCGTAGGAGGGGTCCCAGTCCGGACCGTTCGTCGCCTCCACATGCTCGGGGGCGATGTGGAAGGTCATCTCGTCTTCCTGAAATCCTGCACCCGGGGGCGTCTGGCGCACCACGTGGCGCATCTCGTCTACGTCGAGCAGGTGGCCGGCGAACATGATCGAGAACTTGCGTCCCGAATTATGTCCGCCGCTGCCGCGCCACGGCTGGAAGCCCTGCTCGCGCGCGCTGCGGAACACGCCGTAGCGGTCGATGCCGCGCTGCACGAGGCCCAGGACCAGCCTGAGCTTGTGCGCGTCGGGCATCGCCGAGTTGACCCAGACGTAGGGCGCCGCCTCGTCGTGGCAGAGGCCGCGGCCGTAGTGCGGCGGATGCTTGTCGGCCCTGAGGAAGTCCCGGTTCCAGTTCGGCACCGGGTCCATGGCGAAGCGGGCGAAGCGTGCCTCGAGCTCGGCCAGCGGCGGCATCAGGTCGGCGGCGTGGATCTCGAGCCGCGCGAGCCGGGACAAGTCGATGTCGCCGAGCCGGTGGAGCGGCTTTTCCGACCCGGAATAGGGGGGGCGGAAGGCGTCGGCGGGCGGCGTCTCGGCCAGGCAGGTCAGGACCACGAACCGATCGAGGGAGCGCTTTGACTCTTCGGCCGACGGGTCGCTGACGGCGACCACCAGACTGTCGCCCGGCTCGAGGCGGAGCGGCAGGCGGAGGCCCGCGTTCAGCGCCGGGTCGTACTTCTTGCGGGCGATGCTGTCGAAGCCGAAGGTGCGGCCGCATGGTGGGTTCACCATGGCGCCGTTGACCTCGCGGCCGCCGGGCAGTCGCGCTGGGCCGGGATCGTAGCCCAGCAGTGTCACCGGCCCCACCACGAACGGATCGCCCGCGCCGGCGGCACCGGTGATGAAGGCGCCGGTCTCGGCGGCGTCGGCGAAGCGGAAGGTGACGCCGTCGGCGACGAGCTCCGAGGTCCGGCGGGTCTGCGCGAGGTCTTCCCCGGCCTCGCCCTCGATCGCGACCCGGAACACCAGGTGATCGGCGCCGCCCGAGTTGCGGGCGGTCACCACCACGTCCTCGCCCTCGGTCGGGCGGTCGGTGGGGACGAAGACCTCGCCCGTCCGCGGGTCGGCCGTGGCGCCCGCGCCTTCTGCGGTGAAGCGGAGCGCCCGGCCGGCGAAGGCGTGCGCGGCGGGCACGACCTGAAGGCCGGTGCCGGCGTCGAAGACGTCGTCGAGGACGAGTGGCTTGGCCACCGGCGCCGCGCAGGTCACGCGGACGGGCTCCGTCTCGGCGAGGCTCTCGCCGCCGGGGCCGCTGGCGCGCACCCGGACGCTCAGCGCCGCGCCGTCGTCCTCGTCAGCGGGGGTGTAGGCGGACCCGGTGGCGCCGGCGATGGGATCCCCGTCGCGGCACCATTGCAGCGCGATCGCCGTCGCGCCCTCCCACAGGCCGGGATCGACCGCGAGCGGGCGGTCGAGGCGCGCTCCGGATCCGAGGCGCGGAGCGAGGAGCGGTCTGGGTGGCGTCATGCCGGGAACCTCCGGTTTCGGGAGTGCTAGCGCACCGGGTGCGGATGATCCACGGGGGCCGGACGGTCGCTTAAAAAACCGTGAACACGGCTTTCCTATCGTCGCGCTTCAAAGGCGTCCGGCCCCTTCGGACCGGAACGCCCAGACGCTTCCATCCTCAGGAGATGCCGAATGTCCGATCCGTTCAAGCGATTCCAGAGCGGCCTCGAGAGTCCCGCCACTCGCGTGATCGAGATCCAGCCTCATGACGACGAGGACCTGGCGCTGGTGTCGCGCGCGCTCAACGTGGCCGAACCCGGTTCGGTGCGCGTGACCACGGCGGCCGGAGACGTCGCGTCCGTCTTCGTCGCCGCGGGCATCACCTTTCCGATCCGTGTGTCGCGGATCTGGGCCACCGGGACGACCGCCACCGGGATCACGGTCCTATGCTGATCTCGATTGGTATTGGACTGAGCGCCTCCACCCAGGGCAAGGGAGGTCCCAAGAAGCCGGGCCCGAAGGTCGATCCGATCGTCCAGGCGACGGCACCGCGGCTCGACGCGCTCGACGACGGCATGCCGCTCGGGGAAGCTTACGTGCCGGGCACCTACAGCCACGGCTCGGGCCCGGCGACGGTGGTCGCGCACGACTTCGCCCCCGCGCACGAGCGGGCGGTGGGCGGCACGAGCTACACCGTCACCGAGACGGTGCGCGCGGCGGACGGCCTGGAGCAGCGGTTCACGTCAGCGGCCACGATCGCCCGGCATCCGATCACCGGGACCGAGAGTCCTCGCCTCGGCGTACTGGCGGAGCAGCAGAGCCCGGAGGCGGCCTTCACCGCCGGGGTCTATTCGCACCCGTCCGGGATCGCCGGGACGGCGACGGTCTATCTGGTGGACGGATCGCCTGCCGAGGCCGGCTTCGTCCTGTCGGCGGGGCAGACGGTCCAAGCCAGGCAGGACGTGACGGCGAGCGACGGTACGAGCGCGTCGTTCTGGACCG